>NZ_SRSC01000004.1:0-357787 GCF_004791675.1 Geomonas terrae
CTGATGCAGCCGGTAATGCTACGACTGCCACGACGACTCAGGCATACACCAAAGATGTAACTGCACCGACTGCATCTGTAACGGTCAATGGCATCACCTCGGATAACGTCCTCAATATCTCCGAGGCCGCCGGGACTGTCGCCATTACCGGCACCGTGGGCGGTGACGTACAGACCGGCGACACTGTAACCATCACCGTCGACGGGACGAACTACACCGGCACCGTGGACGCATCCAGGACCTTCAGCATCAACGTCCCTGGCAGCAAACTTGCCGCCGATGCCGACCTCACTATTGATGCAAGCGTGACCACCACCGACGCAGCAGGGAACTCCACCACTGCAACCAGCACCAAGGCATACACCAAAGACGTCACCGCACCGACTGCATCTGTGACGGTCAATGGCATCACTTCCGATAACGTGCTGAACATCTCCGAGGCGGCCGGGACCGTCGCCGTTACCGGCACCGTGGGCGGTGATGTCCAGACCGGCGATACAGTAACGATCACGGTCGACGGTACCAATTACACCGGTACAGTGGACGCCTCCAGGACCTTCAGCATCAACGTTCCTGGCAGCAAGCTTGCCGCCGATACGGATCTCACCGTCGACGCAAGCGTTACCACCACTGATGCAGCCGGTAATGCTACGACTGCCACGACGACTCAGGCATACACCAAAGATATAACTGCACCGACTGCATCTGTAACGGTCAATGGCATCACCTCGGATAACGTCCTCAATATCTCCGAGGCCGCCGGAACTATCGCCGTTACCGGCACTGTGGGCGGTGACGTGCAGACCGGCGACACCGTAACCATTACCGTTGACGGTACCAATTACACCGGCACCGTGAACGCATCTAGGACCTTCAGCATCAACGTCCCGGGCAGCAAGCTCGCCGCCGATGCCGACCTCACTATTGATGCAAGCGTGACCACCACCGACGCCGCCGGTAACTCAACCACTGCAACCAGCACCAAGGCATACACCAAAGACGTCACCGCACCGACTGCATCTGTGACGGTCAATGGCATCACTTCCGATAACGTCCTCAACATCTCCGAGGCGGCCGGGACTGTCGCCATTACCGGCACCGTGGGCGGTGATGTCCAGACCGGCGATACAGTAACGATCACGGTCGACGGTACCAATTACACCGGTACAGTGGACGCATCCAGGACCTTCAGCATCAACGTCCCCGGCAGCAAGCTTGCTACAGATGCGGATCTCACCGTCGATGCCAGCGTGACCACCACCGACGCAGCAGGGAACTCCACCACTGCAACCAGCACCAAGGCATACACCAAAGACGTCACCGCACCGACTGCATCTGTGACGGTCAATGGCATCACTTCCGATAACGTGCTGAACATCTCCGAGGCGGCCGGGACCGTCGCTATCACCGGCTCAGTAGGCGGTGATGTGCAGACCGGCGACACCGTAACCATTACCGTTGACGGGACGAACTACACCGGCACCGTGGACGCATCTAGGACCTTCAGCATCAACGTCCCTGGCAGCGAGCTTGCTGCCGATGCGGATCTCACCGTCGATGCAAGTGTGACCACCACTGATGCAGCCGGGAACTCCACCACTGCAACCAGCACCAAGGCATACACCAAAGACGTCACCGCACCGACTGCATCTGTGACGGTCAATGGCATCACTTCCGATAACGTGCTGAACATCTCCGAGGCGGCCGGGACCGTCGCTATCACCGGCTCGGTAGGCGGTGATGTGCAGACCGGCGACACCGTAACCATTACCGTTGACGGGACGAACTACACCGGCACCGTGGACGCATCCAAGACCTTCGCCATCAACGTTCCGGGCAGCAAGCTGGCTGCCGATGCCGACCTCTCCATTGATGCAAGCATGACCACCACCGACGCCGCCGGTAACTCAACCACTGCAACAAGCACGAAGGCATACACCAAAGATGTCACAGCACCAACTGCATCTGTAACAGTCAATGGCATCACTTCGGATAACGTGCTGAACATCTCCGAGGCTGCCGGGACCGTCGCCGTTACCGGCACCGTGGGCGGTGACGTACAGACCGGTGACACCGTAACTATCACCGTCGACGGGACCAATTACACCGGCACCGTGGACGCCTCCAGAACCTTCAGCATCAACGTGCCGGGTAGCAAACTGGCCACCGATACGGATCTCATCGTCGACGCGAGCGTGGCTACTACCGATGCCGCCGGGAACTCGACAACCGCAAACGGCACGAAGTCATACACCCTTAACTTCACGCCGCCAAACGCGTCTGTGACATTGAACACCATCACTTCGGATAACGTCCTCAACATCTCCGAAGCTGCCGGTACCGTCGCCATCACCGGCACCGTAGGTGGTGATATAAAGACCGGCGACACCGTAACCATCACCGTCGACGGTACGAACTACACCGGCGCCGTCGACGCCTCCGGGACTTTCAGCATCAACGTCTCTGGCAGCAAACTTGCTGCCGATGCGGATTCGACCATTGACGCAAGCGTTACCACCACAAGCGCTGAAGGTATCTCTGCAACTGCAACAAACAACAAGGCGTACTCCAAAGACCTCAATGCCCCCGCAGCATCCGTAACGGTGAATGGCATCACCTCAGACAACGTCCTCAACATCTCCGAAACTGCCAGTACCGTCGCCATCACCGGCACCGTGGGCGGTGACGTACAGACTGGCGACACGGTAACCATTACCGTTGACGGGACGAACTACACCGGCACTGTGAACGCCTCCAGGACTTTCAGCATCAACGTCCCGGGCAGCAAGCTTGCCGCCGATACGGATCTCACCATTGACGCCAGCGTGACCACCACCGATGCCGCCGGGAACTCAACCACGGCAACAAGCACCAAGGCCTACGCCAAGGACCTCACTGCCCCGACTGCATCTGTAACGGTCAATGGCATCACTTCGGATAACGTGCTGAACATCTCCGAGGCGGCGGGTACTGTCGCCATCACCGGCACAGTGGGTGGTGACGTGCAGACCGGCGATACCGTAACCATCACCGTCGATGGGACGAACTACACCGGCACCGTCGATGCCTCCAGAACCTTCAGCATCAACGTCCCGGGCAGCAAGCTCGCCGCCGATGCGGATCTCACCGTTGATGCAAGCGTCACAACCACGGATTCAGCCGGTAACACTACGACTGCCACGACGACTCAGGCATACACCAAAGATGTCACTGCACCGACTGCGTCTGTAACGCTGAATGGAATCACCTCCGACAACGTCCTCAACATCTCCGAAGCAGCCGGTACCGTCGCCATTACCGGTTCGGTGGGCGGTGATGTGCAGACCGGCGATACCGTAACCATCACCGTCGATGGGACGAACTACACCGGCACCGTCGATGCCTCCAGAACCTTCAGCATCAACGTCCCGGGCAGCAAGCTCGCCGCCGATGCGGATCTCACCGTTGATGCAAGCGTCACAACCACGGATTCAGCCGGTAACGCTACGACTGTCACGACGACTAAGGCATACACCAAAGACGTCACCGCACCGACTGCCTCTGTGACGCTCAATGGCATCACCTCCGACAACGTCCTCAACATATCCGAGGCGGCCGGGACCGTCGCCGTTACCGGCACCGTGGGCGGTGACGTACAGACCGGCGACACCGTAACCATTACAGTTGACGGGACGAACTACACCGGCACCGTCGACGCATCCAGGACCTTCAGCATCAACGTCCCGGGCAGCAAGCTCGCCGCCGACACGGACATGACCATCAACGCCAGCGTCACCACCACCAGCGCAGGCGGCGGTTCAACAACTGCCACGACTACCAAAGGGTACAACGTAGACGTTATCCCTCCCAGCGCCCCCACCATCAACACGGTAACGGACGATTTCGCACCGGAAACCGGTAACGTAGCCAACAACGCCTACACCAACGACACCTCCCCGACCGTGGCCGGTACCGCCGAGGCCGGTAGTACAGTGAAGGTATTCGACGGAGGCGAACTAGTGGGGACCGTGGTGGCCGACAATTCCGGCCATTGGACCTTTACCGCGCCCTCACTCGGCAACGGCACTCATACTTTCACAGCGTCCAGCACCGATGCGGCCGGAAACTCCGCCTCGACTGCCGACGGCTACACCGTACACATCGATACAACAGCGCCGACACCCGCCATCCAGGCTGCCGTCGACGACGCCGACACCACAGTTGCTCGCGTCACCGACAACGGCACGATAAAAGACGCAACTCCGACCCTCGTCGGCACTTCCGAACCGGGAAGCACCGTCACCATCTACGAAGGGACCACCATCATCGGAACGGCCACCGCGGACAGCAACGGCAATTGGACCGTAACCCCCACGGCCGCCCTTTCCGACGGGACCCACACCTTTACCGCAATTGCCGCCGATGCGGCAGGGAACAGCAATACCGGCGCCAGCGCTTTCACCTTGAAAATCGACACTTCGACGCCGCACACCACCACCGGGACGGACACGACTGCCGCTCCGTCGACGCCTGCGCCGACCACGCCGACCGCAACGTCCCCCTCCACGACTACAGATCTGATCACCGGGACGGACTCTCACACTTCTTCCAACCAAACCAGTGCCGACACAACACCCACAGCCTTCGAAGGCACTCCGGCGGAAACCGAGCAGAGCGGCGTCGTCAACTACACCCGCTCGGACATGACCGCCGGGCAGGAAGGGCTGTTCGCGGCACAGACGCCGTCCTCCCAGGAGGCCAACGCCCAACAGGCAACGGCATTCAACCTTCCCAACGGAGTCTTCGTCCAGAACGGCACGAGCGACAAGGTGACCCTCGAGGCGACCCTCACCGATGGCAGGCCGCTCCCCGACTGGATCAAGTTCGACTCGAGCACCGGTCGCTTTACCGCCGTTCCGCCGGAAGGGACCTCCGGCGCAGTGGACATCAAGGTCACCGCTCACGACACGAACGGCAACACGGCAGCGGTCCAGTTCCAGCTCACCGTAACGACGGCGAATACCCAGGGTGCTACTTCCTCAACCGATGCCCGTTCCGGCCAATCGGACGCTTCCACTTCCGGGGGGGCAGCAGCCCAGCCGACCGTTCCGGCACAGTCTTCATCAACTGAGATTTCTGACAGGACCTCGACGTCCCAAAGTGTAGGAACGGGCCCTGCAACTGCCGCCATCTCCAACGGAGTGGTCGTCTTCGGGACCGATGCGGGCCACGCTACGGTGAGCGACCTGGCACTCTACGTAGTTAATCCACCGGCGCCCCAGGAGGTCCAGATCAACGACGTTTCCACCTTCGCCCTCCCCTCCGGTGTCTTCAGGCATTCCGAGCCCGGCGCAGAGGTGAAAGTGGATGCGACACTGTCCAACGGCCAGCCGCTTCCCGAGTGGCTGAGCTTCGACGCAACTACCGGCCGTTTCATCGTCAACCGTCCGCCTGCGAATGCGACAGGAACCTTCGAGGTGAAGGTCATGGCGAGCGACGCCAAGGGAAACGCGGCATCGACGGTGTTCAAGCTGACCATCGCCCCGGCCCGCCCGAACGCAGTACCCCAGAAACCCGCCGCCGGCGGTGCGGAACCGGCTGAAAAACCTGCCCAGGAGAAACCGGAAGCGCCGCACGCAAAAAATGATCGCGGCACCGAACTGTCGCCACATCGCGCCCTTAAAGGTCGTGCTTCTTTAGCCGATAAAATTGCTGGGGAGAACAACAGGCAACGCAGCATGGAACTGGTGAAGATGTTCGATAAAACTCCCGCCAAGAAGGGGCACGCCGTATGATTCTCGATCAAACGAGTCGTAAGAATTCAGGAGCCAGCATGAGGAAAACAACGCCGTACGCAGTGATCGCGTCATTATTCCTTTTCGGTACGGGTTGCGCCGTACATACAAAACCTTTGTCGACAAGCGATCTCATGTCCCGGGTCGCCGCGGACCGCTTGGCCATGTACGAGGGGCAGGAAACGGTACAGGCCCCGGTCACGCTCGAAGAGGCGATGGCGCGGGCGCTAAAATACAACCTCGACCATCGCATAAAGATAATGGAAGATGCCTTGACTCTGCGGCAGGCAGACGCGATGTCCTACGACATGCTGCCGCATCTCGTCGCCTCGGCCGGCTACTCACAGCGTGACAACTACAACGCCTCTTCCAGCATTAACTACAAGACTCACGAGCAGTCGCTGGTCCCCTCCTACTCCTCCGTCCGGGACCATTTCACCACCGATCTCACCCTTAGCTGGAACATCCTCGACTTCGGAGTGAGCTACCTTCAGGCCAAGCAGCAGGCGGACCGGGCCCACATCATGAACGAGCGTCGCCGCAAGGTGGTGCACACGATCATCCAGCAGGTGCGCCAGGCTTACTGGCAGGCGCTGGGGGCGCAGCAGATGGAAGGACGCTTCGAGCCGCTGCTGGCCGAGGTGCGCAAAACGTTGAACGACATCGAATGCGTCGAGGGGGAGAAACTGCGCCCGCCGCTGGAGACGCTCAATTACCGTAAGACGTTGCTTGAGGTACTGAAGCAGCTTGAGATCTTCCGGGATGAACTGCAACAGGCCAAGCCGCGCCTGGCCGCACTGATGAACCTCCCCCCGGGACAACCTTTCAACCTCGTCGTCCCGCCAGGGATGGATGTACCGGGGCTGTGCGACAACCTTAGCGCCATGGAGGAAAAGGCCCTGCTGCAGCGCCCGGAGCTGGTCGAGGCCGATTACAACGAACGGATCAGCGCGGCGGACGTGCGCAAATCCATACTCAGGATGCTCCCCGGCATCGAGGTGAACGTCGGAGGGAATTACGACTCCAACAGCCTCCTCGTGAACAACAGCTGGATCGAGGGGGGCGCGCGGATGACCTGGAACCTCATGAGCCTGCTGAGCGGCCCGAGCCAGTACAAGCTGGCCAAGGGACAGGCTGAGCTCGTGAAGGCGCAGCGGATGGCGCTCAGCATGGCGATCCTCACCCAGGTCCACATCGCGTACCAGAACTACCAGACCCAGGTACGCCAGTACGAACTGGCCGGCGAGTTGAGGGACGTGGAGAAGAAGATCTACGAGCAGACCAGGAACGCTGCGGCAAGCGGTTCGCAGAGCAGGATCAACGAGATCCGTTCGGCAACCTCCACGCTCATGGCGGAATACCGCAACTACCAGAACTACGCCGCGGTGCAGAACGCTTACGGGCAGGTGAACGCAAGCCTCGGGCAGGACCCGCTGCCGGAAACGGTAGGGTCCCACGAGCTTTCGCAGCTGTCCCTGGCGATCAGGAACCAGTTGGATACCAAGTGCCCGGCTCCGGAGAAGTTTTATCAACGTGCCGTTTGCCGGTCTTCCGCGCCGGTCACACCGGCGGTGCCCCCCCTTCCGGCGGGGCTGCGCTAATCTGCTCACAGAAGGAACCGATATGAAGATTCCTCACCTCCTGCTTTCGTTTCGCCGGGCCAACCGCCTGGTTTCATTTCTTGCCTGCACACTGGCAGGTATCGTCTCCCTTCCCGGGGTCTCCACCGGTGAGGGAATGGTCCGCATCCAACTCGCACCGGCACAGCAGACCACGCTCTCGTCGGAGATCGCGGCAAACGTACTAAAGCTCCCCTTCAAAGAGGGGGACTCCTTCCGACAGGGAGAGCTCCTGGTCGAGTTCGACTGCTCGCTGCTCCAGGCGCAGTTGCAAAAGGCGCAGGCGACGGCCGAGGCGGCTCGCGAGACCCTGAAGGTGAGCGAGCGCCTCGCGGAATTGAACTCGATCAGCAGCCTCGAGGTCGACCAGGCCCGCGCCAAGGTGAAGGAAACCGATGCCGAGGTGTCCGCCATGCAGGTGACCGTCTCGAAATGCACCATGAAGGCGCCGTTCTCAGGAAGGGTCGCGAAACTCCAGGTGGACCGCTTCCAGTACGTCTCGCCCGGCAAGCCGCTCATGGACCTCCTCGACACGAGCAGGCTCGAGGTGAGGATGATCGTCCCCTCCCGCTGGCTCTCCTGGCTGCGCACCAAGGGGCGCTTCACGGTGCATATCGAGGAGCTGGGGAAAAGTTACGAGGCGCGGGTGGTGAGGATAGGTGCCCGCATCGACCCCTTAAGCCAGACGGTTCCGGTCATGGGCGAGATCGTGGGGCACCACGATGAGCTCGTGACGGGGATGAGCGGGACGGCGAGCTTCGCCAAGGGGCAGAGATGACCGAGATCCAGGATGAACGGCTGCTCGGGATGGGGCTGCTCCTGCAGATCGGGCGGCGGGCACGTCAGGCCGCCGATCCCCGCGAAGTAGGTTTCATCGCAGTCAATGAGACCAAGCAGGTCCTCAGTTACCGGCAGGGGGCGTTGTGGCTCCAGGGAAAGGGGGTCTACGCGGTGTCGGGGCTCCCGGAGAGCGATCCGAGCGCACCCTACGTGCAGTGGCTAGCCCGCGTCTTTCCGAACTGGCGCAAAGAACAGAAAAGCCGCGCGACCGGCCCCTCGGAGCTTCCGGCTGCCCTCGGAGAGCGCTGGGGGGAATGGCTTCCGGCGCACGCGGCGGTCGTCCCGCTGCGCGGCAAGGACGGCTCCCTCCTCGGACTTCTGCTTTTTGCCCGTGACGAGGAGTGGCTCGAGGGGGAACTCACCCTCCTTGACGAGCTTGCCTCGATATACGCGCACGCCCTGTGGGCTCTTGCGGGTGGAAAAAGGCGCGGAGCACCGAGAAGCGGCGTCTTCCGCGGGGCATTCAAACTGATCCCGGTGGCCCTCGCCGTCGCCGCCCTCTTCTACCCCGTTCGCCTCTCGGTGCTCGCACCGGCCGAGGTGACCCCCAAGGATCCCTTCGTGGTCAGATCCCCACTGGACGGCGTCATCGACCGTTTCTACCTGCACCCGAACCAGCCGGTGCGCCAGGGGGATCTCCTGTTCGAATACGACAGCTCCGCACTGCGCGCCAAGATGGGGGTGGCGGCGAAGGCCTACGAGGTGGCGAGCGAGGAATATCGCCAGTCGGTGCAGATGGCGCTTTCCGACGACAAGACCCGTGGCGAGATGGAGCCGAGGCGCGGGAAGATGCAAGAGAAGGAGGCAGAGCTTTCCTACTCGCGACAGATGTTCCACCGCCTCCAGGTGCGCGCCCCGAGATCCGGGATCGCGGTGTTCACAGATCAGAGCGACTGGGTAGGGAAGAACGTTTCGGTCGGTGAACGGGTGTTGGTAATCGCCGATCCTGCCCGGGCTGATATGCTCATCCACCTCCCGGTCGCGGACGCGATGAACCTGGAACTCGGCTCGAGGGTGAAGCTATATCTCGGGACGGACCCGCAGCATCCCGTGGAAGGGACCCTGCGCTACGCATCGTTCAAGCCGGAGCTGAACCCGGCCGGGTACGCGGCGTATCGGCTGAAGGCCGACTTCGCCCCGGGTGCAACACCGCCGCGGCTGGGGCTCACCGGGACGGTGCGCATCTATGGTGAAAAGGTCAGCCTCGGGCGCCTCATCTTCCGGCGCCCCATAACGGCACTGCGCCAGAGGCTGGGATGGTGAACCTGGCACTCCCACCGCTACGGCAGGAGCTTGACCTACTCCCGGCCCCCACGGCCCCGGACGGCTCGCCCGGGTGGACCCTGCACGATCCGGCGAACAACCGCTACTACCTGCTCGCCTGGCCAGCCTTCGAGATCCTCTCCCGCTGGCACCTGGGATCAGTCGCGGCGGTGCTTGAAGCGGTCCGCCGGGAGACCACCCTCGACGCTACCGAGACCGACCTCGCCGAGGTGACCACCTTCTTGCAGCGCAACTTCCTGCTCGACCTCCCCTCCGCAGCCGGGACCGATTACCTCGTCGCGGCGGCACGGGCCCGCAAGCTCGGCGGCGCCACTTGGCTTTTGCACAACTACCTCTTCTTCCGGGTCCCCCTTTTCAGACCGCAGCGCTTTCTCGACACCACCTCGCCCCTCGTCGGATGGATCTACACCAAGGTCTTCCTCCTGATCGCACTCGTGGCGGCGGCCCTTGGTCTCTACCTCGCCTCGCGGCAGTGGGACCTCTTCGCCCACGCCTTCACAGCCTACCGGGGCGGCGAGGCGCTTTTCGCCCTCTGGTGCATCATCCCGCTTGCCAAGGTCATCCACGAGTTCGGGCACGCCTTCACCGCGCACCGCTTCGGGTGCCGCATCCCCGCTATGGGGGTCGCCTTCGTGGTAATGACCCCTATGCTCTTCACCGACACCAACGAGGTGTGGAAGCTCACCTCACGCCGGCAAAGGCTCGCGGTCGGGGCGGCGGGGGTGCTGGCCGAGCTCATCCTGGCCCTGGCCGCCCTCTGGGCATGGCTGCTCCTTCCCGACGGGCCGTGGCGGGGAGCGGCCTTCATGCTGGCGACAACGACCCTGTTGATGACCATCGCCTTGAACGCGAGCCCCTTCATGCGTTTTGACGGCTACTTCTTCCTTTCCGACCTCCTCGGAATCCCAAACCTGCATGCGCGCTCCTTCGCCTTCGGGCGCTGGTGGCTGCGTGAGAGGCTCTTCGGCCTCAAGGACCCTCCTCCTGAACCGGCCTCGCGAGGGAGGAGGCGTTTTCTGGTAGGCTTCGCCTACGCCGTCTGGGCCTACCGTTTTTCCGTCTTCATCGGCATCGCGCTTTTGGTTTACCACTACTTCTTCAAGGCCCTTGGGATCTTCCTCTTCGGGATCGAGATCGGCTGGTTCGTACTGCTCCCCTTCTACCGCGAGGGGGCCGACTGGTGGAAAATGAGAGACCGCATCACCTTAAACTTCGCCCTTTTCACCACCCTGCTACTCGTGGCAGGGGTGATCGCCCTTCTCGTGGTTCCCTGGCAGGGGGACGTCGCCGCGCCGGGGGTGCTTCTGCCTGCACGCGAGCAGCAGGTCTCGGCGCCGCGCGGCGGTATGCTGCTTCAGACCGCCGACGACGGCACCGCAAAGGTCCGTCGCGGAGAGCTCCTCGCCAAGCTGCAGGTCCCTGAACTCGAGGCCCAGATAAAGAAGGCCGGCACCTCGGCAGCGACATCGGCGTGGCAGGCAGCCAGGCAGAGCTTCGACCCGCAACTATTGAGCCAGGGGATGGTACCTCAGCGCCGCTACGAAGTGGACCGTAGCGAACAGGCCGGGCTAGAAGGAGAGCGAAACCGGCTCACCCTGCGGGCCCCGTTCGACGGGACAATCGTGGCCCGAAACGACGAGATCGCTCCGGGGGTCTGGGTGTCGGCGAAAGAACCACTATACCTGCTGGCCGATACCGCCGGTAACCGGATCGACAGCTACGTCGGCGAGCGCGACCTTAAGTGGCTGCAGCCTGGGGCTCGCGCCCGTTTCCTGCCGGACGCAAGCGAATTCGGCCCGGTGAGCTGCACGGTAGCCGACATCGACCGGGTGAACGTGCCGGAGATCGACGATCCCATGCTCGCCTCGTCGTCCGGTGGGCCACTACCAACCCGCCCCGACGCGCGCGGTGCACAGATCCCGCAGACCCCGGTGTTCAGGGTACGTCTCGACAACTGCGCTCCTCACACGGTTCCCTTGGTCCCCCTGCGCGGCGTGGTACACATCGAGGCGCAGAAGCAGAGCCTCCTCGGGGAGATCACACGCAACGCCGCGGCACTGTTGGTCCGGGAAAGCAATCTGTAACCTCCACTCTCCCCAAAGCAGATCACCGCTGCCTCCAGCCGAGGTCCATATGGGTGGTGCGGCATGCCATTCAGCTTGAATGGAGCTCCACATCGCGCGATGTGCCACGACCTATGGGACGATGTGCCATGACCTATTGCGCGAGGTGCCATGGCCTATTGCGCGATGTGCCACGACCTATTGCACGATGTGCCATGACCTATTGCACGATGTGCCATGACCTATTGCACGATGTGCCATGACCTATTGCACGATGTGCAATGGCCTATTGCGCGATGTGCCACGACCTATTGCACGATGTGCCACGACCTATTGCACGATGTGCCACGACCTATTGCACGATGTGCCATGACCTATCGCACGATATGCCGCTACCTGTCGCGCGATGTGCCGCTACCTCTCGTCTTAACGTAGGTACAGGAGCGGCGACTCAAATGAAATTAAAAATTTGTTAATTTTAATTGACAGCTCACATTCATACTTTATACTGCACTACTCCTGCGCAACGAGTCACACGTGCCACGGCACGGAAGGAGTTTGATAATGGCAATTTGTATGGACTGCAAAGGCAAAAGGACCGTCACCTGCCCCGAGTGCGGTGGCACCGGTAACAGGTATTATGTCGCGGTGCTCGATATCTGGGAGTCCGATTGCAGCGCCTGTTTCGGAAGCGGTACCGTCAGCTGTCCTGCTTGTGAAAGCCGCCCGCTCGGCTCAGCGGTACCGAGACCACCGGCAGCCTGGACCCCGCCACCAGCCCCACCGGGACTGTAAAAGACATTTGAACGTGAAAAGGGCCGGCAGAAGATGCCAGCCCTTTTTTTCTCCCTCTTCGACGCCACGCTGAAAAGCCCGCCGCCCCACCTCGCCACAAGCAGTGTAACCGACCTAAAAAGACACCCGGAAAACTGGGGCGGCCCCATTTGGATGAGATGATGAATGCAGTCAGCACAGGATTAGCCAAAAAAAATGCAATACATTTACCGTTCTGTATACTTTTTTTATCCGCACTATCAGCCTGTTATACGGAAATCGTAAGCTATCCCGGTAACGCCCCCTTCTTACGTTAGATATGACCAACCATTTTCTCCTACATTAAATTCGCCCACCTCCGAAGAAGCAACCAATTCTGTAAAGAATCACGTCCGGTGAAAGCACAGAAATTACCTTTTCTGCTCCCGAGATGCCGCATGTCTGTCGTGCCTGACTGCTGAATTATCCAGCGCCGGTTCTGGCGCCGTCACTACAACCCGAAGAGAGGACAGGAAGAAAAATGGGGGAACTGAAACTGAAGGCAAAGGTATTGGTCGGATTCGCCGTCGCAGCTTTGCTCGGCATGGCGGGTTGTCTCGTCGCGATGCGGGGCTCGACGGGGATCGGAGTGGGTGTCTCAGTGGCGGCCTGTATAGCCACCCTCGCGCTTGGGGTCTGGCTCTCCCGCGCCGTCGGCGCGAGGACGCAGTCGTTGGAAGAGGAATGCGAACGGCTCATTGAGAAAAACGACTGGTTCCGCGCCATCATCGACGCGGTGCCGTTTCCGGTGCACGTAACCGATAACGACATGAAATGGACCTTCATGAACAAGCCGTTCGAGACGCTCCTGGTCCGCGAGGGGCGCATCAAGGATCGCGACACCGCCGTGGGACTTGCCTGTAGCAACGCCGCAGCCAACATCTGCAACAACGAGGGATGCGGCATAAAGCAGCTGCACAAAGGGGTGAACGAGAGCTTCTTCGACTGGTGCGGGTCGGAATGCAAACAGGACACGGCCTACCTGATAAACCGCAAGGGGGAGCGGATCGGCTACGTAGAGACGGTGACCGACCTCACCGCCATGATCAGAAACCGCGACTATACCCATACCGAGGTTGAGCGCATGGCTGAGAACCTGACCAGGCTGGCGCTGGGGAATCTCGACCTCGACCTGCAGGTGGCGGATGCGGACCAGCATACCGGCGTAACCCGCGAGAACTTCGTGAAGATCAACGCGAGCCTCTCCAGGGTGAAGGACGCCGTCGGCGCCATGATCGAGGACACGGAAAAGCTGGTCAACGCGGCGCTGGCCGGTGAGTTCCAGACCCGCTCCGACGCTTCCAGGCACCAGGGTGAGTTTCGCGCCATCGTGGACGGCGTGAACCGGACGCTCGACGTGGTGGTCGATAAGAACGACTGGTACGAGGCGATCATCGACGCGGTCCCCTTCCCCATCCACGTCACCGACAACGACATGAACTGGACCTTCCTGAACAAACCCTTCGAGGCGCTCCTGGTCAAGGAGGGGCGCATCAGAGACCGGGTCACCGCGCTCGGGCTTGCCTGCAGCAACGCCGCGGCCAACATCTGCAGCACCGAGGGGTGCGGCATCAAACAGCTGCAAAGGGGAGTGGGCGAGAGCTACTTCGACTGGTGCGGCTCGGGTTGCAAACAGGACACCTCGTACCTGCTGAATCGCAAGGGGGAGAAGATCGGTTACGTCGAGGTGGTCCAGGACCTGACGGCGATCATAAGGAACCGCGACTACACCAAGGTGGAGATCGAACGGATGGCCGCGAACCTCAGGCTCCTCTCGGAGGGGGACCTCGACCTCGATTTCGCCATCGTGCAGCCGGACAAGCACACGAAGGAGACACACTCCGACTTCGCCAGGATCAACGACAGCCTGAAAAGCGTGAAACAGGCCATGGACGGCGTGATCGGCATCACCAAGGAGATAGCCGACGGAAACCTGACCGTCGAAGTGACGCCGCGCTCGGAGAAGGATGAGTTGCTAAAGGACCTCGCTGCTATGGTGCGCAAGCTCTCCGACGTGGTACTGGACGTGAAACAGGCGGCGGACAACGTGAGCATAGGGAGCAAGGAGCTCGCAGAAAACGCGGAGAACACCTCGCAGGGGGCAACGGAGCAGGCGGCCTCCGCCGAGCAGGCATCGAGCTCCATGGAAGAAATGAGCGCCAACATCAGGCAGACCGCCGACAACGCGATGCAAACCGAGAGAATCGCGGTGAAATCGGCCGCTGACGCGCAGGAGGGAGGGAAGGCCGTCGCAGAGACCTTAGCCGCCATGAAGGAGATCGCCGGGAAGATCTCCATCGTCGAGGAGATCGCACGCCAGACCAACATGCTCGCGCTGAACGCGGCCATCGAGGCGGCGCGCGCAGGTGAGCACGGCAAGGGGTTCGCGGTGGTGGCGGCCGAGGTGAGAAAGCTCGCCGAGCGCAGCCAGAAGGCTGCCGGCGAGATATCGACACTCTCCACCTCGAGCGTGGAGATCGCGGAGAAGGCGGAGGCCCTTCTGGGGGAAATACTGCCCAACATCCAGAGGACCGCGGAGCTGGTTCAGGAGATCAGCGCGGCAAGCAAGGAGCAGGACGGCGGTGCGCAGCAGATCAACCAGGCGATTCAGGTGCTGGACCAGGTGATCCAGAAAAACGCCACGGTGGCGGAAGAGATGTCATCCACCGCCGAAGAGCTCTCCTCGCAGGCGGCCCAGCTGCAGGAAACCATCTCCTTCTTCCACGTGAACAGCGCCGAGGCCCCGGCCGGGCGGAGGGAGATGGGGACAAGGGCACGCGAGGCCGCCTCCCTCACCTACTCCGGGACGAGCGCCAAGAAAGACACCAGGGCGCGCGCCAGACAGGCCGCGGTCGACAAAGGGGTAGCCATCAACCTCGACCACGGCGACTTCGAGCGCTTCTAAGACGCAGAAAAAGGAAGGCCGCCTCCCCTTTCAAAGGTGAGGCGGCCTTTTCTCTTGCTCACGCAGCCTTTACTGCCTGCACCCTACCCCATGCGTCCCCTCACGTAGAACACTTAAGTTTTCATTGATGGATGGAGAGTTTCTTCATCAGGTCGTAGAGCGTGGGGCGGCTGACGCCGAGTTCTTCGGCGGCCTTCAGGATGTTCCCAGACTGGCGTTCGATGGCGTTCAGGATCATCTCACGCTCCATCCGCTCGCGCGCCTCGCGAAGCGAAAGCCCGTCGTTCGAAGAAACCGGCACAGGGGGTGGCTCGAAGTCGCAGCCAAGATCGAGGGGGCCGATGCTGGAGCCGTCGCACATGATGACGGCACGCTGGATCCGATTCTTCAGCTCGCGCACATTGCCCGGCCAATCGTGCCGCTTCAAAAAGGCTATCGCGGCCGGGGAGAGGCGCACCTTCTTCTTGTTCTCCTTGCAGTATAGACGCAGGAAGTTGTCGGCAAGCAGCAGCACGTCGTCACCGCGCTCCCTCAGTGGGGGAAGCTTGATGGTGACCACCCCGATCCGGTAGTAGAGGTCCTCGCGGAAGCGCCCCTCCTCGATCGCCTTCTGGATGTCGATGTTGGTCGCGCAGGTGGTGCGGGCGTCGACCGGGATCTCCTCCCTCCCCCCGACACGCTGGATCAGGCCCTCCTGGAGAAAGCGCAGAAGCTTCACCTGCAGGTTCACCGGCAACTCCCCGATCTCGTCGAGGAAAAGGGTCCCCTTGTGCGCGAACTGCAGCTTGCCGCGCACCGCGGTATGGGCACCGGTGAAGGCACCCTTCTCATGCCCGAAGAGCTCGCTCTCGAGGAGGTTTTCGGGAATGGCGCCGCAGTTGATCGCAACGAGCGGCCCCTTGCGGTGCTGGCTCGCCTCGTGGATGGCCGCGGCGACCAGTTCCTTGCCGGTGCCGCTCTCGCCGGTGATGAGGATCGGTGCGTTTGAGGGGGCAACCTTCCTGATGGTGGTGTAGACAGCCTGCATCTCGGCGCATCGCCCGACCATCCCCCATTGTTCCTCCGGCTCGGCGCTGGATGTGATGGAGCTGTTTTGTTCCTCCAGGGTGGCGATATGGAAGGCGCGCCCGATCATCACCTTGAGTTCGGTGAGCACGGGTGGCTTGGCGTAGAAGTCGAAGGCCCCCATGCGCATCGCCTTCAGCGCGTTCTCACGCTCGTTGTTTCCCGTGAGCATGATCACCTTGGTCACCGGGTTCAGCCCAAGCATCTCGTCCAGGCAGCGAAACCCCTCCACGGAGCTGTCCGGGTACGGCGGCAGCCCGAGGTCGAGGATCACGACAGCCGGGTGTTCGCTTCGGAAAAGGGAGAGCGCCTCGCGCGCATCTCCGGCGAGCAGCACCTGGTACTCCTGGGTCAGCCCCCACTTGAGCTGCTGCCTGATATCCTCGTTGTCGTCGACAATAAGAAGCTTTTTCACTACTCCTCCTCTATGCGGCGGCGCTGCACCCTCTTGCCGGTTCGGCCTGCGCGACCGGGAGGTGGACGGTGAACACCGTCCCTTCCCCTTCGACGCTTGCGACCTCGATCCTGCCGCCGTGCGCCGCGACGATCTGCCGCGACTGGTAAAGCCCGATCCCCAAACCGGTCCGTTTCGAGGTGCGGAATGGGACGAACAAATCGTTTCTGATGAAGCGCGGCGACATGCCGCAGCCGCGGTCGGTCACCCTGATGAAGGGGGAGGCGTTGCATCCCACCTCGGCGGTTATGGGGGTCTCCGGCGCGGAGGCCTCGACCGCGTTCAAAAAGAGGTTCAAAAGCACCTTCTGCAACTCCTCCGCGTCGCCAAGGACCATCTGGCAGCTCCCGGTCACATCTATCGTCCGTCCCTGCACCATCTCGGCGCAGCGCCTGGCGAGGGACAGGATCTCGACGGGACGCCTCTGCAAAAGTTCGCTTTCCCCTAAGTTACGCAGGCGTCCTATGAGGCCCTGCATTTTCTTGGTGGTGTTGCCGAGGCTGTTAAGCATGTCCTTCTGGAATTCGGGGTTGTCGATGTGTTCGCCCGCGTTCTGCAGTACCAGCGAAATGGTGGCTGCGAGATTTTTCAGGTCGTGCGCCACGAAGGTGGCGAGGCTTCCGACCGCCTCCATCGCCTTCGCCTGGGTGAGTTGCTCGGAAAGACGCTGGTGCTGCATGGCGACCGAGACCTGACGCGCGATGGTCTTCATCAGGTCGAAATCCTCGTAGCGGTACTGCTCGTCCGGGACGATCTGCGCACCCAGCACGATGAAGCCGGAAAGGGCCTCCCCTTCAGAAAGAGGGATCACGAAGGAGATGTCGTAGCGAGCAAGCAGGGCGCGGTCGGCCTCCGTCAGTTCGGGGTTCGCATCGGAGGAGCTGAAGACCCACTGCTTCTCGCGCAGCGAAGCGAGGATGGGGCTGTCGTCCTCGATGGTCTCGGCCATAGGCTCCAACTCCAGAAGGCCGCCGACACAGTACCAGCCGACCCCCTTCTGGTGCTGGTACAGGGCCGCACCGCGCACGCCGAAGATCTCGCAGTAGGCCTGTAGCACCCGGTGCGCCAGTTCGTCGGCGTAGTCAAAGGTGGCGAGCCTCTGGGTAAGCCCCAGCCACTGCGAGCGGTAGTCGTACTTGCTCTGGTAGAAATGTTTGTGCAGGAAGACCTTGAACTCGCGGTTGGCGCGCTCGGAGAGAAGGAGCAGCAGCAAAAGGATGCCGCCTGAGAAGCAAAGGGCCAGGGTGAGCACACGCGGGAACTGCGGCCCGAAGTACCTCATCCCCTCCCCCAGAAGCCCCAGCAGGATGAGATAGACCGCGATCACCGAGATGACGACCGATTTCAGCAACACCGCCTGGGAAACCTTCACCCGGGCGCTGCCGCGCCAGTGGGTGCGGGCATAGAGCATCATGAGGGAGGCGACGATGAAAACAAAAGAGCGCAGCGGGACGAGCTCCATGTTGATGGAGCGGTACAAGAGCGCGTTCGAGTAGTAAAACACGAGCACGGACAGCGTCGCGACGAGCGCCACGATGTCGAGCTTCACGCGCCACAGGGCCTCGGACGAGGCGTGCGCCAGGGTGGACTCGAAGTTGATGAGCGCCATCACGAGCAGCGCAAGGATGGCGATGTAGAAATAGAAACCCGCGTCGGCCAGAAAAAGCAGCGGCTCCACCGGGAAATCCGGGGCGTAGTAAAAGGAGGTGACGGGGAGAAAAGCCGGCACCAACAGGAGCAGACAGGCACAGGCGAGGAGGACCCGTGTCCGGACAGTGAGCCCGCGCTCCGGGAGCTCACGCGCATAAGTGAGACTAAGAAGGAGCCACAAGGGAGGCAGGAGCGCCTCCACGAATAGCCCCGTCCTTTTCCAATCCCTCGCGGGCCAAAAGGATTCGAGGGCGAACAGGTCGGCAAGCTCCAGGACCGCCAGGGCGAGGACGGGGAATGCCAGAAAGCTGCGGACGGCGCTTCGCTTCTCCAACTGCACGATGCGCAGTACGGTAACAAGCAGCAACAAAACCGCGATCAGCGAAAGCGCCATGGCATCCCCTCGGCCGGCCGACCCCTGCTACAGCTTCCAGACCCGTATCCCGGCCCCGTTCATAAGCTCCCTGTCGAAGAGCCCCTTCACGTCGATGAGCACCGGGTTTGCCACCATGAGCCGCGCGAAATCGGCGGGGCCCAGTTCCTGGTACTCGCGGTGTGCCACAGCGACCACCACCGCGACCGCAGGCTTTAGCTTCGACATCGGCATGATACTGACGCCGTATTCGTGATGCGCCTCTTCGGGGTCCGCCATCGGGTCGCACACCTGTACCTCGACGCCGTAGTCCTCGAACTCCTTCACGATGTCGATGACCTTGGAGTTCCTGAGATCCGGGCAGTTTTCCTTGAAGGTAAGGCCGAGCACGGTGACGTAGGAGCCGAGCACGTGGTGCCCAGCCCGGATGATCTCCTTCACGGCGCGCTGCGCCACGAATTTCCCCATGCCGTCGTTGATGCGCCGCCCGGCGAGGATCACCTGCGGGATGTAGCCGTTCTTCTCCGCCTTGTGGGTCAGGTAGTAGGGGTCCACCCCGATGCAGTGCCCCCCGACGAGACCGGGGCGGAAGTTCAGAAAGTTCCACTTGCTCCCGGCGGCGGCAAGCACATCCCCGGTGTCGATCCCCATCCGGTCGAAGATGAGGGCAAGCTCGTTCATGAGGGCGATGTTCAGGTCGCGCTGCGTGTTCTCGATCACCTTCGCCGCCTCGGCCACCTTGATCGAGGAGGCGCGAAAGACGCCGGCGGTCACCACGGAGCCGTACACCTGCGCCACGACCTCCAGGGTCTCGGCGTCCTGCCCGGAGACCACCTTCTTGATCTTGGTGAAGGTGTGCTCCCGGTCCCCCGGGTTGATCCGCTCGGGGCTGTAGCCGACCTTGAAGTCCACCCCTCCCCTGAGCCCGGAGACCCGCTCGAGGATCGGGAGGCACTCCTCCTCGGTTACACCGGGATACACCGTCGACTCGTAGACCACGATGTCGCCCTTTTTCAGGGCACTGCCTACCGTTTCACTGGCGCGGTACATGAGGGTGAGGTCAGGCTGGTTGGCCTGGTCGATGGGGGTGGGGACAGCGACGATGTGGAAGTCCGCCTTTTTCAGGTCTTCGACGCGGTCGGTGAAGAGTATGTCGGCTTCGGCCAGGTCCGCGGCCTCCACCTCGCCGGTGTGGTCGCGTCCCTCGCGCAGTTCCATGATCCTGTTGCGGTTTATATCGAAACCTATGGTGGTACGGCACTTTCCGAAAGCCACTGCGACGGGCAGGCCGACGTAGCCCAACCCCACCACCGAAATAATACGTTCTGCCGTCAAGAGATCCTCCTGGTAAAGAATAGCGGCACTCACAGAGCCGCGCTGAACACAGCTATACCTATACAGCCTAAGGCACAAATTGACAAGTGCTAATTGTTTGTGGTAAATCACCGATTGACTGGGGTAAATTGCAAGCTGGAGGCGGTAAAATGACAGGACCGGCGTCACAAAGACAGAAACAGGAATCCTGCGTTATCAGCAGCATCCCATTCTTCTCCTCCCTCACCCCGGAACAGGTGGAACAGGTCGAGAAACTGTTCAGGAAAAAGAACTACGAGAAGGAACAGATAGTGCTCTACGAGGAGGATACCTCGAACTATATGTACCTGATCTATTCCGGGAAGGTGCGCGTTGTCAAGATGAACGACGAGGGGAAAGAGCAGATCATCACCATCCACAAGAAAAACGACTTCTTCGGGGAGATGTCGCTTCTGGACAACAAGACCTCGCCGGCGACCATCATCGCGCACGAGGACTCGGTGATCGGGCTTTTGCACAAAACGGATTTCGAAGAGTACCTTTTGCGCAACGAGGAGATCCGCAAAAAGATCATCGAGCTTCTGTGCAGCCGACTGCGCGAGTCATGGGAGATGATCAAGATCCTGAGTTTCAACGCCGAGAACGCCCAGGACCGGGTGCTATCCCTCCTGGACCGGCTGGGGGAGCTTTACGGCGTGCGCGACGACCGCGGCGTGATCATCGACGTGAAGATGACGCACCAGCAGATGGCGAGCTACGCTTCGGTGACCCGCGAGACCATGAGCCGGGTCTTGCGCAGCCTTGAGAAGTCTCAGGCGATCAGCATCCTGGACGGCAAGGCGATCCTCTTGAACAAGGGGTTCTTCGACGCGAGACAGAACCACAAGAGGCACTAGCCCCCCCTGCCCCACTTATACCGCCCCGAACCTTACTGGATCTGGGTGCCCCCACCGTCAAACACCGCCGACACGGCGACAGCGAAATCCCCCGCCACCGCTCCGGGGGGAACATTGGTGAAGGAAAGCTTCAGGATCTCTCCCGAGGCAAGGTTGCTGCTTGCGAGTATGACGGCATTGCTACCGGAGGTGCCGACCATACCGCTCGCAGCATAGGGTCCGGAAGCGGCTGCGCCGGCAAGGGTCGCACCCGTCGGCATGGTCACCACTAAGTTCACCCCGTAAGGAGCCGCCGCCGGGAGCCCGGCAAGAAACACCGTCCCTACCGCCGTACTGCCGCTCAACACGGTGCTCATCGCCGCGTAGATCGGCACGGTTACCGCGACTTCGGTGGAGGTCTGCACGTTGCCGGCGGCGTCATAGGCCTTTGCGGTCCAGTTGTAGCTACCCTTAGCGACTCCCGACGGATCCCAGGAAAAGGAGTATGGGGCACTGGTGGCGCTTCCCTGCAGCACCCCGTCCAGGTAGAACTCCACCCGCTCAATCCCCACGTCATCGGAGGCCGCGGCCTTGATGAGGGTGACCCCGTGCACCACGGTCCCCTCCGCCGGGGCGGTGAGCGCCACGCTGGGAGCGGTGCGGTCCGGAACGCCGGAATCGGCTCCCCCTACCGCACTCCCCCCTCCTCCCCCACCGCCGCCGCAGGCAGCCAGAGTCATCACCATAAGGGCCACCAGGACCCGCTTAACAAACCGCATCATTTCCCTCCATAATCCAATGTGCCCCATCTAGATCTTCCCCGTAAGCAGCGAGAGGATCACCACGATATCGCCGGTATCGATCCTGCCGTTGGGCTGCGAGGTGCCGTTCACGTAGGGGGCAAGGTCCAGGCGCAAAAGCTCCTCACTCCCCGGGGCAACCTGGCTCGAGGCAATCTGCAGCGCGAGCTGGGCATCCGCTATGGTGAGGGGCGCCGAGACCGTTGCAGGCGGGGTCGGGTCGGTGAGCTTGACGGCGTTGTAGACCGAGAAGGTGGCCGACGCGGAGCCGGTGTTGCCGGCTGCATCGTAGGCCCGGGCGCTCACGATATGGCTGCCGTTTGCAGCAAGTGTGCTGTTGAAGTCGAAGCTCACCGTGTTTTGGGCACCGCTGTAAACCGACGTCCCGTCGAGGTACAGCTCGAGCCTTGCGACCCCGACATCGTCCTTTGCGCTGGCGGAGATGGAGACCGTACCGCCGACGGCACTGGCCTGTGACGGGGTGACAAGGGATACCGTGGGGGAGATCACGTCCCCAGGCACGGAAACGGTGACCGCTTTCGATACCGCCTCGTTGCCGGAGACATCGACCGCCCTGGCGGCAAGGTCGTAGCTTCCCTTGGCCAGGGAGGCGACGTTCCAGGCGAAGCTGTAGGGGGGCTTGGCCGTCTCGAAGACCGGTACCCCGTTCACCAGGAACTGCACCCTAGCGATACCGGCGTTGTCGGTAGCCGAAGCGGTGACGGTCACCGTCCCGGAGACCGCATCGCTATTGGCCGGCGAGGTTATGCTGACAGTCGGGGGGAGCGCCTCCGGCACCGTGACGATGTTGGAGTAGACGCTCTCGGCACCAGAGGAGTTGTAGGCGGTCACCGCGAAATAGTAGGAGTTTGCCGGATCCAGCCCGCTTATCGTCGCAGAGGTGCTGTTTCTTCCGTCGACAGGGGCGTTACCCTCGATGGCCCCGGTCCCCTGAAACGGAAAGGCACCGGAGTTCGCCTGGTAATAGATGTGGTAACCCGCGAGGTCGGGGTCGGGGCTTGGGTCCCAGGCTAGCGAGACATCAGTGGCAAGAGAGGTGGCAGGGGCAACGATGAGTAGAATTGCAACAGACAACAAGGCGGAAAGGGCGGAAAAGGTGTTGGCTTTTCCATTAGATAGCATGCTCACTCCCATGACAGGCCTCGGCCGTACGCCTTTTTCGGAAGGGAGTGATAGGGGAAATGAAAAAAGCCGGGACCGCGACACCAGTACTTGGCATTTCGGCGACCCGGCTGTCTCAGAGAGACCCTGTAGGCTTTCCGTCCCACCCTCGCGGGTGGTTTAGTATTATCGTGTACCTGTATTCATTTTAGCTGGACGGGAAACCCCTCCATCGGGAGCGGATACTATTTGATTCATAAGAGAAAAGCAACAGTTTTTTTAAAGAAAGCGGCTAAAAACCGCGCGTTTAGCCGCGCAGCCGCGCTGGCACTACCGCGACACGTTCATGGCCTTGGTCCCCTTGTTCCCGGCGGCATCGTACGCCGCGACCGTGACGGTATGGTTTCCGGCGCCCACCTTGGTCGTGGCGCTGATGGAACCCGAGTTGGTCCCCAACAGCAGAACCCCGTCCAGGTAAACCTCCATCCGGACTACGGCCACGTTGTCCTGGGCCGACGCCGCCACCTTCAGGTTGGCATTTTTGAGATACGGAGAGGAAGGCAGCACCAGGTTGACGGACGGAGCAACGACATCGTTGGCGACGTTGACGGTCACGCTGGCGGAACCTGCATTTCCGGCGGCATCGGAGGCAATGGCAACCAGGGTGTGACTCCCGTTGCCTGCGGCTACCGTGTTCCAGTTATAGCTGATGGCACCCTGGTTCGCCGCGTATATGAGGCTTGAGTTATCGTAAAGTGCGAAAGATGTGACGCCGATGTTATCGGTGGCGCCGGCCGTCACGGTGACGGTGCCGCTGACCTGCTTGCTGTTGGCGGGAGCCGAAATGGTGACCGTCGGGACTGACGTGTCACCAGCTACGTAGACGACCTTCTCCGTGGTCCCCACGTTGCCGGCGGCATCGTAGGCCTTGGCCGAAAGGGTGTACTGCCCCGGGGGCATGGATGCGGTCTGCCAGTTGAACGCGCAAGGAGCCGTGCTCCCCGCTCCCAGCAGCGTGTTGCCCACGTAGAGCTCCACCTTCGTGACGCCGACGTTGTCCTGAGCGTCGACGCCTACGGAAACCGTACCGCTCAGGGTAGTGGTTGCGGACGAGACGGCGATATCCACCACAGGCGGGACCATCTCTTTTACCTGGACCACGTTGGAGTACGCACTTTCCGCGCCGCTCGAGTTGTAGGCGGTGACCGCGAAATAGTAGGAGCTGCCCGGGTCGAGGCCGCTGATGGAAGCGGTGGTGCTGTTAGCGACGTTCACGGGTGCCGCCCCTTCGACTGCGCCGTTGCCGGCAAAGGGGAGTGCCGAGGAGTTGGCCTGGTAGTAAACACGGTAACCGGCGAGATCAGGATCGGTGGACGGGTCCCACTGAAGGCTCACCGTTGCGGGAAAAGCTGCGGCAGGAACCAAAAGAAGGGGGAGAAGGAGCTGCAGAACGCGCTTGGTTTTCAACACGGACCTCCACGAGAGGTGGAGCCCGTGCTCAAGACGCAAAAAAACCGGGCACCGACCTGTAGTGCAGGCATTTCGGCGACCCGGCTGTCTCAGAGAGACCCAATAGGCTTTCCGTCCCACCCTCGCGGATGGTTTAGTATTGTCGTGTACCTAATTGTGCTCCTTCTTTAATCAAATTTAACGGCTGTCCGCAGTGATCCAGATCACATTTTTCACAAATAGGGCTTGCAGCTCTACCTCCAACGGGACATCACGCTGTATACCGCCAACTTCACGTATTCGATCCACAGGGGATGGCAGAGTTCCTGACTGCTGCGCAGTTCGGTGGCCGCGAAGGGAACAACGGCTACCGTTGCGGGAAGGGCATCCCGGAAGGCCATAAGCGCCCGCCGCATGTGCGGAGCCGAGCTCACGATCACCACCTGGCGGACTCCGGCATCAAGATGCGAGGCTAGGTTCGCAGCCTCGGTGCGGGTGCCGAAGAAGCCTTCCGCAGCCGGGATGACCCTGATCCGCTCTGCCGGCACTCCGCGCCAGACGAGGTAATCGACGTACCACCGCCCCCTGCTCCAGGAACGTCCCTCCCGCACGTTGTACTGGTCCCGGGCGGGGTTGTCCATCAGGTAGATGCTCGGCACCCTCCCCAGGTGCACCAGGTCGGCGGCGGCGTTCAGTCGCTCCCAGACGGTCTCGCCGCCGGCAAGTACATAGCAGGCGTCGCCGCGCGCTGCCGTCTCGGTGATAAACAGGGGGGCGGCGAGAAGAGCCCGTACCTCGGTAAACGAGGGGATGACCACAAAGATCAGAAATCCGCAGAAAAGTGCGGCTAGGAGTTTCAGGCGTGGCAGCTTCATCTCTCTGACGGTGTCCACATAACCAGGCGATTACCGCGCAGATAGCGCACCCAGGCGACGGCGATGGCCAGGTTCACCGTGGCAAAATAAAGGGGCAGCTTTACGGCAAGACTACGGGCCAGGGAGGGCCTTTTCCAGCCGGCAACGGCCAGGAGGTAGAAGATGCACTGGAGCAGGAATAGGAAAAGGTACGGCGGTGAGAAAGGCGCAAGAAAGGCGTTGATCAGCAGTGCCGCCGTCAGGAAAAAGGGTACCAGCCAGCGCAGCAGCTTGTGGCAGCAAAACTGGTAAGCGAAGAGGCCATAGCGAAACGGGTTCAGAAATTCCAGATTTTTGAAAAAGACGGTGATCCCCCGCAGGACAGTCCTGACCTTGCGGTCGAACTCGCGGCTGCTGTCCGCCACGTCCTGGTACAACCCGATCACCTCGGTGTCCCCCACTCCGCGCAGCCCCAGCCTCATGCTGTTCAAAAGTGTCCTGAAATCGCTCTGCATGTTCGGGGAGAAGTCGCGGCAGACCTCTTTTCTTGCTGCGAAGAAAGAGCCGCTCAGGCCGACCAGGGAATTCACCCTCCCCTCCAGATCGCGGAGCCACATCTCGTAGCGCACGTAGGCCCCCTCGCCGCACGGCTTTCCATCCCGCCCCACTACCCGGTCCACACTGCTCACGCAGCCGATCGTCGAGTCGGCGAAATTGGCCGTAATGCGGTACAGGCTGTCCGGCTCGATGATGGTCGCGGTATCGGAAAAGACCAGGATGTCCCCACGGGCGATGGCTACCGCCTCCTTCTGGGCATTCTCCTTGCCGCCGCGATCCTTAACCTCCAAAAGGACGACGCCCCGGCCTTGGTACTCCCTGACTATGTCGTTGGTACGGTCGGTGGATCCGTCCGAGGCAACCACCACCTGCAGCAGATCCGCGGGATAGTCTAGCGCCACCGTGTTTTCGAGCTTCTCCCGTATGCGCTTTTCCTCGTTGAATGCGGTGATGATGAAAGTCACAGGCGGTGTGATGGGAGCCTTCGCCACATTGCGGCGTCGAAGGTAGCTGAGGAGATACAGGGAGAGTGGGTAACCGAAGTAGGCCCAAAAGACAAGGAAGATAAATAAAAACAGGAGAATGGGCATGATGTGCTCCGGTGTCAGCCCGCCAGGAGTTCCCGGTAGACCCGTAGGTAGTCCTGCGCCATCTTTTCCGCAGAAAACCGCGCTAGGACTTTCCGGTGCGCCGCCCGGGACATGTCTTGCCGCAGTCGGGTGTCGTCGACTAGTTCGATGCAACGCCTGGCGAAGGCGGCGGGTTCTCTTTCCTTGACCAGGTACCCCTCCACGCCGTCGGCGAGGATCTCGCCGATCCCTCCGACAGCCGGGGCCACGACCGGCACGCCGCAGGCCAAAGCCTCGAGGATTATGTGGCACACCTTCATCATGCGGGAAATATAATCGACAGCGGGAATTATGCAATCTGAATCAAGCCAAGGCACAGGCGCACGCGATAGTCATAGCCTGCTCAACTTAAACCTTTCACACCGCTAATACCTTGACAAATCGAAACAAAATATAAAAAATAATACCATTGCAGGTGGGCAGAAAGCATTTAAACTTGACTCAAGCCTCCTCCATCCGCCCCAGCAAGCACCTGGTCCCACAGACTTAGCATGGCGACATCGCTGCACTGTCAGGCTGTAGTCTGACGAAATGGCACTGCAGAGCGGGACAGTACGCTTGCCTGCAGAAAGGAGTTGATAATGCAGAGCCCTAACCTGTTTCAAAGGATTTCCAGACGGGCCCTTGGACAGATACTGCTTGATGGCAAGTTCGTGTCCAAAAGGGACCTGAATAGAGCCCTACGGGAACAAAAAACCACTCACGAGCTGCTTGGAGGCGTTCTGGTCAGGATGGGGGTCTTAAGGCCTGAAGACGTGGCAGCCCCCCTCTCCATCCAGCAGCACCTGAACCAGATCGAGGATGCTGTCAAGCTGGCTGCAGGCGACCGGCAACTTCTGGGCGCACTGCTGGTGCAGTCGGGGCGGATAACCGCACAGCAGCTCGATGAAGCGATCGCCGAACAAAAACGGAGCGGTGAACGTCTTGGCGCAGTTTTCATGCGCCTGGGGATGCTCACGGAGCTGCAGCTTAAAGGCCTTCTCGATTGGCAACAGAACCAGCAGACCCCGACAGAAACCCCACTCCGACTGGGTGAATTGCTGGTCGCCACCGGCCACATCACCCGCGAACAGTTGGGGCGAGCACTCGCCAAACAGGGGGACAGCGGCAGGAAGCTCGGCGACATCCTGGTCGCCGAGGGGTACGTGCGCAGGAGCGAGGTCAACCGCGCGGTACGCCTGCAGAAGATGTGCGTCAACGCCGTCGTTGCCGCCATCATGGCGATGGGAATGAGCAGTGCCGCCTCGGCCTCCTCCGTGTCCCTGCAGTGGGACCCCTCACCGGACACCACCGTGGTTGGCTACAAGCTATATTATCAGGCCGACTCTGCGACTCAGCCTTTCCAGGGTCCCGCGCCTATCGACGTACAAAGCCTCACCAACGCCACCGTATCAAACCTCGACCCCTCCCACTCCTACAGTTTTGCCGTCACCGCGTACGATTCGGCGGGCGACGAAAGTGCATACTCGAACGTGGTCACTGTTGCCGAGATGCAGCCGCCGACGACCACCATCACCTACCCTTCAGCTTCGACCACCGTGGCGGGCACCGTATCGGTTACTGCAAGTGCCACCGACAACGTTGGGGTTACCAAGGTTGAGTTTTACGTAAACGGCGTGCTGAAGGCGAGCATCCCCTCCTCTCCCTACGTCTACTCCTGGGACACCAGCGGTCTTACCGCGGGAAGTTATACCCTGATGACCAAGGCCTATGACGCAGCGGGAAACATCGGGCAGTCCCAGAACATAACGGTGAACGTGGCAAACGACCTTACCGCGCCCACCGTTTCCCTCACCTCCCCCGGCAACAACGTGACGGTGAGCGGTCCAGTGAACATCGCCGCGAGCGCCAGCGACAACGTGGGGGTGAGCAGGGTCGAGTTCTACCTGAACAACGTACTTCTCTCCGCCACCAACATGTCTCCTTATTCGTACGCCTGGAACAGTGCAAGTGTAGCGAACGGGGTCTACACCTTAACGGCTAAGGCGTACGATGCCGCCGGCAATCTCGGGTTGTCACAAGCGCTCACCATCAACGTATCGAACGACCTCATCGCCCCGAGCGTCAGCCTCGCCTCGCCGCTTTCCGGGTCCACGGTGAGCGGCACCGTTGCGGTAACCGCCAACGCAAGCGACAACGTGGGTGTGAGCAAGGTGGAGTTCTACAGGAACAACGTGTTGCAGGCCACCGTCGCCACCGCCCCCTACAGTTACAACTGGGATACTAAGACGGTGACCAACGGCAGTTACACGCTGACGGCCAAGGCATACGATGCAGCGGGCAACGTGTCCGTATCGCAAAGCAGTTCCGTCAACGTATCGAACGCGGTTCCCGACACCATAGCCCCGACGGTTTCCATAACATCGCCAAGCAACAACAGTACGGTGAGCGGGACAGTGACGATCAGCGCAAGCGCCAGCGACAACGTCGGTGTCACGAAGGTCAATATTTATGTCGGCGGACAGTTAATGACGAGTCTGACCACTGCCCCTTACAATTATGCCTGGGACACGACAAAAATGACAAACAACAGTGTGTATGCTGTCACGGCAATAGCCTACGATGCGGCGGGGAATCAAAAGCAGGCATCCAACGTGTATGTGACAGTGAAGAACCGGAAGAAATGACATCCAGCGGCGGCTGTGCAGAAGGCGTCATTAGTGCGGCTTTCAGTCACAAAAAGCAGGAATGAGTTGAACCGCGCCTTCAACTTTTAAGGAGAACTGAGATGGAAAAAACACACAACTTGATAAACGGTAAGGCATTCATTACGTTTGCAATTATAGCCCATATGACTCTGTTCTCATCGGTTCTCTCTGCATCGGCAGCTGACCACTACGTTGCACCGACAGGCTCAGCGACCTGGGCTCTCTCCGTCAGCCAATCCACACCATGCTCGGTTTCAACCGCGATAGCCAACGCAGCAGCAGGCGACACTGTATACTTCTTCCCAGGAACCTATGCAACTGGGATGCAGAGTTCAAACTACCACATACCAATACTGAACCCATCCAATTCCGGAACTGCAGGTGCTCCCATTGTGTTCAAGAGTCTGGTACCCTTTGGCGCAATTTTACAAGGCACACCCTATACCGGAACGCAAACGGCAGCCATTATAGGTGCTTACAACAAGACGTATGTAACATGGGATGGTTTTATCGTAACGACGCAGAACTCGAGTACTGCTGCACTAGTACAGATCGACAATTCCAATTACATCACGATACAAAATTGTGAATTAATAGGGGGCACCTTTTCAAACAGTGGCAATAACGTTGCAGGTGTAATAGTCCTCGACAGCAGTTATTGTTCGGTCAATAACAACTACATACACGGTTACATCGATCCAAACAACAACCATAACACTGCTGGAATATGGACTTGCAATTCTGTTGGAAACCACTTTTTCAATAATACTTTTTACAACAATACTGAGAACATTTATTCCAAATACAAAAGCGACAGCGACGTTTACAACAACAACCTTCTCGGTCCCCTGGCGAACCTCTCAACGAATGCAAACTTTTATGTACAGAACTACAATGGTCTTGTGACTAGCCTGTCAATTTATCAGAACATAGTAATAGGCGGCGGTTACGGGATTTCTCTCGACACCAGTCAGAATGCTGGCAACACTGCCAAGATCTACAATAATACTTTTTATGGTCAAAGCATCGGGGCCATGGGTGTCGGTACGAAATTAACCACAACATGGTCATTTTATAACAACATAGTTGCCGGAAGTCCGCAGCAGAGTGTAATTTGGACATACTCAGCAGCTAACCCGGGCCAACTCGACTTCAACAATTATTATAGTTCGGGGAAATATTCTGCAAGGGTTTATGACACAGTATGTACGGCAACGACTTTGGGCAATTGGCAAACCACGTGCAAATATGATCTCAACAGCGTCACTACAGATCCAGGATTCGTAAACCCAGGAGGAAACAAAGCTTCCGACTATAAACGTAAGTCATACCCGTCAAACGGCATCAATGGCAGCGTGATGGGGGCGTATCTAACGGGCACGGAGGTAATTGGAGTCTCAGTTATTCCTCCTAGAAACCTTGGAATCACTACAGTACAGTGACGGACAACCAAGTGTGTAAGCTTCAACGAGAGAAGTGAGCGAGACAGGCTTATCTGGATTTTTGTTTGGTACAAACTACGAGGTATCCTTCGCCCAGGAATGCAAGGTTGGTTTTACACAGTTGTTCCAGTTTATCCCCGAGCCTCGTGGTAGCTTTCGGGAAAAACTTATCCAGAGGCCGTGGCCAAGGCATGAAGTGGAAAAACTCCGCCGCCAAAACTTCGAAGCCCGCCTGCCTCAGACTTTTTCTGAATCGGCTCGGCCTATGACGACGGACTCTGAAACTTCTCGGTAGCACCGGTTCTTTTCCCAACCGTGTCCAGATACGGTTAAAGCAACGTAAGAACATGTGCCTTCTTTTCAGGAATTCGACGATGAAGTCGAGGGAATTGACGGGAGACCATGCATTCGTTACTGAAATCAGGAGGAACCCTCCCGGACGCAGGACTCTGTACATTTCCTGCAAAACTAACTGGTCCGTATCCAGGTATTCGATGACACCGGTAGAGCAGACAAGATCGAACGAGTCGTCGCTGTAGGGCAAAGAGTCTATGCTTCCTTGTTTAAGCGATACAGGGTAGGCTTCCCCTAAGGACTCCATCCTTTCAGCCGTACGGGCCAGCATGTTTTCAGAGACATCTAGCCCGGAGACCCAGAGCTCGCGCCGTGCCAGGGCTTCCACCAACGCTCCAGGGCCGCAACCTGCATCCAGAACTTTAGCGCCCCGAGACAAGGACAGCCGATCAACATTCCGAAGCACAGCTTCCAGCCGCACTGTCATGAAGGTTCTGACGGATCCCCCGTAATGCTTGGACTGATAGTCCCCCACATTTTGGTCGAAGAATTCAGTCACCTTTTGCCTGCTCATACGCCCCTCCCTCGCAAACAAGCCAGCCATCTTCGCGCAGGCGTCATCTCTTAATCTCACTCCCCAGGCCGCAGAGCCTTTCATAGCTCTCGCACAAATCCTTTCCGATCGAGTCATAAGCGTAATTGGAAAGCACCAATTTTCTGGCATTCCCTCCAATAACACCTCTTAAACTCGAGTCGGCGAAAAGCTCACGTATTCTCGAAACGAACTCCTCAGCAGTGGTTGCCAACATGATGTTTTCGCCATGTTTGGCATTGATGCCCTCACAGGCGATGGGGTGAGCTACGACCGCCTTGCCCATGGCAAAAGCATCAAGCAGCTTCAGTTTAGTCCCCCCGCCATCAGTAATGGGGCAGACATAGACGGTGGCTTCTTCAAGGTACGGCCGGACGTCACTGACAAATCCAAAAAATGTGATGGATGGATCTAATTGGGCAAGGTCTAACAGCGATCGGGGCGGATGCGCCCCAACAACGTGAAGCTTGGCATCAGGAACCTCACGCTTGAGCGCCGGCCATACAGCGCTTATGAAATAGCGCATTGCCTCTACATTCGGGTACCAGTTCATAGACCCCACGAATATCACTGTCTTGTCAGCGGTACTGCGCCCTGATGGACAAAAGTACAAAGGATCGACGCCATTTGGCATCACTTTTACATAAAGGCCCGGGTCAACCTTGAGAAGCCTACGGGCATCAAGTTCGGAACAGGTGATATGAAGATCGAAGTGGGAACAAACTTTTCTTTCGTATGACCGAAGGCGAAGCCCCTCCTGCCAGTAATAGGGCCGTGCCAGCAGATGTGCGTTCTCCGCCCTTCTTAACATCATATGTGATTCTATATTGTGGTGATCCAACACAGTCTTAACGCTTGGGCAAAACAAGCGGTATGGCGCCAAACTTATGGTATCAAAATGTATGATATCGTAACGGTTTTCCGCAACAAGGCGTGAGAGGGCCTTTGAGTACAACGGAGAGCTGAGCCAGTTGATGGAATACGGTTTCTTAGTAAAAAGGCTTTTTGCGGCAAGGAAATATTTACCCAGTGGACGCTGCTCCGACGGGATGGGGATAAACTCCACATGTTTGCAAAATGCTGAGAGGGCTTGGCGCGTATCCGCTATTCCGGACTCATAGGAGGGATAAAAAGTCTCAAGATATCCCATTTGAACAAAGGATAGTAAATCCACGTCATGGACTCTTGCTAGCTGCAACAACAGATTGTAGCTGCGCAAGAGAACCCCTGCTTTGGGCGGATAAGGGATCAGATGTGAAAGCCAAAGAATTCTCACTGAGTACCCCGCTGTTTAGGGCCAAGCAACCGGTCGTAGAGTTCACAGTACTGGGCTGTCATTCGGCTCGAGCTGAACTGTTCGACCACGGTTCTCCTTGCCTGTCGCCCAAGCTTGGCAACCAAAGATGGATTTGCCAGCAAAGTCTCTATTGCTGCAGCAAGCCCGTCAGTATCACAGGGGTGTACCAACAAACCGTTGGTACCAGATGTGACAAGGTTTTTGGCATCACCCACTTTAGAGGCAATAACAGCCTTCCCACAAGCCATCGCCTCCAAAAGGGCCATCGGTAACCCTTCCTGCAACGACGGGAGAAGAAATATATCGATCATGGAAAGTATTTTCCGAACATCACTGCGCCGTCCGAGAAAAAGCACTCTTGATCCTAATCCGGCCTGTGAAACACGTGCCTTCAGAACACTATCAAGAGGGCCATCGCCGACTATGAGAAGCTTGACATCTTCACTACCGATTCTTGATAACGCCTGAAGAGCTAGTTCATGGTTCTTTTCAGGGGTGAGGCTCGAAATCATGCCCAAAACGGTGCAGCCAGAATTAAAGCCTAATTCACTCGCCAAGTCACTTGGCTTTGCGCCAATATCGAAGGCGGCGACATCAACACCATTAGAGACCTTCACTGCCCCCGTGATTCCTACCTCCCTCATCTCGGTGACAATTTCATCAGAAACACCTGTTACCAGATCAAACATACGCAGCAATCTGATGTCCAAGGCTTTATAAATTCGCAACGACACGGATGTGGTCTTCCACAGGTGGTTCGTTGCAATCATAGGGACATCGATCCTGCTGAGGATAGCGTAAAAATCTTCCTTGTATCCGTGACAGTGGACGAGATCGATCTTAGAGCCGGCGACAAACCGCCTGATCTCTAAGGCACAGGCGAGATCCAACTTACCTTTGCATTTAAAACCGGTCGTTGAAAGGCCAAGCTCCTTTGCTGTCAACATGAACTCCGCCTTCGCATCTCTGACATCGTTCAAAGTACCGACTATCGAATGGTACCCGAAGGCATCGGAGTGCTTTGCCAATTCAATGATCACGTTTTCGGCGCCCAAAACGCCTCCCGAACTCCGCAGATGGAGGACCTTGCGGGGGGGGACGGCCAGTGTCTCGGCAATGTCAGCGTCTTTAGAAACCATCCAAACTCCGTGAGCCATGCCCTTAGGGGGTGAAACTTTTAATTGCGAAAGATGCATCCATTAAGGAGATATTTCTCAAACACACAATGAGCGCGGTCAGATACCAGAAAATCGGATAGTAAAGAACAGAAAGAAATGATGCAGCCGCGAAAAATCCCATCAGCGAGGCCAAAAGAGCAGTTGACATGGATACATAGAACCTTTGCTGCAATGCCTCGTGAGGATAACGCTTTACGGCAAAAACATCCTTGAAGTTCCTATAGACGAGGGCAAAGTAAAGGTATGCCCCTATGACTCCAGTTTCCGGAAGCAAAGTAAACCAAAGGGAGTGGGCAACCCTTCCCCACATGTCGCGCCGCAGGTCGGTCGACTGATACTCTGAGAAGTGCCTAGGGAAATTGTTGCCTCCTACGCCCAGCGGTCTGTCCAAGAACATCTTCCACGCGGCATTCCAAGAAAGGATCCTTTCATTTGCAGTCCCCTCCGAGGTAGCTGTTATCGTCAGCATCTTCGCCTTGTAGTCGTCATCAGTCATATAAGTGAAAGCTAATGCGACTAAAAGGGTGATGGATATAAGCAAAAGCTTCCGTTTCCCAAAAATCCAGTACACCGCTGCCATGACGATTAATCCGACAAGTGATCCCCTTGACTTTGTCATAACAATGGCTGCCAGGGAAACAATGACAGAAAGGGCCCACAAGGCCTGCCCTTTTCTGGATGTAGCCTGTGAGAGTAGGAAAAATGTGAACGGCAGAAAACTCACCAGATATAACCCAACGTCGTTTTCGTCACCCACCGAACCGCCTGGACCACGACCTGAATGAGTCAGGGCGTACACACCAATAAAAAGAAAGAGCAGGCACAAGAACTTGCATACACTTTCGATTTTTTCGCGCGAGTCTATGATAACGAGGCAAGACAAAACGACCGGCACGAACAAGGAAACACCAAGAGCAGTGTTGAACGCTGCACGAGGGGCGGTAGCGAACGGTACGTAACAGAAAAGGAGGACTACAAAAAGAAGGAAATTTCTAGTCTGAGGCAACCCCTTGACAAAACTGTCAGTCAGATCCCCACTGGATACAAGAAAAGCCATCAGGACCACCGTCATTAGTGCACCGGGCCAGACATGGGAAAGAAAAGGGAAAAGATCCTGCAGTCTGCCAAGATCAACGCACAGATACACAGCAACAGCAACGAGCCATTTATTTTTGAAACCGCTGTTATCCTTCAATGCAATTCCTCTCGTTTGTTTTTCACATCGTCATAGAAGTCGACGACATGCTTGAAGTACGCCTCCCAGCAAAATTCTCTTGCTGCACGAAGCTGCCCGGCACGACCGAGTTGGTACCTCACCTCTGGGCAGACAATCAGGGTTTCCATCTTTTCGGCAAGAGCATCTATATCAGAAGGCTCTACCAAAATTCCATCTACACCGTCGGCAATAACAGTGGGTATACCATCCACGCGGGACCCGATACGAGCCTTTCCTGCAGACATCGCCTCCAGCAGGACCCGCCCCATAGCCTCCGTTCGTGATGGCAGCACTAAAAACCCGCACCGTCCAATATGATCTGGCATCTCGCACGAAGGTACCGGGGGGTGATAAACTATCCTCGGATGCCCGCCAATCTCGTCATTAAGTTCAGCGGGATCAGGGTACCATCCCAAAATCTTCAAATACCAATCCGGATGACGGCCTGATATTCGCTTGAAAGCCTTTATGAGTACATCTACACCCTTTAACTTGAACGGAAACCCTACGAATAGAATTTCTTTTCGTTCCTCTATGTTTTTAAACAGTTCGGTATTAGTATAATTGGAAAAAGATCTTATTATTTTATTTTTTCTGTTTATTTTAAAAGGTTCGAGTTGTTCAGGATAGGTGAGTTTTATTCCACATGCGCGTGATAAAACAAACTGGGCGAGCAATGGAAATAAAAGGGCGCGAAACCTCGGAGACAATTTGTTAGTAGCTCCTTCCCAAACATGCGATGAGGTATAAACACCGTTGAGTTCGACAATAAGCTTAGCATTCAGGATAATCTTAGCTACGTACCCAATAACACCGGTGAGAAGAGGGTCGTAAGCAACTACAATATCGATGTTTTTCAAGGCCAGGATTTTTCTGAGGCAGAACAACACAAAGCGTAGCCGTCCTCCGAAACCATCGATGTGCTTACAGGCGCAGCACTGAAAACCGCCGACGGAAATATCCACTGGCGAACTGGAAGCGGTCAAGACGTAGCCTGAGAAAACCTCGGACAAAAGCCTGTACCTCCGTTGGAAGTGATCCGAGGTCATGCCATATACCGGGCCCGGGAAGATATAAAGGATTTTCATGCATTCACCCTACGGCCGGCTTTGCGAGAGCGACGAAGTCGGCCGTCATCCTCTCCCAAGTGAAGTTTTGCTGCACCTTTTTCTTTAAGTTACTCCCCAGCATAACGATCTCCTCACCTCCTGATATGAACTGCAGCATAAGAGCCAAGAGCTGGGATTCATCTGCAACGGAGAAAAGCCTTCCATCCACTGTATCTGTTATGATCTCCGGCACTCCCCCTGTCCGTGAGGCAATAACCGGGAGCCCGCACAAACCTGCTTCCAAAATGGCGATACCGAAAGCCTCTTTTCTGCTCGGCAGGACAAAAAAGCGTGCATGCTTGTAAAAACCAGGCATCTGCTTTCTGGGGATATTGGTAAAAAAAAGTATTTGTTCAGTAAGGCCTTCCTTCTGCACGAGGCGTTTGAGTACTTCAAGATAGGGCGTGTCTCGACCAACAAACAATAAATGCAAACGGTGCTTTGTAAGGTGAAAGGATTTTGCGAAGGCTGAAATCAGGATATCCTGCCCCTTATTTTCCTCGAAAGTTCCCACGCTGAGGATATAGTCGCTGTAGGGGGGGGGAGTCTCGCAGATAGAGTCCTCAATGCACAAAGAGGCGCCATTGTGAATGACAGTCACAGCATCTGAAGGAAGGTCCAGTCCCTGGATTACCTTCTCTTTCAAGGAGTACGAACAGGTAGTCACCCCGTCGGCGGCAGCCAAAATCCGCTCCCAAGCTGCACGCTCGAGCTCTCCCGCATAGACGATCTCGTCAATGTCTCTGCCATGGAAGGAGATTATCAGGGTGAAGGGTGCCTGAGGAGCGCGGACGGCAGCACCGAAGCAGGAGCACGTCGAAAGACACGGGAAGTGCACATTGACTACGCCGACATTATACAGCCGCAAAAGCAGGGAGATGATAGCGGCATTTGCGCGTTTCGCCATACGACTAGAGAATTTCGTCCCTCCGAAAGCTTCCGGGTACAGTCGTTGCCGAATGGTCCGCACGTCACCGCGGGAAAAACGAGGGATGAATGAGGACCATGAATTAATCAAGATTACCGGCCGGAACACCCCCCCCTTTTCCAATTGTCGATATAGCTGATAGGCAACTTCGTTCACTCCACCCACTTCCGAAATGTCCCATGGCAAAACAATAAGGTATGTCTTTTTCGGCCTTGCCACTGCGGGAAACAGCTTACGAAGATCGGAGAACAGGGCGGAACGTAGCTGCTGGAACTGCGGATTCCTATCAACGAGAAGGTAAGAGCAATAGACAACACAACCAGTACTGATGAGCACCAACAGATTGAGCTCAGTTTTTGCTTTGAGGGGCATGGACAGTAGCAGGACCAGCACAAACATGATAACTGAACCAACCGCCCCCGTCTCGACATAAGAATAGACTTCATAAATGCTTACTTTCAGGAATGAGGTGGCAAGGGAGAAGGATAGAATGAACTCGATCAGGCTGAAGAAAAAGTAGGCCCACGCAACCCCTTCTATTCCGAATCGTACCCCCGCAAAACATAACCCGGCGAAAGACACGCCGGAAAATAGCAGCCGCAGCGTATAGCTACGGTATTGTCCGACCCCAATGTTAAAGCTGGCAAGAACCCCTCCGAAGGATTTAAGCACGAACGCCGCACAGAGGATGCGCAAAGGCGTGAGCATTTCCTGCCATTGGGGTCCGAGCAGGATATGAACGAGGTGTCCCGAGACAGCGATCAGGCCGAGGTACAAAGGCCCCGAGACCAGAGCGGTCAGCAAAAAGGCCTTGGCGAACTGCCGCCTGAGTTCCTCATTGTTTGCCCTGCTGCGGCTGAAAGCGGAGAACATAACTGAGTTTATGTTCATGAGTATGCTTTCTGAGGGCGTTACCGCGATGTTGAGCGCCTTGTCGTAAAGCCCGAGCGGGTAGGTGCCGAGCATCCTGCCGATAACCAGCGTATCGATATGCCTGATGGCAAAGTTGATCTGACTTTTGGCAAAGTTCCAGAGCCCGAAACGCCAAATGGGCCTAAGAAGTGAATTACTGAGCCTAACAACCGGTAGCCACCTGGAGACGGCACACAATAAGATCGTGAATAAAAATAACGGTACGATCTGGCCAAGAGCTAGCGACCAAAACCCGAACCCCATATAGGCCAGCACCAGGGAAAGCACCCCGGTCGCGAGGTTATGAAGCGATTCTATGGTCGCGAGGGCCTTGAACCTCATCTGGGATCTTAATATCGCGTGGGAAATCCCGTAAAAGGTCGACAAAATGAAGTACGCGCACATCACCTTGATCGCCATTTCACAGCGCGGCTCTCTGAAAAAGGCGGAAAGTTTCCGTGCAGATGCAAAGAAAACCAAGGCCATAATAACCGAAACGGTGAGATCTATGGTGAAAATGGAATTGATGGTCATCCTGCAGGTGATGTTTTGTTGCACGATGGTTTCATTCATGCCAACGTTTGTGATCTGGTTGGCGTAGGCAATAATCATCATCACGATAGCCATAATGCCGAAATCCGACGGGTTCAAGAGCCTGGCGACTACAATCGACAGGGCGAAAGAGATCACCTTCAACGGCAACCTCAACATAGTGTTCCAATAAAGACTGTCCTTGACAGACGTCATACTCGATAACCTTGTCGCAGGATTCTGCAGATCAGCGTCTTGAATTCCAGTGAAATCCGCTCGCGCGAGAAAAGAGCCAACGTTTCAGGGTCTGCATACCCCTTTGTGGCACCGAGGCTGGCGTCTGCCATGGCAGCTTCGAGACGTTCCGCAACTGTCCGGGCCGAAGCGTCAGTAACGATATAGGAGCTTTTGTTGTAGGTCCGAATGAGGCGTTCGGCTTCACCTGGCGGAATGACGGCTAAGAACGGCACATTGAGTGCGATGCCTTCAAAAAGCTTGGTACTCAACATAGGCTGAACGATCCTTAGCAACTGCAGGTGCGAGCGTTTTATCACATGCAAGGCTTCGGCGTACGGAATGCTATCGTGTAAAATGACTACATCTTCTAAACCATATTTTTTAATATATTTTTGCAATCCACTGCCTGTGCCGTAAAAGCTCATCTCAAAATTGTTATGACAAATAACACTTTTCTTTTTTAAGATGCTTAGTCCTTCAAACAAAAAATCACATTCTAGCTCAAAATAAAAATTACCAGTATAAACAACCGTGAACTTCTTGTATTTATTGTCAATTACCAATTCAGAAAGTATATTGTCGTCAAATCCGTTGTAGAATGTCTTTATTTTTTTCTTTACCACAGGAAACTGTTCTACAAAAAGCTGCTCCGTCTCCTTAGTGGTCACGGCAAAGACGTCGCACGCCTTAAGCAACTGATGTGTATACCATTTATTACAGGGCTTTCTGAACTTGGACGTAACAAAAGCAGTTTTCTGGTACCTACTGATATCCAGACCAAAGGGGTCACGGTAGTCTATGACCAAAGGAAGACCCGTGAGTTTTTTGAGTATGACTCCGACAAGGCCTGAACTAAAAGGCGAACAGGAGACGTAGATCAAGTCCACCTTCTTCCTTCGGATTATGAACCACCCACTAAGGATGGCAAGAGGAACCCAACCTATGAAAATATCAGGAAAGGCAAAAAAGTCGTATAGATAATTCCTTTTAAGGGTGATGCCTGTAAGGCTCAGCAGCCTACAGATGCCACCGTTCAGCTTGCCGAGAACCTTGTACATGTTGAACAGCGAGTAGGCATAGACGACATCTATACCGGCAGGGACATCCCCTCCCCCTACCGAGCAGTAGGTGCGGTCCGGATTTCTGACACTGAGGACCACGGGGTTCCATCCATATTTTTTCCAATACACAGATAACGCGACACTGCGCTTGCACCCCACGTCTTTGAGAGGCGGGTAGTAGTAGCAGACCATCAAAACATTTTTCGGCGAAGACTCGCTATCAGCTTTCAACGCCCCACCTATACCGCTCATAAACGTTGCCCCGCCTTGCTAACTTTCTACCGAAGTAAATCACACGGTAGATTCGAAGAAGACACAGCTGGGAAAACCAGTAGTGCACTTACTTTCACAAGAAATGAAGAGGAACGAACTAACGTCCTCCTAGGTACAATTCGCTGTATTTATTGGTCATAACCTCAGATGAAAACTTTTGAATCACTATACTTCTTGCTTTACGAGCGAACTTTTCCCTCAGACTGCCGCTGGACAAGAGGGTGGACACGGCCTCGGCCAGCTTTAAAGGGTCCGCAGGAGGTACCAGCAGAGCACTAGTCATGTGCTCCAGGACATCTGGTACCCCCCCGACGTGCGAGGCAACGATGGGACAGCCGCTAGCCATGGCCTCCAGAATACCGATGGGGAGCCCCTCTGACTCCGACGGCAAGACATATACGTCAAGCAGCTTGAGCAGTTGCGGCACGTCACCGCGTGCCCCTGTAAATACGACATGTTTTGAAATACCTAGCCGATTGCACTCCTGCTCCAGAAAATCTTTTATGGATCCGTCTCCCACTATCAGGAGGGTAAGCCTAGGGTGCCTTCCTAGCACCGCCGGCATCGCACGCAGCAGGTGCTCAACACCCTTCACCGGTTCCAGCCGAGCTATGACGCCGATGAGCGGTGTATCCTGCGCAACCCCCAATTCTCTTCTTTTCTGAATACAGTCAACACCGCATGAGAAGCGCTCTAGATCGACTCCGTTTTCAATAGTAAGCAGTTTTGAGTCCGGGATCTTCTCATATGCATGCAGGTTCGCCGTTGTATGAGTAGAAACCCCGACGACCTTGTGCACAAAGTGACTCATCAACCACTCCATAAACATGTAGCGGGCTTTATCAGGAAACTCTCTAGCATGGTCGGTGTGGATGATTCTATGTTTCTGAAGGCTGAGTAAAGACCCCAATGTACCATCTAAGAGAGGCTGGGTGTTGTGAGTATGGATTACATCAACCGGGTATTGCTTCAGTATTTTGGCTACTTTTAGGAAAGAGAGGTAATCAGTACCTGGCGAAACCGGCTGCGGTAACAGCACGACGGGAACGCCCAAGGTTCCCAGTTCACCAGCCAAAGGACCGAGGCTCCTGAGGCAGAGAACTACAAACTCGAAAGCCTGCCTATCGGCGGTACGGCAAAGGGTTACCAACATCTGCTGGAGGCCACCAATCGCCAGGTCGTGGGTTATGTGCAGGATGCGTAACGGCGCCATCGAACCCACCATACCTCTACCGTTCGACCGGCCAGGCAGCAGGCAGCGAGTCGAGAAGCTTGCCGGCGAATACCCTGACATGCTGCTTAGCCTGAGCCACGTTGCCGTCAGCGGCTGCTTGAGAAATCTGGATGTAAGCACCATCGTCTTTATTATGCATAACTCTGTTCACCAACCGGCCTAGATTCTGATAAAGGCTGCTCGAGGCAACCGTAGTCCCGCCAGTCTGATACCAATGGAGCAGCACCGTGTTGAGTTCATCTTTGCGGGCAACTATAACGTTAACTCTTGCGGTTTTACCCGTAGACATCGTGCAGTCGATCGTTCCAGTTTCGACTATCGCCGAACCGGCGCTGGGAAGACATGAGTATGGGTTATGTCCAGTCCGCCCCCCCTTCGCCGTCCCGTAATAGCCGATGTAGAGGTCTATGACTCTGCCGTCGGCGGAACGATAATGACGGTAGATATTTTTGTCCGCGTTCAACTCCTTGTAGACCGACTCGGGAAAGGTGTCCTCGACGGCGTGGTAACCATCGATCTCCATAGGGAGCTTTTCCAGGTTCGTGGCGACCACTACCGGGACGGGACGGTAGGCCAAAAGGCTGCTGACTGCTCCGGTCAGAACCAGCAGAATCAATGCCGTTACGAAGCTAGCGTTTCTCATCACGCCACCTTTTTCCTGTTCAACAGCTTATACAGCCCCCCGAGCACGGCGAGACCGAACACGAAGACGATGATCCCGGAGAACTCGTGCAGAAATCCGCGCGCCACCTTGTCACCGAAGAAGTGGGCCAAAATGCCGGTGCCGGTGATCCTGATGATGTTGGCGGTCATGGCGATGGGGACCGCCGCCAGCACCATGACGACGCGCCGCTTCCACGTGGCCTGCGACATGTAGGCAAAGATGGTCCCCAGCATGGTGAGGGACATGATGGAGCGGACCCCGCTGCACGCCTCGGCCACCTCGAGCTGGGTTCCGACGAAAAAAAGCATGTTCCCCTCCCGGTACACCGGGATGGAGCAGTGCTCGATGAGCTTCGCGGACACCTTGGTGGCCATGAGCTGCAGCGGCATGGAGACCAGCCCAATCACGGAGACCGGCACCGGAACCATGAAGAGCAGGAACAGGACGGGAAAGGCCAGAATCCGCCCCCAGGCGCTCCCGGTGCAGAACCACAACAGGCCAAAAAGGGAAAGCACCATGGCGACCCGCGCCGGAAAGGCGACCCCCCCCGCGAAACTGAGCAGGAAAACGGCGAGACCGGCAACGAGAACCACTGCCCCCCACTTCGAGGAGTCGATCTCGGCGCTCAGAAGTTCGTCCTTTTTCTGCCAGATGAGGTAGAGCGCTATGAGCGGCACCAGAAAACCGTGGTTGTTGTCGGAATGGCCGGCCCAGTCCCGCACCATCTCGGGGACGACAGGGTAAAAGACCAGGAACCAGAGACCAAGTAGCAGGGCCAATTTTATTTTGTCGTTTCGTGCCAGTACCATCACCAGATCTCCCGGTACGTCTCAGTTCCCGCCCTCGCCTGCCCCGGAGTTAAGCAGATCCGCTATCCGCCGCAGGTCTTTTTCCGTCACATATGGGTGCAAGGGTAGCGAAACGAGGCGCTTAGCCACCTGCTCGGCCTGCGGAGCCGGACCGCCCAAGAGCGTCCCTCTCAGTTCGGCGATCCCGGTTACCGCGTCGGGGTAGACCAGCGCCACCCCGAGCCCCTCTTCCTCACTCATCTCGATCAAGCGTCTCCGCTTGGCCTCGTCCACGAGCACCGGGAACCTGATCAAGTTAGGAATCGCCCCCTTGGACCGTGCCGTGGCTTTCACCCCGGCCTTTTCCAGGAATACCGCTTTCCTCAGGCGCGTCTCGCGCAGCCGGGCAAGTCTCTCCTGCCACCCCCTGGCAAGCCCCGCCTGGAACGCCCCCAGCCGCTTCATGGAGAACCGCGGGTCGAAGCGGGTCTCCCCCAACCTCAGAAAGGGGAGCGCCTTTGGCAGCCAGAAGAGGCCGGGTCGGACCAGCAGGGAGAGCGCAAGCGCGTAGCAGAACGCCAGCAGGAAATCGCCCCACCCTTCGCGCGGCAGCCCACGGACCGCCCGCGTCACGGCGTCGCCAAGTGTTGTGTCTCCGGTCAGGATGATGCCGCCTGACACAGTGGAGAAGGCCTTGCCGCGCCCGAGACTGAAGAGAGCTATATCCCCCAGGGTGCCGATTTTTCTCCCGCCGACCTCCCCTCCCATCGCCTGGGCCGCATCCTCCACCACGAAGATGCCGCGAGGAGAAGCGAGTTCCTTCAGCCGGTCCACATCTGCTGGAAACCCGAAAAGATGTGCTGACACGGCGCACAGCACGCGCCCGCTGTCGAGCGCCCCCTCGAGTTTCTCCCAGTCGTAATCGAGGGTCGCCGGGTCAATGTCACAGGGGAGCACCTTAAGCCCCGCCCTGGTCACCGCGGCCGGGACCGAGTAGCAGGTGTAGGCGGGAATGACGACCTCTTCCCGTTCCGGATGCAACTCCTTCAAAGCGGTCAGGATGACGGTCAAGGCCGTCCTTCCCGAATTGACAAGGGATACGTGGCTGACCTCGTAATACTCCCGCAATTCCGTCTCGAAACTCGCAACGGCCTTCATGCCAGAGGCGAGGTCCGCAAGACCGGAAAGAATCTCCCTAAAGGAAATCGGTACCGCCGCTGGGGGGAGGGTTCTACCTACGCGCATCACGCCCCTCATCTATGGGATGTTCCTGACGATGGCCGGTCCCAAAAGCCGGGTGAGCGCCACGGGGAGCCTCCGCCACCCTTGCACCGCGAGGCGGAACTTCGGGTTGGCCGGGTTCAGATCAGGAAGCTCCGCTCCTGGTCGCAAAAGGTACTGCCAGTAAAGGGGCACAGGCTCGGCACCCCACTGCTTCTTGAAGAGGTACGTCCCTTCGCCCGGGGTAGAACGCCCGAAGTCGAAGCTGCGTGCCCCATCGCCGATGGCGAGCCTGATCGCCTCCCAGTAGAGCATGTTGTTGGGGCAACACTCCCGGAAATCGCGATTGGAGGAGGCCCAGGGGACTTCGACCCTGTCGCGGAAACGGGTCATGATGCCCGAGGCGATGGCTTCGCCGCCGCGCAGGACGGAGATGACGCGGGGTTCTACTTCTCGGGCATGCAGGACGTTCTCGAAGAACTCCCGTCCGTACACCGGGGTCCCCAAGTCGCGCATGTTGCGGCAGAACACCCGATAGAACCCGTCGAGGAGCTCAGCGCCCCCTACCGTCACCTCCAGCTCGCTTTTTTGCGCCTTTCTCACCTGGTTCCTGAGCTTCGGGCTGAAACGCCCCCACTGGCTCTCGGAGTCTGGGGCGAGGTCCAGGACCATGGTCACCTTGTGGCTGCGGGTGGCAAGTCCTGGGAGAGGATCCGCCAGGTGGCGCAGTTCAAGGTACGAAGCGTCACACTCCGCCATGACGAGTTCCCCCTCTTTCAGGAGGGCGGATCTCCCGGCGGGGTCGCTGCAAAGAAGCCCTCCGTAATTGAAAAAGGGAACGGAGACCAGAAAATTGCCAAAGAGCCTGCTTTTCATGTGGATGATCGGGAGCACCCCGACGGTCCTGCCGCCGGAACGTGCCAGCAGGTAGTACCCACGGTGTCCGAAGCTCTCCTCAACCACCTTTTTCCAGAGGTAACGATGATAGCTGGTCGCTGCGGGATGCGAGGCCACGAAGTCGTCCCACTCCGTCCCGTCCCCCCCGTAGAGCTCGACCGATAGCCCGCTCACGAATACACCCCGCCGGGGGCGCCGGGAAGCCCCTCCCCACTTCCCACCATGGCCGCGAAGACCTCACTCATGGTGCCGAAGCGGACGCCGGAAAGGAGCGTCCTCAGCTTCCCTTCGGTCTTGTCCAGGTTCAGGTAGTGCCTGAAGCGGGACTTGAGCCCGGCCCGGATACGCGGCTGCCCCGGGTCCATCTCCCAGGGATGAAAGTAAAGCACCGCGGGCTCCCCTTCCCTTTCGTTGATCGACTCGATGCAGCGCCAAAGGAGGGAGACGGGGAAGAGCCTCAGGTACCCTCCCCCCGCAACCGGCAGGAGGTACTGGTGTCCTGCCACCCGCAACGGGTAGGTGCTAAGCGGGAACTCCCTGATCACTCCGCCGGCGCGCCGGATCAGGTGCGGGAATCGCGGCGCGCCGGGAAGACCGTAGATGTCGTGGTAGACCGGGAAAATGCTCGAGTCGAACTCGAACCCCTCCTCGACGAGGACGTCGAGGGCCCAAAGTGACTGCCTCGTGATCGAGTAACTCGGGGCACGGTAACCAGCCACCCGGTTGCCGGTCACGTCCTCCAAAAGCGCCTTGGCGCCGCGCACGTCCTCGCGAAACTTTTCCTTACCCAGGCGGTATACCAACTGGTGGCCGTAGCCGTGGCAGGCGATCTCGTGCCCCCGCGCACCGATCTCGCGCACGAGGGCGGGGCAGCGCTTTGCCACCCAGCCGAGGACGAAGAAGGTTCCCTTGACGCCGAAGGAGTCGAAAAGCTCCAGCACCCGACGCGTGTTCGCTTCCACCCGCAACGGATATTCGTCCCACTTTTCGCGGTCCACGTAACGTTCGAAGGCCGAAACCTGGAAGTAATCCTCGACGTCTACGGTGAGCGCGTTCAGCATGGTGGTCACCTGGTGATCCGCATCTCGACTATGGCACGGTTCACCTCGACGGAACCTGCAGCGCTGTCGAGGTTGTCGCGGTAGCTTATGTGCGTGTAGTTCGCCGCGAGCACGACATTGCTGCTCAGGGTGTAATCAAATCCAGCTCCGGCGGTCAGGTGGTAGGGGTAATCCCTGGGAAGCGTGCTGTCTAAGCGGTCCCCGGAGAGGTTCAGGTTCGCCGTCAGGTCGGAACGAAGCTCGTATCGGCCGGTAAGGCCGAAAAAGACCTTCCTCTCGACGTCGCGCGGCACCTGTTGCTCCTTCTCGTATTTCGACCAGGAGGCGGTGAAACTCGCGAAACCGCGCGGGAAGTTGCGGCTTAAGGTGGCGTAGTGGTTTATGTTCCTGGTGGAAAGCGTCTGCGGGTCCTCGGTGTACTGCACCTTGGTCCCGATAGCCGCAACCAGAAGACCGAAATCCCGGCTGGCCCCGAGGTCCCAGAAGGGGTCGCTCTTGTTCAGGCCGCTGTCGAAGGACTGCCAGTCGTAGCCTCCCTTGGCGTACAGGAAATTCCCCGTGCCGAAGTCGTATTTGAGCCCGGCGAATGCCTCGTGGCGGTCGAGAGCGTCTGCATCGGATTTAACGCGGGCGAAGCTGTAACCTGCAGAAAGAACGAGCCCGGAACTTATCTCGTGACTCCATTCGGCATAACCGTCGTGCTCCGTCTTGTCGACCCCATCGCCTCCCCAGTAGCGGGTGTCGCGGTAACGGTAACCGGTTTTCAGGGTGGAACTGTCGGAAAGATGCCAGGTTAAAAAAGGCGAGACGATGGCGTTATTCTGCAGCGTCTGATTGACGACAAGGCTCTCGCCGGTGAGGTCACGCGCCAACTCGGAGGAGACCCGGCTGTAGGTGTCGGAGAGGTCCACGTGGAAGAAGTCGTCGAAGAAGCGGAGGTTGCCCAGCATGGCGGCGCGGTGGTCGAACTGGTCGCTGCGGCTATTCTTCGCGAAATAGCGGTAGTCGACGCCGTAGGAGAGACTGGTAGTGTACCCCCCCCCCTCGGCCGACAGCGCGATGGTCGGCTGTACGCGGGTCACGAAATCCGTTTTCTCCCGGTGGGCGGTCTGGAACAGGTTGTCGTTGTACTCCTCACTGAGCGAAAGCGAAGGGGTAACGCGGAAATCGGCTGCTAGGGCCGGGGAGGTGGCCAGAACTGATGCGGCGAAAAAGGTCGCCGCGGTGCGGCGTGTCGGAAAGGTCCCTGTCATTTTTTCACCCCGATATTGCTGACTCCGTCCATCAATCGGCGCGCGAAGCTCGCGGCGGCTGGACGCCCCGCGGAGGAGAGGACCAGGCTCTCGATAGCGTAGGAGACCGTCTCCAACTGCTCCGCGATGCCGGTAACCTTCTTCTCGTTACTCTCGATGCGCCTCGAAAACTCCCCATGCATCCGCTGCATCGCTTCCTCGAAGCTCTTCAGGGCCCTGGGGAGGCGCTCACCCAGGTCCTCCTCGATAACCTCCAGGCGCCCCTCGACCCGCGCGAGCGTTTCGCCACCGGCCTCGTTCACGGGCTCTGGCGCACCAACCCGAGCGGGGAACCCCACTCCCCAATAGGTGCGCTCGAAATCGAGATCGTCGGCCACCTCGTGCGTCATCGCGGCGGTGACGGTGCGCACCTCGTCGGCGAAGGCCGCGAGCAGCAGGAAGTCGCAGATGATGTTCACGAGCCTCGGAATGCCGCGGCTGAAGCCGTGGACCAGGTCGAGCGCCTCCTCGGTGAAGACTACGGCCTCCCGGTTCCCCGCTACCTCCATCCGATGCATGATGTAGGCGGTCGTCTCGTCACGCGAGAGCGCGGTCAGGTGGCAGCTGACGCTGATCCTTTGGCGCAGCTGCATGAGTTCGGGCCCCGCCATGGTGTCGCGCAGTTCGGGCTGCCCCACGAGGACGATTTGCAGAAGCTTGTTGTGCGAGCTCTCGAGGTTTGAGAGCAGACGCACCTCCTCCAGGAGCTCCGCATCCAGGTTCTGCGCCTCGTCGATGACGAGGATCGGCGCGTTCCCCTTCGCGTACTGCTCCAAAAGGAAGTCGTTCAGGTCGCGGATCAGGGCCACCTTGTCCTTACCCGAGACGTCGAGGCCGAAGTCGTCGTTTATCATTGCGAGGAGCTGTTCGACGCTGACGCGCGTGTTGAACACCTTGGCAAGCACCACGCGCTCGTACTTCTTGCCGATCAGGTCCCTGATCAGGGTGGTCTTGCCGCTTCCCACGTCGCCGGTCAGAAGAAGGAACCCGGCCCGCTCCCTGATGCCGTAATCGAGGTAGGTGACCGCCTTTTTGTGCGACCGGGAGAGGAAGATGAAGTCCGGGTCCGGCACGAGCTCGAAGGGCTTTCTGGTGAAGTTGAAGAATTCCTCGTACATAACAGCTCCCGGACCTACTGTCCCTGCCCCTGGTAGTGCTTGTAGTAAGCGTAGCGCTCGTCATTTCCGGACTCGCACGCCGCGTTATACACGACCCCTAAAAGCCCCGGCCCCTTCACCGACTCGTACGCCTCCAGCACCTCTTCCTCGCTGGCGAGCCGTTCCATGACCACGAGCAATACCCCGTCCACGATATTGGCGAGGGCCCGGCTCTCGGCAAAGGGGAGCAAGGGAGGGGTGTCGAAGATGATGTAGCGATCCGGGTAGCGGTTTTTAAGCTCGTCCACGAGGGCGCGCATCTTCTGTGAGGAGAAAAGCTCCACCGGGTTCTCCACATGGCCTCCCGAGCGGATCAGCGAGAGCTTCCCGAGACCGGTCTGCACGATGGTGTCGGGGATCTCGGCCTTGCCGGAGAGGATGTCGGCGAGGCCAGGGCCCTGCTCGATCTCCAGGTATTTGTGCAGGGACGGGCGGCGCAGGTCTGCGTCGACCAGAAGCACGGTGTGGTCGAGCCCCTGGGCAAGGCTCGCGGCAAGGTTGAGAGCCGTGAGGCTTTTGCCTTCCCCGGGGACCGAGCTCGTCACCATGATCGAGTTTTTGAACCTGTCCCCGTCGGTGAGCTTCACGAGGACCGACTTCAGCTTTCGGTACTCCTCGGCAGCCGGTGAGTGCGGGTCGAGGATGTTGACCAGGAAGGGGTGCCTGGGCATCAGCACCCGCTCCGGCGGAACTGCCGGCGGCGCCGTGGCGACGCGCGTCGCATTCCCCGGCGGCGCCGCCGTCGCAACCTCCGTGGTGCCGCTCCCCTCTGCCGCCTCGCGGGGAGCCCCTTCCTCTCTGAGCCGTGCCGCCTTTTCCATCGCCATCTCAATTCTGCTCATAATATCCTCGCTGCCGCTCTCCCCGCTCCCGTGTCGGGACGCGGCCGGTTCGTTATCGCTAGTGCAGCATCCCCCATAGCCCCTGGCTTATCGGCGTCAGGTGGTCCAAAAGCCTGTCCATGTACGGCAGTTGCAGAAGCTCCATGACCGGGAACACCAGCAGAAGCAGGAAATAGACCGCTGCAACCGCGATGATGCGGTGTGTCCTTCTGCGCATCGTTATCGCCTGCTGCGCATCGACCATCCTCGGGACGACGGCGAGAACCGGTACCCCCAGGGCCTTCACGAAGGAGAGCTCCTTAACCGAGCCGTCGAACTGGTCCCGAAGCACCAGGAGGCCGAGACTGCCGGCGAGCCCGCCAAATATCCCCGCCAGCATGATCATGATCCGGTTCGGGCTCGAGGGCTTGACGGGCAGGACCGCCGGATCCACGATGCGGAAGGTGGTGGATTTGTCCTGCACTTCCATCTGCTTGGAGACCTCGGACTGCCCGTGCCGCGCATAGAGCTCGTCGTAGAGCTTTTTCTGATTCTCCCGCTCCACCTCGAGCTTCGCGAGCCCCGCCTTCGCCCCCGGGATACTCTGCAGGACCTCGCGGTTCTTCTGGATATGCCGGTTAAGCCCCTCCTCGACCACCTTCAGGGCCGCGACCTCGGAGTCGATCTTCGCCACTTCCTGCGGGTCGAGCGGCTGCGGCTCTCCCCCCTTGCGGGCTTTGAGCTGCTCCTGCACCGTCTCGATATCCCCCTTCACGGTGAGCACCTCCGGGTAGCTGTCCGTGTACTGCACCCGCAACTCTTCGAGCCGCTTTTGCAGGGCGATCAACCTGGACTGAAGGGGGTCGTTGGCTCGCCTGGTCACCTGGCGCATCCCCTCGAGCTGGCGCCTTCTTAACTGCAGGTCGTAGAGTTTTTGCTGGGCCGTGTTGATCTCCTCGAAGAGCTTGCCTTCGTCGATCGAGATGATCCCACCCTTCTCGCGCTTGTAGGCGTTCACCTCGCCCTCGCTCTTCTCCAGTTTCGTGTTGAAGGTCTGGATCTGCTCGGCCAGGAACTTGGTGGCGTCGTACGATTCGCCCCGCTTCGACGAGGTATTCTGCTCGATGTACAGCCGCACCAAGGTGTTCACGAAGTCGCGCGAGATCCTCGGATCGCTGTAGGCGAAGGAGATGATGAAGAGGTTGTTCTTCTCCTTGACCTTCACCGTGATGTTTTTCTGCAGATCCCTGATCAGCTCGTCATTCCCCTCCTTGCCGAGGTTCATGTCCAGGCTCTCCATCGCCTTGGTCAGAAGCGACCGGCTGGTGATGGCGTAGGTGAGTACGTTGATGGTGTCGTCCATGGAGGGGGTGACCGTGATCCCCTTCACCAGTTCGCTGATCACGTTTTTCTCGATGAACACGGTGCTCGAGGACTCGTACTTTCTCGGCAGAAGGTAGCTCACCAGAAAGACGAGGGTCATGATCAGCAGCGCCCAAAGAACGAAGCGTTCCTTGTGCCTCGTGACAAGCTGCACGTATTTCTTGTATTCAGATTCCTGCACGGCTGCCCCCTATGCCTAAAAAAATGCTTCCTTGACCAGTATGTAATCCCCGGCCTTCAGGTCGATGTTCTGGGAGAGATCCCCCTCCTTGAACAGCTTCTTCGCCTTGACCTCCAGGGAGCGGGGCTTGTCCCCCTCCTTCCTGCGCACCACCACGTCGTTTTGGTCGGCAAACTTGGTGAAGCCCCCCGCCTCCAGGATCGCCTCCATCACCTTCATCCCCTCCCGGTACTCGATGGATTTCGGAAGGTTCACCGCACCGAGAACGTAGACGCTGCGGTCGGTAAGAAGCGGAACGAACAACGAGTCGTTCGACTCGAGCTGCAGGTCCTGGCTCGTGTCCCCCTGGATAAACAGGCGGTGCAGATCGACCTTCATCTTCTGCCCCTCGCGCAAGAGGTAGGCGTTGCGCAGGTCGGCGGTCTTCACCTCCGGCAGCATGCACAGAAGCTGCAAGAGCGTCGTGCGCCTCGAGAGGTCGTAGACCCCCGCCTTCACGCCGGAACCGAAGATGTACACCTTGGAGTTGGTGATCTCGCGCACCGTGACGGTGACGATAGGGTTCTTCACCAGCTCCTTCAGCCGCCCCCCGAGGTACCCCTGAAGCTGGCTCGGGGTGCTGCCGCTCGCGGTCACCTCTCCAAGGCCCGGGACGGTGATCTTGCCGTCGGGGCGGACCCGGACCTGGAAATTCAGGTCCTTCACCCCCCAGACCGCGATGTCCAGGAGATCCCCCTCCCCGATCTGGTAATCGCCTCCGAAGAGGGCGGCGGGGAGGGAAAAAAGCGCGACCGTTATCAGTACCAGCAGTCTCAGTCTCATTGTTTCCTCCTTTTAACTCATCTTCCGCGTCCGAAAAGCACCACCTTGACCGTCTCGAAGATGATCCGGGTGTCGAGGAACACGGAAAGGTTCTTGATGTAGTAGAGGTCGTAGCGCAGCTTCTCGATGGCGTCCTGCGCCGTGGAGCCGTACGGGTAGCGGACCTGCGCCCAACCGGTCACACCGGGTTTGATGGTGTGGCGCTTGGAGTAGTAGTAGATCTCCTGCCTCAGCTTCTCAACGAACTCCGGGCGCTCCGGCCTTGGGCCTATGAAGCTCATCTCGCCGCGCAGCACGTTTATGAGCTGCGGGATTTCATCGATGCGCGAGTTGCGCAGGACGGCGCCCACCCGGGTAATGCGCGCGTCGTTTTTCTGCGCCCAGACGGCGCCGTCACGCTCCGCATCTTCGCGCATGGAGCGAAACTTGTAGAGGGTGAAGATCTTCTCCCCGAGGCCTACGCGCCTTTGCCTGTAAAAGAGCGGGCCGGGGGAGTCGAGCTTCACGGCCAGGACGACAAGGGGCAACAAGGGGGCGCTCAGCAAAAGGCCGGTCAACGACAAGAGGATATCGATGCAGCGCTTGTACACGTTGATGAGGGCGGTGCGGCGAAAGCCGCTTGAGAATATGATCCAGGAGGGGGTCATCTCCTCCAGCAAAAGCTTTTCCTGTACCAGCTCGTAGAAGGTAGGCGCGTCGAGGACCTCGATGCCGTTTAGCTTGCAGCGCATCATCTCCTGTAGAGGCAGCACGCCGCGCCGCTCGGCTAGCGCCACCACGATCACCGACGCCTTTTGCTCCCGCGCGATCTGCAAGAGATCGTCCTGGGCCGGGATGATCAACGACCGGAACCGTTCCGGGTCGTGCACCGTCTGCTCCGGGCGATGCCCCGGGTCGCACTCGAGGTAACCGGCCAGGGTGAAGGAGCCGCTTTGCGAGGTGAGAAGCCCCCCGAGCTGGCAGGCGAGGTCGCCGGTGCCGAGAATCAGGACGCGCTGGGCGAAAGGGACCTTCCTTGAGTTGACGTTGGTGAGCGCGTACCAGGAGGCCTGCAGCACCACGAAAAAACCCAACGCGAAAAAGAGGAGCCCGCGTCCAAGCATCAGCTCCGGCCAGAGGTAATAGACCACGGAGAGGAAGAAAAAGGCGGCGCATCCCCCCTGGGTGCAGGCGGCGAGGATATCGCGCTTGCGACTCTCCCGGGGGAGCGAGTATACCTCCATCAGATAAGAGGAAAAGAGGGTGACGGAGACGAACAAGACGCCACCCATCACCCCCTGTTCCGGGCGCCATTCCTGGGCCAGGACCGGGCTGCCGAAGCGCACCCCGGCAGCCAAAAGCAGTGCGGCGATGGCGAGTACCGCGTCGGTAAATATGTAAAAAGCTACACGCAGGTCCATACAGGTTCGGATTTCCTCCCCGCCGCGGGGCTCGCGCGCCGGGCATCTATTTTCTCAACTGTGCTAAAAGCGCCTGAGCCGCCTTGCGGTCCGGGTACTCTCCCATGGCAAGGGATTCCTGGAGCGCCTTCTGCGAACGGGCCAGATCCCCCGTCTGACGATAGGCAAGCGCCAGGTGGTAGCGCACCGTGGGGTTCCCCGGAGCGAGCACGGCCGCCCGCTCCAGCACTTTGACGGCATCCGCGTTGCGCCCGTTGCGGTAAAGGGCGTAGCCAAGGGTGTCGGTCACCAAGGCGTTGCCCGGATCGATGCGATAGGCCTCGAACGAATAACGAAGCGCCTCTTCCTTGCTGCCGTACCCATCGGCGCAGAGGTAGGCAAGGTTGTTGAGGGCCGGCAGGTACGCGGCATCGCATTTAAGCGCCAGCCGGTATTTGGCGGCAGCCTCTTTCTTTTTCCCGGTCGCGTCGAGGATCTCGGCAAGGGCGGTGTGGGCGGGCGCGTAGTCCGGTCTCAGCTTCGCTGCCGCGAGGTAAGCGGCCTGGGCCTTGTCGTACTCCTTCGCGGCCTTGTAGATGTTCCCTTGCGTGATGCGCACGTCGGCGCTTTTGCCGTCCGCCTGGACCGCCTGATCCGCCTCGGCCAGCGCTTCGGGTACGGAGCCCAAGTTCAGGTACACCGAAGCGAGCAGCAGGTGACCGTCTGCGGCGCCGGGCCGCTTGGCTGCCAGCCTGCGGGCGTTCTCGATCGCCTTGGCGCGGTCCTTCATGGCCGCATAGGTGGCAACCTTTAGCCTCAGCCCGCGTTCCTGGTTCAAAAGTTCCATGTCGTCGGCCACCTTGAGCGCCCTGCGATAATCCTTCTGTGCCAGGTAGATGCGGGCCTTGAAGTCGAGTGGAGCGACTGCCGACGGCAAAACTTTGATCGCCTCGTCGAGCACCTCGATCGCCTTGCCGTCCGCGCGCTTCTTCTGGTGGTAGGCAGCCAGCGCCAAAAAGGCCTCGGGCGCCTTGGTCTGAACCGCCTTCCGGTAGAAGGAGAGTGCCTCTGCTTCCTTACCGGTCAAATCGTTCAGTGCGGCAAGCCCGAGCATGGCGCGTACGTTTCTCGGGTCCTTGGCAAGCAGCGCATTGAACTCGCTGATCGCCCTTGTGTAGTCGCCGGTAGCAGCATAGTAACTGGCCAGATTCTGGTACGAGGCGGTGAAGGCGGGGTCGATTCGTTTCGCCTGTTCCAGGTTCTTAAGCCCCTCCCCCCTGTTTCCCGAGCCCAGTTGCACAGCCGCGATGGCGTTGTAGAGCGCCGCGTCCGACTTCGCACCTTTAAGCCCACCCTGCAAAACCGAAATGGCTTTTGCCGGGTTCTTCTCGCGGCTGTAGTAAGAGGCGAGCAAGAGCCTGCCCCCCGTGGCATTCGGCGCGGACTGAACCGCTGCTGCGAGTTCAACCTCCCCTTCCCGCCCTTTCCCCTTGGACAGGTAGAACGCGCCTTTCTTTAGGTGCGCCGCCACCAGCTTCGGATCGAGCCGGGTGGCGCGATCGAGTTCGCGCACCCCCTGGTCGAAAAGGCCCTGGGACATGTACGCAGTCCCGAGCATGGCGTGGGCAGCGGCATCGGATTCGTCGGCGGCGAGGACCTTTTTGATCTCGGTGATGCCGTCCTCAGTCCTTTGTTGGGCCAAAAGCGTCTGTGCCATCACGAGGCGCGCCTGGCGCGCCGACGGCATCCTGTCAAGGATGAAGCGGAACTGGCTCAGGGCGTTCTCGAATTCCCCCTTACTGTAGTAGCTAAGCCCCAAGAAGTGGTACCCGTCGGGGTTGGGAGAGAGTTTTACCGATTGCTGCAGCAGCGTGATGGCCTCGGCGTAGTCTTTGCGGTAAAACGCCACGATTCCCTTCAGACGATAGCCGTCACCGTTTTTCGGCGACCTGTCGATCATCCGCTCCGCTGCGGCGTTAGCCTGATCAAGCTCTTTTCTCTCCACCTGAATCAGCCCGAGCTTGTATACGGCCTCACTGCGGTTCGGGTCGAGCTTGAGGATCTTCTCGTAAAGGGAGACCGCCTTGTCAGTGTTGCCGGCCACCTTTTCCAGAGCAGCCAACTTGAACAAGGCCTTGAAGTTGTCCGGTTGCGTCTGGAGCAGCGTGTTCAGCATGCCCCTCGCCTGCTGAACGTCTCCCAGGGCCTGGTACACGTCGGCAAGGTACAGCTTTGTTTCAGGGCGCTTCTGATCGGCCTGAAGCGCCCGTACCAGGTAATCCCGGGCATCCTGGTACCTGTCCCGAACTACGAATGAGATGCCGAGAACCTCGAGTCCCTGGGCATCCCCTGGATGCCTGGAAAGGTACTGCTGCCCCATTGTGAAGGCCTGGTCCCCTTTTCCCATGGCGTTGCTAAGCCGTGCCAGTTCAAGCATCACCTCATCGCGGGAGGGATTCTGGGTGAGAACCTTGGCAAATTCCTTTTCCGCCTGGCTGTTTTTACCCAGCGCGGCGTAAGCCTTGCCCAACTGGTATCTCGCTTCCAGGAAGTTGCCGTCCTTGTCGAGGGCGTTTTTGAAGTAGACAACGGCCCCGGCGGGGTTGGCAGCGTCCATCTGCTTTACACCTTCGTTGTATAGGTCTTCTTTCGTCTTGCTGCCACATCCGGGTAAGACGACCAACAACGCCAGCAGCAACAAAAATAATTTCATGGGGTTCCTCCAATTCGCTCCAACAAGGGACGCTCCCATTGACTGCTCCGTAACACCAAAGGTACGACGACGCCTCTGTCGGATATTCTTACATAGCCCGGCTGTGACGCAAGCAGGTAACACTCATTTCTTGGCAGATTATAAAAAGATAATAAGTGACGGGATCTTTTTGGTAATTGCCGGGAGGTGAGGGGCCGGGTTTAGTGAAGCCTGCGACAACGTTGAGGAAGGCCCGGCTGTTAGCTACCGGGTTTGCTGCAATGTGGGGATGCACCGGCATGGCGCTCGAGACTGCCACAGAAAAACCCGCCACTGTTCCAAGCATACTGGAATCGGTGGCGGGTCATTCTTTCATCTTCCCTATTCAGGGGTCGTCAACCATCGATGACTTTGTCTAGTCCCTCTCTTCATCTTCTCCGCGGTACGGCAACTAGCTGCGTTGACGACGTTTGCCATAAATTGCCAGGCCAAGGAACCCTGCGCCGAGCAGTACTATGGTTCCCGGTTCGGGAACGGGCGGGTTACCGCCACCTTCTGCATCATGTGAGAAGGGAGCGAAGAGGTAGCTTACGTGGTTCCCGGAGAGTATGTGGTCGTACGCATCGAAGTGGACGCCACTTGCGTAACCGGTGATATCTACGGTATAGGCGTTGATCTGCCCCGGGGTGGAGAGCGTGGACAGGTCAGGTGCGGTGACGCTGAAGTCGCCTATCATAGAGTCCGTAAGGGTGAAATCGCCGAGGCCGAAGGAGACCCAACTAGTCCCAGCACCATAGATGCCGTGGCTAGGAAGCAGGCTGCCGTCACCAAGTACGGGTTGATCGCCTACACCGCTCGGGCCTACGGTCGGGGCTGAGGGCGTTGATGGATCGATAACAGGGGAAGCCGCCGTTGTCGGGGTTAAAGTGATGGTGCCGGTCTCACCGGTCTTGAACGCGGCGGACAGGAAGACGTTGGTGATAGGCTCCTTGTTTCCCCAACCTAAAACCCAGAGGGTGAAGGAATTACTGGTTGTGACCCAGGTCTCGGTTGAATCGTAAGTAGCACCAGGGATGTACAGTTGGAGAACCGGCTCAGCAAAGGCTGATGTTGAGAACATCAGCGCGGCAGCGGCTGCTAGTATCAACTTTTTCATGACCTACCTCCTTTTTTAACCTCATTTTCCTTGAAGGGACATTAAGTTGCTTTTCCTACTGCACCAGCCGTGCCATAACTCCAAGTAGCCGTTTTTACATCGGACCTATCAAACCGGCATGCCGCCTTCTGTAAGGTATCTCGACAAAGGCAGAGAGGCTTTCAGAGCGAAGTGAGCCGAAATCACGGGAAAATCCGGGTGAGGACCGCCCGACGGGAAGGCAAATAACCCGTAACAGGCCGATTCAAAAAGGATTGGCGCTTTGCGCGGAGATTCTGTCGATTTTTTTTACAAAGAGATGGACGTCCGGGAAATGGTTTTAGACGGAGGGGATAAACGTTGGAGATGTTCTTCAGTGAAGCCGAACATGGGTGTTGCAGTGGGAATCGCACATCGCGGTGATCGTGTCGCAAAAGGGAAGTGTAGGACGCCGCCGGCGTCTTTTACCGCAGCAACAATACCGCTGCCAAAGGGGCTGTTAGAAAATCCGACAGTACCACGTCGAAGCGTCCTGATAGACGGCGTTTCATGCGGCAGCGCTTCCTATGTGCCTTCTTTCCGGACCGCCGTAGGACTTTTGATGCTTCGACCTGCGAATCGGATCGATGCCGATGGTCACCCAGCCGGAAGAACGGAGAAATCTGGCAACGACACCGGCCTCTATCAGGCTGTCGAGCATGTAATCCTTCACGTAGTCGTATCTCTTGTTTGTCCAATGCACCTGAACCAGCATGACCGCCCCCCTCGAGCCACATTCTCTGTAGCTACAGGTTAAATGCAGGACTTCTGTCAATGCCCTTGCAATATTCAGACCCCGCTAAGACTGAAGGAGCCGGATGGACAGGTCACCGGTGCTGTGGTAAATACCGCCAATATGATTGATCTAGTCGCCAAATTCTTGCGTGTGGAGCGTGCTGTCATCGCACGCGTACTTCCCTTCGCCCTTTTTATGGCCTTCATAGCGCTCGAGGAAGGGTTGCGCGAGGCCACACAGCGGCAGTGGGTCACCCTGACCGACCAGTCCTTCTACCTGTTGTATCCGCTAAAGACCATAAGCGTGGCATTGCTGCTTTACGTTGTGCGCTCTGAATTCAAGGAAGAACTGCGATGGAGGGAGCTGCTGAAGCCCGCGGCTTCGTTGGCGGCCGCAGGTGCCGGGGTAATCACCTTCCTGCTCTGGATCAACGTTCAGACGACCCTGCCACTGGTGGGATCCTCGCCCGGCTTCAACCCGATGCTTCTTCCAGAGGGGGCGGTACGGCTCCTTCTAACCGCGACGCGGGTTGCGGGGGCCGTGCTCGTGGTCCCAGTGATGGAGGAGCTTTTCTGGCGCTCCTTTCTGATACGCTACCTGATCCGTCCGGATTTCCGATCCGTGCCGGTCGGGACCTTCAGTTGGGGTTCCTTCCTGATCACCACGGTCCTCTTCGGACTCGAACACCACTTCCTCCTTGCCGGTATGCTGGCAGGCGCCATCTTCAACGTCGTCCTTTACCGAACCCGAAGCCTCGCCCTTTGCATCCTCTCCCACGCCGTCGCAAATCTTGCCCTCGCCATATACGTCCTTAAAAGCGGCGCCTGGTACTTCTGGTAGCGCAGCTAGAACTGTCCCAGCACGGTGCGGGCCTGTCTCGATGAGGCGCTGAGCGGGTTCTGAGCCTGTTGGTGCGCTTCGGCAAGGCGCAGCATGTTGAGACCTTCCTGCCTCAAATCGCAGGAAACCGCCCCGAGCTCCCCGGAGAGGCCGGCTTCATGCCATGCTGCGGAAGACGTGGTTTCGGAGGAGAAGCCCGGCCCGCTGCACGGCTTGGATCGGCGCTGTTCCCGACAGGGTGGTCTGCAGCCCGGATTTCTCATGTCGCCTCCTTGAAGGGTGGGATGGGCGGGACGGCGTGCGCCGCCCCGCCTTCATGACTAGAACAGCCTGAGGATGGACTGCGCAGCCTGCGAGGAGAGGCTGAGCGAGGTGGTACCGAGCGACTGGCGTGTCTGCAGCATCAGCATGTTCGCCCCTTCTTCGTTCATGTCGGCGAGGGTGAGGTTGTCGGCCCCGGTCTGCAGCGTGTTGATCATCTCGTCGGTGAAGCTCTGGCGGGTGGTGATGATGTTCAGGTTCGCGGCGAGGGCCTGGGTGTTCACCCTCAGCGTGGAAATGGCGGTATCCATCTTCGCGGTGTCAGTGGTGATGTCAGAAACGCTCTGCCAGTTGCCGCTGGCCGTGGTGAGGCTCAGGCCGTCCGAGCTGGCCAGGAAGCCGACGACGTCGAGGGTCGAGCTGGCATCCTCATTGAAGTTCACCGTGAGCGTGTTGATCGAACTCAGGAGATTCAAGCCCCGGTACCCGGAGTCGGAGGAGATGTTGTCGATCTGGCTGCGGATGGTGTTGTACTGGTCGGCCAGCTTCGCCTGGACCGTCGTGTCGCTCGTGGAGAGGGCGGACTGGGCGACACCCTTGGCGGCGTTGATGAGGCCGGTGATGGCGGAGATGCCGGCGTTGGTCGCACTCACCGTCTGCACCGCTTCAGACATCCCGTCCTTGCGGTCGGAGAGGTCGCTCGCCCTCTGGTTCGCGTTCTGGGCTGCAAAGTAGTTGGTCGGGTTGTCGAGCGCGCTGTTCACCCTTTTCCCCGAGGAGAGTCTCTGCTGGGTGCGGTTCAGCAGCTGGCTCGTGTTCTGCAGGTACAAAAGGTTGGTCCTCATGCCGGCGGTCAAAGAGATATCACTCACTGTCATGGCGTAGCTCCTTTTCTAGGCGACCCGGCGTTCTGCCGGTGGTTTTCCAACCGATGGTCGTCGCAACGGGAAGTATCGCGGAGTGGCCGGTTCCGTGCCCCTCCCGTGCACGACATCTCTCCTTATCGACCGCGGAGAATTATAACTTAAATATTTTTAATTCGTGAATGCAAATAAAAATACAAGCGGGGTAGTGGCGAGGAGCACCCCTGGTGCGCAGGGGGCGGCTTGCGAGGGGCAGCGAAGAAGAGGACGAAAACGAGGCGCCGCACGCACGTGACGGCGCCCTAAGGACTCGAAACTACGGACTGTTTACTTGGCCTGAAAACGCACCACCGCCCCCCCGCCCGCCGCAGCCGCGGTCCCCTTGCGGCGGTTGACGCCCCCCGCGAAGTACAGGGAGCCGTACTTCCCGTAGTGGGTTACCTTCGGCGCGTACTGGAGCGCGGCGCGCTCCGATCCCGGGAGGAACAGGGCGACCGCCCCCGTTTCCGGCACGTGGCGCATCAGCACCTGGAAGAGCAGGGAGTCTGCATCCCCCTCCCCTGCCGTGCCAGGTAGTTCCGCGCCGGCCGGGATCAGGGAGCGGTCCGCGGGCATGCCGCAGATGACGAGGTCGTGGCGCGCCGCCTCCGTCGGCGTCAGTGCGGCCTCGCCTACGATGGGGGCCGTCCCCTGGGAAAGGGAGGCCAAGAAGGCGCGGAAGGTCTCCGGACGCGCCCGGCAGTCGCGCGCTACCACGCCCATAAGGCGCGTGGAGCCCTTCACGCTGTTCACCGTGGCGGGGATCTCGTCCTTGGCGAGGATCCGGAACAGGTCCGCGGCGGGATCGAGAAGCAGGCGCCCCGGAGCGGTCGTACTAGTAAGCGTGAACGGGGTCTCTTCACGCGCAGCGACCCGAACGACCTCGGTCGTCGCCCCGCCCGCCGACTCAAGGCGCAGCGGAAGATCCACGGCGAAAAACGGCGCGGACTGCCGCACCACCCCGTTCACCCGCCACCCCTTACCGTCGCGGCGCAGCGTCACATCCGCCAGCGCGAGACGCGGGCCGCCGGGACGGGTGAGCCAGGTCCTGAAAACGGATAGGTCGGCCCCGGAGCGCTCCGAGAAGGCACGCAGGAGGTCGCTCCATGAGGCGTCCCGGTACATCCGCTCCCGGGCCACCTGCCTAAGCCCCGCGAAGAAGGCTTCGTCCCCGATATGGCGCCGGATCATGTGGAACACCATGGCCCCCTTGCCGTAACCGATGGCGCGCGAGGCGGGATCGCTGCGGCTGGCAAAGGAGGTGAGCGGGAAGTCGTTTTGCGGCGTGACCAGTGAGGCGTAGTCGATGAGGAGCTGCCTGCGGTAGTCGCTCCCCTCCGCCTCCGAGCGGCGCTCCTTCAGCAGGTAGTCCGCCAGGTAAGTCACCAACCCCTCGCACCAGTTCCCCTCGGACGCGTCGACGTCGACGCCGTTGCCCCACCAGCTGTGCGCGATCTCGTGGGGAAGGCTCGTATCGGCGATGAACGGGAGCCTGATCACGGAGCCCCCCAGAAGCGTGAAGGAGGGGAAGCCGTACCCCGTCGGGAAGAAGTTTTCCACCACGGCGTACTTCTCGAAGGGGTATGGGCCAAAGAGTTCCTGGTACATGGGGAGGTACCTGGCGACGGCGTCCAGGTAGCGCGGGGCGAGTGCGGCGTTGTCGCGCGAGAGATAGCTGTAAAGCTTGATCCCTGCCACCTCCCGTTCCTCGACGAGGTAGGGTCCCGCGCAGAGGGAGAGGATCCCGACCGGCCGCGCCTCGCGCCAGACGGAGCGGGTCACCCCGCCTGAAGTCTCCCGGGAGAGGCGTGCTCCGAAGGTGACCGCCTCGATCCCGGCGGGGGCCTCGACCTTGACCGTCCGGCTTTGCGGCACCTGCTCCGGCACCGGGTACCAAAGTGCGCCCCCCCCGAGGAAGGTACCCTCTTCGCCTATGGACGCGTTCACCCCGTAGCTCGGGTCCTCGGCCGTCTGGTTGCGTGAGACTTCGTCATGGAAGCTCGCCCGCCATGAAACGGTCACCGTGGCCGCCCGGCCGGCAAGATCGAGGGTAAGAGAGCCCGAGTCGAAGCGCCAGGGGACCTTCTCCCCCCCGGCGTCTTGGACGGACTCGACGCGCGCCGCCGGGGCGAGGCCGAGCCTGGCCTGCTTCGCCACTCCGGCAAAGATGACCGTGGTCGCACCACGCAGCTCGTGCCTTGCCGGGTCGAGGGCGACCCTTATCTCCTGGCTCGCGACCTGGGGTGCCGCGCCTTGTGCACCAAGGGCGAACAGCAGCTGAAACAGCATGACCAAAAGAAAGCAAAGGAACCCGATTCCCCTCACGCTCACCTCCGGGCGCCAGGCGCCGGCTCCTCCGATGCGGGAGGAGCAATTATGTTTGTGATCTCGCATGCATTGGTGTAACCTGCAGCGTGCCATTTCACGGGGCAACACCCCCACGGGAGCCGCATCATGTCCAAGTTAGCCGCTTGCCTGCTCTTCATCATCGTTTCCCTGGTGCTTCCGGCTGCCGCACCGGCCGGAGAGAACATCACGCGCCTAAGCGACGGAAAGCAGGTCGCCATGCGACAGGTCGTCGCCCAAGCTGAAAAGGCGGACCTGGTCCTCGTCGGCGAAGTCCACGACAACAAGGCGCATCACGCCCTGCAGCTCGAGGTGCTCCGCGCAATGAAGAAAGAGGGTATCCCCATCGCTATCGGCATCGAGGCTATGCAGTCGGACAGCCAGGGGAATTTGGACGCCTTCATCGCCGGGAAGATGAGCGAAGAGCGGTTCAAACAGGTCTTCGCCCAAAATTGGTCTTACGACTGGGGGCTTTATCGGGACATATTCGTCTTCGCGAAGGAAAACGGGATCCCCATGATCGCGCTCAACCTCCCGAAGGAGCTGGTGGTCAAGGTTTCGCGCCGCGGCTATGCGGCGCTCACCGATGAGGAGAAAAAGAGCCTCCCGCAGGGGACGATGTGCGACCTGAACAACCCGCACACCGAGTTTCTCAAGAAATCTTTCGGCGAGGTGTTCAAACACGTCACCAACGGGCGCGTCTTCGAGTACTTCTGCGAGGCGCAGACCCTGCGCAACAGCGGCATGGCGACCAACATCCGCGCTTACCTGAAAAAGGCGCCCAAGACGAAGGTGGTGGCGTTCACCGGGATCTGGCACGCCGTAAAAAATGCCATCCCGGAACAGCTTTCCCGCAACGGCTCACCCCTTGCGAGCCTCGTCATCATGCCGGAGATCAACGAATTCAAGGGAGGCGAGGCCTCCCCCGAGGTGATCGACTACCTGGTGAGCTTCACCTCTCCGTAACGCGTGCCACATTAAGTCCATTTCCCGCCGATTGCAAGCGCACATCACAGAAGCTTGTTCCACATGAGCGTGAAGCCGCTGCCGGAGCGTCCCTCGCGCATCACCCCGGATTCGTAACTCCACGCGAGGTAGAGCGAGGAGTTCCACAAAAACGCGCTGTCCAGTGCGACCGTTGCAGCGCCACCCTGGCGGTCCCTGAAGGCCACCCGGTCCACCGCCTCGGCACGAGAGCGGTCCGCCCAGATGTACGACCCCAGGGCGCTCAGGTAGAGGAAAAAGGTGAGCTCCCGGCGGTAGCCGGCAGTGGCGGTCGCGTACCCCCGGGCCAGCACCTCGTCGAAGACGACACCGCTGTAGTGCGGCCAGGCAAGGTCGTACTGCTCGCTGGGAAAGGGCGTGCCGTTGATGCGGAAGGCGTTGAAGCGGTCTCCCTTCCCCGCACCGGTGATCCCGCCGTACAGGGCGAAAAGGAGCCGGTCCCTATCTGAAGAGATCCCCGGCACGCCGTAGGCACCGACCAGGTGCCCGCGAAACTGCGCGTAATTGCGGTTACCGCTTCCTCCCTCCTCGCCGCGCCACCGGTCCCGGTGCGTGAAGTCCGCATCGAACCCGGCCGCAACCCCCTTGTGGGGGAGCTCCAGGAGGTTTCTGCGCAGGCCATCGAAGCGACAGCGCAGCCTGGCGCCGAGAAGCGCCGTGTCCGGTGGGACCCAGAGCCCGGGGGAGGTATCCCCTTCTCGGTGGGCGTAAAAGTATCCGGCGCGGGCTAAAAGCTGCACCCTGAAATCGTTGTCCACCTGAAAGGGCGACACGGGGGTCCGGTAGCCAATCCCCGCCGCACCGACGAGGGTGCCGAAGTAGAGCGAGGTCCCCCGCACATCTTCACCGTGGTTGATCTCACGCTCCGCCACCGGGAGGGTCTCGTTCTCGAACTGCGCCACCAGGTCCAGGCCGCCTGCGTCGCGGTCATACTCAATTTCGTTCACAAAGAGCGCGATCATGGCGCGGGCGTGCGAGCGCTCGGTGACGCGCCGGTGAAAGAAGGCGGCGACCGGCAGCGCAGATGTCTGTCCCTGGGGGGGCTCAAGAAGGGATGCGCCGAGGGTGATGGAGTTCATCCGGGCGCGATCGACCGCCGGGATCTCGACCTCGCGCCCCATGAAGGTGACCCGTCCCGGCTCACCCGCCAGAGGGGTGTGGTACTCACCGTCCCCATCGGCGCTGCACGGTGAGGCGAGCACGCAGAGGATGCAAAAAGGGAGCACGCCGCGCAATATAGCCCCTATAAGGCTTCCCGACCGTAACGAGCGCGCCGTGCCGCGCGCCACTCTTTCCTCGCCCCCGTTTCCCCCACTACTACGTCTTACGACCCGTCTCCATGTCCCTGTAGTCCTTCCGTCCACGCTTGTCATGGCCGCCTCCTAATCCTGGTGGTTGACATCCCCCGCACGAACACCCGCTACACTATAGTTGGATTTCCCTAACCATCAACCGAAGAGCTTTTTTCCGGCTTGACAGGGCATGGTTACCATACGGTAAAGTTCTCATCAGATAACCAAGAGTAGGAGGTGGGCTAAATGGAAGAATTGACCGCACGGCAAAAGGAAGTGCTGGAGATCGTGTCCCGGCACATAGAGGAGTACGGCTACCCCCCCACCTTGCGTGAGATCGGTGCGAAGCTCGGGGTGAGCGGCACGCTGGGGGTTCTGAAGCACCTGGACGCCCTGGAGCGCAAGGGATACCTGCGCCGGCAGGAGGGAAGCACGCGCGGCATCACCTTGAGCCAGCAGGGACAGGGGGTCCCCCTCCCCATCGTTGGCCAGGTACGGGCGGGCACCCTGCACCCCGCGATAGAGGACATCGAGGGGCACTTCACCATCGACCGCTCGCAGATGGACAAGGGGGGGACCTTCTTCCTGCGCGTGAAGGGGGATTCCATGATCCACGCCCACATCGTGGAGGGGGACCTCGCGCTGGTGCGCCCGCAGCCCGACGCCCACAACAAAGACATCGTGGTCGCCATGGTGGGTGGGGAGGCGACGCTGAAGCGCTTTTACCGGGAGGCGGACCGGATCAGGCTCCAGCCGGAAAACCCGAACTACGACCCGATCATCGTGCACGAGGGGGATGGCGAAGTCTCCATCGTAGGGAAAGTGGTTGGCATCTACCGGCAGATGGAGTAATTTCATGCAGCGCTTTTGTGAGAGCATCAGGGTGGCCGCGGTTTTCTCCCCGGGGACGCGGGTAAAGCCGGTCTGGTTCGAGTGGCGGCGGCAGCGGCACGCGGTGACGCGCTGGCCCTATTTCTGGAAGGACAACCTCGGAGGCGCGACGAGGCTGCACTTCGCAGTCTGCGACGACAGCAACCTCTACGAAATCGTGTACGACACCTCGGACCAGAACTGGACCCTCGTGGGGGTCGAGGAGCAGTAAGACGTGGCAGAGCACCGGATCATCCTGCACATCGACATGAACGCGTTCTTCGCCTCGGTGGAGCAGCAGTCAAACCCAGCCCTGCGCGGCAAGCCGGTGGCGGTGATCGGCGCGGCCAAGCGCACCATCATCACCACCTGTTCCTACGAGGCGCGCGCCTATGGGGTGAAGACCGGGATGAACACCTGGGAGGCTCGGCAAAAGTGCCGGGAGCTGATCTTCGTGGTCGGCAACAACCGGAAGTACTCCTACACCTCAAAGCAGATCATCGGCATCATGCGGGAGTACACCCCGCTCGTCGAGGTGTTCTCCATCGACGAGGCGTTTCTTGACGTGACGGGGTGCCTCAGCCTCTTCGGTTCGCCGGAAAACATCGCGTGCCTCATCAAGGAGCGCATCCGGGAGCGTTTCGGCCTTACCTGCTCCGTCGGCATCGCCCCCAACAAGCTCCTCGCAAAGCTCGCCTCCGACATGCAGAAGCCGGACGGCCTCACCGTCATCGCACCGGAAGAGGTGGCGCGTGTCATGGAGCGGGTCCCGATCAAGGATCTCTGCGGCATTGGGGCGAAGACGCACCAGCAACTGACCAAGTTCGGCATCAAGACCTGCGGCGAGCTCGGGCGCTTTCCGATGGAGGTGCTCAGGAAGGCTTTCGGGGTGACCGGGGAGAAGCTGCACTACATGGGGCTCGGCGTCGACGATGCTCCGGTCGTCGCCGAAGAGGATGCCGAGGAGGTGAAAAGCGTCGGGCACAGCACGACCCTCGACACCGACATCACCGAGCGCGCCGAGATCCTTCTGTACCTTTTGCAGCTCTCCGAGATGGTTGGGAGAAGGGCGAGAAAGCACGGGGTTGCGGGGAAGACGGTGACCCTCACGGTGCGCTACGCGGACTTCACCACCTTTTCCAGGCAGGCAAGCCGTGCCGAGCCTACCAGCAACAGCGACGAGATCTACCGCGACGCGGTGCAGATCCTCGACCAGCTCGACCTGACCCAGCCTGTGCGGCTTTTAGGCGTCAGAATCACGAACCTCACCTACCACACCGAACAGCTGCCGCTTTTCGATACCGAGCGCAAAAAGGCGCTCGTAGCGAGCGCCATGGACCGCGTCAACAACCGGTACGGGGATTTTTCGGTCACCTTCGGGACCCTTTTAGGCAAGGAGTGCGGAGCGAAGGTGATCTCCCCCGCGTGGAAGCCGGAAGGGGTGCGTAACGTGGATGCGGATTGAGAAGAATGTGCCCATAAGCTCCGACAACCTTAGCTACTTACCCCCCTAGAACCCTGGTACGCCTGTGGGGATCTGGTCCCAGTAGGTCACCGAACCATTGTGCCACCGCACGATCTGCACCGTCTCGTCCTGAGAGATCACGACGGCGATCGCCTGGTGCAGCTTCTGGCAGATCCGGTAGGCGGCCCGGTGCCTCGTCCCTACCCCCTCGCTCAAAACCGGCTCGCACTGTTCCCCCTCGGTGTCGAGGGCATGCGACACCATGCCGACGCTGTCCAGATCCCCCGAGATAACCCCGCCGAAACCAAGCAACTCCTGACGCTTGGTGATGACGACCGCCCCGTCCACCGCCGAGAGTGCCGCGATGAAGTGCGCCACGTCGAAGATCGCCTCGTCCAGAAGCGCGATCGATTCGTTCTTGCTCGTCACGTACTCCTGCCACCCCACTTTCCGTTCGGGATGTTCCGGGTCGCCGTAGCTCTCGGCCAGGGTGTTCATGATGCGCAGGGTGAGGGAGAGGAAGCGCTGTCTGGAATCGAGCTCCAGGAACTGGTACTTAACCGTGAGATACTGGTTCTCCTGCATGATCTCATCGGCCAGTTCGGGGGGGAGGTAAACGAGCAGCCCCCCGTGGTTCGAGTTCCTGATCACGCTGATGATGCGCCTGAGTGCCTGCTGCCCTATGTTGCTGCCGAAGTCAGGGTCGAGCTCGGCCCAGGGTCGCTCGGCGCGCCTGCGCGCGCAGCGGTGCAGCGCGAAGGTCTCCTCGTTCAGGGCGGCGAGGCTCTTTCCGAACCAGCGGGAGTTGAAGACGTCGATGGACGGACAGTTGATCTGCCCGCCGTTTAAGGACGCGATGATTTCGTCACCGGCGCACACCGAGATCTGCCCCGGGCCGGTGACGTAGACCACGAGGCTCTGCGGCAAGGGGGGAGAGGTCTTCCGGCCGCCGTACACGGCGTGCATCCAGCGGGTTCCCGAGTGGAGCAGCCCCCAGATCTGGGCACCGTGCGCCGGGTCGATACAGATGCCGATGAGGGTCCGGTAGAAGTCTGCGGCCGGGGCCAAGCGATGCAGCTCGTATTCGTTGAAGGGACGGGTTCTCGAGAAGATGAGCCGGTGCATCCCCGTGGGGGGACCCTCGTGGGCGGCGAAGAGGTAGGAGTCCCGGATGATCAGGCGGAACATCACCGGGCGCTCCTCCTCGCGCAGAAGGCTCGCCTGGTAGCAGGTCGAGATCACCTGCTCGAGAACGTCGCGCTCGGGAAGCCGGAAGCCTCCCGGCTCGGCCTCGTGGCAGACCCGCGCCACGAAGGCGCGGTCCTGCCACCTCTCAAAGACGAAGGCGACGAGGTCCTTGGGATAGCAGTGCCCGGCGGCCGGGCTGTGGACTTGGCTCCGTTTCATATCACCACCTCGGCTACAGGCACCAGATCCGGATGCCGGCCGATGCCATCTGCCGGCCGTCGTAGATCCCTTTCACGTCGATCAACACCGGGTTTTCCACCATGAGGCTCGCGAACTTGGCCGGCGTCCAGTTGCGGTAGACGTCGTGCGCCACCGCCACGATGACCGCGACCGCCGGCTGCAGCCGCTCCGGCTCTTTCAAGCTGACGCCGTAGGCGCTCTTCGCCTCCTGCGGGTCCGCCATCGGGTCGCAGACCTGCACGTTCAGGCCGTAGTCCCAGAGCTCGCCCAGGATATCGACCACTTTCGAGTTCCTGAGGTCCGGGCAGTTCTCCTTGAAGGTGAGTCCGAGCACGGTGACGTAGGAGCCGAGCACGTGGTGCCCCGCCCGGATGATCTCCTTCACCGCGCGCTGCGCCACGAACTTTCCCATGCCGTCGTTGATGCGCCGTCCGGCTAAGATCACCTGCGGGATGTAGCCGATCTTCTCCGCCTTGTGGGTCAGGTAGTAGGGGTCGACCCCGATGCAGTGCCCACCGACGAGCCCGGGACGGAAGTTCAGGAAGTTCCACTTGCTCCCTGCCGCGGCAAGCACCTCACCGGTGTCGATCCCCATCCGATCGAAGATGAGGGCGAGTTCGTTCATGAGGGCGATGTTCAGGTCGCGCTGCGTGTTCTCGATCACCTTCGCCGCCTCGGCCACCTTGATGGAAGGTGCCCGGTGCACGCCTGGCGTTACCACCTCCGAGTAGACCTGCGCCACGATCTCGAGGGTGGCGGCGTCCTGCCCGGAGACGACTTTCAGTATGTTGGTGAAGGTGTGCTCGCGGTCCCCCGGATTGATCCGTTCCGGGCTGTACCCCACGGTAAAGTCCTCAGGGCTCTTGAGCCCCGATACCCGCTCAAGGATCGGAAGGCAGACTTCCTCGGTCACCCCCGGATATACCGTCGACTCGTAGACTACCACGTCCCCCTTCTTAAGCGCGCGCCCCACCGTCTCCGAGGCGCTGCACAAAAGCGAGAGATCCGGCTGTTTCGCCGGATCGACCGGGGTCGGGACCGCGACGACGTGGAAATCCGCCTGCTTGAGATCATCGATCCGGTCGGTGAAGACGATGTCGGTTTCGGTGAGATCCGCCCCCTCCACCTCACCTGTGCGATCCTTTCCGGAGCTCAGTTCCTCGATCCTTTTCGCGTCGATGTCAAACCCGATGGTACGCTGCACTTTTCCGAAGGCCACCGCAACCGGCAGCCCGACATAGCCCAGCCCCACCACCGAAACCTTGCGTCCATGTCCCATACAGCACCTCCCTTGCCGGCAACCGGTTTGCCGGCTTTCGCGACTGCTGCTCCTGCAGAATTCATCCCGCCGTGCGTACCGCCCCGAGCGGGTCGGCCGCAAAACTTTAGGCGATTCTAAGTCATATAGGCCAAAACTCCAGAGATAGAAGGCAAAAAATTGGCATTAAACCATTTATCCCGCCATGAAGTCGGACATCCCGGGCACGAGACTGAGCTCAGCCACCCCGAAACGGATCGCAACGACACTGACTTCGGAGGCGAGCCTGCGAAGCTTTACATGGTGCCGCGATTTTGCTAAGATGCCCCGCGTTTCTCTTCCCCCAAAAGGTTCCCAAATGTCTGAAATAACACCCATGATGCGGCAGTTCCTCGAGATCAAGGCTGAACATCCCGACGCGATTCTCTTTTTCAGATGCGGCGACTTCTACGAGATGTTCCTCGATGACGCGGTGAAAGCCTCCCGCATACTCGGTATCACCCTCACCTCGCGCGGCAAAAACGCTGACGGATCCGAAGTCCCGCTTTGCGGCGTCCCCTATCACTCCTGCGCCCCGTACATCGCGAAGTTGGTCGAGGCGGGCGAAAAGGTGGCCATCTGCGAGCAGGCCGAAGACCCGAAACTCGCCAAGGGGATCGTCAAGCGCGAGGTGGTGCGGGTAGTCACCCCCGGCCTCGTCGTCGAGGACGCCTCGCTCTCCCCGAAGGAAAACAACTACCTCTTGGCCCTTTGCTGCGACGGCGAGTGCTACGGCCTTTCCTACCTGGACCTCTCCACCGGTGAATTCCGGGTCACCGAACTCGCCGGGCTGCAGGCAGCACTCGCCGAGGTGGCGTGCATCGCGCCGCGCGAGATCATCCTCCCCGCCACCTTCCGCGAAGAGCCGAAGGCGAAGGATGTGGCGCATCTGAAAAACGACCGCAGCCTCACCTACTTCGAGGAATGGGTCTACGACGCCGATTACTGCAAGCGCCTGATCGGCAACCAGTTCAAGGGCGCCACCGCCGAGACGCTCGGGTGCGAGGGGCTCCCCACTGCCCTCCTCGCCGCCGGAGCGATCCTGCACTACCTGGTCGACACCCAGAAGGGGAACGCGCCGCACGTGACCGGGATAACCCCGTATAGCGAGAGCCAGCACCTCCTCCTGGACGAGTCCACGAGGCGCAACCTTGAGTTGACCGCCACCATCTCCGAGGGGAAACGCAAGGGGTCCCTGCTGGGGCTCATGGACCGGACCGTGACCGCGATGGGGGGGAGAAAACTCAAGCAGTGGATCAACTACCCCCTGATGGACCTCGCGAAGATCCGCCTGCGTCAGGACGCGGTGCAGGAACTGATCGAGGCCCCCGGGGTGCGTGCAGAGCTGAAAAACCTCCTCTCCGGGGTCTACGACCTCGAGCGGCTGAACGGGCGCATAAGCCTCGCCTCCGCCTCGGCCAAGGATATCGCTGCCCTCAATTCATCGCTCTCGAGGCTTCCCGCCATCAAGGAGAAACTCGCCGAATGCGCCGCGCCGTATCTAAAAGAGCTTGACGCAGGCATCGACCCACTCACCGAGATCTGCGACCTGATCACCCGCGCCATCGTCGAGGATCCTCCTTTCGTGCTGCGCGATGGGGGCATCATCGCAGACGGCTACAACGGCGAGCTCGACGAGCTGCGCGCCATAAGCCGCGAGGGGAAAGGGTTCATCGCCCGCCTCGAGGCCCAGGAGAAGGCGCGCACCGGGATCACCTCGCTGAAGATCCGCTACAACAAGGTGTTCGGCTACTACATAGAGGTAACGAAGGCGAACGTCTCGTCCATCCCCGAGGACTACATCAGGAGACAGACCCTCGCCAACGCCGAGCGCTACATCACCCCGGAGCTAAAGGAGTACGAGGAGAAGGTGTTGGGCGCCGAGGACCGGATCAAGGACCTCGAGTTCACCCTGTTCCAGGAAGTGCGCGAGGCCGCTGCGGCCCAGGGTGAGCGGATCGCCAGGAGCGCGGACCGCCTCGCCTGCCTGGACGTCCTCGCCTCGATCGCCGAGCTCGCCCACGACAAGGGGTACTGCCGTCCGGAGGTGCACGAGGGGACCGAGCTCTCCATCACCGAGGGGAGGCACCCCGTCATCGAGGACCTCTACGCCGCCGAGCGCTTCGTTCCGAACGACACGCTCCTCGACAACGGCGAGAACCAGCTGATCATCATCACCGGCCCGAACATGGCGGGTAAATCGACCTTCATGCGCCAGGTGGCCCTCATCACCCTGATGGCGCAGATGGGGAGCTTCGTTCCCGCCGAGCGGGCGCGCATCCCGCTCGTGGACAGGATCTTCACCCGCGTCGGCGCCTCGGACAACCTGGCCCGCGGGCACTCGACCTTCATGGTGGAGATGATGGAGAGCGCCGCCATCTTGCGGGGAGCCACGGCGAAGAGCCTCGTGATCCTGGACGAGATCGGCCGGGGCACCTCCACCTTCGACGGCGTCTCCATCGCGTGGGCCGTCGCCGAATTCCTGCACGACAACAAGGCGCACGCGGCGAAGACGCTCTTTGCCACCCACTACCATGAGTTGACCGAACTCGCCGTCACGCGCTCCGGCATAAAGAACTTCAACATCGCGGTCCGCGAGTGGAACGAACGCATCATCTTCTTGAGAAAGATCGTTCCGGGCGGCGCCTCGCACTCCTACGGCATCCAGGTCGCTCGCCTGGCCGGGCTGCCGCAGGCGGTGATCGACCGGGCCAAGGAGATCCTTCTCAACCTGGAAAAGGGGGAGTACGGCGAGGGGGGAGTTCCGCGCCTGGCGCGCGGCAAGAAGGCCCCCACCCCGTCCCCGCAACTCTCGCTTTTCGATGCCGGCGAGGATCTCATCAGGGAGAGGCTGAAAGAGGTGGAAGTGGCGCTCTTAACACCGCTCGAGGCGCTCAACCTCGTGGATGAGCTGAAAAGGATGATGTGAAATGAAACGCAGGGAGTTCGTTAAATACCTCGGGCTGGTCCCCCCCTACTATCGCTGGCTCGCCTGCCGTGCCCTCGCCGCCCAGGGGGGGATGCTCCTCACGCCCTGGCTTGCAGAGGCGGCCGGCACGACGCCGCTCGCCGGCCTCGTGCCGGTGACAGAACTCAGGCACTGGTCCACCCCGGACTACACCCGCGTCTCCATAGCCGCCGACAGGGAGGTGGCCTTCGAGCATCACAAGCTTCCCGGCCGGCTCTACCTGGACCTGCCGGGCACTCACCTAAACACCGGGGTGAAAGATCTCTCCGTAGGTGACGGCCTTTTAAAAAGCGTCCGCATCGCCCAGTTCGCCCCCTCCACGGTCAGGGTCGTCCTCGATCTGGACAGCATCAAGGAATACAAGGTCTTCACCTTCTCGGATCCCTACCGCATCATCATCGACATCAAGGGAGACCGCAGGCAGGAGATCTCGGCGTCGCGGGAGGTGATCGAGAACGCCCCGGCCGAACCGAAACAGGCCGACAAGCTCGCCCAGCCCGAGAAGCCGCAAAAGGCAAAGGAGCCCAAAAGGTTCAAGCCGGGTAGGATCAGGAGGATCGTGGTCGACCCGGGGCACGGCGGGCACGACCCCGGCGCGGTCAGCCCTTCGGGCACGAGGGAGAAGGACATCGTGCTGCAGATCGGCCTGGACCTGGCCCGTAAGATCCGCGAGGAGCTCGGCATCGATGTCGTGATGACCCGCTCCACCGACGTCTTCATCGAGCTGCAGGAGAGAACCGCGATCGCCAACAAGGTGGGAGCCGATCTTTTCGTCTCCATCCACGCGAACGCCTCGCTGAACCACGGCGCCAACGGCATCGAGACCTACTATCTGAACCTCGCCAAGACTGAGAAGGTGGCGCAGTTGGCCGCGAAGGAGAACGGCACGAGCCTTGAGAAAGTGAGCACGCTGCAGGCAGTCCTTTTCGACCTGATGGCGAACTACAAGCTGAACGACTCCGCGCATCTCGCGGAGGAGGTACAGAAGGCCCTGCACAAAAAGGCGCTCTCGGCGTACCCGACGGTGAAGAACCTCGGGGTGAAGCAGGGCCCCTTCTACGTACTCGTGGGTGCTACCATGCCGAGCATCCTTGTAGAGACCGCGTTTTTGAGCAACGAGCGGGACGAACAGAAGCTCAAGGACCCGCACTACCAGGATGTGACCGCCGACGGCATCCTTGCCGGTATCAAGGGGTACATCACCGCACTGAACAAGGCACCCGCCTGAGAGAAGAAGACACACTCCAAACGCAAAAAGGCCGGCTTTTAAGCCGGCCTTTTCCATTTTTCATCCCCTACCAGTTTTACTGTCCGGCAGCCACCGTGGAGCCGACCACCTCGACGCCGAAGTCCGCCGCCTCTTTGGGGACGTTGGCGAGGGCGACGACGAAGCCGATGGACTGGTCCGGTTTCACCCCCAGGTTCGAGAGGGAGTCGCCGAACTGGTTGTTCATGATCGATTCGAGCTTCACTACGGGAAGCGTACTCAGCTGTTCGTCGGAGAGCCGGTTCCCGCAGTAGGCTGTCTTTTGCAGCAGCACCCTGCCCGCCTTGTCGAAGATGCTCACCTTCACCTGGATCGAGGCGCGCGCCTTGCGGAAGGAGTTCACCGCCTCGCCGGTTACTACGAAGAGTTCACCGGCCTCCTTGTTCTGGTGGAAGGAGGCGAGAGGGTTCTTGATGGTGATGCGCCCCTCTTCCGGGACCTCCATGCCGAACCACTTGGCGACGAAGCCTATGCCGAGCTTGTCGAGCTTTTTAAGCGCATCCGGCCCGCTTTGCAGCACGTAAAGCCCGGCGCCGGTGAGGGCGAGCACCACTATCATGCAGATGGTCACGACGGCGATGGTGAGCACCGAGCGCCCCTTGCGCCTCGAGGATATGGAGAGAGGCGGAAGCTCGTCGTCAAAAGCCTCATCGGGAACCGAAGCGGCAAACGATTTATCCCCGAAGCTGAAATCAAGGGACGAGGACTTGGCGGCCGTTTTGGCGGCCTCGTCTTCGGTCGCCGCGGCACCTGCCGGCGCCACGGGTTCAGCAGGTGTCCCCTCCCCGGCAGAAGCCTCCTCGGATTTCGCTCCGAAAGAGAACCCGCCCAAGGAAAACTCACCGGCTGCGGCAGTAGGAGGTGCCGGCTCGGCGACCGCGGGCTGCTGCGGCGCGGGCACCTCTTCTTCAGCCGCGAAGGACTCAAAGCCTGCGGACGAAGGTCCGGCGGGCTCTTGCGCCTCGGCTGCTGCCTGCTCTTCGAAGGAGAAATCGCCAAAGTCGAACGATTCCCCGGCCGGGGCTTCCTTCACGGCGGGAGCCGCCGGTTCATCAAAGGAAAACTCACCGAGATCCGGCGCAGCGCCGACCGGAGGAGTCTCCTCCTTGGCAGCGGCAGGCGTCTCGTCGAAAGAGAACTCGCCGAAATCAAAATCATCGGTCGCGGTAGCGGGGGCGGGAGCGGGCTCTTCCTTCGCCGCAGCGGGCGCCTCATCAAAGGAGAGTTCGCCGAAATCGATCGCTTCGCCCGCAGCCTCCGGGGCCTTTTCCGCAGGTGCCGCAGGGGTCTCGTCAAAGGAGAATTCGCCGAAGTCGACCGAAGCGGACGTTTCCGCGGGAACTGCCTCCTCTTTCACCGCTGCGGGGTTCTCCTCGAAGGAAAACTCACCGAAATCAACCGACGTCGATGCCGCCTCAGGAGCAGGGTGCTCTTTCACCGCCGCAGGCGTCTCGTCGAAAGAGAGTTCACCGAAGTCGAGCCCGCCGGTTGCAGCGGCGGGAGCCGGCTCCGTCTTCGGTGCGGCGGGCGTTTCGTCGAAGGATAACTCCCCGAAATCCAGATCCGCTGCAGCAGGAGCCTTCGGGGCAGCAGCCACCGGTTCCGCGCTGAACTCGAACTCGTCAAAAGATGGCTCGGCAGCGCCGGCTGCAGGCTCTTCCTTGCCGGCAGGAACCCCGGTCTCGATGTTTATGGAGCCAAAATCGAGGCCACCTTCCTCTTCGGCGGCTTTGGGAGCCTCGGTTTCGACTTCGGACTCGGTCTGCGGCGCGGCAGCGGAGGCTTCAGCCTCAGCCTCGCCTTGGCCCGGCGCCGGAGCGCCCAACCCCGAGAGCAAGGCATCGAAGTCCGATTCTTCCGGCTTTTGTTCCGCTCCGGCAACGAAGACGTGTCGGCACTTGGAACAACGTACCTTCACGCCCCCCGGCTTAAGCTTAGAGTCGTCCAGCCTGAACTTTGTATTGCATTGGTCGCATTGGAGTATCATCGACCCTCCGAACTTGGTGGCACAGCGTCACATTAATTTTTCCAACGGTTTCCTATAACAGAAGCAAATTATAGTGTCAATCATTCTGGTCGCTCCAGCACCTTTGTGGTATATATCTCCGATGTGCTAAATCCCTCAAATGATGAAGAGGTACCACATGAAATTGCGCCGCATCCTTTACGCCCTTCTTATTAATCTCCTCACCGTCACGATGGCCTGGGCTGCACCGGAAGTGATCGTCGACCAAGGCAGCTTCAATTTCGGCAGCGTTGCCCAGGGAAGAAAGGTACAGCATACCTTTAAAGTCAGAAACGGCGGCGATGCGCCGTTGCAGATAAAGAAGCTGGAGGCGTCCTGCGGCTGCACCGCCGTGAAGCCGTCCACCACCGTCGTCCCCCCCGGCAAGAGTGCCACCATCGAAGTAACCTTCGATTCAACCTCGTTTTCCGGAAAAGTGGTCAAGACGGTTACCCTCACCAGCAACGCCGGGAAGAGTCCGAGCTACACCTTCAGCATGGAAGGGACGGTGACCGAAGAACTGCAGGTGGTCCCGCGCCAGTTGAGCCTCGGTCCGGTGAGCAGCAGCTTCGCCACCAAAGGTGTACTGAAAGTCACCAACAACGGGACAGGTAAGGTAAAGCTTCTCGCCGTGAATGTCACGTCCTCATCGCTGCAGATCAAGCCGGTGATCAGGAAGGGAGAATTGAATCCCGGAGAGACCGGGACGATAGAAGTTTCGGCACAGGCGAAACCGGAAGCGAAGGTGCTGAGCGGCTACCTGCACATAGTGACCAGCAGCGCGCAGAAAAAAGAGATCACCGTCCCGGTGTACGGAACGATGACCAAATGATTTTAAACTTTCACCTTGAGTTGGTCCCAGAAATAGTGTAGTAAATAGATCTTTCCCGGGCGGGTAGCTCAGCTGGATAGAGTACTGGCCTCCGAAGCCAGGGGTCACGGGTTCGAATCCCGTCTCGCCCACCATTTTTAAAAACACATCCCTGTGAACAAAAGGCCCTGAGCGATCAGGGCCTTTTTGTTTTTCAACGATGCACTCCTGATACGGAGTTTGCCTTACGGAATCATCGCTCCGAACTCCTTTTCGACCTCTTTCGGGGCATGGAGCAACCCTTTGCGCACATCCAGTGACATCGCATCCGGGAAGATGTACTCTTCGTCTTTCGCGATGCCGTCCAGGATCATCTTGGCAACCTGAGACGGAGTCGCTTTTTCCATCTCCTGCCCGGCGGTCATCCTGGTGTCGACCGGGCCGGGATACACCCCGTAGACCTTGACGCCGCGCGGCGCCAACTCGGCGCGCACCCCCTGCAGCAGCGAGTGACCGGCCGCCTTGGAGGCTGAGTAGGTTCCGTTCACGGGGAGGTTCACGAGACCGAGGATGGAGCAGACGTTCGCTATCGCCCCGCCGCGTGCGGCCAGTACCGGCGCGAAGGCACGGCACATGGAAAGGGTGCCGAGGTAGTTGACCTTGATCTCCTGGCGGGCGCAATCGAGCCCGTCCGGGTCGAGCAGGCTCTTGCAATGGTTGACCCCGGCGTTGTTGATGACGAGATCGACATCCTGGCATTGCGCCGCCGCCGTTGCCACGCTCGTCTCATGGGTCACGTCGATCCTCAGCGCGACCACGCGCCCCGGGTCGAATTTCGCCATTTCGGCTACCGCCTGGATATTGCGGGCCGCCGCATATACTTTGGCCGCTCCACGTTCCAATAACTCCTGCACCAGTGCCCACCCTATGCCGCCGTTGGCGCCGGTGACCAAAACTACCTTGCCTGCCAAGTCCATTTTCTTCTCCTCTTCAGTCTTACTGTTTTTCTGCCCACAGCAGCCGGTGCGGATGCATTTGCACGTCCCCTGCATGACCGGCTGATCCTACCTCTGCGTGTGCTACGTCCTTCATCACCGCCCCATCTTCCAAGACAGCGTAAAGGGCGCGTGCCGCACGGCTTAACAGCTGCCCGGCATTTTCAGGTTGAGGGGCCAGGACGGCTATCGCCATCAGCGCCTCCCTTATGATCCGTTCCGATGTCGGGGCAAGATCCTCTCTCTCCAGTTTTTCACGCAGCGAGATGATGCACGCGGCCATGCCGAGCGCGGTCACCCCGCCCTCGACGGTTCTTAAATGCTCCGGGTCGTGCCGCGCGGCCATGTCCACCAAACGGATCACCCTGTGGTGCAGCCTCTCGCGCGTTCGGGCCATGACCTGCGGCGACCCGTCCTGCGCCATGCGCACGAGGTCGCGGGAAACGGCCGCGAGAATGGACCGCATGCGCAGACGAGGGTTGATCGGAACCAGCAAGGTATAGGAGATCCATGCGGTTCCCACACCCGCCACCATGGCTACGGCGCCGATGGCCAGGTCGATATTGGCGACGTGAACCGCTACCCCCGGCTGAACCACGAAAAGGAAGAAGAGGGTTGCGTCGGTCGCGGCCAGCACCGTTTTCCGGTACTGCATGGCGATGAAACCGAGCAGCACAAACGGGGCGACGACGGCGATGGTCAGGTACGGGTCAACCACACCCGGGAGCAGGAATATCCTGCAGAGAACCGCGGCCGCGGAGCCGATCGCCGCACCGACGAAGATGTTGCCGACGAAGTGGGCGGGATGGTCCTTGTTCGAGAATACGGTGGTCATGATGGAAAGGGCCATCAGCATGAGCGGTCCCTTGCTCCAGCCGGTGGCGCTCCAGGTAAAGCCGACGGCCGCGATGACGAGGCCCGAGCGGAAGGCCGCCCTACCCGCTTCAACCCAGTCCCGGTGCCGAATGAGCCGATGCTGCGGCTCGCTTTCCTGATCGTAGGCAACCGCCTCGACTCCGGAAAGGACGTCTTCCAGTGCAGCCACCAGTCCGTGCAGCGTCTCTCCCAGAAGCGGCAGGTGGGAGCGCGCTTCGGAGGAGAGAGCGGCTAGTTCGGTGGAAAAAGCCGCTCCTTCGGAAGATTCGAACGTCGCCGCAGCTTCGTTCAAACGCCGCGCCAGGAGCTCACGCCACTGCGCGTGCCTGCCGTCCTCGTCTTTGTGACGCTCAAGGTGTTCCGCGGAAAGGCGCCCGACCGAGAGCAGGGATAAAAGCGCGGCGATCAGGCTCTTTACCTGCCGCTTCCTTCTTCTGAAGCCGGGAGCTGCCGCCCCCGCCGCATCCAAAAGCACCTCCAGGTCGGCCAACTCGAGGAGCAACGCATGCTCAAGTCTCGCAACCTCCTCCGTGCGTCCGTGACGGATGAGCGAGGCCAGCCAGGACATGGCGTCCGAGACCGCCTCCCGGAGGCGCCGCTCTAACTCCTCTCGCTGCGAAGGCGGCGTGAAGAAGGCGGTTACCGCCGTGGAGACGATGATGCCTACGACGATGCAGGCGATCCGGCCGAAGGCGATCTCATTCATCCGTGAAGGGTTCATGAAGCCGCTCATCACGATGACGGCGCAGGTGCAGGCCGCCATGAGAAAGGCGTAGGAGCGCAGACCGTGTAAGAGATTCCCGATGCCGACGCAACCTGCGAGCCAGAAGACGAGGGCTAAGGTGAGCATGGACGGGGATACGGTGTGCCGGAGGAGAAATAGAGCGGCCAGCGAGCCGAAGACGGTGCCGACCAGGCGGTAGAAGCTCTTCTCGAAAAGAAGGCCTCGGGTCGGCTGGATGACGATCAGTGCTGTCATAGCGGCCCAGTAGGGATTCTCGATCCCCAGGAACTGGGCGACGCCAAGTGCCGTAAGCGCGGATAACGTTCCGCGCAGGGCGACGATGAGTTTCAAGCGGTGGTGCGAGTTCATCCTTTAAGTCTCGAGCGGGTTTCCTGCAGCCTCTTCTCCAGTCGCTCCACGAAGTAGCTCATCTGCTCGATCTCCGTGTCATCGAACGCACTGAGGAGGTCATGCTCGAGGGCCGACACCTTGCCGGTGATCTCGGTGACCATCGCCCGCCCTTGCGGTGAGAGCGTGAGCAGTTTCGCCCGGCGGTCGCTCGCGTCTTCGACGCGCTCGATAAAACCTTTCGCGATCAACTGGTCCAGTATGCGTGTGAGAGAGGGGCCTTCAATGCCGAGGGAGGCCGCAAGGTCCTTCTGCTTGATGCCGTCACCCAGATGGTGCAGGTGCAGCAATGGGCGCCATGCCGCGTCGGTTAGCCCCAGGGACTGGAAGGCCGAGTCCAGCATCTGCCGCCAACGCCTCGTCAGGAACCCCATGCGGTAGAGGAGGCTTTGCTTGTCGATTTTTTTTGTGAGGAGAGTCATAGAAAATAGATAGCATGCGAACTATTATTTAGCTATCTATTTTTTTCGAATCGGATCTTTCGTGGAGGAAGTTGAAACAGCGAAAACTGCAATCGGCACAAAATCAGGCAGTTAACATTGCGTCCGGTTCATATAATTCCGCAACGCGGTGCCAACACAGAAAATTCAGAATTCTCCATCGCGGGGGGGGGAGAGATTGCAACGGGGGGAGACCTCTGGCGGGTGAAAAGTCTGCAGTATCAGGGACTTCGTAAGGAGGGAAGGCATGAAAGGATGGCGAAGCATTGCCTGCTTCAGCCATCCCCTTTCCTATTGTTTCTTCAGGGCCCCGCGCACTTCCGGGTGGAGCTTATCGAGGCAGCTCTGGCAGATGCCGTGGGAGAAATCGACCCCGACGTATGTGTTGAAGTACTCCTCAACGCTATGCCAGTAGTCCTGATCGTCGCGGATCTTCTTGCAGTGCATGCAGATCGGAATGATGTTCTTCAGCATGGTGAACTCACTGATGTCTTCCAGCATAAGAAGAACCAGCTTCTCGCCGTTCAGCTCAACGGGACTGGTCGTTATCAGCAGCTCCAGCTCCTTTTTGGAGTCTCCGACCTGGATCTCGAACTTCGTCCGGCTCTTGGAAACCGTCTGGCCGCCGAAGCTCAGCTCAACCGAATTTCTGACCACGCAGCTCTTGCAGATCGGCGCCCTGCCGCATCCTTCCGGCACGTCGTGGGAATGCAGGCAGTGAAAAACCTCTCCTCCGCGCTTGTTGAAGATCGCATCTTTGTCGAGACCGAAGGTCGTCGCCGCAGTCTTGTTCAGGTCGCGTATCCGCACATCATTGTCCACCACAAAAATTATGAGCGGTATTGAGTTCAGCACTGACAGACAGCAGGCGTTTACATTTTCCATGGCTTCTCCTTTGCCTGAAGCCTGAGGCTCCTCTACGGCATGCCCATTCCGGGCCCATGGATATCGCATGTAACCCACCCTATGTCAATGATTTACAGCATCCTCGGCCACCAGAGCCATTTCCCGCCTCTCCTTCGCAAGGCCGCGGACAGGAAGGCGCGAAAAACACCGTCCCCTAGGACATGGCCGGTGCAGCGACAAAATACGATGGCCCGGCTTCCACTGTCTTCTCTAACTCAAGGTAATTATTGTCCCGCTGTCCAGTTCGGAAGCGGCTCACAACGAGTTTTAGGAGCGGAAGTCCCGCGTACCACTTCATGGCCACCCCTTTTCTTCCCGTTCCAAACGCGCCGCTCAAAGGCCGCTTTCTCATAGCAACTCCAACCGTCTCCGCCCTGTCGGGGCCATCGCAGGCTCAGCCTTGACTGAAGATGGGAAACTCTTGTGGCATGCCGCGCAGCAGACTTCCTTCTCACTCACTCTCACCCACGGCGTCACGTTCTTCGTGTCGCACCAGTCGCAGTACCAGATGTAACGATCACCTACCGGCATAAGATCCATGTGTTCTCTCCCTCTCTCTTCTCATTTTTGAAAGAAAAGGATAGCGCCGGTATGTTGCAGCGGTGTTGCAGTCGCGTTAATTCGATCAGAAGATTTCGCTCGCTCAGTCATCGCCACCAGGCAAAGTCCCCACACCCTTCTGGCCGGGCGCTGACAGTAGCGCAGGCAATCCGGTTTTAACGCTCTCTTAATGCCTTCGGGACCCATTTTGACGCCATCTTAAGGCTCCGAAGACTATCTTTGACAGTGCGGTAAACTGAAAGGTGGAGAGAGATAATGAATAACTACGGATGGATGCAAATCATCTTCTTTTTCGTGGTACTCCTGGCGGCGGTCAACCCGTTCGGGAGTTACCTGGCCCGCGTGTTCCGTGGCGAGCGGACCTTCCTGTCGCCGCTGCTCGTCCCGTGCGAAAACCTCCTGTACCGGGTGTGCGGCGTGGACAGAAACGAGGAGATGCCCTGGCGGCGTTACGCGCTGTCGCTGGTCCTTTTCAACCTGGCAGGGGGCGTAGCACTCTTAGCCATCCTGCTTTTGCAGGGCGTGCTCCCCTTCAACCCGCAAAAGCTCACCTCCTTTCCCTGGCACCTCGCACTGAACACTGCGGTGAGTTTCATGACCAACACCAACTGGCAGGCTTACTCGGGTGAGACATCGGCGAGCTACTTCACCCAGATGTTCGGCTTCACGGTGCACAACTTCCTCTCGGCCGCGACCGGGATCGCGGTGGCCATCGCCACGATACGCGGTTTCGTAAGGCACCGCTCCGATCTCATCGGCAACTTCCACGTCGATCTCACCCGGTCCATCCTCTACGTGCTCCTCCCGGTCTCGCTGCTCGTGGCGCCCCTCCTGGTTTCCCAAGGGGTGATCCAGAACCTGAGCCCTTACAAAAAGGTGCCCCTGGTCCAGCCGCTCACCTACGAAAAGGCGAAGCTGGACGGCGGCGGCAACGCGGTGCGTGACGCGCGGGGTAACGCAGTCACCGAGCGGATTACCGTGCGGGAGGTGACGGTACCGATGGGTCCGGTGGCCTCGCAGGAGGCGATCAAGGAGCTCGGGACCAACGGAGGCGGCTTCTTCAACGCCAACTCGGCCCACCCCTACGAGAACCCCACCCCTCTCACCAACCTGATCGAGGCCTTCCTTATCCTCCTGATCGGCGCCTCGCTCACCTACACCTTCGGGGAGATGACCGGGAACACGCGCCAGGGGTGGGCCATCCTGGCGGTGATGCTCGCCCTGCTGGTCCTGGCCGTCGGGATCAACTACGGAGCCGAGTCCGCCGGGAACCCGCTTGTCGCGAAGCTCGGCGTGCACCAGGTGAACCTGGAGGGTAAGGAAACGCGCTTCGGTATGGCGGGAAGTGCCCTTTTCACCAGCGCCACCACCGGCACCTCCTGCGGCGCGGTAAACGCCATGCACGACTCGATGACACCGCTTGGCGGCATGGTCCCCCTGTCGCTCATCCTCCTCTCCGAGGTGGTGGTCGGCGGCGTGGGAACCGGGCTTTACACCATGATCGCCTTCGTGGTGATCGCGGTGTTCGTGGCCGGGCTCATGATCGGGCGCACGCCGGAGTTTCTCGGCAAGAAGATCGAGGTGCGCGAGATGTGGATGTCCATCGTGACGGTGATGACCTCCGGCGTCCTGGTGCTCTTCTTCACGACCCTCGCCCTTTGGACCCCTCAAGCGATCGCCTCCATGGCGAACCCCGGCGCCCACGGCCTTTCCGAGATCCTTTACGCCTTCGCCTCCATGTCCAACAACAACGGCAGCGCCTTCGCAGGTCTCTCCGCGAACACCCTCTTCTACAACCTGACCGGCTCCCTCGCCATGTTCGTCGGTCGCTTCGCTCCCATCGTCGCCTCGCTCGCCATGGCGGGGTCGCTCGCCGGGAAGAAGTACGTCCCGCCGAGCCTCGGGACGCTCCCGACGGACAAGGTCCCCTTCGCCCTGTGGCTCTCCCTGGTCATCCTCGTCGTCGGCGCGCTCACCTTCTTCCCCGCTTTGAGCCTTGGGCCCATCGTCGAGCACGTGACCATGCTGGGAGGGAAATAACCATGTCCAAACACGCACCGACACCTGTTTCCATGTTCGCCCCCAATATCCTCAGACCCGCGTTCGTCGAGGCCTTCAGAAAGCTCGATCCCCGCATGCTCTGGCGCAACCCGGTCATGCTGAGCGTCGAGGTGGCGAGCCTTATAACCCTCTGCACCTTCGCCCTGTCCCTCGCGGGCAAAAACGGCGAGCCTCCCTTTTTCACCGGCCTCGTCTCGCTCTTTCTCTGGCTCACCGTGATCTTCTCGACCTTCGCCGAGTCCCTGGCCGAGGGGCGCGGCAAGGCGCGCGCAGCGAGCCTACGCAAAAGCCGCACCGAGGTGACGGCAAAAAGGCTCAGGCGCCCTGAACTGGACGCACCCTACGACGCGGTCCCGGCAGAACAGCTAAGAAAGGACGACTACATCCTGGTCGAGGCGCACGATATGATCGCCGGCGACGGGGACGTTGTCGCCGGAGCGGCCCTTGTGAACGAGGCGGCGGTGACCGGAGAATCGGCCCCGGTGGTGCGCGAATCCGGCGGTGATCGAAGTGCCGTCACCGGCGGGACCGAGGTGATCGCAAACAGCATCGTGGTGCGCATCACCGCGAACCCGGGGGAGACCTTCCTCGACCGGATGATCTCGCTCATCGAGGGGGCAAAAAGAAGGAAGACGCCGAACGAGATCGCGCTCGAGGTGCTCCTCATCGCGCTCACCCTGGTCTTTTTCCTGGTCTGCGTGAACATCCGCCCGCTGTCGCTCTACAGCGCGGGTGCCGCGGGGCATGGCGCGCCGGTCTCCCTCACCGTACTCGTCGCCCTCTTCGTCTGCCTGGCCCCCACCACCATCGCCGCCCTCCTCCCCGCGATCGGCATCGCCGGGATGGACCGGCTCTTCCAGAAGAACGTCATCGCCCTCTCCGGGCGCGCCATCGAGGCGGCCGGGGACGTGAGCGTGCTCCTGCTCGACAAGACCGGCACCATCACCCTCGGCAACCGCGAAGCGGTGGAATTCGTCCCGGTCGGCGGTCACACGGAAACGGAGGTGGCGCAGGCGGCACTCATGGCGTCGCTTTCCGACGAGACCCCGGAGGGGCGCAGCATCGTCGCCCTCGCCCGGGAGAAACACGGCCTTGGTGCCGAGCTTCCGGCCGACGCAAGGAGCGTCCCCTTCTCGGCCGAGACCCGTCTTTCGGGGCTGGACACGGCGGGGGTGAAGTACAGAAAGGGCGCTTCCGACTCGACGGTCGCCTTCGTTACGAGCCTCGGTGCGCCAAACGTTCCGGCCGACCTTCCCGTCATCGTGGACCGCATCGCCCGTGCCGGGGCGACGCCGCTCGTGGTGTCGCGCGACGCCGACGTGATCGGGGTGATCAACCTGAAGGACATCATCAAGGGGGGGATCCAGGAGCGCTTCCAGCAACTGCGCAGCATGGGGATCAAGACGGTAATGATCACCGGGGACAACCAGTTGACCGCGGCCGCCATCGCTGCCGAGGCCCAGGTGGACGATTTCCTCGCCCAGGCCAAACCCGAAGACAAGCTCCGCCTGATAAGAGAGCACCAGGAGGCCGGGTTCATGGTGGCGATGACCGGAGACGGCACCAACGACGCGCCTGCCCTCGCACAGGCGGACGTGGCGGTTGCGATGAACACCGGGACCCAGCCCGCGCGCGAGGCGGCCAACATCATCGACCTCGACTCGAACCCGACGAAGCTCCTGGACATCGTCGAGGTGGGGAAGCAGATCCTGATGACCCGCGGCAACCTGACCACCTTCTCGATCTCCAACGACGTCGCCAAGTACTTCGCCATCATCCCCGCGATGCTCCTCTCCATCTACCCGCAGCTGGGTGTGCTGAACGTGATGCGGCTCGGCAGTCCGCTCTCCGCGATCCTCTCGGCGGTTATCTTCAACGCCCTGATCATCCCGTTCCTCGTGCCGCTCGCACTCAAGGGGACGAAGTTTCGCCCCATGCCCGCCGAGAGGCTCCTGATACGCAACCTGCTCGTTTTCGGCGTCGGAGGGGTCGTCGCCCCCTTCGTCGGCATCAAGCTGATCGACATCCTGGTCGGCATGATGCTATAGGAGAACCGACATGAAAGACATGCGCCCGACGCTTATGCTGTTCATCGCCTTCACCCTGCTTTTGGGTGGCGCCTACCCGCTCGTCGTAACCGGCATCGCCCAGCTCGCCTTCCCGAGCCAGGCAAGCGGCAGCTTCATTGCCGATGCCGGTGGAGTCAGCGTCGGTTCCCGGCTGATCGGCCAGCCCTTCACCGGGGCGAAATACTTCTGGCCCCGTCCCTCGGCCACCGACGGTTTTCCCTACAACCCGATGGCCTCGGGGGGCTCCAACGCGGGCCCCACTAACCCGGACTACCTGAGAACGGTGGCGCAAAGGGTGCGGGCCTTAAGGGAAAGCGGCGTGACTCGGACGCTGCCTGCCGAGCTGGTGCAGGCGTCCGCGAGCGGTCTCGACCCGGAAATCTCGCCGCAGGGGGCCGCCATCCAGGCGGAACGGGTGGCGCGGGCGCGTGGGATGAAGGCGGTCGACCTGGAACGCCTGATCGCCAAGCACACGCGGGGGCGGCAGCTCGGCTTCATAGGGGAGCCGCGGGTGAACGTGCTGGAGTTGAACCTGGCCCTTGACGCGATGAAATAGGAGCCTCGATGCGAGACGACGAGACATCAAGACCGTCACCGGAGACGCTGCTCAAGGTGGCGCAGGCCGAGGAGGCCCAGGCCGCGAAGGGGAAGCTGAAGATCTTCCTCGGTTACGCCGCCGGGGTCGGCAAGACCTACGCCATGCTGCAGGCCGCGCACGAGCGCCTTCACGACGGCCGGGACGTGGTGGTAGGGTACGTGGAATCCCACGGCCGCAGCGAGACGGACCTCCTGCTCGAGGGGCTCGAGGTGGTCCCCCGGGCACAGGTCGAGTACCTCAGCGTCGCCCTTCCCGAGCTCGACCTCGACGCGGTGCTCGCGCGCAGGCCGCAGCTCGTCCTCGTCGACGAGCTCGCCCACACCAACGCCCCCGGAAGCCGTCACCCGAAAAGGTGGCAGGACGTGGAGGAGATCCTTTCCGCCGGAATCGACGTCTACACCACGGTCAACATCCAGCATTTCGAGAGCCTGAGGGACGTGGTGGCGCAGATCACCGGGGTCGTCGTCAGGGAAAACGTCCCCGACTCGATCCTCGACCAGGCCGTGGAGATCCGGCTGGTGGACATCCCCCCCGAGGACCTTCTGCAGCGCCTCAAGGAGGGGAAGGTCTACATCCCGGAAAAGGCGGCGCACGCAGCGGAGAACTTCTTCAAGCCCGGGAACCTGATGGCGCTGCGCGAGCTATCCATGCGCCGCGCCGCCGCCCGCGTGGACGACCAGGTGCGCGCCTACATGGAGTCCCGCTCCATCGCCGGGCCCTGGCCGGTGGCGGAGCGTCTCCTCGTCTGCGTGAGCGGCAGCCCTTTCAGCGAGACCCTGATCCGCACCACGAGGCGCCTCGCCGACGACCTTAAGTCCACCTGGCACACGGTCTACGTCGAGACACCGGGCGGCGGAAAGCAGATCCAGGAGAACCGGGAGCGGGTCTGGAAGGACCTGCGCCTGGCCGAGAGCCTGGGAGCCCAGGTGACGAGCCTCACCGGCGCCTCCGTTCCCGAGGCCCTCATAGACTACGCGCGCAAAAACCACGTCACCAAGATCGTGGTGGGTAAACCGACCAAACCGAGGTGGCAGGAGTTTCTCCGTCCCCCCCTCGTGGACCAGGTGATCCGCCTTTCCGGCAGCATCGACGTCTACGTGGTGAGCATCGCACCGGCCGAGGCGGCGACGAAGGAGGGGGTGCTGCACGCGGCGAAAAAACGTCCACCGCTGTCCGGTTACCTGAAGAGCCTTTTGCTCGTGCTGGCCGCCTCGCTTTTGTGCCAGCCCGTCCACGCCTTCCTCGCGCCGACGAACCTCGTGATGATCTATCTCCTCGCCGTGGTGCTGGCGGCGCTGCGGTTAGGGCGCAAGGAGGCGACCTGCACCGCGTTTCTGAGCGTCCTCGCCTACGATTTCTTCTTCGTCCCCCCGAGGTTCACCTTCGCGGTCTCCGACACCCAGTACCTGATCACCTTCCTCGCGCTCTTCGTTGTCGGCGTAGTCATCAGTACCCTGGTCTCGCAGACGCGCGAGCGGGCCGAGGCGATACGCCAACGTGAGGCGCAGACGGCCACCCTTTACTATCTAAGCCGCGACCTTGCGGCGGTCTCCGGCCTCGAAGCGATCCTCGACGCACTGGTGAGGAACATCGAGGAGAACCTGCAGGCGCAGGTGGTCGTGCTTCTCTCCGAAGGGGAGCGTCTCGAGGTGCAGGCCGCGAGCGGCGGTTTCACCCTGGGCGCCAAGGAGGCCGCCGTCGCGGATTGGGCCTTCAGGAACCGTGCAGCCGCCGGTCGGGGGACGGAGACGCTTGGTTCCGCGAAGCTCCTTTACCTCCCCTTGCAGACAAGCGGCGACGTCCTCGGCGTCATCGGCATCCGGTTTCGCGAGGAGCGCGAGTTCACCTCGCCCGAGTGCCGCCGGCTGGTGCAGGCCTACGCCGCCCAAGCTGCGCTCGCCGTGGAACGGGCTCAGTTCGCAAGACAGGCGGAACAGGCTCAGATCCTGAAGGCCCGCGAGAGCCTCGAGCGTGCGCTTTTGAACTCGGTCTCGCACGACCTGCGCACCCCGCTCGTCACCATCACCGGCGCGCTCGGCGCCCTGCGCGAGAAGGATGTGGCACTGGCGTCCGAGGCGAAGAGCGACCTCTTGGAGGCTGCGTGGGAGGAGGCGGGGCGGCTGAACCGTTTCGTCGGGAACCTCCTGGACATGACGCGGCTTGAGTCCGGCGCCCTGAAGGTGAAAGAGTCCCCCACCGACGTCCAGGACCTGGTCGGGTGCGCCCTGGCGGTGCTGGAGCCGCATCTGGGGCGGCGCAGCGTGCACATCGCGGTCCCCTCGGGGCTCCCCCCGGTGCGGATGGACATGGTGCTCATGACCCAGGTGCTGGTGAACCTATTGGACAACGCGCTCAAGTATTCTCCCCCTACAAGTCCGGTCGAAGTGTCAGCCGACATCGCGGGGGACTGGCTCACACTGGAGGTGTCCGACCGGGGTCGCGGCGTTCCCGCTGGGGATCTCTCCCACATCTTCGACAAGTTTTACCGGGTGCCGGTACCGGAAGGCGCGGGAGGGACCGGGCTCGGGCTCTCCATCTGCCGGGGCATCGTCGAGGCCCACGGGGGCACCATCGAGGCGCACAACCGCTCCGGCGGCGGCCTGCGCGTCTCGGTCTCGCTTCCCGCGAGCTGAAAAGGAAGGTAAAAACATGCAAAAGTTGAAAACAGATAGCGGCCGCCCCCGCATCCTCGTGGTCGACGACGAGGCGGCCATCCTGCGTTTCCTGAAGAGCGCCCTGCCCTGCGAGGAGTACTCGCTGCACTTCGCAGAAAACGGGCATGCGGCACTCGCCGCCGCCGCTGCGGCGCGTCCCGACCTCATCCTGCTCGATCTCGGGCTTCCCGACCTGGACGGTGTGGAGGTGATCAGGCGTATCCGCGAATGGTCACCGCTTCCCATCATCGTGTTATCGGTGCGCGACCGCGAGGACGACAAGGTAGCCGCGCTCGACGCGGGCGCCGATGACTACCTGGTGAAGCCGTTCGGGGTGGCGGAGCTGCAGGCGAGGATCAGGGTGGTGCTGCGCCGCTCGCTGCAGCAGGCCCCCGAGCCGGTCTATCGCTTCGACGAGCTGGAGATCGATCTGCAGCGCAGAAAGGTGACGCGCGGCGGGACCGAGATCCAGCTCACCCCCACCGAGTACGACCTGCTGCGCCTGCTGGCGAACCACGCGGGGCTGGTGCTCACCCACGGCCAGATCCTGAAGCAGGTATGGGGGAACGCCTATGCCGACCAGCAGAACGTGCTCAGGGTGACCATGAGCAACCTGCGCCAGAAGATAGAGCCCGTCCCCTCCCGCCCCCGCTACATCATCACCGAACTCGGCGTCGGCTACCGGCTGAAGTCGGCGTAAACGCCCTCCGTCGGTCGCCACGCCGCAAGTCTCACCAAAACTTTCACGCCTTCGTAACACAACCACAAGAATTCTCACTTATGCTGCGACCATCTCTAAGGAGGAGGCCACATGCAGCGAAGCCGTGCCAGGCTGGCCGACATAAGCAGGGGTGCCGTCGGCGCCCCACCGCACCTTCCGGTGCAGAGGGTGCTCGCACTGTTTCAAAAGGATCCGGATCTGCTGAGTGTCGTCATCGAGGAAGAGGGGGACTTCCTGGGGTGCGTGAACCGCAAGGAGCTCCTGACCCTGTTGAGCCGCCCCTTCGCCATGGAGCTATACGCAAAGAAGCCGGTGCTCACCCTCATGCAGGACCTGAAGGGAAAACGGATCGTACTCCCGCCCGAGCTCGACGTGGACGAGGCCGCGGTGCAGCTCCTCTCGCTTGACCCCACCCTGCAGACCGACGCGTTGGCCCTGGTGGATGACAGGCGCTGTCGCGGCATCGTATCGGTTTCCGACCTGATGATGACGGTGGCGGAGCGGCAAAAGGAGCTGCTGGGGGCGCTGGACTGCCTGAGTTCCCGCCTGCGAGAGGAGGTCACCCTCGGCATGAAGATCCAGCAGGACCTTCTCCCCCCGCCCGACTATCGCTTCGGCAGCCTGACGGTCGGGGCCGGCATAGCCACCTGTTCCGAGATCGGCGGTGACTTCTTCGACTATTTCAGTGCGGGCGACAACATCCTCGGCATGGTAATCGCGGACGTAAGCGGCCACGGCGTGCAGGCGGGCATGGTCACCACCGCCGCCAAGGCAAGTCTCCACACCCTGGTATCACTCGGCGTCACCACCCCCTCCGGGCTTCTGACCGGTATGAACAGGGCCATTCTTGCCACGGCGCGTCGCACCCTCCTGATGACATGCCTGATCGCCTGCGTCGACCTCGGCCGGGGTGTGATCACCTTTGCCAACGCCGGACACAACTACCCGCTTCTGCTGCGTCGCGAGGCGGCGCACGCCGAGCTGCTGGAGACGGACTCCGGGTTCCCGCTGGGGTTCGACCGCGAGGCCTGCTACCCGGAAACGAGCAGCGCTTTCGCACCCGGAGACCTTCTATTTCTTTACACGGACGGACTCGTGGAGAGCGCTGGGCCCGGGGGTGAGGAGTTCGGTTACGGGCGGCTGGAAGAGCTGCTGGTCCGCGGCAGGGAACTTCCCGTGGGGCGGATGCACGACTACCTCATGAGCGCCATGGCGGGCTTTACCGGGAGCGGAGTGTTGGAGGACGACGTCACCACCTTGACCGTACGGTTCGACGGGTAACAAACCGTTCAACGTCCCCTCTCCCACCGGGAGAGGGAACCAGGACACTCATATCGGAAGACGACGCGTAATTACAGGGAGAAACAATGCAAAAGATAGCCGTGCTCTACCTCGATGAGACGGACCGCAAGGGATGGGACGACGCCTTCCTGGGGATGCCGCACGTCATGACCGTAACCGCGGAGAACGGCCTGACCCGGGCGCTGGAAAGCGTACGCGCCATGGGGGAAGACCTGCGTGTGGCGGTGATTTCCTCAAGGTTGTACCCGTACCCCCACCCGGGACTGGTCGGCTTGCTGCGCGAGCTGAACCCGGACCTCGAGGTGCTCCTGATCTCGCGGGAGGCCTGTGCACCAGCGCTTAAGCCCTTGCTCGAAGACCACATCAGACACCTCTGCATAATGCCTACGCAAGCAGGGGTGAACGAGGAGCGCCTCCCGGCCGTGATCGACATGCTGCTCAAGCAGCGTGGCTGGGACATCTCCTGCTGCCTCAAAGAGGGAACCGTGCTGCACTCCTACCGGTTGAGCTCCAGCGAGGAAAAAGAGGACCTCATCGCGAAACTCGAAGAGCTCCTGGACGGCGAGGGCGAGGAGATGGAACTGCTCAGGCAAAAAGGCGCGCTTCTCGCCGACGAGCTCCTGGAGAACGCGATGTACGACGCCCCCCGGAGCGGCCGCGGGGACCGTCTTTTCAGCAAGGGTGAGCGGCGCAGCATGCTCCCGCGGGAGGACATCGTCTTCAGTTTCGGTTTCGACGGCGAGACCCTGTCGCTCGCCCTAACCGACAACTGGGGCAGCCTGAACCCGGACGAGGTGCTCGAGTACCTGACCCGAAACGAGGAGGAGTCGCTCGATTGCGGCGACCCCGGCGGCCGTGGGCTCTTCATCGTGTGGCGCTTCCTGGACCGCTTCCACGTCGCCGTGACGCCGGGCCACTCGACCAGGGTCGGCGGGCACCTGCATCTAAGGTCAACACTTCCCCCCGAAGCACCGCGGGGGGTCCACATAATCAACGGTTGTGAGGAGGTAGCTGCATGAATCTGGCAAATTACGTATCAAACGGAGAGGACTGCTTCATCCTTGAGGGGATCATCGACGCGCACGCCGAAGACGCGCTGAACGCGATCCCGAAGAAGGTCAAACACCCGGTCGCCAGGTTCGACTTCAGCCTGGCCGGTCGCATCAACTCCATGGGGATCGCCCTCATCCTGCGCTGTTTCAAGGAGATCAGCGACAAGGCCGAGATCCGCATCGAGGGGCTGAACCAGACGCACAGCATGCTGTTCAAAATGACCGGAGTGTTCCTGCTGGCGGCACCGGCAAAGGCTCATAGTGGGCGGAAGGAGGGGACGGCATGAAGGCGATCAATTACTTGTTCGGCAGGCTCTTTAACGACATGGACCGGCCGCTTGAAAGGCTGCGGGAAATTCGGGACTCCTACAGGGAGCTCAACGTGGAGATCTACGGCGAGCAGTTGGCCCGCATCCTGAACGAATGGTAACGGCATCCGGAGCCCGCACCGACGAACGGTTCAGCATGGAGAACGAACAAATGATGCAAGAGCGGTCAACGACCTGCCACGACAATTACAGCGCCGACACGGGCAACATGCCTCTGGACGGCATCGCTACCGTACCGATCCGGCGACTGCGCAGCTTCACCGGGCTTTCCAGTCGACGCAACGACGTCAGTTCGATGCTCTCCGCCACTATCGAAGCCACCCTGGACGGCATCATGGCCGTCGACGCGGGGGGCGAAATCGTCGCATGCAACCGGCGCTTCCAGCAGATGTGGGAGATCGACGAGGAGATCCTGGTATCGGGCGACTCGAACCGGATGCTGATCTCCCTGCTCGGCCAGGTGTGCGATCCTGTCCTTTTCTTCGAGAAAGTGACCGAACTCTACTGGCAGCCCGATCTCGAGAGCTACGACCTGGTGGAGATGCGGGACGGCCGGTGGCTGGAGCGCTTTTCCAGGCCGCACTACGAGGATGGGAAACTCGTCGGCAGGGTCTGGACCTTCCACGACATCACCGAACTTAAGAAGATGGAAAGCCAGCTCCTCCACGCGCAGAAGATGGAGGCGATCGGCACACTCGCCGGCGGCATCGCGCACGATTTCAACAACATCATGACCGCGGTCATCGGCTACACCGATCTCCTGATGATGGAATTCAACCCTCCCGCTCCTTTCAAGGGATTCCTCGAGAACATCCACACCTCTTCGAACCGGGCCATCGCGCTGGTGAGAAACCTGCTCGCCTACAGCAGGCAGGACCCCGTCTACACCGCGCGCATGGACGGCAACACGCTGGTGGAAAACGTGGTTGTGCTGTTGGAAAGGCTTGCGGGCCAGTCCGTCGCCTTCGAATGGCGTCCGTCCCGGTCGCTGCAGACAGTGCTGGTGGATCAGGCGCAGATGGAGCAGGTCCTGGTGAACCTGGTGACCAATGCCCGCGACGCCATGCCGGACGGGGGCAGGCTCACGATGACGGTGGACGGCGCGGTCCTCGGGGCCGACGACGTGGACGGCTACGCCAAGCCCGGCCCCTACGTCCGCATCTCCGTTTCGGACACGGGTTCCGGAATCGACGAGGCCACGCGGGCCAGGATCTTCGACCCCTTCTTCACCACCAAGGAGGTCGGCCAGGGAACGGGTCTCGGGCTGTCCATCAGCTACGGCATCGTGAAACGGCACGGCGGCTTCATCAAGGTGGAAAGCGAAACCGGCAGGGGTACCACCTGCACCATCTTCCTCCCCAGGACCGATGCCGCCTTAACCCTTTCCCCCTAGTCCTTCCCCACCCGAGCGCCTTTCGAACCGGCCAAACATCGGTGAAAGGTTCATAAACATTTAGCCAATCTGTAACAACGCTGTAACATTTCTCCGGCATCCTAGGACGCATTGAAGGTTCGAGCGCGACGCGGCTGCTGCCCTTTACCGGGATACGCGGCTGCCACTTGGCGACTCGAAACGCTCCCGGAGGCAACACTTGAACAGTGACGTGCGCAGTTCCTACTGCGGCAGTGAAACGGAGAAAGACGTGGCACGAGCGACGACGAAGACACGTGAGCCGGACACGGCGAAGAGGCTGAACGGGGACGCGGTATTCCGCTACCTCACCACCTTCTTCGCCTTCAGCATCCTCGCGATTCTCGCTCTGATGCTTTACGAGATGGCCGGTGAGAGCATGCCCGCCATCAAGGCGTTCGGGTGGAAATTCGTAAGTTCGAAGGATTGGGATGCCGTGCAGGAAACCTTCGGCGCCCTCCCCTACCTGTACGGGTCGGTGGTTTCCTCGGTGCTGGCCCTTCTGCTCGCCACCCCCTTGAGCATCGGGGCGGCCCTCTTCATCACCGAGATCGCACCGGGGCGCCTGGGCTCCATCGTGGCGCCGCTCGTGGAACTGCTGGCGGCGATACCCTCGGTCATCTACGGCCTCTGGGGCGTGCTGGTCATGGCGCCCTGGCTGCAGACCACGGTGCAGCCCTTCCTGATCGAGCACTTCGGGTTCATCCCGCTCTTTGATGGCGCCCCTTACGGCGTCAGCATGCTCGCCGCCATCTTCATCCTGATGATAATGGTGGTCCCGATCATCACCTCGATCACCCGCGAGGTGCTCCTCGCCGTACCGCAAAGCCAGAAGGAGGCGGCGATAGCGCTCGGCGCCACGCGTTGGGAGACCATCAAGGTCGCCATCCTCCCCTACGGCAAGTCCGGCATCCTGGGCGCTGCGATCCTGGGGCTCGGCCGCGCCATCGGCGAGACCATGGCGGTCACCATGGTGATCGGCAACGCTCCGAATATCTCGCTGTCGCTTTTGTCCCCTGCCTACACCATGCCGAGCGTGATCGCGAACGAGTTCGCCGAGGCGACCACGAAGCTGCACTCCTCCGCGCTCATGGAGATCGGCCTCATCCTCATGGTGGTTACCCTGATCGTGAACGCACTGGCGAGGCTCTTGATCTGGAGCGTCTCGCGTGAAGCGAAGGGAGGTGCGGCATGATGAACGGCATGGCTTTCCGCAAAGCGAAGAACCACCTGATGAGCTTCGTCATGCTTGCCTGCACCCTGGCGGTGCTCATCCCGCTCGCGCTCATCTTCGTGCACATCGTGAAGATGGGGATCAGTTCGCTCTCCCTGGACTTCTTCACCCACATTCCGGCCCCCACCGGTGAAGCGGGCGGCGGAATGGCCAACGGGATGCTCGGCTCGCTCATCATGATCGGCGGAGCGTCGCTCATCGGCCTCCCCATCGGCATCCTGGGCGCCATCTACCTCTCCGAGTTCGGCGGCTCCAGGATGTCGACGACAATCAGGTTCGCCGCGGACGTCCTCTCCGGCACCCCCTCGATCATCACCGGCATGGTCGCCTACACCCTGCTTGTCGTCCCGATGAAAGGGTTCTCGGGGCTTGCCGGTGCGGTGGCGCTCGCCATGATCATGATCCCGATCGTGCTGCGCACCACCGAGGAACAGTTGAAGATGGTCCCGGGTTCGCTGCGCGAAGCGTCGCTCGCCCTCGGCGTCCCCTTCTGGCGCACGAGCCTCAAGGTGACCTTGAGAAGCGCCATGTCCGGCGTGCTCACCGGCATCCTGCTCGCGGTGGCGAGGATTGCGGGCGAGACCGCACCGCTTCTTTTCACCGCGCTCGGCAACCAGTTCTGGAGCAAGAACGTCATGCAGCCGATGGCGGCACTCCCCCTGCAGATCTTCAGCTTCGCGATAGCACCCTACGAGGACTGGCACAAGCTGGCCTGGGCCGGCGCCCTCGTGCTAGTAAGCGTCATGTTCGGCTTAAGCCTCACCGCCCGCTACTTCAGCAGAAGCAGGCAGGCGCACTAGTTCCACCCACGTTTTCAAGGAAAGACAGAGGATACGATGAACAACAAGGTAAAACTGGACCAGGTAAACATACACTTCGGCAGGACCCACGCGGTGCGCGACATCAACATGAGCTTCCCGGAGAACAGCGTCACCGCCATCATCGGGCCGTCCGGGTGCGGCAAGTCGACCCTCTTGCGCTCGATGAACAGGATGCACGACCTTGTCCCCTCGGCACGGGTCACCGGTAAGATCCTCGTCGACAACGGCGACATCTACGAAAGGGGTGTCGATCCCGTCGCTATCAGGCGCCGCGTCGGCATGGTGTTCCAGAAACCGAACCCCTTCCCCGCCATGTCGATCTACGACAACGTCATCGCGGGTTACAAGCTGAACGGGAGGCTGCCGCGCGAGGAGGCGGACGAGATCGTCGAGAGCTGCCTGAAGCGCGTGGCGCTCTGGGACGAGGTGAAGGACCGTCTGAAAAGCAACGCGATGATGCTCTCCGGCGGGCAGCAGCAGCGCCTCTGCATCGCGCGCACCATCGCGGTGAAGCCCGAGGTGATCCTCATGGACGAGCCCGCCTCGGCCCTCGATCCCATCTCGACCCTGAAGATCGAGGAGCTGATCGAGGAGCTGAAGGAGCGCTACACCATCATCATCGTGACGCACAACATGCAGCAGGCCGCCCGCGTCTCCGACTACACCGCCTTTCTCTACATGGGAGACCTGGTCGAGTGTGGCGAAACGAAGAAGATATTCACCACCCCGGAAGAGAAGCGCACCGAGGACTACATCACGGGCCGTTTCGGCTAACACATAAGCAGCGCCACCAAGGAAAGCGGAGAAGACATGGAGAGAGAACATTTCAGCAGACAGTTCGACAACGAGCTGAACCAGATACGCGAGAAGCTCCTTGAGATGGGGGGTAAGGTCGAGGTGATGATCGCCAATGCCATGAAGTCCCTCGTCGAGCGGGACACGGAGCTCGCCGAGCGGACCATCGCCTTCGATCACGAGATCAACACGCTGGAGATGGTGATCGACGAGAAGTGCCTCGAGGTTTTGGCCCGCCGTCAGCCTGCCGCGCGCGACCTGCGCTTCATCACCCTGGCGCTGAAGATCGTGACCGACCTGGAGCGTATCGGCGACCAGTGCGCCAACATCTGCAAGAGGGCGCGGGAGTTGAACCAGGAGCCGGCCCTGAAGCCGTACATAGACCTGCCGCGCATGGCGCAGGCGGCCTCGGACATGGTGAAAGAGGCGCTTGATGCCTTCGTCCGCGGCGACGACGCCCTGGCCATAAAGGTCTGCCAGGACGACCAGTGCGTGGACGAGCTGAACGAGCAGATCCAACGCGAGCTTTTGACCTTCATGATGGGAGATCCGAAGTGCATCAGCCGCGCCATGAAGATCATTCAGGTCTCCAAGGGCCTTGAGCGCATCGCGGACCACGCCACCAACATTGCGGAGATGGTCATCTTCATGATCAAGGGGAAGGACATCAGGCATACCATTGCATAGGTACGCTGGTCGTCCAAGCCCCCCTCTCCCTCCGGGAGAGGGGCAGGGGTGAGGGCATCGGCAGCGACAACCTCGTCCCTTCGCAGCAACGCCCTCACCCGCCCGTCGGGCACCCTCTCCCGGAGGGAGAGGGGGAATGCAGCGGAACCTGACGCTTGATCACCAACGAAAATGCCACGGCGGCTGCCGTGGCATTTTCGTTAACGACACTATTTTTCATGACGGCTATTCCACGTGGTGTTCTCCCGGAACGAGCAGTACCGGAACTTCGATGCGGCGGGTGACCTGCTCGGCGGTGCTCCCTACCATGACTCGCTTCAGTGCCCCCTTACCTTGGCACCCCATGACGACTAACGAATAAAGCCCTGCTTTTCCCCTATTGATCACTTCATCCGCCGCTTCGCCGCGCACAAGTTCGATGCCAACCTCGCTTGCCCCAAGCCGCTCAAGACGCCTTTTCTTCGCTTCCAGCAGATACTGCGCATCCTCTTCGGTTCGTCCATCCTCGGCATCCTCATCACTGGGAAGGACGTGCAAGAGCGTGATCGCGGCGCCATGCTGCTCCAGTGCGATCTTACCGAGGTAGTCAAGCCCCCGCTCAGACGCATCCGAGAAATCGGTAGGGAAAAGGATATGCCTGAACAGGCTGCCGCACCCTTCGTCTCCGCCCCCTCCCCCTACTCTTTCCGCGGCATCAACACGATAAAGCAGCAGCGGGCGCAAGGTCCGGGCCAGGAGAGCCGCGGACACGCTCCCCAAGGTGGCAAGCGCGATCACAGCCTTGCTGTGCGAACCTATAACGATCCCGCGCACATCATGCTTCTCCGCAGCCGCGTCCAGGACCGAAGCAGGCACGCCATGAAGCACTTCGGCGGCAACGTTGATACCATGCTCTTCAAGCAGTTCCTTCTGCCTCCGAAAAGCTCCCTCTGCCTCGGATGACAAAAGCGTTCCAGCAGAGGCCGCGACCGACTCTACCACGTGTAGCAACACGATGTCTTTTGTACCGATCTGCTGTAACTGAGCGGCACATGCGATGAGGGAAAATGAAGCAGGAGTCAGATCGGTGCAAACCATCATTTTTCTGAACATGCTTGCCTCCTTTTTTTACTGCTCATTACATTTTCCAAGCTCTCGCACAAATATCAAGTCAACAGCTCGATCACAGTAAGTTAGCACTTACCTTTCAGAGAACGCTAACAGCCCCCCAGATCCTTTAAACTCCTGCTGTACCGGCAAGATGCAGTTCCATTCCACGCCAGCGAGCTCGTCTTCACGATGGTGAAACACCTGGTCTTAAGAACGCTGCGCGTGGTGACGATGACGCTGCATGCGGTGACGATGACGCTGCGCGTGGTAACGATAACGCTGCGCGCGGTGACGATGACGCTGCGTGTGGTGACGATAGCGCTGCGCGTGGTGACGATAACATTGCGCGAGGTGACGATAACACTGCGCGAGGTGACGATGACGCTGCGCGCGGTGACGATAACACTGCGCGCGGTGACGATGACGCTGCGTGTGGTGACGATAACATTGCGCGTGGTGACGATGACGCTGCGTGTGGTGACGATAACATTGCGCGAGGTGACGATGACGCTGCGCGCGGTGACGATGACGCTGCGTGTGGTGACGATAACATTGCGCGAGGTGACGATAACGCTGCGCGCGGTGACGATAACACGGCGTGCGGTGACGATAACGCGGCGCGTGGTCGCGATGACAAGGCTTGCGGTCGTGATGATAAAAGCGCGTGGTCAGGATTGTAAGGGGTTGTAAAGAGATTCTTATAGAAGGCGGGCTCTACCGCGTCGCTATGTGAACAGTTTATTCCGCGATCCGCGGATTCCTGCGGACAACGAAAAATCCGGGTGGCGGCAAAGCCGCACACCCGGACGTGTTGTTCTTCTTGTTTTTGAAGCGGACTACTTGATGGTCTTTATCGTCTTCTGAACCATCTTCACTACGCTCTCCGGCAGCGGCGCGTAGAGCATGGGGGCGGCCATCTTCTGTCCCCTGGTCATGGCCCAGTTAAGGAACTCGGCCAGGTGTTTACCCTTGGCGGCGTCCTTCTGGTTTTCGTAGACGAGGAGCCAGGTGAAGCCGACCACCGGGTATGCGTCCTTGCCGGGCTGGTTCACCAGGGAGATGCGGTAGTCAGCCGGCATGTTTTTAACCGCACCTGCCGCGGCGGCGCTAGTCGACTTGATGGAAGGTGCCACGAAGACACCTGCCTGGTTCTTGAGCGATGCGTAGGGGAGTTTGTTCTCGAAGGCGTAGGCAAGCTCGACGTAACCGATGGAATACGGGGTGGTCTTGATCTGTCCGGCTACCCCCTCGTTACCCTTGCCGCCAAGACCTACAGGCCACTTCACCGCGGCGCCCTTGCCGACCTTTTTCGCCCACTCAGCGTTCACGCCGGAGAGGTAATCGGTGAAAATGCTGGTGGTGCCGGACCCGTCGGAGCGGTGCACGACGATGATCGGTTTGGCGGGGAGGTTCACACCTTTGTTGTCGTCAGCGATCCTCGGATCGTTCCATTTGGTGATCTTGCCGAGGTAGATGTTGGCGACGTCCTCGGAGTTCAGCTTGATGCCAGAGGGAACGCCGGGGAGGTTGTAGGTGACAACAACGGCGCCCATCACGGTCGGGATGTGGATCAGTTTGCCCGGGGCGCCCTTAAGCTCGGCGTCAGAGAGGAACTTGTCGCTTGCGCCGAAGTCAACGGTCTGCGCGGTGATCTGTTTGATGCCGCCGCCCGAACCGATGGACTGGTAGTTGAACTTGACGCTCTTGTCCACCTTGGCGTACTCGGTGAACCATTTGGAGTACAGCGGATACGGGAAGGTTGCGCCGGCTCCGTTTATGAGTGTTGCTGCGTTTGCCTGGCCTGCGCCGCCCACTGCGGCTACCAAAGCGAGAGCGAAAAATGCCTTTTTGATCGTCTGAATCATTCATTTTCTCCTTTGTCTGTTTGTGCAAACTATAGGAGCCAAATGTTGCGGTTTCGTTACAGCCTCAGCAAGAATCTGTGAAGACAGATAAATCATCATTGACTACATCCGCCAATGCGGATATAGTCCTCACCCATGAACGACATCCTGCTTCTCTACAAATCGCTGGCCGATGAGACCCGACTGCGCATCCTCGCGCTGCTTCTTGGCGAGGGTGGTGAGCTCTGCGTCTGCGACATCATCGCCGCTTTGAAACTCCCACAGTCTACCATCTCGCGCCAGCTTGCCATCCTGAAGAAGACCGGATGGGTGAATGACCGCCGCTGCGGCCTCTGGATCTATTATTCCGTGCGCGAGAACGCGGGACCGCAGAGTGAGCTCATCCCGCTTCTGAAAAAACAGCTCCTGAAGACCGGCACCTCGGCGGACGATCGCGAAACACTCGCCGGCTTCGGTTGCGACAACAGCTGCGCCTAAAAAAATTTTGCCCGCATATATCCGCCGGAACGGATATTGGAGGCCGCACATGCCCCGGAAAAAGATCCTGTTTCTCTGCACCCACAATTCCTGCCGCTCGCAGATGGCCGAGGGGCTCGCGAACCATTTCCTTGAAGACGAGGTGGAAGCCTTCTCCGCAGGGACCGAGGCGACCCGCGTGAACCCGCTCGCGGCGAAAGTCCTCACCGAAATCGGCATCGACATCTCCGGCCAGTACTCGAAGACCGTCGATGAGTTCGAGGGGCAAAGCTTCGATCACGTCATCACCCTCTGCGGGGACGCCAACGACAAGTGCCCTCTCTTCATCGGAGGTGTCACGCGCACCCACTACGGCTTCGACGATCCCTCGCGTATCCAGGGAAGCGAGGAGGAAGTCCTGCCGCAGTTTCGCCGCGTGCGTGACGAAATAAAGAACTGGATCATGGAAACCTTCGGAGGCACCAAGTGAGCGAACATCTTTCCCGCAAACTCTCTTTCCTCGACCGCTGGCTGACCCTTTGGATCTTCGCCGCCATGGCGCTCGGCGTGGGGCTCGGCTACTTTGTCCCGGGTGTCGAGACACTCGTCAACAGTTTCCAGGTCGGCACCACGAACATACCGATCGCGGCGGGACTCATCCTGATGATGTATCCCCCCTTCGCCAAGGTTAAGTACGAGGAGATGCCCGAGGTCTTCCGCAACAAGAAGGTCCTCGCACTGTCTCTCATTCAGAACTGGTTGATCGGGCCGGTGCTCATGTTCGTCCTTGCCGTGCTCCTTTTGCCGGACAAGCCGGAGTACATGGTCGGCCTCATCATGATCGGTCTCGCCCGCTGCATCGCCATGGTGGTGGTATGGAACGAACTCGCGAAGGGTAGCACCGAGTACGCAGCGGGCCTCGTAGCCTTCAACAGCATCTTCCAGGTCCTCTTTTACAGCGTCTATGCCTGGTTCTTCATCACCGTGCTGCCGCCGCTCGTGGGTCTTCAGGGTGTGGCGGTGGACGTAAGCATCGGCGACATCGCGAAAAGCGTCTTCATCTACCTCGGCATCCCCTGCATCGCCGGCGCCCTGACCCGTCTTTTCGGCGTGAAGTTCATGGGCAAGGAGCGCTATCACCGGGAGTTCGTCCCGAAGGTCGGTCCCATCACCCTGATCGCCCTCCTCTTCACAATCGTGGTGATGTTCAGCCTGAAGGGACAGCTGATCGTGCAGCTCCCCATGGACGTCGTGCGCATCGCGATCCCCATGCTGATCTACTTCATCGTCATGTTCCTCGTCTCCTTCTGGATGGGAAAACGGATGGGAGCCGACTACAGCAAGACCACGACGCTTGCCTTCACCGCGGCGAGCAACAACTTCGAGCTCGCCATAGCCGTCGCCGTAGCGGTCTTTGGCCTGAACTCCGGGGCCGCCTTCGCCGCGGTCATCGGTCCCCTGGTCGAGGTGCCGGTGATGATCGGCCTGGTCAACGTCGCCTTCTGGTTCCAGCGCCGAATGACGGCAGCATAGGGGGATTGATATGCTGAAACAAGCGGCGGACTACCTCACCTTCGATCTGCTCGGCCTCGTTCCCGGTTCCCGCGGCGGCGAGGCGCTCAACTTCTTTCTCTACGACACGGTGAAGATCTTTTTCCTGCTCACCTCCATCATCTTCGTCGTAGCGGTGATCCGCTCCTCGTTCCCGCCGGAGAAGACCAAGCGCATGCTCGCGCACAAAAGGGAGTACGTCGGCAACGTGCTCGCCGCCCTTTTGGGCATCGTCACCCCCTTTTGTTCCTGCTCGGCGGTCCCCCTCTTCATCGGCTTCGTCGAGAGCGGAGTACCGTTAGGAGTCACCTTCTCCTTCCTCGTCTCCTCTCCGATGGTCAACGAGGTGGCGCTCATCATGCTCTGGGGGCTCTTCGGCTGGAAGATTGCCGCCATCTACATCGGGACGGGACTCGTGGTCGCCATAGTCGCCGGAATCATCATCGGGAAGCTGAAGATGGAGCGGTACGTCCAGGACTACGTCTGGCAGATGCAGGTGGGACAGGCCGACCTAGTCATTCCGGATTTTCGGGGGAAGCTCGATTACGCCCGGGAGTACACCTTGGGCCTTCTGAAGAAGATCTGGCCCTACGTGATCGTGGGTATCGGGCTCGGCGCCTTCATCCACGGCTATGTCCCCGCCGACTTTCTCGCGCGCTGGGCGGGACGGGACAACCCTTTCGCGGTGCCGGTCGCGGTGGCACTTGGGGTGCCGCTTTACAGTAACGCCGCCGGAGTGATCCCCATCGTGCATGCGCTCATGGAGAAGGGTATGGCGATGGGAACCGTGCTCGCCTTCATGATGGCGGTGACGGCGCTTTCGCTCCCGGAGGCGGTGATCCTCAGCAACGTCCTCAAACGGCCGCTTCTGGCAACTTTCTTCGGCATTGTCGCCGTTGCGATAACGATAGTGGGGTATCTCTTCAACGCCATCCTCTAAACACCCAGAAAAGGAGAACGACATGAAAATCGAAGTGCTCGGAACCGGCTGCGCCAAATGCAAGACCCTCTACGAACACACCGTTACCGCCGTCGCCAACAGCGGCAAGGACGCCGAGGTCGTGAAAGTCGAGGACATCCCTTCCATCATGAAGTACGGCGTCATGAGCACCCCCGCCCTCGTCATCGACGGCAAGGTCGCGTTCTCCGGCAAGGTCGCGTCGATCATAGAAATCATGGCGCTCCTGTAGCCGCCGACACACAGAAAGGGAATCCGCCATGAAAATCGCAGCCACCCTCGCGCTTTTACTCGTCTCCGCCGCTCTCGCCCACGCCGAGCTCCCCGCAGCAACGGACGCCGCCGTGGCGAATGCGCTTCGCTCCGGGAAACCGACCGTCATCGACCTCGGAGCCCGCACCTGCATCCCCTGTAAAAAGATGGCACCGATCCTGGAGAACCTCGCTGCCGAGTACCGCGGAAAAGCCTCCGTCCTCTTCATCGACGTTCACGAAAACCAGGCGGCCGCTGACAAGTTCCGCGTGCAGATGATCCCGACGCAGATCTTCTTCGATAAAAACGGCAAGGAGATCAAGCGGCACATCGGGTTCATCGACAAGACGGAAATGGTGCGGGATCTGAAGGCTGCGGGGCTCAAGTGACCATGCTGGATGACATCGAGCGCATCATCGCACTCTACCCGTTCGCGGCGTTTGGGGCGGTTTTTCTCGCCGGTGTCCTCTCCTCGGCATCCCCCTGCGTCCTGACCACCATCCCCCTGGTGGTCGGGTTCACCGGGGGATACGCCGACGGGGACCGGATGAAGGCGTTTCGTTACTCGCTTTTCTTCGTCTTCGGTCTTTCCCTCACCTTCACCGCCTTCGGGGCGGCGGCGGGGCTTCTCGGCACCATGTTCGGCACCCTCGGCGGCAAGTGGTACCTCATCGCGGGGACCATCGCCCTTCTCATGGGGCTGCAGATGATGGAGATGTACCGGTTCGAACTGCCGTGGCGCACCGAGTGGCGCCCGCGGCAGGCCGGACTTTTCGGAGCCTTCATCCTCGGCCTCTTCTTCGGCATCGTCTCTTCCCCCTGCGCCACGCCGGTGCTCGTCGTGCTGCTCACCCTGGTGGCGAGCAAGGCGCAGGTCCTCTACGGCATCGCCCTCCTCTTTTGCTACGCCATCGGGCACTGCCTCCTCATGCTTTTCGCCGGGACCTGCACCGGGTTCGTCGAATCCTTCGCCAAGTCGAAGGGGATCCAGGGGCTCTCCACGTGGGCCAAGCGGTTTAGTGGCGCAATCGTCGCCATCGCGGGTGGATGGTTCGTCTGGCAGGGGCTCGCCTCCTTACTGTGAGCTTTCGGCTCAACACTCCTGGATCCAGCATCCCCCTGTAAAAGCAAATCCCCCCTGCCCCCCGTGCCTTGGCGAAGGGGGGAACGTACGGCTCATGCTGCGCTTCCTGGACAGCCGTACTCCACGGGTCAGTTCCATGAAGAACCAATAAAACACCATCGATAGCGTCGTAACTACAGGTGCGACCGTTACATCTTGACATTCATATTTCTAAATGATAAAACGCGGCCTGTCCGACGAACCTAGCAATGGAGGTATGATGGCCGAGTTGTTCAGCACCAAGATATGGGATCACGCCAGAAACCCTCGCAACTTAGGATTACTGACCGACGCGGACGTGCTGGTACAGGCGGGAGATCCTTCGCAAGGAGACGCTTTTCTCTACCTGTTCAAGATCCGTGATGAGCAGGTTGAAGCGGCGCGTTTTCTCGCCAAGGGTAACCCCGCCGCGGTAGCCGCCTCCTCGGTTGCGACGGAACTTGCCGTCGGCAAATCCCTGGACGAAGTGCTGGCCATAGGACCCGTCACCATCGCGAGGGCACTCGGGGGGATGCCAGAGGAGAAAATGTACTGCTGCCGCATGGCCGCCACCGCGCTTCACACGGCGGTGCACCAGTATCGCAGTTCGGAGGAAGACCCCGTCTTTTGCTTCGCGACTGGCGCGTAAGGCATAGTCGCCCCAGCCAACTCACTCAAAACAAAAAACTCCGAGAACGCTCAAGGCGCTTTCGGAGTTTTTTTTACGGCATGTGTTTTAAGAATCAGAGGATGTAATCGGTGGAGAGGAAATGGGACTTCCTCTCCTTTACGATGCCGGTGATGATCTCCCGGTTCGCGTCCGTTTCCCTTGCGGCGACCACGATCCTGATGGAGAAGACGCGCAGCGCATCCGCTACGGACTGGGTTCCCTCGGCGGAGTTTTTCCGGCCGTTGAAGGGGAAGCTGTCCGGGCTTCTCTGGCACTTGCTGTTGATATTGATACGGCAGACCTGGTTCACCAGCGCGTCGATCAACTGGGCCAACTGGTCCTCGTTGCGCCCGAAGATGCTCGCCTGCTGGCCGTAGGGGGAGCTGACCACGTAGTCGATGGTCTCCTTCAGATCATCGAAGACCACCACCGGGACCACCGGGCCGAACTGCTCCTCGTGGTAGACGCGCATCTGCGGCGTCACCGGGTAAAGGAGCGCAGGGTAGAAGAAGGAGCCGCTCCTGGTCCCACCGCAGTCGTTCACCACCTGCGCGCCGTGCTTCTCCGCGTCGCGCAAAAGCCCTTCCAGGTACTCAGGCTTCTCCGGCTCGGGGAGTGCGGTGATCGCCACCTTCTCCTGCCAGGGTACGCCGCATTTCAGCCGCCCGATCCCCTCCGCCATCCCCTTCAGGAATCCCTCCGCGATGCTGCGGTGCACGAAGATGATCTTCAGCGCGGTGCAGCGCTGCCCGTTGAAGCTCAGTGCACCCGAGAGGCACTCCTCTACCGCCAGTTCCAGGTCCGCGTCCGGCAAGACGATGGCGGGATTCTTCGCGTCCAGCCCGAGCACGCAGCGCAACCGGTGCGGACGGGGGTGACTCGCGCGCAGCGCATCGGCCACGCGGCTTGTCCCGATGAAGCCGAGGACGTCGACGCGGCCGGTCGCCATGAGCGGCGGAAGGATCTCCTCACCGTCGCCGTACACCGTGTTGACGACACCTGCCGGGAAGCAGTCGCGGAAGGCTTCAAGCAGCGGCTCGAAGATGAGGACACCGAAGCGGGGCGGCTTCAGCACTATGGTGTTGCCCATCACGAGCGACGGAATTAGCGTGGTGAAGGTCTCGTACAGCGGGAAGTTGTATGGGCCCATGCAGAGAACGACGCCCAGGGGGGCGCGGCGGATCTGGCCGATGATCCCCTGCTGGATGACGAAGCGGGATGAGACGCGATCCAGTTCCTTCAGCGCGTCGATGGTGTCCTTCACGTAGGCGAGCGCGCGGTCGAATTCGGCCTCGGCCTCCTTGATCGACTTGCCGATCTCCCACATGAGGAGCTTCACCACCTCGGCGCGCCGCTCCTTTACCGATGCGGCAAAGCATTGCACGCACTTGATCCGCTCACCGACCGACATGGTGGGCCAGGCGCCTCTGCCGTTATCGTACGCGGCCACCGCCACGTCGAGCGCCTCCAGCGCTGCGGGAACAGACAACGCCGGTGCCTCCCCTACCCTTTGCGCTTCGGACTGCTCACCCGTTCGCACCTGTACCGGCGAAAGCACCTCCTGCATCGGCCCTTCCCAGCGGCGCAGCTCGCCGCCGATCAGGTAGAGTTCCTGGCGGATCGGGTTCTCGATACGGTACTGGGGGGGGATTTCCTGCGATAACGGGGACAGTCCTGCGAGCTTCTTCTTCACGTTGCCTTCCTTCCGACAGATGTTATTGCGGGTGACGTTTCGCGCTACCGGAGGGTCCCGGGAAGCCACGAAGTCATCGAAAAGCTATACGCCAACTGGGAGCGAGGGTCAACTTGTTAATGAGCCGAAGTGTTTCTGCTTCAACGATAATTTGCGCATTGACAGAGCGCCGCTATACTCGTTTGAGCCTTGGCTATTGACGCAGCCTTTTCCAGGTTTAGACAGGATCAGGCTGGAAACTTCTTGAACAAAGGGAGAAACAGGATGGGATCTAAGGGACGCGAAATTGTCGGCATGGACGTGGAAGAGCTTCTCACTCTGTTGAACCGCGCCTTCTGCGATGAGTGGTTCGCCTATTACCAGTACTGGCTCGGGGCAAAGCTTGTGAAGGGACCTATGAAGGACGCCGTCGGCGCCGAACTGCTGGTGCACGCGACCGAAGAACTCGCGCACGCCGACATGGTGGCCCTGCGCATCATTCAGCTGGGGGGAACGCCGGTAACCAAACCCGAGGAGTGGTACAAGCTCACCAACTGCGGCTACGACGCCCCGGACGACCCCTTCGTGAAGAAGATCCTGGAGCAAAACATCAAGGGTGAGCAGTGCGCCATCAGCGTGTACAAGAAGCTCCTCGACCTGACCCGCGAGAAGGACCCCGTCACCTACAACATGGTGCTCACCATCCTTCAGCAGGAGGTCGAGCACGAGGAGGACCTGCAGTCGCTTCTGGAAGACTACGAGCTGATGATCGGCGCGTTGAAGATGTAAAAGGTGTAAAGACTAAAACGAGGCGGAACTGTGGTTCCGCCTCCTCCTACGCAGCCTTCGAAAGCGGGTGCACTTGACGTACCTTCAGGGCAAGTTCCTTCTCTGCGGTCTTCAGATCGTAAGTCGTCTGCAAGTTCATCCAGTAAGTCGGCGTCTGATTCAAGGCTTTTCCGAAAAGGAGCGCCAACTCCGCAGTTACAGGGCGCGCCCCTTTGATGACATGCGAAACCCGCATTGGAGAAACGCCTATCGCCTTTGAAAAGGCATTCTGCGATACATTGAGTTCGTCCAGTATCTCCTTCAGGAATACACCGGGATGAATGGCAGGAAGGCCGTTTGGGATAGACATGATCCTTTTCCTCAATGGTAATCGTTTATTTCGACAGCAGTTGCTTCGCCGTTCGCGAATGAAAAACAGATACGCCACTGGTCGTTGATTCTGATACTCCACTGACCTGATCTTGTGCCGGAAAGAGCTTCAAGCCGGTTTGACGGTGGCAACAACAGGTCAGTGACTTCGCGTGCGCTGTCCAATTGGGTCAGCCGCATGATCGCACGCTGGATGATTTCCGGAGGAAGCTTTCTCGACTTCCCCGCGGCGAAGAGCCTTTCTGTTTCCTTGTTTGCAAACGATACGATCATGGCAGAATGTAAACAGATTGTTTATACCTGTCAAGAACTCCTCTCCCCTCCCTTTCCGTAAATCTAAAAAGCCCCTTCCGCACGGAGGGGGCTTTCTTGTTTTCTGTAGCTGATGGATCTCAGGAAACCTTGGAAAAGACTTCGGCGGCCCACTGGTTGAGGCTCATACCGAGATGTGAAATCTCACGCCGCATTGCGGTGCTTGATGGTCTCCCACCCGATGCAGGCAAGCCATATGTGCCGCGGGATCGCCTTACTGCCTGTCCTGTAATGGGTTATCATCCTGCGGGTCATGCCAAGAGCATCTGCAGCGGTCGACAGGGAAAGTTCATTGCGCTTCATCCATTCGTTGAACTCTGCCGGAGAGGGTTCCCCTGCCTGTGCTTTGCAGCGACTATACAGTTGGTCCGCCCCCAACTCGATGTCGTCCCCCCATGCGACACTGTGCCCATACCAGCCGACCTGCGCCATCGCAAAGACCTCCGGATCACAAATCGGTAGCAGGAGAGCAAAACGGGCCATCCAATCTCCGATGTCGGCTTGCATTGTCTCACCTGTCGTCCACCGAATCATGAGACTGGCGGGTACTATTGCTGTCACTTCTTCGATGCGTGGTGGTTTGTTCATCGTGTTATCTCCTCCCATTTCGCAAAAAGTAATGCTTGGTTTTCCACAGCCCACTTGATCGCTTCGGCCATCTTCTTCGGCGGGTTGACTTCCCCCACCAGGATTTCCAAAGTTTCAATTGCGACAGAGCAACGGTCTCCATCGATAAATTCCAGATGGAAATGAGGGAGGCCGTGTTCGTTTGGATATATGGTCAACCTGCTCGTGCTGAATCGCATGATCGTGGGCATGGGCGAAATGATAGCGAAACGGTTTCACCAGGTCAAGCTCATCCTGCGTCACTAAAGGCACCGCACCGGCCCTACCCACCCCTTCCAAATTTGGCTCCCTCACCCAAAGCAACCTTGGCAGTATCTGCAGGTTCGTTGTCATTGAACCGCGCGGGCGGTTGTGCAATTATCTGCGCCATGGAGAGGACGATGAAAAAGAGAGAGACAAAGGATGCGGCGCGCACCGTGGCGGTGGCGGCCTACGAGGGAGCGGACCTGCTCGACGTGACCGGGCCGATCGAGGTGTTCAACATGCTGAACCGCTGCCTTTCGGAAACGGCGCCGGAACAGCCGGGGTACCGGATCGTACTGCTCGCTGAGAAGAGCGGTCCCTTCACCACCTGTCCCGGGGTGCGCATCGTGGCGGACCACGCCTGGGATGAGTTCCCGGAGACCGCGGACACCGTCCTGGTTCCAGGAAGCCCGGACGCGGCGCTTGAGGTGGCGCTTAAGAACCGGCGGCTCATCGAATGGCTGGCGCAGGCCGGACCGTGCACACGGCGCCTCGTCTCGGTCTGCACCGGCGCCTTCCTGCTCGCCGAGGCGGGACTTTTAAACGGCCGCCGCGCCACGACGCACTGGCTCGATCTGGAGCGGCTGCGCCGCGAATACCCGGAGGTGGAGGTGGAGAACGACGCCATCTACACCCGCGACGGTTCGGTGGCCACGTCGGCCGGGGTGACCGCGGGGATGGATCTGGCCTTAGCACTCGTCGAGGAGGATTTCGGCAGGAAGATGGCGCTCGCCGTGGCAAGACGCCTGGTGATGTTCCTGAAGCGCCCTGGCGGGCAGGCCCAGTTCAGCACGCAGTTGAGGGCCCAGATGGTCGAGGGTGGGCAGCTCGCGCCGCTTCTGTCGTGGCTCAAGGAAAACCGGTGCGGTAGGGTCACAGTCGAGGAGTTGGCGAACCGGGCGGCGATGAGCCCGAGGAACTTCGCCAGGGTCTTCGTCCGCGAGACCGGCGCGACGCCGGCCAAATACCTGGACCAGTTGAAGCTGGAGCGCTCCATCGCCCTCTTGGAGGAGACCACGCTGCCGCTCGAGCGGGTGGCGCGTGACAGTGGTTTCACCGGCGCAGAACAGATGCGGCGCGCCTTCATCCGCGAGGTCGGCGTCACCCCGATCGCCTACCGGACGCGCTTTTAAAAAAGGAGGTTGCCATGCGTTGCGAGCTGCAAAAAGGAGAGCTGCTCACCCTGCAGCCTGGGGACGGGATCGCATCCATAACCCTTACCGCCGGGAAACTCTGGCTCACGAGAACGAACGATACCCGTGACTACTGCCTGTCGGCGGGAGCGCGGCTCGAGGTACGCAGCGGCGAGACACTCTTTTTGGAGGCACTCGCCCCCTGCGCCGTCCTCTTCCAAAGTCTCCACTCCCGCAGTGCACTCCGCGTAGTCCCCCCCTGCCCGATCTTTCGCCCCGCCTGACTGCAAGCCGTCGAAGCTACCCCTTCACGGCAGGAGCGAGCGGCCAACTGATGATGACCACGCCGATGAGGCAGGTGGCGATGCCGACGAGCCTCAGCCAGTGCATCTCCCCACCGAGGAACCAGTAGGAAAGAAGCAGCACCAGGGCGGACTGGCAGCCGATGATGGCGAGGGCGTACCCGGCGTTCGCACTCGACGCGGTGGCGAGAAACATGGCCCAGTTCCCGAGCACGCTGCAGGCACCCGCGGCGACCAACAGGGGAACGGCGGACTTCCACGCATCCCACATCCCCCAATCTCCCGCCGACCAGACCGCGAACGATACCGTCAGCACCAGCGAGAGTACCAGCATGGCGAAGGGGACCGACACGCCACGCTTCACGGCCGCGGTCATGAACATCACCATGAGGGCGAAACTCACCAAAGCGGTGAGGGCCTGGGTTACGTAGTTCCACATGCTGACCTCCTTTTCATTGCAGAGACCGGGGATCCAGCACCTGCCTTATCGTATGGCTGAGCACCTTCATGGTGTAGGGTTTCATGAGGCAGGCCCGGATGCCGACCTCGCGGTCCGCCTCCTCGAAGGTCTCCTTGAACCCGGTGCAAAGGATGATGGGGATGTCCGGCCGCAGGGCGGTGATCTCGCGGGCGAGTGCCTTGCCGGAAAGTCCCGGCATGGTGAGATCCGTGATCACCAGGTCGAAAGCGGCGGGATCGGCCCGGAACTGGTCCAGGGCGGCCGTGCCGCTAAGGGCGGTGACCACGCTGTACCCCAGGTTCTCCAGTATCCCCCTGCCTAGGACGGTGAGGGATTCCTCGTCATCCACGAACAGGATGCGCTCACGCCCCTGGAGCATCTGCTCAGGCACGTCCTCCTCGTGCACGATCTCGTCGACCACCACCGGAAGGAGGATTTCGAAGCAGGTCCCGGCGCCGACCTCGCTGTGCACGGAGATGGCGCCGCCGTGGTTCTTGACGATCCCCTGCACCACGGCAAGCCCGAGCCCGGTACCCTGCCCGGCCGGTTTCGTCGTGAAGTAGGGATCGAAGATGCGCTCGAGGGTGCGGCTCTCTATGCCGCGGCCGGTGTCGCGCACCGACAGCCTCAGGTGGTCGACCGGGTCGAGAAAAGGGAATGGGAAGAGCAGTGGCGAGGCGGCAGGGACCGACTCCAGGGAGACGGTCAGGATCCCCCCCTGCGGCAGCATGGCATGGTAGGCGTTGGTGCAGAGGTTCATCAGCACCTGGTGCAACTGGGTGGCGTCGGCGAGCACCTTGTCGGCTTCAGGGGGGACGGAAACCTCCTTGCGGATGGCGATCGAGGCGGGAAGCGAGGAACGGAGCAGCCTCATGGCATCGTCCATCACCGTCAGCATATGCACCGGTTTTCGCTCCTGTTCGGTGCGCCTGCTAAAGCTCAGGATCTGCCGCACCAGGTCGGCCGCGCGCTGGGCCGCCGTGAAGACCTGCTCCATCTCCGGGCGCCCCGCCCCGTCCTGCGGCAGCTTGTGCAGTACCATGTCGGTGAAGCCGAGGATCGATGTGAGGATGTTGTTGAAATCGTGGGCGATACCGGCGGCCAGCGTTCCGATCGCCTCCATCTTCTGGGCCTGCCTGAGCTCCTTTTCCGTCCTTCTCAGTTCCGCGGTCCGCTCTTCAACCCGCTGTTCCAGAAGTTCGTTTGCCTCGAGGACGGCGCGCGCCGCCACCTCGGCCCGCTCCTTGGCCACGACCAGTTCGGCGGTCCGCTCCCGCACCACTTCCTCCAGGTGATCGCGGTACCTGAGCATCTCGGCCTCGGCGACCTTCTGCTCGGTGATGTCGGTGCCGCTGCCGATCCAGCGCACGATCCGCCCGGACTCGTCGCGCTGCGCCACGGCCCGGGAGAGGACCCAGCGGTACTCGCCGTCGAACCTGCGGTTGCGGTGCAGGCAATTGTACGGCTCCCCGGTTTCCAGCGAGCGTTTCCACTTCTGGGCGGTCATGGCGACGTCGTCGGGATGGATTATGCTGCGCCACGGCTCCGGATCGGGCTCGCCGGGGATCAGGCCGTTGAACTCGTACCAGCGCAGGTTGGCGAAGTCCTGCGCCCCGTCAGGCGTGGCGGTCCAAACGATCTGTGGAATGGTATCGATGATGAAACGATAGAGCGCGGTTTCTTCGCTGTCACTTGGCTTGTCGATCACTCGGCCCTCTGTAAGTCACCTTCGCATTATAGTGACACCATTGCACTGAGCGATGTCATCAATAACATGTAATGATTTGGACAATGAGCATTGCGGAAAATATACAGGTCTTTTCTGACAGTTCAAGAGAATGTTATGACAGTGAATCCTGCCATTACTACTGTGCATCGAGCACCTCGCGCACCTTGCGCAACAACTGATCTCCACTGAAAGGCTTGGAGAGGAGCGCGGTACCGCGATCCAGGATGCCGCGATGGGAAATGATCTCCTCACCGTATCCCGACATGAACAGGGTCTTCACGCCGGGCCTGGCCCCCAGCACCTGATCTTGCAACTCCTTGCCGTTCAACATCGGCATGACCACGTCGGTCAAAAGGAGATGGATTTCGCCCTGGTAGCTCTTGCACATGGCCAGGGCATCGGCCCCTCCGCGCGCCGGCAGGACGTGATACCCCGCCTGTTCGAGCATGACGCGGGTGAGGTTCAAGACCTGCTCCTCGTCCTCGACGACCAGCACCGTCTCGGTGCCGGCGGCTTGCGTCTCGTGGCTGTTTTCCTGCCCCTTTGCCGCCTCCTCCACGGTGCGGGGGAAGTAGATGCGGAACGTGGTGCCTGCGCCGGGGGCACTCTCCACCTGGATCGCGCCGGCATTTTGCCGCACTATGCCGTACACCGTTGAGAGTCCGAGCCCGGTCCCCTTCCCTTCCTTCTTTGTAGTGAAGAACGGCTCGAAAATCCGCTCCTGGGTCTGCAGGTCCATCCCGGTGCCGGTGTCGCTGAATGCGAGCAGAACGTATTCGCCGGGCGCGAGTTGCAGATGCATGCTCTCGTCCGGGTCCAGGCTGACGTTTGCGGTGGCTATGGTCACCTTTCCCACCCCCTGCACGGCATCCCGCGCGTTCACTGCCAGGTTGGTGAGGATCTGGTGTGCCTGGGAAGGGTCGATCCTGATGTTCCACAGCTCCTCCGCTGCTTGAAACTCCACCTCCAGGTCCTCCCCGATGAGCCGCGAGAGCATCTTGCGCTGCTCCGCGATCAGCTCGTTGAGATCCACTACCCGTGGGGCCGCGGCCTGCTTGCGCGAGAAGGCAAGCAGTTGCCTCGTCAGTTCAGCCGAGCGTTCTCCCGCCTTTCTGACCTGCTCCAGGTTGCGGTACTGGGGGTCCTCCGCATCGAGATCGACCATAGCGAGCTGGGTGAAACCGACGATCACGCTCAGCATGTTGTTGAAGTCGTGGGCGATGCCTCCGGCAAGCTGGCCGATCGCCTCCATTTTCTGTGCCTGGCGCAGCTCCGTCTCGAAACGGTCGCGCTCGTCCTGCATGCGGACCCTCTCCCGCCCTTGTTCGATGTTGTGGATGGCGAAGGCCACGTCGCCGGCAAGCCCTGCGAAGAGTTCAGTCTCCTCGTTGTCCACCCCTTCCTGGCCGTTCAGGGATACCACCATCAGCCCGTGCAAGTCCTGTTCGTAGCGCATGACGATGCACATGGTCCTGTGTTCCCTAAGCCCTTTGGAAAGAGGGCAGCCGGCGCAGACGTGCCCCCCTTCCGTCAGGCTGAACACACCGGACGGGCCGTCCTCCTTGCGGCAGCAGGGAGGGATGCCCCCCTGGCTCAACATTTCGGACATCCCGGGGAAGGGGTCGCCTGCGCCGGACTGCGCCACCTGCAGGATGCCTCCTGCACGGTCGGTGAGCAATATGAGGGCGCTGCCGTAGCCGCGGTGCTCGACGAGAAGCTGGCACACCCCCTCGATGAGGCGCAGCGGGTCCTGCTCCCTCACGATGAGCTGGTCTACCATGCGCACCGCACGCAGCACCCGGTTCAGATGCTCGACGCGAGCCTCTACCAGCTTGGGCTCGGTGATGTCGGTGGCGACGCCGTCCCAGACGACGACCCCGTCAGACCTCTGCCTCGGGCGGGAGCGCAGCTGCAGCCAGCGCCACTCCCCGTCGGCGCGCCGCATGCGCAGCTCCATCTTGAAATCGGACAACGCATCGCCGCTGGCCTTTTCCTGCCTGGCAAGTTCAGGCAGTTGCTCAGGGTCGATCTGCCGGTGCAGCGCCAAGGCGTCCGCAAGCACGGCCTCCCTCGTGACGCCGTGCACCCGCTCCAAACCGGCGCTCAGGTAGACGAAGCGGGTGCGGCCATCCGCCTCGTGAAGGTACTGGTACACGTAACTTTCCGGCAGGTTGTCGCCTAGAAGGCGCAGACGCTCCTCGCTTTCCCGAAGCGTCGCCTCGGCCTCCTCGCGGGCGGCCGCCGCGGAGAGAAGCATCCCCCGCACCTTCTCGATCTCCGTAATGGGAGCGCCCGTTTCGGCAGGTTGCGGCGCCTGCGCCAGCGCCTCCACCGAGCGCGCGAGACGGCGACCGGCGAGCAGCGCACCGGTCAAACTCACGAAGGTTGCCGCCGCGATGACAGCGAACATGGCGAGTACGGCGCCGTGCATGGGGGCCCCGTAGGTCTTTTCCGGCACCTCGACGACCACCGTCCAGGGCGCCAGCGTGGAAACGGCTCTGAAGCGCCCCAACGCCCCCTGCGCCTGCTTCAGGTGCTCCCCCTTGGGCGAGCGGCGGGCGATCAGCGCGTTGTTTCCGTCCACGACGGAGACCGTCCAGTCGGCGGGAATGACCAGTTCGTCGAGGCGATGCTGGAATTTGCTCGCTTCGGTGAGGCAGAGAAGGACGTGCGTGATACGCCCGTTACGGACCACCGGCACGGCGATCGACACAAGAGGAGTCATGGCGATCGGACCGAAGAATAGATCGCTCGCCGCGGGTTTTCCCGTCGCCATGACGGCACTAAAAGCTGACCGTCCACGAAACGCCGGTAGGTGGGGCAGCGGCATACCGAAGGGAACGCGCGTGTTGAGGATCATCTGTTTTGAGAGGTCGGAGAAAAGGACGTGACTGTCGAAGGTGCGATGGAAGAGCTGCGCCTCATGGTACAGCTCGCCAAGACGTGCCGGGTCGCCGGCTGAGGAAGAATCGGCCAGCACCTGCAGTCCCGACACCAGTGATTCCACCTGCCGGTCAAGAGCGATGGTGACGTTGCGCGTGAGGGTTTGGGCCTGGAGTTCGTACTGCTTTTTGAGTGCGCTGACGTTGTCGGCGGCGAGATAGGCGGCCAGCAGCACAAGTGGCAGCACGCAGGACAGGATAAGCCGGGTGAGAAATGTTCTCAGTGACATGCCAGCGTCCTTCAGTAGGCTCTTGCTTGGACATGGCTGAAAACGGTGGCCACTGGATCAGGTCGCGTGTCGGGAGAGCGAAAAAGTATTTCCTCTTTCAAAAATCCACATGAAAGCGTATCGACAAACGCCCCGGTGACTTTAGCCGATAATACGGAACCGTTCCTGTTGCACTGATCGCTGAGCGCGACGCGGACTGCGGGTAGCAGTCTATATGACGTTATTTCAGCAGCGTGTGTTCGAGAAGGATCTTGAGTCCGATGAGACAGAGGACCACCCCGCCGCACACCTCCACCCTCTTTCCCCAGTTGTCGCCCAGCTTTCGTCCAAGGAGCATGCCGGTTACCGTGAGGACGCCGGCGACGAGGCCGATAACCACGGAGGGAACCCAGACGCTGACGCCCAGCATGGCGAGGGAAAGACCGACCGCGAAGGCGTCGATGCTGGTGGCTATCGAAAGCATCACCATGGTGAGTCCGCGGGTCGGATCGGCGGGGTCCCCATCCTCTTCGTCATCGAAGGCCTCGACGATCATCCTTCCGCCCACGTAGGCAAGCAGGCCGAAAGCGATCCAGTGGTCATAGGAGGTGATCCATTTCTGGACCGTGAGTCCCAAAAGCCACCCCGCGATAGGCATGAGGGCCTGGAAAAGGCCGAAGTGAAAGCCCAGGCGGAAAAGGTGCCGCCCGGTGATGGGGTTTAGGACCGCGCCCGCAGCGAGGGCGACGGCGAAGGCGTCCATGGCGAGGGCCACGGCGATCCCCATGATGCTGATCCAATCCATTGTTTCTCCTGCTGATATGGCCCGTACTAGTACCCGTAGTCGAGGCTCTGGATCCGGCAAACGCGGCCGTCCTGAAGCTCGAGCTGGTACTGGAATTCATTGGGGCCGAAGTTGAAGATCCAGTTGTCCACGACGATGGTGGTGACGGTCGCGGTCTTGGTCCCGTAAGTACCCTTTTCCACTAACTTACTGGAGCTCTGCGTCGCAGTGGCGGGCTCCCCGCACTTCGCCACCACCTCGCCTGCTGAATTGCCGAGGGAGACGATCCCACCCTTGCACCGCATGCTCTCGGAATCGGCGGCGGATGCACAGTCAAACGCCGCCAGGGTCACGCAAAGGGCCGCAAGAAAACCAAAGTGTGCTTTCATCGCCTTTCCTCCCTCAGGTGTAGTCAGTGCAGGACTATATAGCGGAAGCCTGCTTTTGAAAAGGATATTACGCCGCGCGTCTGCCGATCACGTGCACCGAAGTGGCCTTGAAGGAGGCGAATATCTCTTTCCCCTCGAACAGGGCAAGCTCCGCGAACGACTCCCTGGTGACGTAGGCGGTGAGCGGAAAACCGCAGTCAAGACGCAGCTTGAGGAAGGGCCCCATGGAGGCGATGCCGGCGACGCGCCCGGCGAAATGGTTGCGGGCACTGCTTTTCTTCCCGGCAGTGGTGGTGCTCACGGTGACGTTCTCAGGGCGGATGCAGCAGTAGACGAGCGCACCGGGCTGCGCTTCCCCCACCGTGTCGATCTCGCACCCCGCAACCTTAACCGTCATCTGCTGGAACCGGTTGCCGACCACCTCTCCTTCGAGGATGGTCTCCATACCGACGAAGTTGGCGACGAACTCGTTCACCGGGTGGTTCATCACCCCGGCGGGTGGCCCCTCCTGGACGATGCGGCCGCCGTTCATCACCACGATGCGCTGCGACATCCTGAGCGCCTCGGACTGGTCGTGGGTGACCAGGATGGCGGCAATGCCGCGGTCACGGATGACCTCGTCCATGTCCTCGGTGAGCGCCTGTCTCGTCGGAGGATCGAGGTTGGCGAAAGGCTCGTCGAAGAGAATCACCTCGGGTTCCACGGCAAAGGCGCGGGCGAGACTTACGCGGCGCGCCTCGCCGCCGGAGAGCTTTCTCGCCGAGCGCTGCGCCATATCGGCAAGACGGAAGCGCTCCAGGTAGGACGTGACCCGGCTCTTGATCTCACCGCGCCCCATTCCCCTGATCTTCAGCCCGCTCGCCACGTTGTCGAACACGGTGGCGTCGAAGAGAAGCGGCTCTTGCAGCACCATGGCGATGCTGCGGCGCACCTTGAGCCAGTCGGCGGAATTCACTATCTCGCGCCCCCGGTAGGAGACGGTGCCGCTGCTGCGCTTGATGAGACCCAAAAGGGAGAGAAGCAGCGTAGACTTCCCCGCACCGTTCGGTCCGATCAGTGAGACGAATTCGTTTTCCGACAAAGAAAAAGAGGGTATATCGAGCACCGGCACGCCGCCTCGATCCACCCTCAGCCCTTTCAGGTCAAGCACGTTTTGTTGCTGTGTCATCTAGGCCTTTCTCGCTGCTGGATGTAGGTAAGGATGTAGTTGACCGCGAAGCAGAATAGCAGAAGGATCACCGACAGGGCAATGGCGATGTCGAAATTGCCACGCCCGGTCTCCATCACCGTCGCCGTGGTGAGTACGCGGGTGTAGCCGCGCACGTTGCCGCCAACCATGATGGAGGCGCCGACCTCGGAGATCACCCCGCCGAAACCGGCCATGACGCCTGCCATGAGCGGCAGCCTCGCCTCCCGGATGAGCATCCTGACCATCTGGGTCCTGGTAGCGCCAAGGGCCAGGATCTGCAGTCTCAGATTCGCCGGGAGGTTCTGCATGGCGCCGATGGTGATCCCCATGACGATGGGGGTGGCGATGACGGTCTGCGCGATGACGATGGCGGTCGGGGTGTAGAGGAGTTCCAGGTAGCCCAGGGGGCCGTTTCTCCAGAGCATGATGGAGACGAAAAGGCCCACCACCACGGGCGGCAGGCCCATCCCGGTGTTTACCACGCTCACCAGGATCTTCTTGCCGGGGAAGCTGGTCAGGGCGACCAGTGTCCCCACCGAGATGCCGATGACAAGCGAGAAGAGCGTGGCGAGCCCGGAGACCTTGAGCGACAGCAAGGCGATGCCCAGCACCTCGCTGTCGAGCGAGGCGAGGAGCTGGGCGGCCTTTAAGATCCCTTCGAGGATTACGTCCATTAATTACAGGCCCAGGGTCTTCGGGTCTTTGCCGGCATCCGGGAAGAAGAGCGGAGCGCCGAACTCCTTCTTGCCGAAGGTGGCGATGATCCCCTGGACCTTCTTGGAGACCATGAAGTCGGCGAACGCCTTGGCCCCGGCGTTGTTCACCTTGGGCCACTTGGCCGGGTTCACCTCGATGACGTGGTAGACGTTGAGGAGCTTCGGCTCGCCTTCCACCATGATCTGCAGGCCGAGATGCGCCTTCTTGTTGAGGGCGAGATAGGTACCGCGGTCGGAAAGGAGATACCCCTTCTTCTCGGCGGCGACGTTCAGGGTCTCACCCATGCCGAGACCGGTCTGCTGGAACCACTTCTGCCCTTCGGGGGTGATGCCGGCGGCCTTCAAAAGCCCCTTTTCCTTGGCGTGGGTACCCGAGTTGTCACCTCTGGAGAGCCAGAGGGAGCCGGTCTTCGCGATGGTCTTCAGCGCCTCGGCAGCGGTCTTCGTGCCGCGGACCTTCGCGGGATCGTTGGCCGGTCCGAGGATGATGAAGTCGTTGTGCATGACGAGCTTTCTGTTCTGGCCGAAGCCACCTTCCATGAACTTCTTCTCCGCCTCCGGGGAGTGCACGAGGAGCACGTCCGCCTCACCCTTCTCACCCATCTTCATGGCCTGGCCTGAGCCTACCGAGATGGTCTTCACGAAGTAGCCGGTCTGCTTCTCGAAGAGCGGGATCAGCACGTCGAGAAGACCGGAGTCCTGGGTGGAGGTGGTGGTTGCGAGGATGAGGTTCTTCTGCTCGGCGGCCCAACCGGTGGAGACCGAGGCGACCGCGCTCAGGAGGAACAGGGCGACGAACAGGGGAAGCATTCTTAGGATTCGATTCATGCAGGCAACTCCTTCTTAGGTGGTTTTTGGCGTGCCGCCAGGCGTGATAGTGATCCCGATATAGCGACACGCGTCGAAAAAGGGACGGTGTGTCCGTCCCCTTACTTGGTTTCAGCTTACGCCGAGGATGACGCTCGAGGCCTTGAAGAGGGTGCAGGCGTGTCCGCCGACCTTGAGGCCCAGGGTGGTCCCGCTTTCGTGTGTGATCACGGCGCTTATCGTGTTGCCGCCCCCCACTTCGACGTCGATTTCCGTGGAGACCGCCCCCTCGATGACCTTGACGACGGTACCGCACATGACGTTGCGGGCGCTGATCTTCGCGTCGTGCAGGTCGGTGCCGACCATGACCGAGCTCGCCTTGATGATGGCATAGGCGGAGCCACCTTCCCTGAGGGCAAGGTTATCGACGGCGCCGTTGGTGATGACGGCGACAAGCGGGGCTCCGCCGGTGAGGGTGAGGATGACCTCGGCGTTAACCGGCCCCCGGGTGATACTGGTGATGGTTCCGGACAATACGTTGCGGGCACTTACTTTCATGGAAATCCTCCTCAGGAGCTGGTACAGGCTTGCGGTGTCGCCAAGCCTCCCCTCGAGATTCTCCAGGAACTTACGGTGCTCTTCCTGGAGCACTCCGTACTGCTTCACAACCTCTTTGCCGTACGGGGTGAGGGTCGTCCCACCGCCCCCCCTGCCGCCGGTCACCCGCTCGACAAGCGGTTTCTCGGCAAGGTTGTTGATCATGTTGACGAGATCCCACGCGTTCTTGTAGCTGATCCCCACCGCCTTCGCTGCCTTGGTGATGGAGCCTAGCTCGTCTATCTTCTCAAGCAGTTTGATCCGGTCCAGCCCAAGGAACTTCTGGTCATCCTTGTGGAACCAGAGAGCCCCTTCAAGCTCAATGCCGTGTTTTGCGCCCTGACTCAAAATAACACCTCGTCATCCCTTCCTATGACAGAGACAGGTCCATCAAACTGTCTGCGCTGGAAGCCTACTCATTATATGTCACAAGACCACTGTGTAAAGCCCATCTATGACAGAGTTTTGCAAATCAAGGAAGGCAGACGTTATATCACAACCGACATAGCGTAAACAAGAAAAGGAAACGGGAGGAGGCGTATACATTTTACATGGTCAGTGAGGAATCCCGACCCGTGCCTCACCCAGCCGCGTCGGTCGCCGACAGGTATTCCGCCCGGTTCCAGGTGGTCATGCAGGAAGGATGGATGGGATCGGGCTGGCAAAGGTAGGTTTCATCGCCCGGATGGCCGGTGATGCGCAGACCCGCGGAGCGGAGCATTGCCTCGATACCAGCGTGGTTCGCGATCCACCAGTTGGTAGGATCGCCGGCGAAGCGTTCCTCGATGAAGGACATCTTCGGCCACCCCGGTTCGAGGAGGGCGTCGCGTTCGTTGATCCAGAAGTCGTGCTGCCCTGCCACCTCTCGGCCGGGCATGGTGATGGATTGGAAAACGAGCATCCCCGCCGTCTTCTGGGCCACGATATCGAGGGCGAGCATCGGGTAGCGCAGGTGGTAGAAGACCCCCATGAAGAGGACGAGGTCGAATTTCCCCTTGATGCGGGCCAGGTCGTACACCTGCATCTGCCGGAATTCGACGCGATCGCGCAGGCCGTACTGCTCGGCGGCCCAGTCGGCCTGCTCGAGGTAGTGTCCGTCGCAGTCGATCCCCAGGACGCGCGCCCCGCGACGCGCGAGCTCGAAGCTGTAAAAGCCTGCGTTGCAGCCGATATCGAGCGCGCTCCAGCCGCTCAGGTCTTCGGGGATGCATTCGGCGATCTCGCGCCATTTGAAGGAAGGGAAGTCTCCCAGAAAGTGGTCCGGGGCGGTCTCGGTGCCGTCCGGCAGGTGCAGGTTGTGAAACCAGGGGGAGAGTTCCTTGATGTCGTCTTCCAGCGTTCTGGCTTTGGCGTGGGTCATGCGGCTACCTTTCGTGAATTGTTTTCCCCGCCGCTACAGCGAGGTCAGGTATTCCTCGAGTTCTTCCGCCCGGCAAGCGGCTGAGTGGTGGCCGAGAACCCGGGCGCGGGCACGCTCCCCGATGGCGCGACGCGCCTCCTCGGGGAAGCGCTGCAGGAAGCGGAGCATCTCCTCGGCGCTTGAGGCGACGAGGATCTCTTCGCCCGGGGTAAAGAACTCTTCCAGTCCGGGCCAGCGGTCCGACACAACGGGAACGGCGCAGGCGGCCGCCTCGAATAGGCGCACGCTAGGGGAATAGCCCGCGACGAGCATCTGTCTGCGCGTCAGATTGAGCGTGAAGCGCTGCGAACTGTAGAACTCGCTATGGCACTCAGGAGGGAGATGTTCGATGTGGTGCGTGTTCTCCGGCCACTTGAGCGAGGCGGGGTACTGGGCCCCTGCCACCACGAAACGCCCCTTGCGCCAGTGGAAAGCGGGCTGAAAAAGGAGCTGCTCCAGACCGGGCTGCCGATCGTCACTGTAGGTGCCGAGGTAGCCCAGATCCCAGCGCGGCGTCACCGGCATCGGGAAGTGCACCAGGGGGTCGACGGAACAGTAAAGGGGGCGCGCGGCACGCGAGCCGTAGTGGCGCTCAAGATGGTCGAGGGTCGGGCCGCCGGTAAAGGAGAGGTAGAGGTCGTAGCAGGGGATCAGGTCCTCGCTCAGGTACTGGCACTCCCCCCTGGCGAGGGCGGCCAGGGTCACCGGGGTGTCTATGTCGTAGAAGGCCTTGATCCCCCGCGCGTGCCGGCTTACCCACTTCCCGACCTCGATCCCCTGGTAGACGTAGGAGCCGACGATGACGCAGTCGGCATCGCAGATCTCCGGGCCGTATTCGGAGAAAAGCTCGTCCAGTGAGCCGTAGAGAAGCGTCCTGCAAAATGGCGGCTCAGGGAGGTCGCGGTGTGCCTCGTACCAGCGCGCGTCGCGCTCGAGGAAGAGGATCTCGTGTCCGCGTCGATCCATCTCGCGCAAAAGGCCCCGGTAGGTGGTGGCGTGACCGTTTCCCCAGGAAGAGGTGATGGAGAGCCCAAGGACGACTATCTTCATGGCAACCTCCCGTTGCGCCACGCCGATCCGGCGGAGAAGATCTCCTCGAACTGTTTTGCCCGGTGCGCGTAGGTGTGCTCGGCACGAACGCGCGCCCGCGCCTTTCTACCCACCTCCGCGGCAAGCGCTGGAGTGAGTCGCTCCAGTATCTGCGCCACCTCCTCGCCGTTCGCAGCGACCAGGATCTCGCGTTCCGGCTCGAAGAACTCGCCGATCCCCTCCCAGAGGTCAGTGATCATACAGGCGCCGGCACCCGCCGCCTCGAAGACGCGGGTGGCAGGGGAAAAGCCGTATCGCGCCATGCCGTCGCGGCTCACGTTGAGGACCGCCATCGGGCTGCAGTTGAAGGCGTTGTGGTCGCCGGTGCCGAGGTGTCCTATGTAGCGGACGTTCTCGCTTTTGGACTTGTCCTCCCAGCCGCTGCCGGCCAAAAGGAAACTGCGCCGGGGTAGCCTTTCAGCTACGGACAGGAAGAACTCCTCGACGCGCCGTTCGCGGTCCGGCAGACGGTTCCCCAGGAAGGAGAGGTCGGCGCGCAGTCGCTCGTCGGGGGGGACCGGGTGATGGGTGTCAGGGTCGAGCGCGTTGTAGATGGGGACGCACTCGCGCGCCCCGAAGCCGCGGTAGGCGCGCACCACGGGGTCGCCGCCGCCGTAGGTGAGGATCATGTCGTACCGCGGCACGAGTGGGAGAAACGGGTCCGCTGGGTCGGTACCGATCCGCTCCAAGGTCGCCGGTGCGTCCACGTCCCAGAAGATCACCTGGGTCCCTTCCCGCTTCAGACCAAGCACTTCGGCCTCGAGCAGAGCGTCGAAGACCCCGACTCCGCTCGCCTTCACCACGATATCCGAGCCGCGGGCGGCCTCGAGGGAACTAAACACCCCCTCCTCGGTCGCCGGGTAGACCACGACGGTCGCCCAGTCCGGGTCCTCCATGTCGCGGTGTGCCTGTCGCCCGTAGGCGTCCGGCTCGTAGAAGGTGACGCGGTGCCCCAGGCGGGCGAGCGCCCGCACCATGCCGCGGTAATAGGTGGCGGCACCGTTCCAGTAGGCGGATACCAAGCTCGAGGCGAAGAAGGAGATGTTGAGCGGTGCGGCCATGCGGTTATTCCTTTCTATGCGCTTCTTCCGAGCATTCCAAGGTTCGACCAGGAATCCGGAGAACCACGGTGTGTTCCCACGAAGCTGAAAGCGGGCCCAGCGTCCCCCCCTTTGAGAAGGGGGGCAAGGGGGGATTTGCCTTGGTTATGGAGTCAGATGGCAATGCTGAGCGATCTCTGTTTGGACCTGCCAACAAAAAGCAAATCCCCCCCGTCCCCCTTCGCAAAGGGGGGGGGGAAAAAGGTCACCTGTGACGTTTCGTGGAAGACCTTTTGGCCATACCCACGGAACTTCTAATCGGCCGTCCCCAACTCGCGGCAGATGCCGAGCAGTTCCTCGACGCGGTGCCGACAGGTGTGCCGTGCGAGGATGGTCTGCCGCCCATGCACGGCGAGCCGGTGCGCCTCGCCCGGGTCCTCGAGCAGCGCCTTCATCCGGGCTTCCATCTCCCGCCCGTCACGGGCGTAGAGAAGATCCTTACCCGCCTCGAAGAGCCCGTCGCAGTCGACCCACGGGGCGGAAACGAGCGGGATGCCGCAGGCGAGCGCCTCGAAAGGACGGATGGTGGGGATGCCCGGGAGCGCCTCCACGTAAGGGCGGCGCGGTATGTGAACGGTGAGCCGGAACCTGCTGAAGACCCTTGGGACGTTGAAGTTTGGGAGCCAGCCGCCGTAGCCGATCCCGCTCTCGGCGAGGAGTTGCAGCGCCTGGCGCGGATAGCGTACCCCGTACACCGCCGCTTTAAGACCGAGGCGTCGCACCGGCTCAACGAAGAACTCGCGGATCTCCTCGCTGCGCTCGTCGTCGCCCCAGTTGCCCACCCAGACCACGTCCCCCACCTTGTCAGCCCCCTCTACCGGGGCGAAGACCCTCACGTCCGCCGCCTCGTGCCAGACCCACACCCGTTTCGCCCAGCCGCGCTCAAGGTAGATGTCACGGATCTTGCCGCCATAGGCGAGGACGCCGTCGAAACCGGTGAGATCGCAGGCGGCCATTGCTTCGGCATCGGTGACGCTTCGGTGGTGCGTGTCGTGGAAGAGGAGCCGGTAGCGCCCGCTCCCCTTGCGGTGCAGGCCGATCAGCCGGACGAGTTCGGGGTCGTTCCACTCGTGGACGATGACCAGGTCCGCCTGTGCCAGGGCTTGGTCCAGGTCGAGCTCATCCAACCTGTAACGTATCCCGACAAGCCCGGGGTAGACCTGTTCGAACTCCTGCAGCGCGTACTCTCCGCTGTCGCGCAACATGTTCAGGTAGCTCCAACCTTCCTCGGGCTCGTACACCGCGACCTCGTGCCCCATTAGGTGAAGTTCGGTGACCACGCCGCGCAGGAAATGGGCGTTGCCGTGGTTCCAGTCGGAAACGATGGAGTGGTAAAACATTACGATGCGCATGGGTCCTTCCGAAGTCGCGTGATTTGTTACGCCTGCTCCCGGAGCCGGTCGTAGAGGTCAAGGTAGCCAGCAGTCATCCTGGCGGCGGAGAAGCTGCGGCTTCGCTCCAGCGCCTTTTCCCCAAGGCGCGCCTGCCGGTTACGGTCGGCGCAGAGAGCGCAGAGCTCGCCTTGCAGTGCCCCAGGGGACTCGGGATCGACGAATACGGCCGCCCCATCCCACAGCTCGCGCAGGCTCGGAATATCGCCGAGAACGAGGGCGCACCCGGAAAGGGCCGCCTCCAAAACGGTGAGCCCGAATGGCTCGTAGCGCGCGGGGAGCGCGTAGACTGACGCCGCCGCGTACCAGGGGGCAAGCACGTCGGGAGCGAGGACGCCGAGCCGGTTCACCCCCTCGACTGCAGCGGCCCCGCCGTCGGGACGGTTGATCTCGCCCGCGACGTAAACCGGCCACGGCAGGTCGTAGGCTTTCTTCACGAGGGCGGCGATGTTCTTTGCGTCATCCCATACCCGTCCCACGGCGAGGATGAAATCCTCCTTCCTCCCCGGGCGGAAGCGGGTGCGTGCCCGCGCGTTGTAGACCACCTGCGCATCCGGCAGCGGGAGGTAGATGCGGCGGATCGCTTCCAGCATCGCCGCTGAAGGAGCGGCCACCAGTCCCGCCGCGGCGAGTCCTCGGGTCACCCGGTCGCGGTATTCATGCAGACGCTGCGGCGCCTCTTTGCCGCGCACCGCCTGGTACCAGGAAAGGACGCAGGAGTGGGCGACGACCAGGCAGGGGCTTCGCCAGGGGAGCGCTGCATGGACGTAGCCGTTCAGGTGCACGAGGTCGGGCTTCAGCTCAGCCTCTAGCGATAAAAGCCACTCCCCGCTCAGCTCGACGTCGAGCCAGGGATCGTCCATCCACTCGAGGCGGTACCCGCTTTCGTAGAGGGTTACGTTCCCCTCGTCGGCCACCTCACGCCGCTGTTCCGGTGAGAGCGGCTGTCCCATCGTAGCAAGCGCCACCTGCACGCCATGGACGGATAGGCCGCGCGCGAGTTCGAGGGCGTAGTTCCAGACCCCGCCGATGGGGTCGGCCGTCATCAGGACGAGCCCCGGCGGCGTGATTTTGCCCCCCTTCCCTGCTGTGTGGACCGGAGCGTTCATGAACCAAATGCCTCTCAAATGAAGTTCAGCCTTAGCGTGTTTTTTGCCGTAACCCCTGGAACGTAGAGTTCAACTATCCACGAAGCGCTGCGGAAGCCCTTACGTCCCCCCCTTCGCAAAGGGGGGAACGACGGGGCTCATGCACCGCTTCGTAGGCAGATGCACTTCCGTCCTCCCCTACCTCCCGTACGCCTGGTCCAGCACCTGGGCTACGCGCACTAGGTGCTCGGCCTGCGGGTCGAAGGCGCCTTTGCCTAGCCGCAACTGCCTCGCCCAGGCGACGGCGCAGCGCCCACCCCATTCATCGGGAGGCGAGGAGATGGTCTCCGAGGCGGTGCCGCGGAAGCGTTCGGCGACGAAGTCGTAGAAGGAGCCCTGGACGTTCTTGAAGCTGACGCCGCCGCGGGTGCCGTAGAAGCTCGATTCGATGACGGCGTCGCGCCCCGCTGAGACGTTCCAGGAGCAGGCAAGGCGCACGGCATGCCCCTCTTCCAGCACGAGCGACACCACCGCGTAATCCTCGACCTTGCCGCTCCCCGTCTTCAACCTCTCCCCACCCGCGAAGATAGAACTGGAGACGCTGCGCACCTCGGGATAGCCGAAAAACCAGAGTGCTAAATCGACCAGGTGGCTGCCAAGATCCATCAGACAGCCGCCGCCGGAAAGCTCGGGATCGTAGAACCAGGGCTTGTCCGGGCCGTAGGCGTTGTGGAAGGTCAGATCGGCGGCGTAGACCTGGCCGATTTCGCCGGAGCTGACCAGCTGGTGGATCTTCATGATCCCGTCGGCGAACCGGTAGGAGAAGTCGACCCCCAAAAGCCGGTTCATCGACCGAGCCGCATGCACGACGAGCTGGGCCTCCTCAGCGTTTCTCCCCAAGGGCTTCTGGCAGAACACGGCAAGCCTACGGTCCAGGGCGCGCAGGGCCTGGTAGCAATGCCCGGCGGAAGGGGTGGCGATCACCACTGCGTCGAGGTCGAGCTCCAAGAGTGCATCGAGGTCCTCGACCAGCACAGCCTCGGGGGCAAGCTTCGCAGCCTCCCGCGCGTTCTCCTCGCAGGGGTCGGCGATCGCCGCAACCTCCGCCTCGCCGCTTAGGGCAATGGCCTGCATCCTGTGACGGCCGATCCAGCCGGTTCCCAGAAACCCCACCCTGGGCAATGCCAATTTCTTCTTCATCCTTTCCCCTTTCCTTTACTGGCCGATGCGGATCATCCCCTTGAGAAAGCCGTCGGGACGCTCCTCCATGATCCGGTAGGCGCAGTCCAGCCCCGCAAGCGGGAAGCTGTGCGTGATGAGCTCGCCGAGCGGGAACATCCTGGACTCGACGGCGGCGATCCCCGCCCTCATCCCCTCCAGGTAGACCCGCGCGTCGCGCTCGTGCGCGTTGATGACGTCGATACCCTTCCAGTTCCAGAGCTGGAGGTTCACCTGGCGCAGACCGTCTTGGTGGTACCCGGCGATAATGATCTTGCCCCCCTCGCGGACCAGCTCTCCGGCAAGGTCCAGCGGCCACTGGTGCCCGGTCGCCTCGACGACGCGGTCACACCCACGCTCGCCCGCTATCTCGCGCACCCGGTCCATCACCAGCTGGTGGTCGTCGAGCAGCACGGTCTCCTCGGCGCCGCAGCGTCTGGCGAGGTCGAGCGCAAAGCTGCGGCGCGAGATGGCGATGACCCGGGCGCCGCGCGCGGCGGCGAGGGAGGTGAAGATGGCCCCCAGAAAACCGGCGCCGATCAGCGCCACAGTCTGACCAGGCTCGATGCAGCTGCGGCGAAAGACGTTCATGCCGCACCCGACCGGCTCGCCCGGGAAAGGCTGGCCGTCCAGGGACGCCGGGATCTTCACCAGCGAATCGGTGCGCACCAGGTCGAACTCGGCGTAGGCGTTGTTGGAGAGAAAGGCGATGCGGTCCCCAACCTTCACCCCCTGCGCCCCGTCCCCCAGCGCCTGCACCCTTCCCCACCCCTCGTGACCGGGCGCGCCGGGAAGGGCCGGATAGTTGAACCAGGGACGTCCCTGCCAAAGCGGCAGGTTCGAGGCGCAGACGCCGCACCCTTCGAGGGCGACCAGCACCTCGCCAGCCCCCGGCTCGGGGCGCGGCACCCTTTTCACCGCCGCCTCTCCCGGTCCCGTGATCACCGCTGCTTCCATGGTCTCGCCCATCAAATCGCCTCCACACCCGAAGCCGGGTATCTTTTTCTTCCCGCCTTGTCCGAGGCCCCTTCGGGCTCAAGGCGCATCGACGCACAGAGCCAGCGGTACAGCCGCTCCACCCCTTCCTCGACCGAGTGGCGCGGCGTCCAGCCGCAGGCGCCGTTGAACTTGCCGATATCCGACACGTAATAGCGCTGGTCGCCGGTGCGCCATGCATCGAAGGAGACCTGCGGCAGGCGGCCGTGCAGCCCGCGCAACAACTCCAGAAGCTCCAGGAGACTAATGGTGCGCTCGGGGCCGCCCCCGATATTGAAGGCCTGCCCGGTGAGGCGCGGCATCTCCTCGCGGGCCCGGCACATCGCCTCCACCAGGTCTTCAACGAAGAGCAGGTCGCGCACCTGACAGCCGTCGCCGTACAAGGTGATCGGCTCCCCCTTGAGGGTGCGGATGGCGAAGTGCGCCACCCACCCCTGATCCTCGGTGCCGTACTGGTGCGGGCCGTAGATGCAGCTCATCCGGAAGACCGCGGCGTGGATCCCGAAGCTGCGGGCGTAATCGAGCACGTACTGGTCGGCGCACCCCTTGGAGCAGCCGTACGGGCTCAAAAAGTCGAGCGGGGTCCCCTCGCCGAAGCCGCGTTCACGCAGCGCCGGGTCGATCGGCTCGTAGCGCGAGCCGCTTTTTCGGATGCAGCATCCCTCGATCCCGCCGTAGACCTTGTTGGTCGAGGTGAACAGCAGCGATGGTGGCTCCTTGGCGTTGCGGATCGCCTCGAGGAGCGCGAAGGTTCCTTGCCCGTTCACCGCGAAGTCTGCGGCCGGGTTGTCGACGCTCGTCGTCACCGCGACCTGCGCTGCGAAGTGGTAGACGTGCGAGGAGCGTGCGATGGCGTCCTGGAGTGCCAGGTGATTGCGGGTGTCCGCGATCTGCACCTCGAGCCGGTCGCCGCAGTTCTCCGTGAGCCAGAGAAGGTTCTCCTCCACCCCTTCACGCGAGAGGTTGTCGTAGACGATGACCCGGTGGCCGTCCTGCGTCAGGCGGTGCACAAGGTTCGTCCCGATGAAGCCGGCGCCGCCGGTGACGAGGATGGCCTTTTCCGGACCGGCGGGGGCGCAGGTGCGCGCCGCCTGATCGATCCGCTTCAGCGCGGTGATACTCCCCTTTTCCAGCAACCGGTAGAGAAGCTTCGGGGTGCCATCCGCCTTCTTATACCCGAAGAAGTACTCCCTCTCGTCCAGGTGGAAGCGGTCCACGGCGGCGAGCGCCGGGTCGAGGTCGTCGGCGCCGTACCAGTAGATGCGCTGCGCCGGGGCGCCGAGCAGTTCCAAAAAGACCCCGGCCTGCTTGAACTCGTCGTGCTGCCAGGTGGAAAACCCCGCCTCGGTGACCCAGATCTCGCAGGCGGCGCCGCGCTCATCCAGGATCTCCCGCACCATGGCGATGTTGCGCGCCCACCCCTTCCAGGTGTAGTCGAAGATGTCGGGGAAGCCGTGGATCCCCACCACGTCGATGTAGTCCATGACGCCCAGGTCGAACATGCGGCAGAGCCAGTGGCCGTCGATCGGGCTCATCCCCCCCAGCACGGTTTTCTTACCGCGCTTTTTGGCCCAGTAGGCGGCGGCCCCGATCATCTCACCGAAGCCGCTCCAGTGCGGGTCGAGGGTCCAGTCCCACTCGCTCAGGTTGTTGGGCTCGTTCCAGAGTTCGACGTATTCGAAGTGCTCGCCGAAGGAGGTGATGAAAAGGTCGATGAAGTCGGCGTAGTCCCGGGCGCGCCTGGGTGGGGATGAGGTCTTCGCCTCGATGCCGATGGAGGGGGGCGTGTAAAGGACGCAGGGGAGGAGCTCCACTACACCGGAGAGGCGCGGGATGAGCCACTCGTACCAGCTTTTACCCTCGCTCGTGTACCAGTCCGCCCAGGAGATGCCGGTCCTGAGGCGCTTCACGCCGAGCTTCTCGAGATCGGCAAGCACCCGCTCCACCCGGTCCCGCTCGCCGGGACGAAACCACTCGACCAGCCCCAGGTGCTCCGGCAGCCGTTCTACGGATGCGCGGTTCATAGCGTGAGTCCCCGCTGGGCAAGCTCGGCGTGCGCCTCGGCCACCCTGTCTACCGCCACCTCCCCTTCGAGCCACGAGGCGAGCTCGGCGAGCCCCTCCTCGAAGCCGCCCCCTGGCGCGTAGCCAAGCACCTCGCGCGCCGCGGTGATGTCGGCGAAGCAATGTCGGATGTCGCCCGCACGGTAACTCCCGGTGATCTCCGGTTCGATGGTGGTGCAGTTGAGCACCCGGCAGAAGCGCTCGAGCAGTTGCAAAACCGAGATGCTCGCGCCACTTCCTATGTTGAAGAGGCGCTGCTTCTGGGGGTCCACCTCCATGGCGAGGCGACAGGCAACCGCCACGTCGCGCACGCTCACGAAGTCGCGCTGCTGGAGGCCGTCTTCGAAGATGCGCGGGGCGTTGCCGTTCATGAGACGCGAGGCGAAGATGGCTAGCACCCCGGTGTACGGGTTGGAGAGGGCCTGGCGCGTGCCGTACACGTTGAAGAAACGTAGCGCCACCACCGGGATGTGGTAACAGTTCCCGACGATGAGGGCCATCCGCTCCTGGTCGTACTTAGAGAGCGCGTAGACCGAGGCGAGCGATGGGGTCTTGTCCTCTGGGGTCGGGACCGGGATGAGCGGCTCGCGGTTCGCAGCGCACGGCTCCCAGCTCCCGCAGCGCAGCTGCTCGATGTCGCGCATGATGTCGTCGTAGCGGGTCCCGCTTTTGTCGAGGTAGCGCCCTTCCCCGTAGATGCTCATGCTGGAGGCGACGATGAGTTTCCTCGATCCACTTGCGCGCGCCATCTCCTCGAGGAGCACCGCGGTGCCGCAGTTGTTGACCGAGGTGTACTGCTCGATCTCGTACATGCTCTGGCCGACACCGACCATGGCCGCGAAATGAAAGACCGCCTCCGTCCCGGCGAGCGCCTCTTTCACTGCCCTCGCGTCCCGCACGTCCCCCTTGATCAGCTCGACTTCCGGGTCCAGATAAGCCGGGCGCCTGCCTTCGGGACCATGCACCTGCGGAACCAGGCTGTCCAGGACGCGCACCCGGTAACCGTGACGTAGCAACTCGTCCGCCAGGTGGGAACCGATGAAGCCGGCTCCACCCGTTATGAGAACGGTTCCTGCCATGGGATCCTCCTTGGAGCGATGGGATGACTGCGGCACTCGTCTAATAAACATATGATTAGTTCATACACATTAGCAATACCCAATACTAGCAGTGCCGGTTTTTCTGTCAAACGATTTGCGAAAAAAAGCGCTCTTTCTCCCAATAAGATGGAGGAGATGGGAGGGTCAGCGCCCTCAAGCGGTGTAGCAGTTGCGTCACTTTCGCCGCCCTTCTCTTACCCTCGTCCGCCAAATGAAAACCGCCCCTCCCCGCTTCGGTTTTAAAATTTACGTTATGTGTTATTTTTAGAGCCTGTTAATTTTTGAGCATATCCCCCACATCCAAGATGGGCTGAACGTCCCCCATCTGCAAAGGTTCTTGAAGGATTTCCGGGAACTGGAAGTGCATCTGCCAACGAAGCGCCGCAGGTGACATCGCGCTCCCCCCTTCGCAAAGGGGGGGACGTTGGGCCCATGAGGCGCTTCGTGGGAACAGACACCAAGCTCCCCGTGGTTACCGTCTGCACTTATTTATGAATTTCCGGAGGTTGCCGTGACAGCAGTCCAGCGAAGAATGCCGGTAGGAGCGGAGGTGGCGCCGGACGGCGTGCATTTCCGGGTGTGGGCTCCCCGGTGCAGGAAGGTATCGATACAACTTGAGGGAGCGCCGCAGGTAGTGGAGTTCCCCATGGACCTGGAAGAGAACGGGTACCATTCCGGCACCTGCCCGGTGGCACGTGCGGGAACCCGCTACCGCTACCGCCTGGACGACAACGATAGCTACCCTGATCCCGCCTCACGCTTCCAGCCCGAGGGGCCGCACGGTCCATCGCAAGTGGTCGACCCGGGTAGCTTCCCCTGGAGTGACGCCGGCTGGCAGGGCATCGAGCCCGAAGGGCACGTCATCTACGAGATCCATGTCGGAACCTTCACCATGGAAGGGACCTGGAAGGCCGCCGAAGAGCAGCTGCCTGCACTAAGGGACCTCGGCATCACCCTGGTCGAGGTCATGCCGGTGGCCGATTTTCCCGGGCGGTTCGGCTGGGGGTACGACGGGGTGAACCATTTCGCGCCGACGAGACTTTACGGGACTCCGGACGACATGCGCCGCTTCGTGAACCGCGCCCACTCGCTCGGGCTCGGCGTGCTTTTGGACGTGGTGTACAACCACTTCGGGCCAGAAGGAAACTACCTGGCGCAGTTTTCCGATCACTACTACGGTGAAAACGAGAGTGACTGGGGGAAGATGATCAACTTCGACGGGAAACACTGCGAGTCGGTGCGGGAGTTCTTCATTTCCAACGCGTGCTACTGGATCGACGAGTTCCACATCGACGGACTGCGTTTCGACGCCACCCACGCCATCGTCGACGGTTCGCAAATACACATCCTGGGGGACATCACCACCCGCGCGAGGATGGCGGCCAACGGGCGCAAGCTGTTCCTCGTCGCGGAAAACGAAAGCCAGGACGTTCTCTGCATGCGCCCGAGAGAAGAAGGAGGCTTCGGCATGGACGGCGTGTGGAACGACGACTTCCACCACAGCGCCCACGTAGCCCTGACCGGCTACCACGACGCCTACTATTCCGAGTATTTCGGCTCTCCTCAGGAGCTGATCTCCTGCGCCAAGTGGAGCTACCTGTACCAGGGGCAGTTCTACTTCTGGCAGGGAAAGCGGCGCGGCTCCTCCACCATAGGTCACAGCCCGAGCCGCTACATCAACTACCTCCAAAACCACGACCAGATCGGCAACTCCGCCTGGGGTATCCGCATCGATAAACTCACCAACCCTGCAGCGCTCAGGGCGATGACCGCCCTTTACCTACTGCTCCCGCAGACCCCGATGATCTTCCAGGGACAGGAGTTCGCCGCGAGCTCGCCGTTTCTGTACTTCGCGGACCTCAGCCCGGAAATCTCGCAGCAGGTGCACCAGGGACGCATCGAGTACCTGAAGCAGTTCACCAACATCGATTCTCCCGAGGTGATCGACACCATCGACAAGCCTTACGAGCTGGAAACCTTCCAGCAGTCGCGCATCGACCTGAAGGAGCGCGAGCGCCACGGCAAGGTCTACGCGCTCTACCGCGATCTGATCAGGTTGCGGCGCGAGGATCCGGTATTCAGCCGCGGCTATGCCTGCCACATCGAGGGGGCGGTGCTGGGGCAGGCGGGCTTTCTGCTGCGCTACTTTCTGGAGGATGAGCAGCGCCTTCTACTCGTGAACCTCGGACGGGAGCTGCACCTGGTGCCGATCCCCGAGCCTATGCTGGCGCCCCCTTCCTGCTGCCGTTGGGAGATCCTCTGGAGCAGCGAGAAGGTCGAATTCGGCGGTTCGGGGACACCCAAGCTCGACACGGAGAAGTTCTGGCGCCTGCAGGGGTATGCATCTGTGGTGCTGGTACCCGTGCCGGAAGGAGAGACCCCATGACCACGGTGACAAGAGAGTTCCCTTTTGCCAGCCACGATGAGGAAACGAGGACCCGTCAGCTCCTGGAGCAGGAGTGGCTTCTGACCAACGGCCTTGGCGGTTACGCCTCCGGCACGGTTTGCGGCGCGCTCACCCGGCGCTACCACGGCCTTCTCATCGCGGCATACCCATCACCCCTCGGGCGCATGGTCCTTTTGAACCGGCTGACCGAAGCGATCCGTTTTCCCGACGGGACCATGTTCCGCTTCGGAGGAGACCAGAAGGAAGCGGGGCTCGAGTTCCACGGCATGGAGTACCTCTCGGGTTTTCGCCTGGAGGACGGGCTCCCGATCTGGCGCTACGACATCAACGGGACGATCATCGAAAAACAGCTCGTCATGGTGCATCGGCAGAACACGGTCCACCTCATCTACCGTCTCGTCTCGGGGGAAAAAATGGTGCGCCTGAAGCTGCAGCCCTACCTGCAGTTTCGCCCCCACGACGCATCGGTCGACGTCGCGTCCGAGGATCCTTACATGTTCACCGCGGTGCAAAACCGCTACCAGATTTCCTCCGGGCCGAACTCGCCGCAACTGCGTCTCGTGATCAACGGCGGCCGGGGCAACTTCACCCTCGAGGAAAAGCACAGCACCGACATCTTCTACGACGTGGAGAACGCGCGCGGCTATGATTCGCTAGGGACGCTCTGGACCGCTGGTTACTTCGCCGTCGACTTGGCGGCGGGCCAGGACGCGGCGCTCACCGCGTCCACCGAGACCTGGGAGACCATCGCGGCGCTCCCCCCCGGCGGTGCACTGGAGATGGAGCGTGAGCGGCGGCGGCTTTTGCTCTCCGCTGCCGACCCGCGCGCACGCCAGGGGATGCCGGCCGAGCTGGTTCTCGCCACCGACCAGTTCATCATCACCCCGGCCGGACGCCACAAGGACGCGGTGCGCGCCCACGCCATGGGGGACGAGGTCTGCACGGTGATCGCCGGTTACCACTGGTTCACCGACTGGGGGCGCGACACCATGATCTCGCTGGAGGGGCTCACCCTCGCCACCGGGCGCCACACCGAGGCGGGATGGATCCTGCGCACCTTCGCGCACTACGTGAAAAACGGCTTGATCCCGAACCTTTTCCCCGAGGGGCACAACGAGGGGCTCTACCACACGGCGGACGCGAGCCTATGGTTCTTCCATGCCTTGAACCGCTACCTCGAGTACACGAACGACCGCGCCACGCTGCACATGATCATGCCCCAGATGCGCCAGATCATCGACCACCACCTCTCCGGCACGAGTTTCGGCATCGGGATTGATCCTTCCGACGGGCTCCTAAGGCAGGGGGCCGAGGGGTACCAACTCACCTGGATGGACGCTAAGGTGGGGGATTGGGTGGTGACGCCGCGCCGGGGCAAGGCGGTCGAGTTGAACGCCCTTTGGTACAACGCGCTGAGGCTCATGCAGCAGTGGACCGAGCAGGATGGGGACGACCAGTACGCCCGGCAGTTGGGCTCCTTCGCCGACCAGGCCTACCGCTCCTTCAACCAGCGCTTCTGGTACGAGGAGGGTGGATATCTCTACGACGTGGTGGACGGCGAACTGGGCGACGACAGCGCCTGCCGTCCTAACCAGCTCTTCTCCATCGCGCTCCCCTTCCCGATTCTCGAGCGGGATCGCTGGCCGCGGGTGGTGGAAACGGTACGCCAGCGCCTTTTGACCCCGGTCGGCCTGCGCACCCTCGCCCCGGGACACCCGGATTACAAGGCGACCTACCACGGCGACCTAAGGGCGCGCGACGCCGCCTACCACCAGGGGACGGTCTGGCCCTGGCTCATCGGTCCCTTCATCGACGCATGGCTGAGGCTACACCCCGAGGAGATCGGGGAGGCTCGCGGCTTCCTCGAAGGGCTCGCGCAGCAGATGAACGAGCAGTGCATCGGCTCCATCAGCGAGATCTGCGATGCGGAGGCGCCGTACAACCCGCGCGGCTGCATCGCCCAGGCCTGGAGCGTCGCCGAACTGCTCCGGTGCTGGCTCAAGACGGCGCAGTAAACGGCCTCGCCCCCTTTAGGTTGTTTAAAAAAAGCTAATTCAATATAATCGACTTGTGTATATGAGAAAAAAAAGGCCGTAAAAGGAGGAAGTTATGGCAACGCGTGGCACAGGTCATTCACCGGCAAACGTCACCAAGCATCTGAAAGGTATCGACTTCCCGGCAGAGAAACAGGAGCTCTTAAAACACGCTCAACACATGAAAGCAGAGAAAGTGGTTCTCGACGAGATCCAGAAAATGGAAGAACGCGAATACGACAGCATGGCAGACGTCATGAAGTCATTCGGCAAGGAACAGGGGAGTGAAGAGTCAAGCTCCAGGTCAAACAGGAGCAGACAACAGACAAGCGGACAGGCAGGCCAAGGTAAATCCCACAGCAGGTCTTCTCATCATTAACCCTCATTCCACCCCCTCCCTACCGGGAGGGGGTTTTTTTGTGTGCTTCAATAAATCCGGGAGCATGTAGTACAACTCTCCGCGACGTCTGCATGCGCCCCGGCGTCCCCCCCTTTACGAAGGGGGGACAGGGGGGATTTGCTTTTATTGCAACTACTTCTACTTGGTGATGAGGTCGTTCTTCACTTCCTGGACACCCTTCACGCCGCGGGCGATCTCGCCAGCTTTCCTCGCGTTCTCCGCCGAATCCACGAAGCCGCTCAACTGAACCACGCCGCGGTAGGTGGTGACGTTGATCTGGAACGTCTTCAGGGCCAACTCGTCGAAGAGGGCGGCCTTGACCCGGGTGGTAACCACCGAGTCATCCACGTACTCTCCTGTCGACTCGTGCCTTGACGTGGCAGTGCAGCCGGCGAACGAGGCGAGCATGCAGGCACAGAGCATGACAGTAACGATGCGTCTAATCTTAGCCATAGTGATCTCCTTTGTGCTGGATTGGTTCGGCCGAAGCCGGTTAAGCATATCTAACCGACCAGCACACCGCAAGAAGATAAATTTGAATTTATTAATCACACTACTATACTTGGCGATGGCTTTAGGAAAACCGCTGCACAGGAGGTCAATCATGAAGCGCGCGCTCTTACTACTTGTACTACTGGTGCCCGGGGTTAGCGACGCCCTCGCCGTTGACGTGTCCATCTGCAATCCTGGATCAACCGCAATCTACTACCCGAACGGTGACCTGAAGTCCTGCAACCTAAAGGACATCACCTTGCTTAGCGGGGTTAGGTGCAACCTGCTGGCCGAAGCGGAGTTCTACGAACTGGGGATGTTGAAGAGTTGTGTCACCAAGGACTTCTTCTACTACGAGGGGTTGGTCTGCAATGAGTACGGGGCGATCAGCTTCTACCAGTCAGGCAAGCTGGAGGGGTGCGTCCTTGCGACACGGGTGCAGGTGGACGACAAGATATGCGTGGAGCAACAGCCGATCTCGCTCTTCGAAAACGGCCGTTTGAAGTCGTGCAGTTCGCCGCGCTAGCCTCTGCCCAGGCGGCGCATGACGAGTTTCATGTCTTCCCAGACGTGGCGCTTTAGTCCCTCGTCAGCAAGGAGCGCCTCCGGGTGCAGCGTCGGCATGACAGCCATCCCCTGCAGCTCGCGGAAACGGCCACGCAGCCGCGCCAGGGGAGTCTGATCGTTCAGAACCAGCGAGGTCGCTTCCTCTCCCAGCGACACGACCACTCGGGGAGCAAGTTCGGTCACTTTCGCCGCCAGGACCCTCGCCATGGCATCCTGATCCTGTCCCGCTTCGAAGCTCACCAGGCAGATTTCATCCTGCTTGAATTTCATCGCCGCGATGATCTTGGCAAGGAGTCCTCCCGGCGCTCCGGCAAAACCTTCCCCGGACATCAGGAAAAGAAGACCGGAACCGGGTTGTCCCTCCTGGCGCAGAGAGGGTTCCGCGGCAGCAGCCGCGGGGGCGGCTTCGGAAGGAGCCGAGGTTGCCGTGCCGGATCCGGCACCACCAGCCGTTGCAGGCGGCATGTCGCCAACCGTACCGGCAGCCGAAGCCGCAGCTGTACCGGTGGAGGCCGCAGGCAGCTCCTCAAGCGGGGCGGCCTCGAAGAGAAGCTCGTCAACACCGCTCTCGGCCAGACCGGTCAGATACCCCTTGAGTGAGCGTAAAAGCAGGTCCCGCTCCTCCATCTCCGCCATGGCAACCCCCTTTACATTTCCAGTTTCATTAACTATGCTCGAAAGCATGCCGCTACTGATTCTCGCCACATCCCTGATACTTCTGGCGCTCCCCGAGCAGGCACTTGCCTGGGGGGCCGGGGTGCATCTTCAACTCGGCATGAACGTCCTGAACAACCTAGACGTCCTCAAACCCGCCGTAGCCGCCATCATCGCAGCACACCCGTACGATTTTCTCTACGGCACCATCGCGGCCGACATCACCCTGGGCAAGAAGTTCACCCACTACCTGCAGCACTGCCACCGCTGGCGCATCGGGCACCGGGTCCTCGACAAGGCCGGCGACCCCGCACAGCAAGCCTGCGCCTACGGCTACCTGAGCCACCTGGCCGCCGATTGCATCGCGCACAACTACTACGTCCCCTTTAAGGTGATGCGGAGCTTCTCATCGCTCACCCTGAAACACGCTTACTGGGAGATGCGCTTCGAGAACTACGTGGATAAGGAGATCTGGGACACTGCGAAGAAAGTGGCGCAGGAGCATTTCAGTAGCAACGATGAGCTGCTGCGCAAGGTGCTCTCGGATACCATCTTCTCCTTCGGCACCAACAAGCGGATCTTCAATTCCATCCTGCTGGTGAGCCGCCTCGAGAAGTGGCAGAGCCTCCTGTCGACCCTGTCCGATACCTCGCGCTATCAGCTCGAAGAGGACGACCGAGAGGAGTACATGCGCCTCGCCCAGGAGGCCGTCTTCGACTTCCTCAACAACGACGACTCCTCACCCTTCTTCCACGCCGACCCAACCGGCGAGCGGGCGCTCGCCGCCGCCGAAGCGGTGCGCAAGAACCTGCGCCTTCTCTACCGCACCGGAAAGATCACCAAGGACCAGGCGTACGCCGAGCTCGACGAGATCAAGCTGAAGCTGAAAGAGGCGATCTGCGAGCCGGAACTGCTGCTGCAAATCCTTTCCAAATAACTAGCCGCGCTCCCCGCCGCGCAGATGTTCCACGTGCTCCAGGATCACCCCGGCGAGTTCCTCTTTCTCCATGATGGGGAGTTCCTCCACCCGGCCGTCGCGGAAGAGAAGCTTCGCGATGTTGGTGTCCACGTTGAACCCCGCCCCTTCCTGCGAGACGTCGTTCGCCACCACCATGTCCAGGTTCTTCTTCTCCAGCTTCACCCCGGCGTTGCGCACGAGGTCCTGCGTCTCGGCGGCGAAGCCGACCAGGATGCGTTTCCCCTTGCACGCCCCGAGCTCCGCCAGGATGTCCGGGTTCTTCTCGAGCTCGATGGTGAGGCTCTCCGTCTCCTTCTTCACCTTGTTGCCGGCACGCAGCTTCGGACGGTAGTCCGCAACCGCGGCCGCCTTGATGACAACGTCGGTTTTCTCGAGGCGCTCCCGCACCGCTTCCCGCATCTGCTGCGCGCTTTGCACGCGGACTACGTCCACCCCGAGCGGCGGAGCGATGCAGGTCGGCCCGGTCACCAGGGTCACCTCGGCGCCGCGCAGGCGCGCCTGCCGGGCGATGGCGTACCCCATCTTCCCGGAGGAGTGGTTGCTGATGAAGCGTACCGGGTCGATCTCCTCGAGCGTCGGCCCGGCCGTCACGAGGATGCGCGTCCCTGCAAGCCGCTTAGGGGTCAGGGCCGCCACCGCCTCCTCGAGGATCACCTCGGGCGCCTGCAGTTTCCCTTCCCCCTCGTAGCCGCACGCCAGCATGCCACAGGCGGGGGCCACGAAGAGGTAGCCGTGTGCCTTCAGGCGCGCCTCGTTCTCCTGGTAAATCGCGTTGCGGTACATGTTCACGTTCATAGCCGGCGCGATCAAAACCGGCGCCCTCGTCGCCATGACCGTGGTGGTGAGGAGGTCATCCGCTATGCCGTGAGCGATCTTCCCGATGCAGTTGGCCGTGGCCGGGGCGATGATGAAGAGGTCGGCGCGATCGGCGAGCGAAATGTGGCCGATTTTCTCCTCGGAGATCAGGTTGAAGAGCTCCAGATGCACCGGGTTCCCGGAGAGTGCCTGGAACGTGAGCGGCGTCACGAACTCGGTGGCCGCTTTGGTCATCACCACCTGGACACGGGCTCCCGCCTTGACCAGAAGACGCAACAGCTCCACAGCCTTGTAGACGGCGATGCCGCCGGTCACCCCGAGAACGATCTCCTTCCCCTTGAGCATGGCGTCCCCCTAGTCGTTGAGGTACGGGTTGAAGCGCCGCTCCTGCCCGATGGTGCTGGAGGGTCCGTGTCCGGGCCAGACGATGGTATCGTCCGGGAGGGCCATCAGCTTGGTGCGGATCGAGGTGATGAGCTGGTCGTGGTTTCCTCCCGGGAGGTCGGTACGCCCAACCGAGTCGGCGAAGAGGGTGTCCCCGGTGATCACCAGCTTTTCGTTGGCGAGATAGAGGCAGCAGCCCCCCTGGGTGTGTCCGGGGGTGTGCAACACCTCGATGACGCGCGCTCCGAGCTGAAGTTGCATCCCGTCGGTGAGGAAAAGGTCCGGCTCCGGCGAGTCCTCCACGGTGAGCCCGTATTTCATGGCGGAGCGTGACGCGTGGACCAGGAAGTTGAGGTCCTCCTTGTGCGCCAGAAGCGGCGCTCCGGTCTTCTCCTTGAGCCTGCGGTTGCACCCCATGTGGTCGAAGTGACCATGGGTGTTGACGATGTACTTCACGTTGATACCGAACTGGGCGACCGTGGCAAGGACGATGTCGCAGTCCGCGCCCGGATCCACCACCATCCCTTCCTTGCTCTGCTTGTCCCCGAGGATGAAGCAGTTCACCCCGAGCGGTCCGACGACTATGGTTTCAAATAGCATGGCTATTCCTCCCGTCACTTCTTCAGAATGGCAAACGGGTTGTTGCTGAAGTTTTTCCGCTCGCGCTGGTCCTGCCGTTGTTCCTGACGCTGCTGCGGAGCCGCCTCAGGCCGGTGGGCCGGGCTCGGCGGCGCCGGCGCAGTGACCGTCTCCGCTACCAGCTCGGACGGCTCAAGATCCGTCCCCCCTTCACCCTCCGCAACGACCGGTTTTTCCTTGAAGAAGTAGCGGTCGTAGAGGCGGTGATAAGCGGTCCAGCGGGACGGGTTGTCCGGCTCTTTTCTTATGTGGGTACGGATACCGTTGATCTTCGAATCGAGGTCGTCCAGGTAGTTGAGAATGGTCGCTTCCAGGGTCTTCGGACGCTTGGGCGAGCCGTACTCGTACTGACCGTGGTGCGACAGGATCATGTGTTTCAGGAGCATGGCGAGCTCTGCCGGAAAGTCCGGGAGCTTCGCGATCCGCTCATGCAGCATCTCGACCCCGATGGTGATGTGACCGAGCAGCTTACCCTCATCGGAGTAGTCGAAGCAGCGCAGATAGGTCATCTCCCGCACCTTGCCGATGTCGTGCAGGAGCGCGCCGGCGACGAGGAGGTCGCGGTTCAACCCTTGGTAGAGCGGCACCATGGCGTCCGCGAGCCGCGCCACGGCAAGCGAGTGCTCCATGAGCCCGCCGAGGTAGACGTGGTGCATTCCCTTCGCCGCCGGTGCGGTGCGGTACTGCGCCATGAGCTCCGGATCCTCGAAGAAGGAGCGGAGCAGCCGGGCGAGGTCCTGGTCGGCCATGCCAGCGATCAGGGCGTGCAGCTCGGCCTCCATGCCCTTGATGTCGTTATCGGTCTCGGGAAGAAAATCGGCGAGCACCACGCTTTCCTCGGGTACCCGCTTCAGCTCGGAGACGATGAGCTGCATCTTGCCCAAGTAGACGCTCGCCTTCCCCTTTACGGCGAGGAAGTCGTTTCTGTCGAACAAAGAGCCGACCTGGTCCGCGTTGTCCCAGATCTTGGCATCCACCTCCCCCGTCTTGTCCATAAGCTTCAGGGTGAGGTAAGGCTTGCCGTTCTTGGCCATGGCGACGATCTTTTCCTTGACCAGGAAGACCGCTTCTACGATGTCGCGGTCCTTTATTTCGGCAACGGTTTTTTTCAAGTAAGGCTCCTTGTAATAAAAATCATGCTGATACGGTGCGCCAGCTCTAGCGCCCGGCGGCGATCCTTGCCGCGATGGCGTCGGCCACCCGGATGCCGTCGAGAGCGGCACTCATGATGCCGCCGGCGTAGCCTGCCCCCTCCCCGGTCGGGTAGAGGCCGTTATGGCTTGTCGACTGCAGATCTTCCCCCCTGACGATGCGCAGCGGGGCCGAGGTCCGCGTCTCCACGCCGGTAAGAGTCGCCTCGGCCGAGATAAAGCCGCGCATCTTACGGTCGAAGTACTCGATCCCCTCCCTTAGCGTCGCCGCGACCGGTGCGGGGAGCAGCGAGACGAGGTCGTACTCGGTCACGCCGGGGCGGTAGCTCGCATGAACCCGCCCGTTTCCTTTGCCGAGAAAGCCCATGAGGCTTTGCGCTGGGGCAAGATACCCTCCCCCACCGGCGTTGAAGGCGCGCCGCTCCAGCTCGCGCTGGAACTCGACTCCGGCAAGAGGGGATGCACCGGCAAAATCCGCAGGCCCGACGGTCACCACGAGGGCGCTGTTGGCGAAGGGGCCGTTTCTAAGGTAGCCGCTCATGCCGTTCACCACCACCCCGCCCGGCTCCGAGGAGGAGGCCACCACCACACCGCCCGGACACATGCAGAAGGAGTAGGCGGAGCGGCCGGTCCGCTCGTTGTTGTAGGCCTGGAAGTACTCCGCCGCAGGGAGCGAGGGGTGCGCGTTCCGGCCGTACTGAATCTCGTTGATGAGGGGCTGCGGGTGCTCCACCCTGAGCCCCACCGCGAACGGCTTCTGTTCCAGGTTGACCCCAATGGCGTGCAACAGGGCGTAGGTGTCGCGTGCGCTGTGCCCGGGTGCCAAAACGAGCGTGTCGCACGGCTCCTCGCCGGTCTCGTTCACCACAACACTCGCCACCCGGCCGGCGGCCATCCCAATCCCGGTCAGCCTCTGCTCGAAGCCGACGGAAAAGCCCGAAGCGATGAGCCGCTCGCGGATGCCGCGCACCACCGCGCGCAGCCGGTCGGTGCCGATGTGCGGCTTCGACGCGTAGAGGATCTCGGGCGGCGCGCCGAAGTCGACTAGGCGCTGCAGCACCCAGCCGCAGTTCGCGTCCTTCACCCTAGTGGTGAGTTTCCCGTCCGAGAAGGTGCCGGCGCCCCCTTCCCCGAACTGCACATTGCTCTCTGCGCACAGCTCACCCAGGCGCCAGAAACGGGAAACGTCCTTCGCGCGCCGGTCCACGTCGCGCCCGCGCTCAAGGATCCTGGCGGTAAGGCCGTACTCGGCGAGTCTCAGCGCGGCGAAGAGCCCCGCCGGCCCCATGCCGACGATGACGATGCGCTCGGAACTTAAGAGACGCGGGAAGCGGGGTGCGGCAGGCGGCTCCACCCGCGTCACGTCCCCCTTGGGGTTCACCCGCGACTCATCGGCGAGCGATACCCGGACCGTGTAGACCAGCTTGATGGCCCCTTTCTTCCGGGCGTCCACACCCTTTTTCACCAGGGTGAGCTCCGTGATCTCGGATTCGCGCACGCCCAGGCCGGCGGCGGCCAGAGGACGCAGCGCACTCTCCTCGACGCCCGGGCTCAGGGTGAGGTTACGTAACAAAAATGGCATGGGGTTTCCGTCAGGCGGCGCCGGCGCCGCGCCGTTTTCTTTCCAGGAGCTGCTCGACGATAATGACGATGTCCAGCGGAGAGGTTGATTTCGGGATGTGCACCTTCGCCCCCATCTCGGGGATCGGGTGTTCGTGCGGGGCGCCCTGGAACATCGAGGTCAAAAGGATGAAGATAGGCTCCGGCTCCCTCGCCAGGCGCCCCATCTCCAGGGAGGCGCTCACCCCTCCCATGCGGGGCATGATCAGGTCGAGAATGACGACGTCGAAAACGCCGGCGGCGTAGGTCTCGACGCCGCTGAGGCCGTCCCCAGCGGTCACTACGGCGAAGCCCGCACCCGTGAAGGCGTCGGACATCACCTTCAGGAAGAACTTGTCGTCGTCTACCAGGAGGATGCGGCCCCTGCTCTCTGCTGTCATTTCGACCTCAAGGCGTGATGGAATGCGACATCATACAAAAATGCGGTCGAAAAGAAAAGCGGAAAGCACCCTTTTATCTCGGCGCGTTAAGCGGCAGGCGCACCGCGAAGGTGGTGCCGGCGGGGTCGCTCTTTTCCACCTCGATCTTACCCTTGTAGGTCTTGACGATGCGCAGCACAACCGAGAGCCCCAGACCGGTGCCACGGCTGTTCGTGGTGAAGAAGGGATCGAAGATGTTGGGAAGGTTCTCGGGGGGGATGCCGGGACCGGTGTCGGCGACGCGCACCGTGAGGAAATCCTGTTCCTCCTCCAGCGATACGGTGAGGGTCCCCTCCTCCTGCATGACGTGGATCGAGTTCAAAAAGAGGTTGGTGAAGATCTGCTCGATCTCCATCGGGTCGGCCTTGATGGCGGGGGGGAGGCTTCTGAAGTCACGCACCACCTTGATCCGCTTCTGGCGCAGTTGCGGGGTGAAGGCATCCAGGGTGTGCTCGAGAACCCGGTCCACCCGGACCTCGCTGATCTCGAACTTCGGACGCTTCGCGGCGTCGAGGAGCTTGCCGAGGATGTTGTCGATCCGGTCCACTTCCTTGAGGATCTTGTCGACGTACTCCTCGCGCTCCGGCTCGTCCAGCCCGCTCTTGATCAACTGGACGAAGAGCGCGATCGAGTTGAGCGGGTTTCTGATTTCGTGAGCCATCCCGGCGGAGAGGTAGCCAAGCGAGGCGAGTTTCTCGGACTGCACCACCTCGGCCTGGGCCCTGGAAAGCGCCTCGCTCTTTTCCTGCACGCGCGCCTCGAGCTCACGGTTCCAGTCCGCGATCTCGGCCAAAAGCCGCTCCCGCTCGCTCAAGAGGGCGCGGTTTTGCAGCTCGATGCCGCGCAGCTTCAGGACGCTCTCGATCCGCTCGACGAGGTCCTGGTTGTTGAAGGGCTTCAGGATGTAGTCCGACGCTCCCGCCTTCATCAGCTCGACGGCGATTTCCTCGCTCCCCTTGCCGGTGAACATGATGACGTAGGTGTCGCTGTAGAGCCGCTTGATCTCCCTCAGGGCGGTGAGACCGTCCATGTTGGGCATCATGTAGTCCAAAAGGACCAGCTCCGGACGCTCCCGCTCGATGGTCTCCAACCCCTCCTGCGCGCTGAGGGCGGTGTAGACCTGGTAGCCGCGGTTTCTCAGGATGATGCCGGTGAGATCGAGAATGACCTTCTCGTCGTCGACGATCAGAACGCGGCCGCGCGGCTCTTTTTCCACATCGCTCATTTCAGGTCCTGCTCCTTCCGTATAGGATCAAAAACATCAAAAAAAAGGGGCAGCGAACGCTGCCCCCCATGGATGTATGCCGCTTTTATCAGGGAAGCCTCACCGTAACCACCGGGCAGTGCGCCTTGCGCACCACGCGCTCAGCGGTCGACCCGAAGAGCAGGTGGTCGATACCGCTTCTTCCCTGGGTGCCCAGAACGATGCAGGAAGAGCCGTCGGTTTCGGCCCTTTTCATGATCTCTTCCCAAGGTACCCCGGTCACGATGGCAGTCTCGTAATTGGCGAAGCCGGCGATGTTTTGGGTGATAAAGGTGTTCATCATCTTCTGCGCACCCTCCTCGATCTCCTTCTCGAGGTTCTCAAAGGAGACATGGGGTACGTAGAAGCCGCGCAGGTCGACCGGCTCGTTTATCACGTGCATGATGGTCAGGCGGCTGTTGAACTGCTTGGCAAGGGTCAGCGCGTAGGTAAAGGCGTGGCCGGAGCTTTCGGAAAAATCGGTGGCGAAAAGTATCTTGTCGAAGTTTGGCATCTGGACCCTCCCCGGTTTTCGGCGATCAGAGTCAGTGGCTCGTTTCCTTGAAGATCTTCTTGAGGATCGACTTCAGTTCATCGATCTTCACCGGCTTGTTGATGTACTCGAAGGCCCCAAGGTTCATCGCCTCGATATAGGATTCCACACCGCCGTAAGCGGTGATCATGATTACGTTACTGGACGGATAGCTCCTGTTCAGCTCCTTCAGGAAGGTGATGCCGTTCATTTCGGGCATATTGATATCGGTGACGATCAGGTTCACTTCCTGCTCGCGCAAGTAGTTGAGCGCCTCGAACCCGTTCGCCACACTGTCTACCAGGAAGCCTTCCTTGGCAAGTAGTCGGGAGAGGCCGATGCGAGCGTTCTCCTCGTCGTCTACCACCAGTATTCTCTTCGGCTGCTTTGGCAAGATTGGCTCCATATTCTTATTAAAATCTGCAAGATTGATTCTAACACTAGGGAACCCGCTGTCAAGGGTGGGTGAGCCCTCTTCAAAAGATTCCATAACTGGGCGTAGTGAAAGGTATTACGCGGCGAAGACGAAGCGGGGGCATCCCTGCGCAATCGAACTCGCAGCTGCCCCCTTCCCATTAACGTCAGTCACAGTCACTTCTTACCGTCAAACGACCGAAACCGGCCATACCTTAGAGACGGGGGTCGTTTCCGGTCTCACTGCCCTGCTTCGCGACCGGTCAACTCCACGTGTGCAGGTTTTCCAGGCTCGCCCAGTGCCTTGAGGGGGCGGCCGTTCAACTCACCCTCGACCGCGCCACCGTCACCGAGGTCGAGAACGAAGGAACGCTCCCCTTTCCACTCGATGATGTCGCCGGCCTTCAGGTCGTAACGCTGCGAGATGCTGTCGTCGATGGTGATGCTGAGCCAGCTGTCCTGGGTGAAGCGCAGCTTCAGCACGACGCCTCCCTTTTTGCCGGGCGGCGCCGCTGTGTTCTCCCCATCCGCAGGGGGCGTGGGAAGCACACCGCGGCTTGAGCTGAGCGGCTTTTGAACGGCGCCGGCAAGAGGTGCAGGCGCGGGAGCTGCGGCCGGCGCAGGGGGTGCTGCCGGAGGGGGGGCTAAAGGACGCTCATCCTCGGAGATGAAAACAGCCACGACAACCACAGCTACCAGCAAAAGCGCAGGCACCGCCCACCGTCCGGGACCGGCCACCCTAACCCGCTCGAGGCTTCCGATGCCGGGGCGCTTTGTTTCGGCCTCGGTCGTCTTGGTTGCGGCAGGAGGCTGTGGGCCGGGAGGGGGAAGGAGCCCCTTCTCGTACCGCGCCACGATATCGTCACCGGAAAGGGAGAGATAACCGGCATAAAGCCTTAGAAAGCCCTTGATATACGCCGCATTGGGGAGCTTTTCGAACTGTCCCGCCTCGATGGCGACCAGGTAGTTCTTCCCGATCTTGGTGACGCGGGCGGCGTCCTCCAACTGAAGCCCATTCGCCTCGCGGGCCTTGCGCAGGTACTCCCCTACCGGGAGTTCCGCGTCGTTTTCCAACTCTGGCTCAGCCACTTTACCTCACCTTTAGCAGGTCCAGGTACTCCCTGGAGAGCTGCCCGATCTCGGAATCCGGGGCCAGGCGCACGACATCCTGGAACGCGTTCCTGGCCGCGTCGGCGTTTTTGAGCTTCATCTGCGCAAGCCCCATGTGGTAATGGGCGCTCGCGTAGGTCGGCGCAAGCCTGAGCGCCTTCTGGTACTCCTCCACGGCAAGCTCGGTCTTGTCCATGGCGAAGTAGACGCGTCCGAGGTTCAGCCTGGTACGGGGATCGCTGCCGTTTTTGCCGACCAGGCCGCGCAGCACCTCGAGGGCATGGGGGTAGTCCCCCTTCCCGAGGTAGGCGAGCCCCAGGTTGATGGCGGCATTGTCCTGTCCCTGGTAGAAGATGTCGTCCTGCACCACCTTGAACTGGTTGATGGCGTCATCCCACCGCTTCATCTCAAGGTAGTTGACGCCCAGGTTGTTGCGCGCGTCTGAAAAGTTCTTCCTGAGGGAGACCGCCTTCAGAAACTTCTCCTCGGCGAGGTCATAGTGTCCCTTGCGAAAATAGGCTAGCCCCAAAAGGTTCAGGAGTTCCGGGTCTTTTGGGGTGAGCTTCTCGGCGGCGGTCAGTTCCTTCAGGGCGCCGGTGAAGTTGCTCTCGGCATAGAAGGACTGCCCCATCTGGAAGTGGTAGACGGCCAGGTTCTTGTCGGCCTGACTCAGGGCGCACCCCGAGGCGAGCAGGACGGTGACGGCAAGCATGAAGGGCGTGGGACGAATCATATACCTCACAGGAAACCCGCGAAATTGCGCCAGGAAAAATTAACAGAAGTGATGGTCATTGTCAATGAGGAGCCGGTAACCGGCGGCGCGCCAGATGCGGCGCTACAGTTCCCCGACCCCCTGGAAATGGGTCATGTTCTTGAAGCTGCGGTAGCGCGCCTCGATCTCTGGGTAGCTGAGGGTCTTCAGACGTTCGAGGCTGAAGTCCTCCACGTTGAAGGAGGCCATTACCGAGCCGAAGATGATCGCCTGACGGATCCCCTCATCGGAGAGGTTACCGGTGTTGGCGAGATACCCCATGAAACCGCCGGCGAAGGTGTCTCCTGCGCCGGTCGGATCAAAGACCTGCTCGAGCGGGAAGGCCGGGGCGGCAAACACCGAATTCCCGTTGAACATGAGAACACCGTACTCGCCGCGCTTAACGATGAGGTTCTTGACGCCGAGGCCGATGATGGCGCGTGCAGCCTTCACAAGGTTCGCCTCGCCGGAGAGCTGGCGCGCCTCCCCTTCGTTGATGATCAGGAAGTCGACGCGGCTGATCACCTTTTTGAGCGCCTCAGGCTTCGACGAGATCCAGAAGTTCATGGTGTCGCAGGCGACCACGCGCGGGCTCTTCACCTGGTTCAGCACCTCCATCTGCAGCTCGGGGTCGATGTTGGCGAGGATCAGGTACTGCGCGTCCGCATAAGCTGCGGGGATCACCGGCTTGAAGCTCTCGAACACGTTCAGGTGGGTTTCCAGGGTCTGCGCCTCGTTCAGGTCGTAGCCGTAGCGCCCTTTCCAGTGGAAGGTCTCGCCGGGGACCCGGGAGAGGCCGGTAAGATCGATGTTGCGCGAAGAGAGAAAGCGGGTGTGCTCCTCGGGGAAGTCCTCCCCGACCACGGCGACGAGGTTCACGTCGGTGAAGAAGCTCGCGGAAGTGGCGAAATAGGTGGCCGAGCCCCCAAGGACGCGGTCTCTTACCCCGAATGGGGTCTCTACGGAATCAAGCGCGACGGAGCCGACGACAAGTATGCTCATGAAAGCCTCCGGTATGGTACGGGATGGGTGTGCGACTGCGGATAAGAAGAAGCCGCCGGGAAGCCCCGGCGGCACGTGTTCGTTCTACAGGTATTTCCCGAGGATGAGCTCGAGGTTTTCGCGGGTCTCGACGGGGATGACCGAGGTATCACTGATCACCGCGTACTTGAGCGCCTCGCCGCAGGCACAGCCGCGGCCGGCGGCAACCTGCGCCACCGCCTGGCGGATGATCTTTTTCGCGGTGGCCACGTTGTTCTTGATGATCTCGATGATCGCCTCCACCGAGACGTCGTCGTGGGACTCGTGCCAGCAGTCGTAATCGGTGGAGAGGGCGATGACGCCGTAGCAGATCTCGGCCTCGCGGGCGAGCTTCGCCTCGGTCAGGTTCGTCATGCCGATGATGGAGGCGCCGAAGGAGCGGTACAGGTGCGACTCGGCGCGGGTGGAGAAGGCCGGTCCCTCCATGCAGACGTAGCATCCCCCCTTGTGTACGGTAGCCCCCACCTCCCCGGCCGCCCGGTACAGGATGTCGGAGAGTTCGCCGCAGACGGGGTCCGCGAACTGGACGTGGCCGACCACGCCGTTGCCGAAGAAGGTGTCCTTGCGGAAACCGCGGGTGCGGTCGATGAACTGGTCCGGAACGACGATGTGCCCGGGGACGATCTCCTCCTTCAGGCTCCCTACCGCCGAGACGGAGATGATGCGGGTGACGCCTAGCTTCTTCATGCCGTAGACGTTGGCGCGGTAGTTCACCTCGGAGGGGGTGAAGCGGTGCCCCTTGCCATGGCGCGGCAGGAAGACCATCTGCACGCCGTCAAGGGTACCGGTGACGTACTCGTCGCTGGGCCTGCCGAAGGGGGTATCCACGATAACCTGGCTCACCCCGGTCATCCCTTCCATCTCGTACAGTCCGCTGCCGCCGATCACACCGATTACTTCGTTAGCCATAGCTTCCTCCCAGCGTCATTGTATTAATAATATACGGAGCGCCCCTTCAGGCGCCGCTAGTCTGCCTCGTCCTTTCGGTCCAACTTCCCCTTCAACTGCCCGCAGGCGGCGGAGATGTCCCCACCGCGGCTGGAGCGGGTGATCACGGTAACGTTCTTGTCCAATAGGTACTTGTGAAACCGGTCGATGCTCTCCTGAGTAGGCGTCTTAAAGCCGCACCCCTCGTGCTCGTTGAACGGAATCAGGTTCACCTTGGAGGGGATGTTGCTGATAAGGCGCACGAGCCTTTTGGCGTCCTCCAGCGTGTCGTTCAGGTCCCGGATCATGACGTACTCCATGGTGATCCAGCGCCTGGAAGGAAGCGGGAACGCCTTGCAGGCGGCCAGGAGCTCCTTCAGAGGGTAGCGCCGGTTGATGGGCATGATCTGGTCCCGCACCTCGTCCGTGGTGGCGTTCAGGGAGACCGCGAGGTTCACCGTGCAGCCGCGTCCAAGCTCCGCCATCTCCGGGACGAGCCCCGAGGTGGAGACGGTCACCTTGCGCGTGGAGAGCTGGAAGCCGTCCGGGTCGGTGAGGATCTTCACCGCAGGGATGACGCCAGCCAGGTTGTGCAAAGGCTCTCCCATCCCCATGAAGACGATGTTGTTCACCGGGTGCTCTCGTTTCACCGCGCAGACCTGGTTCACGATCTCGGCCGTAGTCAGGTTCCGCTCCAGGCCGAAGGTGCCGGTCAGGCAGAAGGCGCACTGCATGGCGCAGCCGACCTGGCTGGAGATGCACAGGGTGTTTCTCCCCTCGTCAGGGATGAGCACGCTTTCCACGGCGGATCCGTCTTTCAGGCGGAAGAGGTACTTCCTCGTGCCGTCCGCGGAAGCCTCGACCGCTTCGGGGATGAGGTTGCTGATCTCGGCACGCTCCTGCAGGACGGCCCGGAACTCCTTGGAGACGTTGGTCATCTCGTCGAAGCTCATGGCATCCATCTGGTAGAGCCACTTGAAGATCTGTTTCGCGCGGAAGCGTTCCTTGCCGAGCCCCGAGATGTACGCCTCGAGGTACTGCAGGGTCAAATTCTTTATATCGGTCTTTTCCATGTCTTTTGATACTAAAAAAGCCCTTCTCGCGAAGGGCTCTTGGTCTGTCTTGAACCAGCTTCGGATTAAACCAGTTCCAGCTGGTTGAAGAAATACGGGATCTCGAAGGAAGCGGACTCGGGGGAATCGGAGCCGTGCACGGTGTTCTCTTCGATGCTGACGCCCAGGGACTTGCGGATGGTGCCTTCCGCGGCGTTGGCCGGGTTGGTTGCACCCATGAGGGTACGCCAGTCGGCGATGGCGTTTTCCTTCTCCAGCACCAGGGTGATCACCGGGCCGCGGGACATGAACGCGCAGAGGTCGCCGAAGAACGGACGCTCTTTGTGGACGTAGTAGAACCCTTCGACCTGGCTCTTGGAGAGCAGGATCTTCTTCATGCCGACGACCTTGAAGCCGGCTTCCTCGATCATGGCGATGACCTTGCCGGTCACGTTTCTCTCGACTGCGTCAGGCTTTATGATGGCAAATGTTCTTTCCATTGTTTCCTCCGAGATTAATTTATAGTAGACGACCCATCTAATTAGCATTCCGGCTCGGCCGTTGTCAAGGCAAATGGCCGGATAGAGGCACAAAAAAAGCCCACAGAGCGATCTGTGGGCTTCGCGAAACAGGGCGACCCTGTTTCAGCTTACTTCTTCTCAGCCGGAGCCTGAGCCGGAGCAGCCGGAGCAGCCGGAGCAGCTTCAGGAGCTTTAGCGGAGGACATCGGAGCCTGAGCCGGAGCAGCCGGAGCAGCCTGCTCAGCGGCCGGAGCCGGAGCCTCTTCTTTCTTCTTGCAGCCAGCAGCGAAGGACAGGGCCAGAGCCAGGCAAAGTGCGAAGGAGATCAGTTTTTTCATTGACGATATCACCTCTTTTCTTTTGGATTTACCATTACTGCGCAAAGCGCATGGTTTTTTTCGTACGACAACAAAGGGCGAATATACTAGCATTCCTGTAAAAGTCAACACTTTTTAAAGGAGGCGAATATAAAAAATTATTAGCGCCGGCTCTGTAAACTTTTGATCGGCCCGTCCAAACATATCAACTCCACAATATAACAATGAATGTGGACAGAAGTACCCCACTGCAGGTGACTCCTCCCCCAAAACGGGGTCGTGGAGCAATGCTCGGGGGAACGAAAAGCGTCCAACAAGAGGCCAAGGGAAGAGCGCTGCTAGCTGTTGCCCTCCAGCATCCCCCTCCCGGTCGTGTTCGAGTTTGATAAAGACGAAAAACGCTGACTGAAGGGTCGCTTAGTTCTTGTAAACAGAGACTGAATATATTACTTTAGTCCAATCTCTCTCCGCCCCGCGCCGGAGCTACGCCATCAAGGGGGACCCGTGAACGAAACACTCCACTCCTCAGACAAGAAACTTCTTCTACAACTGGCCCGCGAAGCGGTAACGTCGACGGTCCTGACCGGCAAACTCAAAATACAGACGGTGACCGAGGAAAGGCTGCTGGCGCCCCAGGGGTGTTTCGTCACCATCAAGAAAAAAGGGACGCTCCGAGGTTGCATAGGCAACTTCACTTCCGACAAACCTTTATATCAATTAGTCCAGGAGATGGCCGCCTCCGCCGCAACCAGGGACCCCCGCTTCTACCCGATGAAGGAGGACGACCTGGCCGAGTTCGAGCTGGAGATATCGGTGCTTTCGCCTCTCAACAAGATAGAGTCCCCCGAAGAGGTGGAGGTCGGAAAACACGGCCTCTATCTGGAAAAAAACTTCTCGCGTGGTGTGCTCCTGCCCCAGGTGGCAGTGGAGCACAAATGGGATCGCGAGACCTTCCTGACGCAAACGGCGTTGAAGGCCGGTCTGAAGAGAGATGACTGGAAAGAGGGAGCCGATCTTTACGTCTTTAGCGCCCAGGTATTCGCAGAGCATTGATGCAGATATGGGGCCGCCCCACCGGCGGTCCCACCTTCCCCACCTTCCCCACCTTCCCCACCTTCCCCACCTTCCCCACCTTCCCCACCTTCCCCACCTTCCCCAGCCTTTACCTCGCCTAGCCCATCACTCCCATCACTCCCATCTGCCAGCCGCCAGCTTAAAAAAAAAGGGGGCGCAAACGCGCCCCCTTCCTGTTCAACTTTGCCGTCAACCGGCGAATTACATCTTCCTGCCGCCCTCTGCAGCCCACTTCTCAAGCATGTCGGTGGTAACGGACTTCGGACGCTCGATCGCGTAACCAAGACCGCGGTCCCAGGTGATGTTCGCCATGCAGCCAAGCGCACGACCTACACCGAACAGAACGGTGTAGAAGTCCCACTCCTTGAGGCCGTAGTACCACTGGATGACGCCGGACTGCGCATCGACGTTCGGCCAGGGGTTCTTGGTCTTGCCGTGCTCGGTGAGGACGCCCGGGGCGGTCTCGAAGATCATGGCGACCAGCTTGAACAGCGCGTCGTCCTTGAGGCCCGGAGTCTTGAGGCAGAACTCACGCTGCGCGGTGTAGCGCGGGTCGGTCTTCCTGAGAACGGCGTGGCCGTAGCCCGGAACGACCTGGCCTGCGTTGAGGGTATCCCAGAGAGCCTTGGTGACGTTCTCTTTGGTCGGCTCGGCGCCGTTGAGTTTCTTCTGGAACTCCATGATCCAGCCGAGCACTTCCTGGTTGGCAAGGCCGTGCAGCGGACCGGCGAGGCCGTTGAGGCCGGCGGCGTACGCGTAGTACGGGTCGGAGAGAGCGGAATGCACCAGGTGGGTGGTGTGAGCCGAGACGTTGCCGGACTCGTGGTCGGAGTGAAGGATGAAGTACATCCTTGCCACATCCTTGTACTGCTCGCTCTGGCCGATCATGTGGGCGAAGTTCGCACCCAGGTCGAGTTTCGGATCGATGGCGATCTGCTTGTCGCCGCGATACTTGAGGTTGTAGATGAAGGCGGCGAGAACCGGGATACGGGCGACGATGTCGCTGGCATCCTCATATACGTACTCCCAGGCGTCCATCTTGTTGAACTTGCCGCCGCTGTAGAAGGCAGCAAACTTGGACTCTTTCTGCATCGCCATGATGCCGACGGAGAGCATGACCATCGGGTGGCTGTCCTTCGGGAGCGAGCGCACGACGGTGTACACGTACTCGGGCACCACCTGACGGGTCTTGAACTCGGCCTCAACGGCGGCAACCTGCTCCAGGGTCGGAACCTCGCCAGTCAGCAGGAAGTACCAGAAGGACTCGACGGTCGGGTACTCGGAACCTGCAGCCTTCGGCAGTGCCTCGAAGGTCTCGGGGATGGTCTTGCCGCGGAAGCGGATCCCTTCCTGCGGATCGAGGTAGGAGATGTCGGTGACGAGCGACCTGATGTCGCGGGCGCCGCCGATGCACTGGCCGATGTCCACCTTGTCGATAACGACGGAGCCGAACTCTTTGGTCAGCTTGGTGATACGGGGGCGGTGTGCCTGGATCTTCTCAAACAACTTCTCTTTTAATTGCGTCATGTGCCAGATCTCCTTTTCTGTTGGGGTTGAGGTACATACCGATCAAGTAAACTGATCAAATTGCCCGCTGACACCGTGCCTTTTGACACTGACCTTCGGCCGGTTGCGTGAGGTAGGTATACTGTATACAAAGATTTTTCAAATGTATACCATTGAGTCGACTCAATTTCAATACAAAAAAATCCCGTTTTACTATTTTGCATACATTTTAATCCGACCTAAAGCAGTACCAGTTCCTGCTCCGAAAAGGTGAGACGTTTAAGCCCCTGTTCTGACAGATAAAAGGAATTTTCTATGCCAACGGCCCCCTCCCCGGGAAACACCAGTTTCGGCTCAAAGGCGAAGGCCATCCCCACCTCCAGGGTTTCCTCATCGAACCCTCTGGCGATGAACGGATATTCGTCGATCTCGATCCCGAGGCCATGCCCGATGAAGGATATCTGGCCGCCGGGTGTGCCCATGAAGGCGTCGGCGTAGCCCATGGCACTGGCACGCTCGAGACAGGCGCGATAGATGCCGCTCCAACTGGCACCTTCAACGGCCATCTCCATCATCAGTTCCTCGATGCGGAGCATATCCTCGTAACCGCGTCGCATCCGGTCGGAAACGGAACCGATGGCGAAGATCCTGGTCTGATCCACCAGGTAGCCGTCGAAACAACTTGCGAAATCAACAACCACCGGTTCGTCGCGTCGAATCCTGTTGTAGCTCGCGCCGTGGCCGAAGGCCGGGGTAAGCCCCATGCCGCCGAGGGCGGTGTTGGTGCACGCGGGAGCGGCGGCATCGGCACCGGACAGAACCTGCACACCGGAGATCTCCCCGTTGAAGGCCCGCATCCTTACATATCCCTGGTGCCCCTCGACGCGCATGACATGTTCGAGTTCGGCGGCAAGATCCACCTCGCTCATCCCCTCGCGGATCACCTCCCGCGCGCGACGGTAAGCCTTGTCGGCCTGGCCGGCCGCGTCCTGCAGGATGTGGATCTCGTAGTGGGTCTTGCACATGCGCACGCGCCTGATGAGAGGCGTGGCGTCCACGGGCTTTGCGTTAGGAAAAAGGGAAAGGTATCTGTGGTAGAGGTTGACCGGCAGGACGTCGAGTTCAAGACCCAGACGCTGCGACGCTAAAGCGCCGTGTTCGGCGATCAGGGAGGGTAGCCGGTCCAGAGAGGGAAGCGGCACCACGTGTTCCAGGGCGCTCTCCATGCGCGCGCGCATGAAGTCCCGGCGCACGAGGTAGATCGGTTTTCCTGAGACGGGAAGGTAGAGGACACCGGTCTGCACGGTACCGGTGAAGTAGAAAAGGTCTGCGTTTTGCACCATGAGGACCGCGTCCATGCCCGCGGCCGCCATCTCGACTTGCAGCTTCCTGTAACGGTATTCCAGTTCGTTCTTCGGCGTAAGCCGCATATCCCCTCCTCTCTCCTCATGATGTTCATGAGGAGGAGAAGGAAAGATAACTCACAATCTGCACCGCGTCAACCCTTGCAGGCCAGTAAGATCAAGGGGTTATTAGCGAATCTGCAGTGAAGATCAGACATTTCCCTCAAGCTGCAGCTCGCGTATCGCCATCTCGCGCAGCTTGAATTTCTGGATCTTACCGCTTGCCGTCATGGGATATGAGTCGACGAAGCGGACGTATTTCGGGATTTTGTAGTTGGCGATCCTGCCGCGGCAGAATTCCTTCACCTCGTCCTCGGTCATCCCGCACCCCTGCTTCAGCACCACTGCCGCCATGACCTGCTCACCGTACTTTCGGTCCGGCACGCCGTAGACCTGGATGTCGGAGATATTCGGATGGGTGTAAAGGAACTCCTCGATCTCTCTCGGGTAGATGTTTTCTCCGCCGCGGATGATCATGTTCTTGATCCGCCCGGTGATCTTGCAGTAGCCGTTTTCGTCCATGACGGCGAGGTCCCCGGTGTGGAGCCAGCCGTCCGTATCGATCGCCTTAGCGGTCTCCTCGGGCATCTTGTAATACCCCTTCATGACCAGGTAACCCCTGGTGCAGAGCTCGCCCTGCTTGCCCGGCGGGAGTTCCGCGCCGGTTTCGATGTCGACGATCTTCAGCTCCACGTTGGGAAGCACCCTGCCGACCGTGGAGACCTTGAGCTCGATCGGATCGTCGGTGCGGGTCTGGGTGATGACCGGCGAGGATTCGGTCTGCCCGTAGGCAATGGTGATTTCGCTTGCGTGCATGTCGCGGATGACGCGGCGCATCACCTCGATCGGGCAGTTGGAGCCGGCCATGATGCCGGTCCTAAGCGAAGTGAGATCGAACTCCTGGAAACGTGGGTGTTCGAGTTCGGCGATGAACATGGTCGGAACGCCGTGCACCGCGGTGCAGCGCTCCTTCTCGATAGCCTGCAGCACTTTCAGTGGGTCGAAGATCTCCACCGGGACCATGGTAGTGCCGTGGGTGACGCAGGCCATGACCCCTAAAACGCAGCCGAAGCAGTGAAAGAAGGGAACCGGGATGCAGAGGCGGTCATTTTCGGTGAAGCGCATGCACTCACCGATGTTGAAGCCGTTGTTGATCACGTTGTGGTGGGTCAGCATGACCCCCTTCGGGAAACCGGTGGTGCCCGAGGTGTACTGCATGTTGATCACCTCGTTCACGTGCAGCGTTGCCTCCACGGCCGCAAGTTCAACGTCGGAGACCTCGCGACCAAGCTCGACGATCTTCTCGAAGTTGATCATCCCGTCAGGGGCTCCCTCCCCTATGAAGACGACGTGCTGCAGACAGGGAAGTGCCGCGCTTTTCAGTTCACCGGGTTTGCTCGTCGCGAGCTCCGGAACCACGCTCGACAGCGTTTCGACGTAGTTGGTATCCTTGAAGCCCTGCACCATGAAAAGAACACTGGAGTCGGACTGCCGAAGCAGGTACTCGAGCTCGGCGGACTTGTAGCTTGTATTTACCGTAACGAGCACCGCCCCGATCTTCGCGGTGGCGAACTGCAGGGTCACCCACTCGGGAACGTTGTAGGCCCAGATCGCCAGGTGATCGCCCTTTTTCACCCCTAAGCGCAAGAGCCCCTTCGCCACTTGGCGGCAGCGCTCGTTGAACTCGCGCCAGGTGTAGCGCAGACCGCGCTCGACGTAGATCAGCGCCTCGTTGTCGGGATATTTGCCCGCTATGTCGTCCAGCAACGCTCCGACTGTCAGATTGATCTCTTGCGTCATGGGCACCCCCTGTGTTTCACGGTATCAAACGGTTGTTAAACCGAAAAAAGTCATTATAACAAAAAGGTTTGTCCAATTAACATAGGCACCTGCGGCATGTCAAGATTTATGGCTCGTCGGCCTGCCGCTTCTTTGAGCAGGGAGAGGACCGTGCCCGAAACAGGCGCTCCTCCGGCGCAAAAAAAGCTTGACACGATTTTCCGGCGCCACTCCGCCACCTTAGGCTAAGCTACTGAAATCATTAGCACTATGTTTGAAACGTCACTAGCAGCAACCTGATTATTTTTTAGGCAAAACGCAGAGACCGTCAATTTAAAAAGCATTTCTCCCTCCTTCAACGTCTTTTCCACAGCGCTTTCCACAAAAGGTGTGGAGCGGGCCGGAAAACCTCATTTTTTCTCTATGAAACGGGCAGTTATGCGGGAGAAGAGGAATCGGGGCCTCTTCACCATGCGGCGGTTATGCCGTAAACACCAAAGACGCAGAGGTCCTGTTGACCGGCTCCGTCCTCCGGTCAGACCATCGCACAGACAAAAACATATTCGAACAGGGATGAAGGGGATACAGGGGATAAAGACGTAAACCTTTCTCAGCAAAGACGCAAAGGCGCAAGGACAAGCAGAAACAAAAGATTCTGGTTTACACCCGAAGCCTTTTGCATTGCCTTTGGTATATCCCTTTTATGCCATTCATCCCTGTTAAATGGTTTGCTCGTTTTTTGATTATCTTTGCGACTTTGCGGCTTGAGCGAGCAAAGCGAACGGGCGCGAGATGTCTATAGGTTTTGGTTCACCACGTTTTGAGGGGAACCTTCGAGGAAGGCGGCGATATTTTGCGCCGTAGTCGCCATGAGCCTTTGGCGGGCGGCCAGGGTGGCCCAGGCGATGTGCGGGGTGATGATGCAGTTTCTTGCGGTGAGAAGCGGGCTGTCGGCGGGGATCGGCTCTGAGGCGGCAACGTCCACGGCAGCTCCGGCGATGACGCCACGGTTTAAGGCATCGGCCAAGTCTCGCTCGTTTACAAGCCCTCCCCTGGAGGTGTTGATAAGAAGCGCATGGCGCTGCATGCGCGAAAGCAGTCCTGCGTTCACCATACCTGCATTATCCTCGGTAAGCGGACAGTGCAGGCTTACCACGTCGGAACGCTCAAAAAGCTCTCCAAGCTCGACCCAGGTGACCGAAAATCCGCCGGGCGCGGTACGGTGCCGCGGGTTGTACGCGACGACCTGCATGCCCAGGGCATGGGCGACAGCCGCGACGCGCGCGCCGATGCGTCCGAGCCCCACGATCCCGATCGTCCTTCCACAGAGTTCGGTGAGCGGCTCCCCGACGAGGGTGAAGTCCGCCGAGCGGGTCCAATCCCCCCCGTGCACGGCCTCGTTGTAACGCGCCACCCGGTTGGTGAGTTCCAAAATCAGGGCGATGGCGTGCTGCGCCACCGAGTCGCTGCCGTACTCCGGCACGTTCACCACCGGGATGCCCAGCCGCGCCGCAGCCGCGAGATCAACCACGTTGTAGCCGGTAGCAAGGACACATATGAGCTTAAGCTCGGGGAGCTCAGCCAGGGTGGCAGCCTTGAGCGGCGTCTTGTTGGTCAGGACGATCTGCGCGCCGCTGGAGCGCTCCACGACAAGATGCTCCGGGGTGCGGTCGTGCACGGTAAGTTCGCCGAAAGCAGCGACCTCATCCCACTGGTTGTCACCGGGGTTCAAAGTATGCCCATCCAGCACCACGATCTTCATGACCACCTCCAGAAAACCGATACAAACAGAACCTTTGTCACGCAAAGACGCAAAGACGCAAAGACAAGCAGAAACAAAAGATTTCGATTTTACCCCGAGTCTTTTGTTGAAAAAGTTTTTTGTCTTTGTTTTTCTTTGCGACTTTGCGTCTTTGCGTTACAGAAAGCTTTTGTCGTTGGCTTTATCCCTTATATCCCCTTCATCCCTGTTAAAAGAGCTTTTGCCTTTGTTTTTCTTTGCGGCTTTGCGTCTTTGCGTGAGGCGGTTTTGTTCAAAGGTTTTTTTCAACCACGACGCCGCCGGAAACCACGAACTTAACCGCGTCCTCCACCGTCATGCCGCAGTCTTGAACCTCGTCCTCATGGAAAAAGAGCGCGAATCCGGAGGTCGGATTCGGCATGGTCGGCACGTACACCACAACCATCCTCTCGCCGTCATGCTCGACCTCAGCGGTCACGAAGCCGACGGCACGCACCCCCTTGCGTGGCCACTCAACGAACACGGCCCGACGATAGGAGGTCTTGCCGTCCTTGAAAACCTGGGTGAGCTGCTTGCTCGAGCCGTAGATCGACTTCACCAGGGGGATACGCGAAAAGAGGTCGTCCCACCACCTGAGGATCCTGGTCCCCATCACGTTGGTGGCGAGAAGCCCGGAAAGGTAGATGACGATCAACCCGGTCAGCATGCCAAGGCCGGGAATGTAGGTGTGGTTGTTGATCAGGGCAGTGAGCAGCGAATCAAGATATGAACCCAGGATGCCGTCCGCGAAGTTGAACAGGAACTTCAAAATAAAAATGGTGATGCCCAGGGGAACGACCACGAACAGGCCCGTGATGAAGCGCCCCTTGAAATGTTTGATGAGTTTTTCCATTGCGCCTCCTATCTTCCGTTTGCGTTATGCTACAAAAGCGGCCGAAATGTCAACGGCGTTTCCCCCCGTGGCGGATCTTCATCCCTGAATTCCATGGAGCCAAGTGTGTGTTCCCATGAATCGCTGCATGAGCCCAGCGTCCCCCCCTTTGCGAAGGGGTAGCCTGCCCCCCATAGCCTTGGCGAAGGGGGGACAGGGAGGGATTTGCCTTGGTCAGACCGGGGGGAGCGCAGGTTCAAGTACGGCGCTTCGTAACTCATGTATTAGCCTCCGCGGAATTCTTGACAACTAACGACGCAAAAACTACAGTAACAGTCGCCGTTTCATCCCGAAAACTAGCAAAGGCCCACCTGGATGCTGAAAAAAGGCTTCATCATATCGGCCGTCGCCGCCCTCCTCGCTTCCCTCTTCTTCCTGGCACCGCTTCTCGACAAGGAAGAGCGTGCCCGCCGCAGCGAGGCGGAATACCTCGCCATGTTCAGGGAGGTGGTGGACATCGTCAAAGAGAGCTACGTCGACAAGGTCGACGACAAAAAGCTCATGACAGGCGCCATCAACGGCATGCTCGCCGCGCTCGACCCGCACAGCGTGTACCTTCCCGCTTCGGACTTCTCCGAGATGAAGGTGCACATGGCAGGCGCCTTCGGCGGTGTGGGGATCGAGCTGGACATGCGTAACGGCAAGCTCATGGTCAACGCGCCCATCGAGGACACCCCGGCCTTCAAGGCAGGCATCCTGTCCGGCGATCACATCGCCCTCATCGACGGCAAGCCGACCAAGGATCTCCCCATCAACGAGTGCGTGAACCGGATGCGCGGCACCCCGGGAACCACGGTCACCCTGACCATAGAGAGAGAGGGGGCCGCAGCGCCGCTCACCTTCCGCCTCACCCGCGCCATCATCAAGACCAAGAGCCTCAAGGCCCGCCTCGTTGCGCCCGGTTTTGGTTACGTCCGTATCGCGGAGTTCCAGGAAAGGACCGGCGAGGACTTCGAGAAAGCCCTGAAAACCCTGGCCGCGGACAACGGAGGGCCGCTATCCGGTCTCGTGCTCGACCTGCGCTACAACCCGGGCGGACTCGTGGACCAGGCCTACCGCGTCGCCGACCGTTTCATCGGCGAGGGGCTCGGCAACGGCGACATCGTCAGCACCAGAGGGCGCGAACCCGGAATGACCAACACGCTCACCGCCACGATAGGCAAGAAGGAACCGAACTACCCGATGGTGGTGCTCATAAACGGTGGCAGCGCGAGCGCCTCCGAGATCGTCGCCGGTGCGCTGCAGGATCACAAGCGCGCCGTGATCATGGGAACGCAGAGCTTCGGCAAGGGAAGCGTGCAGTCGGTGATGACCCTCAACAACGGCGATGGGCTGAAGCTCACCACCGCACGTTACTACACCCCGAACGGACGCTCCATACAGGCCAAGGGGATCACCCCCGACATCATCGTCGAATTCGCCACGAAACCGGCGCTCAAAAAGGAGAAAGAGGCCGATGTCCGCGAGCGGGACCTGGACGGGCACATGGAGGAGGTTCCCGAGGCAGGGCACCCGCCCCCGGCGCTGCCGAAAAAAGCCGCGCCGCCGCAACTCCCTAACCGCAGTAACGGGAAGAGTCAGGAGCTCAGCAATGAAGAGCTTCTGCAAAAGGACAATCAGCTCGCTCGCGCCCTCGACCTGCTGAAAGATGTCAACGTCCTGCAAAAGAGCGCCGGACGTTGACGGGATCCGGCAGCAGCAAGACGCCCGGCCGCCACAACCTGCTGGTCATCCTCGGGGCCACCGCCTCGGGAAAGACGCGGCTAGGCGTGCAGTTGGCCGACAGGTTCGACGGTGAGATCATTTCAGCCGATTCGCGCCAGGTCTATCGCGGCATGGACATAGGCACCGGCAAGGACCTGCACGAGTACGAAGGCATCCCCTACCACCTGATTGACGTAGCTCCCCCCGGCTCCGAGTTCAACCTGTTCCAGTTCCAACGTCACTTCCTCGCTTGCTTTGCCGAAATCTCAGAGCGCGGCAAACTGCCGATCCTCGTGGGAGGTAGCGGCATGTACCTCGACTGCGTGCTGCGCGGTTATCGCCTGGCCGAGGTTCCGGAAAACCCGGAGCTGAGGGAAGAGCTTTTGCCGCTTTCCATGGAAGATCTCGCCGAGAGGCTGGCCCGCGCCACCCCCACCCTGCACAACACCACCGATCTTACTGAGCGCAGTCGCCTCGTACGTGCCATAGAGATTGCCGAACATAATGGCGAGGCAAGTGAGCCGTGGCCAGACATCGTGCCGTTCACCATCGGTATCCGTTGGGATCGAGCCATGATAAGGGAGCGGATCACCCGCAGGCTAAAGGAGCGCATGGAGGCTGGGATGATCGATGAGGTGCGTCGTCTGCACGAGGCAGGGACGAGCTGGGAGCGGCTCGAGTTTTACGGCCTGGAGTACCGCTATCTCGCCCGGCACCTTAAGGGAGAGCTCTCCCGCAACGACATGTTCCAGAAGTTGAACGCAGCGATCCACGATTTTGCCAAGAAGCAGGAGAACTGGTTCAAGAAGATGCAAAGCCGTGGCACCGAGATCAACTGGATCGAAGGCGCCGGGGACCCGCTAAACGAGGCACTCGAACTGCTGCAAAACCGATTCGAACAGGGGTGAAGGGGATAAACGGGATAGAGGCACAACACCCTTTTCTCACGCAAAGACGCAAAGGCGCAGAGACAAGCAGAAACGAGATATTTTGGTTTACCCCCTTCATCCCCTTTATCCCTGTTAAATGTTTTCCACGTTTTCCTTTGCGTCTTAGCGTCTTTGCGTGACACCAGATCTTGTTTTAGATGTTATCCCTTTCATCCCCTTCATCCCTGTTAAATAAGCCTTTCTTTTGGTTTTACTTTGCGACTTTGCGTCTTTGGGTGAACCGGTTTATGCTTCTGTTTTGCTTTTTGCTTCGGGTTTCATGTTAATTATTGACGTATTCGGTGTGGTATGTTACGACAAAAAGACATGAAACCAGGGAGGGAACCGATGTTTGCAAGGTTGAAATCAGACATAAAGGCAGTCTTTGACAGGGATCCGGCGGCAAGAAGCGTGCTCGAGGTGATCTTCTGTTACCCGGGACTGCACGCTCTCTGGTTCCACCGGGTTTCGCACTGGTTCTGGATCCACGACTGCTACTTCCTCGGACGCCTCACCTCCCACTTCGGGCGGTTTTTCACCGGTATCGAGATCCACCCCGGAGCGAAAATCGGCAAAGGCTTCTTCATCGACCACGGCATGGGCGTCGTGATCGGAGAGACCGCCGAGATCGGTGACAACGTAACCCTCTACCACGGCGTCACCTTGGGCGGTGTCAGTTGGGAAAAGGTGAAGCGTCACCCTACCCTTATGGACAACGTCGTCATCGGCTCCGGTGCAAAGATCCTCGGCCCCTTCACCGTGGGAAAAGACAGCAAGGTCGGCTCCAACTCCGTAGTCGTGAAAGAAGTCCCCCCCAACTCCACCGTCGTCGGCATACCCGGGCGCGTGGTAATGGCCACCGAAAAGCCGCAGGACCGTCTCGACCTTGAGCACGGCAAGATGCCGGACCCCGAGGCGAAGGCGATCTCCTGCCTGTTCGACCAGATCCGCGAGCTGGAAAGGAAGTACAACGCCCTCGCCGCCGAGCACGAAGCGCTCAAAAAGAAACTCAACTAAAACCGATTCGAACAGGGATAAAGGGGATGAATGGGATAGAGACGTAAAACCTTTTTCTCACGCAAAGACGCAAAGGCGCAAAGAAAGAAGGAAATAAAAGAGACTTCGGTTTAACCCCGAAGTCTTTTTGTCTTTGGTTTATCCCCTTCATCCCTGTTAAACGTCTTTCAAGTTTTTCTTTGCGACTTTGCGTCTTTGCGTGACAGGAGCTTTTAGGTTTATCCCATCCCCCCTGCACCCCTGTATTAGTTCTTTTTTTCTTTTCGTCTCAGCTCCTTTGCGTTACAAATGTCTTTTGGTTTTATCCCCTTCATCCCCTTTATCCCTGTTAAATATGTTTTTTGAGGTTGCATGAACAAGAAGATAGCCATCACCACCCTCGGCTGCAAGATCAACCAGTTCGAGTCTGCCGCCATGACCCAGGCCCTCGAGCAGCAAGGATACAGCTTCGTCCCCTTCACCGAAAAGGCCGATATCTACGTCATCAACAGCTGCACCGTCACCGCCAAAACCGACGCCGAGTCGCGCCGCCTGATCAGACGCGCCTCCCGCATGAACCCGGAGGCACGCGTCGTGGTTACCGGCTGCTACGCCCAGATGGCCGGCGACGATCTTCTGAAACTCCCCGGCGTAAACCTGATCCTCGGCAACACGGAGAAGAAAGACATCGTCGGATTTATCGAGGGGCTAAAGGACGAGCCGCAGGCGGTGGTGAGCGACATATCGAAGGAGAGGTCGAAAGAGAGAACACCGCTTGAGAGCTTCGCCGAGCACACCCGAGCCTTTCTGCAGGTGCAAAACGGCTGCGACGCCCGTTGCGCATACTGCATCGTCCCCTATGCGCGCGGCGCCTCGCGCAGCGTCGCCCCGGCGGAAGCGCTCGAGGGTATGGCCGCGTTTGCAGCGAAAGGGTTCCGCGAGATCGTGCTGACCGGCATCCATCTCGGCGCCTACGGCCTCGACCTCGACCCGCCGACCGACCTTTTGGGCCTCATGAAGCTTGCCGAAGAGCAGGGAGTGGTGCAGAGGCTGCGGGTAGGCTCGGTGGAGCCGACCGAGGTCCCCGCCGAGATGATCGAATTCATGTCCGTTTCGAAAATCGTCTGCCCGCACCTGCACCTGCCACTGCAAAGCGGCTCCGACGGCGTGCTGGCCCGGATGGACCGCGGCTATGATACGAAGCTTTTCCGCGGTGTCGTCGACGCGCTGGTTACGGCCATCCCCGACGTTTGCGTTGGGTCCGACATCATCGCCGGCTTCCCCGGCGAGACGGACCAGGAGTTCACCGAGACCTTCGCGTTCATCGAGTCGCTCCCACTCGCCTACCTCCATGTCTTCCCATTCTCGCAGCGTCCCGGCACCCCCGCAGCCACCATGGCCGCCCAGGTGCAGCCGAAGGTGATCAAGGAGCGCGCCGAGAAACTCAGGCTCCTCTCCGAGCGGAAGAAGGCAGAGTATGCCGCCAAGTTCGTGGGACGTGAACTACAGGTACTGGTGCAAAAAGACGATGGTGGGCGCAAGGGTCTTGCCAGAAACTACCTGACCGTGCAGATCGACGGAAGCGAGGAGATGGTGAATCGTGAGGTGAACGTAGCGATCACCGGGACCAAAGGCGGGGAACTGATCGGAAGGATAAAAGCGTAAAACCTATTCAAACAGGGATGAAGGGGATCATCCCCGTCATCCCTGTTAAATTGGCTCTGCGTGACAGGGTTTAGTGGTGTGCCTTTATGAACTCCGCCACGCGCTGCACGTCGCCGGTATCCCGGAACTCCCGGTAACCGTCGATGCCATCCTCATCGAGCCCGCGGTAGTAGCGCGGACGCTTCGTCTTAAGCCCGGCAAGCAGTTTCGCCGTGGCATAGTCCTCACTCTCCACGTCCCGCCCTGCAAACTTGAGCTGCAACACGATGCTGTAGCCAAGCTGGAACAACCGCTTCAACTCCTCCTCGACCAGGATGCGCACCGCCACCTCTTCATCACCGGCAGCGACCTTCTCCAGCGCGATGTTCAGGTAGCCACACACCCGGTGCATCACCGCGAGCATCGACTCCGGCTCGTGGAAGGCCTCTCCTTCAGCAACGAGCGCACTGTTCACGAGGTAATTCAGCTCCTGGTAGACAATCTCCGAGCCGGCGCGGTTCAAGGCCCGCGCGAAGAGCGTCCCTTCGTCAGCGGCAACAGGAATCAGGTGCCCCCCCTCCCCTGCCGAGACAAGCTGCTTCCCCCCATCCAGCTGGAAATGGTCCGGATGCACGCGGGCGTAGATTGATAGTGCCTCGTCCAGCGGGGGGAACCCCAGGTCCTGCAACCTTCCGGTGCGAAAACGCTGGCACTGCTCCTCAAGCTCCAGATCGATGTCCCCTTTCACCCCCTCCATAAGGGCCGTATAAAGCGGGTTGTCCAACTTGATCAGCATCGAGAGAAACGAGCCGATCAACTGGCTGTGCTGCGGATTTTTGAAGGTGACCATGAACACGCCATCGAAGGTGTGGTCGTAGTCCGCCAGACGCTCCTCGTCGTTGTCCTGATCGCCGATGCCCCCCCCCACGATGATTTCACGGCTCAGCAAGAGCTGCAAAAGCTCGAAGTCCAGGTGCTTCAGCAGCTCGTGAACGCGCGGCTCCCCCCCTTCCATGAAGTAGGTAAGCCAGTGGCAGGCGCGATCCTCTGAGAAAGTCCAGCCGTCCCAGAGTTCCATATCGAGGATGAAGACGCTCTGCTCTGCCGAAGCAAGACGCAGGAGTTCTAACGCGTCGACCTCGCCCACCTCCTTGATGAGCCAGAAGAACTCCTGCGACTCCAGAGAGGCTGCGAGCCTTCTCGCATCGGAGTCGGCAATGATCAGGTCCATCTTCTCCTTGCTGGACCGGGTTTTCAGGTATTGTGTTTTCTGCTGAAGGGAAAGTGCCTGAAAATCAGCTTCCGAAAGTCTTACTGCTACTGCGTGGTTCTTATCTGTCATTTCTAAAACAACTCCTATTTTTGAAATCAAAAGCAGAGACTCCTGCCAGAACATCTCTCGCCCGTTCGCTGCGCTCACTCAAGACGCAAAGTCGGAAAGCAAAAAACTAAAGGTTTATTTAACAGGGATGACGGGGAAGAACGGGGTAAAAGTAAAAGACATTTGCGGTAAAACAAACCTGTTGGTTTATGCTTGCTTGCCTCTGCGCCTTTGGGTCTTTGCGTGACAAGGGTTTATGCCTTTATCCCCTTTATCCCCTTCATCCCTGTTCGAAGCGGTTTAAAGAATTCCTTTGCGCATGGCCTTCTTGTATCCGCAGCTTCTGTGCAGCCACTTCAACTCTTTTACGAGTTCCGGGGTCAGCTGCACGCACTCGGGGAAAACCTTGAAGCGCTTTTTGTAGATCTTGCAGCGTCTGGTCGTTATATCCAGATAGCGGCAGGGAGTCGAGGTGAACAGGATCCTACCGTCCTCGTCCTCAATCTTTTCGAAGCAGCAAAGACCGCACTGCTCGCACAGCGCCTCCCACTGCGCCTGGTCCATCTCATGTGCCGACATATTACCTTCCCTTCTTTTCAAACCAAAAATCTCTGTCACGCAAAGACGCAAAGTCGCAAAGTAAACCGAAGAAAAACTATTAAGAGGGATGCAGGGGATGAAGGGGATGAACGGGATAAAACCTTTACCCCCTTCATCCTGTTCGAATCGGTCTTGTGCGGTTATTCCTCGCCCGACCCGAGGGGGACCACGAGGGAATTACCCTTGCTGCTGGAGAAACGGACACTGTCTTCGTAGATCTGCTCGACCTTGTACCCCTCCACCACGGCACCCGGGCGCAGGGCACGCCCGTTCACCATGGCGAAACTCGCCTCGCTGCTATTTTGCCATGCGATCCCGGAAACACGGATCACCGGACGAGATTTCTGCGGGGCAGGCTCCGGCACCACGGCAGCGACTGCCGCCGCTTCTATAGGCGCCGGCTGGAGAGCGGCATTCGAGACCGGACGAGTTTTCTGCACAGGCTGCGTGCCCTTCACCGCCGCTTGCTGTTTCGTTGCGGCCGGGTTTACCGCAACTTTCGCGGTGCTCCGGACCGGCTTTGCGACCAAGGCAGGGACAGTGGACTGCACTACCTGTTTGGGCGTTTTTTTTACGACGGGCTGCACAGGTTTTGCGGCAACCTTGGCGACCGGTGCGGCGACCGGTTGCACTAAGGGTGCCGCAGCTTGCTGTTGCACCGGTTGCTGCTTTTCGGCTACGGGCTGTTGCACGACCTTGGCAGGAGCTTCTGCGACAGCCGGACGCGCTGGTTTTTCCACGATCGTAGTCGGACGCGTAAAGCCGCCCATCAAGGCGTAGGTAACGATAGCGGCAATGGAGGCCCCGCCAAGCGTCCAGGCCGGCAGAAGCCAGGCAGGACGCCGTTCCCGTCCCCTGCCAATGCCGCCGCTAGCCGCACGTCTCGGCCTTTGCGACTCATCGACCTTCTCTAATGCCTTCAAAATAGAGCTCATAAACTCCTCAGTTCAAAAACAAAAGCTTATTTAACAGGGATGAACGGGATAAAACCAAGACCCAAATTCACTGTCACGCAAAGTCGCAAAGTAAATCGCAACGGAAAAACAAGATTTTGGTTTAAACCCAAAGCTTGTCTTTGCTTTGCGTCTTTGCGTCTTTGCGTGATATGGGTTTAGCCTTTATCCCCTTCATCCCTGTTTGAATATGTTTCGTCCGAAGACGCGACGCAACACGTTTGATGTCGAGCCGTAAGGGGAGAAACCACCCACCTCAGAAACGGCCTGGGCCGCCATCTTGCCGGTGATGGTCCGCGCCTCCTCGGTGAAGCCGATCAACAGGGCGCGGTCACAAACCACATTCACCAGCCTCGGCACCCCCCCCGAGAAACGGTAGATCCGTTTCATGGCAGCCTTGGAAAACTCCGCGGCTCGGTAGCACCCGGCGAGCTCCATACGGTGGTCGATGTAGTGCTGCGTGCTCTCGAAGTCCATGGGAAGCAGGTGATAGCGCACGGTGACGCGCTGGTTCAACTGGCGCAGCTCCTTCCTCGCGAGGACGGACAAAAGCTCCGGCTGGCCGGAAAGAACAATCTGGATGAGCTTGTCGGTCTCTGTCTCGAGGTTCGAGATGAGGCGGATCTGCTCCAGCACCTCGGCTGGCAGATTCTGCGCCTCGTCCATCACCAGCACGACCCTGCGCCCCGCCTCTTTCTGCTCGAGCAGGAAGGCGTTCAGGACCTGCAGCAGTTCCACCCGGCTCTCCGACTCCCAGGAAAGCCCGAACTCGCGGTTCACACTCTTCAAAAGCTCGAGGTCGGAAAGACAGGGATTGAAGATGAGGGCGGTGCGGTGGCCTTCCTGGTCGAGTTTGCCCAAGAAGGTGCGCAAAAGCGTCGTCTTGCCGGTACCGACCTCGCCGGTCAACTCCACGAAACCCGCGCGGTGGTCGACGGCGTAGATCAGGTGCGCGTACGCCTCCCGGTGCTGTTCACTCATGAAGAGAAAGCGGGGGTTGGGAGTGAGGGTGAACGGGCTCTCCCTGAAGCCGTAAAATTCGCAGTACATCGCAGGCATGCGGGGGTTATCCCTCTCTCTCCATTACACGGTAGGTGCCGTGGTGCGCCTCGGTATCGGCCCTGTGGGCGGAAAGATCATCGGCGATCGCGTCAATTTTTTTATTTAGGATATCGAACTTGAAATCAACCGAATCGAAGCGTTCATCGGTTCTACGGCTCAGCTCATGGATCTCGCTGCAAAGAGCCTCATGGCTCTCGACAACAAATTGGAACTTGCTGTTGATGTCTTCCAGCAACACCTCAAGGTTTTCTTTTTTCATGGAGGCCTCGCGTGAGTCGGAAGAAATGTCGGGAAATTCAACAGGAGAGACTATGCCACAGCGCAGCCGTCAACACAAGCGAAGAGCGCCCCCCCCAGCCTCCCCTCCAGGGGAAGCTGGGGCTGAGAAAGTGAAAGCAGACAGTATGATGTGGGATCAGTAGCGGTAGGTGAGTTCGGCACGGAGAAGCTGGTTCATCTGCGTGTCTCCGGCGCGCAGTTCGTAGTTGTGAACCCATTCCTGACCGTAGAGAAGCAGAGCGCTCCACTCCTTGAAAACCGGGAACGTCCAAGACGCACGCAGGGCGTTCTTGCGCTCGATCGCCTGCATCACCCCGCCCGCATCATACCTCTCCGTCTCGTCGACGGTGACGCGGCCGTAGTCGCCGCGCCGGGTATGGAACGCCTCCAGCGCGAGGTTGTTTCGTACGGAGAACCAGTGGCTGTAGCGCAGGAAGAAGTCCTGGGTGGCGCCACCCTGCGAGTGCCCAAGCGGCAGGCCGTGGTAGAGGTACCCTTCAGGAAAGGTGCCGTTGGTGTAAAGGATACGGTTGCCGCGAAAGTACTCGAAGCGCAGGTCATCCCGGCCGCTGTCGGTGAGCCTCGGGATGTAGAAGCCGGCGACGTAGCTCTCCACGATGGGCCAGAAGGCCGCGGCGTCTTCGCCGGACAGCTCGCCGTACAACTCGGTGTTGCGCAGCCAGGGGAGTCTCAGCCGCAGATCGAACCCTGCGATGGAGTTGGAATTGTCCTCGCTCGTCCCCCCCACAAGGCCACGCACGATGTCCCCGAAGCCGTTGTTGACACCGGGGCCGCCCGCCTGCCGTCCGAGGTTTATCCCGAACTCGAGGTTTTCAAGCGGTTTCATGGCGAGCTTCCCTGCAAAAAAGTACGGCTCGCGCTCCCTTCCATCGGTGATCGTTTTCTCAAGGCGGGAAAAGACCAGAGAGTACTTAAGGTCCCAGAGGTATTTACTCCTCACCAACTCCGGGCTGGAGAGCTTGACCTGGTCGAGGTTTCTGGCGTTATTGGTAAGCGTGATGGCACCGCGGTAGCCTGGACCGAACCAGTTTTCGTCGCGCCCCACCTCCAGTTCCAGCCCCTTACCGCCGATTTTCACGTAGCCACGGTTCAGGCGCACCCTCGCCTCGTCGTCCGCCTCCGACCAAAGGAGCTGCGGCTCAACGAGAGCGCTTCCCATGGCACCGAAGTAGAGCTCCCCGCTACCCGTTAAGTCCAGGTTGGTCCCTCTTTTGTAGACCACGCCGTCGTTGTTTTCGAAAAGCGGCGTCCCCTCGCTGCCCCGCTGCTGTACCAGCGAGGGATAAGGATTCGAGGGACGCAGGCCGCCGCCGATGCCGAAGACGCCGTCGTCGCCTGGGTCATGCACGGCGCGGTAATAGCTTCTCGGTGCGCCATCGAGGTAGACGTAGCGCAGTCGAGCCGTTGTGAGCGGGTCATAGTCGAAGGCAGGAGCCGACTCCTCGCGATCGTAGTAAGTCAGTTCGCGGGGCAAGAGCTCCTTGAGGCGGGAGATCAGTTCAGTGGCGAGCGGCGAGGTAGCGTCGGGTGCCGTTTTCTCCTCAGCCTCCCGGACCATACGTGCCGCTTCCGCCCGGGAGAAGGGGCGGATACCCTTGACGTCAGAAGAGACCAAGCCGAAGCCGGAGAGTTTCTCAAGGTAGGTGTATATGGGACTGTCCAAGGGAATATTCGGGGACGACAGCGCAAAAACAAACCCCGGACAAAGTACAACAACGAACAAGGCCACAACGATATTGGATAATCTCATTCAAAAATCTCTTTTAACAGGGATAAAAGGGGTAAAGTCTTAAAGAATAAAAACTGAACAAACTATCTAACAGGGATAAAAAGGGATGAATGGGATAAAGGCTCCTAACGAAAAGACTTTCCGGTTTAAACCAAAAGCTCGTGCCTGTTCGTTTTCAAAGGTTTTATCCCCTGTATCCCCTTCATCCCTGTTTGAATAGGTTTTTGTTATGCTGCCGTTTCCTCCCGCAGGTTGCGGACGAGGGCGAGTTTTTGCGGCGGGAACAGGTCGGGCCTGACCCGCTGGAAGGCAAAGGGGGGCGCGGCCTCGAAATGATACCGCGGCACGAACTCGGGCACGACACGCCTGAGCGTACGCAAAACGGCATCGAGCTCATGACTTCTTGCAACCCCAAAGAGCTCCTCCAGATCTGCACTCACCTGTTTAAGATCGGTCTCCACCGGCGCCATCACCCGGATCTTCTTGTGACTGGTCGGCTTGATTCCCTCCCCGTCGATCAGCAGTTCCTCGAAAAGCTTCTCGCCGGGCTTCAAGCCGGTGAACCGGATGTCGATCTCCTTGTAAGGGCTGAAACCGGAAAGACGGATAAGCTCCTCGGCAAGGGAAAGGATCCGTACCGGCTCTCCCATGTCGAGCACGAAGATCTCGCCGCCATGGCCGATGCACCCTGCCTGCATCACCAACTGCGACGCCTCTGGTATGGTCATGAAGTAGCGCACCACGTCCTTGTCGGTGACCGTGACCGGCCCGCCTTTCCTGATCTGCTCCTTGAAAAGGGGGATCACGCTGCCGTTGCTCCCGAGCACGTTGCCGAACCGTACCGTCGTGAATTTCGTCTGACTCTTCGCAGCCAGCGCCTGCACGTAGATCTCCGCGCTTCGCTTGGTGGCCCCCATCACGTTGGTCGGGTTCACCGCCTTGTCGGTAGAGACCATCACGAAATTGCGGACCTTGAACTTATGCGCCGCATCGGCGACAATTCTCGACCCCATGACATTGTTCAGCACGGCCTCGGCCGGATTGTATTCCATCATGGCGACATGCTTGTACGCCGCTGCGTGAAAGACGACCTCCGGCCCGAACTCGTCGAACACCGCCTCGACGCGGTCCTGGTTCTTCACGTCCCCCACCATCGGGATGATGCGCAGGTCCGGGAAGCTTTCCGAGAGCTCTTTCTCGATGTAGAAAAGCGGGGTCTCGGCGTGGTCGAAAAGCACCAGTTTTGCTGGTTTGAACTTGGCCACCTGGCGACAGATCTCGCTTCCGATACTCCCTGCCGCACCGGTCACCAATACCCGCTTGTCGGTCAGGTAGTTGCGGATGGCGGACTGATCAAGCACCACGGGGTCGCGCCCCAGGAGGTCCTCGATCTCGACGTCTTTTATATGGCTCATGGATACGTCGCCGTCGATCATCTCCGTGATGCCCGGGAGCGTCTTGAAGCGCGCCTTGGTCTTCTCGCAGTTCGCGATGACGCGGCGCATGAGGTCCTTGTCGCCTGAGGGGATGGCGAAGATGACCTCCTCGACATTGTGCTTACGCACCAGCCCGCTGAGCCTGCTCGTCCCCCCAATAACGCGGACCCCGGAAAGCCGCATGCCCATCTTCTGAGGGTCGTCGTCCACGAAGCCCAGCACGTTGTATGCGGCCTCAGGCTGCTTGCGGATCTCCTTGAGAAGAAGGTTCCCCGCCTCCCCCGCCCCGATGATGAGCGTCCTCTTCCCCTTGCACAGCCCCGGGATGATCTTCGTCTCGCGGTAGATCCTCCACACGAGCCGGCTCGCGGCAACCAGGGCAAAGAGCAGGAACCAATCAAGGACATATATGGAGCGCGGCATCCCGAAGGGACCATTTACATATACGAGGCTGAGGGCTGAAACGGCTGAAGAAAGAGAAACAATTTTGAAGATCTCGTAGGCATCCTGCAACGAGGCGTAGCGCCAGATGCTGCGGTAGACCCCTGAGGCAACGAACATGGCGGGCTTCACCGCCATGGCGACGACGAGCCCGGTTTTCAGGTTTTCCACCTGGTTCGGCCTGATCTGAAAATCGAAGCGAAGGAGAAACGAAAGGATAAACGCGGCGGCAATAAGCACCACATCGAGGAAAAACACCAGGATCCTTCTGGCGTGAATCATGACCCCTCCTACAAGCAGCGTCAGCGCGCGACATAAGAACGAACAACAGCTGCTAAAAATATCACAAAACTCTAAGAAAACAAACGCTAATAATACGGATAGTGCGATTGGCCAATCATCCTTACTCTTGCCCAATGCAGCTTTCATCTTGTCTCTTCGGCAGTGCGCCCCCTTAGGTGTACGCAAAAAGATTAAACTTAGCCAAGAGAAATCGTTGACGGCTACCGGTCCCGGTGACAGAAGTTTAGCGTTTTATAATCAAACCTCACTACAATGGAGCTGCTTATGGACAACATCACGGTATCAAGCAGTGCGGAAGCGATGCCCAAAACGGCCGCCGTCCTGGTCGCCATTGCGAAGAAACCGGAACTTTACGACCTCATCAAGTCGTGCTTTCCGGGGATGCAGGAACTCCAGGAAGCCGATGAGGAGCACAAGGCGGCATTCAGCGCCGCGACCGATGGGGCCCCGGAGATGGCCAAGAGGCTGAAAGCCGCACGGCAGAAACTGGACCGCAAGTTCAACATCTTCTTCACCATGCTGCGGCACGCCGCAGTGGAACATCCCGACCTTCTGGAGGCCTTCGGGGTTCCTCCCGAGAAGGTAAGAAGGTCAAACACCCCGATCCTGACGAGCCCGGGAAACGTGCGGGTGGCTCATGGTAAAGTAGCGGGCGAGATCGTGCTCAGAGTAGAACCGGTGAAGGGGGCCAAGAGCTACGACATCTCATGCTGCATCGGCGACCCTTCCATCGAGGCGAACTGGAGGCATTGCGGCGTAGGAACGAGGGCGTCGCATCTCGTGGCGGAGGGACTTACCCCCGGGACCGTCTACTGGTTCCGGGTAAGGGCGATAGGCACCAACGGCAAAGGACCTTGGTCCCAATTCGTCTCGCTTATGTGCGTCTAATTCCTCCCCGCTTCACAAAGATGCCCCCGCAGGCCACGCGCCTCCGGGGGCATTCCCTCCTCCCACAAACCGCTCCAAACGTGCTAGAGTCGCCAAACCGCGACGAACATAGCAGAATAGCATCCCCTTCGATCGCTGTGATCACGTGCTTCTGCCTCAGCCATTTGTGTCATCACAGTCCTTTCAGAGGATGTCCCCGGCCAATGTTCGACCCAAAGCTGAGAGATTCCGGGGAGACATTTTAACTCATCCAAAAGTTGATGGGTTAGAGGCAAGATCTGTGACTTTTCCCAAAATTTGATAGATTAGAGGCAAGATCCGTCGACTTTTCCAAAAACTTGGCAGCTAAGAAGGGTACCCGACAAGGCACCCCTGAGGCTTCTCTCTCGCTTAACGATCAAGGCACTGTAGCCTCTCTAAAAAACTGCTGCTGGATGAGTGCGTCGGCCAGGGTAAAATCAAGCTCGCTGTCGATATCGACGCTGAACTGCTTATCCATGACGTACGCGACAGAATGTTCGTCAACGAAGGATCTTGTTGCCACTAGGTGTGTAGTTTCGCAGACGTAGATCGAGCCATTGAGGGCATAGACCACAGGCAGATCCTGCCTCCTCGCTGTAACATTGCGGTTTAGCAAAGGATGCATTACCCCCGCTGAGTCCAGAGTGTACATCAGAAAAGGGTGTTTATCTGGCTTAGTGACGGTAACGCAGGACCTAGCATTTAGCTGCTGGCATAATTCAATGCACCCGTCAATGTCAGCGCTCCTGCGCAATGGTGATGTCGGCTGCAACAACACCAAATAGTCATAGCCAGGAAGAGTGGAGACGGCATGTAAGGCCGGATCAACAGCATGGATTTCGTCGCCCGAGAGTACAGCCGGCCGAACAAAAGGGACTTCACACCCCCACTTTCGGGCCACGTCGATAATTTCTGGGTCTTCCGACGACAGCACCAACCTGTCGATATATTTGGCACCTTGGGCGGCCTCGATAGTCCAGGCAAGCAGCGGTTTGCCGCCGAGATCGCGAATGTTCTTGCGCGGCACCTCTTTCGAGCCGCCGCGGGCCGGGATCACGGCCAATACCTTCTTTCCAGCAATCATAAATAAAACCTCGTACTTTGAGTATAGGTGGACAGACTAGTGAATCACCCCTTCGTGCTTAGCTACCTTAATGACGGTGAGGACTATGATATGAAGATCGAGGACCAACGAACGGTTCTTTAAATAAAAGTCGTCGTACTCCACCTTAACAGATATAGGCAGTTCATCCCTTCCGTTTACTTGAGCCCAGCCGGTGAGCCCAGGGGTCAGGAGATGCACTCCCTTGGCCGTCCTCAAACGGATCAGGTCGTCCTGATTGAACAACGCCGGGCGGGGTCCCACGAAGCTCATGTCACCGGTAAGGATGCTAAAAAGCTGGGGAAGTTCGTCCAAGCTCGTTTTGCGCAGCAACTTACCGATAGGAGTCAAAAAGACGTCGGGGTTGGCCAGCAGGTGGGTCGCCACGACGGGGGTGTCGGTCCGCATGGTGCGGAATTTGGGCATCTTGAAGATGACGTTTCCCTTCCCCACCCGGTCCGACCAGTAAAGCGCTGGTCCCTTGGAAGTGAGCCGGACCATGAGCGCCACGATCAGCATCGGTAGTGCGAGCGCAAAAAGCAGCAACGTTGAGACAATTATATCGGCGACTCTTTTAACAGTCAGACTTCACCTCCTGTTTTCAAGGGCAAGCACCTCCGCGCCGCGGGGCGAGTCCCATCAGTTTCTGCTCTTGAAATCCTCGGCGGTCTCCCGCAGCCCCTGCGCCATGCTGTAAGGTGGAAGCCACCCCAATTCCCCCCTCAGCTTGGCACTGTCGACGGCAAGAGAGCCAGTCAGGCGGCTCACCGCGCTGCTTTTGCCGAAGAGTTTCCCGGCGACGCGAAAGAGGGCAACTGGAAATGGGAGCAACCGCGGCGTTACGCCAAGGGCAGCGGCGACCCTGCGGATCAAGTCAGGGGTGGAGACGTCTTCGCCGTCGCTCACCAGATACGTCTGTCCCGCCGCAGCGGGATGGGAAGCGCAGACGGCGAGGATATCGACGAGGTTGCCGACGTAAATGAGGCTGCGCCTGTTGGCGATATTTGCCAGCGGAAGCGGAATGCCGAGGCTGACCACCTTCATCAGTTCGAGGAAGTTTGCCTTCACCCCCGGCCCGTAGACCAAGGTCGGCCTCACCACGACCACTTCCATACCCGTCTCGGCCTCAACCTTGCGCAGCTCCAGTTCGGCCTCCCATTTGCTGATGCCGTAGGGATCGGAGGGGTTCGGGGGAGATTCGGGACGGTACGTGATCGCGCTCTCCTCTCCATTCACCTTGATGGAGCTGGCGAAGACCAGCCGCCTCACCCCCGCCCGGGCGGCCTCACGCGCCAGTTGGGCGGTGCCCGCCACGTTGACTGTACGGAACTCGGTCAAAGGGTCGGCCGTCTGATCATCCATGACGTGTACCCGCGCGGCTAGATGGATCACCGTCTCCACACCCGCCAGAGCATGCTCCCACTTGGTCCCTGCCCCCAAAGGCTCGACGAAGACAGGTTCAGCCACCAGGTTTGTGATAGCAGACGGTCTCTCAGCGGAAAGTATGGTTGCGCGCACCTTGATTCCGTCCGCTACGAGGCGTCTGCACAGGAAGCTGCCAATGAACCCGGTCGCGCCGGTAACGAGAATTCTTCCGGTCATCTGGTTTCCTCACCGGCTTGAACTGCTGCCGGCTCTGCTTTTTCTATCAGGGCGACGAAATCAAGCGCTCTTTGAGCCTCAGTTGGTCCGGTCCTCTTGTCTCCGGATTTTATGTGCCGACACACCAGGATGTTCCTTCTCAGCACCCTTTGTCGGTGTTTTGCTCTGCGTCGCATCTTAGCGTTTCCCCGTGGCCAGTATGTCTTCTGCCAGGTATCTGGATATGCTGGTCCTGGCGTATTTTGCCACAAACTCTTCCCGGGCCAAGTCCCGGATCGACAAAGTTGCAAATGATTCGACTGCACCTGCGACGTCACAGGGGTGGAAGACCGCGGCGTTTGGCACCTCCGACGCTATGAATTCAGCAGCGTAGCCGGACACGCCAGCCCAAAGGGGTTTGCCTAGCGCAGCATATTCGAAAACCTTGGAGGGCAACACCTTCTTGAAGGCGTCATAATCGTTCAGATGCAAAAACAGCACGTCAGCGTCACGATAGGCACGCAGCAGTTGTTCGCGGTTCACCGGAGGCAGCAGCGCCACGTTTTGAACCTTGTTTTTCGCAAGCATAGACTCGAGTTCCCGTTTGCGCCCTCCGTCGCCAATAATGGTGAAATTGACACGACCTTCCATCCGGCTTGCCAGCTCCGGAACTATAGCATGCAGCCCCTGCCCTTCTCCGAGATTGCCAGCGTACAACACCGAAAGAGGCTCAGCGACCGATCTTGGCGGCGAAGGCTCGACCGGTGCCAGGAATTCGTCATCGATTCCGTTGGTGAAGTAGGAGAAGCTCTGCCGCGGGTAACGCGGCATGAAATAGCTGTAAAAACCTCTCGAAACGAGGTTGACCTTGTCCGCACTGTTTATGGTCAGCTTTTCGATAATGGAGAACAGAGGCTTCAAAAGAAGCGACATGCTGCGAGGCAAGACGTCCCCGATGGTGTCAACGAAGATGTCCCTGATATCAAGGTAAAGCCGAGCTTTTTTCTTTCGCGCAATCAGCGCCCCAAGCACGGCGGTCATCAGACGGCTTGAGGTAGCAAAAACCAGGTCGTACTCCCTTTCCCGGACAAGCTTGAAAACTTCCCGGCAAAAAAAGAGAAAAGTCCTGGATTGGTCCACCATGCCGCTTTGGTGACCCGGGACCGCTATGCGGTGAACGGTCAGAGCTGCACGACATTCCCTCTCGACTGCATCCTGGATAAAGGAACTGTATCTATTAGGAAGAGTAGTTACCACGTCTATGGACGATCCTTCCGGCATCACCCTGTAGAGTTCTTCAACCAGCGGCGTGCTTCTGAAGGAACCGGCACAGAGATCGGGCTTGTAATAAAAAGTAAGAAAGAGAATTTTCAAGACGACTGCCCCCACTTGATGCGCGTCTGCAGCGAATGCCCCTCAAACCTCGCGCAAACGCAGGTGGAGACCTCACTGCGACCGAATTGAGGGTGCCACCAAGCCTCCTCGGTGGCGAGTTTGCCGCCCTCACACGACAATACGACGCATTGCTCACCAGGTAGCGATAGTTCCAGCGAGGAACCTGATGGATCTAATCGTCTTACAGTTACGGAGGGGTGCAGATGGAAGCGCGCAACGGCCAGGTTGAAGCGGCCGTCGACGCGGTCCTCAATGAGCAATTCGTTGCCGAGGAAGCTCCACTTCCTGGTGTGCCTAGGCCTCCCCTTGAGCCACCGATATCCGTCGTGCGCACATGAGATAGTGGTGCATGTGGCGTGGTACGGCGATATCTGCAAATCAAATGGGCGGGCCCTTCGTGCGGCGCGAAAACCGCTCCAGACCTCGGTAGAGTCCCTGCCATCCACAACCACGGTATTGTGTGCAGCCGTCCCACGCTGCCGTTGCCGTTCGCCACCAGCCCCGTAGCATGAGGTGCCAGAATTCACCAGCAATCGACGTCCGAACAACGAAAGCTCGAAGGAGAGCGTGTCGGCGTGTGCGTGTCCTGGCAGGTAATCCGGACCGATAGGAGCAACATCAAGGATTGCAGTCGCGGGACCTGACTGAACCCGGACGTACCCGCTTGAGATTAAATGCGTCACACCGTCGGACCCAGGAGAGCGGGGAGCGAAACGAAGTCTCACCGCGTAGCGTTCAAGTTCGGTTGGTGTAGGAGCTATCCCCATGGCCGCATCGTTGAAAAATGAGATCTGCCGGTCAGGATGACACATGGCAGCCAGCCAGGCGCGCATCCGCCCGATCACGTCAGGCAATTGTGCTAGCCACCCTTCCCAGCGCTCAGGGACACAGCTACGGTACGTACTGGTGACATTATAGATGTCAAGCAGGTCCTCCAAGGCTAGAGAGTGGTACATCGGTGTACGCTCGAAGTGCCCGCCATCGGATAGGATCTGTTCTGACGTTTCCCGCTCCAGCAGCCGCAACCCGGTCTGTAGCCAACTTTCCGCTTCCCCCCCCCGGAAAAACAATCCTGCAAACACCAGCGCCTTGGCGTTGGCAAAGAGGTGGTTGCCAAGCAGGTGGACCTCCAGGCGTTTGGTCAGCCATCTTGCCTGAGCCGCCAGGACAATAAGGACCTCCGGTGCCAGAAGATTTCCCGCAAGTCCCCACTTGACCCAGTTCACGAGCCTCAAGGAGACTGGGTACGGCTCCCACCCCGTCCCTATACCCGCAGGGTTTTCCAATACCCATCGCTGCAGGAGATCATGATGCCATTTCACACGCCGGTCAGCTCCTGCGGCATTCAGGTCATCAAAGTAGTGCAGATTGTAACGCCAAAGCTTGTCAACCCGCTGCTCGTCCCAGCCGATGTCATCCAGGGACGCTGTCGCTCCAAGGAAGTGAAACGTAGTCGGTCCCGTCATGCAGGGCTCCCGGAGCGCAGGAAGCTCCCATACCCCCGTCTTGTCGCGCAACGGTGGAGCAGGTCTGAGATCTGCTTTGGGCTGGACCAAACGCATCGACAGCCTTCCGTAAAATTGTACAGGCTTCAGATACCTCAGGGTATGCCAGTAAGTTGCAAGAGTGGTCATGGTTAAGCCAGCAGACTTTCCAGAATCTTTACAATACGTTCTCCAGTTTTACCGTCCCACCTTGGGGGAATGGTTCCTTTTTTCCAATTTCCGGCGAAGAGGACGTCCAGAGCAGGCTGCAACCGGGCGGGATCGGTGCCGATCAATTCGTTGGTGCCAATTGTGACAGTCTCCGGCCGCTCCGTATTGTCCCTCATGGTCATGCAGGGAACCCCCATGACCGTCGTCTCTTCAGTAATCCCACCCGAATCAGTGATAACTCCCATGGCGTTTTTCACCAGGTAGTTGAATTCCAAATAAGGCTGGGGTTCAACCAGTTTTATGTTTTCCGGCACCCCTGACAATTCCCTGAGCGTTTTTGCAGTACGAGGATGCACCGGGAAGACAACGGGTCGGTTGCGGCAACCGCAGCCGATAGCCTGCACCATGGCCAGCAGTTGCCCAGCAGCGTCGACATTGGCCGGCCGATGCAAGGTACAGACTAAATATTGGCCCGGCTGGAGTTGCAATTCCTCCCAAAAAGGCGGCTTGCGGAGACGGTTCATATTGGCCAACAGGGAATCGATCATGGTGTTACCTACGAAGAAAATCCTATCGTCGCCGACGCCTTCCGTCTTAAGGTTGTGGTTTGCCGCTTCGCTGGTGGTGAAGAAATAATCCGTTATTGCATCGGTTACCCTGCGGTTTATTTCCTCAGGCATGCTCCAGTCGCCCGACCGGATCCCTCCCTCTACGTGAGCAACCTTCACGCCCAGCTTCTGTGCTGCGATGGAGCACGCCATGGTAGAGGTAACATCGCCAACAACCAGGCACAATTTGCTTCGGCTCTTCAAGAGCAGCGTCTCGTAGCTGACCATGATGGCAGATGTCTGCTGGGCTTGGGTACCGGACCCCACCCCGAAATTGACGTGTGGCTGAGGGATCCCCAGTTGCGCGAAGAAATCTCCCGACATCCGGGTGTCGTAGTGCTGCCCCGTGTGCACCAGGCGGTACTTGAGAATGCTTCCTTGCTGCTGTCGTGCATGAATGGCTCGGATGACGGGCGCGATCTTCATGAAATTAGGTCGTGCCCCAGCGATGATGTCGACGATTTTTTCGTTCATCCTTTAGCTCCTGTTCCGCGACCATGCCAAGCACCATCCGGTATAGTGGCAGTTTGGCGGTTGCATAAATCAACTGGTGAAAGTGCCCGGGATAAGATTGCCGACTTCAAATCCCGATCGTATCAAGGCATAAGCATCTCGGACCGGGTGTATTCCCGGGTGTGACCGGAGAAGAGGTGTGCCTCATTGAAGTAATCCTCGAACTCAGGCTGCACCGACATGCCACGGTAAAAAACCGACGCGCCGCATCAACCTTGCATGGTTGAGTACCACGAAGAACGAGACGCCGTCGTGAGACATCATGCCACGCAACGACCCGGTGAGTATTGATTCCAGTCGATCAAGCAACGCAGCCAGACTGGCAGCATTATTTGTGTATCTAGCGTTCCTGGCGCCACTTTCCCGCTATCTGAGATGCGATTGCCGGGTCGGCAAACCGCGGGAAAGCTGCTGCATTAAAGAAATTGGCACGACAGTGGTAAGGACTGCAGCCAGTATTCCAGCACGATCAGTGACCAAAGCTGCATGGAATTGTCGAGCCGCTGCGAGTAGAAGGCATCAACCTGTCTCATGACGAAGGTCCGGTCCAGGATCTGGTAGATCCTTGCCTCCCCTTTCAACACCGAGTCCACAAAAGGCTTGCCAGCCTGCAGCCAGTGCCATACAGGGGGATTGAACCCCCTCTTTTTGCGGCGTACCACCTCTTCGGGCAAGGCGCTGCGGTAGACATCCTTTAGCAAGCGCTTCTGGTTCCCCCCCTGGATCTTCCAAGAAGTGGGCAAGGCAGCGGCGAACTCAAGCATGCTCCTTGAAACGAAGGGGAGCCGCAATTCAAAACCGTTGGCCATGCTCATGCGGTCGGCACCTTCAAGCAGGTTGTACGGCAGGAAACTGTTCTGGTCTGCGTAACATGCCGAGCCAACGATGTCCTCTCCTGCCTCGTCAAAAAGGTTGCGGATGAACGCCAGCCTCGTGCCGGGGGGGACGCTAATGCCTGCGGCAAGCATCAAAGATGCAACTTCGTCGGCACGAAAGTAGGAGGTCCAGTCCTGGAAGGCTTGACCGGAGGGTTTCGCCAGGGAAGAGAAAAACCTTCTCGAGCGTCGCACCAGATGATTGGCCTTCGGGGTCTCCGGCAACCTGGTCAGAAATGACAGTGTCATCGGAATGACCGGGCGCAGCAAGGCTCTGGCTTTGTTTGCCAACAACAGCGCCCGGTACCGCGGGTAGCCTCCAAACAGCTCGTCGCCGCCGTCACCGCACAGGGCAACGGTAACATGCTCCCTCGCCGCCTTCGTCAGGAGATAGGTCAGCGCGCAGGTCGCATTGCCGTACGGCTCATCGAAGTGCTGAACCATGGTCTCCAGAAACTGCTGCATATCTACAGCGGCAAACTCGGGATAAAGAACAGTATGCTCAACCTTCAGGTGGTCCGCCACCTTTTTGGCGTAATAGGTTTCATCGTATTCAGAATTATCGCGGTAGCCAATGGAAAAGGTTTTCACAGCAGAGACTGAGGCCATTTCCGAAACAATGGCGCTGGAATCTATGCCGCCGCTCAAAAACGCCCCCAGGGGCACGTCCGAGATCATCCTCTCCTTGACGGATTGATGAAACAGCTCACGCAGGGTCGTGCAAGCTTCTTCGTAATCAAGATGCGGGCCCGACGCCGGCGCCGGCACGTGCCACCATCTTGAGAGGACCAGTTCGCCGGTGCGCTGCTTGTATTCCAAACAGTGCCCTGGCAACAGCTTGTGACATTCCATGAAAGGGGTGTACGGCGCCGGTATGTACCCATACACCAGGTACTCAAGCAGCGAGGCGTGACGCAGCCGAAGTTGGCTGCCATCCAGGGATGTCAGAAGCTTCAGTTCGGAGCCGAAAACGAACCGTGAGAGCTCGTGACGGTAATATACAGGCTTTATGCCTATGTGGTCACGGGCCACGAAGAGGGTACGGGACTCGACATCCCAGATCGCGAATGCGAACATACCGTCCAGGCGATCCAGCAGGTTGCGCCCCCACTTTCGGTATCCCTGCAGCAGGACCTCAGTATCGGAGCGGGTACGGAACCGTACACCTGCTGCAACGAGTTCGCTTCTCAAAGAAAGGAAGTTGAAGATCTCCCCGTTGAAAACGATCACATAGCGGCCATCCTCAAGAACCATCGGCTGGTTCGCAGCCGTTGAAAGATCTATTATCGAGAGGCGGTTATGCCCCAACAACGCGTGCTCGTCGTGCCACAGCCCGAAAGCATCAGGCCCGCGATGCGCAGTCAGCATCCCCCAGCTTTCCCAATCCTTTTGCGGACGTGCACCGATTACTCCCATGATCCCGCACATTCAGGCATCACCTCGCACTGTTATTGGCAAACCGCATTCAGCTAACAAAGAAATCAAAGCCTGCCGCAAGGTCGCCCCCCCCGTCACGATCCGGTTAGCTTCAAGAAACCTGTCCCTGTAAATGACAAAATCGGCCTGTAGCAGCTCAGAATCGTTCAGCAGGGGCACCATATCATTCAAGTCGCTGATGACACCGCGATAGCGTCTGTCCATATACACGTCGTCGCGTTTAGCACTGAACTTACCGACGTCGATTAGCAGAAACGGCTTTTCGCGGAAAATCAGGTCCAACACGACACCCGAGGGGAAAGTAATGGCGTGGCTGAATCTGGAAAAAAGAGCGTCCCTAGCCAGTTCGCCATCGGATATGAAGGTCAAGTCCGGAAACAACCGGTATCGATAAAGATTGTCTCTCGGATGCAGCTTAACCACGAATCTCAACTGACGGCTTTCGCGCAGATGACTCAGGATCCTGATGATCTGGAGATTTTCCTCCACCTCTACATCGCTAGTGAAAAAACACCAGACCGGCTCCTCACCTGCAGCAGCTAGCAGGGCCGGATCGGGTTTCGGCACTACGGCCTTGAAGGTACCCACATACCGCACTTGATCCGAGCATTCCGGCCACACCTTCCGAAAGCGGTCCAGATTGCTTCTGCTGTCCACCAGGAAAAAGTCCCCAAATACCGGGTAGGGCAAAGGGACGGCGTGTTGGTCGCACTGCATGATGTGAAAACAATGCAATCCGAGTTTTTGAGCCGTATGAGCATCGGCAAAGGCGTGAGGCGATTTTTGTTCAAGGCTCAGAAGCAGCGGCAACTCCGGGCGCCCCATACTCCTTAGCCAACTTTCCACGTTCTGCTGGTAGATCTCCAGATCTGGCAGCATCACCAACATCTCCCTCACGGCCTGATTCATGTTAAGCGCTATGCCTGCCACTTCAAGGCGAGGAAGGGAGCGCTTCCGCAAAAGCTGCAAACCACGCCTGAGGTAGCGCCATGCCATGCTGCGCCGCCCAGTCGAGGCAAGAGGATAAACCCTGAACTTGTCGTCGTTCAGTCGTTGGGCCATCGACCAGTTTTTCCCGCGGGCGAGGAAGCTCTCACCGAGACCTACAGCGACCGAAAACCCGCTGTTTTTAAGAAAAGGGGTGATTGTTTCAGTCTGAGAAGGAGTTCTAGTCAGGGCAAGGAGGTCAAATCCCGCCCCAGCCCGGTCGGCTTCAGCAAGCCCCGGCTTTTCAGGCCGCATGGACATGGTTAGGGCCGCAGCGATACGAGCAGCAAGGACAAACCAGGTTCGCGCCAGATCGGTCAGCCAAAGTACGGACAGGCGGTCATTTCTGAGAAATCGAACGGTGACGCCACGCCTTCGGCAAACCTCCTGTAAATAGGGGGAAAAATATGCCTCTCTGCGGTAGAACAAGACCCCTTGCGACTCATGCTCCGCCAGATAGTAGGAGGAGGTTCGTTTGGCCAAACGATACCTTTCCGGGAAGAAAACCTCCACAGTGGCACCGCAGCGCTGCAGATCATCGATGGCAGCTGAGAGCCCGACGATGAACCTGCCCACCGGCACCACAGAGCACTCGGTGAAATTGTTGGCAAAGCCCCTGAACAAAATACCGAACTCGGTCTCGAGCCGGCCAAAAAAGGCACGCACCTCCTCGAGCACCTCACCACCATCAAAGCCTGAGCAGTGAGCGGTGACATGTTGCACCCCTTCCGGCACCGAGCCGCAGACCTCCCCGAAAACGGTGTCGCCCGCCTGAAGCAAGGGTAGAAAAAGGGCACCGTGTTCGTCGCGAAAAGAGACGAAGATTCGACGCACGTCTGCGAAAGAGGCGTTGTTATTGGTCAAGGAAAAGAGATTCCCCATCATTGAAGACATCCTAAAATCAACCTACACGCACCTGCCCTCACTGCACCGCCGGAGAGGCAAAAGAGCAGTTCCTGCCATGATGTCATCGCGGTTGGCCCGGTGGCTCAGGCAGCAGCGTTCTGCCGATGCATACTCCCAGAAAGGACCAGACCAGCACATTGGCCAATATAGAGTTGAAAAACATGTATTCACCCGACCCCTGGAACACCATTGCAGCCAAGACGTAAGCCCCGCCGACCTTGGCTGCCGGAACCTCCCTGTGCCTGCAAAAGTGCATGATCAGCTTGTAGTAAACCAAAATCAGCAGGAACAATCCAACCAGTCCCATTCTGAAGGAAATTTCCAGGTAGGTATTGTGGGACGAAAGGTTTCTAACCCCGGTGAAATTGTCGTAGTATTCAGTGTTGCGGGTAGAGCCGTGCCCAAAGAAGGGATCGTCCAGAATGCGCAGCAGCAACTCCGGCCAGATGGACCCGCGACCGGAAATCCCCTTCTGAAAATACCGGTCGCTCACAGTATCAAAGTCGGCAAGTACACCGGTATACCATAGTTGCACATACAGCAAAATGCCGCCAAGCAGACAGACAAAGAGAAGTGCGAACAGAAGCTTCATCCGTCCTGGTGATTTGGTGATGGTGTCCCAGAAATGCATAACTGCGCCGAAGATGAGCAAGGAAACGGCCGGGACGCGAGTGGAAAAAAGCAATAAAAGAACGACCGCAGTGGAAAGTATTATGACGATGGTAACCTTCTTCAGGCCATGTCTCGGCTCCCCCTCTATCTCAAGTATCAACAGGGGCAAAAATGAAAACAGGGTGTAGCCGTAGATGAGCGGGTTCGATGTTTCCACCCCCAGAAGGAGATAATACATGACATAAAGCAGACCGGTTGCGGCGAGGAATAGCAGGAAGTGTGGCGGCAACTTCCTTTTTCCAAAAGAGACAGCCATTCCAACCAGCAGGACGCCGCAGATCACCGTGTAGAAGACGTCTTTCTCCCCTTTAGTGTCGAGATCAATCCACGGCACCCTCGCTAGAAAGTACGCGGTAAAGACGCCGAAAGCCACGACCGGCGGAGAAGCCATTACCGATCTAGCCTCGGGATAACTTCGGTAATATGCGATAACCAGCAAAAGATAGATTATGAAAGGCCTGGCTACGAGCTCCTCCAGGATGAAATGCCTGGAAGCCAGTATTGCCGAAGCAGCAATCACGCAAAGGTAGAGCGAATCCTTGAGTGTTATGTTGGTTTGTTCGACGTTCATGACGCCTCGCATGCCATTTCACGAAACAAACTGTTGACCGCCAAGATCTCCTCGTATCTCCCTTGGGCGGCGATACGCCCGTGCTGAAGAAGAACGATCTTGTCACAGTTTCTAACCGCCGAGAACCGGTGCGTCACAATCACGATCGTTTTTTTCCCGGCCAAGGCTGCGATCTCAGATATGATTTCCTGTTCGGTGACCGGATCGAGCGCACTGGTCGCTTCATCGAACACCAGTAGGTCCGGGTCACGGTAAAGCGCTCGGGCGATGCCGACACGTTGACGCTGACCGCCACTGATCTGCTGCCCGCGCTCGCCGACTGGAGCTAGGTACCCCTCAGGCAGGCTCTCGATGAACGTGTCTATTTTCGCCATTTGGGCCGCTTCACGAACGCGGACAAGGTCGATTTCCTCAGCACGGATACCGAAAGCGATGTTTTCCGCGAAGGACTTGTCGGACATAAACACCTCCTGCGGCACATAGCCAATCACCTTTTGCCATTGGCGCGTCCTCCTCCCCCCCACTTCCTGACCGTCCACGACCAGCCGGGTATGCTGTGACGAGATCATCCCTATCAGCATATCGAGCAGTGTTGACTTGCCCGATCCGGAACGGCCTACGATCCCGATGGTACTGTTTCTTGGGAAGCAGAGCACGACATCGTGCAGCACCTCATGCGTAAAGCCTGGGTATGCGAATCCCTTAACCTCGAGTCTCACATCACTTTTCAGGTGCAATGGTTCGACTTCGGCGAAGTTCTCATCGCTGGCAGATGCCGAGGCATGGTCCAGTGCCCGCAAAGCGGTGGTGCTGGCACGCATGGTAGCGATGCCGCCGAAAATTATCTGGCAGGCAGGGATCAGTTTCATCGCGGCGACGCCGAAAGAGGTCAGCACCGGGAGAAAAACCTTGGCGGGCATGGTGCCGGACCAGTAAATGGCGACAAAGACGATGAAGCCGTAGACGAAAACCTCTATAAAGTATCTGGGAAACTGCGAAAGGACTATGTTGGAGGCTTGAAGATGGGCAAGGTGATCGCACGCTTCAGTGAAGCGAGAGACATAATACGATTCCCTGCCGGCAAGCTTGACGTCCTTGAAGCCGCAGAAGCCTTCGTTGAGATTGAGCACCCGGGTACGCTGCGCGGCCGAGATCTCACTGCTGTTCTTTTTGAGGAGTTTCTTGATCAGGATAAAGATCAAGCCGTAGGTGAGCCCTACGCTTGCAGCGGCAAGTAACGAGACCGTCGGGTTTACGTAGATGAGGAATCCGGAGATGACCAGGACCAGCACGATCCTCGAGTTGACCATCAGCAGGGGCTGCAATATGCCGAAGTTGATGCGGTCACTCTCTATGAGAATATCGGTGGCCAGATCCGCAGTGTTCACCTTGGTGAAGAAGAGATATTCCCGACTCATGTAACTTCTGTACAGCTTGTTGGCAATGCTGTAGCCGATCTTTTGGCCCGTGAACGCCAAAATCCTCATCGACAGGAAAGAAGTCAGGTTCCCCACAGCCATGACAAAGAAAACGATCGAGCCCAGAGTCCACAGCAGGGTGCGCTGATTGGCAATACCGAAAAAGGCGGCAAAAGACTTGAGAAAACTGAGTTTGGCGCCAGCCACGGGATCAAAGAGCAGGCTCATGAACGGTATTACCGAACCTATCCCGACCAACTCAAAGAAAGACGGTATGATTATGACAAGCTGTACGATCAAAACCGTTTTGATCGGTACATACGCAGATATTTTTCTAAAAAACCCAAACATTGCCGTGCTTCCTTTTAGGCAGGGGCTAGTTGCCCTCACACCGGGTGCAAGAAGGAACTGAATAGTGTTTCCCAGTACTGCGGATTGAAACTGGCGCTGGTAACGTATTTCTCCACGAATTCAGATGACTTCTTCATGCACCTCTGCTTTACTTCCGACTCTTCCAGGGACCGCACAAAGGAAATGACATCGCCGTGCCCCGTTGCCTCGCATTGGCAGCAATCGGAAAGCCAATCGTGATTGGTGTCTTTGGGTAAAACATCGGGAAAGAGGTTGATGCTCATCGAGCCAACCAAGGCCGCTTGAAAACCGGCATAAGAAAAAGTGGAGACGTTTATGTCGCAAATGGCCAGCAGACCGTGAAAACACCTGTTGTCCTTGAGCAAGAGGAAGTTACGGGCCTCAAGGAAAGGCTCGAAAACACGCTGGTAGTAACTCAGGTCAGAGCTTGGATGGATTTTTACCACGATGTTGTACTGTGAAAGGCAGGCATTCACTATCTGGACGTAATCGTGTTCAATCCGCGTCTGGAACACCTCTCCATACACCTGTGCGAAGGAATCAACAAAGAGAATGATGGTCTTTTTTTCAGGATCAAGATCCGCGAATTCAGAGAAGGCCTCGAAAGGCCTCTCCGTTCTGGCTTTTGCCACCTGCTCCAGCAACGAGCAGTGTTCGGGGTTAGTGATGCGCTGCACTTTCGAACGCTTGCCGCCGTAGAATTTCTCCGTTTTATCCCCCCAGATCAGCAGGTGGCTTTGAAGATCTTCCAGCCCGAAATACGGCTGCGACGGGAAGAACGGAACCCCTATCACACCGTTTAGAAGAGCTCTCAGGACGCGATTCGGCCTTCCCTTGTCCCTAAAGTCCAAGAAGTTCGGCTGGATGACCACCCGTGGTATCCCGGGGAAATACGTTCGCATCAACCGGGCGGAAAACGTCATGTCGCTGGGGAGCACGACGAGATCGACATCGAGCGATCGGACCTGGCGTTTGAAACAACTGGTGTAGCGCCTAAGGTTGAACCAGTACCTTACGCCTCGCAAGGTCACCATCTTCTTCCATAACGGCATCACCTGCTTGCGGTGACGGTTCCGGATCCACGAAGGTGTGTACTCCAGTTCGAGGTAGCGGTCGAAGTGTATCCCCACCTTCTCGCTGGTGATATTCTCCATGTTGATTTCCTTGGCGGCAGTGTCCTTTGAAAAGAAATAAACGAATTCCCACTCAGGCAGACGCTCCTTGATTGCCAGGAACAACGGGTTCGAAGAGTAATAATACGCAGGTATCAGCAACACCCTTTTCTTACGCGTCTGGCGCATCACATCCCCCCTTTGCCTGGGGCCCGGCGTCGCTCAGAAAAGAAGCGAAAAGTTTTTCCCAGTATCCGGCTTGGAAACTCTCCGGGTTGAGGTACGACCGGGTAAAGACCTCGATGCGTTTTTTGTGGTTCTCCATCTCGATTCCCTGTCCATATTCCAGCAGCGCCAAGTAGGCGCAGAGTTCTTCAGCACTACTGGCATTGAGGGCGGAACACTCGGCTACCCACTCACTGTTGCTGTCCCTTCGGCGGCAGCTCGGGAACAGGTTGATGCTGATTGAGCCGGCCAAGGCAGCCTGTAATCCGGCGTAAGAGAAAGTGGATATGTTAACGTCTGCAATAGACAACAGTTCATAGAAGTTGTCATTGCTTTGAAGCAGCAGCACCTGCTTTTGTTGCAGGTGTTTTTCAAAAAGCTCTTCCCACGGTTTCCGGTCCGCGGTCGGATGGACTTTCAGGACCACGTTGAAGCTGCCGGCGAGGCGGTCCAGCACCTGCAGATATTCACGGTTCAGCTGTCGTTGGAACTCTTCGCCGTAGAGGGAGACAAAGGAGCCGATGAAGATGACCACGGTTTTCCGCTGCGGATCGAGGTCTCCGAATTCCCTGATCCTGCGAAAGGGGTCGCTCCGCCTCGCCTGCTCGACGCGCTCAAGCAGCAGGCAGTGCTCGGGATTGGTTATCCTGTGCACCTGTCCCCTTTTCGACTGGTAAAACCGGACACTCTTTTCCCCCCATACCAAAAGGTGATCATCCTCGATCTCCAGACCGAAATAAGGCTGCCGCTCGAAGAAAGGCACCCCCGTCAAGATGTTGAACATCCTTTTGGCAAACCGGTACCGCAGGCCTTTATCGCGAAAATCCAGAAAGTTGGGCTGCACCACCACGATCGGAAGATCGGGGAAAGACTTCCGCAGCAGACGGGCGGAGAAAGTCATGTCGCTCGGCAAAATAGCAAGATCAGGCTTCATCGCGGCGACCTGCCTATTGAAGCAGCGAACATAGCTGCGGACCGCCGTTAGATATCTGACCCCCACGCTAAGCTTTCCTAACAGCGATAAGGTGAAGTCAGGCTCACGTTTTTTCAGCCACCAGGGGTCATATTCGAGTTCGTGGTATTCATCGAACTTCCGCCCCACCTTGTCGTAACTGATGTTCTCCGCGTTGAGACCGTAGCCGGGGGTATCCTTGGAGAAGAAGTAGACAAAGTCCCATTCCGGCAAACGATCTTTGATGGAAAGGAAAAGTGGATTGGATGAGTAATAGTATGCTGGTATGACAAGCGCTCTTTTCCTGACGACTACACCGCCTTGTTCATTCTGATCTTTCAAAAGTATCTCGCTTGAATGGGGTCACTTCAAAAGGTAACTTGAAGTTGCCGCAGCGCCAACTCCACGTCTGGCGGCAGCTAGTGACTTGCAACCGCCAGACTCAACTCACGGAAGAGCGGCGGGAAGGTCATACCCGGCCATACGGCAGTACAGTGGCCAGCGCTCAAGCTGTTCGGCTGTGGTACAGAACCCCTCCCAGCTACCGGCCAAGAACCTGTTCACCTGCTGATAAAGCCCAGGCTTGAAGGCTTTATCAAGAGAATCATCGATCTCTACCGGCTCGATGCGAACCGTCCCCTTGTGCATGACCTGCAGTGACTCCATCGGGCGGAAGATCAACCGGCGCTTCGCTGTAAGTGCCTCAACTCCCCAGCGCCCGGGAGCGCCCCAGTTCGCCTGGTACGAAAAGACGACGCCGCGGTCGGTGACCCCCGCACCCGCAAAGATGGAGGCGGCAGGATGCCAGGTAAGCGCCCCCGATGTGTAGGCATTAAAGCTAACCGGGTTGCCACCGAGATGGTATGCCAGATCAACAACATGGGTGGAATTGCTTATGAACCAGTTGTCTTTGACGCCGGCGGCCTTGACGAGCCCTTCGATCTCATGGCCCCACTCGGTGAACTCGAAGTTGCACGACTGCAAGCCGCCGTCCTCTTCGATCATTTCCAGCGCGCGCAGAGTCGAGGCGTAGAACCGACGATTATATGCAACAAAGACGTTGGCCCCGGTCCGGACCGTTTCGGCGTGCAGTTCCCTCATTTCCGAGGTAACAAGAGCCGCAGGTTTCTCAACGAGGATGGTACGCACACCGTACCGGAGCAACTGCATAGTGGTGCCGGCAAGCCCCTCTACGCCGACACTAACGATAGCAGCATCCGGGAGGGGCGGGTTTTGCTCCAGAAAATCGGAGAGTCCTCCCGTGAAGACAGGGAGCCCGGTTTCCTCCCTGAACCGTAAGGCCGATGCCTCCCCACGTCCTATGACTGCTGTGTCAGCGCCTAAAGCCAACAATACTTTTGCGTAATCCCGCGCCATGGTTCCGGCGCCTATCAGCCATACATTCATACTGAGCTCCTAAGTTATGGGGCAACAAGAGGTGTCAACACCGGATTGCAAAAGGTGGGTGTGGAGCGACCGGATCAACGGCAGGTGCACCTTGGCCGAGGACAGGTAGGTGGGCAAGCCGCAATCGTCCCCTGCCAGTATTGCCGTTGCTACGGTCCCAGTCATCTGGCTCTGGTACGGGAGGTTGAAGGCCTCGCTATGCCACCGGCCGTCGGCATCAATGAACCAGGCTTGCCCCCCCACTTCATCGATGACACAGGTGAGGGCTTCCCCCCGTATCGTGATCAGGTGACGTGCAGTAGACCCATTGACGGCGGTCATCCAAAGGCTCGTCTTGCCAGCTTTCCCGATCAGGGTGCCGCCAAACTCCACGAAACCTTCACGCTTGCCCGCGTAGAAACCTTTATCGACCAGTCCGGTGTCGTATTCTTCGACTACCGTGCCTGCCAGGAAGCAGAAGAGATCGGCGAAATGAACGCAGTTGCATCCAAGCCCCCAGTCCCCGCCATGAACCTGCATGCTCCGCACGGGGTCCTGTTGAAAAAAGTCCAGCACCCGACTGTAGATTGGAAAAATCCTGCGCGGGCAGTTGACCCATGCCTTGACTCCGTTGTCCGTCAAGAGCTGACCGGCCCGGCCGTACTCTTCCTCGCGCTGGAACAAGACCTTCTCCAGGACAACATTGCGGACCGTGCGCTGGGAAAACAGGCGCTCCATCAGCATGAGCCTCACCTCGGCGGTGGTGGCCACAATGGCGAGATCTACCCTGTCGGGGAGCTCTTCGATGTTTCGTACAGCTTGCAACGCTGTCACGTGGCCGTTAGCAGGCATTTCTTGAAAACGCTGCCTCGCCCGGTCCAGGGAGTCCTGAACTGGGTCCACCATGTATAAAGTCGTGGGCACGGCAAGACTTGCCAATCCCTGCAGATGGCGGCTGCCAAGCTGTCCCGCACCGATTACCGCTATATGGTTCATATCTGTGAAGCTCCTATAGAGTCCAGCCGTCATCTACGATGATATTCTGGCCGTTCACAAAAGTTGACAAGTCGGACAGCAGGAAAAGCAGCGCTCCGGAGAGATCGCAGACATCCAGCATCCCCTTGTTGAGGGCGTACTCCTTGTAGCGTTGGAGAAAAGCCTCCGGCTGGGCGTCAATGATGCCGCCCGGGCTGATGCAATTGACCCTGACGCCGCAGCCCTTGAAGTATTTTGCGAAGTACTTGGTCAAATGGATCACAGCCGATTTGATCGCCGCGTATTCCACTGGCATCGTCATCGAGGTGTCGTGGTATACCTCGAAGCGGGGAGCGACAACGCCGTAGATGGAGGCTAGGTTGATGATGTTGCCGCCCCCCTGTTCCTTAAAGTACATGGCAAACTGTTGCGAGGTGAGAAACAGTCCGCCGAGGTTTATGGAGGTGTTCTCGCAAAAGTCCTGATACGTTATTTCTTCGAGCTTTCTACCGTAGTGCTTGTTGCGCGGGTAGGCGTTATTTACCAGCGCGTCTATACGCCCGAAACGGTCGGATATCCCTTTCACTGCGTCCTGCAGCGATTGAGCGCAACGGATGTCCACCTTCTGGAAAAGGACTCGGTCCGCTCCGTACGAAGCGGCAAGAGAGCTGCAGAGCGCCTCGCCTTTGGAGGTGTCGATATCTCCTATGGCGACGCGTCCGCCATGGCGGAGAACCGCCGTCACGAACTCACTGCCCAGCAAGCCGCAGCCTCCCGTTATCACTACGACCTGCCCTTTGAGCAGCGACTCGACCTGATTTGTCTGTGCCATGTCAGTTGAACCTTCTGAAGACGGGTTTGATGGGCCGCCCTTCAAGATACCCGTCGACACCCTGTTCCAGTGCCTTGCGGTAGACCTTGAGGCTCTGGCGGCCGGCCTCAAGCGCTATATCAAGTTCGGCCTGCTGGTGCGAGTAGCAGATCGCGACCCAAGGCATGAGAACGCCGCAGTTGATCATCTCCTGCACGAAGAGAGTTCGGAACGCCAGCGAGACCTCCCCGCTACGGTCCTTGGTGATGAAGTTAGGAGAACACGGGACGCCGACGAACTTGAAGTAGTCGGCTATCCCCAGTTCACCGGCTATCGCATTCATCCCCTCCATCAACGCCGAACCGGTTTTCCAAAGCTGCCCTACCACATCCAGTTCTTTGTAGACCTTTATCGTCTCCACCAAGGCGCCGAGGCCACACATCTCTGCCCCGTGAGTGGTTGAGATGAGGAAGACTCGCTCACCCTGGTGTTTGAGTCCGCCAAGCTCCATGATCTCTCTCTTGCCACCAAGGGCTGCGACGGAAAAGCCGTTAGCCATGCCCTTTCCGAAGGTGACCAAATCAGGCTCCACATCGTAGTACCTGCAGGCACCCTGCAGATGCCAGCGAAACCCGGTGATCATCTCGTCCAGAATAAACACGGCTCCATTTTTGTGGCAGAGCGTCTTTACCTTGTTCAAGAAGTCGTCCACGGGTTCATCCGTCGTGGCCGGCTCGAGAATGACAGCGGCAACATCGCCGGGATGCGAAGCGAACGCTTGTTCGAGCGACGTTATGTCGTTGTAGTTGAAACTGAGCGTGTAACCTTTCATCTCTGCCAGAACACCGGCGTCCATGACCGTGTCTCCGATGAACCAGTCATCATAGGAGAAAAAAGGATGCTGGGCACAACGGATGATGTACTTTTTACCCGTGTAGGCGCGCGCCAGTTTCAGCGCCGCTGTGGTGACCGTGGAACCGTTCTTGGCGAACTTAACCATCTCCACCCACGGGAACAGATTGCACATCGCCTCCGCCGCCTCCACTTCGATACGCGAGGCACGGGTCAGGTTGTTGCCGTTTCTAATCTGCGCAATGGCAGCGTTGGATATTCTGTCATAGTCGTACCCGACCGTGACGGCACGCAGGGCCATGCCAAAGTCCAGAAACTTGTTCCCTTCCAAATCCCAGACGTAAACGCCCTGTCCCCGTTCCAGAACGGGCGGCGCGTTGAGAGGGTAGCTGTCGTCAGCACGACTGTAGGTATGAGCTCCAGCCGGAATGTAATTGTGTGCTTTCTCCTGGTATGTCGTATTACGGCTCATGTACACACACCTCCTTCTCCACAATTTTGTTGAAATTGCTCCAGTATTCCTCTGCAATGGCGGCATTGATGTTATAAAGCCCTGCCGAGTTGACCGTATCCACTATCTTTTGATCGTCTGCACGGCAAACGGAATCCCCGAGCGCTCGTATCACCGCGTCGAAGAAGTCAAAATCATCCTGATAGTCCAAGGTGAAGCGCAAGCGCGGGTTGTCACTGAGGGGAAACATGGCGATTTCCTTCACGGCGCTGTCTTTGAAAATGCGTCCCCACCCCGTTTCCAGCGTCTCCTTCTGATGCCCCCCCAGCGCTTCTTCGAGGAATCCGGTGGAGTACCCAAAGGAATTCATGCCGAAGGGGAGCCCTGCTGTCTTCGCGTAGGGACTTCCTTGTGCAAGTGCCGAATAGACCTGCCGCATCCCCGAAACCGAGCACAGCATGTCGTCTCCATCGACAGAAACGATGCGCTCAAGCCCCAGGGCCTGGGCAGCCTGCAGATGACGCAAGGGAATGTTGGACAAAGAGCCGTAAAAAATGGCCGCTCCGGCAGGAAGCAAAGATTCGAAATCGCGGTTTTCGGGCTCGTCGGAAGTGGCGATGACGACCTGGACCTGGCCTTCGGAGATCTCCTTTTGGAACTCCCTGCCGATGCGATCCAGCAGGTAGCCAAGCAGCGGGATCCCCATGACCTCCTTGAGATGCTTCCGCTTCAATCTTGTGGATCCGAGCCTCGCCGTAATCAGTATGCCGGTTCTCAATTTTCCACCCTCACGTAGCTGGAGGTCCGATCAGCTTCTTCGACAGCGTAAAGCAGCTTCAGCACCCGGTGATCGTTTTCCATGTCGTTTGGAAACGCCGCCTTTCCTTCTATGGCGGCAATGAAGCTGCGTATTTCTTCGATGTACATGCTTTCGCCGATGTTCTGGTTGTACCCGGGTGCCGCTTCTCCCATGTCGTATGGGATGGTTTCCCATTCCGAGCCGGCGGGATTGAAAATCCGGATGCAGTTGTCGTCCCAATCCCAGATCAGCTGGCCGAACTCACCGTTGACCAGTAGGCGCCGGGAAGCGTGCCTTGAGACAACATCAACCGTCACCGACGCCAGGAACCCCGTGTAATCGAGTAACATGTTGTAGGTATCGTCTATCTGGTCAGCGCCCTCTATCTCGATGGTCTTTCGGAAGTTGCCGCACACCCGGTCAGGGAAACCGAACACCTTGGTCAGCCAGCTCAATTCGAAGGGCACAATTTCACGCCCCCCCCCTGTGGCAGGATTGGAGACGTAGTACTCCGACACCCGCTCGTAGGTGTGCCAATCGGGCAGGTACTGGCCCGAGTGGTGCAGAATGTTGGAAATCTTTCCCAGACGGCCCGATGCCACGATCTCTTTGATCTGCGCGATGGCCGGATGGAACAGGAGGGTCGCCGAGGGAGCGGCCACTATCGGGACGGCAGCGAGTTTGCGCTTCAACTGGTCGAATCCGGTATCGACGACGCTCGCCTCGACAAAGAAATGGATGCGGTTCTCCGCAGCTATGTCGAGGTAATGATGATGCCTGTCGGGAGGAACCGAAACGACGAAGGCCGCCGGGGAAAACGTCTTCACGGCGTGGTCGAAGTCGTCGTAGACCGTAATACCGTATCTTTCCTTTACTTCAGCACGCCTGTCCGCACGCGGGTCGTACCCAGCAACGTCCTGTACGCCAAGGGCCTTAAGGCACCTGATCCGGCGTTTCCCCATGGACCCGAGCCCGATAACCAGAAACTTCATCTTTTCCTCCAAAGGGTGGAATTTTTTTATATTTTCCGGAACACCTCGACGTAGTCGGAGTTTGCCCTCTCAAAATCCGCCAGCCGACCGATGTCCATCCAATATTCCCTGACCGGAAAAACGGAGGTATCATGTTTTTCCGCAAGCAATTTTTCCAGCAGATGCGGCATATCGTAGAACGTGCTCTTCGGTACCATTCCTATCACGTCGGAATCAAGGACATAGATGCCTGCGCAGACGAAGAACTGATGTACCGGTTTTTCCGCGATACCGGTGAGACGGTGGCCGTCTACCTTTACCACGCCGTAGGGAACTCGGAATTCGTAATCCCTGACGCAGATGGTCGCCTTGCCCGGGTTTTCGAGGTGAAAATTGAGCAGGTGAGTGAAGTTGACTCTGGTCAGGAGGTCGCCGTTCATGACGATGACCGGATCTTCGATGCCGGGAGGCAACAGGCTCAGCGCCCCCGCTGTCCCCATGCGTTCGTTCTCGCGCAAATAGGAGATTTCAACGCCCCAGTTGCTGCCGTCTCCAAAGTACTCTTCTATCATCTCCGCCATGTAATTGACCGACAGGTAGAACTTCCTGAAGCCGTGCTCTATGAAGTTCTCGAGGATCGTCTCCAGAATGGGCTTGTCCCCTATCTTGAGCAAAGGCTTGGGGCACTCGTTCGTGAGCGGACGCAGACGACTCCCGAGACCGCCGGCCATCAGCAGGACGACATTTTTCCTGGCAACCGGCTTCACCAACTCGTCGAATATCTCCAACCCGACAAGCACACCGTCTTCCTGGACCACGGGTATCTGCCGGATGACCTTGTTCCTCATCACCGTCAGGGTGGTCTCCCTGCTCTGGGTCGTCGTAGCGACGATCGGGTGCGGATTCATGATGGTACTGGCGGGGCCGTCCAGGGAGATGTTGTGGAGTATGGCACGTCTTACGTCGCCATCCGTGATGGTGCCAACCAGCCTCATTCCTTCATCCACCACAAGAGCAATCTGCATGGCAGTCGCATCGATGATCTCGATGGTGCTCTTTATGGTAGTGTCAAGCGACACGACCACCTTTTTCCAGTTATCCATGTGCGATTACCTTTGCTGGGATCCCGACTACTGTTTCGCCGTCCTTGACATCCCTGACGACAACGGCCCCGGCCCCGATTATAGTGTGTGCTCCGATTGTTATCCCCTGGATGATGGTGGAACCGGTGCCGATGTGGCTCCCAGCGCCTATCCGGACCCCCCCGGAAAGCGTCACGCCGGGAGCGATATGGACATGATCCCCGATGACGCAGTCGTGATCGACGCGCCCACCTGTATTGACGATGACATTGCTGCCGAGGCGGCTGCCGGGCTGAATGATGGAACCTGCGATAAGCTGGGCACCCTCCCCCAGCACGGCGTCGGAGGCGACTACGGCGGAAGGGTCGATGACACTGTGAAAGTCATGCCCCAGCCCCTTGAACCTATCGAAAACTCTCTGCCGTGTTTCGGTCTTTTTGATAGATCCGATTCCGTTGACCAACAAGACCTGGTCCGGAGAAAAACGGCCGAGGAAATCGTCTTCTGCTATGACCGGTATGGAACGGACCAAACCTCCGACTGTTGCCGGGTCCGATTCCACAATAGCTGCGATACTGGCGCCGGAACGTAAAAGCGCCTCGATCAGGACCCTGGCGTGCCCTCCCCCCCCTAGTATCATGATCGCCCGGGTCAAGGTTCAATCGCCTCATCAGCAGCATAGCTGCGGCCGGCGGGACGCCCGAGGAGATCCCAAAAGCGCATCGGGGATATGCCGCCTCCCGGACGTTTGGATGTCAGGTTTTCTGCGGTGAAAAGATCGCCTGCAGCAATGTCGCAGGCCGCCACGAGGCTTTTTCTAGCGACTGTCATGTTAGACACCTCCCTCACTGAGGGCATTTTCACCCCTCTTCCCAATGCCAGTTCAACCTGTCGTATCGACTGCACCATCTCTCTCAGTTCATCAGGGACCAGCGAGGCCTTGTGGTCCGGACCAGGGAGTGAGCGGTCCAGCGTGAAATGTTTTTCGATCATCACCGCTCCTCGTGCCACGGCTGCGATCGGTACGGCAACCCCCTCGGTATGGTCGGAATATCCTACCGGCACGTCAAAGGCCCTGGAGAGCGTGTCCAGGACCCTGAGGTTTATTTCCTCGAAGGGGGCGGGATATTCGGTGGTGCAGTGCAGCAAGGTCACCTTCTGCTGCAAAACGGCATGTCCTTCCGGGGAGCGGTAGGCCGTCGAGAAGGCGGCACCGCATGGCTCGCCGCTGTTGAGATAGCCGAACGCCAGAACGCCGAGAGCGTCCTCGATCTCACCTAGCGTACTCATCCCGGAGGAGAGGATGGCCGGCTTTCCTGTCTGCGCTACCTTCAGCAGCAGCCGGGCATTGGTGATATCACCCGACGAGATCTTGATGCACGGCAGGTCGAGCCGGGTTAGTTGGCCCACGCTCTCAAGATCAAAAGGCGTGGACAGAAACTGGATGCCGCAGAGGCGACAGTGCTCGACAAGCGTTAAGTGCGTCTCCTCGTCGAGTTCAAGTTTGCGGATCATCTCATGCTGCGATTCTTCGGCACCTGTCTGCCTGACCTGGTACTCGGCCTTGGGCGCGGTGCGGCTTACCAGTTTGTCCGCTCTGAACGTCTGGAACTTTACGGCGTCGGCACCCGCATCTGCCGCAGTCTCTATAAGACGTTTCGCCATTTCGACTGAACCATTGTGATTGACACCGGCTTCGGCGATTATGTAGGTACGTGCTTTCATGGCGCCCTTTAAAGATCGTAAAAAGGTTTCGTGCAGCAGATGTCAGCTTGCTTCAGGTGATCTTTAATTGCAGCAGCGGATTGGCCTGAACCGTAAACGGACTCCACGCCGGCGACCTCGTCCTGGAACGAAGGAAGGAGCACTTGCTCTATCGCAGCCTTGATCGACTCTGTTGTCTCCCCGCAATCAACTATCGATTTAGCCTTGAGGCGTCCTGACTGGCGTTCTCCGATATTCACCGTCGCCGTTTTGCAGGCGGGAGCCTCGATAATCCCGCTGGAAGAATTGCCGATAACAGCGTCCACGCAGAGCATGGCGCTGAGGTACCGTACCTGCCCCATAGAGGTGAAGACTGAGACACGACCGGGCCGGTGCCTGGCGTACTCGTCGATCATGTACGAAATGATCCTTCCGTTGGTATCCGAGTTGGGCTTGGTGAAAATCAGATTGCACTCCGGAAAACAATCCAGCGCATCCAGCAAAGCCTGCATGGCGCCTTTAGGCTCAACAGAGCCGAGCGTCGCGGGATGATAGGTGACGAGGAGACAGCGTTGGCCGAGTCTGAAGTCGATGCTCTGCTCAAGCTCTTCCCGCCCCAGCAACTTAAGGCGCATGAGGTTTTCCAGCCCGAGAGCGCCGACGTTGACCACGCTCTCAGGAGCTTCACCCATCTGGATCACCCTGGCACGATAGGGTTCGGCCGCCACGAAATGCAGCCGGGACATTTTGGTCACCGCATGCCGGATGCTCTCGTCAATGGCCCCCTCGGTAGTCTCCCCACCGTGGATGTGGGCCACAGGTATCCTTGCCACCAGCGCGGCCTGGGCCGCAGCGAGGATCTCGTAGCGGTCTCCGAGGAGAACGACGATGTCGGGCTTGAGGCGCTCCAGGGCATCGGCGAACCCGATCACACCGAGCCCTATCGATTTCGATACGGCGACCGCAGTATCGCTTGACAGCAACATCTCGACCTTGGCGTCGATGACAAAGCCGTCCTCCTCGATCTGTCGGTAAGTCAGACCGAACTCAGGAGAGAGATGCATACCGGTAACAACGACCTGGATTTGCAGCTCCGGGTCGGAATCTATCTCTTTCATCAGCCAGTACAAAAGTCCGTACTCGGCTCTCGTACCAGTGACGACACATATCCTACGCATGGTCAGGTCCCGCACCAAGCACGACGCTGCTTGGAATGTTTATCAGCCTGCGCTCCAGACTTTCCGCCACGCTCAGGTCCATTCTCGGACATTCCTTGAACATGGGTAGCCTGTGCATAAGGGTCCATGCTGGACGCGTCATGATGCCGGCGTCGTTTGACACTTGCAGCACCGCGTCACGTTGGTCCGAGAACTCGGCATCCAGCAGCAGGGCGTTAAGCCAGTAATTGCTCTGACACCCCGGAGGCTCGGCAACGACGCGGATGCCTGGGACTGCCGCAAAAACTTCCTGATACCTCTGCGCCAGCTTTCGTTTGGCGAGGAGAAATCCCGGAAGTTGCTCGAGTTGGGCACAACCAAGTGCCGCGTTCAGGTTCGGCATCCGGTAGTTGTAGCCGACCAGGTTGTGATTGAATTCCCAGGGGTGGGGGACCTTAGCGGTGGTTGTGATGTGCTTGGCTCGGGTTGCCAGTTCCTCATCGTCGGTGAGTATCGCTCCCCCTCCACCGGTAGTGATGGTCTTGTTCCCGTTGAAGCTCACAGCGGAGAGCAGCCCCCACTGACCGGTATGCCTTCCCTTGTACAGAGATCCCAGGGACTCCGCGGCGTCCTCGATCATGACCAGTGAGAAGCGCCGGCACACCTCGGCAAGCGGGTCGAGGTCGACGGGATGCCCGAAGGTGTGCATAGGGACCACCACCTTGATCCTCCGGCCGGTTATGCGGTTGCGGCACCCGGCCGCATCTATTGCGGCGATCCGCTCCAGATACGCCGCCAGCTTCTGCGGATCCGCGCCCAGGGTCTCCTCATTGGTGTCGATGAAGTGCGGGACAGCCCCGCAATAGCAGACGGCGTTGGCAGTAGCGATGAAGGTCAGAGCAGGGATGAGCACTTCATCGCCCGGCTGGACGCCGGCGCAGAGCAGGCTGATGTGCAAGGCCGCCGTACCGTTGACTACGGCAACGGCACGCTTGACCCCGGTATAAGCGGCGAGTTCCCGCTCAAAACGATCGACGAACTTGCCTACGGAGGAAACCCAGCCAGTGTCGATGCATTCCTTGACATAGGCCCACTCGTTGCCACTGAAATTCGGCTCATGCAGCGCGACAACTCCCCCTGTTGCAGGAAGTACGGATCGCAAGGCGTCGAGGATGAGGTTCTTATCGAAGGTAGTCGTCATATGTTGTACCGGTCGGCCTTGTAGCAGGCCAGGTTTTGCGGGTTCACGAACCATTCGATGGTCTCGTGCAGCCCCCGCCTCAGGCCGTCCTTGCCAGCGTACTTCGGTTGCCACCCGGTCAGTGCCAGTGCCTTTTGGTTGTCAGCCCACAAGCGTTCCACTTCGCTCTTGTCGGGTCGCAACCGTACGTCGTCGGTCTCTATCTCGACATCAACGTTCATGACATCAGCAATCATGCTTACCGTATCGCCGACGGATATCTCGTAGTTGCTGCCGACGTTGATGACTTCGCCCACAGCTCTCTCCGATTCGGCAACGGCGATGAAGCCATCGACTGTGTCAAGGACGTAGTTGAAATCCCTGGTAGGATGCTGTGATCCGAGCTTCAGAGTTCTCGCCCCGCTGGCTATCTGCGTGATGACCGTCGGAATCACCGCCCGCGCCGATTGCCTAGGGCCGTAGGTGTTGAAGGGCCGGATGATGGCGACAGGTGTTTCGAAGGAGCGGTTGAAGGACATGGCGATCTGGTCCGCGCCGATTTTGGACGCCGAGTAAGGCGACTGTCCCTGAAGGGGATGTTCCTCGGTAATGGGGACGAAGCGTGCGGTTCCGTAGACTTCGCTGGTGGAGGTGTGGACGACCTTGGAGACACCGAGGTCACGGGCAGCTTGCACGACGTTGAGAGTTCCCTTTACATTGGTGTCGACATAGGTATCCGGCGAGTGATAGGAGTACGGTATGGCTATCAGGGCTGCGAGATGCAGGACCGTATCACACCCTTTCATCGCCATTCTCACACCGTACGGATCGCGGATATCTCCGGCAAACACGTCAAGAGATTTCTTGATCTCCTGCGGAGAGTGGTCGAGCCATCCCCAGGAATTGAAAGAGTTGTAAAGGACGAAGGCGCGCACATCGTATCCGCGTCGTACCAGTTGCTCCGTTAAATGTGATCCGATGAACCCGTCTGCTCCAGTCACTAGTATCTTTTTCATATCGATGTCTCACCATTTAAATTTTTTGAAAACGTAAATCCAGCGTTGCTTGTCGGCTTCGGGCATATTGCTCACACCCTCCAGGAACAGCGCAAAAGATACGGAGAATATGAACGAGAACACAGCCGCGATCTTGACTATCTTGCGCCTCATCGGTTTGCTCCTGAATTCCGGGACCTTGGCCCGTTGCAGAACCTGAAAAGGCGACACGTCTTTGGCTTGGCTGTACTTGCTTAATTCCAATTGCTTGGTCAACATCTCAACCAACGCTTCTTGAATCTTGAACTCGCGCATCAAGCGCAAATACTCGTTACCGATCTGCGGCATGGCACCCACGGAAGGGATGGTACTGCTCCCCGTCCCGTTTCCTTCCAGCTTGGCAATCTGGTGCTGCAAACTCGCCGCGTTTTCCTTAGCCAGTTTCACTTCCTGGCTCGATTCCGTGAAACGGGCTCTCAGCGCGCCCAGTTCGACCTCTATCAGGGCAAGTTGTGCCCGCAGTTGGGCGACGCCTTCTACGGTTGCCTTTGCCTGATCCGTGACCGATATCGCTTTGTTCTTTGTCTGAAATTCCTTCAGTGCATCCTCGGCATGGCGCAGGTTGGTTCTGGCCTCGGCAACGCGCTTTTCCAGAAAAACCGTGTTGTCCGACGCCTTGCTCATATTGAGTTGTGAAGCGAGTTTCCCGAGTTGCTCGACATACTCGTTGGCGATGGCTGCGGCAAGCTTGGGGTCTGCTTCATCCATGGTTATGGTGATGACGCCATCCTTTTTACCCAAGCTGATGGTCGTTTTGGCGTCAAGGGCGTTATAAGCATCGGCCCGATAGTCAGCCTTGTAGAGCTGCATCAGCTTAAAACGGTCGATAATGGAATCCTTGACCGTTTCACTTTTCAACATCGTTACGTAGAGTTCCGCTTTGCTGTTGCCCCCAAGCCCGCCAACCGCACCAGCCACCCCGCCGAGCTGCGCCACCATGGCTCCAACCATCCCCTTGTCTTCTTCGCCCGGAAAGACCATAGTCTTTGCGGAGTATACGTCCGGAAGCATAAAGGCGTAAACGGATGCAATTACGACAGCAGCCATAGTCATAGACAAGACCATAGTCTTGTACTTTGCAATGACAAGGATATAGTCAGTCAGGCTAGGCCTCGCTGATCCATGATCGTCAGGCAAAAAAGTGGCACTCTTTGGTGTGTCAGACATTGTAAAACCTCTGCAATAAATTGCTTAAAGCTCTATACCGTTGTGTCTTGCTGGCTATTACAGGCATATGGGCAACCGGGATAATCTTCACGCTGTAACATTAGCTCCCCGACGATGATTGACAGGAAGCAAATAACAGACTCCTTGCCTTTACGATTCCTTTACTTTCCTGCTGCGATGGCGACGCCGGCGGTCATGGCGATATTGCCCAGGATCTGGGTGATTTCTTTAACCGTTCTCAGCCACGCGGTCTTCTCGTACTGGCGCGGCACGATGATGGTGTCACCGGAGTCGAGTGACTTACCCCAGAAGGAGTTGTAGAAAAGGAACTTCCCGGAGTTGGCCTGGCTCACGACGGTGCCACTCACCTTGACTACATAGATTTCACTTGTATCGGCATCACCGGTTGGGCCGCCGACCTGTTGCAGGTACCAATCGACGTCACGCCCCTGCTGGCTCACAACGGTGCTCTGGTTGTAGACGTTACCGATCACGTTGACGCCGCCTGGATCGCTGGGAACGGTGAGTTGGTCGCCGCCCTGCAGTTCCAGGTCGTAGGGGCCTCCCTTCAGTTCGTCCAGCGAGGCGACCTCCATCAGCACGCGCCCCTCGGCCTTCTTGGTCTTCAGGATCTCCACGCTGCGCGTAAGGCCATCCAGGGTCGTCTTGGCGGCGGAAACCTCCTCTGCCGACGCTGCGGTTTGCGCCATGTTGGTCTGCAGGTGGATGATATCTTCCTGTGCCTTTTGCAGTGCTTCATCCATGCGTTGCTGCTGCAGTTTCCTGACGTTCTCCCTGGTGAACTTGGCCCCCTTCATATAGGCGAGGTTTGAGAAGCCGCCTGCCCTGGCGATAACGGAGGAGAGACGTTCTCCTTTGTAGATCGGGTAGGTTCCGGGGAAGACGAATTCGCCGCTTAGAGTGACGTAACGGTCGGTGGCATCTGCCCAATTGGGGATGCGCCTAACGGTAAGCTCGTCCAAGGGCTGCAGTTTGATGTTTGCGTCCCCCCCCTTGAGGGCTGCTTCGAGATCTACTGGCAAGACAATGGAGACTACGCGCGATTCGGCACGCTTAACCCTCACTATCTCAGCGTTTTTGAGATAAGCGCTCAGTTTCACGTTGCCGGCCTGCATGAGCAGGTCGCGCACGGTCATGTTCTCTAGATAGCGGTACTGTCCCGGCCTAAGCACCTCACCGCTTACCTGGACGAAGGGGACTTCCTCCATTTCGGTACGCGAGAAGATCTTCACGCGGTCAAATTCCTTCAGTTCAAGGTCGTAATCGGGCTCACCGTTGAGTGCGCGGGTCACGTTGAAGAAGACGATCTCAGGGTGCAGGTCGGGGGGGAACAGCCGGGTGATCTGTCCGGCGGCGGCGTGATATTCGGGTAACAGATTGTCTCCCTTTAGAAGGGAGCTGACACGCATGCCGGGCTTGAGAGCGTAATCGCCGGGGCGCAGCACGTGCCCTTCGAGCCGCGCGTACCCGCGGAGAACGGTATCGATCGACAGGACCTTGACCAAGTCCAGATCCTGCAGCTTTATGCTGGCAGTCGCCTCCTCGACACTCTTGCCGGGCTCGAGGCTTATCTCGGTCACCATCTTCTTGTCATGCGCCTGAACCCGGTACATCTGGAGCCGCTGCAGGTAACCCGTGGAGTTGATCCCGCCGCAAAGTCCAAGCAGGTCCTTCAGGCTGCTTTCGCCCTTGAGCTCGTAAATACCAGGGCGGCGGACGTTGCCGGCGACTCCCGCCACCTTGCCGATCACCGGGACCAACACGGTGTCACCCGGCTGCAGTCGAATGGCTTTGCCCTGGTCTCCCTTGAGAAAGAAGTCATAGAGGTCGACGGTTTCGACGACATTGCCGTTTCTGTTGATCTTGATGTTCCTGAGGCTGCCGTTTTTGGTCGGGCCACCGGCCGCCGCCAACGCGTTGATGATTGTGGAGAGCGAGCTCACGTTGTACTCGCCCGGTGCGGCTACTTCGCCTACGATGTAGACCTTAATGACCCTCAACCGCCCCATGTTGACGTTGACATGGAAGTCCTTGAAGATGCGCGCGAGCGTGTTTTTCAGCACCCCGGGCACCTGGCCGAAGGTCTGCCCCGCCACCTTTACCGCCCCTACCTTGGGAAGCACGATCTCGCCGCTGCGGTTCACCTCGAGCTCCCAGGTTCCATCGATACTCCCCCAAAGGGTGACGAGGAGCCGGTCGCCGGGGCCTACTACGTAGTCGGGGCCGACGGGAATATCCATTTGTGCGGAAAGGGGGTCGTTCGTCTCGGGACGGAAGAAGTTATAGCCGAACTGGTTAAGGGTGGTGCCACCGTAAGGCTGTGAAAGAGAGTTCTCCGCGGTGACGGGGGCCTCCCCCATCGCCTTTTCCAGCGCGGAAGGTTCTGCGGGGACCACCGGCTGCTGGACGAGCTGCGGAAGAGGCTGTCTTCCCTGTTCCTGGTCGTATTGCTGGGGCTGCTTGTTTGAGCCTGCCGGAGGTTGGTTGCTGTTTTGCCCCTGGAGGCCGTACTGAGCGCCCGGTTGCCCCGGTACCGTTCCTTGCACGCTTCCCTGCCCCGGGACCGACGACTGCCCCCTTACCGTTCCCGTGTTCTGACCGGCAGGTTGCACCTGTCCGAAAATCGGCTTGGCGCCGTAGGTCTGCATCTGAAGATTGGGCTGAGCGTATGGCTGCGCCTGCCCGGTCGTCTGTTGCTGGGACGGATATTGAGAATAGGAGGTCGCGGCGTTTTGATCCGTCGGTGCGGGGATCGTAAAGTAACTGGAGGTGGCCGGTGCGGTCGCGGTTGCCGAGGTGCCGGAGTAGTACGTAGTCCCCTGAGAGGTGCTGTCGTAGAGGCTTGCGGAATATGAGGTGGTGACAGTGAGCAGGAACAGCGCAGCGGCGAACAGCAGTATTTTTTTCATGCCTTCGAGAACCTCGTAAAAGTAGCTTGGCGCGGAAGGTACAACGGACAGAAAGGTGGGTATCCCTACATCGACGCCGACAGCTTGAGTGTACTAACGTTTAACGGTCCTGGGACGGGGACGGCCGATCAGAATCGACTAATGATCAGACGTTACGGTATAGCACTTCTACGGAGCTATGTAAATTCAAAAAACCCGTTTGAGTATGGAATCAGACTCCCCCAAACTCCGGCACAACGCCAGCAGATTCCATGCCACAACTGACATCTTCTGGAACAGTGAGAGTATTAAACCGTATCAGTACCTGTAATAAGAGTTATTCACATGTGATTCTGATACAATAGACGAACCGCAGTAACTGTATCAACATAACTCAAAACTGAACCATAAAACCTTTCGGTGTCAATATCGGATCTTGGCAGTGGCTCAGATACAAAAGCATGTCAAAAACAAAAAAAGGAATGTCTGAATATTGACATTCCTTTTCCTGTTATTTTTGGACTTATCGATCTAAATTTGCGTCACATCAGACATAGTACCTTGAAGTGACGGCGTCCCACGTCCCCTGGGCCTTCAGGATGAGATCGCACACCTCGCGCACCGCACCCCAGCCACCACGGTTCTTGGCGACGAAGTGGGCGAAGGGCAGGACCTCGGGCACCGCGTCGGCGGGGGCGGCTGCGAAGCCTACCCTCTTCAGAAGCGGGATGTCGATGACGTCGTCCCCCATGAAGGCGACTTCCTCGTCGGACACTCCGGTTGCCTCCAGCATCTGGCGGTACGGAACCAGTTTGTCCAGCGACTTCTGGTACACCTGGCCGATGCCGAGTTCGACGGCGCGGTTGTACACCACCTGGGACTCGCGGCCGGAGATGATGCCGACTTCTATGCCGGAGCGCTGCAGCATCTTGATGCCATGGCCGTCTTTTACGTTGAAGAACTTGCTCTCCACGCCGTTGGAATCGAAGATGATGCGTCCGTCGGTAAGGACGCCGTCCACGTCGAGGATAAGCAGCTTGATCTTTTTCAGTCTATCTTCCATAAGAACCTCACAAAACCTTCGTCACGCAAAAATGCAAAGCAAATCAAAGCACAAACCAAAACTTGTCACGCAAAGACGTAAAGTCGCAAAGTAAATCTTAAAATCGAAAAGCTTTTTGGGGTTAAACCAAAATCTGTGTTTGTTCTGCTTGTCTTTGCGCCTTTGCGGCTTTGCGTGAGAAAGGGGGTTAAGCCTTTATCCCCTTCATCCCCGTTTGAATAGGTTTTATGCTATCCCGGCCTTCAGGAGATCGTGCAGGTGCACGATGCCCACGGGCTTGGTGTCTTCGTCGTCGGCAAATACGAAGAGGGATGTGATGGAGTACTGCTCCATCTGCTGCAACGCACGGGCGGCCAGTTCGTCGCGACGTATCCGCTTGGGCCCTGCCTTCATCAAATCGGATGCGGGAAGGTTGATGATGTCGAGCCCCTTGCTAAGGGCACGGCGCAGATCCCCGTCGGTGATGACTCCGATCAGCGCGCCGTCGGCGGAGGTGACGCCGGTGATGCCGAGCCCCTTGGAGGTGATGGTGAAGAGCGCCTCGCGCATAAGCGTGTCGGCTGCGACGAGCGGAAGCCCTTCGCCGGAGTGCATGATGTCCTCCACTTTCAGAAGCAGCCTGCGCCCGAGCGCTCCGCCGGGATGGAACATGGCGAAGTCCTCGGCCCGAAAACCGCGGCTTACGAGCAGCGCTACGGCAATGGCGTCCCCCATGGCAAGGGTAACCGTGGTGGAGGCGGTGGGGGCGAGGCCAAGCGGGCAGGCCTCTTCCTTCACGGAGATGTCGAGGAAGATGTCGCCGCTTTTGGCGAGGGTGGAGTTCGGGTTGCCGGCCATGGCGATGAGCGACGCGCCCAGGCGCTTGATGATCGGGAGGATGCGCACCACCTCGTCAGTCTCACCGGAGTTGGAGATGGCAATTACCACGTCCCCCTTCATGATCATGCCGAGGTCGCCGTGGATCCCTTCCGCGGGGTGCAGGAAGAAGGCGGGGGTTCCGGTAGAGGCCATGGTGGAGGCGATTTTCTGGCCGATGAGGCCGGACTTGCCCATACCTGTGACGACAACGCGCCCCTGGGTGTTGAGTATCATCTGCACGGCCTGCTCAAAGGCCTGGTCGATGGAGGACTCGAGGTTCAAAAGCGCCTCTGCCTCGACGCGGATCACCCTTTTTGCTTCTTCTAAAATCAAAATGGACTCCTTAAAGCTAAAACCCAAAAAACTTAAAGGCGGTTTTACTGTTTCACGATGGCGTCGATGGCCTTCAGTTTCTTCAGAAGCACCGGGAGGTCGTCGAGACGCACGGAGTTCGGTCCGTCGCAAAGGGCCTGCTCGGGCTCCTCATGCACTTCCATGAAAACGCCGTCCACACCGGCGGCTACCGCGGCGCGGGAGAGAAACTCCACGTACTCGCGCTGGCCACCGGACGAGGTCCCCTCGCCTCCCGGCAACTGGACGCTGTGGGTGGCATCGAAGATGACCGGGAAACCGGTGGAGCGCATGATCGGGAAGCTGCGCATGTCGACGACGAGGTTGTTATAGCCAAAGGAAGCGCCGCGTTCGGTGAGGATGATGTTGTCGTTCTCGCAGGAGCGAAGCTTGCCGACGACGTTTTTCATGTCCCACGGGGCGAGGAACTGCCCTTTCTTGACGTTGATCACCTTGCCGGTCTTCGCCGCGGCGACCAGAAGGTCGGTCTGACGGCAGAGAAAGGCGGGGATCTGCAGCACGTCGAGGACGTCGGCGGCCGGCTCCACCTGCTCTATGGAATGGATATCGGAGAGCACCGGCACGCCGAGCGATTCCTTCACCTTGGCAAGGATCCTGAGACCTTCGGTCATGCCGGGGCCGCGGAAGGCGGTGACCGAGGTGCGGTTCGCCTTGTCGTAGGAAGCCTTGAAGATGAGCGGGATGCCTACGCCGTTGCAGATGCTCATGAGCCGTTCGGCGTGGCGCAGCGTCGCGGCTTCGTTCTCGATGACGCACGGCCCGGCTACCAGCACGAGCGGCCTGTTGCCACCTATCTTGATGTCACCTACAGCGATCTCACGAATCATAACTTCTCCTGTATATCAAACCCAAAAACGATGTCACGCAAAGACGCAAAGCCGCAAGGAAAGTCAAAGCCAAAACCATTTTAACAGGGATGAAGGGGATAAACGGGATAAAACTGAAACAAGGACGCAAAAAGCTTTGTCACGCAAAGAGGCAAAGTCGCGAAGAAAGTTATAGGCAAAACCATTTAACAGGGATGAAGGGGGTGAACAGGATAAGACCTAAAGACGAAAAGCGTCTTTGCGTATCCCCTTCATCCCTGTTTGAATCGGTTTTGTTTTAGTTTCCGGTTTACCCTTTGCGTGCCCTGGTGGCGCCGATGAAGGCCTTGAAGAGCGGGTGCGGGTTGAGCGGCTTGGACTTGAATTCCGGGTGGAACTGGCACCCCAGGAACCACGGATGGTCGGGCAGCTCGATGATCTCCACCAAGTTCCCTTCCTTGTAGACGCCGGAGATGATCATACCTTTCTCCTCAAGGGCGGCCCGGAAGGTGTTGTTGAACTCGTAGCGATGACGGTGCCGCTCGGAGATCTCGGTGGCGCCGTAGGCCTTCTGCGCGAAGGTCCCCTTGACGAGAGAGCAGGGATACGCGCCAAGGCGCATGGTGCCCCCCTTCTTGTCGACCCCCTTCTGCTCTTCCATGAGGTGGATCACCGGGCTCTTGCATGCCGGCTTGAACTCGCTGGAGAACGCTTCGGGAAGCCCGCAGACGTTGCGCCCGAACTCGACGGCGGCCATCTGCATGCCGAGGCAGATGCCGAAGAAGGGAACCTTGTGGACGCGGGCGTATTCGATCGCCTTGATCTTCCCTTCGGTGCCGCGCTCGCCGAAGCCGCCCGGAACGAGGATGCCGTCCACGCCGGAGAGGAACTTGTCCGCCCCCTCTTCCTCGATCTTCTCGGAGTCGAGGTAGACCAGGTTGACGCGGCAGTCGTTGGCGATGCCGCCGTGGGTGAGCGCCTCGGAGAGCGACTTGTAGGATTCCTTCAGATCGACGTACTTGCCGACCACGGCGATGCTGACCTCGCCGCAGGCGGGGTTGGTGAGTTTGGAAACCACCTGCTGCCAGTGCGACAGGTCCGGCGCCTTGGTCCAGATGTTGAGCTTCTCGACGACCTGGTCGTCCAGCCCCTCGAGGTTCAGCGCGAGCGGCACGGCGTAGATGTGCTCTGCGTCACGGGAGGTGATGACCGCCTTTTCCTCGACGTTGCAGAAGAGAGCGATCTTCGCCTTCATGTCCTGGGGAAGTTCCTGCTCGCAGCGGCACAAGAGGATGTCCGGCTGGATGCCGATCTCGCGCAGCTCCTTGACCGAGTGCTGGGTCGGTTTGGTCTTCAGCTCGCCGGCGGTCCTGATGTAGGGGACCAGGGTCACGTGAAGGTAAAGGACGTTGCCGGGGCCGCGGTCGCTTTTCAGCTGGCGGATCGCTTCGAGGAAGGGAAGCGATTCGATGTCGCCCACGGTGCCGCCGATCTCGACGATGGCGATGTCGCTGCCCTTCGCGTTCTCGAGGATGTTGGCCTTGATCTGGTCGGTGATGTGCGGGATGACCTGGACGGTGCCCCCCAGGTAGTCGCCGCGGCGCTCCTTCTCGATGACCGAGAAGTAGACCTGACCCGTGGTGAAGTTGCTCTTTTTGGAGAGCTTGCTGGAGGTGTAGCGCTCGTAGTGACCGAGGTCGAGGTCGGTCTCGGCGCCGTCGTCGGTCACGAAGACCTCGCCGTGCTGGAACGGCGACATGGTACCGGGGTCGACGTTGATGTACGGATCGAGCTTCTGGATGGTGACCCGAAGGCCCCTCGCCTCGAGCAGAGCGCCCAAAGAAGCGGCGGCGAGTCCCTTACCTATGGAGGAGACAACGCCGCCGGTTACAAAGATAAATTTTGTCTTCACTGAAAAAACCTCCGAATGGAAACCGTTCAACGTTCAGCGTTCAACGTTCAGCGCGATACCGGTTAAAAAGCGGTAGCTGCGTGACGGAACCTGAAGCGTGAACTTGATACAAAACGTTCGGCGTTGACAAGCAAATCCCCCCTGTCCCCCCTTCACAAAGTGGGGAACGCGAGGACTTGTGCAACGCTTCGTGGAAAGTGGAACTTTGCTGCTTCCGTTAGCCTTTAAGCTTGGCAAGCACCTTCTCGAGATCGGCGGGGGTGTCCACACCTATCGACTCGAACTCGGTCTCGACGACCTTGATGCGATAACCGTTTTCCAATACGCGCAACTGCTCGAGCTTCTCGGCCATCTCCAGATAGCTCGGCGGAAGTGCCGCGAACACCGGGAGAAACTCCCTGCGATAGACGTAGAGACCTACGTGTTTGTAGCACAGAAGCTTGCCGCAGCAGAAGGCGTCGTCCTTGAGATCGTTCCACTTGTCCCGGAAGAAAGGAAGCGGCGAACGCGAGAAGTAGAGCACGTTTCCCTTAGGATCGGAAACCACCTTCACCACGTTCGGGGAAAGAAAGTCGTGCAGGGTCCTGATCCGGCATTTGAGGGTCGCCATCGGGATGGTGGCATCCTCGAGCATCGGCTCGATGGCCTGGTCGATCATCGCGGGATCGATGAGGGGTTCGTCCCCCTGCACGTTCACGATGATGTCGGCATCAAGCCTTCCCGCCACCTCGGCCAGACGGTCCGTCCCGGTCTCGTGCTCAACCGAGGTCATCTCCACCCTGCCGCCGAAGTTCCGCACCGCGGAGGCGATACGCTCGTCGTCGGTCGCGACGATCACCTCGGAAACGAGCTTCGCCTTGGAGGCGCGCTCATATACATGCTGCACCATGGGCCGCCCCATGATGTCCGCCAATGCCTTACCCTCAAAACGCGTAGAAGCATACCTGGCGGGAATTACCGCGGTTATTTTCATTTGGCGTCTCAATACGGACCGAACCGGCGTGGCCGAGCCTCAAGTCCTGGTTGCGGTTGTTTAGTGGTGATTTGTACTGGCTGGCTTGCTGCTTGTAGCCGGTGGAGCGCAGCCTGAACTGCCGGCTCCGTCCCTTTGTCTGGCGGGACGAAACAAGTTACATCAAAAGAAAGGTTCGTGTCAAGGAGTGAATCAGAGGGAAGTACTAAGCTTATCGGCCCACGAAAAGGTCTCCAACTGTGCGGTAAGAAGCTGATCAAGGGAGAGCTCGCAGATCTCGAGCTGCTCGTTGACCGCCGGGAAATCGGCCTGTTCCAGAAGCTCGGCAAGTACAAGCAGCGCGCCCAGATCGCCGTCTTTATGCAGCAGCGCACTCTTCACACTGTCCACCAGGTTGAGCTTTCCGATGAGCTCCGCCATGGAATCTTCGAAGAGTACGTCTATGAGTGAGAGAATCCCGACCATGAAGGCCTGGTCGGCAAGTTCGCTTGCGGCGCGGCCGTGCGAGGCCAGCATGAGGAGTTCCATGAGCTTGCCGCGGGTCGCCGCCATCTCGAGCAGCGGGCTCTGCACGCCGTTACTGTCGTTGTTCGCGTAAAGGGCGAGGGTGATCCAGCGCTTCAGCTGTTCGAGGCCGAGGACGGTCAGGGCGTGGCGCAGCGTCTTGATGCGCACGCGTAGCCCCATGGCGACCGAGTTGACCAGGCGCAAAAGGTTGTAGGTGAGCCCCGGGTTCTGCTTGAAGGTCTCCTCGATCTCTGACCACTCGGCGTCTGCCATCACCTGCTTCATGAGCTGCATCATGGTGATCTTGCCGATGTCGATCTTGTTCTGTCTCAAGACCACCGGGCGCGCGAAGTAGTATCCCTGGAACAGGTCGAAGCCGAGCTGTGAGCAGAACTTGTAGTGGTCTGCGTTCTCCACCTTCTCGGCGAGCAGGGTGAGCGGCCAGTTCCGGAACTTGCCGACCATCTCCGCGAGCGAGGAATGAGGGGTCTCCAGTACGTCCACCTTCACGATGTCTATGAGGCGGTAGATGTCGTGAAAGCTCTCCGAGTAGACGTGGTCGTCGAGTGCGAGGGTGAAACCGAGTGATTTGAGGGTGCGGCAGCGTTCGAAAACTTCCGTGTCCGCGACGATGGTCTCCAGTAGTTCAATGACCACGCGGTCCTTCGGGAGAAGTTCCAGCGCGTCACTCATAAGCACTTCGCGGGTGACGTTGAAAAAGCCCTTGTGGCGTCCGAGCACATCCTGGAAGCCGAACTCGGAGAGGGAGTTCACGATGACGCTGGCGCTCGCCATCTGCAGGTCGGAGACGTTGGCCGCGTAGAGGCTCTCCGGAGAGCGGAAGAGCAGTTCGAATCCCACGATCTGCTGCGTCCGGTCCAGTATCGGCTGGCGCCCGAGAAAGAACTTTTCATCAACCATGTCAACACCCCGAAAAACCGGTTCTACGTTCTATGTTCTACGTTCTAGGTTAAGGACTGAAAAACATCCTGCCTCGGGTGAAGCAGGTGAAGCGGCTCTCGGCTCTACGGTTCTAAGGTTGCAACGTAGAACTTAGAACCTAGAACTTAGAACGGCCTTACTGACACAGCCTCAGCATCTCCCGGCTGATGGAGTCCAGCGGGCGGATGTAGTCGACGCCGCCCTGCTTGATCGCCTCGTTGGGCATCCCGAAGACGATGCAGCTCGCCTCGTCCTGCGCGATGTTCAGGGCACCCGCCTGCTTCATCTCCAGCATGCCGTGCGCCCCGTCATCTCCCATGCCGGTCATGATGATCCCTACCGCGTTCTTGCCGGCATAACGCGCGGCGGAACGAAACAGCACGTCCACCGACGGACGGTGCCTCGAGACGAGCGGGCCATCCTTTATCTCGACAAAATAGCGCGCACCACTGCGCTTCAAAAGCAGATGATGGTTCCCCGGGGCGATCAGCGCCCGGCCACGCACCACGGTGTCGTTGTTCTCGGCTTCCTTCACCGTGATCCGGCACAACCCGTCCAGCCGCTGGGAAAAGGCGCGTGTGAACCCCTCAGGCATGTGCTGCACGATCACGATACCGGGGCAGTCCGCGGGAAGCGACTCAAGAAAGACGCGCAGCGCCTCGGTTCCACCGGTGGACGCGCCGACCACCACCACCTTTTCGGTGGTCTGCATCATCGCCTGGCTTTTCGGCTTCTCCATGATGACGTCGGCGGTCAGTTTCGGGGCCACCTGATGAGTTACCACCGGGACACGCCTGAGCCTCGCCTGGCTCGCGGCCTTGACGACGTCGCAGATCCTCACCCGCGACTCCTCGAGAAACGCCTTGGTCCCTAGACGCGGTTTCTGGATGATCTCCACCGCGCCGTACTCGAGCGCCTTCAGCGCGGTCTCCGACCCCTTCTCGGTGAGACTCGAGCACATCACCACCGGGATGGGATGCTGGCTCATGATCTTGTGCAGGAAGGTGATGCCGTCCATGCGCGGCATCTCGACGTCGAGGGTGATGACGTCGGGGACCTCCTGCCTGATCCGGTCCGCAGCGATGAACGGATCGCCCGCCGTAGACATCACCTCGATCTGCGGGTCCGAGGAAAGGATGTCGGCAAGCGTCTGGCGCACTACGGCCGAGTCGTCAACGATGAGCACTTTTATCTTCTTGGGCATCTAGCATACCCCCGATCGGTTCAGCCTTTTGAGAAAGACGGCGCCGGTATGGGTGTGGAAGATGATCTTCCTCCCCCGTTCGCCGAATAGGTCCTGGTTCAACACCTTGATCGACTCCCGTGCGAGCACCGCGAGCGCCATCTCGGCGTTCTGCCTCCCGACGGCCCGCCCCCGGCCGCGCCCCTGGAACATGTCGGAGCCGCCGAAAACCTTCACCTCGAGTTCCCCGGCAAGCGCCCCCCGCTCCAGCAACCGCGCCAGCATCTCGCGCAGGGCGCTGTCCATGAACCTGCCGGGATGGGTCACCCCTTCCGCTTCCCTTTCGCGGCAGGTAGGGAGCTGGGCGTGGCAGATCCCCCCGGTTTTCAACCTTTGGCAGAACATGGTAACAGCAACGCAGGAGCCCAGCAGGGTGGTCACCAGCAACGGATGTGAGCTTACCACTATCTGTCCCGGTTTCAGGAAGAGAACCCCTGCCCCCTCCGTGCTCATCGCGGCTTCCGGTACACCGTCGGGTACACGCTGACCAGCGGTACGTCCAGGCCGCTCAACGTCTCGGAATGCCCCATGAAGATGTAGCTGCCGGGCTTCATGTTGCGGTGAAAACGCTGCAACAGCCTCTCCTGCGTCGGCCGGTCGAAGTAGATGATCACGTTGCGGCAGAAGATGATGTCGAGCGGCTCGCGCATGCCGAAATCGTCATCCATGAAGTTCAGGCGGCGGAAGTTCACCTTGGCGCGCAGCTCCGGCACGATGCGCACCATGCCGCTTGCACGGTCCTTGCTGCGCAAGAGGTACTTCTTCTTGAGCTCGATCGCCACGGGCTCGACCTGGGACTCGTTGTAGATGGCGGTCTTCGCCTTGTCGAGCACCCGGGTCGAGATGTCGGTGGCGAGGATCTTGAAATCGAAGCCGGGGTTTCTCGCCGCGAACTCCGAGAGCACCATGGCGAGGGTGTACGGCTCCTCGCCGGACGAGCAGCCGGCGCTCCAGATGGCGAGGGTCCCGATCGGATGACGCTTCACCCATTCGGGAAGCACGGCCTGGGTCAGGTAATGGAAATGGTCGGGCTCGCGGAAAAAATCGGTCTTGTTCGTGGTCACCATGTCCAGCATGGGAACCAGCTCCCTGTCGAGCCCCTCTTGAGAGAAGAGAAAATCGCAGTAATCGGTGAAGCTGTGCATGCCGAGACTTCTAAGTCTCTTCTGCAGGCGCGCTTCCAGCATCGTCTTCTTCACGTCGGGCATCTTGATGCCGCAGGTGTCGTAGATAAACCGGCTCAGCCTGCCGAAGTCACGCGCAGAAAGCGACGCACTCGGCTCAATTCGACCTGGTTCCTCCATCTTGAGGGCCTCCGCTGCGTACATTTTTACCGCTACCTCCTGCCCGCTTTTACGCCTGCGCCGCCTCTGCCGCCTGCACGAGCTGTGGGATGTCGAGAATGAGCGCCACGGTGCCATCGCCCAGGATGGTGGCGCCCGAGATCCCCTCGGTGTCCTTGTAGGCCCGCCCGAGCGATTTGATAACGGTCTGGTGTTCCCCGATCACGTGATCCACCACGAAACCGACCCGTACCCCGTTCACCTGGGTGATGACGATCTGCTCGATCTCCGGGGGGGCGCCGGGAATCGCGAAATGCTCCCTGAGCGGGATGTAGGGGACGAGTTGGTCGCGTACGTGGGCCAGGTTCCTGCCGTGGGCCGCGGCCACATCCTCCCGGGTGAGCTCGACGCACTCGTCGACGAGGGCAAGGGGCATCATGAAGGAGTCGTTGCCGATCTTTACCAAGAGGCTCTCGATGATCGCCAGGGTAAGGGGGATCTTCACCATGATGCGGGTCCCCTCGCCGCGCACGCTGGTGATGTCGATGGAGCCGCGCAGGGCCTCGATGGCCCGTTTCACAACGTCCATGCCGACGCCGCGCCCGGAGACCGAGGAGACCGTCTTGGCGGTGGAGAAGCCGGGGGCGAAGATGAGGTTGAAAAGTTCCTTGTCGGAAAGCTCGGCCCCGGCAGTGATGATGCCGCGCTCGATCCCCTTGGCCCGGATGGCCTCCTTGTCGAGCCCGGCGCCGTCGTCGGCGATGGTGATGAGAACGCTGTCGCCGGAATGAACGGCGGAAAGGTGCACCGTGCCGCGTTCGGGCTTGCCCGCCGCGACACGTGCCTCGGGACGCTCGATGCCGTGGTCGATGCTGTTTCTGATCAGGTGCACGAGCGGGTCGTTCAGCTTCTCGATGACCGTCTTGTCGAGCTCGGTCTCGGCCCCTTCCGTGGTCATCTCGATCTGCTTGCCGAGCTCGGCGGAGAGGTCGCGCACGAGGCGCTTGAACTTGCTGAAAGTGCTGCCGATGGGGAGCATCCGGATGTTGAGGGCGCTGTCCCTCAGTTCCGCCGTCAGCCGCTCCACCTCTTCCGCGATCGCCATCAGCTCGGCGTCGTCGCGCTGGGCCGCGGTCTGCGACAGGCGCGCCTGCACCGTCACCATCTCGCCCACCAGGTTGACCAGCAGATCCAGCCGCTCCGCGGGGACGCGGATGCTCGAGGAGGCCTCGGCGACCTGCTTCTCCTGGCGGACTTCTTTTATGTGCTGCTGCTCCGCCAGGGCCGCCTGAACCTTCCCTTCGTGCAGAATCCCTTGCGAGATGGCCAGCTCGCCGAAGCGCTTTTGCTGGGATAGGACGGCCCTCATGGCGTCGCTGGTGATGTCGCCGCGCTCGACGAGGATCTCGCCCAGCCTCTTGTAATCCTGTTGTTCCTCGTAGCGGTTGTGTTCGGCGATCGGCTCGATCTTCAGCTCACAGTCGTCCTCGACGAAGATGAAGACGTCGCGGATGGCGTTTTCCCCCTGGTCCGTGGTGAGGATGACGTCCCAGTAGACGTAGCAGGATTCCGGGTTCATCTCCTCCAGGCAGGGAAAGCCCGCCGTCTGCGCCACAACGGTGCAGGCGCCCAATTCCTTTAACTCCGCGATCAGGGTGAGCGGGTTGGTGCCGGAGACGAAGATCTCGCGCGCCGGGGCGAAGCGGATCCGGTAGGTCACCGGGTCCTTTTGCGCCTCGTGCACCTCCTCCTTATGTGCCTCGGCGGCAACCTGCCCCTGGAACCCGGCGAGCTCGCGCAGCCCCACGATGATCCCGGCGCTTGCCTGCAGATCGGTCGCCTCACCGCTGTCCGCGGCATCCAGCATGGCCCGGATCTGGTCGCGGGCGGCAAGGGTGAGGTTCACCAGACGTCCGGTGACCTGGAGCTTTCCGTTACGCACCATGTCGAAGATGGTCTCCACCTCGTGGGTGAAGCTCGCGATGTCGTCGAAGCCGAACATCGAGCCGGACCCCTTGATGGTGTGCATGGCGCGGAACACCCTGCCGATCAGGTCCTGGTCGTCGGGTCGCTCCTCGAGCTCGAGAAGAGAACTTTCCAGCTCCGCCAGGAGCTCGTACGCCTCCTCCTTGAATGCCTGCCGGTGTTGGTCGATCATCCCAACACCTTTTTAACTACCGCCATGAGCTGTTCGGGCTTGAACGGCTTGACGATCCAGCCGGTAGCACCCGCCGCCTTACCTTCCTGCTTCTTCGAATCCTGAGACTCGGTGGTGAGCATGACGATCGGGATGAACTTACAGCTTGCCAGGGCCCTCGCCCCCTTGATCAGCCCGATGCCGTCCAGGTTGGGCATGTTGAGGTCGGTGATCAGCATGTCGACCTTGGTGCTTGCGAGCTTTTGCAGCGCGTCCTTGCCGTCGACCGCCTCGACCACCTCATACCCCCCCTGCTTCAGGGTGAAGGTCACCATCTGCCTGACGCTCGCGGAATCGTCCGCGGTCATGATTACTTTTGCCATTAGTTATCTCCTCCTACCCAGATACAGCTGCACGCACGATCATAGGCGCAACCTGTATGCCTGCGGAATCCTGCCGAGGTCGCCATGTCGCGGAAGGTCGGGTTGCCGCCGTCCACGATGTGGAATTCCTTGCCAGCCGTTCCCGCGCTGTGGTGAGCCGCACAAAGAAGCTGCAGGCCGGTCAGATCTATTCCGGTGAGTGCGGAGACGTCCACCTGCACCTCGCTTCCACCCGAGAGCGCCTCGATGAGCGCCCCCTTGAAGTCTCCGGCTACGCCTATGGAGACCTCTCCTGCGACCTTCAGGACCCGGGTTCCGGGATGCGCGGGGTCTTGCCTGCACTCCAACATCAACTCTTCCATTTCTTCCTCGCTGTTTTAGAAAAGCTCCACGTTCCCGCCCAGGTCATCATCCGCCGCCGGAGCGGGCGAGGAGGCCGACTGGGTAGGCGGCCGTCTTTCGGAAGTCGAGCCGCTCATCGATTCATGAATCCTGCGTTCGCTCTGCATGGTGTAGCGCTGGGCCAGCTGGTCCAGGTTCCCGGTCGAGCCGGCAGGCGCGATGATGCGTGCGTCGGCCGCGATGGCGGAGAGCCCTCTGATGGAGACTTCCAGAACCCTGGCCACCTTCTGATGCACCGTGATCCCGGCGATCGCCTGCTCGATCTCGGTGGAAAGGTGCGAGACGCCGTCGTCCATGCTGCCGAGCGAATGCTTCAGGGTATCGTTGACCCGCCTGAGGGACTGGACCAGGGCCGAGAGCTTGTCCACCATCAACTGCACCTCGCTCTCGAGGTTGGAGGCCTCGGCGTTCACCCCTGCGCTCAACCGGTCGGTCACCGAGATGATCCCCTGCAGCGTGTCGGAAACCGCGCCGGTGTGGGTAATGGCGTCTATGGACAGACGCTGGATCGCTTCGGCAAGGACGCCGAGCGCGGCCCCCTCGTCGCCGGTATAGGCCGATTTTATCTGGGCGTTGAGGGCGATCAGCTTGATCTCCTCGCCGATCCTTTCGATGTCGCCGACAAAGGTCGCGATCTCCCCCACCGTCTCTGCCACGGTCGCCATGGCGGCGCAGAGCCCCTGGTTCACCCGCGAGCTTTCCATGAGAGCGTCGCTCGCCACCGAGATGTCCCGCTCCATGTCGGTGAAGAAGCCGCCTCCGGCCTGGTCCGCGATCCCGGCAAGACCGCTTGTCTGGGTGGAAAGCCCGGACTGTTTGCGCGCCACCTCCCGAAGACTTTCGATGATGGTGCGCACCGCGGCGTCCAGTTCCTCCGAGGCGTGTCTCAGTTGGGCCACCTGCAGCTCGCAGATGATGGCGGCGGCATCCGCGCCCGCCGAACCGTCCGAGAGCCCCTGCTTCAGTTCAGCAAGGGACTCCTCCACGTGCTCGATCTGCTGGCGCACGATATCGTGTGCCTGCATCGACATGACGACATCGCCGATGGAGCGGGAAACCTCGTCGGATACCGCGGAGATGGTCGCGGCGGAGCTGGAACAGCGGGAGTTGATTTCGGTCAGGGCCTGCACCCCCGTCCTGGTCCGTCCCAGCACATCGAGGACCTTGTCGTGCTGCTTCGCACCCGCTTCGAGTACACCGGTGAGGGTCTGCGCGATGGCCCGGGCGAGGTCGTCCTTTCTCTTGATGATGAAGGCGGCCTTGTCGTTCACCTGGACCGATAGTTCGCCGACGTCGCTTGCCAGGGTGTCAAAACCGGCGGCGCTCTGCCCAAGCCGCGCGCTCTCGATCTTGGTCGAGATGCCTAGCATGCGCAGCACCTTGTTCACCTTCTTGAACCCGGAGAGCGGGTCGCTTACCTGGGAGAGGAGGCTCAGGATCTCGCGCAGCGTCTGTGCGCTCTCCTCTATCTCACCCTGGGCCCGGTCCACGTAGCGCCCCATTTGGTCGAGCATGTCGTCCAGGCCACCCATGGCAGCGGTGACGTGTTCACCCGCCACCTCTCCTACCATCGAAGAGGCGAGCTCAGATATACCGACGCCGCGTTGGTAGAAGTCCTGCAGCCTGCCGCCGATGGCGAGGAATTCGTCCTCCGTCGTCCCGGAAATGACGGCTAATTCCGACACGGCTTTGTCTAGGGCCGCAGACCACGCTTCGGCGAGCCTCTTCAACTCGGCCTGTTGCTCGTTTATGTCTTTGCCGGCAGATATCATATCGTTCCTTTTAAGCGTTTAACCTTCTCACGCCCCGTTTGCTGCGCTCACTCAAGCCGCAAAGTCGCAAAGAAAGTCTCACAATTCAAATGCCAAACCGTTTAACAGGGATGAAGGGGATAAAACCTCAAAACAAAGCGTTTTTTGGCTTAACCCAGAAGGCTTGTCCTTCTTTGCGCCTTTGCGGCTCCGCGTCTTTGCGTTGAAAGATTACAGTTACAGGGTTTGTGCCTCTGGCTGTCTTTCTTTGCGTCTTGGCGCCTTTGCGTGAGAAAGGTTTTATGCCTTTATTCCCTTCATCCCTGTTTGAATCGGTTCTAGCCCGGTGCCCGCGCACCTTCAGCACGCCTAGTGCCCGGTCTTGATACTTTATCGTCACGGTTTTGAAGATCTTGAAGTCTTTTTCTCATGGGGGGGAAAAGTGCGTGGTGCTAATGGGACGGAGGGCAAAGCCGCGCGGGGAAAAACAAAAAAGGCGCCCGGTGAGGGGCGCCTTCGGTGTTGCGGGCTGCTTTGCGGCCGTGTCGGCAAGGACGGTACAGCCTATCTCCTGACGAAGATCTCACGGGCCATGGCGGAGTCTATGGCGAACTCGGAGAAGCCGACCCTAAAGATATAGGAGGGAAAGGCCTGCAAAAGCGAGATGCGGTTGCCCGGAAGCACCCCCATCGCCATGAGTTTCTGCATCTTCTTGCTGTCCTCGGTCTGGATGTAGGCGATGTCACCTTCGTCGCCCGGCTTGAGCTCGGTAAGCGGAACAACCCCGAGATCGCCGCTTTTGCGCGCCTCGTCGCAGCACTCACCCGGGGGGATAGGCTTGCCGTGAGGGCAGGTGACTGGGTGGTTCAGCATGGCGCAGACCTTGCTGTCCACACCCTCGTTCAGAAGGTGTTCGAACTGGCACGCCTTCATGTCGCCGCTTTCACCACGGATGTTGAGGACGTCCATCATGAGCCGCTCGGCGAGCCGATGCCGCCTGATGGTCATGCGCCCCTCCTCGCGTCCCTCCGGACGGAAGTAGATGCGCCCGCCGCGGATCTCGACGAGGGCACGGGAGGAAAGCTCCTGGTAGGCCGGGTCGGACGCCTCGATCTCCATCCGGTCCAGCTCGGCGTAACCGGTCCCCTTCTCCTCCGACTCGATCCAGAGCGCCTCCAGTATCTCTTCCGCTTTATCACTAAGTTTCATAACATCTCCTTTTACTCCCTCGCTCGAGGGTCATCATCGGCCCACGGGCCTTGCGGCGCCTGCTGGATCTATTGTTTCTTTCCGAAAATTTTCTTAAGCCCCTTAACGAGAGCCGGCTCCGGCGGGTTCTCATAATTGCAGCGGGGACATTTTACCATCTTGCAACCGGATGACATCGGGCAATTCTTGCATCCGACGTTTCCTTCACTTTCTTCGAACTCATGTCCGCAAAATCCGCACCGCATATAACCTCTGAACACGTTCTAAGTTCTACGTTTTATGTTCTTCGTTAAAAGCCAACCCGAAACAAAATACATCTAACAGGGATGAAGGGGATGGACGGGATAAAACCTTGAGACTAAACGATTTTGGTTTAACCCAAGTCTTGTTTTTCTTTGCGTCTTTGCGGCTCCGCGTCTTTGCGTTGAAAGATTACAGGGTTTGTGACTCTGGGTGTCTTTCTTTGCGCCTTTGCGTCTTTGCGTCTTTGCGTGACAAAGTTTCTTGAATGTTTTTAAAGGATGTTCGTCAGCAGCAGGAAGCGGTTCAAAAGCCAGCCGCAGCCGAAGGCGAAGGTGGAGACGAAGAGACCTATGCTCAAGGCCACGTTCCACCCGCGCTCCTTCTTCATGATCAGAAACTGCGCGACGCACGGTATGAAGAGGGTCAGGGTCACGGCGGCGACGGTAAGCTGGCGCGGGTTCATCAACCCCTTGCTCTGCAGATCGTAAAGACCGGCTGCACCGTAGTCACGGCGGAAGAAGCCGAAGATGAACGCGACGGCCGATTCCTTGGGAAGCCCCAGGGACGCCATGACCGGAGTCATCGCCTCGATCATCTTCTCGAAGAAATGGGTGATCTTGCCGAGCCACAAAAGCACCGAGGCGAGGATGAAGAGCGGCAGGATCTCCATGAAGTACCACTGCATCCTCGTGTAGGTCTTGGTGAGCACGTTAGAGAACTGCGGCAGACGCATCGGCGGGATCTCCATGTAGAACATCGGGGTCTCGCCGGGAAGCACCTTGGCGGCAAGAAGGCCGACAAGCAAGAAGATGCCGAAGAGGCAGAGGCTCCAGACCAGGAGCGCTCCCGGCGTCTGGGAGAGCAACGACATGATCACGCCTAACTGCGCGGAGCACGGGATGGCAAGCGCCAGAAGCACGGTGGCGATCACCCGCTCGCGTACCGTTTCAAGGGTGCGCGTTACCATGGTAGCCATGGTGTCGCAGCCAAAACCGAGCACCATCGGGATGACGGCACGGCCGGTGAGCCCCATCGTCTTGAAGACCCGGTCCACCAGCAGGGCCAGGCGCGGGAAATAGCCGCTGTCCTCGAGGACAGAGAAGAAAAGGAAGAAGGTGGCGACGATGGGCAGGATGATGCCGACGGCATAACGAAAGCCCAGGGTGATGATGCCGTATTCGCCGACAAAGAGCTCCTGGATCACGGGCCACGGCACGCTCCCCTTGACGACCCCTGTGATCCAAGGGTTGAAGTATTCCTCGAACCCTTTTCCCTCCAGGACGTCGACCAGGGTGCCGGCGCCGAAAACGCCGACGAACTGGTAAAGGCCGAAGTAGAGCACGATGAACAGGAGTGGTATCCCCGTCGCGGGGCGCACCGTCAGGCGCGAGATGCGCTCGGCCAGGGTTACCACCCTCTTTTCCGGAGTCTTAAAGGCGCCGTCGAGCACCCGCTTGACGATGCCCTTGCGCTCCATGGAGAGGTCGAGATGAAAAGATTCGCGCCGCTCGAAGCGCTTCTCACGCACCGCGCCTTCCACCAGGGTGAAACCCTCCCCCTCGGTGGCGCGCACGAGATCGGCGACCTCGTCGTCTCCCTGCAGAAGAAGCAGCGACAGCGCCTTCTTCGAGAGGATGTAGTCTCCCTTCAAGGTCGCGGCGATCTCGGCGATGTCCCCTTCCATGAGGCGCGAAAAGCTGAAGGGGGGGGTGGCGCTCGCGCTGGAGCCTGCGATGGCGGCCTTGATCTCCGGGACACCGACCTTCTTAGCGGTCGCGGCGCCGATCACCGGGATGCCGAGGCGCTCGGACAGAAGCGGGATGTCGATCTGAAGCCCCATGCGCGCCGCCTCGTCCATGATGTTCACCACGAGGATCACGGGGAGCTCGGCCTCGATCAACTGCAGCGTCATGGGGAGCATGCGCTCCAGGTTGCGCGCGTCAAGGACGTGGAGCACGAGGTGCGGACGCTCGGTGAGGAGGATCTCCCGGGCCACCCTCTCCTCCTCGGTGATGGGGAGGATGGAGTACATCCCCGGGGTGTCGATGATCTCGAATTCCTCGCCGCCGATCACGGTGTTGCCGCGGGAGACCTCCACCGAGGTGCCCGGGTAGTTTGAGACGGTGACGTAAGCGCCGGTGAGGGCGTTGAAAAGCACACTCTTGCCGACATTGGGATTCCCGACCAGCGCCACCTTCTTGGCGCCGGTGCTGGTGACGGTGGGTGTTTCATGACAGGAACCCTTCTTACCAAAAATCGACATGATTCTACTACCCCTCTTTAACGTTAGCTTGCCAATGAAATGTCAATGGATATCACTTTCATGATGGCGGGAAAATTTTTTTACTGCTCTTGATCGATGGGTTGGCTACGCAGGCGGGCCGGGAGGAGCAGGCGGTCGTGCCAGGCTCCCTCCCCGGGCGTTACTTCCTGCAGGTGGCGCAGAGGCCGTACAGTTCGAGACGGTGCCGCTCGATAAGGAAGCCGTGAGTCTCGGCCACTTCGTCCTGCAGCTTCTCGATCGCTTCGTTTTCGAACTCTTCGATGTGGCCGCAACGGGTACAGACCAGGTGGTCGTGATGCTCCCCCTCGCTCACGTGCTCGTAGCGGGTCTGGCCGTCGCCGAACTGCATCTCGCGGGCGATACCCGCCTCTGCGAAGAGCTTGAGGGTGCGGTACACGGTGGCGTAGCCGATGTTAGGGTGCTTGGACCTGAGCTTCAGATACAGCTCCTCGATACTCAGATGCCTGTCGCTGGAGAGGAAACTGTCGAGGATGATGTCGCGCTGCTTGGTCGACTTGAGTCCACGCTGGGACATGAATTCGGCGAAAGCTTTTTTCTTGGCTCGTTTCATGAGGACCCCAATTGAAAGTGGATGTCATGATAACGACGAGCCGTGTCACTGTCAATATTTTTTTCCGGGAATGATGAAAGAGTGGGATATCTGGATCAGAGACGGGCGAATTCTGGCTTTAAAGCTCTCTCAAACTGGGAGAGGGCGCCCGATGCACAGGTGAGGGATTGGTTATTCAGGAGAAGCAGCTGCATGAGTTGTGCGACCGGACGCATGTCACATGTACGGCAGGCCAGGTGGTACGGTCGCCCCCCGCTCCCGCAAAAGCCGCAACAGTTCTGCACGCTTGTGACAGTCCGGGAGGTCGGGATCGATGCACAGGCGGCGCTGGTCATCCACCAGTTGGCCCAACACATTAAATCCATGGCTACTTCGAACCCTAAACTCCGCCCCCCTAAGCAGCAGGTCTTTTGCCCGGTCGTACTCCATGTGCATAACCAAGTCGAGTAGCAATGATGAGCCGTCAGGCAGTTTTGAGTTGATGTCTGCTCCACTCGAAAGAAGCATCTCGTACTGAATCCAGTTCTGGCGTGATAGTGCGAAAAATATTAACGGCATGCCCTGACATTTCAGATTCGGGTCTAAACCGAACTCCAGAAAAAGGCTCAGAAAATCGGGGTCTTTTTCTGTAACGGCGTCATCCGCTGCTGCCACAACACCCCCAGGTGTTATGGTATTAGGGTCAACTCCCAACTGGAACAGCAACCTGACCACCTGCTTTTGCTTCAGCTTAACCGCAACCCGTAGAGGCGTATTCTCATGCTTCCCCACCACATTCAAATTCCCGCCCTCTCCGGCCAACGTTCTGATTGCCTTTAAATCGCCTAAGGAAATAGCTTTGATCAAAGCTACATCCTTAGACATCTCAAAATCCTGATTATATGCGCTTTCTGACATTGACTTATCTCCCACACAACTGGTTAAAAGAGAAATTCCCATTGCAATAGCAGGCAGGGCTCTCATTGCCTCTCCCTACTGATCGTATTCATGTCATCAGCCTTTTGCTGTTCAAGTCCTGCAATGACATATACTGGGTCATGCAAACCTACTTTTCGTACAGGGTTAATGGCGTTTGAAAGCTTCTCCGCAAGACCAGGCGTTAGTCCCTGAACTGATTTGCCATTCAGCACGTCTTCAGCGTTAGCAATGATAGGGAGCTTATGTATCACACCCGGTGGGCCATAAGTGACAGTACCGGATTCTGACATTGCACGACGCCCTGCGACAACCATAGTGCCCCCAATAGCTGGGGCCGCCAAGGTGACGCCTGCAACAATGACGCGTTGATTTGCCGGATTTTGGATACAATCCAGGATTTCACCGTCAGCAATGTAGTTCGTGACGTATCTTGCAGCAACCTCTCTATTGTATCGTTCACCTACACGTTCCAGCGTAAGTGGATGTACCCCTGCAGGGTCAATCGCATTCACTTTTATGCCGGCAACAAGTCCGGCCGCAATTGCCATTCCACCTCCCATTGAATGACCAGTAACCTCAAGCTTATTGCCCAAGAATCGCTTCAGCTTCCGAGCGGCTGCTATGGCACGAGAATAATGGTCCGTTTCCCCTCCGAAGGCTTGGACCAGATCGGTAATTCCATCTTTTTTCCCTTGCGTGCCACGAAAGGACAACACGTACTGCTCATGATCAAAAACATCAGGTTTTGATTTGTAAAGTTCCGCGTAATAGCCATCTTTATAACCTTCTGGAGAGAATCTGCGATCTAGTTGTGGAAAATCTTCTTGATTCATTCCCATTTGTCTCAATTCCTCCCCCCTGACTCTTACCCACCCATCCGGCGGGTCGCCCTGCCCTACTTTGTAGGTGTCCTCGGCAAGACGGGCGCGCTCGACGGCTACGTTGTTGCGTTCGAAGCGCTCTGTCGCGTGTGCCAAGGCCTCCCGCTTGGGTCCGGCGGGCATGTTCTCCAACCGTTCCCTGCTCGACAAAAGCTTGGCCTTCCGTTCAGCGACGCGCTCTGCCTTCCTGTTCTTCGGACAGGGTTCGATGACCGCCCCGGCCGGCTGCGGATTAATTCTCTTCGCCACGTACGCTTTCGCCTTTCTAGAGACAGTTTCCACCCTTTTTTTTGCCGTCTCTGCCGCGTGCGCGACGAACTCAGCACCGCTTCTGACCGCATCGCCTGCACGGTGCGCAAGTTCCGATAAGATATCGCCTTGCCCGTTCACAGTCCCCTCCCGTCGTCGCCGGTCCCGAGAGATGCTGCCGTCGCATCGATGAAATCCCACAGCCATTCCGCTTTCCTACCGCAGTCCATCTCGTAATCCAGCAAAACTTCCCGCGCGGCGGGGTACGACTCATCGAAGTTCATCCCAAGAATCCAGGCTGCGGCGAGGAAGGCGGCGATATGATTTTCCAGTACCAGTTTGTACCCTGCCGCGCGTTCGGTAAGCTCCATGATCATCCGCTCGAGGGTGGTTCTCGGCACCCTTCTGCTTTCGGGAAAGACCTCGTTCAAATAAAGTCGCATACGCTCCAGGTAGATGCTCATCCCCAGTTGCTGGAGCTGTTCCGGTCGTACGTTCAGCTTCCCTGCTTCACCTTGCGGTCTCAATCTGTTCCGCTCAACCAGCCCATGAAGAGTGTCCAAAGGGGCGCCTTCCCCTAGTGCCACCGTGTGCTGACGAAGCACATCTCCATCGAACCCGAAAATCAAGGCGACGCCAGGTTCCTCGTCTTCCACGATGAAGAATTCCACCTCACCAAAGAAAGCCCTCAGTTCCACCTCGGTACAAGTTGGAAGGTAATTGCGCAGGACGACAGGGTCGTAATAGCGAAAATAAGCCTGCCGGTCCGCGTGCTCGATGAGGATAAGGCTTCTGAAATGCCTGTTCAGCCCATGAAGGTCGCAGCGCGAGACGCCTAAGACACCGCTGCTAAGCCCCCATAGGGACATGACCCAGTCGGTGAAAGGCGCCTCGTGCTCAAGCGCCACGAGATACGGAGCGACTGCCGCCAAGCCCGGCTCCAGCGCTCCCCGTAACAGGCAGTAGCGTTCGGGTTGGTAATGCGCGAGGGTCGCAAGGAGGTCCGGCTGGGCTGCGCCGTCCAGCATGGCGAACGCCCTCGCCCCTTCCGTGCAGAGGAGCAGTCGCTTCAGGGGCCTAATGTCTGCCGCAGATATCACTTTTGCCTGGGTTTGTTGATGATCTCGGGGGGAACGTCTTCGGGAAGGGGCTGCACGGGCCTGCCGCAGCGCTGGCAGCAGTCTTCGCAACCGGTCGTGGTCGCCTCCTCTCGCTCGGTGGGAGGCTTTGTCGGCTGTTTCTGCGCTGCCTTGCACTTCTGGCAGCATTCGCAGGCATTTTCCTGGGTGGGACTGCTTTCGATATCCCTCTGGTCCGGGATGAACTTGCCGTTGGCGCGGTGGACGACCTCATTTCCGGCCGCACAGCAAAGGGACACCTGACATGAAAACGCCAGCACGACCAGCATGACCATTCTCTTCATGGTGGAACCTCCTTTGACCGTGGCAGACGCCATAGATTAGCATTCACCAATAAGTTGTCAAACGGACATCCCGCGTTAAAAAAAGAAGCTCTTGGCACAGCAGGATAAATGTTGTCTGGTATACTCGCCGGATGAAAAAAACCTAACAGGAGGTGTCACATGCAGAGGCGTTTGGTGGTAACCCTGGCAATTCTGGCTATCGCTTCCACCGCAGTAACAGGATGCAAAAAGAAGAGCGAAGAGCAGGTCACGCCGCCGCAAAGCAAGGTAAGCTCAGCGACCTCACCGGCGGCCAAGGAACCCGCTCCTTCAGCGACCGGGCTCACCGGCGAGCAGCTCTTCAAGCAACACTGTGCCGTCTGCCACCCCAACGGCGGCAACACCATCACTCCGGCGAAGCCTCTGGGAGCTAAGGCGATGGCTGAGCGCAGCAAGATCACCAAGCCTGAGGATATCGTGAAGGTGATGCGCACCCCCGGTCCGGGCATGACCAAGTTCGACGAGGGAATGATCTCCAACGACGACGCCAAGAAGATCGGCCAATACATCCTCGCCACCTTCCCCTGATGCACAAAAAAAAGCGGCGGGGTGTTTTCTCCCCGCCGCTAGTCGATAAAAGCCCCTTCCCTTGCGTCCCTCTGTCTACGAATCTGGCGCTACTTCCCTCCCAGCGCCGTAAGCCGCTCCTTAGCCTGCTTTGCGACCGGACTGTCCGGGTGCTTGTCCACGATCTCCTGGTAAAGCTGCTTCGCATGTTCGCGGTTGTTCTGTTTCTCCTCGAACTGCGCGGTGTCGTAAAGCTCCTTGCTTTTATCCCCGGAACACCCGGCTGCCGCCAATACCAGCATAGCCACGAGTAACAGTCTCTTCATACGAACCTCCGTCGGCTCCCACCGGCGAACGCCGCGGGACGCGAAATAATTGGGAAACTGAGGCATCCATTACCATTGGAGGCCCGCAATGTAAATATCTTTCCTCAGTCCCACCGTTTCCATTTACCTATAACAGTCGGCTTGTAGCCCCCCTCACTTGGGACAATAGCACCACAAAAGAGACGCGCTACTTGAAGAGGGCTTCACCTTCGCCTAAAGTCATAGCTATGTCCTCGACCATCCTCAGACACTTTCATCCCTTGGTACAGAAATGGTTCGCCGAGACTCTCGGTCAGCCAACCGACGTCCAGTTGCGGGCCTGGGACGAGATCAGCCAGGAGCGCCACGTCCTGGTGACGGCGCCGACCGGCAGCGGCAAGACCCTTGCCGCGTTTCTCTGGGCGCTGAACCAGCTGATCACCGGGGCCTGGTCCGCCGGGGAAACAAGAGTCATCTACGTGTCACCGCTGAAGGCGCTCAACAACGACGTGCGGCGCAACCTGCTCGCACCGCTCGACCAGTTGCGCCGGGTGTTCGAAAATGAGGGGGAGCCTTTTCCCGCCATCGGCGTCCAGACGAGAAGCGGCGACACTCCGGGCTCGGAGCGTCGCCGCATGCTGCGTCACCCACCCGAGATCCTCATCACCACACCGGAAAGCCTCAACATCCTCCTCACCTCGAAGGGGAGCCGCGCCGCGCTCACCGGTGTTGCCACCGTCATCCTCGACGAGATCCACGCCGTCGCCGGGGACAAGCGCGGCACCCATCTCATCACCGCCGTCGAGCGGCTGACCCTTTTGAGCGGCGAGTTCCAGCGCATCGCCCTTTCAGCGACGGTTCGCCCCCTGGAAACGGTGGCGGACTTCGTGGGCGGTTTCCGTCAGGTGGGAGAGCGCTACCAGCCCCGTCCGGTGGCGCTGGTGCGCGGCGAGCAGGAAAAACGCTTCAGCATCGGAATCAGCGCGCCGAACGCTGCACACAGCCCGGCCGAGGAAGAGTTCTGGCCAGCGCTCGTGGAACGCTTCATCGACATCATCGCCCGGCACCGCTCGACGCTTTTCTTCGCGAACAGCCGCCGGACCACGGAAAGGGTCACCCGGCTCATCAACGAGTTGTCAGGCGAGGAACTCGCCTACTCGCACCACGGCTCATTATCGCGGGAGATCAGGCTCGCCGTGGAGGAGCGGCTGAAAAGAGGCGAGCTTAAGGCGATCGTCGCCACCAACTCCCTTGAACTCGGCATCGACATAGGGCGCCTCGACAGCGTGGTCCTGATCCAGACGCCTCGTTCCATTTCCTCCGCCATCCAGCGCATCGGGCGCTCCGGGCACGGCGTGGGAGAGGTGAGCAGCGGAACGCTCTTTCCCACCTTCGGGATGGATTTTGTCTGCGCCGCGGTCATCGCGCGCGCCATAGCAGACGGCGAGATCGAGGAACTGCATCCGGTCGATGCGCCGCTCGATCTCCTCGCACAGATCGTCCTAGCCATGACCCTGCCGGAGAAGTGGCACCTGGAAGAGCTCTTCGACTTCCTGAAGAGTTGCTACCCGTACCGCAACCTGACCAGACAGCAGTTCGACATAGTCGTCGGCATGCTGGAGGGAAAGTACGCCGACACCCGCGTTCCTGAGCTGCGCCCACGGGTCACCGTGGACCGTATCGAGGAGACCATCGCCGCGCGACCGGAGCTCTCCATGCTGGTCTACCTGGAAGGGGGAACCATCCCCGAGCGCGGCTATTTCGAGCTGCGCCTGAAGGAAAGCGGCGCCAAGATCGGTGAGTTGGACGAGGAGTTCGTCTGGGAGAGAAGGCTCGGCGACACCTTCGCACTGGGGGCACAGGTCTGGCAGATCACCGAGATCACGCACAGCACCGTGCTGGTCGTCCCGGCCCGGAAGTCCCAGCAGATCATACCGTTCTGGCGCGCCGAGGAACTGGACCGCGACTTTTTCCTCTCGGAGAGGATCGCCGGTTTTCTGGAGCAGAGCGAGGAACAGCTCGGGAAACCGGCACTCGCCGCGCGGCTCATGGAACGTCACTACATGGATGCCGGCGCCGCCGAGGCGCTTGAGGGTTATCTCAAGCAGCAAAGGGAAGCGACGCGCGCCCCCCTACCCCACCGACATCACGTGCTGATCGAGCAGTTCCGGGACCGCGTGGGAGGGGCCGAGACGCAGCAGATCATCCTGCACACCCTCTGGGGCAACGCCGTAAACCGCCCCTTCACCTTCGCCCTCACCGCTGCTTTTGAGAGGCGCTACGGCTACCCGCTGCAGGCCTTCTACAATAACGACGGCGTAGCGCTTTTGCTCCCAGACGAACTGGAACAGGCGGAAGGGATCCTGGAACTGGTGACGCCGGAGAACGTCGAGACGCTCCTCAGGGAATCGCTGGAGGCGAGCGGTTACTTCGGGGCGCGCTTTCGCGAGAACGCCGGGCGCGCCCTTCTCCTGTCGCGCAGCAGCTTCAAGAGAAGGATGCCGCTGTGGCTGAACCGGCTCCGCTCCAAGCGGCTTCTCGCCTCGGTGCTCAAGTACCGCGACTTCCCGGTGCTGCTCGAGACCTGGCGTTCCGCCCTAAAGGACGACTTCGACCTGGTGAACCTGAAGCGGCTCCTCGAGGAGATCCAGGACGGCACCATCGCCGTCACGCAGGTCCGCACCGCCAAGGCCTCTCCGTTTGCCCGCGGGCTCATCTGGCAGCAGACCAACAAGTACGTCTACGAGGACGACTCTTTGGGAGGCGGGCGCAGATCGTCGCTTGGGGGCGAGCTGCTCAAGGAGATGGCGCTCTCGCCGCACCTGCGCCCGCGCCTGCCCAGGGAACTGCTCAGGCTCTTCGAGGAAAAACGGCAGCGCACCGCCCAAGGGTATGCCCCGGAATCGGCACGTGAGCTGATCGACTGGGTTAAGGAGCGGCTTTTGATCCCGGAAGAAGAGTGGCCTCTCCTTCTGGAGGCGGTGCGGCGCGAGGGCGGCTCCAACGAGGAATTGCTCCCGCAGTTGGCGGAGCGGATCGTCCTGCTGAGGCCGCCGCGCACGGCAGCCCCGTTCTTTGTCGCACTGGAGATGGTTCCCGAGATCGCGCGGGGGCTTTCCCTTTCGAAACAGGAGGTGGCCTTCGAGCCGCTCGTCGACGATGCGGCGCTTCGAGACCGGCTGCATAAAGCGCTGCGGAAACTCTGGGATAGGGAGCGTTCCAGCGAGGAGGAAGCGGAGGAAGAGGAACCGTGGGCGACAAGGGTGATCGGCCGGTGGTTGAGCTATTACGGACCGGTGCCGGTCGCACGGTTGCAGGCAAGGCTCGGGTTGAGGGAGCAACAGTTGCGCGATGCCCTCGCGACCCTGGAGGAGACGGAAGCCATCATCCTTGATCGGTTCACCGAGGAGAGCATCGAGCCCGAGGTTTGCGACGCGGTGAACCTCGAGGCACTGCTGCGCATGCTGCGCCGATCGCGAAAGCCGGTTTTCGAAGCCCTCGAGGTCGCCCAGCTTCCCCTGTTCCTCGCCCACTTCCAGGGATTAACAGCTACGGGAGATAAGCCGGACGACCTGAGGACCCGGCTGGAGCAGTTGCTCGGCACCCCGCTTGCCGCGCCCACCTGGGAGGAGGAAGTCCTGCCCGCGCGCCTTGCGCCGTATTTCGGGGCCTGGCTCGACAGTCTCATGCAGACGAGCGACCTCCTCTGGTTCGGCTGCGGCGAGCGCAGGCTCTCCTTCGCTTTCCCCGAAGACCTCGATCTCTTTCGCGATGTGGAGGAATACGGGAAGGAGGCGGACATCCCTGCCCGGCTCATCCAAGACCCCATGGGGCGTTACAGCCTCTCCTCGATCTGCTCCATCTCGGGAAGACCGGCTGGCGAGATCAACGGCGAGCTCTGGCAAGGTGCCTGGGGCGGCGAATTGAGCAACGACACCTTCGCCGCGGTGCGCCGTGGCATCCTGAACCGTTTCGAGCTCCCCCACGCGGAGCCGGGACATGCGCGCCAACTGCGGCGCCCGCTCGGAACACGCTGGAGCCGGGTGCAGGAAGGACCCGGCAACTGGTACCTCCTGCCTCGTTCGACCGAGGCGGGAGATGTCCTCGAGCAGGAGGAGCGCAACAAGGACCGCGTCCGCGTGCTGCTGGAGCGCTACGGGATTCTCTTCAGGGAGTTGCTAACGCGGGAAATGCCGCTTTTGCAGTGGGGAAGGCTCTTCAGGACGCTGCGCATCATGGAGATGTCTGGCGAGGTACTCTCCGGGCAGTTCTTCGAGGGGATCCATGGGTTGCAGTTCATTTCGCCGCAGGCCTACCGGCTGCTGCAAAAGGGACTGCCGGGAGACGCGATCTACTGGCTGAACGCCACTGACCCGGCATCGCTTTGCGGCAGCGGCATCGCGGGGCTGCACGAGACGCTCCCCTCCCGCGTTCCCTCCACGCATCTGGTTTACCACGGGCCGCGTCTCGTCCTGGTTTCCAGGCGTTACGGGAAAGAACTGGAGTTTGCAGCGGAACCGGATCATCCGCTTTTGGAGCGCTACTTGTCCTTCTTCACCATCCTGGTAAGTCGGGACTTCAACCCGCTCAAGCGGGTGACCGTGGAGCGGATCAACGGGGACCCGGCGCAATCTTCCCCCTACGCGGACGGGCTAAAGCGCTTCGGCTTCCAGGAGGCCTACGCAGGCCTTGAGTACTGGCGACAATACCCGTAGCGCTATCCGATGGCGGCGGTGTAGCCGCCCCCGGCGGCCGGCACCAGTTCCATGCTGTTGGTGATGCAGGGTATGCGGTCATCGAAGTTATGGTTCACGTAGAGGATCTGCGTATCGCCGGTGCGCCCCAGGTGGTCGATCAGCTTCAGCACCATCTCGCGGTTCACGTCGTCCAGCCCCTGGCACGGCTCGTCCAGGATCAAAAGATCCGGCTGCTTCACCATGGCGCGGGCGAGAAGAACGAGACGCTGCTCGCCGTAGGAGAGATCACGGAAGGCGTGGTCCCTGCGGTGCCCCATGTGCAGGATGTCGAGCCACTCGAGCGCGATCTCCTGCTGGCGCAGCGTGTATTGAGAATACATGCCGATGGAATCGTACATCCCGGAGATGACGGCCACCTTCACCGTCCCGGCCACGCGGTACTCCTGCTGCAGCGAGGTGGAGACGAGACCGATCCGCTTCTTGATGTCCCACACACTTTCCCCGCTCCCCTTTTTACGGCCGAAGAGGCTTATGTCGTTGGCGTAGGCCTGCGGGTTGTCGCCGCTTATGAGGCTCAAAAGGGTGGATTTACCCGAGCCGTTCGGCCCGCTGATCTTCCAGTGCTCCCCTTCCCGCACGGTCCAGGTGACCCCGCGCAGAATCTGCTTCTCCCCGTAGCGCACCGAGACGTTTTTCATGTCGATGAGCGGCTCGCCCGGCACAAGGGGCGGCACGCTGCGCGCCGTGTCGACCTCGGGCAAGACGGCCGGGAGGGTGTAGTGGAAGGCATGGAAGCGGCGCAGCGCCTCCGACGCCAGCATCTCTTCCCTTTCCCCCGACATGAAAATGCGGCACTCCTTTATGTAGGCGATGTGGGTCGTCTCCGCCACGATCTCGCTGAAGCGGTTCAAAAGGAGCACCACCTGGGTGCCGCGCTCGATGCAGCTACTGATCAGCTGTTTGAGCACCGCGCTCGAGTCCCGATCCAGGCCGTCGAAAGGCTCGTCGAGCACCAGTAGCTCTGGATCCTGCAACAGCGCCTTGCAGATGAGGGCCTTGCGCATCTCACCGGTGGAGAGGAACTTGATGCCGCGCTCCAGGATCTTGGTGAAGCCAAGTTCCTGTGCCAGTTCCGCGAGCCTCGCCTCGTCCGCATCGGTGCCGGCGAGAATGAAGCGGTCCACGCGCGTCCCTTCCGTCACGTAGCCCAGGAAATCGGAGTCGTCGTTGTAGCGTTCCACTTCCAGTATCTCGTCGATCTTTTCGAACGAGACGTAGGCGGAGCGGACCGGAACGCGGCTCGTACCGGACAGCACGGGAAGTCCGTTGCAAAGTAGCTTTCCCATCGCCGATTTGCCGGAACCGTTTGCGCCGACCACGGCCCAATGCTGGTCGCGGGCAATCTCGAGCGTTATGTCTTCCAGGAACTTCCCTTCCGTTATCCTGGCTTTTACCTTTTCCAGACGGATCTCAACCAATGATTTCTTCCTTTCGCACGATGAAACAAGGGGTGAGCATTGACATGCTCACCCCTTTTATTTTGCTCCGTCTGTTGTCCTTCGGACCGCGGATTTACTTCTGAACCAGATACTCGCGCCCGAACGGCGACATCTCGCGCAGACGGGAGATGATCGGCGGCAGTTCCTTGATCACCGCGTCGATATCGTCGTCGGTGGTGAACCTGGAAAGCGAGAAGCGGATGGAACCGTGGGCGCAGGTGAAAGGAACGCCCATGGCACGCAGCACGTGGGAGGGCTCAAGGGAGCCGGAGGTGCAGGCGCTGCCGGAGGAGGCACAGATACCCTTATCGGAAAGAAGGAGCAGGATCCCCTCCCCTTCCACGAACTCCATGGCGATGGAGAGGGTGTTGGGGAGACGGTCGGTACCGCCGCCGTTGATACGGGTGTTCGGAATCAGCGCGGTCAGCTCGCGCTCGAGACGATCGCGCAGTTCGCGCACGCGCCCCGCCTCGTCAGCCATGTACTGCTCGGCAAGCTCGCACGCCTTACCCATCGCGATGATGGATGCGGTGTTCTCGGTGCCGGCCCTGCGGCCGCGCTCCTGGTGCCCGCCGACCAGCATCGGGCGGAACGGGGTACCCCGGCGCACGTACAGGACGCCGACGCCTTTCGGGGCGTGCAGCTTGTGCCCGGAAAGGGAGAGCATGTCGATGGCGGACTCCGCCATGTTCAGCGGGATCTTCCCTACCGCCTGCACAGCGTCGGTGTGGAAGATGGCGCCCTTCTTCTTCACGATCCTGGCGGCTTCCTCGATCGGGAAGATGACGCCGGTTTCGTTGTTCGCGTACATGAGGGAGACGATGGCGGTGTCTTCGTCCAGCGCCCTTTCGAGCTCGTTCAGGTCGAGCTGGCCATTGCCGTCGACGTTCAACTCGGTGACGCGGTAGCCGCGCTTCGTGAGGTTGCGGCACTGGGTTAGCACGGCCGGGTGCTCGACGCGGCTCGTGATGATGTGACGCTTCTCCGGGAAGACCTCGAGCGCCGAGCGGATCGCGGCGTTGTCGCTCTCGGTGCCGCATGCGGTGAAAACGATCTCGTCCGGCAGGGCGCCGAGAAGAGAGGCGACGCGGGCACGCGCCTCGTCCACCTTTTTCTGCACCTGTCCGCCGAAGAAGTGCATGGAGCTCGGGTTGCCGTACAGCTCGCAGAAATAGGGACGCATCTCCTCGAAAACGCGCTCGTCCACCTTGGTGGTGGCGTTGTTATCAAGATAGATCTCTCTCATCCCTGTACCTCCTGCACGGTGATGTCGGGGGAAACGAGTTCGCGCAGCTTCTGCTCGACGAATCTTGCGGTGTAACCGGAGGAGGCGCACCCGGCACACGCCTTCCTGAAGGCGACCTGGACGTTGGAGCCGTCGATGTCGATCAACTCGAGGTCGCCGCCGTCAGCCCAAAGCTGCGGACGTACCTCGTTTTCCAGGGTTTCCTGGATGAGCTGCATCTTCCTTAAGTTGGTGAGCTTGGAGGGCTTCTCGGCCGCCACCTTCTTCTCTTCGCCCATCACCTCGGCGATCAGTTCCTTGATCTTCGGGATGCAGCCGCCGCAGGCGCCCCCCGCCTTGGTGAAATGGGTGACCTGCTCGGCGGTGTGCAGCTTGTTGGAGGCGATGACCTTCTTCAGGAAGACGTCGGTCAGCCCGAAGCATTTGCAGACCAGTTCGCCCTCGGTCTCGACGTGGTCATGACCGTGGCCGTGAGCCGGGGCCTCGACGCCGCGGTACTTGGCGATGGCGGCTTCCAGAGCTTCCTGCCCCATGACCGAGCAGTGCATCTTCTCTTCCGGAAGCCCGCCCAAGAAATCGGCGATCTGCTGGTTGGTGATCTCCAGCGCCTCGTCAAGGGTCTTCCCCTTCACCATCTCGGTGAGGGCGGAGGAGGAGGCGATGGCGCTGCCGCAGCCGAAGGTCTGGAATTTCGCGTCGACGATGCGTTCCTTATTTTCGTCCAGCTTTATAAAGAGTTTAAGGGCATCGCCGCAGGCCAGGCTTCCCACCTCGCCGACCGCATCAGCATCCGTTATCTCGCCCACGTTCCTGGGGTTGAGGAAATGTTCTTTTACTTTATCGGTGTAGTCCCACATAGACCCTCCCTTCTAATTAGTCCCGTCATCATAGCGCAAAGCTCGTGGAAAGAACAACCCCTAAACGACCCCGAAACAACAGCAAAGTGGTCAGGTACTTTTTTTATCCAGAGTTTACGGCAGGAATTGCAATTCCCGCTCCCCATGCGGCAGCGGCGGGAAAGAAACCAATCACGAAGCGGTAAGTGGGGGAATGTGCGAAGGAAGTTGTACCACGATCGTGAACGGGTATCGTCGTTGCTTTCGAGGCCCTGCCTGCGATGCAGTCTGCTGCCGCGCAAAAAAGCGGCAACTGAAAAAGGGAACGCAGAGCGCCCGGGAAAGAACGGTTCCCTTTTGGCGTCTGCGTCCCTTGTGCGATGAGGTTTTCCTATTTGCCCAGGATGAATGCCCGGCCTGCTTCCACGAGCGCCTGGAGACGATCTTCGCTGGAGGCCTCGCAGTAAAGACGCACCACCGGCTCGGTGCCCGACTTCCGGAACAAAAGCCAGCTGCCGTCTTCGAGAAGGAACTTGTTCCCGTCCACGGTGATCTTTTCCCGCACCGCCTCTCCGGCGAAGCTCGCCGGAGTGGCTGCGATGGTCTGCGGGAAAGACTCCTCCAGTTCGGGGGAGAGCGTGATGTTCACCCGCTTGGTGAGATAGCGCCCAACCTTGCTGTAGAGCCGCTCCAAAAGCGCCTTGACCGGCATCCCCTCGTGCGCAACCATCTCCGCTACCAGCAAGCAGGCCAGAATGCCGTCCTTCTCGGGCACGTGCCCCTTGATGGACAAACCGGCGCTTTCCTCGCCGCCGATGATAATTTTCCCCTGGCTGATCAGTTCGCCGACGAACTTGAAGCCGACGGGCGTTTCGTACACCTTGATGCCGTGCATCTTCGCCACGGCGTCGACGAGATGGGAGGTGGCGACCGAGCGACCGACCCCGCCGGTCATCCCCTTCACCCGGACCAGGTAATCCAGAAGAAGGGCGATGATGTAGTTCGGTTCGATGAAGCTCCCGTCTCCGTCGACGATGCCGAAGCGGTCCGCGTCGCCGTCGGTTGCGATGCCGAGAGAAATTTCCGGGTCCTGCTGCACAAGTTTTATGAAATCGTGGATATACTTCTCGCTGGGCTCGGGGGGAAAGCCGCCGAAATACGGATCGCGGTTCGCATTCATCTGAACCACCTTCACGCCGTGCGCCTTGAGCGGTTCGGCGAGGTAGCCGCGCGCCGTGCCGTAGAGCGGGTTGACCGCGACGGTGCCGAGTTTGGCGATGGCGGCGAAGTCGACCTTCTTGGCGAGATCGGCAAGGTAGTCCTGCATCGGGTCGATCTCCTCAAGGAGTCCCTTCCGGGCCGCCTCGTCAAGAGGACACTCGTTGTAGCAGATCTCGCCGGACATCTCGTTGGCGCGGCGCTCGATGTCGTTGGTGGTTTCGGGAAGTGCGGGGCCGCCCCAGGAGGGAGAAAACTTGATGCCGTTATACTCCGGAGGATTATGGCTTGCGGTAAAGTTGATGGCGCCGGCGGCGCCCCTTCTCAGGATCTCGAACGAGATGACCGGGGTGGGAGTATCGCGGACACACAAAAAGGTGGGGATACCGGCGCCGGTCAAGACGCGTGCGGACTCCTTTGCGAACGCTTCCCCCATGAACCTTGAATCGTAGCCGACGATGATGCCTTTATTCGCTTCGCCGGTACTCTTAACGTGATCGGCAATGGCCTGGGTCACTACCTTAACATTCTCAAAGATGAAGTCCTCACACATGATGCCGCGCCAGCCGGAAGTGCCGAAAGTGATTCGCTGCATAAACCCTCCAGGACAATTGATAGTAAGGCCACCTGCTGTGGCAAAACGTCCAGTATCGAATTGTATAACACATCGAAAACAGGAGCGCCAAGCGACCCGATAGAATAATTACTAGAGATTAATTCAATGCGGTAGGAGAGTCAAGTTTTCGGGAAAAAAGTGGGTTGACATTTTTCTTTCGAAATTGGTAGAGTGTCTTTTATCAACGATTACGAAGCAATTGAGGAGGCTTAAAACATGCAATGTCAAACCGTACTTCCTGGTGCCGAGTGCACTTTCTGGGGTAAACAGGGTTGTGTATTTACCGAAGGTTCCTGCCAGCTTATCGTAGAGAACTGCGAAGGTTGCGACAGGGTAGTCGATGGCTCCATCGGGAAGGTTTGCAGCGCATACCCGGCCCCCGAGAAGAAGTGGGTCGGCGGTATCTGCAACTTCGCTACCCACGTCAAGGTCGAGATCAAGACCGACGACGCCAAGATCAACCCGCTCAAAGCTTCCAAGAAAGCTGCGGGCGCCAAGAAGAAGAAGTAGTACCCAGAACAATCTGCTGTACCATAAAAGGGAGGACCGAAACGTCCTCCCTTTTTTTGTATCAACTATTGAACTGGAGGCTAGTGATGCCTTTTGACTTCCTCGCCTGCCCCGCGTGCGGTGCCAAGGTCAAACAGTACCGGAACCCTCTGCCGACCGTGGACGTGATCGTAGAACTCCCCGAAGGGGTCGTGCTCATCGAGCGCAAGAACGAGCCCTTGGGTTGGGCCATCCCGGGCGGGTTTGTCGACTACGGCGAAACGCTGGAGCATGCGGCCGTGCGGGAGATGCAGGAAGAGATCGGCCTCGAGCTGGAAGAAGAACAGTTGCGGCTGCTGGGATGCTACTCGGACCCGGCCCGCGATAAGCGCAGCCACAACATCTCGACCGTGTACGTAGCCACGGCCACCGGCACCCCCAACGCGGGCGACGATGCGGCAGCATTCGGCATCTTCCCCATCGACGCACTCCCCGAACCACTCTGTTTCGACCACGCACGGATTCTTTCAGACTATCGCAGTAAAAAAGCGGCAGGAGAGTTATAGAAGCGCTGGTTTAAAACGAACGAGCCCGACGTGCGTTTGAAATCAAAAAAGTGAATTTCAAATGACAGAATTTTTTTTCAACTCGTTAAGACGCGGTTTGAAATTTCAAAACGGAAATTCAAATCGATGGACGCGCGTTTAAACTTCAAAAAATAAAATTCAAACGGCGGAAATTTTTTTCAACTCGCCAAGACGCGGTTTGAAACTCCAAAAAAAAAATTCAACACGAGGGCCGCACGTTTGAACTTCAAAAAATAAAATTCAAACGGCAGAAAATTTTTTCAACTCGCCAAGAGACGGTTTGAAACTCCAAAAAAAAAATTCAACACGAGGGCCGCTCGTTTGAACTTCAAAAAATAAAATTCAAACGGCGGAAAATTTTTTCAACGCATCAAGACGCGGTGAGAAACTTCAAAAACGAAAATCAACACGAGGGCCGCACGTTTGAAATCCGGAAATTTTTTTTCAAACGTCCGAAGGGCCTTTTGAATTCACGTAGCCGCGGTTCAAAACTCGGGAACCGGAATTGAACCGGTTCTTCCCCCCTATTCCAGAAAACGCAACTCCGGCAGGCTCGGGATCAGCCTCATCTCGAAAGCATACCGGAAGAAAAGGCGTGCCCCTTCCAGATGGGCCTCGGTCAGCTCGTACGAGATGGTCTGCCAGTAATCCACCAGTGCCTCCTCGCTGAGCCAGGCGCGCTCCTCGCTCCCCGCAGCAATCTCGGCGTAGCTGTCATACGCGAGCTTTTTGGCGGCCACCAGGTCCCTGGCGAGCGCCTTGAGCTCCGCGTGCTTTTCGCGCGCCGCGTCGCGCCGCACGATCCAGAGCGCGAACACGAAGGGGAGCCCGGTAAACTCGTGCCAGAGCTGCCCCAAGTCGTAGCAAAAGAAGCCGGAACCGGAGGCGGCGCCTTTGAGCGCCAAGTCGCCGATGAGGAGCAGGCCGGGGAAGCGCTCCAGGGCCTCGGCAAGGGGTAGCGTGGTGCGTTCGAAGGTGTTAGTGAAGCCGTACTTGCGGGCGAGTAGCACCTTCAGAAGGTTGACCGAGGTGTCCGATTCGGCGGTGAGGCCGATGGCGGCGCCGTCCAACTCCTCGATCGGCACGCGCGAGAACATGAAGACGCTCTTCACCGGCCCTATGGCGCTGATGGAGAGCTCCGGCAACAGGCAGTACTGCTCGTGCGCCATGGCGTATTCAATGGACGAGGAAGGGCTTAAGTCTATGCCGCCTGCCCTAAGCATCGCGTTCAGTTGTGCCGGGACTCCGTCCACGAAACGGTAGCCGGTGCAGTCGAAATGGGATTCGAGGGCGGTGAAGATGGGGGTGCAGTTCGCGTACTTGATGTGTCCGATATTGATGGTCACGGCAAAGCTCCAGGATAAGGCTTAAGAAACAAAACGAAAAGGCGAGAGTATCTCTCGCCTTTTCTGGTATATCGGGTGCAACTTCTTGTTATTCTTCTGAGACCGAGACGGTGTCCTCGTAAAGCTCGGCGGACATGAGGAGGTTCAGTTCCTCAGGGTCGGCCATCTCGATGACGACCAGCCAGCCGCCGTCATAAGGGTCATCGTTCACGAACTCCGGTGCGGTTCCGAGCTCGGAGTTGGACTCGAGCACGGTCCCGGAAAGCGGCGCGTAGAGGTCGGCGACCGTCTTTCTCGCCTCGATGGAGCCGAAGGAGTCGTCCTGCTCCAGTTCGTCGCCCGGCTCCGGCAGCTCTACCGAGGTTACGTTGCCAAGCTCCGCCTGCGCGTAATCGGTGATGCCGATGACGGCCCGGTCACCCTCGACGCGCACCCAGAGATGTTCCTTGCTGTATTTGAGTTCTTCGGGAAAGTCCATAGTTTACTCCAGCACCAGCCTTTCAATGAAACCGGTATCTATGTTCCCTTCAATGAAGTCCTTGTTCGCCATGATCCGCTTGTGGAACGGGATGGTGGTCTTGATCCCGTCGACGATGTACTCGTCGAGGGCGCGGGCCATACGCTTGATCGCCTCGTCCCTGGTGTCGGCATGTACGATGAGCTTCGCGATGAGCGAGTCGTAGTGCGGAACGACGGTGTAGTTGGTGTAGACGAAGGAGTCGACACGGACGCCGAGTCCCCCCGGGGTGTGGTGATCGGTGATCTTGCCGGGGCACGGGGTGAACTTCACCGAGTCCTCGGCGTTGATGCGGCACTCTATGGCGTGCCCCTTGATCTTGATGTCTGCCTGGGTGTAGCGGAGTTTCTCGCCGTAGGCGGAGCGGATCTGCTCCTTCACGATGTCGACGCCGGTGATCATCTCGGTTACCGGATGCTCCACCTGGACGCGGGTGTTCATTTCCATGAAGTAGAAGTTGTTCTTCTTGTCGACCAGGAACTCCATGGTGCCGACGCTCGAGTAGTTGACGGCCTTCGCTGCCGCAACCGCGGCCTCGCCCATCTTTTTCCTGAGCTCGGGAGTGGTGACGGTGGAGGGGGCCTCCTCGATCACCTTCTGGTGACGGCGCTGAATCGAGCAGTCACGCTCCCCAAGATGGATGACGTTGCCGTGCTTGTCGGCAAGCACCTGGATCTCGACGTGGCGCGGGTTTTCGCAGTAGCGCTCGATGTAGACCTCGGGGTTGCCGAAGCCGGTCTGCGCCTCGGACCTTGCGGTCATGAAGGCGTTCGGAAGAGCCGCCGGCGAGTGCACGATCTTCATGCCGCGCCCGCCGCCTCCCGCCGTCGCCTTGATGATGACGGGGAAGCCGATCTCCTTGGCAACTTTGATCGCCTCGTTGACGTCGTTCACCCCCTCCTTGGTGCCGGGGAGGATGGGTACGCCGACCTTGATGACGGCCTGACGCGCGGAGATCTTGTCACCCATGATGCGCATGCTCTCGGCGGTGGGGCCGATGAAGGTGATGCCGCACTTCTCGCAGATCTCGGCAAAGCGCGGGTTTTCGGAGAGGAAGCCGTAGCCGGGGTGGATCGCCTCGGCGTCGGTCAGCTCCGCCGCGGAGATGATGGCGTTGATGTTCAGGTAACTGGAGAGGCTCGGTGCCGGTCCGATGCAGACGCTCTCGTCGGCGAGCTTTACGTGCAGCGACTCTGCATCGGCAGAGGAGTAGACGGCAACCGTCTTGATCCCCATCTCCTTGCAGGTCCTGATGATCCGGAGGGCAATCTCCCCCCGGTTGGCGATAAGAATTTTATGGAACATCGATGTCTCCAGGAAACAGATAAAGATCGAGATTCAGATCGGCACGCAATCCAAGGCTCGATCTTCATCTAAATCTGTTTGATTACAGCTTCTCCACCACGAACAGGGCGTCGCCGTACTCGACCGGCTGGGCGTTCTCCTTGCAGATCTTGAGGATCTTGCACTTGAACTCCGCCTCGATCTCGTTCATGAGCTTCATCGCCTCGACGATGCAGAGCACCTGTCCCTTCTCCACGATCTGGCCGACTTCAACGTAGGCAGCGGCTTCCGGAGCGGGAGCGCGGTAGAAGGTGCCGACGATGGGGGAAGTGATCACGTCGCCCTGCTCTTTCTCGGCAGCGGCCGGAGCTGCTGCGGAAGCGGCAGCCGGAGCTGCGGGGGCGGCGGGAGCGACGGGAGCGGCCGGTGCGTACTGGTAAGCGACGGGTGCCTGCATCTGGAACTGCGGAGCGGCGCAGCCCCTCTTGATGACCACCTTCTCGTCGGTGTTCTCCAGCTCGAACTCGGTGATGTCGGTCTCCGTTACCATCTTGATCAGCATCTTCAGGTCTTTTATATCCACATCTTTCTCCTTTATTGCATGGTTGTGGGCCGCCCCGTTGCAGCCGGAGAAGCCCCCCTAAAAACAAACGTTGCGCTTTAAGCTCCCCACTTTGTGATGGGCTACTTTCAACTCCCCCCTTTGCGAAGGGGGGCCGGGGGGGATTTGCCTCTGCCAACCCAGCTGAAATCCCCCTAAATCCCCCTTCGCAAAGGGGGACTTCAAAGTCAAACTATGATCAGGTCCTTGGGGACCCTGGTGATCGGGCGGCAGCCGTTTTTCTCGACGACCACGGTGTCCTCGATACGGACCCCACCCCATTCCGGGATGTAAATCCCCGGCTCGATGGTGAAGACCATCCCCTCCTGGATGACGTGCTTGCTGCGCGGCGACGCGGCCGGGTGTTCGTGGATGTCGATACCGACACCGTGCCCGAGGCCGTGACCGAAATAGGCCCCGTACCCTTTGCCCGCGATGAGGTCGCGCGCCTTGGCGTCCAGGTCCTTGAAACTCATGCCGGGATGCACCGCGAACATGGCCGCCCGCTGGGCCGCCAGAACTGTCTCGTACACCTCGCGCTGCTTCGCGTCGGGTTCTCCCAGACAGACGGTCACCGTCTCGTCCGAGCAGTAGCCCCGGTAGATGGCACCGAAGTCTATGGTGACCAGTTCTCCCGCGGCAAGTTTCTTCTCCGAGGCCCGACCGTGCGGAAGTGCGCCGCGCTCGCCGGAGGCCACGATGAAATCGAAGGATTTCCCTTCAGCCCCCTTTTCACGCATCGCCACTTCGAGCATCCAGGCGACCTCGGCTTCGGTCATGCCCGGCTTCAGGCGCGCCACCGTCTCGAGGAGCGCCTCGGAGGCGATAGCGGCTACCTGCTCCAGGATCGCAAGTTCGCCGGCATCCTTGACGGTGCGCAGACCGGCTAGCTCCGCATCGGCGGGAAGGTATTCGATCCCCGGCGTCTTGCCGCAGAGTTCCTGGTAGAAGGCGACGGTGGTGGATCCGGCCTCGAAGGCGACCCTGGCCGGACGGAGCTCCAGCAGCCGCTCGACCAGCCCGTCCATACGGCTCGAGAACTCGATGACCTTTGCGCCCGTGACCTCGGCGCCCGCCTGTGAGGTGTAACGGGAATCGGTAAGAAACCACCCGTCTTCTGGAGAGAGAATGAGCAGCGCCTCGCTGCCGGTAAAACCGGTTAGATACCTGATGTTGCTGAGGTTTGTCACCAGCAACAGATCGGCGTTGAACCGTTTCAGGCACTCTCGGGCCGCGGGGATTCTGTTACCTATCATAATTCCGTCCGTAAGACAATCTTATTTTCCCAGCCGTTTGGCAAGGGCTCTGAGCCCCAAAAGGTAGCTGTCGGCGCCGAAACCGCAGATCTGGCCGACCGCCACCGGGGCGATATAACTGTGGCTTCGGAAGGCTTCCCGGGCGTGGACGTTGGAGAGGTGCACCTCCACGGCCGGAAGCGCCGTGGCAGCGATCGCGTCGCGGATGGCGACGCTCGTGTGGGTATAAGCGGCGGGGTTTATCAGGATGCCGCGGCAGTCCGCCATGGCCCCCTGGATGGCGTCCACCAGATCGCCTTCGCTGTTGCTTTGCAGAATTTTGAGGTCAAGCGACAACTCTTCGGCCAGCGCGGTAAGCTCCTTGTTGATCCCCTCAAGGGTCATGGTGCCGTAGACACCGGGCTCCCTGACCCCAAGGAGGTTCAGGTTCGGCCCGTGTAAAACGAGCACCTTCAGCTTGGCAGCGCTCATTTGAGTTCCTCCCTGAGCCCCGGTGCGGCGCGTTTCAAGAGGTAGCGGGCCTTTCCGAAGTTGCCGTCGGCGGGAAGCACCAAAGACACGAAGAACTCATCGCTTATGCCGCGCACGATGACGCAGCACCTCTCGCTGATGATGGAAACCTCTTCAAGGTCACCGGTCTTCAGCACGCCGACCGTTCTTTTGATCTCCTTGAGCACCGAGGCGTATTCGATGGTCATGGTCTGCACGTCCACGCCGCTCTCCTCTCGCAGGTACTCCTCGATGGCGATGCCGTCATAACCCATGATGACCCCGCCCAGGCCCCCTCCGCTCTCCTCGACGATCTCCCGCAGGATTGCCTTAAACCCCATCTTTTCTTCTCCTTATGTTTTCCAGCCAGCGCTCCAAGGCGCTTTCCACGCCCCCTTCCGTCCCACCTGCGTCTTCGTGACGAGGTTGTTCAAGCGGAGCGGCCTCCTGTTCCGCAGGTGATTCCATCCCGGCAAAGGAAGCGGATAAACCTGCTGCGGCAGCGGGGATCTCTTCGGAGGCGGTGGGCAACGAAGGTGCAAAGGGCGCCGCCACCGTTGCCGCCGCCTCGGCGAGACCGGCCGGCTCGACGAAAGGCTCCGGAGCAACAGCCACCGGCGCGGACGCTGCTTGCGGTGCTGCCGGTGCCGCGGGAGGAGGCGTTGCAGCCGGCTGTTGAGCGAACGGCTGTCCCGACGCGAGTTCCGCCGGGCTAAGCTGCAGTTCCTGCAGTTCGGCCAGTTCCTCGAGCCTTAAACGGTACTGCTGGTTGCCGGGATGGGCGGTGAGGAGCTCGCGATAGATGTTCTGCGCCTTCTCAAGAAAGCCCTGCGATACGTAGAGTTCGGCAAGGGTCGCGGTCGTAAGCGGGTCCGGTGCGCCCGGACGGGTCGCTGCAGCCGGGGGGGCTTCCGCCAACTCAGGCTCCCCTTCAAGGTCCTCGATGGCCCAAAGATCGTCGTCTTCGGGCTCGGGCACCGGTATCTGTTCCGCCGCTTTGGGCACCGATGCCGAAGCAGGCTGGGACGCACTCATCGCCGGAGCCAAGTAGGGCGGCTCTTCGATCACCTCTTCAAGATCCTCGATGATTTCTACATCCTCAATGATCTCCTCTTCCGAGGAAGCGGCGGGAGCGGCCGATGCGATCGAGTTCAGCAGCATGGTGCTTTCGAGGTCCTCGGGGTCCCGCTGCAGGACGCGGCCCAGGATGTCGCGTGCCGCGTCGATCCGGCCCAGCTCGACGTAAATCTGGCTCAAAAGCTTCATGGCCTGGATGTGGTCCGGCTTGAGCTCTACCGCCTTCTCCAGTGCCTGGCAGGCATCCGCGGACTCCCCCTTCGCGTAGCAGGCGTTGCCCAGGGCGAGAAACCCGAGGGGGTATTCGGGGTGGGCGGCGCACCCTTTACGGGCAACAGAGATGGCGTCGTCCAAAAGCCCGAGCTTCCGGTACAGTTCGGAGAGCGGTGCAAAACACAGCGACTTGGCGTCCTTGGCCAGCAGGTCCTCGTAGCGCTGTATCTCCGTCCAAAACGATAAGGCGTCCTCTACCATGTCACTCTCCTATGCCGCAGATCTCCAGAAGTGCTTTGAGGTCGGTGACCCGTTCCATCTTGTAGGCGCCGATGCCCCGGTTGCAGATGAAGAGCAGCCCCTTGTCGCGCACCTTCTTGTCGTGGGAAAGCGCCTCCGCGTAACGCTCGGCCGGGAAGGCGGGCAGTTCGGCAGGCAGCCCGAGGGCTCCGACAAGGGCGTCGATGCGCCCGCGATCGGAATCGCTGCAGTAACCGTAGTGATGGGATATCTTGGCCGCCTGTACCATGCCGATGGCAACCGCCTCGCCGTGCAGGTAGCCGGTGTACTCGGTGAGGGTCTCCACGGCGTGGCCGAGCGTGTGACCGTAGTTCAGCACGGCACGTATCCCCCCTTCCCTCTCGTCCAGAGCGACCACCTTCGCCTTGATGGCGCAACTGCGCGCAACGGCGTGGATGAGCGCTTCCTTGTCGCGGGCGAGGAGCTTCTCGACGTTTTGCTCGAGAAAGGTGAAGAAGTCGCCGTCGAGCACCGCGCCGTACTTCACGATTTCGCCCAGGCCGCTTCGGTACTCCCGCTCAGGCAGCGTGTCCAGGGTGTTCACGTCGATCAGCACCGCCTTAGGCTGGTAGAAGGCGCCGATCAGGTTCTTGCCGCGGGGGTGGTTGATGCCGGTCTTGCCGCCGACGCTCGAGTCGACCTGAGAAAGGAGCGTGGTGGGGAGTTGTATGAAGGGGATGCCGCGCAGAAAACTTGCCGCGGCAAAGCCCGCCATGTCCCCGATCACCCCGCCGCCCAGGGCCAGGATGAAGGAGCCGCGGTCCAAGGACGCATCAACCAGACCGTCGTAGATGAGGTTGAGGGTCGTGCTGTTTTTGTATGCTTCACCGTCCGGAAGGATGACCTCTATCGCGCGGTAGCCAGCCTCCTCGAGGGAAGCGCGCACCGTTTCGAAGTAAAGCGGAGCCACGGTGGTGTTGGAGACGACGGCCGCGGTACCGGAGAGGCCGAGAGCACGGCAGAGGGCGCCGACACCGCCCAGGATGCCTACCCCGAGTTCGATGTCGTAACTGCGCTCTCCCAGTGCCACTTCGATATGCTGAACGTTCACGGATACCTCTTCAAAGAATCGATTAATTCGTCCACGACCCCGGCGACGTCCTTGCCGGTGGTGTCGATGCGCAGATCGGCATCGGCGTAGAACTCCTCGCGGGCCTTTAACATGGTGCGGATCTTTTCCACGGAAGCACCGTCGGCGAGCAGGGGTCGTTCGCTGTTGCCGCTCACCCGCGCCACAATGGTCGGGACATCGGCTTTCAGATTGACAATGCGGCCGTACTGGCGCATGACGGCGCGGTTGCCGCGGTCGATGACCGCCCCACCTCCGGTCGAGATGACCTGGCCGCTGCCGGCGGCGATTCTGACCAGCACGCGCGACTCCAGTTCTCGAAAGTACGGCTCGCCGTGTGCCGCGAAGATCTCCTTGACGCTCATCCCCACCTCTTCCACGATGGCGTGGTCGAGGTCCACGAACTCCCAGCCGAGCCTCTGCGCGAGCACATGGCCGACCGTGGTCTTGCCGCACCCCATGAAGCCGGTAAGAAAGATGTTCCGGATATTCATAAACAAACCCTTTAACGCAAACACGCAAAGCCGCTAAGACGCAAAGGGACTGACACATAAAGTGTCCTCCCCACGGGAGAGAAGATGTGGCGTCTTTGCGTTGAAGCCTTAAAACTCCCGCAGGTACTCGATGTAGGACGAGTAATTCCGCGCCGTCTCGGAAACGGAGTCGCCGCCGAACTTCTCCTTGAAGGCGCCTGCGATCTCGATCGCAACTACTGCCTCGGCGACGACCGACGCGGCGGGAACCGCGCAGCAGTCGGAGCGCTCGACGGTCGCCTCGAAGGGCTCCTTGGAGAGCATGTCCACCGACTTAAGCGGCGTGTACAGGGTCGGGATCGGCTTCATCGCACCGTAGATGACGATCTCCTCGCCGTTGGTGATCCCTCCTTCGAGCCCTCCCGCACGGTTGGTGTTGCGGTAGAACCCGGTCTTCTCGCCGCGTGCGACGCGCTGCTCGTCGAAGAAGATCTCGTCGTGCACCTTGGAGCCCGGCAGACGGGCCGTCTCGAAACCGGCGCCTACCTCAACCCCCTTGAAAGCCTGGATGCTCATCACCGCGGCAGCGAGACGGGCGTCGAGCCGTCTGTCCCATTGCACGTGGCTCCCAAGCCCCACGGGGAGACCGTTCACGCGCACCTCGACCACGCCCCCCAGGGTGTCACCCGCTTCCTTCGCCCGATCGATCGCCTCCATCATCTCCACCTCGGCCTTCTCGTCGTAGGTGTAGACAGGCGACTTGGCGATTTTCTCCTGCAGCTCCTTCACCCCGGCGTCGGCGGGGCGCTCCGCCCTGACGCCCCCAAGTTCGGTCACGCAGCCGGTGACCGAGATGCCGAAGCGGTTGAGATAAGCCTTCGCCACCGCCCCGACGGCCACGCGGATCGCCGTCTCGCGGGCGCTGGAGCGCTCGAGGATGTTGCGCACGTCGTTGTGGGCGTATTTCATCGCCCCCGGCAGGTCGGCGTGCCCGGGCCGGGCCCGGGTGACCCGGATGCTGTCGTCACGAAACTCGGCGTAAGGGGACATGCGCTGTTCCCAGTTCACCCAGTCCGAATTTTCCACCACCAGGGTGATCGGGGAGCCAAGCGTCTCGCCCCAGCGCACACCGGAGAGGATGCGCACGCGGTCCGTCTCGATCTTCATGCGGCCGCCGCGCCCGTAGCCCCCCTGCCTGCGCGCAAGGTCCGCGTTGATGTCGCTCTCGGTGAGCTTGAGCCCGGAGGGGGCCCCTTCGACGATGGCGGTCAACTGCGGGCCGTGCGACTCGCCCGCGGTAAGGTATCTGAACATGCCTGCTCCTTATTTGATAAACGAAAGCCAGGAGCTTCCCTGGCTTTCGAATCGATGGTGATGTCTTTGTCGGAACTACTTACTTCTGGAACTTCTTCTGTGCCTCGTTGGTCAGGTTGGCCTTGGTCTGGGTGGACATCATGCTGCCGGTGAAGATGTAGTCGCACTTCTTGTCGACGTAAAAAATCACCGGGTGCCCGCCGACGTTGATGGCGGCCTCATAGAGACCCGCGATCCCCTTGACCTCGGAGACCTGCAGCACCTCGAAGTCCATCGGGATGAACTTCTTGACCGCCGTCTGCACCAGCTCCTTTGCGGGGGGCTTGGAGCATGCGGAAAGAACGAGCACCGCAAGACAGAGAACGATGAAGCGTTTGAACATGAAAAGAGCTCCTGACGTTTGTTTCATCTACCTGCCGCCCCTACCGGGCCGGAACCGCAATCTTTTGTTTGCGGGACCGGCTATAGGCGAAGAGCAGCGGAAGAAGCAGCATGGTGACCGGGTACTTCACCGCGAAGATAAGCGGGGTGAGCGCCCAGCGGGTAAGCAGGCGCAGGAAGCCGTGCTCGTAGATGAAGTCGGCGATCGGGGGGCTGTGCTTGTAGTAGAAGGAGACGAAAGCACGACCCGGTGCCGATTTCAGGAGCACGTTGTCGCGGAAGTGCCTGAGCACCACGACCTGCGGATCCAGGTAGCTGCCGTAAGCGGCGGTGGCGATGAAGCAACCGCTCTTGCCGCTGGAAGAAGACGGCGGGGTGCTGCCGGTATCGGTGCCGCCCCCAGCGGGAGCGCTTCCCACGACGCCCACGACGATAGGATCCTGGATGTACCCGGGGTTGAGATCGGAGTCGTGCAGCGGGTTGTTGTCTGTAACGGCAAAGACCGCGGTATTGCCGGTGCGGCTGATCGGGTCGATCTTGGTCCAGGTGACCTGGTTGGTCAGCGGGTTGTTGACCACCTTGTAGAAGACGCTGCTGTCGCTCAGCGTGGTCTGGAAAGTGACCGCTACGTTCACGGTCTTCTCCGCGAGCACGTTTTCCACACGAAGGCTGATGGCGCCAAGGGGGGTGAAATTGGCCAGCTCGGTCGGCTCGGTCGGCTTGCTCGCAGTGAAGTCGGATAGAGCCGGATTAGAGAAGAAAAGCTCGGTACTGTCGGTGACGCCGGTGGTCCCTTGAATGGCCGCAACTGCGCTCGCACCGTTGCCGGCGAGGGCAAGCGTGTAAGTCGAGCCCGTGGAGTCGGTAACGGTAAGGGTTCCACTGTAGCTGGATACGGCCTTCGGGGTGAAGTAAAGGCTGATCGGTATCGATTTCGCAGGGTCGACGTTACCGCCGCCGCTCGCCACGAAACTGGAGTTGCCGGTCGCGGCCACACTGCTCACCGTGATCCGGGAGGTGGTGGTGTTCTTCACCCACACGGTCGCAACGGCCGTCTTGTTGACGAGAACGCCGCCGAAGTTCTGGGTCCCGCCGAGGTCGGTGCCGGCGAGATCGGTGAAGACGAGGTTGCCGGAAACGATGCCGGCGGCCCTCACCGAGATTGTGAAGAGCTTGCTGTAGAAGTTGCCGTCGGCGTCGGTGACCTTGATGTTGAAACTGTAGTTACCGGAACCGGAAGCCTTACCGCTGATAACACCGGACGCGCTGTCAAGTGTGAGCCCTGGAGGGAGGGTACCACTACCGGAGATGGACCAAACATACGGCTCGGTGCCGCCGGCGGCTACGAGCTCCTGCGTGTAGGTTGCGCCGTTTTCGACGGACGGGAGCGAGGTGGTGGTGATGGAAAGCGTCGGATTGACCCTGATGGCAAGGTCGCGTGTCGTACTGGCACCGGTAGAATCAAGCACCTTCACGGTAAAGGAAAAAGTGCCGGTCTGCGACGGCGCACCGCTGATGGTCCCTGTGCTGGGGCTCAGGGTGAGTCCGGCGGGGAGACTGCCGCCCGAGATCTGCCAGAGATAGGAGGGTGTCCCACCCTGCATAACGAGAGACTGGTTATACGGGGCACCGACGACCACCGAGGGAAGGCTTGTGGTGGTGATGAAAAGTGCCGGGTTGATGGTGAGGGTGAGGCTTTTCGAGGCCGAATAGGTCCTGTTGGGCGTCACGGTATCGTCGAGGTAGCTGGCCTGGACCGTCACGTTGTAGGAGCCTGGGATGAGCGGGCCGGTGGCGGAGCTTACGTCGGTGATGGTACCGGCGGAGGTGAGCTGGAGCCCTTGCGGCAGCCCCTGCGCGGTCCAGGTCATGTTTGCCGGCTTTATGGTGACGCCGGGAATGGAGGCGGCAAGCGTAGCGCTGTAGCCGGTCTTAAGCTGGGTCCATGTCGGCAGCGATGACGTCGTGATCGACATGGCGGTGATGTTCAGGGTAAGCGACTTCGTCGTCGAAGCGCCGTTGGAATCGGTCACGCCCACCGTGAAGGTGTAGGCAGACGCGGCGGACGGGCTGATCGTTCCGCTGATCACGCCGGTGGTTGCGGAAAGGGTAAGCCCCGGAGGAAGCGTACCGGAAGTGATGGTCCAGGAACCGTACGGCCTGACGCCGCCGGTAGCCGTCAGCGTCGCCCCGGGATAGACCGAACCGGCGGTGCCGTCAGGCAGCGTCGACGTCGCGATGGACAGGGGAAGGTTGCCGATGCCGGCGCCGGAAAGGTTGATCACGGCCTGGCCGCCGTTGGAGTCGAAGATCATGCGGTACCCCTCGGCGGGGTTCGAGTACGAACCGGCCGCGGTCGGGGCGAAACGGACCGTCATTTCCGCGTTGGTACCCGGGCTGATGGTGGTCGGTTTCGGGGTGGTGAATTTGAACGGCTCCGCGGGATCGACGATCGAGTTGATCGTGAGAACGGAGTTACCGTCGTTTCTGATACGGAAGGTGACGTCCTTGTACGGCGTACTGGACGAGATATCGACGTTGCCGAAATCGATGGCGCCGCTCAGAATCGGCACGTCCTTCGTGTCGGTGATGGTGAGCTGCGGCGCGGAAGAGAACTCCAGCAGTTGGGCGAAGATGTCCGAATTGGAAAGCGCGCGGCCGTCCTTCCACACAACCATGAATTTCCGGAAGTTCACGTCCCCGAAGGCGACCGCCGGTGAGAGCTGGTTACCGGTGGCCACGGTGACGATGGAGTTGCCGCCGGAGAGATTCCCCTGCGGGTCGACGAACTGGCTGTAAAGGTCGATGTTGCTCAGGTTCGCGCTCTGGTTCCTGGCATCTTCCCACGCCACGAAGAAGCGCTGGTTGACGTTGTCGAAGGCGGCAACCGGAGCGGTCTGGTCGCCGACGGCGTTGGAGATCTGGATGGGGTCGCCGTAGGCGGTGAAGCCAGAGAGATCGACGAGCTGCCCTACGATGTTCTTGCCGGTTTCCGTGCCGCCGTTGTTGTCTTCCCAGGCGAGGAGGAGTCGGTTCGTGTTGGGGTCGACGGAAACCGAGGGATTCGTTGCGGGGAAGCCGGCGGTGCCGAAGCTGAAGTCGTTGATGAAGCCGAGCCCCTGGTTTCTCCGCAGTTTCACCTTCGTTGCGGCGTCATCGTCGTTAATGGAGGTGAAAACAGAGCTTTTGTAGATCGCCGTGGTGATCAACGGGGGGGTTGTCGTCGTAGACGTCGAGTAAATGATGGTGAGGGTCACCGTGCTGGTGGAGCCGCTCCAGCTGGTGAAGATCTCGCCGGTGATCGGGCTGTAGGCGATCCTCGGGTGGGACTCGTTCAACTGGACCTTCCAGGTATCGATAATTGCCGACCCGGTGTCGACGATGCCGCCTACGCGTACACTAGCAGAGACGTGCTGCAGATTTCCGGTTGCGTGGGTGGTATAGTTCGGGTCCACCTCAATGGTGCGCACGATGTTGTTGTCTGCATACGGCAGCGGGATGTGACGGATCGTGATGGAGTTCTGCGCGCCCACCGCTGTGTATGTCACGTCGTTGTTGGGGTTTGCGGTCGTGTCAAAGGTGGACGTATCGACCCAGGCGACGACGAACTTGCCGGTCACCTCGTTGTATATCAGATCGGGGTCGTTCTGGTTTATGTCTACGTTGGCGACGTGCGGGGAGATCTGGAAGTTACTTCCCAGCAGCGTACCGGTCATGCTGACAAACTGGCCGTAAATCTGGCCGTAGCCTGCCCTGGAGTCGGTCCAAACCACCAGATACATGCTGTTGCTTTCTACATTGGGGTCATGGTAGAAGGCGACTTTAGGCTGGGACTTGTTGCCGGTAATGTTAGTGATCGCGAAATTGACCGGATTGGCGGCAAGGGACGTGACGTTGCCGGGCAGCCCCTGCCCCGGGGAGTCGGAACCGACGCTGATGGCGCCGTAGATTTGCTGACCGTTCCTGCTGTCGACGAAGACGCTCAGGTAACGGTTGTGGTTCACCGTGTCGTAGGCGATGGCGGGCTGGGACTGGTCCGTTGGGTCGGAGGTCACCTGGAAGTCGCTGGTAAGCACCTTGGCCGATTTTTTCCCACCGGCAGCAGTGGTCGCGCCCGTTCCACCGTCACCGGAACAACTGAGCATGACGGCACAGAAAAGCATCAAAAGCGCCCAGCAGATTTTTTTCGATAAATTCATTTCACACTCCTATTGCCAACAATCCATGGAGCCTTGTCGTTTTAAATTCTGTCTGCAACGGCCAGATTCATTTTGGCGGTGACGGGGTGGGTCTCGCCTTTGCCCCCGACCTCGGAGACGTCAAAGACGATGTCGACCCAGTATTCGAAGACGCTGGAGCTGCAAAGGGTCATGGGGAGCGTGGTACGCTCCATGAGGGCGATCTTCTGGGCGTCGGTGAGGACGGCAACCGGGATGGTCGGGGTGTCGCCCGGCACAACGGTCTGGGATATGTTCACGTAGCTGTCCGGAATAGGCGGAGTGGTCGCCGAATTGACAGGGGTGTAATGGATGGTGATCTTGCTGATGACGAGGTCTAGTGCGCCCGTAGTGTAAAGCGCTTTTGAGGCGAAGGCTACGTTGACGCTGTCGGTCACCACGGTTCCACCGGTGGATACGGAATCGGAACAGTTGTTCCCTTTGACGATGTCGGACTCGAGCCTGCTGGTGAGTGCCGTTGCAGTCGCGTTCACCGTGGTGAATTCCCCTACCCCGCCACCCAGGTCACCGGCCCCGCATGAGCTGAGGACGGCGACGAGGCACGCGTTACAGAACAACAAAGCAAACCGTTTAAACATAGGATCTCCTTAAATAACAATCTTCGGCGTAATGAAGATGAGCAGTTCGGTCTTGGTCTTTTGCTTCGAGTTTGACTTGAAAAGCCACCCGAGAAGCGGGATGTCGGCGAGGAACGGAACGCCCGTGTCCGACTCGGTGTCGCTGTCGACGTAGATGCCGCCGATGACGGTGGTGTCGCCGTTGGAGACGACGAGTTCGGTGGTGGCTTCCTTCTTGTTGATCGGCGGCGGGGAACCGGTGCCGGGGGAGTTGTTACTCGCCTTGATCTTCATGCTTACCGAGCCGTCGGCGGTGATGTGCGGGGTAACCTCCAGGGTGAGGGCCGCCTCGACGAACTCGGTCTTGGTCCCCTCGGCCGAGGTGGTCTGGTACGGGATCGACTGCCCCTGCGAGATCTTGGCGGCCTTGTTGTTCAGCGTCACCACTTTAGGAGTGGAGATGATCTTCACCTGCCCCACGGTGGCGGCCGCCGCGAGCCTCATGTCGAGCTGCACGTTGCTGGTCAGTTTGCCGAATGACATGCCGAGGCCGAGACCGCCGGAGCCGCTCGTCCCCGGGCCAGCGGTGGAAACGACGCCGCCGAAGGTCGTCTCGACGTTGTTGATGTTGGCCACAGTAGCAGCAGCGTCACGGTAGGTGAGCCCCCACTGCACGCCGAGGTCACGGGTGAAGGTGGAGGTAGCCTCGACGATGCGTGCCTCGATCATCACCTGCTTCTCGGGTGCGTCGAGGTTTTTCAGGAGGGCGCGCATCTCGTCCAGGGCCGGCTGCACGTCCCGCACGATGACGCGGCTCGTACGCTCGTCCTTGGTGATGATGCCGCGCTCGCTTTTGAGCATGCCGAACTGCGAGGAGACGTCGGAGACCGAGGCGTAGTTCACCTCGAACACCGCGGTCTTAAGCTCCATCATGCGCTCGGCGGCTTTCTTCGCTGCTGCTTCCTCGTCGGCCTGGTTCTGCATCTTGTTGCGCGGCTTGATCTGCACGATGTTACCCTGCTGCACCATGGCAAGCCCTTTGGTGTCGAGGATGACGTCGAGCGCCTGGTCCCAGGGGACGTTGACCAGCTTGATGCTGATGGTCCCGGTGACATCGTCGCCGATGAGGAAGTTCAGGTTACTCACCTCGGCGATCAACTGGAAGATCTTCCTGATGTCGGCGTCGGAGAACTCGAGGGTTACCCTTCTCCCCTTGTAAACCTTCTTCGCGGGACGCTTTTCGGCCGAGGCGGAGATGTCGGTCATCGGCTCCTCGATGCGTGCGGGTGCGGGGGGAGCGGCGAGTTCGGCAGCGGCGTCGTTGCCGCCGTGTACCAGCGCGGGTGCCGCGGGAAGCTTTGCCGGGACTGCCGGGCCGGGGTTCACGATATCCCAGGTGTAGACGTCCCCCCTGCGGCTCGTACTGTATTCGGGGTTGCCGTGCAGCTTCACCGAGATCCTGGTGAGGTACCCTTTCTTCCCTTTGACCTGGTACGGGGTAACCGAGAGAACCGGGGTGCCGAACTTGGAGGTATCCATGGCGCGCTGCAGTTTTTTCGGTACCTGACAATCGTTGATGGTGAGGGTGAGCCCCTGTGCGGAGCGAACGGGCTCACCCGGTTCGCAGGTACCGTACAGTTTCATGGTGATGCGGGATACCCCGTCCACAACCCTGAACTCGACAGCCTCGAGCGACCCTTTCACGTTCTTTTTGGGGGGGACATCCGTCTTCATCCTGGTAGCGGGAGCGGGAGCCGCCGGTTTAGGTGCCGGTGCGGCTGCGGGCGCCGCGGGCTCGGCAGGAGCAGCCGGTGCTGCTGCCGGTGCGGGGACCGGTGCCGCTGCCTCGGCCTGTGCAGGCCCCTTTGCTTTCAGTTTGATCTTCACGCCGAGATCGGTCTTGACCACCTCGAAAGCGGGCAGGTCCTCCCCTGCAGCGTCAAGGACGATGCGTACCTTGTCCGGGGTGGAGCCTACGCGGGCGTTGGCGACACCGAAGGCGCCTATGGGCACCACGTTCTGCACGAGGGCATTCTTGACCTTGAACAGGTCGAGAACGATGCGGTCCGGCTTGGCGAGCTTGAAGGAGTTGAAGGTCTGCACCCCACCCTGGACGGAGAGCTCGACGCCGTCGGCGACGGTCATGATGGCGTTCAGTTTCTGCCCGTTGCCGGCGTCGGCCGCGGGGGCCTTGGCTGCCGGTTTCTCGGCAACCGGCGCGGCAGCGGGCGGCGCGTCGCTTTTGTGCACCGGCGGGGTCGCTGCCGCGGCATCAGCTACGAGCGTTTTCTCTTCGATGCGCGGCTCCGCGATGGGAGCCTCCTTGACCTCCGGCTGCTCGGGCTTGGCCTCAGCCTCGCGCGGCAGCGTGATCATGAGCTTGCTCTTGTCGGCGGGATCGGTGGCGACGAAGAAATCGACGTCGTGGGTGAGCACCACCGACACGCGGGTCAGCACGCTCCCTCCCACCGGCTGGCGCTCCACGTCGACCCGCTTCACGCTGCCGCGGTTCACCTCGATCGGCGAGGAAACGCCCCCAGGTTCGGTCTGGGAGATATCCACGATGATCTTTGACGGCTCGCCGCTTTTGTAGGAGGTGTAGGTGAGAGGCTTGTCGCTGATCAGCTCGACGCTGGAACCGTCACGGGAGACCGTCACGGAGCGTAGCGTGGCAAAAGCGGTGGCCCTTGCCTGAGCAGGCTCGTTCGCGGCGGTCATCCTCTTGACGCAGCCGGCGGAAACCGTCAGCAGGACGATTAAGGCCATGGCATGGAAAAGAATTCTGCTCTGGTACATGGTCATCTGAAACGCTCCTTACCTTTTCTTGGCCAGCGTAAGCACGATGGTTCTACCCTTGCCGCGCCCGGCGCCCTTCTCGACAATCTCAACCGTCGATGGGGTGATCCGGGTGACGCGGCCGTTTGCGTTTCCTACCTGCATCCCCACCTGCACGACGTACCCCTTGCCGTTGGGATCGATCAAAAGCGCGCGATTCTCCCTCATCCCGGCGATGATGCCGGATACCTTGAACTTGCTCACCTCGAAGCTCTGGATGGGGAGAAGGTCGGCGGCGGATACGCTTGGGCCCGCCGCTGAGGCGGTCGGCGCAGGGGTGACCGGTACGATTACCGGCTTGAAGGGATCTTTCCTGAAGCTGAGCACCCCGGAAACCTTCGCCGCAGACGACAGCTGCTGCTGCACCGGCGGTGCCGGGCTGGGAGCGGGAGCCGGGTGCGGCTTGTTTGGTGCGGGAGCGGGCGCCGGGGCTTCTTCCTTCTTGCAACCTGGCACAAGTGCCAGCGCAAGCAGCAGCACGACGCTATTTAGGTTTATTGGCTTTAGCATTGGCATTCTGTGCCTCTTTGGGGTCGAGGAAACGGAAGGTGGTGGCCAGGCAGTTCACCTTGAGGCTGGTCCGGCCGCCTACCGGCTTTATGTCGGAAAAGCTCACGTTAGTGATGTTCACGATGCGCGGCAGCTTGCTGACCGCGACGAAGAAGTCCGCCACGTTGTAGAAGGTTCCGGAGACGGCGATGTCGACCGGCACCTCGGCGTAGAAATCCTTGGGGACTTCGGGCTTGGGCCTGAAGAGGAGGAATTCGAGCCCGGAGCTCTTGCCGACGTTGGAGATGTTGGTCAAAAGCGACGGTATCTCCTTCTGGTTCGGCAGCTCGGTCAGGGCGTTGTCCAGGTCGCGCTTCAACTGCTCGTACTCCGCCTTGAAGCGGGGGAGGTTGTTGGCGATGCGCCGGTTCTCCGTCACCTGCTTCTGCAGATCCTCGTGCTTCTTCTTCAGCCCCTCCAGCTCCTGCAAGCGGGGGCGGTGCAGCCCGTAGTACATGGCCGCCCCCTCGAGGAGCATGAGCAGAATCAAAAGTGCGACTTTCTCCTTGGTCGGGAGCTTCAGCAATTTCTCTATCTGTGGATCCATGGCAATGCCTCTGCTTCAGCGTGTTTGTAGGCGTCCGCGCGCCTTCCCTGTGCCGGAAATCCGGCCTACGGCTTCTGATCCGCGATCTGGAAATTGAGATCGAAGCGTTTGTACTTCACTCCGGCGATTTCCGACTGTTCCGATACGGCCAGCTCCACGTTTTTGAAGGCGCCGGAGGCCTGCAGGCTCTTCATGAAAACCGCGATGAGATCCTCGCTGAGAGCACCTCCGCTTACCGATACCTTGTCAGCGTTCTCGGTGTACTTGGTGAGCCACACTTTTTCGGGCACCGACTCGGAAAGCGCGGACAGCCGTGACGCCGGGCCGCTCTTGTCGCGACGCAGCCGGTTCAGCACGTCCAGCTTCTTCTTCACGTCGGCCTGCAGCTTCTTCAGGTTGTCGATCGCCCCGATCTTCGTCTTCAGCGCGGCAAGTTCCGTCTCGGAACTGGCGATCTCGTTGTTGAGGCTGGTTATCTGGCTGCGCAGGTAGATCCAGGCGCCCACACCAACGGCCAAAAGCCCCACCAGGACGACCACCAGGATGGCGACCTGCTGCCGCATGGTCTCTTTCTTTTTGGACGCCCGTACGGGAAGGAGGTTTATTCTTATCATTTGTCTCCGGCCCTCCTCGTTGCGAGGCCCACCGCTACAGACATGAGGGGGGCGATTTCATCAAGGTACCTCGGATCAAACTCCTTCTCGTTCACCGTGACGTTGGCCAACGGGTTCATGAGCTCGACCGGGAGCGAGAGGCGCTGCTGCACCGCTTCCACGAGTTGCAGCGTCTTCGCGCCCCCCCCGGAGAGAAACACCTTGGTGATGCGCTCCTCGCCGGCGGTGGAGTTGTAGAAGTCAAGGGAGCGTCGCATCTCGAGCGCGATGGTGTCGTTCACCCGCTGCAGCACCTCCTTCAGCCGGGGGTCCGCCGCGTCGGCTGCACCAAGTTTCATCTCCTCGGCCTCACCGCTGCTGATGCCGAACTGTTTCTGGATCTCCTCGGTGTAGAGGTTGCCACCCATCTGCACGTCACGGGTGAAAAGCGAGATGCCGTCGCGTACGATGTTCAGGTTGAAGATGCTGGCCCCGATGTTGACGAGCGCCACCACCTGCTCGGGATCGGCGGGGTAGTTCAGCTCGTAGGAGTTTTGTACCGCGAAGGAGTCGACGTCCACCACGACCAGCTTGAGGCCGGCCTCGGCGAACACCGAGAGGTAGTCGTTGATGATGTCCTTCTTGCTGGCGACCAGGAGGACGTTCATCTTGGAGAGATCCTGCTCGTCGGGGGAGAGGATCTGGAAGTCGACGTTCACGTCGTTGATGTCGAAGGGGATGTACTGCTCCGCTTCCCAGTGGATCTGGTCCTCGAGCTCTTCAACCGGCATCACCGGAAGTGAGATCTTCCTGATGATGACCGAGTTTCCGGAGATGGAGCAGGCGGCCTCCTTGGCCTTCACCCCGAGGGTGGTGAGCAGCTGGCGGACGGTTTCGACGATGGAAGAGCTGTCCATCAGGGTGTTGTCGACGATGGCCTCCGCGGGGAGCGGCAGGATCCCGATCTTCACCAGATGGTAACCTCCCTTCGCCGGGCGCAATTGCACCAGCTTCACCGCACTGGAGCCTATGTCGACCCCTACTATGTCCTTCTTCTTGGAGAAAAGCATCGCGTGGTCCTATTACCCTAGTCCTGGAATACCTTGTTCTTGTCGGAGAGGGAAAACCCAAGAGCAAGCAGGATCTTGCGCTTGGTCTCCATCCTGCATTCCTCACCCCGTTCGATCCGGTCGATGGTTATCGGTGACACCCCGGCCAGGCGCGCCAGCTCGGCCTTGCTCATCAGGCGCTCTTCCCGCAATTTCTTCACGCTGTTCATGATCATTGATTGGCACCGCTTAAGACAGTCGTAGGAAATTTTGGCATACATATACGCCAAACTTCACGAAAGTCAACATTTTAATTCAAATTATACATAATTATATGCCAAAGAGAGATGGCTGCCATGAACGGAGGTTAAAAACCTCCCGTTCCCAGGCAGAATTCTAATGGGCGGGCTTGGGAGATGATACCAATAAAAAGGCGAGTTGCAATTTGTCGCAACCCGCCCTTCAAGAACACCTAAGCTCTTTTTGCGCCGCGGCCAGGCGCCTGCGCGATGATCCGTCAGTAGGCGTAAAGGACAGACAGGCGCGCCCTTTCACGAGTCTGCCCGTCCCTGCTCCCCTGCACCGCGAGGTGGTACATGGCCGGGACGTGCTGCGGACGGACGACTTCATCCTGGGCTGCTACCGCGCCTGCCGCATCCAGAAGGTCGTAGCCGCTTCGGTCCGTGTTGCCGGGGACGGTGTCGACGATCTTGGTGCTTACCGTGAACCCCTGCGCGGCAGGGGGACCGGCAAGCCGGAAGGTGACATCCGGCGCCGCCGCGGGATCGCTTGAGGCCTGCGCCGCGCTGCAGCCGGTCCAGGATCCTGGTGCAAGCGTCAGCTTTTGCCTCAGGCAGGTGTCGAGATTCACATGCAACTCGATCCCAGAGAATTCGTGTTCCAGGTTTCCGACCGAGGTTTCGGCCTGGAACAGCCTGGGCATCAGTTCCTGCGTGAAGAGATCGACGGCGCCCCGCGCCGCAGACAGCGAGCTGCGGTAGCGCTTTTGGCTTGCGGATGTCTGGATCCCGGTGGTGACCATGGTGAGCAGTGCGACGGCTATGACAAGCGACAGCGCGGTCAGCATCAGCGCCGTCACCAAAGCCGCACCATGTTGCGAGCCAAGGTATCGCATCGCCCCTCCCTGCTAAAGGTTTTTGGGTTGCACCACGATGGTGTACACCTTCCAGTGGTAGTTGCGCCAGTTCTCCCCGAACCTCTGGGCGAGCGCCCGTTCGCTCCAGACATGACCAAGCTCGTCCGACAAGGCGGGGTCCCCGACCACGATGGCGCGTGACGGGGTCGCTACCGGGTAGAAGAAGGCGGGATCGGGTAATCCCTGCTGGGCCAGGACGTAAACCCTGATCTCCTTCAGTTGCTCGCGCAGCTTCTGCGCGGTGGGGATCTCTCTGGCGAGCACGGGGTGGTAATCGATTTCACCGTCACCGTTGGTGTCCAGGTAAAGAACAACCTGCATGTCGGCGGCACAATCGAGAAGCGGGTATTTCGTGGGATCCCCCTGGTGATTGACCACCGTCTTGTAGAGCATGCCGGTACCTTCGTTGCAGGATTTCGACATCTTGTCGACTTTGCGGTTTATGTAGTAGTCGGACCGGTTGAAGGGAAAGCTGAGCTCCGCGTCGGAGTAGTAGTTTGCAACCCCGTACACGAGGTAGGTGTCGGTTGCTTCCGCCGGGGTAAACGCTTCGGGAAATCCGTCGTTGTCCAGGGCGACCGTGAAGTCGCTCCCTTTGCTTACGAGGGAGCGGCTCGCCCCATCCGGGCCGATCTCGTTTCTGAGCACGATGACGCGGTCCCGGCTCCCCCTGGAGAGTTCCGGGCTGACGCGCGACGGTCTGGTCACCCCCCCCTTCTTGAGGTAACACCAACTGCGGCAGACGCTGCTCGTGCCGAGCGCTGTCCCCTTTAGCACGAGGTAGTCGGAGCCGTTGAAGCCTACATTGTCCCCCACCCGGTAGGCGGGGGGGGCGTCCATGTAAGGACGGTCGTTGTAGCGGCTTGGCATCGCGTCGGGGCAGCCGTCACTGCAGCTGTTGACGAACTGTTCCGCCACCCCGGCCTCGCTGTAATTTATTTCGCTGGGAACGCTCCACGGCAGACCGAAGCCCGCCAGTTCGACGTCACTTCGCATCACCTCGAGCCCGATCAGGCCGGCAATATCGCTCTCAGCAGACCTGCCGAGCTGGCTTGAACTCCTCACGATCCTCCCGAAGGAGACACTGATGAGCGTCATCACCACCGAGAAGATCAGCATCGACACCAGCAACTCGACCAGGGTGTAACCCTGTTCCGTCTCCTTAGGCCTCATTCCCCGACTCTCCTCGTCCTCAGCGTGTAGATCTCATGGCTTGCCGCCTCGCCCCTGGCGCTCCAGGTGATGGCAACGGTGAGCTTCACGGCTGCTTTGGTGCTGCCCGCCGGCTGCACCTTGCTCGTGACCGTGTAGGTCCAGGGGACTCCCCCCACCATTCTCGTCTCGACGCTTGTCGTTTCGGTACCCCCGGTGAATTTGGCGAAAGGGAGTCCGCTCAACGTATGCAGCCGTTCTTCCGCCACCTGCACCGCTTCGCCGCGACAGCGGGTCTTCACCGCATGCTGATAGGCGACGATCACCGACTGCAAAAGCCCCAAAAGCCCGACCGTGGCGACCAGCATGGCCATGAGCATCTCCACGAGGCTGAAACCCGTGCTACCTGATGGTGATGTTGTCCGAGGTGCACTCATTTCCCTTGTCCTTTGAGCCCGGGCTCATCCTGGTGGCCGAGATGACGATGCTGTCAAGACCTGGAAGCGGGGCGCCGGCATCGACACAGATGGTACACCAGTCGTCGGTGAGGCCGGTTTCCTTGAAGTCCACATGCGCCCCGCCGCCGAAACCAGCAGCGTTGCTCGACAGCGGAAACCTGAGTTGTTGCGCCATGAGCGGACTTGCCCCGTTGCGGTCATCGGTCCCGGAGGAGTACACCTCGAAGCGGTCCGGGTACAGCTTCACACGGATCACCCTGTGCTGGCTGATCGCCTGCATGCGGGCTTTCAGCAGTTCGGCGAGGATGAGGCGGGTCTGCGCATCACGCCTGAAGCTGCGGTCATAGCGCTGGAACATGACTGTGCCAAGGGCGATGAGAAGTGCCACGGTTGCCATAATGGTCAACATCTCGACGAGTGAGAAACCGCGTGAAGGCATCTTTCCCCCCGGAAGACGCCGGGCGACCGGCTGGCGGAGGCCCGGCAAAATTTGAACCCACCAATCTTAGCAAAGGACCCCAGAAAAAAAAGGCGGGAAAACTGCGGCAGAGGGCAAAAAAAAAGCCCTCCCCGTAGAGGGAGGGCGGCTTTTTGCGCGAGGCGATGTCAGTAGGCGTAGAGAACCGATAGGATCGCCTTTTCCTTCGGGCTGGAGGCCCGTTCCCCCTGCACCTCGAGGCTGTACAGCGCCGGGTTGTGCTTGGGGGCGATACCGGAACCGATCCCCGCGACCCCCACCCCGGAATCGAGGTAATCGACCCCGGTCGGGTCGGAGTTCCCCGGTACCGTGTCGACTACCTTCGCATAGACCTTGAAGTTGGTGTTGGAGGAGAGCCCCCTCAGGGTGAACTGCAGGTCGGGCATGTCCTTCGCGTTAACCGTCTTCGAGAGACTTCCCCACTCCTCGGTCGCCTTTGCCAACTTGGTGCCCAAGGCCGCTTTGTCCACCACCAGGTTGATGTCACCAAGCCCACCGGCGCCGTAGTCGTTCAGCAAAGGGTTGATGCTGGTCGAGTAGTTGGCGAAGAGCCTCGGGATGAATTCCCGCGTGATGAGTTCGGTGCCGCCGTAGGAGGCCTCAAGCGCGTTGCGGTAGGCCTTCTGACTCCCGGAGACCTTGGTCTCAAGAAGCAGCATCTGCATCAGCCCCGCCACGATCCCAAGGCAGATCAGGGTGAACATAAGTGCCGTCACCAGTGCTATGCCGTCTTCGTTACCGATCTTTTTCATAAGCGTTCCGTGTCTTACTGGATGAGGTTCTGAGGTCGAACCACGATGGTGTAAAGCTTCCAGCGGTAATTCCGCCAGTCGCCACCGATCCTGGCGTCGAGGTCGAAGGTTCTGCCGATCAGCGGGCTCGCGGCGCCGCCGAACCTTTCCCCGACGTCGACGGTCTGGCTCGGGAAGGTGTAGAACGAGTCCTTCTTCCCAGTGTGCGCCAGGATGTATACCCTGATCTCCTTGAGCCTCTCGCGGATGTCCTGCGCGCTGCCGGTTCCCGGGAGGGCCGCCTGATGCAGGTTGACCTCCTTCGAGCCCACGTCTCCGACACCGTAGACCACCTGCATGTCGGCCACGCAGTCAAGCAGCGGTATGGCGCTGAAGCCGCCGCTCGCCGCCTGGTTGAGCACCGCCTTGTACAGCACGCCGGTGTGGGGTGAGCATGCTGGCGGCGGGGTGGCGGGCGTCGCGACGTAGTAGTCGGCGCGGTTGAACGGCATCCTGGGTTCCGTCCCGGGGTCAATCCCGTACACCTCGAAGACGTCACCGGAGGAGTGCGGCAGGGTGAGACTCGTGTACTGGTTCTGTTTGAAGTAGGCGGAGAAGTTGCCGGTGCTGTCGACCTGCAACTGCCGGCTCGGGACACGGTCGATGAAGGTGTTCCTGAGCACTATGATCCGCTCCGTGGCGGTGCTGTCCGGCTTGAAATCGCGGCTTGCATCCCCCCACACCGTCGTGTGCCTGCCGGTGTCGTTGTAGGTGACGTTCACCGATTTCTTCTGGGTGCCTGCGGCGGATGTCGCCGCGATCAGCGACTTGATCACCAGGTATTGCGAGCCGCCGTTAAAGGTGGTGGCGCCGCTTTGGACCGCGCGCGGGATGCCGGTGCCGACGCCGGCGTCGTTGTAGGTGCGCGGGCTCTGACCGGCGGACCAGATGGCCGCGGTGACCGGTCCCCCGTCATCACTGCTGGTCGCCTCGGTGTACTTGGCGGCGGCCGGGGTCGACTGGAAGGCCCAGGGGAGCCCGTACCCCGCGTTTTGCAGGTCGGAGCGGAAGATCTCGAGGCCGACCACGTTGCCTATGTCGGTTTCCATCTGCTTGCTCTGCTGTCCCACCTGGGTGAGTACGGTCTTGAAACCGCTGGAAACCACGATGAGCACGGTGACGAAGATCGCCATGACCACGATGAGTTCCACCAGGGTATATCCCTTGTTGCGCTCCAGCATCGGTAACTCCTCGGCCCCGGTCATGGCTGCGCCATCACGGAAACCACCCGGTTTTGCGAGGTGAGGTTGCGGAAGGCCCACTTTACCACCACGGTCACCTGTTTGGTGGTCGGCTGCAGGGCGCCGTCGCGGGCGAGCACCTGGGAGCTGCGCTCCACCACGTACTGCTTGCTTACCCCCCTCACCTTCCTGTCGATGTTCAGGCTCGGGTAGGAATCGGTGATCGAGGCGAAGTTCGTGCCGCGGAATTCGGCCATGTACTGTTCACCGACTTTGATCGCCTCGTTGCGCAACTCGTTCTTCAGGTTGTGCTGCAGGGTTACGTTCACGGTTTCCAGCACGCCGAACATGCCGACGGCCACGATGATCACAGCAACCATCAGTTCGATGAGGGTGAAGCCGTCGTTATTTTTGATCAATGCTGCTTGGGGCACAGGCGCCTCCTGATCTTCGTTTTCCGAGGTAGGTGCGCACCGTCGAGATGATGGTGCTGTCCATGTTACCGGGATTATCCGCCACGTTGCCGGGTTCCACGCAGATGGCGCGTTCGACATCGTTGACCACCCCCGACGCGTCGTAGACGATGGCTCCGGCGCCCGGACCGATCACCATCGGGAAGGAGAGGTTGACCACCGAAGAGGGGGCCACCGTGGTGTCGTCGGTCGTATAGATGCGCAGGGAGTTGCCAACCACCGTTACCGCGCGCGGCGTCTTCGTGTACATCGCCTGGAGCCTGACATCGGTTAGGGTCGAGTAGATGTTGCGCACCTGTTCCTCGACCTTGCTCTTCCTCTGCATCTGGCTGAAGTTGAGGCTCCCGATGGTCAGAAGTATCGCCATGATGGAGACAATGACGACCAGTTCGACGATGGTGAAGCCGCTTTCTTTGCTCATCACCGCTCCTGGATATGCATGATGCGTTTCACCGGCTTGTTGCCGCTCTTGCTGACGATCGGGAAGGCGTCCGCCGGGGGCTTGCCCGTCATCGCCGCGCTGGTGCGTCTCAGAAGCCGTGCGGCTCCGCTGCCGAAGGCGCTCGACAAGTCGATCTCCTTGAACTCCCCTGTGGAAAGCTGGATGAGCGCCTTTCCGCTGAGCGCCGCGTCGCTCGGTCTGCCGCCGGTGTCATAGCCCAGGGCCCAGAGGTAGGAGTTGCCACCGAACCCGCAGGGGTCGGCGTTGGGCATGAAGGAGGTGAGGAACACGGTGCCGTTGGTGAGGGCGACTGCGTCGGTAACGACGCGCTCGGCGCCGAAGTCCCCGCTGGCGAGATCGAGGTCGATCTTCCATCCCCCAGCGCCAATGGTGGTCGAGATGCTGGTGGACTGGTCGGTTATTCCCGTGGTCACGGTTGCCGTGCAGGTCTTGTCCAGAAGGTTCCCCGGATGTGCAGTCGTGTTGTAGCAGGGCTCCTTTATGCCGTAAATGTGGCGCTGTCCGTTGTTGTCATCGATCTCGCTGCCGGAGTGGTAATAGTACCTGCCGGAACCGAAGTAGAGCCAGAGGTTTTTGTTCTTTCTGTCCTGCAGCCTGGAGATCGATGTCACTACCGGGCCCGTGCCGCCGACCACCTCGCTCCACGCCCAGTTTGTCACGGTGCTCGACTCCTTGGTCATGATCCTGATCACGCCGCCGTCGGTCCAGGTACCGGTGGTGGTATTTTTCTTGGTGTACCCCACGTAGATGGCATCGTCCTGGTAATGACCGTTGCTGGAAGAGTCCCAACGGTCCGCGTCGATCGAGGCGCCCAGCATGGACCCCGCGAAGGCGTTTTCAATGCCGGTGTCGATGGTATCCACCAATAAACCGGTGCGCAGATCAACGATAAAGAATTTAAGTGTCTGATTCGACTGTCCCTTGAACTGGTTATACGTGGTATCGATCGGGCCGGTGGGGCCGGAACCGAAGACGGCGTACCAGTGCCCGTTCTTGGCCCGGTCCCCCACCCTGACGATGGCGGGCCCGGTGGTCGCGTACCCCATGGCCGTGTCGTTGAATTCCCACATCAAAGAGGGAGAGGTCGGATCGGTCACGTCGAGGGCGTAGTAGGTTGAATAGCCAAGTGCCTTGGTGTTGTCGGCGGGATCGGCGGCGACCGGGGTCGCCACGCAGGGGGTCCCGGAGGTGCAGGTCTTGGCCGTGGCGCCGCCAATCCCCATCCCGCCGATCAGTATGGTGCGCCAGACGTTGGTGCCCGGATCGAGTGCGGTGCCGGCGGCACCGGTGGTAACGGCATTCGGTTTCACGCAATCGTAATAAGTGGCCGCATCAGAGCACGCCGTGCTGGTGCCGATGCTCGCATCGAAAAGCAAGGTCGAGCCGTCCACATAGTAGAGGTGATTGTAGTAAGGGTCGGAGTAGTAACGCAGATACGGGAGCGCCTGCTTCGGGATGTACGCCCACTGCTCCTCGCCCAGGCCGGTTCCCGACAGGGTCGCCTTCTGGGTGTTGCTCGCGGTGACGTCCAAAAGCCCTAGCTTGAATGCGTGCATCATGCCGTCGTTCGCACCGACATACACCATCCCCCGGTTCTTGTAGTCGCTGGAACCGATGAAAGAGCCGTAGGAGACGTCGTTGTACCCGCTGGTGGGAGCGAGGTTGTAGGTGTTGAGCTTGCCGGTCGACTGGACGCGCGGCGTCGAGGAGATGATATCCCCGAGGCGCCAGGTGCCGGACTTGGTGGTGTAGCTTAGCGTACGGTTGGCGGCGTTGGTCACCGTCGGCACCTTGATGTCCACCTTTCGCTTGCGGTAGGAGGCAAGACCATCCGCATCGGCCTGGTCGATGCCGTGCGTGTAGTCTATGAGCCTTTCCGCCTCAGTGGCACTCACGTTCAGATACGGGGCCAAAGTCGAGGCGTTGCTGGTCCCGCTGCTCGGAAAATTCGTGGAAGAGAACGCGGTCAGGCTGGTGCCGTTCAGGCTCGTCAGGATCCTGCGCGGACGTGCGGGGTCGCTGACGGTGGCCGGGGGAATGCTGGTGGCGCTAAGCGGTCGCAGGGCAAGCTGGCGGCCGGCACGCCAGATACTCAACACATCGTCGCTGTCCTTCTTGAGCTCGGTGGTGTCGCCCACCCCGTCCCCGTTGGTGTCCTTAGAGAGATAGGCGTAGGTGGTGTTGTCCGAGCTGTCAAAGCGGAAGCTTGCCACGTAATCGGCAATCAGGTCCATCGCCCTGTTCTGGTCGGTATCTTCTCGGATGGTGGAGCGGCTGATCAGCGGATCGACGAAGTACCAAAGGTTCTGCATCTCGCCGATCCATGAGGTCCATGTCTGGTTTTCGAAAACCTTCTTCGGGAAGAAAACGGCTTGCAGGATGTTGGCGCCGCTCCCCTCGCTGTTGCTGAGAATGGAGGCCGCCGTACCGGAAGCGGCCTTGGCGGCGACTGCGGAAAGGGCTGCCCGTATCTGGTCGCGCAGTCCATCACGGTCCGTGGCGGACAGCAACGTGGTGCCGCCGTTTCTCGCGGTGTTATCCATCAGCGTTTTCGGGTCGCAAAGCCCGACTTCGTTGCTCGTCTGGGGCCCCGAATAGACGACGAAGGTGGTGATCGATTCGCTTGGTGTAGCCGGAGCGGTGGTGCTTGCCGTCCCGCTTGTGGCGAGGGTTTTTATGCCGCGGTTCTTCGCGATCCAGGTGAGGTCGCTTATGCTGCGGCTGCCGGCGTAAGGGGGGCAGCTGTTGGCCGTATCGTAGCCGCTGATGCCGTAGGTCGTGGTGCCGTTCACGCTGTTGGGAACCTGGGATGCGTACAGGGAGGCGAGCGCCTCGGAGGAACCGTTCTGGTCGGCCGTGGACATGCCGTCCGTTATCAGCAGTATGTTGTTGGACTGGCAACGGAACTGCGACGGGTTCTTCTCGGTGAGGTAGCTTCCGGCCGCATTGGGCGAAGCGAGCACCGGGAACGGATGCGTGCTGCTTGGGTTGCGGCTCACCGGCGGGTTCGCGGTATAGGCGTTGTCGCGCGCGAAGTACCCGAGCGCATTGTAGAAGCTCTCGGCAAACGGCGTCCAGGAGGTGGCGGGGATGCCGTCGATCGCCTGGATCATGCCGGTGCTGTGGTCACCTATGCTGGGTTTGCAGTACTGGCCGCTCGGCGTGAGCGAAGAGCAATCGGAGTCGACGGTGCACGCGGTTCCGGTGGAAACGGAACAATTCCCGGATCCGACATAGGTGAGCAATTGGCCGCCATCTCTCTTGGTCAGTGCGCCACAGGTCTCCTGGGTGCCGTTGGTAATCGGGCAGTCAGTGTCGAAGTAGCAGATGCGCGTCGTAGTCACACTGCAGGTTTTGACGCAGGGAATGCCGGCGGTATTGCCGCACTCACTCCCCGCGCCGTTGTTCTGGAAGGTCTGCACCCCGAAGCGGATGCGGTCCTTGAAATCATCCAGGAGCCCGATTGGTGCGGAATCCGTTGCGACCCGGACCCTGAAGGTGCCCACCGGCTGGGTGTTGAGAAGGCCCTGTTCGAGGATGAAACCTGGTGCGCTCTGCCCGGCGGTGGTGAGCGAGGTCGAAGATGGGTCGGCGACCGGGTTCGTGTTGATGTTCACGTTGCAGTAGTTAGCCATGCGCTTTACCTGGCTGTCGGCGTTGGGATCTCCGCTGGTTTGCGGGCAGTTGGAGAAGTCCTGCCGCGTGTTGTTCCAGCAGGCGCCCAGGTACCCCTGCCAGTTGGTGCCGCCGACCGTGTAGGTCAGCACGCTGGAACATACGGCGTAACCGGCGTTGGGGTCGGTCATCAAGTTGGGCGCCAGGTTGGCGTAGATGTTTTTGCACTCGCCCTCAAGGGCGGAGAGGTTGGTGCTGTAGCTTTGGGCGCCACCGCTCAAACCCTGGTAGCAGTCGTGCAGGATGTGGTTCCAAACCGAAGAGGCGGTCACGGCATTCGCAAGTGTGGTTGAGGTGCCGACGCATCCCTTGGTGTCGTTCTGGAACGCGCCCAGTTGCGGCGGGTTGGTGGTGGTGACGTTCATCCAGTCATCCATGGCTGCCAGACAGTCGGAGGCGTTGTAGGTGCCGGTGGAGATATCGATGTAGGTCTGACCGTACTCGGTCGCCTGGCTCGTGGTCTTGGAAATCCCCTCCGAAGTCCCCCCGCGTATCGCGAAGGTGAGGCTCGCGGCGGGAAGGCTCTTGACGAACTTTCTCCCTGCGCAGCCGCGCGTTTCAGCGACCAGGGTGTTGTCTTCGTACTTGCCGCCGGTCAGGATCCCCTTCTCGATGTCGAACTTGGAAGCGGTGAGCCAGTTGAGGAAATTTCCGCTGGCGACGAAACCGGTAGCGTTTTGTACTACGGCCTCGGAGACGGTGCCGGCGCCGGTGGTGTTGACGCAGACGTACTTGGTGGTACCGGCGGAATAGCTGCAAGTCCCCGGCATGGTGGCGTCGTCAACGAATTTGTTGTTGGTGAAATCGTAGGAGTAGGTCTTGTCGGAGTCGAAATAGCCGCTGTAAGGCGTGGCGTTGTTGTATGTGGCGTCGTAGCAGTCGTGATGGACGGTGCACTTGTTGCCGCAGGTATCGCCGCTTGTGATGGCGCTGCAGGTTGCGTCCGTGGTGCAGGCGGTCGGCGTGAAAATCGTCGTGCTCTGAGAAACGCAATCGCCGACGCCATTCGCGTTGCACTTGGTGCAGAAACCGGAATTGCACTTGCTGCCGCTGGCAGTGCAGTCGCTGTTCGAGGTGCAGGGTTTGGCCGAATAGACCGTACTGGTCGTCGTGGTACCGCTTTGCCGGCAGGTAGCCGGTAGCGAGGCGCAGGTGGTGTTTGAGGTACACGCCGTGGTGGTGGAGTTGGCGCAATAGGTATGGGTCGTGTCCTGGTAGAACAGATCGTACATACTGGCGGAGTTGTCGATCAACAGCAGCAGGTTGGGCGGGATGTTCCCGGCAACAAAAGCGGGCGTCACGCAGTAATCGGCGCCGGGATCGGCGTGCGAGACCGTCGGCGACAGTACGAGGGCGAGCGCGAGGCTCGAGGCCGTTATCAAAAGGGATGGTTTCATTTTTTCCACCTTGCACCTCACGAAAGGAAATCCGACGGTTGGGAGAAGGTCAAAACTACCGCAGCAACTGCTGGATGGCAGCCGCATCCTGGTAACCTACGATGATGCGACCGTCCTGAAGCACGAGCGTCGGCGTCGAGTTGATGCCGTTGGCAGCGGCGAAGCTTATCGTGTCGTCCACAGGCTTCCTGGCGTCCTTGTCCGTCGCGGCGGGAAGCGGCTTGCCTGCGAAGGACTGGTCGAGGAGTTCCATCGAATTGCGCGACAGGATTACGCGGGACTTGTCGTAGGCCTTCGGGTGCATCTTGAGCGGGAAGAGCTTGATGTAGATGGCGAGATCTGGCTCCATGGCCGCCAGTTTTTTCAGCTCTACGTGAGCCTTAGCGCAGTAAGGGCACTCCGGGTCGGTGAAGACGTAAAGCTTCTTCTTCCCCTTGGGGTTGCCGAGCACCAGGGCGTTATCCGTGGTCAGCGTGGCAGGGTCCAGGTGATCCTTGCGCTCCTGGCGCGCAGCCTGCGCCGAACCTCCCACCGGCTGCCGCGAGGCGATGTCGAAGACCTGGCCGGCTATGATGTGTTTTTTGCCGTAGTCGAGATACGCGATTCCCGTTTGCCCTTGCTGCTCGAAGGTGACCTCGTAGAGCCCGCGCACCGGTGCCGGCTTAACGTCCTTGACCGAGCCGATCTCCTTTAAGAGACCGCTCGCCTCCTGGAGGGTTATCGAATGGCATGATGCGCATTCACCGGTGCAACCTTGCGACATGGCGAAGGCTTGGGAGGAGAAGGAAACGGCTGCTGCAAAGGTAAGAGTGGCGAGAAATTTCCACAACGACATCAGTACACCTCATACGTGATTTTTATTGCCCCGGGGGTGGCAGCAACAACCATGCCTCGAACTACGGCACATCGGCATGTCACCGTTTCGGCCTCAAACCGCACAGTTGCGCCATACCATACCACGGCTGCAACCGGAAATGTACGCATTTTTTTCATAGCAGAGCCACGGACTCCGCAAAAAATTGGCACCGTACGGACGGTTAACCGAGATCGTACTCCTTCAGCTTGTACAAAAGGGCGCGATGGCTGATCTCGAGCAGGCGCGCCGCATGAGTGCGGTTGCCTCCCGTCTGTTCGAGGGCGCGCACTATGAGCCGGCGCTCCAGCGCCTCGGCCCCTTTCTTTATGGAGAGCGAATCGGGCAGCTCGGGCAGCGACCGTTCAAGACCCGCTTCCTCGCGCACCACCTCGGGGAGGGCCGCCAGTCCGAGAGCGGTTCCTTCACAAAGGACGAGACCGCGCTCTATACAGTTCTCAAGCTCCCGTACGTTGCCTGGCCAGCGATAGTGCACCAGCGCCTGCAGGGCCTCGGGCGAGGGGCGCACCCCCGGCTTTCCCATCAGCGTGCCGTACTTCTGCAGGAAATGCTCGACCAGAAGCGGCACATCCTCGATGCGCGCACGCAGTGGCGGGAGGAAAAGGGCGAAGACGTTGAGCCGGAAGTAGAGGTCCTCCCGGAACTTGCCGTTTGCGACCTCCTGAACGAGGTCGCGGCTCGTGGCGGACACCACCCGCACGTCGACCTTCGTAGCGGCCGCCCCGCCCACCCGGCGGATTTCACCTTCCTGGAGTACGCGTAACAGCTTCACTTGCAACGGCAGCGGCAGCTCGGCGATCTCGTCCAGGAAAAGGGTGCCCCCGTTCGCCTCCTCGAAGAGCCCCACCTTGTCATAGCTCGCGTCGGTAAAGGCCCCCCTGACGTGGCCGAAGAGTTCGCTCTCTAGAAGGGATGACGGTATGGCGCCACAGTTGACGGCAACGAAGGGGCCCTGCCTGCGCGAGCCGCAGTTGTGCAGGGCGCGGGCGATGAGTTCCTTGCCGGTACCGGATTCCCCCTGGATAAGAACGGTGGTTTTGTGCTCCGAGAGTTTTTTGACGAGCTGCATGATCTCGGACATCCTCGCGTTGCGGGTGATGATTTCCGAAAAGGTGCTGCCGCGCCCCACTTCCTCGCGCAGGCGGCGGTTTTCATCCTTCAGGCGCTCACGTTCCTCGGCCTTTTTCAGGACGAGGGCGACCTCGTCGCTGTTGAAAGGTTTGGAGATGTAGTCGTAGGCCCCGAGCTTCATGCACTCGATGGCGTCATCGACGGTACCATAGGCGGACATCATGATCACCGTGGCGCCGACGCCTGCTTTGGTGCAGGCGGTGAGAAAGCTTTTGCCATCCATGACCGGCATGCGGATGTCGCAGAGGATGAAGGAGTAGTTCCCCTCGCGTGCCTTGGTGAGGGCTTCGGCGCCGTCCGGCGCCTGCTCCACCAGGTAGCCCTGCTTTTTGAGGAGAACCTGCAGCATGTGGCGCAGGTTTTCCTCGTCGTCCACAACCAGGATTTTCTTCTTCTCGGTCAAATGCAGCTCCTTCAGTATTCTGTCAGACTGGTCAGACTGGTCAGACTGACGCCCAGGTAGCCCGCCAACTACCGTCTCTCTGCACCACCCGCGCCGCCTAGCCTTTACGCTCTGCCTTCGCCGGAAGGGTCAGAATAAAGCGGCTTCCTTTACCCTGCTCGCTCTGGGCCTCAAGCTTACCGCCACAGGATTCGGCGATCCGGGCGGCGATGGCCAAACCTAGCCCCGTTCCTTTCCCGGGCTCCTTCGTGGTGAAGAACGGGTCGAACACCTTCCCGATGTGTTCGGGCGGCATGCCGTGGCCGCTGTCGATCACCTCGACGACCACATCGGCTCCTCGACTGCTTCCCTTTAGCCACAGTTTCCCACCTCGCGGCATGGCGTCTCTCGCGTTCATAATCAGGTTGATCAGCAACTGCTCGAGCTGATAAGGATCGGCAAAGATCAACGGGAGGTCCGCCTCGACCTCGATCGACACTTCCAGGTGCTTCAACACCCCCTGGGGGGAAAGCAGTTGAACCACCTTTTCCAGCAGAGTGCGAACCACCACCTCTTCGCGTTGCGCGTCCTTCGGGCGGGCGTAATCCAAAAGCCCCCTGACGATCCGGTCGATGCGCTGCGATTCCTCGATGATCCGCCGCAGGTAATCCGTCTTTTCCGGGTCCGCGGCAAGATCCTCGGTGAGGATCGCACTGTACCCCATGATCGCCGCAAGGGGGGTGCCGATTTCGTGCGCCATACCCGCAGCCAAAAGCCCGACAGAGGCCATCTTCTCGGATCGGACCGCCTCGCTGCGCGCCTCGACCAGTTCCTTGTTGGCCCAGGTCAGCGCGGCTACCTTCTCCTCGACCTCCACCCTCTTCTCCCTCAACGCCACCAGCATGCTGTTGAATGCCTCGGAGAGCTCCGCGACCTCGGCACTCCCGGCCACGTTGACGGAAACGCCGAGGTCCCCGGCGGTGATCCTCCGCGTGGCCTGGAGTAGCTTCTTGAACGGAGAGACCACGGTGCGGGAAAGCAGATAGGATCCAAGCACCAGCAGCAGCAGAAAATCGAGCGCGAAGTAGGCGAGAAAAAGACGGCGCGACGATAGGAGCCGCTCCTGTGCGGGGCGAAGCGACAACGTGAGCCGGGCCGCCCCGATGACCTTCCCCTGCTCCACTATCGCTGAGTATGAGCGGCACGTGGCATGATCGGCAGAGATTTGAAAAAGCGGGCGCCCGTTGTTCAAGACGCTGAGAAGACTGTCGTCCACCGCACTGCCGGCAGGATACGCGTAGAGCGGCCGCACGGTATCGTCCACCACGAGCAGCCCCTCAAAGCTGCCATCCTGCCTCAGCTGTGCCAGATAACGCGCCACGGGGCTTTCCGGGTCGGGCGGGGCCAAGGGACGCGGCAGGACGGAGACGATGGCACCCAGAAGAAGCCGGGTGTCTTCCCCTTTCTGGGTCAGCAGGTCTTTTTCTGCGGTCTTGAATGAGATCAGCGAGAGGAGTAGCCATGCGAGCACGAGCAGCAGGCTCACGGCGGAGAGGATGTAGAAGGTGAGGCTGAAACGGAGAGGTTTCATGGCCCGCGCTCACCCTCCCATGTTCAGGTACCAGTTGATGATGCGTCGGCCGTAGAAGATGTAGAGGACAGCGGCGCTAGCCAGGAAGGGGCCGAAGGGTATGGCGAGGGTGGAGTCCTTCTTCCTTATCGCCATCAGGGTAACTCCGATGACGGAGCCGAGCAGCGACGAGACGAAGATGATGAAGAGGATCGATTTCCAGCCGAGGAACGCCCCCATCATGGCCAGAAGCTTAATATCGCCCCCGCCCATGCCGTCCTTTTTGGCTACGGCCTGGTAGACCCAGGCGATGAGGAGCAGGCTTCCGCCGCCGGCCACGATGCCGATCAGCGAGTTGAGCCAGCCGATGTGCGGGATGAAGAACGAGACGAGGAACCCGACGACGATGCCGGGAAGCGAGATCGTATCGGGGATGATCTGGTGTTCGAGGTCGATGAAGGTTATCACGACGAGAGCGCAGCAGAACACGAAGAGGACGAGGAAATAGAAGGCCGGCCGCCCCATCGCTTCCAGCGGCGCCATGTCCAGGAAAGCGGGGGGGAAAAACTTGACGAAGAGGGCGAGCGATAAAAGCCCGTTCAGAGCCTCGACGAGCGGGTACTGAATGGAAATGCGCGTCCCGCACGAGCGGCACTTACCGCCGAGTGCCAGGTAGCTGAGGATCGGGATGTTGTCGTACCAGCGGATCTGGTAGTCGCACTTAGGGCAGTGCGACGGCGGCGACACCACCGACTCGCCGTGCGGCATCCGGCAGATGCAGACGTTCAGAAAGGAACCGACCACTGCCCCCAGCAGGAAGGCGAATAAGGCGTAGAGAATGTAAGGAGTCAATGCGACCTCTTAACTGAGTTCTACGTTCTGCGTTCTACGTTCTACGTTAAAAGCTGAACGGCCTGAGCGGCTGTTTACCGTGCAGATGCGTATTCAACGTAGAACGTAGAACATAGAACTTAGAACGTTTTGTTTCTATTTGAGCCTCTGGATCTTCTCCAGGCTCTCCTCGAGGAGCTTCTTCTTGTTCTCGAACTCGGCGATCTTCTCGCGCTCCTTCTCGACCACGTCGGCCGGTGCACGCTCTACAAAGCTCGGGTTGGTGAGCTTCTTGGACAGGAACTCGATGTCCTTCTCGATCTTCGCGATCTCCTTGCCGAGGCGCTTCTCCTCTTCCTCGACGTTCACGAGCCCTTTAAGCGGAACGATGATCTCGACGTCACCTGCCACCTGCAGCGAGGCCTCGGCGGGACGCTCGATCCCCTGACCGATGGCGAGATCGGAAAGGCGCGCAAGGCTCATCACGTAGACTTCGTTCTTCTTCAAAAGCGCGAGGCTCGCCTCGGACTTGCAGTCGAGTATGGCGGCGATCTGCTTGCTCGGGGCCACTTCCATCTCGCCCCTGATGTTCCTGATCCCCTTGATCACTTCCATGACCAGCTCCATCTCGGAGGCGGCCGCGGCGTAACCCTGCCACTCCTCGCACGGGGTCGGGAAGTCGGAGATCATGATGGAGTCGGCCGCGCCGTCCTTCTTCGGAAGCGCCTGCCAGATCTCCTCGGTGATGAACGGCATGAACGGGTGCAGAAGGCGCAGGAGGTTCTCGAGCACGAGCCAGAGCACGTACCTGGTCGCAGCCTGGCGCTCGGCGTCCCCTTTGTAGAGGTCGTCCTTGGCGAGTTCGATGTACCAGTCGCAGAACTCACTCCAGGTGAAGCGGTACAGCTCGTTCGCCGCCTCGTTGAAGCGGAACCCTTCGAGGGCGGAGTCGACCGAGGCGGCCGCCTCGTTCAGGCGGAAAAGGATCCAGCGGTCGGCGTTGGAAAGCTTCAAGGATGCCGGGTCCACCTTATTCGGGTCGAACCCTTCCAGGTTCATCATGGCGAAGCGCGAGGCGTTCCAGATCTTGTTGGCGAAGTTGCGGTACCCGGCGATCCTCTCCTCGGCGAGCTTGATGTCGCGCCCTTGCGCCGCGAAGGCGGCCAGGGTAAAGCGGAAGGCGTCGGTGCCGTAGGCCTCGATCACGGTCAGGGGGTCGATGACGTTCCCTTTCGACTTGGACATCTTCTGCCCCTGCGCATCGCGCACGAGGGCGTGGATGTAGACGTCGGTGAAGGGGACCTCGTCCATGAAGTGCAGCCCCATCATCATCATGCGGGCGACCCAGAAGAAGAGGATGTCGAAACCTGTGACGAGGCAGGAGGTCGGGTAGAAGGCGGCGAGCTCCGGGGTTTTCTCCGGCCATCCCATGGTGGAGAAGGGCCAAAGCGCCGAGGAGAACCAGGTGTCGAGCACGTCGGTCTCCTGGCGGATCTCATCGGAGCCGCACTGGCTGCACGAAGTCGGGTCTTCCTTGGCCACGGTGATGTGGCCGCAGTGGTCGCAGTACCAGGCCGGGATGCGGTGCCCCCACCAGATCTGGCGCGAGATGCACCAGTCGCGGATGTTCTCCATCCAGTCGTAGTAGGTGTTTTCCCACTGCTGCGGCACGATCTTGGTGCGGCCGTCCTTGACGGCGCCAAGCGCACGCTCCGCGAGCGGTCCAACCTTCACGTACCACTGCAGCGACATGTACGGCTCGACGACGGTCTTGCAGCGGTAGCAGCCACCCACGGAGAGGCCGTGGTCCTGGATCTTTTCGAGGAGCCCGGCCGCCTCGAGGTCCGCAACAACCTGCTTTCTCGCGGCGAAGCGGTCCATCCCCTCGTACTGCTTGCCGGCGGCGTTCACCACGCCGGACTCGTCGAAGACGTTGATGCGGTCGAGGTTGTGCCGGAGGCCCATCTCGAAGTCGTTGAAGTCGTGGGCCGGGGTGATCTTCACGACGCCGGTGCCGAACTCGCGGTCGACGTAGTCGTCGGCGATGACCGGGATTTCGCGGTTCACGAGCGGAAGCATGACCATCTTGCCGATCAGGTGGCTGTAGCGCTCGTCCTCCGGGTGTACCGCGACGGCGGTGTCGCCCAGCATGGTTTCGGGACGGGTGGTGGCGACGATGACATGCTCGTCGGTGCCCACCACCGGGTAGCGCAGATGCCACAGGTGCCCCGCCTTCTCCTCGTGCTCGACCTCGATGTCGGAAAGCGCGGTGTGGCAGCGCGGGCACCAGTTGATCAGGCGGTTGTCGCGGTAGATGAGCTTCTCTTCGTACAGGCGCACGAAGACCTCGCGCACCGCCTTGGAAAGACCGGCATCCATGGTGAAGCGCTCGCGCTCCCAATCGCAGGAGGCGCCCAGGCGCTTCAACTGCCCGATGATCTGCCCGCCGGATTCACCCTTCCATTGCCAGACGCGCTCGATGAAGGCCTCGCGGCCAAGCTCGAAGCGATCCTTTCCCTCGGCGGCCAGCTGACGCTCGACCACGTTCTGGGTGGCGATGCCGGCGTGGTCCGTGCCCGGCATCCAGAGCACGTTGTAGCCGCTCATCCTCTTCCAGCGGCACAGGATGTCCTGCAGGGTATTGTTCAGGGCGTGCCCCATGTGGAGGACGCCGGTGATGTTCGGCGGGGGGATGACGATGGAGTAACCCGGCTTGTCCGACGGGACGGTGGCATGGAAGTATCCCTTCCCTTCCCACTCCTGGTACCACTTCTGCTCAACGCTTTTCGGCTCGTAAACCTTTTCCAGCTCTTTGTTTGCCATCTGATTACCTCTTCAGGAAAATGCTCTAGCAGGGCTCACCCCGCACAGCTTGTATTAAGTAATGAAAAAAGGGGATCGTGAAATCCCCTGTTTCATAAGCGGATGCGCGTACGACGTCCGCTTTAACCGCGTACGCCGCTCCTCAACTTGCGGATCTCTTCCTTGATGATCACTTCCGCCAGGTCGGGCACCACTTCCCACACGATCCGCTCGATCACCTCGCGGGAAACCTTGGAGAGCGCGGCGACCAGTTGGTCCTCGGTCAACTCAGGGACCGCTGCGGGCGATGCGGCCGCGGGGGCCGCCTGGACCTGTGCGGCGACCGCTGGTGCGGCAGGTGCAGCGGGTGCGGCGGGGACAACCGGCGCCATCTGCGCGGCGGCAACGGGTGCGGCAGGTGCTGCCTCGGATGCGGGCTCCTCAAGTCCGAACTCGAACGGCTCGTACTCGGGAACTCCGAAGGCCGCGGCCTCGGCTTCCGCTTCGGCCTCGGCGGGGACCGCCGGTGCCGCCTCGGGCTCCTCGGCAAAGGCGAAGAACTCCTCCTCGGAAACGGTGAGTGCGGAATCCGCGGCCGGCTCATCGAGGTCGAGCGGCGGGCCGGTCTCCTCGATTTCCTCCGCCTCGTCGAAGCTGAAGATCTCCTCGGCCTCGTACTCGGCCTCCGGCTCAACCACCCCGAAAAGCTGGGCTGGGGATTCGGCAGGCGCGGCCGGGGCCTCCTCTTCCAGTTCGAAGGCGCCCCACAGGTCGTCTTCCATGGTCGCCTCCACCATCTCCACGGCAGCGGCGGGTGCAGCGGCGGGCTGTGCCGGCGCCGACGGCGCCTCCCATGCCGGTTCCTCGACCGCGGGGAGTTCCCATGCGGGCTCCGCGGCGGCGGTAACACCTTCCCAGAGGTCCTCGTCCGCGGGTGCTGCAGCAGGCGCCGCAGCGGGTGCCGCAACTGGAGCTGCAGCAGCAGGTGCCGATTGTGCCATGGCATCAAACGAGGAGAGGTCACCCCAGATCTCTTCCGCGGCGGGAGCGGGCTGGGCTGCAACGGGGGGGGCGGTCTTGCGGGTCTTGCCGAGTTCCAGCATCTCCTTCACCCGATCGATCAGCTGCTGCGACTCGAACGGTTTCGAGATGGTGGCATCGGCACCGCACTGGCGGGATTTCTCTTCGTCCAGCGGTTCGAAGGCGCCGATCAGGAGGATGACCGGAACGGCACCGAGCACCGGATCACGACGGATCTCTGCGCAGACCTCGTAGCCTGTCTTGCCCGGCATCAGCGCGTCGACGAGCATCACGTCGGGTTTGATCTCCCGCGCCTTTTCAAGGGCAGCAGTACCGTTATCTACAACGGTAAGTTCAAACTCCTCATTGGCGAAGATGATCGCCACGACCTTCTGGATAGTGATGCTGTCATCGGCGAGGAGCAGTCTGTTGCCCATCGATTCCCCCTGTAACTAGGAAGCTTATCTATAGGAGTTATCTTGCACTGAAGATGTCATGCCACGCGGCTAAGACATAGAGAACAACAAAGCAGGATCAAAGGTTCTCTCTGTGTCTGGTCTGACAGAAAAGACAGTCTGCTAAGTGAGCGCAAATAGATCCAGTATCAAGCCAAAATGGTAAAAAAAGCTAGCATAAAGGGCAAAGGGTGTCAAGGTTTTTGCCCTTTCTTATTAATCACTCGTCATTGAACCTGGCCATCTCGCCGAGCTCCGGCGGAATGCCGAAGATCTGCGAGGCGAGCGTGGAGAGATCACCGCGCAGCTTGTTGAAATCATGTACCTTTTTATACTCCAGCCGCGAGGTGAGGAGGATGACGAAGGTATCCGATACCGGGTCGATCCAGATCGAGGAACCCGAGTAACCGGTATGCCCGAAGGAGACCCTCGAGAACCCCTGACCGCGTGGGGCCGAGAAGGGGGATGAGATGTCCCACCCGAGGCCGCGAACGACGAGTCCGCCGCGCGAGAAATAAGGCGCGGTCATCTGGTCCACGGTGCGCTGGGCAAGCACCCTCTTGCCGTCGAGCACCCCGCCGGCGAGCATCATGCGGCAGAAGCGGGCGAGGTCGCCCGCAGTGGTGAAGAGCCCGGCGTGACCGGCGACCCCGCCCAACTGGCGGCAGAGGTAGTCCTGCGGTTCCCCGAAAAGGACCCGCTCGTCGCTGATGGTCCCGGAACAGCGCCCCGTCTCCCTGGGATGAAAGGAGGTGTCGACCATGCCGAGAGGGCGGTAGAAGGAGACCTGGGCGAAGAGGTCGAGGGGAGCACCGGTGGCGCGGCGCACCAGCTCGGCCAGGAGGATGAAGTTCAAGTCCGCGTAGCGGAAGCGGTGCCCCACCTCCCCCTTCAGCTTCTGCGCGGCGGCGCCTTCGACGGCACTCTGCATCGGGTTGGCACTGGAAAGGGGTATGTCATCGAGCCCCGAGGTGTGGGTCAGGAGGTTCATCACTAAGATGGCGTCCTTACCCTTCCCGGCGAACTCCGGGAACCACTTGACGACCGGGTCCAGGAGGGAGATCCTCCCTTCCTCGGCGAGTTTCAGCACCGACGGAGTGGTGGCGGTCACCTTGGTGAGCGAGGCGATGTCGAAGATGGTGGAAACGGCCATGGGAGGAGCGTCGGGAAACGGGGAGATGCGCCCGTAGGGCTTCTCGAAGAGGATGCGGTCCCTGTTGCCGATGACTACGACGCCACCGGCAATGAGGTTGCGCGAGATGGCCTCGTTCATCAGCGAGTCGATGCGGGGCTGATCGCCGGCATGGGTATCGGTGGCGAAGACGACGACCAGCAGGATAAAGCAGATGCTTCTGATTAAGGGGCTCAGGCGCCCCCGGAAACGTGTGACTGATCTCAATGTGTACTCTCTTGCTGCGTTACCCGAACGTGACCGTTTCTAAGCTAGTTCATCCTGAAGCTGACCGATTTGAGAACTTTGCCTTCCATGTCCACGGCGTCGCAGCGCCACTCGCCCGAGTTCCCCTTCTCCACCGCCTTGCGGCTGTAGGTGCGCCAGTGAGCCCCCTTGACCGGGAGTTCGTACTCGGCGACCACCTGGTCGTCCAGATACCACACCTGTTTGATCGTGGTGTCGGTATCCTCAGGCGCCGAGAACCTGGTGAAGCAGTAAAGCGCCTTGACCGAGGTCGAGGAGATGCGCCGCACCGAATCGATGGGATTTCCCTTGACGATCTTCGTGGTGACCGCCATCTCCGTTATCTTCAAGTCGCCCGCGCGCGAAAGGCCCGGTGCGGCGAGGGTGGCAGCCAATGCAGCGATGACGGGTAACATCCTGGTGCGGATCATTGTTCCTCCAGCAGCGTGTGGCGGAGAGTGGGATGCCGGCGTGCCGCCGGTGCCGCCCAGTGAGGCGGCGTCGTTTGCCTTTCTAGGTCCGGTAATCCGCGTTGATGCGGACGTAGTCGTAGGAGAGGTCGCTCGTAAAAACGACGGCCTCACCGGCGCCGAGTTTCAGATCGATGGTGACGCGGAACTCCTTCTGCTGCAGGACGCGGGTCCCGGCCGCCTCGGCATCGCCTCCCGCGAAGACGCCGCCGGTTGCCATGACCACGTCGTCGAAGCGGATCTCCACCCTATCCTGCTGCACATCGGCACCTGAGTAGCCGATGGCGGCGATGATCCTGCCCCAGTTGGCGTCCTGCCCGAAGAAGGCGGTCTTAACCAGCATGGAGTTTGCGACGGCGAGCGCCGCCTTCTTGGCGTCGGCCTGGTTTGCCGCACCTTTCACCCTGATCTCGACGAACTTGGTCGCACCCTCGCCGTCCTTGACGATAAGCTTCGCCAGGGAGAGGAGTACGTCGTGCAGGAGAGCGGCGAAGGCGGCACCTTCCGGCGTACCCGCCTTGATCGACGGGTTCTGCGCGGCGCCGTTGGCGAAGATGACAGCCGTATCGTTGGTCGAGGTGTCGTTGTCGACCGTGATCGCGTTGAAGGAGCCGTCCACCGCCTCGGTGAAGGCGCTCTTCAGGAAGGCGCCGTCGACCTCCGCGTCGGTGACCAGGAAAGAGAGCATGGTGGCCATGTTGGGATGGATCATCCCCGCCCCTTTTGCGATCCCCCTGATGCTGTACGGCTTCCCACCGGCCTCGCCGCTGCGGCGCTCGATTTTTTCGAAGGTATCCGTGGTCATGATCGCACGGGCCACGTCGTCCAGCGTGCCGTGGTCCAGGCCGTCGACGAGCGGCTGGATGCCCTTTTTGAAGCGCTCCATGGGGAGCGGCTGGCCGATGACCCCGGTGGAGGCGATGAGGAGTTCCTCGTCTGAGAGGCCGAGCGCCTCAGCGGTCCTTCTGCCGCACTCGAGTGCGTCGGCCATCCCCTGTTCGCCGGTGCAGGCGTTCGCGTTGCCGCTGTTCACGAGGAGGGCGCGGCACCTGCCGTTTTTGGAGCGCTCGCGCGAGATGAGGACCGGAGCCGCCTGCACCTTGTTGGTGGTGTAGACCGCCGCCACCTGGGCGGGGTAGTCGGAGAATATAAGTGCCAGGTCGAGCCGGCCCGGCTTCTTGATGGCCGCCTCAACGGCGGAGAAGCGAAAACCTTTCATAAATCCCCCGGAAGCTTGAACACGTTCTATGTTCTACGTTCTAGGTTCTACGTTTAAAAACTTCATGCTCTCCGTCCTAAGTAAAAGGCTGGGCACCGGCAAATCCGGCCGTCCGTGATCGCCTTCAACTTAGAACTTAGAACATAGAACGTAGAACGCCTGTTAGTTAACTACTTGCCGCAGCACTTCTTGTACTTCTTGCCGCTGCCGCAGGGGCAAGGATCGTTTCTCCCCGCGTTGCGCGCACTTTTCGCGGTACCCTTCGACGCGGCCTCTTCCGCCTCCTCTTCGACGAGGTTGAAGACCATCTTCTGCTCCGGCTGCTCCAGCTCGTACTGAGCGAGATCCTCCTCCTGGCCTATCTGCACCCAGAAGATCTTCTCCACTACTTCCTGACGGATGCGGTTCATCATGTCCATGAACAGCTGGTACGCCTCGCGCTTGTACTCCTGCTTCGGATCCTTCTGACCGTAGCCGCGCAGGCCGATCCCCTCTTTCAGGTGGTCGATGGAGAGAAGGTGGTCCTTCCACTGGGTGTCGATGACCTGCAGCATGATCACCTTGATCAGGTGATCCATGAGCTCGTCGCCGAACTCGGTGACCTTCTGGTTGAAGCGGTCACGGGTGCTGCTTCTAAGCGTATCCTCGAAGTTCACCGGGGTGATGCGATCGAAAAGCTCCGGGGTCAGGTCGAGGTGGATGCCGAACAGCTTGAAGACGGTGTCCGTGATCCCCTGCCAGTCCCACTCGCGCGCCGGGGTACGGTCGATGACGAAGGCCTGCACCACGTCGGTGACGGTCTCCTCCAGCATCCCGGCGAAGCTCTTCCTGATCTCGTTGCCGGCGAGGATCTCTTTCCTCTGGGTGTAGATCACCTCGCGCTGCTTGTTCATGACGTCGTCGTACTCGATCAGGTGCTTCCTGATTTCGAAGTTGTGCGCCTCGACCTTCTTCTGCGCGTTCTCGATGGCGCGGGTGATCAGGCCGTGGGTGATCGCCTCACCCTCCTCGATGCCGAGTTTGTCCATGATCATGGAAACACGGTCGGAACCGAAGATGCGCAGGAGGTCGTCCTGCAGCGACAGGTAGAAACGGGAGGAACCCGGGTCCCCCTGTCGGCCGGAACGGCCGCGCAGCTGGTTGTCGATACGGCGCGACTCGTGGCGCTCGGTGCCGAGGATGTGCAGGCCGCCGAGAGCGACCACCTCGTCGTGCTCCGCGGCGCACACCGGTTTGTGCTTATCCACGAGGAGATCGAACTGGCGCTTGTACTCGGCGAAGAGCAGCGGCTCGAGCTGGTCGGTGTCGATGTCGAACCCGTTTTTCACGTGACGATCGACCACGGGGAAAATGCTGCCGAAGTCTTTCTCGAGCATGCGCAGGATCGCTGCTTCGTCTTGTTCCTCGTCGATCGCCTTTCCGATCGCCTCGAGAACCTCCTCGGTCTTCACCTCGGGGGTGCCGCCGAACTCCTGGCGCGCAAGCCCGTCCGGGTTACCACCCAGAACGATGTCGGTACCGCGGCCGGCCATGTTGGTGGCGATGGTGACCATCCCCTTGCGGCCCGCCTGGGCGACGATCTCCGCCTCCTTCTCGTGCTGCTTCGCGTTGAGAACGAAGTGCGGGATTGCTTCACGCTTCAGGAGCTCGGAGAGCTGCTCGGACTTCTCGATGGAGATGGTGCCGACCAGGATCGGCTGCCCCTTCTCGTGCAGTTCCTTGATCTCGGCGATGACCGCGTCGAACTTCTCGCGCTCGGTCTTGTAGATGACGTCCGGGAAGTCCGGGCGCAAAAGCGGGCGGTTCGTCGGGATGACCACGACGTCCAGCTTGTAGATCTTGTGGAATTCCTCCGCCTCGGTGTCGGCGGTACCGGTCATGCCCGAGAGCTTGTCGTACATGCGGAAGTAGTTCTGGAAGGTGATCGTGGCGAGAGTCTGGTTCTCGTTCTCGATCTTCGCCCCTTCCTTCGCCTCGATGGCCTGGTGCAGGCCGTCGGACCAGCGGCGCCCCGGCATGAGGCGGCCGGTGAACTCGTCGACGATGAGGACCTCGTTGTCGCGCACCACGTAGTCCACGTCGCGCTTGAACAGGGCGTGTGCCCTGAGCGCCTGCTGGGTGTGGTGCAGCATCTCCATGTTCCTCGGATCGTAGAGGTTGTCGATCTTCAGGAGCTGCTCGACCTTCAGCACCCCTTCCTCGGTCAGGGCCGCGCTCTTAGCCTTCTCATCGACGGTGAAATCGCCGGTGTAGGTCTTTCTTTTGCCGGAGAGGGTGTTGGCCTCGACCTCGACCACCTCACCCTTTTTCAGCATCGGGATGATGCGGTCGATGATGTAGTACTTATCCGTCGAATCCTCGGTCGGACCGGAGATGATGAGCGGGGTCCTCGCCTCGTCGATGAGGATGGAGTCGACCTCGTCGACTACGGCGAAGTTGAAGGGACGCTGGACGTAGTCGGCCAGGTCGAACTTCATGTTGTCGCGCAGGTAATCGAAACCGAACTCGTTGTTGGTACCGTAGGTGATGTCGGCGGCGTAGGCCTCGCGGCGCTCCCAGTCCTCGAGGCCGTGCACGATGACACCCACGGAGAGCCCTAAGAACTTGTGGATGCGGCCCATCCAATCGGAGTCGCGCTTGGCGAGGTAGTCGTTCACGGTGACGACGTGGACGCCCTTGCCGGAGATGCCGTTCAGGTAGGAGGGAAGCGTCGCCACGAGAGTTTTACCCTCGCCGGTCTTCATCTCGGCGATCTTGCCTGCGTGGAGCACCATACCGCCGATCAACTGCACGTCGAAGTGGCGCATGCCGAGAACGCGCTTGCCCGCCTCGCGGCAGACGGCGAACGCCTCGGGAAGCATCGCGTCGAGGCTCTCCCCCTTGGCGTAGCGCTCCTTGAACTGCGCCGTCTTGCCGCGCAGTTCATCGTCGGTGAGCTTGACGGTCTCCGCTTCCAGCTGGTTTATGCGTTCCACGATAGGCCAGAGACGCTTCAGTTCCCGCTCGTTCTTGCTCCCGACAAACTTCTTTATAAGCGCGCCAAACATCTATGAAATCTCCTTAGCAGTCAAAACAGGATAAAAAAAACAGTGTACGCTACCATAAAAGTGAGAATCCCTCAACTGAAAAGGCGCCAGTCTTGCAGGGTTTTCCGGGTGTAATATCGCCCGGCAGTCCCCTCCCCCGTTCGGCCGACAACCCCTCCCTGACCCCGCCCCCGGAGGGGGAGGGGTCAGGGAGGGGGCGCGCAGCGTCCTGCCAAAACGTGCCAACCCTGCCCGGGTGCCCCACCCCCCTCCCGACCTCCCCCCTCCAGGGGGAGGAGCTCCATCCGTCGGCCTGTGCGGACGTTCTTGCATTCCCCCTGACGCATCTCTATAATGGGCCGCCGGAAAAGGAGCCCAATGTACGTGGAAACAACGCCGTTCAACGAAGAACTTATCGACACCCACCTGATAGTCGACGTCCGCACCCCTCTTGAATATGTAGAGGACCACATCCCCGGAGCCATCAACGTTCCGCTGCTCACCAACGAGGAGCGGGTCGAGATCGGCATCCTGCACAAAGAGGACGGCCCCCACGCGGCGCGCCGCCGCGGCCTGGAGCTCACCGCGCACCGCTTCCCCGCCATGGTGCAGGAGATCGCGGACGCCGCGGCAGGACGCCCCATCCTCGTCTACTGCTGGCGCGGGGGACTACGCAGCAAGACCGTCACCGTCATCCTCGACCTCGCCGGTTTCAAGGCGACCCAGTTGATCGGCGGCTACAAGAGTTTCCGCCACGTGGTCGGCGAGTACTTCACCCCTTTCACGCCCAAGGTGCCGCTCATCGTCCTGCACGGCATGACCGGCATCGGCAAGACCACGCTTTTGCAGCGTCTGAAAGAGCGCGGCCGCTCCACTCTCGACCTCGAGGGACTCGCCTGCCACCGCGGTTCGGCCTTCGGCCAGCTTGGGCTCAACCAGGACCTCACCCAGAAGCGCTTCGAGACCCTCCTATGGGACGCCTGCCGCAGGGCGCCCGAAGGGGAGCCGCTCATCCTCGAGGGGGAGAGCGAGCGGATCGGGCGCGTCTCGCTTCCGGGCGACTTCTACCAGCAGATGGCGCAGGGGATCAGGGTATGGTGCCATGCCTCGCTGGAAACCCGTGTCGCGCGTCTGATCGATGAGTACGGCCTTCCCGAGTACAAGGAGGAAATGGCGACGGCGCTGCAGCGCATCAGGAAGAAGCTTGGGGGCAAGCGCTGCGATGAACTCGGCGAGAATCTGGAGCGCTGGGAAATGGAAGAGTTCATGAAGGGGTTGGTGATCGACTACTACGACAAGGTCTATTACAAAAACCGCACCTGGGACGCCGACTTCGACCTCTGCATGGAGGACTTCGACCAGGCGGCAAAAGAGCTGGAAGAGCGCCTGGCGGCGCGGACGACGTAGCCGCCAGGAAGGCTTACCGCCTCCGCACCCGGTACTTGGCGAGAAGCTCCACCGGGTGGTAGGAGAGCTTCGCCTGCCGGAGCGCCTCCTCCCCCAGATCCTGCTCGCGGTTCAGATAGGTGCACTCGGTGAAAAGCAGCCGGGAGAACTCCCGGTCCAGGAGCTGGTAAAGCCCCTCCATGAAGTTGTCCCCCTTCTCGAAGTGGCAGACAGCCGTCTCCCGGTTCAGCCGCTCACCTATGGCAAAACCGCGCACCACCCCTTCCACAAGCACCACGACCCCGGAAAGCCCCAGTTCACCATGCAGCCTTAGCGCCTCCGCGCACCCCTCGACCTCGCCCCGGACCGACCCGGCGGGGGCAAGCTCCATCTTCACCCTCCCCCACTCCTCGAGAAGCGCGAGTGATCCCGCCACGTGCCGCTCGGCGAAGAGCTCCACCTCGTGCCGGTGCCGGTTCACGAAGTAGTTCACCCGGTTCTTTTTCTTGTGGTAGAGCTTCCCGCTTAGCTGCGCCATCTCTTCTTTCACGTGAAGGTAGTCGAAATTGTTGCGGTCCGGCACCGCCTCGAAGCGCTCCGATGGGAGATGGCGCGCGAGGAAAGCGTCGTCTGCGCCGTAAAGCGTGAGCCCTTCATCGAGGAGCTTCAGGGCGACCGCGTTGACGTCGCCGCCGAAAGGTGGAAGGAAGTAGGGGGTGCCGTCGTAGCCCCGCCCGAGCGCGAGGACGGCGTCCCCAACTCTGGTCAGGCGATATTCGTGCGCCTTGCGGAAAAGGTAAAGGTTCGCGAAGGTGAGTTCCGAGACGCGCGGCTGCAGCTCGGAAAAAAGCCGGTCCAGGAGGGGTTTGTCCTCCAACGTGATGCCCCGCGAGCCGGGATATTGCGGAATCTCCATGGCGCTCTCCGGAAAAAATATGTCACAGTATACTCATTTTTTTGCAGAAATGCGAAAAAAGGACTGGCATTTGCCATACCGTATACGGTAGTATCGCCGTTACACTGTCAGCAGTGTTTGCAAAAAAGTGTTTGTCTCAGTGCAATGCCAGTAAACACGGCGATAAACGCACTAACTGCACACGAGATAGTTTCCACCATTTGCACAAAAAGAAAACCCATTTTTCGGGGGAGCCGTGCAGAGATACCTCTTCGACTTCATCAACAACCTGAAGCTGCGCTGGAAGATGGTGGTTCTGGTGCTCCCCCTTGTGATCATCCCCATCTTCCTCGTGGGTGGGATCATCGGTTATATCTCGACCAAACAGGCCTACCTCGGCATCACCCAGACCAGCAAGGATGACCTGCAGCACATGGCCTCCTTCACGGTCGACCTCCTGAACTCCCACTACCAGCAGTTCCAGGTCTACAAGCAGGACAAGGAGAAATCCTTCCACGACGAGCTGCAGACGGTCACCGAGCTTGCCTACAACGTCGTAAAGAGCCAGCAGAACCTCCAAAAAACCGGACGGATGGATCTGAAGACGGCCCAGCGCGAGGCGCGCAACGCCCTCTTGAAGGTGAACGTCGGGAAGACCGGCTACATCTACGCCATGGACAGCCGCGGCGAGCTGAAGGTCCACGTGGCGCAGGAGGGGGCAAACGTCTTCGACAGCCGCGACGAAAGCGGGCGCTACTTCATCAGGGAGATGATCGAAAAGGCGAAGCGCTCGAAGCCTGGCGAGATCCTGTACATCGTCTACCCCTGGAAAAACGCGGCGCTCGGGGACAAGTCGCTGAGAAAGAAGATGGTGGCGTACCGCTACTTAAAGGAATGGGACTGGATCATCGCCGCCGGCGGCTATCTCGAGGAGACCTACGAGGACGTCGCCTTCGAGCGGCGCTCCTTCGAGGCGCTAAAGGAGAAGATCAAGAGCAAGAAGGTGGGCAAGACCGGCTACATCTACGCCATGGACACCTCGGGGAACTTCATGATCCACCCCACCGGGGAGGGGAAGAACTTCCTGAACGCCACCGACTCCAACGGGCAGCACTTCATCAAGGAGATGTGCGAAAGGAAAAACGGCTGGATCCGCTATCCCTGGAAGAACAAGGGGGACGAGGTGCCCCGCATGAAGATCGTGCGCTACGAGTACTTCGAGCCATGGAACTGGATCGTTGCGGTGGGTTCCTACGAGGAGGAGTTCTACCAGGAGGCGAATGCGATCAAAGGGCGCATCCTCGAGAGCATGGTGGTGCTCACCATCCTCGTCTCGGTACTGGCGGTGTTCATGGTGCTTTTGGCCTCGCGGGTGATGACCGAGCCGATCAGCCGGATGATCGAGGTGATCAGGAGGGTCAAGATGGGGCGGCTGGACGAGACCATGCCGGTGGACTCGGAAGACGAGCTGGGCGAACTCGCCACCGCCTTCAACCGGATGACCAAGATCATCAAACACAACAAGGAGCTCGAGGCGAACCTTGCCCAACAGGGGAAAATGGCGTCCCTCGGCGTCCTCTCCTCCGGTGTGGCGCACGAGATCAACAACCCGCTCGGCGTGATCCTTGGATACGCCGCCTACATCGAGAAGAAGCTGACGCCTGAGGACCCGAACTACAAGTTCATCCACGAGATCAAGCGCGAGAGCAAGCGTTGCAAGAAGATCGTCCAGGACCTCCTCTCCTACGCCCGGACCCCGCAGCCGGTCCTCGAGGAGACCAACGTGAACGACCTTCTGGAGCAGATCGTCGACTTCGCGGCGAACCACACCGATATGCATCACGTAACGGTGCAAAAGAGTTTCGACCTCTCCCTGCCTCGCGTCATGGTCGACGGCGACCAACTGCGCCAGGTGGCCATAAACCTGATTCTGAACGCGGGCGCCGCCATGCAGAGAGGGGGCGAACTCGTGGTGAGCACCGCCGCCGTAGAAGACGAATGGGTTTGCCTCAGGTTCCGCGACAACGGCGCGGGGATCTCGCCTGAGCACATCGAGAAGATCTTCGAACCGTTCTTCACCACCAAGGTCAAGGGGACCGGCCTGGGCCTCGCGATAACCAAACAGATCGTGGAGCAGCATCACGGCAAGATCGAGATCACCAGCGAGATGGGGGTCGGCACCACCGTCGAGGTGAAGCTTCCCATCAACAGGGACGAATACTGTTAGGAAAACGCCGCGCCGCGCGCGGATAACGGAGTGGCACCATGACGAAAAAACGGGTGATGTTGGTCGACAACGAGGAGGGGCTTTGCCGCATGATGGAGGCGGTCCTCTCCGACAACGGCTACCAGGTCTCCGCGTTCACGAGGAGCTTCGAGGCGGCCGAGTCCTTCCAGGCCGGGCAGTGGGACCTCCTCGTCACCGACATCAAGATGCCGGGGATGGACGGGCTCGAGCTCCTGCAGAAGGTGAAGCAGAAGGACCCGGCCATCCCGGTGATCATGGTCACCGCCTACGCCACAGTGGAGATGTCCATCCAGGCCCTGAGAAAAGGGGCCTACGACATGCTCACCAAGCCCTTTGAGCCCGAGGAGCTGTTGTACCGGGTGAAGAACGCGCTGCAGCACACCCGCCTCATGGAGGAGAACCGCGAACTGCGCGAAGAACTCGTCGGGCGCTTCAACTTCGGCAACATCATCGGGGCGTCGAAGGCCCTGAAGGAAGTGCTCGAGCGGGTCGAGAAGCTCGCCGTGCGCGACACCTCGGTGCTCATCACCGGCGAGTCCGGAACCGGCAAGGAGCTCATCGCCCAGGCGATCCACTACAACTCCCCCAGGAAAGACAAGAAGTTCGTCGCCATAAACTGCGGCGCCCTCCCCGCCTCGCTTTTGGAGAGCGAACTCTTCGGCTACAAGAAAGGGGCCTTCACCGGCGCCGCGGAGAACCGGCGCGGCCTGCTGGAGACCGCCGACGGCGGGACACTTTTTCTCGACGAGGTGGGGAACCTTCCCATGACGGTGCAAAAGACGCTGCTGCGCTTTCTCCAGGAGCAGGAGTTCAACCGCCTGGGGGACCCCACCCCCACCAAGGTCGACGTCCGCGTCCTCTCCGCCACCAACGCGGACATGAAGCAGGCAGTGAAGGCAGGGGAGTTCCGCGAAGACCTCTTCTACCGCCTGAACGTGGTCAACATCAACCTCCCACCGCTCAGGGAGCGACGCGACGACATAGCACTCATCGCCGCCCACTTCATCTCGCTGCAAAACGCCAAGTTCGGCACCCACATAAAGGGGCTCGCCCACGACGCCATGGAGGCGGCGGTCGATTTTTCCTGGCCCGGCAACATCCGCCAGTTGAAGAACGTGATCGAGGCCTGCATCGCCATGGAAAGCAGCGACTACATCACCCTGCCGGTGCTCTCCCAGTTCATCGAGGTGATCCCTTCCGAGGGGGGCGCCGAGGCTACGGCCGATGAAGGTGACTACTCGAGGGCGCTCATGCGTTTCGAGACCGAGTACCTGAGAGGCCTCTTGCGCAAGAACCAGGGGAACGTGGAGGCCGCCGCCAAGGAGGCGGGGACCAACATGGCCACCATCTACCGAAAGATCAAGAAGTACGCCATCAGGAAAGAGGAGTACAACAGCTAGTCCTGCCCGCGGCGTTTCTTTTTTGCATCATTGCAAAAAGGGGCGCCGCCATACTTGCAGCCTTGCAAATTCATTAGCCCCGACGCGTCCTACCCGCCAAAACCGCCGATATCACTCACCTTTACATGAAACAAGGCAAAAAGCCCTACGAAGCTGACCATCGGTAACCACGCCCCTCCCCTTTCGGCTTTCTTCGCGTTTTTGCAAAAAGACCCCAGCGAAGCTCCGCCGCGTCCCCGCCCCGCGATGCGGTAACCCACCGGTTTGAAAGCGTTTGAGATCCGATGATGCAGGTAAACACCAAATTGGTACGGCAGTTGCTAATCCTGTTTACGTCACCCCTTTCTTGCCTGAGGGCGTCTGCTTTGAAAAAGGAATAGAGGTCTTATGCAGGAAACAAAGGTCTGCCCCTTCTTCGGCAAAAATGACGATTACTGCGACGTAGGCTGCGGCTACATCTCGCCGCACGACGTGAAGCAGATCATCATGTTCTGCAGCTGCCGATTCAGGGAATGCCTGAAGTACCAGGAGCTCTCGGACCGCGTTCCGGTCGGAAAGCTCGATCCGAATCTCTGCCTGGTGTGAGCCGACGGGTTCAGCCAGGCGGACGGATCACCGCTTAGTCCACTGTGATTTGTTGTAAAAGGAGAACGGCGATGAGTGAAAAAGAACTAGAACTGCTCGCTAGACTCGAGGAACTGGAACGGCATACCTGGCGTAACAGCGCGATCCTGCGCGCCGTCGCCATGGTCGCCTTCACCGCGCTGATCGGCATCGTGGTCGCCTCAGGCGTGGTGGGCGGCGGCCGCGGCAGCCACTGGTCCGGCCCGGCCTGGAACACCATGTGGCTCTACGGCCTTTTTGCAGCGAACGCGGTCTCCATGTTCTGGACCACCCACAAGGAATAGCCCCACAGGGCGTCGATGCGGAGGAACTTCACATGCCGATGAAATTGACAAACGTGATACTTCTCTTGGTCGTCGTCGTGACCTGCGCCGTCTTCTCGTTGCGCATCTTCCAGGGGCTGGACGAGATGATGGGGGATCAGTACTGGGTCGTCGATACCACCCAGGGTGACCACGGCTGGTACGCCATGGGCCTCTTGCCGCACGTGAAGAAAGTACCGAAGGAAGTGGTCCAGGCGGTGAACACCGACCCTGAGCGCGACGACAAGTACATCATCTACGCCCAAAACGGCGACTTCGCCGGCAACTCGGTCTACGGCATCTGTCTCGGCATCCCGCTCATCATGTACCTGATCTGGTTCGCCTTCATCCTGGGTTTTCCGGACCGCATCGATCCCTATCTGCTGCCAAGGCGCATCTTCACCCTGACCGTCATCATCATGTGCTCGGTGATCGTGAACCTCTTTTTGATGCGCATCGCCGCCGACTTCGCCCGGGATCCCATGTCGCGCATCGCCAACGTAGCCGGCAACCACGCCTCGCTCCTCTTCCACAACGCGGGGATCTGGTTCGCCATCCTCTTCTCGGCCCTCGGCACCCCGAACCACTCCATGCGCGAGACCGCGGCGCCGGACAGCCGCAACTGGCAGACCCAGGCGAACGAGAAGTTCAACTGGATGTTCGTGCTCCTCTTCGCGGTCACCATACTCGAAGTGGCACTCGTCAAGAACAAGCTTGCCCTGCCTGACGCGGCGGTGGACTACTCGGTCTGGATCATCCTCGTCGTCATCTTCATGAGGATGTTCGGCTTCTCCCCCAAGTACTGGGTCAAGCGAGGACGCGGCATCGCCATCATGGTGGCAGGGACCCTCATCACCCTCCCCGTCTTCTACCTGCTGGAACGCGCCACCGGGACATTGGGCGCCGGCTTCGCCTCCCCGATCCTCACAAAAACCCTCGGGCCGGAGAACGCCAACATCGGCCTCTCGCTCATGGTTTCCATCTACCTCATCTTCTGGATGGAGTTCGCAGCCGCAATACGGATGAACGGTCCGGCCAGGCCACTGTCATTGGGACGAAGATAACTGCTACTAGCTTTGGAAGACACTGAATAAAAGAGGATACCGGCATCGGCATCCTCTTTTTTTGTCGTAAAAACGGCTTCGACGCAAGCTTAATAAAACACCGTGACAATATCCACCATTTAAACGCCACGTCTGATCTGCTTTAAGTGTAGTGCCGCTTTTTACTCCATCGTTACTGCTCGTTTTTTGATCTCACCTGAGTTTCAAATGACAGTCACCAGTGCAGCTGACAGCCCTATCTCGACCCGCCTACGTCCTTCAAATGCCGTCATCGCCCCTCAAAGATACAGAGATTTGTTGCCGTTTAGAGGCAGGATAGTGTCCGCCCATGCTATAAAACCCGCGAGATTGAGTCGTTCAAAATGTCTGACACAACAATGCGACAGCGTTTGAGTGACCCGCAAAACAGCCATACAAAACTTGTCAAATGATGCACGCGCACCGGTTAACCAAACAATAATAAAAAATAATTTACCACCTGGTTTGGCATTTAATGCAATAAATATAAGGTTTTGCACTCGACCAGATGTCCGCTTTTCGGCTTTTTTAGTGATCAAAATATTTAGAACGCTGTTTATTTTTATTGTACATTTACCATGCGTGTGGTACAAGAAATACACGTATACATCAGATGCAAAACCGTACCGAGGAAGGCAGGCGGAAACCTCGACCAGAAACCAGCTTAAAAAACACGTAAAACCGACAACATGGCGTTTTTTGAATCAAAACAGAACGCTTTAACAAAATTTAGCAAAACAGCATCGGGAATTTTAGAAACGAAATCAGTTATGGAAAGGGGGATTTATCGAAGAGTAGGAACAACAGGGGCGGGACGCCGCCGCGCAACGCATCTTACCCTAGAAAGGAGTGACAACCATGGCAGAAAAACAGTACGACTGGAAAGCAATTGCAAAGAATCCTAAATTCGTGGAACTGCATCACAAGAAGACGGCCTTCCTTTTCGGATGGTGGATTTTCTCCTGCGTGTACTATTTCCTGCTCCCCATCGGGGCGGCGTACACACCGGGACTCTTCAAGGTCAAGATCATCGGCGTAGTAAACTTCGGGTACATTTTCGCGCTTTCCCAGTTCTTCGTCTCCTGGGGGATTGCACTCTACTACTCGCATGTCGCCAACAAGGACTTTGACCGGTTGACCAGGGAACTGATCGACGAATTACATCTCTAGGAAAGGAGGACAGGACATGACCATCAAGAAGATATTCATAGCAGCCAGCTTGGCCCTCTCGGTAGCCGCAGCCGCCTACGCTGAAGAGCAGAAGGCACCGGCAGCCGGCGCAGCCCCGGCGATGAGCGCACCCGCAGCCCAGGGAGCACCCGCCGCGACGGCAGCAGCACCCGCGCCCAACGCAGCCGCTTCAGTGGCCACACCTGCCCCCGCCACACCGGCACCGGCAAAGAAAGAACTTAAAACGAACAGGACCATCACCATCGGGATGTTCCTCGTGATCATCGCCATCACCATGGGGGTCGTCGTCTGGGCCGCCAAGCAGACCAAGACCGCATCGGACTTCTATGCGGCGGGTGGCGGCATCACGGGAACCCAGAACGGCTGGGCCATCGCCGGCGACTACATGTCGGCAGCCTCCTTCCTCGGTATTTCCGGCCTCATCTCGCTGTACGGCTATGACGGCTTCATGTACTCGGTCGGCTGGCTGGTAGCCTACATCACCGTGCTCCTGATCGTCGCGGAGCCCTGCCGCAACGCGGGCAAGTACACCCTTGGCGACATCCTCTCCTTCAGGACTTCGCCCAAGCCGGTGCGCGCCTTCGCCGCCATCTCCACCGTCGCCGTCTCCACCTTCTACCTCACCGCCCAGATGGTAGGTGCGGGGAAACTGATGGCCCTTCTGATCGGCATCCCCTACAAGATGTCCATCATCGGCGTCGGTATCCTGATGGTCGGCTACGTAGTCTTCGGCGGCATGGTCGCCACCACCTGGGTTCAGATCATCAAGGCGGGCCTCCTCATGGCCGGCGCCTTCCTGCTCTCCGTCCTGGTCATGGTCAAGGCAGGCTTTAACCCGATCGGCTTCTTCTCCACCATCGTGGCTAGCCCGGAGATCCAGGACCACGTTTCCAAGTTGGTGCTTAAAGACGGCGTCATCCTCTCCGGCGTGGACGCAGGCCAGCGCTTCCTCGAGCCCGGCCTTTACCTGAAGAACCCGCTTGACCAGATCTCTCTGGGTATGGCACTCGTGCTCGGCACCGCCGGCATGCCGCACATCCTCATGCGCTTCTTCACCGTGCCGACCGCGCAGGCCGCACGCAAATCCGTCATCATCGCGATGTTCATCATCGGCGGCTTCTACATCCTGACCACGCTCCTCGGTTTCGGCGCCGCCATCCACCTGACCCCGCAAGGCATCACCTCGGTAGACCCGGGCGGCAACATGGCGACCCTGATGCTGGCACAGCAGATGGGTGCAGACATCGCGCCGATCGTCGGCGACCTCTTCCTCGCCTTCCTGTGCGCCGTCGCCTTCGCCACCATCCTTGCCGTGGTCTCCGGCCTGGTACTCGCTGCCTCCGCGGCCATCGCCCACGACATCTACGTGAACGTGATCAAGGACGGCCACGCCGACCAGCACGAGCAGGTTTTCGCGGCACGCATCACCTCCTTCGTGGTAGGCGCCTGCGGCATCATGATCGGCCTCGCCGCCGAGAAGCAGAACGTCGCCCACCTGGTGGCACTGGCCTTCGCGGTCGCCGCCTCCGGCAACCTGCCGGTCGTCATCCTCTCGCTGTTCTGGAGGAAGTTCAACACCGCCGGCGTCATCTCCGGTCTTCTGGTCGGCACCGTCGCCTCCATCGCACTGGTGATGGTATCCCCCAACATGACCTACCCGAAAGTGGTCGCCGAAGGGGCCAAGAAGGTGATCGTGGCCATGGAGAAGAAACAGGCGGCACTCCCCGCAGGACAGAGCCTGTCCGAGAAGGATACAAAGGCGCTTGCCAAGGCCAAAGTGGACGCACAGCAGACCGGCACCTCGATGGTAGGCCTCGAGAAACCGCTCTTCACCCTGAAGAACCCGGGCCTCATCTCCATCCCGCTGGGCTTCATGGCCGCCATCCTGGGCGCCCTCGCCTTCCCGAGCAGGCGCTCCGAAGACATGTTCGACGAGGTTTATGTCCGCCAGAACACCGGTTTGGGTATGGCCAAGGCAGTCGAGCACTAGCAAGCAGCAGCAACACAGCAAGGAATTGGGGAAGGGAAACCTTCCCCAATTTTTTTTACCCGCGCTCCAATCCTTCCGTGCTCTTTGCCGAGGAAGAAAACCATGGAAGCCGTCGAAAGTGACCGCGATTTAAGCAAAACAGTTTTACATCCCCGTTTTTTTCTGTAGAATCGCCACAGAACACATTAAAGAGGTGGCCGCACATGCCGCATCAGACCTACCCACCGGAGCCAGGCGAGGAGGCACTCCTCGAGGAGTTGCTGGGGGAGGTGCGCGCCTACCTGCCGCTTCTGGACCGAGAGGAGATGAAACTGCTCCTCTCCGGGCTGGTGCAGCGGACCTCCGATGAGCTCGGCAGATTCAGGATCTGCTCCGGACGAGAGGAGACCCTGGTCGAGCGGGTAAAAACCGAGACCGATTACACCGCACTCCTGAGCCTCCATGAGGAGCTGAACGCCCTCGAGATGGAGCGCTTCCTAAGCTTCTACTCCGTCCCCTCGCTGCACGAAAACTGCACCTGGTACCGCGACGCCCTTGCCCGGCGGGCTCTCGAGCTCGTTGCGGCCGAGCTCCCTTCCCCGCCGCCCGTCCCCTTCGCCCTGATCAGCATGGGAAGCGACGGTCGTGAGGAGCAGACCCTCATCACCGACCAGGATTACCTCATCGTCTACGCCGACGAAGGGGGCGAGGAGGCGGACCGCTACTTCGCCGAGTACAGCCGGGTCCTCGTCGAGAGGCTGGCCGAGATCGGCTTCAAGAAGTGCACCGGCGGGATCATGCCCTCCAACGACAACTGGCGCGGCTCCATCTCGCAGTGGCAGCGACGCCTGCACGCCATCGTGCGCTACGAGGCCGAGGACTACGGAAAGAACCTCATGGACCTGATCGTCCTCTCCGACGCCCGGTTCGTTGCGGGTGACGAGGAACTTGCCGGCCGGCTGGTCTCACTGATCCGCGCCCTCTTGCAGGACTACTTCATGGCGCTATGGGGGATGGCCAAGGCGGCCACCGAGATGAAGCTCGCGCTCGGCTTTTTAAAGCGTTTCTGGACCGAGGGAAGCGGCGAGCACAAGGGGGCCTTCAACCTGAAGCTCCTCGCCTGGGCGCCGCTCGTGATGAACGTGCGCATCCTGGCGATCAACCAGGCGATACCCGCCACCTCGACGGTGAGAAGGATCGAGCTCCTGGAGCAGGAGCACAGCTTCTCGGCCAACATGGCGCGCGGGCTCGTCGCGGCCTACCGCATCCTCACCAAGCACCGCATCCTGCTCCAGATAAAGGTCATCAAGGGGATCCAGAAGAACGCCTACTACCTGAACCCGTACTCGCTCCCCTCAGACGAGCGGGAGCGGATGCGGCAGGCGCTCCTTCTGATCGAGGACCTGCAAAAGACGATACACACGAACTTCTCCATACTCTAGAGCCGCCGTGCCGACGCCCTTTCGGCGTCAACCGCGGCGGTCGCCCATCCGTCAAGGGAGGAGACATGAGCCGTCCCGAAAAGCGCTCCAAGGTAAACCTGTTCCGCCCCAAGAAGGGGCATATGCGGGACGAGGTGCTGATCATCCTCGCCATCCTCTTCGGCTGGGTCGTCTGCACTTTCGGCTTCCAGTTCCTGGTCTACGCCTGCCGCGGGACCGGTGCGGGAAGCCTCCTCACCCGCCTCACCTTGTTCAACCTCCCGCTGCACTTCTGGTTCACCGGGCAGTTCCTTCCGCTTTGGTTCATCTTCTTGTGCATCATCTTCAACGTCTACGTGGACCGGATCACCGAGTACCACAGCCGCAAGCGAGACAGAAGCTATGAATGACTCGTCCTGGTCCATCTTCGTCGTCCTCTTGGTGCTCCTCTCCTTCATCCTCGTGGGACTGAGGCAGAAAGCGCGCGAGAGCCAGGAATACGGCTTCGGCGGGCGCTTCACCGGCCGCATCGGCGGCGGCGCCGCCATCGCCAGCAACTGGATGAGTGCTGCGAGCCTCATGGGACTTGCCGGGATCATCTACTTGCACGGCTATCAGGGGCTCGCCTACGTCATCGGCTGGACCGGCGGCTACGTGCTGCTCCTCGTCTTGTTGGCGAGCCAGATAAGACGCTTCGGCAAGTTCACCACCCCCGAGTTCGTGGGCGAGCGCTACGGTTCCAGGCCCGCCCGCCTCATCGCCGCCGTGATCTCCATCGCCATCTCGGTCATCTACTGCGTCGCACAGTTCAAGGGGATCGGACTCATCTTCTCCTTCATGTTCGGCTTGGGGTACGAGCAGGGTGTCACCTACGGGGCCCTTGCCGTGGTCTCTTACCTGGTCATCTCCGGGGTGCTCGGTGTGCCGCGCAACCAGCAGCTGCAGTACCTGGTGATCTGCGTCGCCTTCATCGTCCCGCTCATGTGGCTCGCCCGCCGTCTAGGCTACTTCTGGGTGCTGCCGCAGTTCGGCTACGGGCGTGCGCTAACCGACCTATGGCGCGAGTTCCGCATCGACTTCACCCTCCCCTTCGCCGACGACTCTCTCTTTCAGTGGTGTGCGCTCTGCTTCACCCTCATGGTCGGCACGGGAGGGCTGCCCCACGTCCTCTCCCGTTTCTACACCGTCCCCAACGTGCGTGACGCCCGCTGGAGCGTGGTCTGGGGGCTCTTCTTCATCGCCCTCGTCTACTGGTCCGCCCCCGCCTTCGCCGTCTTCGGCAGGCTCATCGAGGCGCGCCGCGGCATGATTCCCTCCCCTGAGGCGGCGCGTGCCGCGGCCGATGTCGTGACGCTCAACACCGCAGTCGCCGCGGGACTTCCGGGATGGCTCGTCGGCGTCCTTGCCGCCGGGGCCCTGTCCGCCGCCTTCTTCACCGTCGCGGGGCTTCTCATGACCGGGGCGTCGTCGATCTCGCACGACATCTACTACAGCTTCCTGAACCCGCGCGCGAGCGAGCGGGCGCGCATGCAGGTGGCCAAGGGAGGGACCCTGGTGCTTGCGGCGCTGGTCCTCATCATCGCGCTCGACCCGCCCGGGCTCATCGCCGAGATCACCGCGGTCGCCTTCGCCCTGGCGGGAAACACGATCTTCCCGCTCTTTCTTCTCGGGATCTGGTGGGACCGCGCCAACCGCTACGGCGCCATCGCCGGTATGCTGACCGGCGTGCTCTGCACCGTGGCCCAGCCCGTTTTCGGCGGAACTTTCCCCGCCGTCGCCGCCTTATTCCCAGTAACCTCGTCCGCCCTTTGCGGGACGCCCCTGGTGATCCTGGTGATGATCGCCGTTTCGCTCGCCACCCCTCCCCCGCCCGAGGAGATGAGAAGCTTCCTCGAGCAGGAGGTCCACGGGCATATGGATTGAAAACCAAACGGACGTTCAGCGTTCAACGTTCAACGTTCCCGCGCAGCACCCATGAGGTCCGAAAGCAACTTAGAATGCACAGGTTTCCTGGAGTAAAGCAGTTAGAGGTTCAAACGCTGAACGCTGAACGTTGAACGGTTCTTGGGGGGTACTCATGCCCATGTTATTGGGATCCAAAGGGGAGGACATCCTCACCTGGCGGGCCAGCACGGAGCTGCTGGAAAATCTGAAAACGCGCCTGGAGCGCAAGTGGGAGAGCAGCTCATCCCGCGCCGCCGAGAGCTTTCTCACGGCGCTGATGGACACGCTGCGCGCGGAACTCGACTACGAGGGGCAACTAGACCAGGAGCTTGCCGCCGTCGAGGGGGAGATCGCCCGCGCGGAAACGGCCTCAGCACTCGCGGCGCCCCAGCAGCGCTACCGCGAGCTCGCGGCGGCCCACTTCCGGCGCCGCGGCTCTCCCCTCGCCCTTTGCGGCGCCTGCAGCCGCCTGCACGACCTCGTGCTGAAAAAGACGGCGGAGCTCGCCGAAGAGCGCATGCGCGAGCTGGGACAGGGAACGGCGCCGGTCTACGCCCTCCTCGTTTCCGGCGACAGGGCACGCGGCGAACAGACCCTCTACAGCAGGAACCGTTACCTCCTGCTGCACCAGCTCGACTCCGAGCGATTCTACCTGTTCAGCCGGCAGTTCACCCTGGCGCTACAGCAATCGGGGCTTCTGGGCGAGCAGGAGACCCCGTGGCACGGCTCCCTCTCCGAATGGCGCTCGCTTCTGAAAAACGGCAACGACAAAGGTGAAACGCCCCCCGTCTCCCCGGCCCCACTCCCCCCATTCGCCGCGGCAGAGCGCCAGCGCGCCACCCCGCTCCCGGAATGGCGATGGCGCCTTGAGTCGATGGCTGACCTTGCCTACGTAGCCGGGTTCGAGCCGCTCGCCGACCAGGCCGTCGGCGCGGCGACCCTCGCGCTAAGAGAAGAACTCGGGCGCGATCCCTTCTTCCAGCTCGCGCGGCGCGTGATCAGCCTGCCGCTTGCTCTCGGCCGTTTCGGGCGCTGGCGCCTTGAGCAAGGCGAGCACCATGGCGAGATCGACATCGAGAGGCTTGCCCTCTCGCCTTTGGTCCAGCTCGTGCGCATCCTGTCACTGAAGGCCCAAGTGCATGAAGGGGGAACGTTGCAGCGTATCCGTGCGCTCTTGTACCGGGGCGCCATGGACGTTGACCTCGCCGAACGGCTCTTGAAGGCGCTGCAGTGCCTGCTCGCGCTGCGTATCGAAAACGAGATCCGCAGCGAGGGGCCCGGCGGATATGCGAACCCCGAGGATTTCGCCCTCGAACAGGACGCACGGCTCAGGGAAGCGCTGGAAGCAGTGCTCAACCTGCAGAAGATCGCCTACCAGAACATGGTGGGACAGGTATAGGACCGGGCATGAGGATTTCCATCTCCGCAGGAACGCTCTTCATCTTCCCGCTTCCCAAGGCGTTCGCCATGGCGAGGGAGGCCGGGTTCGACGGCGTGGAACTGGTGATCAACCAGGAGTTCCAGAAGGTGAACTCGCGCCGCCTGGTGAAGGAACTCGCTGAGATCATGCCGATATTCTCCATCCATGCCCCCTTCCTGCAGCTGGATGGCTGGGGGAGTCCGGTCGACTCATTGAAACGTTGCGTGGAGATCGCCGCGGAATGCGGCATAGGGCTGGTGAATTTCCACCCGCCGTCATGGATGGGGTGCGAGTTCGCCTACTGGCGCTGGCTTTACCGGATGCAGGACTTTCAGAAGGAGGTGGGGGGGGACCAGGTGACGCTCACCCTGGAGAACATGCCGTGGACCGGAAAGTACCGGATCAACGGGTACATCCTTTCGGAGACCCAGAAGCTGATCGAGTTCCTGCACGAAAGGAACCTCTTTCTCACCTTCGACTGCACCCACATGGGGAGCGGGCGGGCCAACTTCATCAACGACTTCTACCTCTGCTACAACAGCGGACGGATCCGCAACATCCACTTCTCGGACTACGGCCACGGCAGGCAGCACCTGTTGCCGGGACACGGCATCCTGCCGCTCACCCGCTTTTTGAACCACCTGCGCAACACCGAGTACAACGACATCCTGACCCTGGAGCTCTCACCCCACGAGTTTCCCAAGGGTGAGCAGATCATCATCCAAAGCCTGCAGGAGATCCTCGCCTATCTAAGGCAGGAGACCGACAAGGCTACCCTCTGACCACGTAGACCGAGCATTTCGCGTCGCGCACCACCTTGTGGGAGACGCTCCCCAGCAGCTTTCGCTTCAAAAACCCCTTGCCGGTACTCCCGATCACGATCACGTCAATCTCCTCCTTCTGCGCGAAGCGGATCAGCTCCTCGGCGGGGTCTCCGTAGACGACGGCCGTCTCGAGCGGCACGTCGAGTTCCGCTGCGATCTTCTCCACGACGTAGAAGATGCGCTCCTTCAACTCGCCCCATTTCTCCTGCTCCGTTATGGGGCGGGCCGGGACGAAGTCGGTGAAGGTGTTGCGCGGCGCGTTGGGGAGCACCAGGAGCCCGTACACCTTGCTCTTGAACTGGCTAGGGATCCCCGATGCGAAACGCACCGCCTCCTCGGCGGCCTTGTCCGAGAGCGGCGAACCGTCTATGGCCACCAGGATTTTCTTGCGCAGGTTAAGCATCAGGATCCTCCGGCTGTCAGGGTGGGCGAAAAGCTGCACAACTATATAACATCGCCGCGTTTTTTCCTACAGGATTTTAAGAAGCGACCGGCGCCGGCACTCCTTTGCGTCAAAGCAAAAAAAAGGCGCTCCTAAGAGCGCCTTTTCCAAAATCCAACTGCCGCTTAAAGAAGCGGCGCCGACTTTTCGGCCCGCTCCAGGAGCGCTTCGATCTCCTCGTGGATGAGCCCGTTGCTGGCGAGGATGCGGTGGTCGCCGATCCGGTGCGGCTCCCCTTTGTGGTTCGTTACCATCCCCCCCGCTTCCCTGACCAAAAGCGACCCCGCCGCCACGTCCCACGGCTTCAGCTTGCACTCCCAGTAACCTTCGAGCCTCCCGGCGGCCACGTAGGCAAGATCGAGGGCGGCGGCCCCGGCGCGGCGCACACCGCGCGCGGCCAGTTGCAGCTCGAAGAAGTTTCTGAAGTTGTTCTCGTTGCCTCGCGCTACGTCATAGGGAAAGCCGGTCGCGATCAGGGAGTGGCGCAGGGGCTTGCGCGAAGAGACGCGGATCGGCTTGCCGTTTAGGAAGGCGCCGCCGCCGCGTACCGCGGTGAAGAGCTCGTCCATCATGCAGTGGTAGATGACCCCTAGCGTCAGCTCTCCTTCATGCTCGAGGGCGATGGAGACGCAGAACCAGGGGAAGCCGTGCGCGTAGTTGGTGGTGCCGTCCAGGGGGTCGATGACCCAGCGCCAGGCGGGGTCGCCGTCGGCGTAGAGGTTCTCCTCGGCGAGGAAGCTGTGACCGGGGAAGGCGGCAGCGATCCGGCTCACGATGAGTTCCTCGCAGGCTCGGTCCACCTCGGTCACGATGTCCACCTCACCCTTGAAGTCGAAGGTGAACTCGCCCCAAAGCCGTTCCTTCTGCAGCCTGCCGGCCTGGCGCGCCGCGGTGACCGCGGTGTCTAGCATCGCTTGCAGCCCCTCAGTAGACATCATCCCTCCCGTCCTTCAAAAGTTCGCGCATCTCCTCGAGAAGGGTGAAGTGCATCTCGTCCTCCTCGGCCATGGTCTGGAACAGCTCTCGCTCCCAGGGGTGCAGCGCCTCACGCGCGAGGTCGGCGCAGGCGCGAGCGGAAAGTGCCTCGAACTGCATCGCGTTCAGGTAAAGTCCGAGGTCGCCGCGGTAGCGCCCGAGTTCCTCCGCCGACAGGCGGCGCAGGATGCTTCTCGCCCCCTGAAGCGTCGCCGATTGGCGCAGATCGACCCGGCCGCCGTCTCTCAATGCGCGCAGGGCCCCCGCATGGCGCAGTTCGTCCTCGCTGAACATCCTGAAGATGGAGGAAAGCCCAGCGATCCCCGCCTCGGCGCTGCAGCGCTCGTAGTACCCACTGCCGTCCCCTTCCTTGCGGAGCACCATGTCCCTCGAATCCATAATCGCCTCCCGAGATCGATCTGTTACGGCTGGAAAACAGTAACAGGAAATCTCGGTATTTCAAAACGCTAGATCATTTTTTTGGCGGTGCGACAGTGCCAAGGAGTTGCAGAGTTCCAGGCCCACCCCGCCGCGAGTCAGCTCCCCCGCCCTTCCCCCTGCGGCATCGGGAACGGTGTTTAAAGTTCGCCTGCCTGAGGGTCCGGGCATAAAAAAGGGGGGCTTGCGCCCCCCTCCAAAATCACTGCTGCTGAATCTTACAAGGACTAGTTGTAAGCGGTCTCGGAGTGCTGGGTCTGGTCGAGGCCCATGATCTCGTCTTCCTTCTCGACGCGCAGGCCGATGGTCTTGTCAAGGATGAGGGCGATCACGAAGGTCACCACCACCGCGTATGCTGCAGCCGCACCAACCGCAATCAGCTGGGTGACGAACTGCTTCATGTTTCCGGAGGTGAGGCCGGTGGCGCCTACCGTGGCGAAGACGCCGGTCAGGATGGCGCCGGTGGTGCCGCCCACGCCGTGTACGCCGAATGCATCCAGGGAGTCGTCGTATTTCAGTTTCGCCTTCAGCATCACGCCGCCGTAGCAGACCAGGCCGCCTGCGATGCCCATGAGGATGGCGGCACCCGGCTGCACGAAACCGGCTGCGGGGGTGATCACGACCAGGCCCGCTACGACGCCGGAGCCAAAGCCCAGTGCCGACGGCCTGCCGGCGTGAATCCACTCGGCGATCATCCAGGTGAGGCCTGCGGCGGCCGGGGCGATGGTGGTGGTCATGAAGGCGAGGCCGGCGAGCCCACCCGCCGCGTCGGAGCAGCCGGCGCCAACGATGGCGGAACCCGCGTTGAAGCCGAACCAGCCGAACCAGAGGATACCTACGCCCAGCAGGGTAAGCGGCAAGCTGTGCGGAGCCATGCGCTCGGTCGGGAAGCCGTGGCGTTTGCCGAGGAAGGAGAGCACCACCAGGGCCGAGATACCGGAGGAGAGGTGAACGACGGTGCCGCCGGCAAAGTCGAGAGCGCCCATCTTGAAGAGCCAGCCGTCAGACATCCAGACCCAGTGCGCCAGCGGGTCGTAGACCAGGGTGGTCCAGAGGAGCACGAAGAGGCAGTAGGCGGAGAACTTGATCCTCTCAGCGAGGGCGCCGGAGATGAGGGCCACGGTGATGATGGCGAACATCGCCTGGTACATGGCGAAGACGTATTCGGGAATCGCGCCCGGCTCGGTCGGGACGTTCTGGAACAGCGCGTAAACCGCGTTGCCGTCCTTGAAGGTGATCAGCCCGTCAAGCAGCGCCTTGCTGAAGTTACCGACAAGGCCGTGCCCCATGTCCGGTCCGAAGGCGAGCGAGTAACCTATGATGGCCCACTGCACCCCCACGATCCCCATGGCCACCAGCGAGTGCATCATGGTGGAGAGGACGTTTTTCTGGCGCACCATGCCGCCGTAGAAAAGGGCGAGGCCGGGGGTCATGAAAAGGACCATGGCGGCGGAGACCAGCATCCAGGCGGTGTCGCCGGTATTGAGGACCGGGTCGACGTTTTTCGGTGCGGCGGCTGCAGGGGCTGCGGCTGCGGGAGCGGCCGGTGTTGCGGCGGGTGCTGCGGGTGCCGTGGCCGGGGCGGCAACGGCGCTTGCCGCGGCCGGGGCCGAGGCGGAATCGGCGGCCTTCTCCTCGGCCATCGCGAGGACCGGTACGAGCATGAGGCTGCCCAGAAGGGCCAGTTTGCCGAGTTTCATGGCGAGGCAGCTGGAAGCGGGGGTAGCTGCGTCCTTAACCTTTTTAATGTCACGTATCATAACACTCTCCATTGATCGTTTTGTTATGGATGGGTCTTGTCAGCTAGGGCCTAGACGGCCTCGTCGCCCTTCTCTCCGGTCCTGATGCGGACCGCGTCTTCCAGCGGGAGTATGAAGATCTTGCCGTCCCCGATCCTGCCGGTCTTGGCGGTTTCCTCGATGGTGGCTACGGCCTTGGCGACCAGTTCGTCGGCCACGGCGATCTCGATCTTCACCTTGGGGATGAAGTCCACGACGTACTCGGCGCCGCGGTACAGTTCGGTATGCCCCTTCTGGCGGCCGTACCCTTTTACCTCGCTCACGGTGATCCCCTCGATCCCGATCTCGTTGAGGGCGTCCTTCACCTCGTCCAGCTTGAACGGCTTGATGATTGCTTCGATCAGCTTCATCGCGTGCCTCCTCTTCTTTGTGATGGCGGTGGATTTCGTCGTCAGTACACAGCGTGTACTCATGCTTGCAGAACATTCGGCAGGCCGGCTCGCCGGCTTGCAGACATAGCATCAATCGGGTTAAACGGGTTTCACCCTCTTTTCAGGCCCGTGAAGGCTTCGATGCCCTTGCCTTTGTTCAACGTCGAATAAACAGCTTCTGGTCCAGCCTTGAAAACAGTCCCCCTTTCCCAATAATGATGCCCTCCACCACGACCTGCACCATTGCCTAAACGGGCGGGAAAGCCTTGTCCAGCACGCCATCGTGCCGTGTCTGATCACGTTTTAGCACAGGCCATGCCATCACGAAGCGACATCCATAAATAGCGGATACTACGAGGCTTTACAACACGCACCCGTATACGGGGCGGCGAAGCGGGTGACTATTGCGGCAGCGATGACCTTTTTTTAGGCAGGGTCGGAGGAGGGAGGGAGGAGAAACATGCGCGCGATCTCCTCGGGGGGGACCGGCTTGCAGAACAGGTACCCCTGGTACATGTCGCAGCCGTGGTCGGTCAGAAACTCAAGCTGTGCCCGAGTCTCCACCCCTTCCGCGATCACCAGGAGTTTCAGGGTGTGCGCCATCTCGATGGTGGCCAGGGTGATGGCGGCATCGTCCGCCTCGGTGGTGATGTCCTTGATGAAGGCGCGGTCGATCTTGAGGACGTCGAGGGGAAAGCGCTTCAGGTACGAAAGCGATGAAAATCCGGTGCCGAAGTCGTCGATGGCGAGGCGCACCCCCATCCCTTTCAGCGCCTGCAGCGTTTTCACGGTCCGCTCGGTATGGGCCATGAGCACCCCTTCGGTGAGCTCCAACTCCAGGAACTCGGGAGGGAGACCGGTCTCCTTTAGGACCGCGGTCACCGCGTCCAGGAGTTCGTTCTTCATGAACTGCTGCCCGGAGATGTTCACGGCCATGACAACCGGCGGCATCCCCGCGTCCATCCAGAGCTTGTGCTGGCGGCACGCCTCCGCGATCACGATCTGGTCGATCTGGATGATCAGTCCGATCTCCTCGGCAAGAGGGAGAAAGCGCGACGGTTCGACCATGCCGAGCTCCCTGCTGTTCCAGCGCACCAGCGCCTCAAGCCCCACCACCTCCCCGGTGGCATTGGAGACCTGGGGCTGATAGTGGAGGATGAATTCCCCCTCCTTGATCGCCTTGTGCAGCCGGCTTTCCAGGATAATCCGCTCCAGCGCCTTCGCGCTCATCGACTCGTCGTAGATCTGGTAGCCGTTTCTCCCCTGCTCCTTCGCCTGGTACATGGCGCCGTCCGCGTTCCTGATGAGGTCGCTCGCCGTGGTGGCGTCGAAGGGGTAGAGGCTGATGCCGATGCTCGTGGAGACGAAGACCTCCTGCCCCTCGAGCGAGTAGGGAACCGAGACCGCCTCCAGGATGCGCCGGGCGACCTTGGCCACGTCCTGGAAGTGCTCGATGTCCGACAGCATGATGGTGAACTCGTCCCCGCCGAGGCGCGACACGAGCGACGGGGGACAATCATCCTGCTCGGCCCGGGCGAGGCAGTCGCTTCTGCGCACGCAGCGCAAAAGGCGGTCCGCCACGTCCTGCAGCAGGCGGTCCCCCACCCCGTGCCCCAGGGTGTCGTTCACCAGCTTGAAGCGATCCAGATCGAGGAAAAGGACGGCAAGCATCCGGTCGTTGCGGTTCGCGTAGATGAGCGCCTGTTCCAGCTGCTGCTGAAAGAAGCGGCGATTGGGGAGCCCGGTCAGGGCGTCGTAGTAGGCGAGGAGCCGAATCTGTTCCTCGGCCCGCTTCCTCTCGGTGATGTCCTGGATGGTCCCGGTGAGGCAGACGGCGTCCCCCGCGTCGTCCAGAACCGTCGCCAGTTCCGCGTGCAGCACCCGCTCTCCTCCTTCGATCAGGATGCGGTAATCGAAACTGACGGGTGTGCGCCTGGAGACCGCGTCATCGAGGGAGCCCTGCACGAAGGCGCGGTCCTGGTGGTGCACCAGGTCCAGGATCGGGTTCATCCTGTTTTGCTCGCGGTCGAGGCAGCAGATGCTGTACACCTCCTCGGAGCAGCGGATCTCGCCGCTGGAGAGGTCCCATTCCCAGCTTCCTATGTGCGCTAAGCTTTGGGCGTGGGCAAGTCCCGCCCTGCTCTCCCTCAGCTGCTCGAGCGCCGAGCTCGCCCGCAGCATGTAACTCACCCGGTAGCCCAGGATGTGCCAGTTGATCGGTTTTGTGATGAAGTCGGTCGCCCCCGCCTCGTAGGCTGAATCGATGGAGGCGAGATCGTCCAGCCCCGTCATCATGAGCACCGGGGTGTCGCGCCCGGCATCGGTGTTTCTTATCTCGGAGCAGACCGAGAAGCCGTCGATCCCCGGCATCATGACGTCCAGGAGCACGATGTCCGGGTCGTGGAGGGCGAAATCTTCCAGCGCCTGCTCGCCGGTTTCCGCGTCGCGCACGACGAACCCGGAGCTCTCCAGGGCCTCCCGGGCCAGCATACGCACCGCCTGGTCGTCGTCCACCACCATGACCAGCGGGGTTGCGCGCTTGCTCTTCCTGGTCAGCATAGCGGTCCTCCCTTGAGCGCGTCGCGTACCAGCCGGTACTCCTCCTCGGCCTCGTGCAAAAGCGGAAGCGCCCCTTCGGTCGAGCCGGCTCGCCCCAATCGCTCCAGTTCCCTGCAGACCCCGGCCAGGCGCAAGGCGCCTAGGTTGGCGCTCGAGGACTTGAAGCTGTGCGCCGCCGCCTTAAGTTTCTCCGCATCCCCCCCGGACTCCGCCTCGCGCATGGTCTTTAACAGCGCAGGCGTGCTTGCAAGGTAGAGGTCCACGACCTTGCGCAGCACCTCCTTGCCGCGATTGCCGGGCAGGGTCCTGATCATGGCGAGGGCGCCGCTCATCCTGTCGCGGGAGATCACCTCGGCCTCCTGCGTTTCCCCATGCTGCGGCGCCGTCCCCCGCAAGAGCCGCTCCATCGCCCGGGCAACCTGCTCACGGCTGAACGGCTTGGAGATGTAGTCGTCCGCCCCGGCCTCTAGGCATGCTTCGCGGTCCCCCTTCATGGCATGGGCGGTGAGGGCGACGATCGGGACCCGCCCCCCAGCTGCACCCTCGCGCTCCCTGATGCGCCGTGTCGCCTCCAGCCCGTCCATGACCGGCATCTGGCAGTCCATGAAGACCACGTCGTACCCGCAGCGCTGCACCTCTTCCACCGCGGCAAGCCCGTCCTCGACCACCTTCACCCGGCACCCGAGGCTCTCCAGCATCCCCTTCCCCACCTCCTGGTTCACCACGTTGTCCTCGACGAGGAGCACCCGGCGCAGGCGCGGCGGGGTGGCCCCGCAGCATCCGGCCTCGAGGCGCTCATCCTCCTCCATCCCGAGCGCGGCCACCACGGCGCCGTATAGCCCTTCCTCGCGCACGCCGCCGCGTGGATAACAGGTCGCCTCCACCCCGGCAAGGCGCGGGTCCCCTGCCAGTTCCTCGTTTTCATCGAGAAGCAGAAGGCGCAGGGAACGCCCCTCAGGGAGGGCCCGGATGGCACAGGCGAGTTCCAGGGCGCCGCTTCCCGACACCCCCCGATCGATCAGGACGAGGTCGAAGGGGGCGGCCACCAGGCGGCAGAGCGCCCCAGGCGCGTCCCCCGCGCTCTCCAGCTCCACCCCCCACGAGGCAAGCTGCTCCGCCACCGCTTCGCTTAGCTGCGGCGCGTCGCTCACCACGAGCACCCTCTTGCCGCGCAGCGCAGCACAGCAGCGCTCGGCGCGCGAGGACTCCTCGTGGAGCTGCAGGCGGGCCGTGAAGCTGAAACGCGCCCCTTCCCCCGGCGCACTCTCGACCTCGAGCGCCCCCCCCATGAGCTCGGTCAGCTGCCGGGCGATGGCGAGCCCCAAGCCGGTACCGCCGTACTTACGGGTCATCGACTCGTCCCCTTGGGCGAACTGGCGGAAGATGCGCTCGCGTGCCTCGGTCGGGATGCCGATGCCGGTATCCTCCACGCTCACGCGCACGAGCGCCGGTTCCTCGGCGAGGGACAGGGTCAGGCGGACCCACCCCCGGGGGGTGAACTTCACCGCGTTGCCGAGGAGGTTCACCATCACCTGGCGCAGCCTGCCGGGGTCACCGATGAACATCCGGGGGAGCCCCGGCTCCAGCTCCAGGGAGAGCTCGAGACTTTTCCGCGCCGCATCCTCGGCGAAGATAGCCACCGCGTCGGAGGCCAGCTGCGGAAGGTCGAAGGGGATGTTCTCGAGCTCCATGCGCCCCGCCTCGATCTTCGAGAAGTCGAGGATGTTGTTGATGATGCAAAGAAGCGCCTCGCCCGAGCGGCGTACCGTCTCCACGTAGCGCACCTGCTCCTTGGTGAGGCCGGTTCCTAAGAGGAGTTCGGTCATGCCGAGCACCCCGTACATCGGGGTCCTGATCTCGTGGCTCATCTGGGCCAGGAAGTCCGACTTCGCGCGGCTTGCCGACTGGGCCGACTGCATGGCGTGGCGCACGCTTTTGAGGCTCTCCTCGAGCTGCTCGTTCACGCTGCGCAGCTCGCTCGTCCGCTCGGCCACCTCGAGTTTCAGCTCCTCCGAATGCAGCGCGAGCCGCTCGTCGCGCACCGAGATCTCGGCCAGCATGTTGTTGAAGCAGGCGAAAAGAAGGCCGAGCTCGTCCCCCGACGCCACCTCGGGGTCCACGCGCACGCGGTAGTCCTGGCTTGCCGAGACGAGCTCCATCTTCTCGGTGAGCCGGCGGATGGGGTCCGAGATGAGCCGGTCGATGCGCTGGGAGAGGAGACCCGAGAGCGCGGCCAGGCCGCAAAACGCGAAGATGAACTGCAGGGAGGCGAAGAGTATGAGCGGCGCATCGGCACCGGGAAGGCGCGGAGAGGCGGGGATCAGGAGGCGGTAGCAGAGACACCCCGCGGCGAGCCCGAGCAGGAGCATCCCGTTGCCGACGAGAAGCAGTGCGATCAGTCTGGACTTAAGGCAGTGTTGACCCGGCCACGGAAGCTTCACGGCACCCCCTCGGTCGCGCTCCGGAGGAAGATCTACAGCCGCGCCCCCGGGCAGGGGGCGATTTTAATGATGCCCGGAGCACAAACGTTAGAACTCTACAATAAAGGGTCGGCTATTTCAAGGTTGTGCAGGAGAGAGCGAGAGGGATACGAAATTGGCGAGGATGGTACGGGATGCTGCGTTGAAGGTCTCCTCCGCGGCGATGAAGCCCGAGAGGTGTTCGGCGCGCGGGGAGAAGAATCCGTCCCAGAGGTCCACTATGGAGCGGTCCACCTCGGGGTGAAACTGCACCCCGTAGATGCGCCCGGGGAGGCGGAAGGTCTGCGCCGGGCAGGCGGGGGAAGAGGCGAGGAGGGTCGCCCCGGGGGGCGTGGTGAAGCTGTCGTTGTGCAGCTGGAAGGTGACGAAGGGGTTGCCGACGCCGGCAAAGAGTGGATCGGCGGCGCCCGCAGCGTTGAGGTCGACGTGGTGTATGCCGTGTTCGCCGTGGGGTGATGGGGAACTCACCGTGCCGCCGCAGGCGTGCGAGAGAAGCTGTCCGCCGAGGCAGATGCCGAGTAGCGGCAGCCCCGCGGCGACGGCCTCCCGCATGAAAGCGATGACGCGCGCAAGGTGCGGGTGCCGCTCCGTGTCGTGCGCACCCATCTCCCCCCCGAGCACCACCGCCGCCGTGAGGCCGGAAGGGTCGGGAATCGGGTCCCCCGCGAAGGCGCAAACGGTGCGGTAAGGAACGCGCGCCTCCTCGAGGACCTGGTTCAGCATGCCTGCCGGGCAGTTGGGGTCGTTTTGCACGATGAGAAACATGATAACTCCTTCTTTATCACCTTACGCCGAGCGCTCCCCGCTCCCCGAAGACGATGGGGGAGTCCGGAAAATCCTCGGCCGAGAGTCTGCGCATAAGGCGCAGGGCACGCCGCTTCGGGTCGGGGCGCGGTCCGGTGCCGGGAGACTGCCGGAACGACTCGATGCTCCCCGCAACGAAGGAGCCGTCGGCGGCGAGTTCGGCGGTGATAAGCGGCGCGTAGCCGCTCTCCCCGGCGACGCTCACCCCGCTGCAGGTGGCGAAGTTGCCGAGGCTGTAGGCGATCAGCCTGCCGCGGTAAAGCTCCAGCCCCCTCGGCACGTGCGGCCCGTGCGCGAGCACGAGGTCGGCGCCGCGGTCGATGGCGTCATGGGCGAAGCCGACCAGGTCGCCGCGCGGTTCGTCGAGAAAACGCTCCATCCCCGGGGAGACGTGCAGCGCCCCGCGCCCCTCGGCACCGGCGTGCACGGAGATGATGACGATGTCGTTTAGCCGCGCCTCAGTGGCGATCTCCCGCAGGGGTTGTGCCGGGAAGACGATGGAGCGCGGCGCCGAGCCGTAGGAGAGGGAGATCACGGCGACCTTCACGCCGCGCACGTCGAAGCGGGCCACCTCCCCCTTCTTGCTGGAGAAAAGGATCCCCGCCTCCTCGAGGGCGCGCCTCGTCTCGGCGAGCCCCTCCGGGCCGAAATCGCGGGCGTGGTTGTTGGCGAGCGAGACCATGGAGAAGCCCGCTTCTTTCAGGTTGCGAACGTAGGATGGGGGGGTGCGAAAGAGGTAGCGGCGCCCGGGAATGGGCTCTTTTCCGGGGAGTTGCGCCTTGGTGAGCGGTCCCTCGAGGTTGCCGAGGGCGAGGTCGGCGCGCTTCAAAAACGGTGCGGCTGCGGCGAGGAGGTCCCGGCCGCCGCGCGGCGGGAGCCTCGGGGTCGGGTAGTCGGTGCCCATCATGATGTCGCCGACCGCGGCAATGGTCACCGTCCTCCCGGCGGCTTCGGCCGGAGGGGAGGTGTGGGCGATGAGAAGGAAGAAAAAAATCGCGACGGCGGTGCGCCATGGGGTGAGCGGGGTCAGCGGGGTTCTCCTTTTGCCTGCAAAGCATGCACTCCCCCTCCCGGCGCCCCATTTTTTGGGCACCCCGGAAGGGGGAGCACGGTATCAACCCTTTTTGTGCAAGAGCCCTTCGGCGAGCACCTCGACCACGTCCCGCACCTTGACCTGGGCCGCACCGCGGTCCTTCAGGCCGTCCTCCATCATGGTCATGCAGTAAGGGCAGGCGACGCAGACGGTGTCCGGATTTTCGGCCAGGAGTTCGTCCACGCGCGTATGGTTCACCCTGTCGCCGATGAACTCCTCCATCCACATGCGCCCGCCGCCCGCGCCGCAGCAGAACGAGTTGCGGCCGTGGCGCTCGGCCTCCTGCGGTGCGCTGCCGGTGACGGCCTGGACCACGGTGCGCGGCGCCTCGAAGATGTCGTTGTGGCGCCCTAGGTAGCAGGGGTCGTGGTAGGCGATTTTGCCGAGGCTCTTCTCGCTGCCGTCGAGCTTGATGCGCCCCTTCTTGATCAGGTCGGCGATCAGCTCGCTCTGGTGCACCACCTCGAGCTCGAGGCCGTACTGGCGGTAGTCGTTTTTCAGCGTGGTCAGGCAGTGCGGGCAGAGCGTGATCACCTTGGCGACGCCGCGCTCGCGGAAGATTTCCACGTTCTCCTTAGCCATCTTATCGAAGAGGTACTCGTTGCCGAGGCGTCTCAGCGAATCGCCGCAGCACTTCTCGTCCTTGCCGAGGATCCCCCAGGAGACCCCGGCCGCGTTCAGGACGGTGGCGAGCGCCACGGTCACCTGCTTCGCGCGGGAATCGAAGGAACCGGCGCACCCTACGTAGAGAAGGTATTCGGTCTCACCCGCCACGAACGGCTTAACCGGAAGGGTGGAGACCCACTTGGCACGCTCGCCCGGGGCGATCCCCCAGGGGTTGGAGCGCTGCTCCATGTTCTCGAAGAGGTTCAAAAGCTCCTCGGGGAACTTCGACTCGGTCTCCACCAGGTGGCGGCGCATCTTGACGATCTTCGGCATCTGCTCGATAAGGACCGGGCACGCCTCCATGCAGGCGCCACAGGTGGTGCAAGACCAGATGGCGTCCTCGGTGTTGGTCCCCTCCCCTTCGTTGCCGATGAGCGGCAGCGTCCCTTTTCTTCCCTCCTTCAGCGCCGGGCCGTTCTCCAAAAGGTTCGTCTTGATGGCGTGCACGACCTGACGCGGGTTCAGCGGCTTGCCGGTGATGGAGGCCGGACAGGCGGACTGGCAGCGGCCGCACTCGGTGCAGGAGAAGGAGTCGAAGAGGTCCTTCCAGGTGAAGCGCTCCACGCTACCGACGCCGTATTCCGCCCCCTTCTCGAAGGTCTCGCGCGGCTGTGTGGCGGGCCACTCGAGCGCCCCGAAATAGCAGTTGGGGATCGCGGTCAGGATGTGCATGTGCTTTGAAAGCGGCAGGAAACAGATGAAGGCTATCAGCACGAGGGCGTGCACCCACCAGGAGACGCGCTCCACGAGGGTAAGATCGACGCCGGCATGGGTGAGCCAGGCGGCCACCACGGTGGATACCGGCATGGCGGAAGCGACGGCCTCCCTACCCTGCGCGATGATGGCGCCATGCATCCCGAAGTAGGCGAGCATCAAAAGCGCGATGAAGGCGAGGATGGCGAACGCCTCGGGGCTTCTCCCCTTCACGTACAGGCTGTCAAGCTGCGGCGGCCTCACCACGATCCTGCGCACGAAGGAGAGGACGATGGCGAAGAGGGTCAGAAGCGACACCACGTCGAAGGCGACGAGGAGCGCCCGGTGCAACCCTTCCGGCAAAAGTGCGAGGCTAAGCGACGGGAAGACCCCGTTCACCAGGAACTCGCCGTTCGCGATGGCGAGGATCACGAAGGACCAGAAGATGACGAAATGGTTCAGGCCGAAGGGCTTCTTGATGACGCGCAGCTGCCCGAAGGCGTAGAGGAACATCTCGGAAAGACGGCGCCCCGGCTGGTCGAACCTCTCCTCGGGCAGTCCCAGAAGGACCAGCGACAGGCGGCGGTAGACGCTCCAGGCGAAAAACAGGAGCGAGGCGACCAGAAGCGTCGTGAAGATGGCGGTTTGCATGGGTGGTACCTCGTATCGTTTGCGGCCAATGGCCGCTAGCAGGGTTCTTTTTCTCTTGCGGCTACTTGGCCCCGGAGCGGGCCGCTTTCAGCGTCCTCAGCTTCTGCGTGAGCGCGGGGATCACCTTGAAGAGGTCGCCTACGATGCCGTAGCTCGCCACCTCGAAGATGGGGGCCTCGGGGTCTCGGTTGATGGCGATCACCACGTCCGAGTCCTGCATCCCGACCAGGTGCTGGATCGCGCCGGAGATGCCGCAGGCGATGTACACCTTCGGGCGCACCGTCTTACCGGTCTGACCCACCTGGCGGTCCGGCGGCATCCAGCCGGCGTCGACCGCGCTCCTGGAAGCGCCGACCACGCCGCCGAGGACCTCGGCGAGTTCCTCGAGCATGGAGAAGTTCTCCTTGGCCATCATGCCGCGCCCGCCGGAGATGATGAACTCCGCGCCTGCGATGTCCACCTTGGAGCCGCCGCCGTCCATGAGGATGTCGAGCACCTTCACTTGGACGTCATTCTCGGCGATCGGCACCGGCTCGCGTACGATCTCTCCTTTAGCCCGCGGATCGAACTCCGGCATCGGCATGACGTGCGGCCTGACCGTGGACATCTGGGGCCGGAACTTGTCACAGACGATGGTGGCCATGATGTTGCCGCCGAACGCGGGACGGGTCTGCATCAGGTTCCCCTTCTCGTCGACGGAGAGGCCGGTGCAGTCTGCGGTAAGCCCGGTGGCCAGGATGGTGGCGACGACGCCGGCGAGATCGCGCCCAAGGCCGGTGGCGCCCATGAGGATCACCTCCGGCTTGTACTTCTCCACCAGGGCGCAGAGGCTCTTCTGATACGCCTCGGTACGGTAGTGGCGCAGTACCGGCGCGTCCATGAGGTACACGGTCTCGGCGCCGTAGCCGAACGCCTCGGCGCAGAGCTTCTCCACGTTGTCGCCCATGACCACTGCGCAAAGCGGCGCTTTCCTCGCCTGAGCGAGCTCTTTACCTTTCCCCAGGAGCTCCCAGGAGACCTTCGCGGCCTCCCCTTCGGTCTGCTCGATGAAGACCCAGACGCCGCGGTAGGCGGCGAGCTTCTTTTTGAGTGCCGCCTCCTCGGGGTCCTCCTCCACGACCTCTCCACCGGAGGCGGCGGCGAGTTCCTGAAGGATGCGCAGCTCCTCCGGGGTGAAGGCCATCTCGATCGCCTGCACGGGGCAGACCTTCACGCATTTGACGCACCCGATACAGCGCGAGGGGTCGATGATCGGCTCGCCCGCGTCGTTCATCTGGATCGCGTCAACCGGACAGGCGCTCTGGCAGCGGGCGCCGCAGGCTATGCACTTGTTTTCCAAAAGCTGCGCCTTGCCGCGCGGTTTTTTCGGTGGTTTCACAGCATCGGTCATTGCTTCTTCCTTGATGATTCCTGGCTGACGATCGTTCGCCTATTCCGGCTCCCGGTCGCCCGAATCCAGGTGGTGAATTTGAATTAAAGCGCCAAGAGATCCTTCTCGATCATCTTGTCGATGAGGAGCTGGGCCGCCCCTTCCGGGTCGTGCGCGCCGTCCCCGAGCATCTCCCCCTTGGCCCTCTCGGGGGAGAATATGCGGCTTACCCATGTGGGGGAGCCCTTGAGGCCTATGGTGTTCACGTCAAGCCCGAGCACGCTGTTGTCCCACACCTCCACCTGCGCGTCGGCCGACTCGAGGCGCATGGCGACCGTCGGGTAGCGGGGACGGTTCAACTCGCGCACCACGGTGAGCAGTACCGGAAGCGGTGCCTCGACGTGCTCGTGGCGCCCCTCGAGCTTGCGGCTCACTTTGATCCTGCGGGCGGAAAGGTCGAGCTCGTCGACCCGGTCCACCAGGGTGAGCTGGGCGAAGTCCAGACGCGTGGCGATGCCGGGGCCCACCTGGGCGGTGTCGCCGTCGATGGTCTGCTTGCCGCAGATCACCACGCCGACCTCGTCCTCCTTGGCTAGGCGCTCGATGGCAGCGGCAAGCACCTTGCTCGTGGCGAGCGTGTCGGCGCCGCCGAACACCCGGTCGGAGAGAAGCACGGCCCGGTCTGCCCCCTGGGCGAGCGCCTTTCTGAGCGTCGCCTCGGCGTTGGGTGGCCCCATGGAAATGGCGACCACGCGGCAGCCGTAACGGTCCTTGAAACGGAGCGCCTGTTCCACGGCATGGGTATCGTAGGGGTTCACGATGAAGGGAACGCCCTCACGGATGAGGGTGTTGGTGACGGGATCGATCTGTACCTGCGTGGTATCTGGGACCTGCTTAACGCACACCACTACGAGCATGGCTACCTCGGAAGTGAATTTTTATGTCTTAACGTTACTAGAGATTTCAGGAAAAAAGTTGACCTAGGTCAAGGAGCGGTAAAAAACTGAGGGGTGGAGGGCACGCCGTCAGGCGCGAAACTGTCTGCCCAAACCCCTTGCTTTTTGCGAAATGATCTTCTACCATCACGCGAGGTTCAGCGCCAACACATCACCCGATCAGTCACGGGTGGAGATACATGTCAGATAGATACGTCGAGAAAAACTTCCTTTACCTGCTGCTGCTCTCGCTGCTGTGCCACCTGGCGGTATATCTTGTTATCACGTTAATCCCCCCCGGACAAGACAAAAGGCCCCCGGAAGCAACCATGGTCGACCTGACCGACCTTCCGGAGCTCCCTCCCCAGCCGAAACCGGAGATCAAGCCGCAGCCCAAACCCGATATCAAGAGGTACTCGGAAACTCCGCAGCGCGTCGTCAGGGAGATGGCCCCGAAGGCGAGCGATGCGGTAGACCGGATACTGCCGCAAAGGAAAAGCGCTCCGCCCCAACCGAACCGCCCTTCCCAGGCAACGCGTGAGCCGTCCTACCCGGCGCCCCAGCCGTCCAGAGAACAGGCGGCACCGGGCCAGGGTATCTTCAAGCCCAAAAGCGCCCCGCTGGACCGCGCGAAGCTCTTCCCAAGCGCGACCAAGCTAGCGCGCCTTGAGGAGAGCTACCGCGAAAAGTACCGTAGCGAAGTCGAGGAAGGGGATACCCGTTTTCTTAACACCGACGACATCCAGTTCGGCTCGTTCCTGCGCCGGCTGGAAACCGCCATCTACGGCGTCTGGCATTACCCGCAGGCGGCACTCATGCGCGGCATCGAGGGGACGACGCCGGTCAGGATCACCTTCAACCGCAAAGGGGAGATCGTCCGCGTCGACATGCTGGAAAGTTCCGGGAGCAAGATCCTGGACGACGAGGTGCTGCGCACCCTGAACGCCCTCGGGCCGATCGGCTCCTTCCCCAAGGGGTACACCGGCGAAAACTTCAAGCTGATCGCCTTCTTCCACTACGGCAGCGGCAGCGGCCGGCTGCACTAGCAGCCCAGTCGCTGCCTCAAGAACGCCTCGAAATCCCCGTTGAACTCATCGCGCTTCAGCGCCATATCCACCGTCGCCTTCAAAAATCCTAGCTTGTCGCCGCAGTCGTGGCGTATCCCGTCAAAGCGGCAGCCGTAGATCGGCTCCTGGCGCGACAGCGTCTTGATGGCGTCGGTGAGCTGAATCTCGCCCCCCTTCCCCGGCTCCTGGGTCTCGAGGATCGGGAAGATCCCCGGCGTCAGGATGTAGCGGCCGATGATGGCGAGATCCGACGGTGCCTCGGCGACCGGCGGTTTCTCCACCAGGTCGAGCACCTCGTAGGCGCGGTTCGCCAGGTGGTTCGCACGCACGCAGCCGTAGGAAGAGATGGATTCCATGGGGACCTGCTCCAGGGCGAGGACCGGTGAGCGATAGCTCTCGTAGGTCTCGAGGAGCTGGGCAAGGCAGGGCTGCTGAGCGTCGATGATATCGTCACCCAGAAGTACGGCGAAAGGCTCGTCCCCGACGAACTCCTTGGCGCAGAGGATGGCGTGGCCAAGCCCCAGCGCCTCCTTCTGCCGCACGAAGAAGATGTTCGCCATCTCCGCGATCTCGCGCACCTGCTGCAGCTCGTGATCCTTCCCCTTCTCGTAAAGCAGCGACTCGAGCTCGAAGGAGATGTCGAAGTGGTCCTCGATGGCCCTCTTGCCACGGCCGGTGACGAAGAGGATCTGTTCGATCCCCGAGGCGACCGCCTCCTCCACTACGTACTGGACGAGCGGCTTGTCGATGAGCGGAAGCATTTCCTTGGGTGTTGACTTTGTGGCCGGCAGGAAGCGGGTGCCAAGCCCCGCGACCGGGAAAACGGCCTTTTTAACGCGCATCGCAATACTCCTTGCTCATGTCTGGTTGATTCATCCCCCCTCCCCTTGCGGGAGGTTCATCCGGGAATTCCGAAGAGCCCGGTGTGTTCCCACGAAGCGCCGCAGGTGAGCTCGCGCCCCCCCTTTGCGAAGGGGGGACGGGGGGGATTTGTCTTTGTTCCCGGTGCTCGCCGGTTGAAATTTAGGCATCAAGCGTCTGATCCCGCTGCGTTACATCCCCCGCTTCGCCGACTCCAGGGTGTTCTGCAAAAGCATGGTGATGGTCATCGGCCCGACGCCGCCCGGAACCGGGGTGATCGCCGAGGCGCGCTCGCTGGCCGCTGCATACTCCACGTCGCCTACGAGCTTCTTCTCGCCCACGCGGTTAACCCCCACATCGATGACCACGGCACCTTCCTTGATCCAGGCCCCCTTGATCATCTCGGGAACACCGACCGCAGCGATCACCACGTCCGCCTGCCCCACCTTGGCGGCGAGGTCGCGGGTCTTCGAGTGGCAAAGCGTCACCGTCGCGTTTTGCTGCAGGCACATGAAGGCGACCGGCTTACCGACGATGTTGGAGCGCCCGACCACGACGACCTCCTTGCCGGTCAGGTCGACACCCGTCTCCTTGAGCATCACCATGACGCCGTAAGGGGTGCAGGGCTGGAAGAGCGGCTTACCGATCACGAGACGCCCAACGTTGTAGGGATGGAAGCCGTCGGCGTCCTTCTCGGGCGATATCGCCTCGAGGACCCTCTCGGTGTTGATCTGTTTCGGAAGCGGCAGCTGCACGAGGATGCCGTGGATCTTCGGGTCGTTGTTCAGCTTGTCGATGAGGGTGAGGAGTTCCTCCTCGCTCGTTTCCGCCGCGAGCTTGTACTCGTCGGAGAAGATCCCGACATCGGCGCACGCCTTCTCCTTCATGGAGACGTAGACCTTGCTCGCCGGGTCTTCCCCGACAAGCACCACGGCGAGCCCGGGGACGATCCCCCGCTCCTTCAGTCGTGCCGCTTCTGCGCTGATCTCGGCGCGGATCTTTGCCGCGATGGCCTTACCGTCGATGATTTTCGCCATGAACGTGTACCCCTCTTTCCGCTGGAATATGCAGGCGCGGCGCGTCCTCGCGGGCGGGCCGGGCTCAGATTTTTAAGCTGTCGATAATAATTAAAACGGAAGGTTTTGTAAAGGATTTTGCCGGGAACGGGGGACAAAAAAAGCCCCCGCGGGTACGGGGGCCTTGTCGTTTCATGGCGTGATCAGGAGGCCGAAGGGCAACCGGCGCATCCCCCGCCGGAGGGGCAGGAAGGGGCCGCCTTGGAATCGCTGTAGCCGTCACCGTACCACCCTCCCCCTTTCAGGGAGAAGCCGGACTGGGAGATCAGCTTTTCAACGGAGCCGCCGCATTTGGGGCACTCCGTGGCGGGTGCGTCGGAAAACTTCTGGCGCAACTCAAAGGTTTCGTTGCAGCTTTTGCATTGATACTCGTAAAGTGGCATCGCTTTTACAACCTCCTATGAAACTTGGCGTCTGACGCGAACGGCCGGGCGCAGGAACAAATATAAGTAGCCGGCTCCGTTTTTGTCAAGAGGCAACGATCAGGCTCTGGCTGATGGCGAAGAGCAGGCGCGAGCGGTAGATGATCCCCACCACCTTCTTGCCGTCCACCACGGGTACTCTCTGGAAACGGTGCGTGAGAAAGAGCCTCGCCACGTCGCTGACGCTCGCGTCCTGGGTGACCGAGATGGGCTGGTGCTCCATGATGGCGGAGGTGGGGAGATCCTTGATGCGGTCGCACAGGGAACCGAAGAAGGCGGGGTCGGATTTTCCCTCCGGCGCGTCGTCCATGATGGCGGTGATGATGCTCAAGGGCGTGAGGATCCCCGCCAGTCCCCCCCTTTCGTTGACCACGATCAGGCCGGGTGCGGCGTTCAGGAAGCTCTCGTCGCCGAAGTTGCTCTTCATGATCCGGACCGCCTCACCCACCGTGGTCTTGGTGGTGATGGACGGCACGTCCGTTACCATAATGTCTTTCGCCTTCATTGCTGCTCCTTCTCCGATTTGAATAAGGGCAGGAGGTCATCCTGCTCCACCCCTTGTACTCTGACCACCTTGTGCCGGGACTTGGCGCCCGACTTGATGCTGACCTTGGACTTGGCGATGCCGAGGCTCTTCGCTATGAGCTCAACGCACTGCTTGTTCGCGGCGTCATCCACCGGCGGCGAGGTGAGCCGTACCCTGAGCTCCCCTTCCTTCGGTCCGCAGATCTCGCTGCGCGAGGCGCGCGGCTGCACGTGCACCGTGAAGAGGAGCCCCTCAGGTGTGCGTGTTACCCGTACCGTCTCTTCGTTCATTTATTTGTCCAGGGCGAGCAGCTTATAGTAGGTATCCAGGAGGTTCTTGAAGCCCGACTCGAACTGAAGCTTGTCCCTCTTCAGCTCCTGGATTTGGTTGTTCAACTGCACCAGCTTGTTCTCGGCGTCCGCGATGATGCGCTCTCCCTTGAGCTCAGCCTCCGAGATCATAAGGTGCGCCTCCTTCTGGGCGTTCGCCTTCATCTCCTCGGTGATGCGCTGTGCCGCCAGCATGGTCTCGCGCAGCTGCGACTCGCGGGCCTCCATCTCCGTCATCTGTGTCTGGTTGCGGTTGATGCGCTCCTTCAGGTCGTTGTTCTCCCTGATGAGCTCCTCCATCTCGCCCGCCACCAGTTGCAGGAAGGCATCCACGTCCTCCGGGTCGAGGCCGCCGAGCATCTTTCCCTTGAACTGCTGCTGCTGTATGTCCATGGGGGTTATCTTCACAGGGCACCCCCTTTGAGCTGGTTACTGTAGATGATGAGATAGCTGTAGGCCGTGTCGAAGACCACGATCTGCACGAGGTAGATCAACGCGAAGAGTACGAGCGGAGAGAGGTCGAGCATGCCGGTGTCCGGCATGTAGCGGCGGATGCGGCGCAGCGCAGGCTCGGTGACCCGGTAGATGAAGTTGACGATGGGGTTGTAAGGGTCGGCGTTGACCCAGGAGATGATGACACTGGCGAGCAGGATGTACTTGTACACGGTTAAAAGACCGTTGGCCAACTCGATGATCTTCGCAAGGGCCAAGAGTATGTTGGCGAACAGGATCATTCATCCCCCTCTTTAGATGGTAGTAAGCACGCCAAGCTATACAGAAAACACGATTGTTTGTCAAGCATAGCAGGGGTATACGGATAGGCGCAACTATCAGCAAAACTAAGAACATTTTTGTAAGGCGAACAAATAAAGGAGACGAAAGAGAGGGTGCCCGGAAGAGGCGGCGCTTTTTCATATCCGATTTTATATATTGACTTAAAGTTGGAGATGATTTAAAAAGTGCGACAAGAAAATCAATGAGGAAGCACCACCGTCGCTGGTGGGCGGCCCGGTCTTCAAAACCGGTGTGGGGGGTGAGAAACTTCCCAGGTGGGTTCGATTCCCATGTGCTTCCGCCATTACTTTAACTTGCTGAAGTCACTACAGTTTTAACCTCTAAGCTCTTTTGTATCCTGTTTTGCTACACAGGAGAAAAGGGCTTATGTCGTCTTATCTGCTCAACAGGAACGGCCACTACCACGTCCGTATCCGCATCCCCTCAGACCTTACCGCTGTAATCCCCGCTACTGAGCTAGTGAAGTCCCTCAAGACCACGGATGCTAAGGCCGCAAGGCTAGCCGCCCTCCCCTTCCGTAAAGACATCTTCAGTACGTTCACGCTGTACAGGTCCGGCTTCATAAGCGGAGAGCAGGCCCGAGAATCCATCGACAGGACACTCAACCGAAAAGGCAAGGCTACCCCCTCACCTACTTTTTCCCGTGCCCCTGACGCCCCCTGTGCGCCCTCTCCTACCGACTCTCTGCCGGTGGCGTGCCCGTCACTGAAACCGTCACCGCCCATGCTATTATCCACCGCGGTCAACCAGTACGTGAACGACCGAAAGAACGGATGGGGGGCTAAGACAAGGATGGAGAATGAAGGATCGTATCGTCTCATGCTCGACCTTCTTGGTGACGCAGAGGTTGCCAGTCTGGACCGACTAGCGGTTAGGAGTCTTCGGGACAAGTTGATCGTACTCCCTGCTAACCTGTTCAAGCTCTACCCAACACAGACGGCAAGAGAGGTGTTGGAACTGATTCAAGTTTCCCCTTCACCGGACTTGCCACCGATGAGCATCACCACGGTCAACAAACACATATCCCGCCTTAGCAGCCTCATGAAGCATTGCATGAAGGAAGGCTACTTGACCTCTAACCCTGCTGTCGGTCTAAAGATCAAACAGAAGAGACGCCCCGATGAGGAGCGCAAGGCTTATACCGCTGAAGACTTGAAGAGGATCACCGCGAACTTGCCACCTAAGGAGAACAAGCCGGAACGGTATTGGGTGCCCCTGGTAGGAATGATGTCGGCCTTACGGCTTGATGAAAGCTGCCAGCTTTACACCGAGGACGTGAAAGAGATTGACGGTGTTTGGTGCTTTGATGTTAATGACGAGGGCGATAAGAAGCTGAAGACCCTTTCCAGCAAGCGAATAGTCCCGGTGCATCCCACCCTTATTAGCCTTGGGTTCCTAGACCATGTAGCCAGCATGAAGGTAGCAGGACACCCCCGGTTATGGATGAACTTGCACTGGAGAAAGGAAGACGGTTACGGCAATGCTTTCGGCAAGTGGTTCCAGCGGTTTAACCGCCAGCATGTAACCACCGACCCACTCAAGAGCTTCCATAGCCTCAGACATTCTTTTGCCGATACTCTGAAGCAACAAGGAGAACAGGAAGCCATTATCTCTGAACTCATGGGGCACGCTAACGGGAACATCACCACGGGAAGGTACGGCAAGAGGTACAGAGCAAAGGCTTTATTTGAGGCAATGAATAGGCTGAGTTATCCAGTAACAACTTCGACAAAGTGAAGTCCTATTTAGGCATCACAAGGTACCAGCTTCCCGCTCGGCCTCAAGCTTCGCAAGGGAGGTCATGACATCTGCTATGCCCCGTATGTCATCAGCAGAATACTCAGCATCCAGCATAGTCTTGAACAGCATAGTTCCTATCACTGATGCCGGTTCTTTGGCTTTAACTGCCGCATGTGTCCTATGCCAAACCTGCTCCATTGGTGCCACCTCCAAAGTGTCTAACTTACGCTCGGGTGTCGTACTGATAGCAAAGTAGAGGTTGTAAGTCAAAGCGTTTGACCTGATCGCTCTACTTGGTGGAAGCCATGAATTACCAATGTTGAAATGACCCTGCTACTACGTGAGGGTGTTCTGACTGAGTAACGCGCGCGGGTTCCCCCATGTAAGCCTGCACCGAGAGCGGGAGCGGTCACGCGCATGACAGAGTGATGCAGCGAACGAGGTTGCCCTGTAGCGGGTCTTTAGGTCCGGGTCGATACCAGTGGTCCGGCTCATGCTGAGCTTGGAAAGACACGACTTGACGGAGCCTGTGAGTACCCTACCGGAGCCATCCCGATCCCCGCCACGCACGCGCGTTTACTTTTAAACAGTAAAGGTTGCTCTTACAGAACAAGCCCGACGATCGGTCGCACTTACAGAACGACAGACACCGGTATCAACAGAGCCACAGGTCCAACGGCCCCCTTGCCTATCTTTAGGCCATGCCCTTGCGATAGTTAGCAGGGGGTGGCACCTAGGCTATCACAGGAGTTGACAATCGACTTTTGATAGGTTATTGTCACAGTGTCTTTGATCCTAGTGATAGTAAACGAGGGGGGAGTTATGGCAATCATCGGATACGCACGAGTGAGCACACTTGACCAAGACCTAACGGCGCAGTTAGCACAACTGAACGCCGCAGGGTGTGAACGGATTTACAAAGAGAAGGCTTCAGGAGTTAAGCAAGATCGCCCTGAGTTGGCAGCTATGCTTGATTACGTCCGCGAGGGTGATACCGTCACTGTCTGCAAGTTAGATCGTGTGGCTCGGAGCACTAAGCACCTGTTGGACATTGTTGATACCCTCGAAGCAAAGAGGGTTACGTTCAAGGTGCTAAACATCAACCTTGATACCAGTTCACCGACAGGAAAGCTCATGCTGTCAATGCTCGGCGCAATCGGCCAGTTTGAACGGGAGATGATGCTTGAGCGTCAGCGTGAAGGTATCCAGCTTGCGAAGGATGCCGGAGCCTACAAGGGCCGGAAGCCTACAGCACGGGAAAAGGCCGCAGATGTCATGCAACTCCTAGGTGAAGGGCTGACCAAGGAGGCTACAGCAGAACGCCTAGGCATCGGGATTGCGTCAGTGTACCGTATTGCCAAGGATGCAAGAGCCACCGCGACGCTACCCACCAGCATTTAGTTCCACTTATAGAAAAACACCTCCCGCACTCCCTCCCGGCGAATCTAAAACCTCATAACGGACATCAAGGGCACCCCGCAAAGGTGCCTTTTGTTGTTTCAGCAGAACTCACCTCAGGCCGACTCATTCCGCCACATGGAGGAAGGATACCTCGCCTTCACCCGCGTATCTGTTTTTCGTGACATAGCCGACAACCACACACCTCGTCCGAGCCAATACACCAACGGACTACACCACAAGGAGCAATACAAATGAATCAGCAGCAGACTCAGAAGCGTTCCGGCAGCCAGTATCACCTTAACCTCGACCCTCTCACCTATGCAGCTCTTTGCGGGTGCAAGCAGGCGTACCACAAACACGGACAAGATTTCAGCAACTCCGTTATCGTGCGTCGTGCTCTTAGGGCACATCTTGAGCAACTTGAAGTGATGTCACCGCAAGCCATAGGGCAAGACATCATTAAAGCGAAACGAGCAGCAAAGGGGGTGCTGTAGGATGTACTCAAACCTGACGCAGCGCGCATTTCAGCTACTGAAGGACAGGTTCAAGGAGATAGGCCATACACCCTCACTTGAACAACTTGCGGCACTCCATGACATACCACACACACTGACCCTTATGGCGGAAGGGAAACTTGAACAGAAGATGTACTTATCCTCGTTGCACCCTGGAATCGGCAAGTCCACCGCAGTAACCACATCCGTACAGTCTTATATTCAATGCCGGGAGATGTACCGAGAGCAGGGGGTAATCATGTGCTTTGATAGACATGAGGAGATCGTGCGGATGGTTAAGGACATGAACCTCCCTAGGCACCTGTTCGCTGTAAAGGTTGCAAACCACAGCAGTAACCGAGAGCTGAACGAAATGGGGCTAGGTAGCACCCGAATCAATGAGGCTCTTGTACTGCTAACAACGAAGCAACAGATTACGAGGTTAGGACAGCTAGGGCAAAAGTTCAGCGACATGTCCAGGCTGTACTTCCGGGACAAGCCTAGGACAATCCGGATTATCGACGAAAGTATGACGATGGGGGTAGGGCTAAAGCTGGCTGTTCGTAAACTCGCCAAGGTTCCTGATGAACTGTCCGACACCTCTCCGGGGGTAGCTCGCGTTATTGAGGAAATCACCCAAGAGCTTTTGAGCTGTGCAAACGGTGATGTCTATTACATGCGGGACCTTGAGGAAGGCGCTAAAAGGGTCTTAACCGCCTGTAAGTGGGGTTCCGTAGAAGCAAGAGATGTAGCCAATGTGTTTTTACAGATACTTGGACGAGAACTAACGGTGAAGGCAACTGAGCGCGGACACGTTGCCATTGACTGTGATGATACTTTGCCGGAGGACTTTCTTCCTTGTCTCGTAACAGATGCTTCCGGTGAGGTGCGAGGAACTTACGATCTTCAACAAAAGTACAGGAAGAACCTAGTTCGGCTGAAGTCAGCGGCTAAGGACTACAGCAACCTAACTGTACACGTCTGGCGTCAACGCAGCGGGAAGTCAGCTTATCAAGCAAATGGTAATAAGGTGTATGTAACGGAGATAGTGAAAGTAATCAACTCGCGGCCCAACGAGCAGTTCCTTGTGCTGCGCTTCCTTAGTAACCCCGAGCTTGAAGCCGACATCATTGAGAAGGTGACGCGACCTGAGCGGGTGAAGTTCACACATTACGGTCTACATACCGCTACCAACGAGTATAAGGACATTCCTAACATGATCATCACCGGGATAATGAGTTACCGGTCAGAAGACTATGAAGCTCTTGCAAGGGCCGCAGCAGGGCTAAAGACTAGCGATGGTGCCTTGCCACCGGAAACATCGAACCACCTCCGACATGGAGAGCATGCACATCATCTTCTTCAAGCTGGGTGTCGGACAACTCCCCGAAAGTCGAAAGGCGCTGGCTGTCCAGAAGCTAGGTTGTGGCTGATAGCTCCTAAAGGAGTTCTGTCTGACAAAGAGATAGCTCGTATCTTCCCGCAGTGTACAGTAAAGCGGTGGGTGACAACTCCTAATGCTCTCAAGGGGCCGAGACAGGTTGCCTTTGAGTACATAACGGAGATGATCCGTAGCGGTATGCAGCAGGTACGCGGTGCAGATGTAGGGAGACATCTCGGAATGACGAAATCCAACTTCAAAAGGGACATCATTGAAAATGTTGACTTCACCGACACACTACAGGATCGCAGCATTTCTATCGAGAAACGCAGCAATGGGCAGTATTTTTTCTGTGATACCAGCTATTTACGAGAGCTTGTGGAGAGCTTTACCAAAGGTAATCAGATTCCTATAAGTATTTCTCTTTAAGGAGATTGAGTACCCTGTCCGACCCGTGAAAACCAAGCCCCGCCCCTTGGTGAGTAGCGGGAGCAGGGACAGGAAACAAGGCTTTAAGGTTTATTTCTCTGCTTAGCAGCTTGACGTATCATCTTTGCAATCTTTCCTTGTTTAAACTTGTGCGCGAAGTCCAAGGCAGTCTTACCATTGCACTCTTTGATGTCAGTACTAGCTCCTTCCTTCAACAATAACTCTGCAATGTCTTGAAATCCAAACCTAGTTGCTTTCATCAGTGCAGTCATCCCGCCTTTATCTTGAATGTCAGGGTTGGCTCCGTATTCAAGAAGGAGACGACAAACCTCTATGTTATTATAACGTGCGCCATAAAGTAGAGGTGTGTTGCCTGCCAAGTTGCATAAGTCTGGGTTTGCCCCAGCAACCAGCAAAGATTCCACTATCTTCGGATACCCCTGTGCCGCAGCTGATAATAGGGCTGTCCAACCGATAGCTGCTTGCTCATTAACATCAACGTTCTGACTTAGTAGTTCCTTTACCAAGTCCTCTTCACCTGACATAGCTGCCCTTGCAAGCAATGATGGCTGTTCTTTACACATAGTCTGTATCACGGCTTGGTTAATAGCATAAGACATGACCTTCTGGAACGGCACCTCAGCATCCATAGGGTGAATCAACTGGTACTTTTCAGCGTGGGCTTCAACAAGAGCCGTCGGAACTTCTATTTGTGTTGGTTCCTCTCCTTGCTCGTCAGGAATAACAAGTACCCGAAGGTTGCCCTTCTTGCCTTGATGCTTATGTATTCTGACCCCGTGATTCTCCAGTGCTAGATTTTCATCGTTGCCGTCCTTAGAATACAACTCAAGCTGAAACTCCTCTAGTGTTTGTGCATGGAAGCGCATGGAAGCAGAAGGGAATTCGACGGAGAACTCCTTCTGCATAGCCGACTGTATTGCCTCAGGGGGCGCCGTTGTTGGGATGCCATGTTTCTCTGCAAGCTCGCTAGCATGATTGTTTAGAAAGTAAGAGTAGTCGTGCGAGTCAAAAGCCCTTTTGAGCGAAGCTATACGCTTTGCGTAGGGAAGACGTTCTCCATCTTCATCTTGCTTCAAACATAATGAGGCGAAGTCAACAATGATAATGGAAGAGAAGGGGACAACAACTAAAAACAAACCTACTCCGTTAACACCATCTGGGGAGGTATAGCAAAGCACGTAGTACGCAATGAGCAGAAGTGAAGCTAGTGGAATCAACCCCATGTATTGAGCGCGAGTCGCTACAGGTACACGGGGAAGTTTAATAGCTTTAGCTTCAGTGGGTGTGCGAATCATGAGTGAAGCTAGCACTAATGTGGAGACTATTCCGCCTAAAAGAGAGCCAATTATCGCGAAGCCAAGAAACCAGGCGGGTGATGTTCCTGCGAAGACAGTCTTAGCAAAGATAACATCGTACGAAAACCACAACGATATACATGAAAAGAGTGTGGTCGCCACGACCCGCATTTGAGTCACGTAGGGGCGACGTGCTTCTTGGGAAGATAGCTTCCATTCCAGGAGAAGATAGAATGTTGCAGCGAAGAGAAGTATTGCAACAACTCTGAAGAAATCCTGATGCTTCTCCAACGTTACGTTAAGCAATGGCAAAGGCTGGGATGCTGCAAGGCCGAAGAAGCGGGAGATTAAAAGGATTGCCCCTAGCAACCAGACTGCTGTCTCTGCAATGAAGTATCTTGCCGTAAGGTCCTGATTGCTCATATAACTCCATACTCACGTAATGTAAGGAATGAAGACTATCCCAATGCTCCTGCTTATGGACTGTGCCTGATAGCTTCTAAATAAAGAACTGCTTACAGCTAAAGCTTAATAATCCTCGGGACCAAGTTACTGCTACGATAACTAGGATGCCTAATTGACAATTGGACAAACTCCTTCTCCTCCATACTCAAGGTCTCCCACAGAGCAGGACTTATACATGGGTCCTCACAGTTGTAGAAGGCGAGTGTATTCACCAAACTTTCAAGTTGATTCATGTTCTCAACATCCCCGAAGTGATGACTGACCTCTATAGAATGTTCAGCGAAGCTTGTTACAATAACAAATGTTTTGTCAGTGTAAGGCACTATGTTGAAAGCATACAGTGGTGGCATTGAGCGCAAATCTTGGGTATTCATTATGTCGGACAGTGTTTCACCTCTTACACCGCTAACTCCACAGCATGACACACCAATGTTGCGTCCGATTTGGTGGACCACCGACCTCACACCGCCGTCATGATCCTGTTGTAAAGCAGAAAGAATCTGGCTAAACAGAACCGGCCATTTTTTAGAGGTCCATGCCTCGAAGCCAAGTTCCATTTCAGACGGGACCAGTCGTTGACCATTTTGAGAAATAAGCTCCCGTCTTTTCCTAAGAAGTAGATGAACTTTTCTCTTCATGCAATACTCATAAGAAAGTGCACGGAAGAATAGTAAAGTTAGATGTTGCTTGTTATCTGGGTTTACTTCATCGGATTCGATTGGCTTGAATAGTTCATTATCGTGCTTTCGGCAGAATCCATAGAAGGTGGAAGCATTTGTTATACCGACTCGTTTAACTTGTAGTTGATCGTTTGCTGCCTTCATCTTAAAAACTTGTGTGACACTAGGCGCGAGGGTATATACGTGTCCGTCAACTGCGATTGACCGTAATTGCCTTTCCTTTTGTTGGGAGTGGGAACTGATAGCTTTTTCTGCGCAGCCCGGATAAAGACAGTTAAAGCGAAGGTTGTTGACGTATTTTTCTGCCCGTACAATGGCATTTATTTGCAACTTTGAGAATCTAGAAGACATTAGCATTACCCATGTTAGGAAGCTTTGCAGATAAAGTTAAGCAACGTCATCCATAACATAAAATGCATTATCCAAACAAGAGTTTAGTAATGTTTAAGGTAGAGCCCTTCAGGACTGCAATCACAGCCTTGCCCTATGGCCCAGCAATCAGCTCAAAGGCTGAAGTAGCTGAGTGGTACATTAAAACAATAGACTTCCCCCGCCTCCCCTGCTATTTTGCTACACAGTTTGCTACACAAAAAAACAGCAAAAGGGAACACAAGAGAACGATCCAAGGCTTAAGCCTGTTAGACGATCTGGTGGTTATGCTGGTTGTAACCGGTGATAATGGTGAGATTATTTCCCTGTAGGTGGGTCTGAGCGAAGCGAACTTCTTCGATTCCCATGTGCTTCCGCCATTACCCTACCTCCATGAAGAAGGCCTTTGGTACTACCAAGGGCTTTTTCTTTGTCTACTCCAGTACAAGAAAGGGTTATTGGAATGAATTCTCGTCCAGTCGCCGTAACGTGCCCCTCGTGCGGATTGAGTAAATCCGTCCCCTTCGACAAATGCCCGCCCGATGCGACGGTCACCAGTTGTCCCAGATGCAAAACCAGCTTCATTTTCTCAAGGGATGCGGCGACTCTGCCGTTGACAGAGCCGATCACGGACGAGGTGGCGCCACCCGCCGTCGCAGCATCGACGACGAAAGTGCAGACGACTCGAGACTGTCCCAAGTGCGGCTACCAGAGGCAGGAGTCCGATGCCATCTTCGATGCGGCGTCATGTCCCAAGTGTCACGTGGTCTATGACAAATGGACGTCCGGCCCAAGCGGATCCTCGAAGAAAGCGTCCGGCAGCATCCCCAACGTCAACCTGGGCCCCATCATCTACCACCGGGAGGAGCGCCTCTTTACGATCCATGCCGTGGTGGCAACGATTTACTGGCTGGGGCTGCTCTTCGCGACCAAAGGCGTTTTCGCGTTCATGCTGCCCGCTTTGGGCATCGCCCTCCTGATCGGTCAATCCGCACTCATCGCCCACCTCAAGGGCAACGGCATCAAGCTCTCCCCCACCCAGTTCCCCGACCTTTACAACCGGCATCTCACCTGCTGCAAGACGCTCGGCCTGAGTGACCCTCCCGACGCCTACCTGATCAACGGCAGTGGCTTTCTGAACGCCTTCGCCACGAGGTTTTTGGGCAGGAACTTCGTCGTGCTCTACACGAACGTCATCAACGCCATGTCCGACCGTCCCGAAGCGATCAACTTCTACATCGGGCACGAACTCGGACACATCAAACAGAGTCACCTGCAGTGGGCACCCTTCCTCTGGCCCGCAAGCCTATTCCCGCTGATAGGAGCCGCCTACTCCCGTGCCCGCGAGTACACCTGCGACCAGTACGGCAGAGCCTGTTGCGACAGCACCGAGAGCGCCCTCAAAGGACTGATCGCGTTGTCCGCCGGCGAAAAGCTCTGGTCCGAAGTCAACGTGGAAGCCTACCTGAATCAGATCGAGCAAAGCAGCGGTTTCTGGATGTCGTTGCACGAGCTCATCTCCGACTACCCCTGGCTCGTCAAGCGAGCCGCCCGAGTCGACAACCCGTTCGCAGCCCCCCCGCAGCGCAGCCTTTTCGCCTGGTTCTTCGCCCTCTTCATGCCGCGCATGGGAGTAGGCGGATCAGCCGGCGGCGTCCTCGTCACCGTAGCCATCATCGGCATCCTCGCCGCGATAGCCGTCCCCCAGTTCGCCCAGTATCAAGCCAAGGCAAAAGCACACAACGCGGAGATGGGAGTGAGCAAGATGAACGCCAGGTAAGAACATAGGGGAGGTTGAGATTTGCAAAGACGCAGCTACAGCCAAACTCTGAAGAATGCCCTCCTCATTGCCCGGCCCCAAACAGTTAGCTTTGCGATTGGGGCTCAAGCCAATATCTGTCTTGGGTTGCCAGAAAAAGGATTCCCCCCCTCCCTTTGCCTCAATTTTAGAAAAATAAGGAGTAATTATGCCTTACGATCTGGAACACAGATTAGTAATTGGGTTGGCATCTAGCGCGCTTTTTGACCTCAGCGAGTCCGACACCATTTATCGCACAGAGGGGCCTGAAAGCTATAGGAAATTTCAAAGAGAAAATCAGGGGGTTCCGTTAAAGCAGGGGGTGGCTTTCCCCTTTATCAAGCGTCTGCTTTCTTTGAATGAGCTAGACCTCGTCAATCCCCCCATAGAGGTTGTGCTGATGTCTAGAAACAGTCCAGACACAGGTCTAAGAGTCATGAACTCCATAGCGCATTATGAACTGGGTATGACAAGGGCTGTTTTTCTCCAAGGGAGGAGCCCGCATAAATATATTCCTGCTTTAAATATAAGCCTTTTCCTTTCAGCTAATGAACTCGATGTTAGACAAGCAATACTTGCTGGCTATCCAGCTGGCCAAGTCCTCGATTCAAGAATAGTCGATAACGTTGAAGATAAAGAACTTCGGATAGCTTTCGACTTCGATGGTGTTTTGGCTGATGACGAAGCAGAGGCCGTGTACCAAAAAACACATGACCTTAACGAATTTCACCAACATGAAACAGACAAGGCCCATATTGCGCATAATCCTGGGCCTTTGAAAGTATTTCTAGAAAAAATTTCAGTGATACAACAAATGGAAGAGGAGAGAGCTTCAACAGACGTATCATATGTCCCTAAACTCCGTATCTCTATTGTAACCGCACGAAGCGCCCCATCTCATGAACGGGTTATCAACACAATGAGAACTTGGAATATAAACGTCGATGAGGCTTTTTTCCTTGGAGGCATCGAGAAAAAGAAGGTATTAGAAGTGTTAGACCCACATATCTTTTTTGATGATCAAAAATTACATTTGGAACCAGCGGCTAGTGTACTACCATCTGTTCATATCCCATTCGGAATTACTAACGTCTCCATTGAGTAATTGAGTTTCTATAAACGATCGGCAGGAGAAGATAAAATCCATTCACTACTGAGTCTGATGTCTCAGCTAGTCTTAAGAGGTTACATTAGGAGTTGTACGACCTAAAGAGCGACACATAATCAGGCGGTGTCACACAAGCGCTAATGGGCAGGTGGTCCCCACACCGTTGGCCGCGTTTACGGAGATCAAAATGTATGATCGGGTGAAAGAAGCTTTAGCATCCTTTTACTTTACTGAAATTGCTGCTCTTCGCAAAGACAATCCTTTTTCAGAAGCCCAGATGCACGAGCTATCCTCCCCATTTCTAGTAAGTGTGCCTGACACCTACTTAGCCGCAGATTTAAAAATCATGTATGTTGGCAAAGAGACAAACGGGTGGGGTGGACGTAACACCTTTAATGATTTTATAGCAGATCTGCATGGCGTTGAAAAAATGCTGCAACGGTACGATCATGAAATTACACAGGAACCAAGGTGGAATAATAGATTTTTTGTAGAGTATAAAAAAATTCGTAAAGAGTTATGCGGCAATGTAAGAGGTTCTCTTCTTTGTAACAATCTGATGAAAATGGACTTCAAACAAGATGGCAAAGCATATTCAAGAAATTCTAAAGATCATTCTCAACACTTACTAAATTTTTCAAAAAAACTTTTTGTCAACGAACTAGAATTATTGAAGCCAGATTTTATCATTTTCGCCACAAGCCACACCTACGACAGTGTATTAAAAAAGTTTATACCTAATTGCGATACGATAAAGGTAATTGAAAAGAAGGCGCTATGGAAATTTAGGAGTAGTGGAGCCGTCTGTTACCGGACATGGCATCCTCAAACCATCAAATACAATTCAGAAAAGACTATCTCAGAATATTACCAATTTATTATCAATGACATAAAACACGAGACCTCGAAGCGGCAACACACTTTTTGATGTGATAAAAAAGACAAGCTAAGGGGACGGTGGTAAGTTGGGCTGAAGGGGTTGAGCAGGAGGGTCAGGTCTTGAACCTTGACATTGCTGGCATATTCAAAGACAAGACCTGCCCCCTCAGGCTCTCGGGATGACAGCGGAAGGGATACATCAGCGACAGCAGCAAGTTCGGTTGGGAAGAACAGTTGCGAGGTGTGCCAACAACGTAGGTTAAGCGTCTACGGGGCTGAAGGGGACGTGCTTGAGTTCCTTGAGTTACTGATGACAGTCCCGAGTCGGGCGGGGTCAGACTAGGCTTTTGGACATTTGAGCGGACTGGAACGTCCTAATGCCGATCCTGGCCCCAGTGCTCCCTACTCCCGACTAGTCGGTTGGACACCGCCCTTGGGCTGAGCAGCACCCCGTCGCGGGTCAACCCGACACCCCGTTGACCGGCAAAAATAATGCTTAGTTAAGGATATTGACTCCAAATTGGGGAGAATAATTAATCATGCGTTCCCAAAAGCCTATATATAACCCACCATATGACAGCCCACTTGAAGATGATTTAGCATACCACATCACAAAATATCTAGACCCTACTATTAGTCTTGTTCCTCAATATGAAGTAAAGACCATATGCGGCACTTTTCGTATTGATTTTATGGCTGAAGCATCAGGCGTGAAAATTGGTTTTGAATGCGACGGCAAGGATTTTCATGACGAATCCAGAGATGAATGGCGAGACGCAATGATCCTAGGAAGCAAAGGAGTCGATGCCATTTACCGCATGCGGGGAGCAGACCTCTATTACCACATCAATGACATTCTATATTTTATATCCAAGTGGGATCCTGAACTTTTTAGCCAACGAGGGTTACTAAATCTCGAAGTGTTGGCCTCAGACGCAGTAAGGACAAGTAGCGAAGAGTACACGAAATGCGTCGCTTTCATCAGATATCAGGACGACGACTATCAAGTTCCAATAGACATTACAGTCAGGAAACTGTTCATCGACATAAATGGAGGCCGCCGGTTCCTTGAGACAGCTTACGACTTTGCGTGTAGTATCGGAGGTGGGAATCTTGATTATGTGATCGGCAAGTACCAAGCAAGGAACAAAGATGGAAAACCAGATTGGGACAGTGGGGACAGTGGTAAGTTGTGTAAGTAGTTGGCGATGACGAGTTGCCAACCAAGCGGGTGGACCAGGTCTCCGCGACTCATAACTAAAGGGGACGTGCTTGTCTCGGGGGGAGATTGCTGAGATATTGAGATTTACAGGAGCAACAGAGACAGAAAGTCAAAATCTCAGCAACGTCCCCCTACTCCCCAACGCGGAGATGGGGGTACGCGGATGAACACCAAATAAGAATGAGGGCAAGCCCTCTTCCCCACACTGCTTGTATAGGGAACAAGTTACTTATAAGCGACCGGCGTCCTGGATAGGGGCTTATTAACCCGCCAGTCACAATATTGAATACGAAACCGAAACAAGAGAAAAAACTAAAACGGGGAGATGAAGTGTCCAAGATCTGCATTTTACTGGTTTTGTTTTTTGTTTTTATGTCCGGCTGCTCTAACACGAGAGTAATTGGACAAAAGACCGCAAATATTGCCGGACCTATTCGAGAAATAGTAGTTGTCCTTGAGAGCAAGAACTTCAGGGCAATAGACAAGAGTGAACAGCCTTACATCAACACTTTAAACAGCACCACGAGAAAGGTATTTGCGGTTGTCCATAAAAGGATTCCTGAGGTATTCACACAAAACGGTATTAAAGCAAAGGCCTACCTCAATGTGGACGAATCGTCAGGCGTACCGAAAACCTTGTCCCCCATGCAGTTGAAAGAGTTCCCCTACCTCCTCACCATTACCCCCAGCAACGCCAATATCAGGAAACGGGACGGCAACACCAACATCGATATGGCGGCACATATTTATGATCATTTGCAGGGAAAAGTCGTATGGCGCGGTTCGATTACCTATAGCGAATCAAGCTACGCGATCATCAATGACAAGACGGCTGACGTTTTCATAGACAGGATTTTAAGCCGGCTTCGAGATGTGGGGTTCGTTCCCTTGAAGCCGGATGGCACTTTGCGAGTGTCCGCCACTGACTCGGTTAAAGCCCCTAATTTGACTACATCGTACGAAGCGAGCGCAAACAACGAGATGCCCTGCTCCAAGGCGGTTCTTTGGGTGAAGGAAAATAACAAGTGGGGATCAAATGCACCGATAGTACAGAGCGTTCAGAAACAGTTGGACTCGGGAATCGGAAAAAGCAAAGTGGTGTGGGAAATAGGTAGAGGCGTGACAAAAGATGGTAAAGATTACCGCATCGAATGCATCAATGATAATCTGAACATCAAAGAGCTAACGGCTGAGGAAGCCGATAAGCGTAAAATTAAAGATACCAGCGTGAAGTTCTGGTCGAAATAGAGGAAATCAAGTAACTAAAGGCGACGTAACTAAAGGGGACTTATACGTGCCCCCTTGTTCCGTGGGGTGGACGTAACTTACGGAACTTAAGCACGTCCCTTCCGGCCCTGTATAGGAAACTTCCCTAACCGGTCAATTACTAGTTCAATAAACAAGGTGACAAGAAAAAAATGAACAACGATGAGCTTAAAGCAGTATTTGATCAACAGGCCTCAAGCTACAATAAGCAATGGACAAGAATGGCACCAATTTACAATGGACTATATTTTCTTCTGGAGTCTGTATTTGCCGGATTGCCGGCCAAGGCTAGAGTTCTTTGCGTCGGTGTTGGTACGGGGAAGGAGTTACTTCACTTGGCCAATAAATTTCATGGATGGCAATTTACAGCGGTAGAGCCTTCCAGTGCAATGCTAGACGTTTGTCGTCGTGAAGCAGAAAAAGCGGGGATAGCCTCTCGATGCCATTTCCATGAAGGATATCTTGATTCGCTTCCAGCCGGAAAGAAGCATGATGCAGCAACATGCTTTCTTGTATCTCAGTTCATCTTAGAGGAGAAAGCTCGCTCAGAATTCTTCCTACAAATCGCTGAACGGCTCAAGCCGGAAGGAGTTTTGGTGAATGCCGACTTGTCAGCTGAAATAGCGGCAGAAAGTTATGACGCACTCCTTCGAGTCTGGCACAGTGCCATGGCACCATCAGATGCGTCAGATGAAGGGCTAAGTCGAATGAGAGCTACATATGCAAAAGACGTAGCAGTTTTGTCGCCAGCATCTGTTGTTTCCATTATTTCATCAGGAGGCTTCGGCCCTCCGGTACAATTCTTTCAAGCTGGTTTGATTCACGCTTGGTTTGCCAAGCGAACCTCTTAATCGGTGCTTATTCACCCCACCGGGCCTGGGGGTCACGGGCCTGGGGGGCAGGTCTTGTTTCTTGATTTTCTTATATTGACGAGGGCCGAGATTCAAGAATAAAGACCTGACCCCAGGCTCCCTGGCGATGCAGGGTGGAACTCCGCCCAACTGAGACGAAGACGCCCCCGTCCGAAAGACGGACGGGGGCACAGAAATGGTTCTCAGAATGCTATCTTAGAGAGACCTGATGCTGACAGGAAGGCACCAAGGGCCGCGACCAGCGGAGGAGAAGATGCTGGCACGGAGCCAATACAGCTTGCCGGGCTCCCTTCCGGAAACAAGGATCTTCGAGGCAAGGGGAAAGTCATCAACATCGAGCCAAGTGGGATTGGTGGACGGATCCTGATCCGTGATCTGAACCCGGTAGCTCTTGGCGCCCGGATACCTGGTGATCTTGGCTGAGAAGGTGCCGGACTCCTTCCCATGGGTAACTGAGAATTCCGGGGCGGGCGGAGGACCCGAAAAGCTTTTTTTAACTTGTATCGGCCGAACGTTGAACCCCGCCCTCTTCAGTGCGTCCCTGTCGCCTTCGACGGCAACTTCAACATATTGACCGATCCTCGCCAACCGCTTCTTCAAGAGTTCATGAAACTCGTCTCTCTCCTTCACCATCGACACGTCATGGTTTTGAGCTCGGGCTATGGCCGCATCTAAAAAGTCCGCGTCCTCGCCCAAACCTTCCGGGGACCTCAGCCACGTGGGCCAAGGCTTTAAGTTGGGGTGATCATGGTTTAGCAGCATGACCTTGATGGTCCTGCCCATTTCTACCGTCTCCCGGGCGGTAGAGCCAAAGTCAGGTGCTAGCACGGTTAGCATGTTTCCTCCTAGGCTGCTGTGATCACGTCTCGAGGAGATTATAATTTAACCTTTTTTAATTGCAAGTCTCAAATTTATTGTCGCCATCCAGGGATGGCTGGCCCACCCTCGTGACATCCTGACGCTAAAAACACCGGAGTGGCAAAAGGGTGGGCAATTCGCGCTATGGAGTCTGGTCCGCTGAACATATCGGCGGGTCCTTCATCTGACCGAAGACATGCTTGTTTTAAGCGCCGCAGACTTGTCATCAAACTTCTCGGCTTGCTTCGCAAACTCCTACCCAAAATGCGCGCTGCAGGAGACCGATATCATTGGGATTCATCGCGACTGGCAGTTGAGTGGTCAAGGTTGAGGAAAAGTTTGCCAAACTTTCAGCGAACCTTTTCAAATGTTCAATCGCATTGATGAAGGTGAACGCCTCACTTTTCAAACCATCGCACCTTCGCGCCAACATCCGCCGGCAACGTATCAAGGGCGAAGAAAAAGTGGATGAAGGTCACCCAAAGGTGTGAAAGGTTAATGCGACGTTTGATCAGGAATCCCATTCTTTCGAGCGTTTTTCCGCCCCAGTTATCATCCCGCAACAAGGTGAGTCCAGGCCATTGACTTCATTGCGGAACAAGTATATAGTCTCCGCTAATTTGTCCGGACTTATGAGCATACCCTTGGAGGGATACCTTGATGATCACTGCGATCATCATCAGCCTCATCTCCGTTATCGCCATCTTCGTTGCCGTTTCTTCGTACAACAGCCTCATCAACCTGAAGGAACAGACCAATAACAGCTGGAAGCAGATCGACGTGCAGCTCAAAAGACGGCACGACCTTATACCCAACCTGGTGGAGGCAGTCCGCGGCAACATGCAGTTCGAGCGCAAGACACTCGAGGCGGTCCTCGCCGCCCGCAACAAAGCCGTCAGCGTCTGCACCGGCGCAGGTCCCGGCAACGTCGCCGAGATCGCCGCAGCCGAGGGGGCCCTCAACGCCGCCCTGTCCCGCTTTTCCGCGATCTTCGAAGCCTACCCGGAACTGAAGGCAACCGGAAACGTCGCCCAGTTCCAGGAGGAACTCACCTCCACCGAGAACAGGGTGGGCTTCGCCCGCCAGGCCTACAACGATACCGCCACCTGCTACAACGTGGCACAGCAGCAGTTCCCCAATATCCTGTTCGCCGGGCTGGCCAAGGCCGCTCCCGCCACACTTTGGGAGATCAGCGAGCATGCCGACCGCGAAGTTCCCAAGGTGAACCTCTCTTTCAAGTAACCTTCAGAAAAGGAAATCCATGGCTTCAGGAGAAAAGGCGGTAAAGGTCGCCTTCAGAAACAACCTCGTCATCTTCTTGTTCAAGCTTTTCGCTGCCCTCACCACACACAGCGCCGGTATGATGGCGGAAGCGGTTCATTCTCTGGCAGACACCGGCAACCAGGTCCTTCTCCTATTCGGAATGAAACGTAGCAAGATCCCTCCCACCGACACACATCCTTTCGGCCACGGCAAGGAAGAGTACTTCTGGAGCTTCATCGTAGCCATGCTGCTCTTCGTCCTGGGCGGCATCTACTCGCTCGTGGAGGGGTTTCACAAGCTGCAGCACCCCGAACCGCTCCAGCACCTCTATCTCAACTACGCGATCCTGAGCTGTTCCATCGTGCTCGAGGGACAGTCGTGGTTGATCGCCCGCCGCAGTATGGGGAAACATTCCTCCTCGGAGCTGCTGCAGGGGGTCGTCGACTCCAAGGACAGCGGCACGGTCGTGGTATTCGTTGAGGACTCCGGGGCGCTCCTGGGGCTGGCCATCGCCCTGCTCGGGACCGCCCTCGTCTCCCTGACGGGAAATCCCCTTTACGACGCGGCCTCCTCCCTCTTTATCGGCGCGCTCCTCTTCGTGATGGCGCTCTTCCTCGCGAACGAGATGAGAAAGCTGATGATCGGTGAGGCGATTGACCCGGTCCAGGTCCGCTACGCGCGCCGCGTCATCAACAGCCATGAGCACGTGCTGGCGGTAGGCGCCATCCGCTCCATGCAGCTTGGCGTGGCCGATTCCCTCATCTGCATCGACGTCGACTTCAAGCAGGAGCTGCACGACTACGAGGTGGAAAAGACGATCGCCGAGCTGAGGGAGAAGGTGCAGAAGACGGTCCCGCAGTTAAAGCACATATTCATCCAGCCCGCGCCTGTGCTGGCGCGAAGCGAGGGGTAGCACGTGGCGACCTTCTTCGAGCTTCAGGAAAAGAACCGGAGGAAGACCAAGTGGGTCGTCGCCCTCCTCGTAGCGTTCTTCCTGTGGCTTGGGCTGGGACTCGACTTGACGCTCTACTATAAGGCCCGCGCCCATGACCGCCCCACCCCGGCGAAGGTCTACCGGGAGACGGGACAGGGAGCCTACCAGGAAGCGGAGCCACCGCCTGGAGCGGTCCGTCCCTATGAGAAGAAGTCCATGTCTCGGGGGGACGTTGCTGAGATATAGTGAGCAGGATGAACGCCAAGTAAGAACATGGGGGCAAGCAGACCGCCCCCTCATTGCCATATCCACGTCCCTCCTCCCCTTACATCGATAAACGAAGCAAGAGGAGCCATTACTGCGGAAAAGGAGGTTGTTATGCGCCCGATTGTGATGTTTATTTTTTCAGTTTTAGTGTGGCTGAGTTTTTGTCAAAGTGCTTTAGCTACAGGCGATTGTGATCATGATGGGATAGTTACTTATACTGAGGTTAGATCTGCAATAGACATGTTCTTAGGAACTGAAAATGTCGCTAGATGTGTGGACGAAAATTCATCTGGCGACATTGATATTCATGAAGTACAGAACACAATTAATACCTTTATTGGATTGATTCCGGCTAACAGCCCTCCAGTTGCTAATCCTGTCATTCTCCAAAATGCTGTCTTCACAGGTGTAGCTGTAACTCTTGATGGGAGCAACAGCAGTGATGTCAATGGCGACAACTTGACATTCAACTGGGTTCTAAGCAATAAACCGGCGAATAGCATAGCAACATTATCGAGCTCAACAGAAATATCCCCTTCGTTCACACCAGATTTGCCGGGGATTTATTCAATCAATTTAGTAGTTAACGACGGCAAGTTAGATAGTGCTGTAGCTACGGTGACTATCAACGCTACAGCACCTTATCTTGAACTATCCAAAATTGACCCTTTCTTTGGTTCCGTAACCATTTTATCACTGCCTTACACCGTAAACACAGCGTCTAGTCAGACATTGACTGGTATTCCAACCCCAACTTACGCAACAATTGATACCTTCACTTTAAAGGCCATGGGCTCCAACTTTACAATCGAAAATCTTTCTGCTGCTGACAGTACAGGCCTGGTCGTCCCCTATTTCAGCGGTTTAAGTAACGGACAAACAATAAGCGCTGGATCACCAGTAACCTTTTCGCTCCGTTCACCGCTGACCAACAATAATACAGTGAGTTTGTCTTATCGGTTCACGATTACTGAAACGAAGCAAACATTTACATACAATGTAAATTTACGGACCAACTGACTTCGGATGACAGGATGACAGAAAAGGCGGGGTCAGGCCAGTCTTTTGGACATTTGAGTAGATTGGAGCGTCCGAATGTCGAGTGTAAAAGGGGACAGGCTACTTTATAAGTTCAAACAGTAAAATATTAAAGTCTCGGGTGGACGTTGCTGAGATATTGAGATTTACAGGCTCAACAAAGGCAGAAAGTCAAAATCTCAGCAACGTCCCCCTACTCCCGTGCCGGGGGCTCCTGATTCATTTATATGGTCACCGGGGCTAGCGGCACAAATTCTCTATCAAACTCTCAAAAATCGTACCCGGCGCTATGCTTTCGAACTTGTCGTCTTTCTCGAAGGCGTAGGACTGGCTGTTTCCGTCCGCGCCGTAAAAGGTCACCTTCTGGTGCCTGATCTGCCTGTTACGGCAATTCATCTCGATTCTGGCAACGGTGTATGAAAGTTTCTCGTCCGAATCGGCAAGCGTCTGCGTCGTGTCGTCCGGGTGCTCCTCCCTGCTCCAAACCAATACCCTTCCTTTGTTCCTGACGATGTCCTTCCTGCTGTAAAAATAAACCGCCTTGGGATCACGGCCTGTTGCAAACTGTTCCCAGTACCACCCTCTCGCCTCACGTTTCTTGAGATCTTCCAAGAAATCGCAATAAAACTCGGAAAGTTTGCAGGCAAACACGGCGTCCTTCATCGCCTCTTGGTACTTCTTCAGGCCGACATACGCGTCGGATCTCACGATGTAATAATTAGCGCTGTCGGGTTCCAGTCCGATTGCTTTGTTGTAATCCGCAATCGCCTTGTTGAATTGAGATTTCTCCGCCCACAGCCTCCCTCTGCTGCCGTACGCATCGGTAACCTTGGGTGAGGTTTTCAGAACCTTCGTATAAAACGCTATGCCTTCGTCGAAGCGCTTTTCCCTGATGAACAAACGTAACAACCACGGCGCCAGGGCATATTTGCTGCTGTTATCCAGCAGGTAGCCCGTCTTGTAGTCGCTCATGGCGCCTTCCACGTCTCCCATTTTGTCTTTTGCCGCACCGCGCAGACGGTAGGTGCGCGGATCTTTTCTGAGAGAAAGTGCCGTGTCAAAAGCGCCGAGGGCTTCACGATACCTTTGGGCGGCCGACAGGGCTTCCCCAAGGTAAACGGAGTACGACGGATCCTTCGGTGTCTCCAGCGCCAGTCTCTTGTAAATGGCTATGGATTCGTTGAACTCGTGCACATTCTGAAGCGATTGCGCGAGCGCCTGCAGGTAAAGCCTGTTGTGGGGATCGAGTTCGACGGCTTTCCTATAGGCGTCGACCTGCTTGCTCACCTTTTCCCTGTACTGCTTGCTCTCCGGATCAGTAGGATCGGGGGTCGGGAAAGCGGGCTGCATCTCGTTATAGACGTTTCCCTTGAGATAATATCCGTTGGGATCACTCGGGTTGCCGCTTATGTGCTCCTCGTACTTTTCGAGGGCTTTTTCGTAATTCCCCTCCAGAGCATACGCCCCGGCACTCACGAACGGGTCATCGGAATCGACGTCCGGCGGAGCCGGCGCGGACTCTTTCTTCACCACCTCCGCGGCGAACCAGATCCTGTCGAACTTTCTTTTGAGCGGCTTGCTTTCAAAATCGATCATGGGCTGGCTGTCTGCAAAACGGATTTCTTCGCCAACGCCGATGGCAGTCTTCACGGTTGCCACCCAGTCTTTTCTGCCGTTTTCCTCAAATTCGACGTAGGTGTAGTCTCCGGAATCAAACGTGGAAATTACGGTGCCCGTATGGAAATCGGCCGCGTACGCCGCCGACGAAATCAGAAAAAATATCAAAAGAATGCGCGCCTTGCGCCAAACGTTCACTAGCCCCTCCACTTTTATACTTCAGCCTTTTTCTTTTTTACTTTTCTTTGCTCCTTTCACAAAAAGGGCTACCTTTTGTATTCTAAGCACGGTTTAATTGCAAGAGGAAAGACCGAGCCTACTTGCTAGAGGCCGGCCTCCAGGCGCAGGTGCGGTTTCAAAAGCAAGCGTTCCATCATCTTCGTCCGGCATCTCATAGAGTAAATTCTGCCCCTCTGCCGTCTTTCTATTGAAAATAGCCATTAAATTGTTCTATATTCCAAGCACTGTGACAGGTGTCCATGGGGACAACAGCATTCCCTCCCCCCCCCAAATATCCCAAGGTCACTCGGGCAATAAATCTGGCAGCTACTGCCGTGAGGAGGCGACCATGGCGAAAAAAAGTTCGGGGGAAAAAGGGGGACGCCCATGAAATTATGCGTAACCCATTACCATAGAGTCGGAAGAAACGCATGAAATCATGGGCGTCCCGCTCTCTTCTTTGCACCGGAGAATCCTCTATGAGACAGAAAAGAAGATCCCAAGCCCTCGATCATGCCATAGGTTTCATGGTGTGTGTCTTTATACTGGTTGCTGCTGCATACAGAATGGAATTAGATCTGGCTTCCTTTGTTTTCGGTGCTGCGAAAGAACCTGCCTCGCCCTCACAGCAAATTCCATCGATTCCTTCAGAGCCAACAGCGATATCCGCCCAGCAGCCCCAGGCACAACCAGACGCATCGGGTTACGAACACTACACCGACAAAAATGGGAATGAGGTAGTAATCGTTCCGGCCAGATACCAAGCACCCCGTGCTGAACCGGCTCCTATTCAAGCTGCACACCAGCAAGGTTTGCAGCATGGTTCACCGTTGTCCTCTGAGCAGATATCTCCGACAACGGTTGCGCCACAACGGTCCGCCCCACCGAGAAATATCGCCTTGGTTGCTTTGAATGCAGCAAATGGCAACACCCGGATGAACGTCTTTGAATCGTGCCGGTGCAGTAACGGTATAGCGACGAAAGGCGACACAAGGGAAGAGGTCATTGAAAAATGCGCACAACCGGCAACTCGATCAACTGGTGGCAGAGACTGCCGAGAGATCTGGTTGTACAACTTTGGTCCCAATGAGTTCATGCAAGGCGTTTGTTTTAAAGAGGACCGAGTGAGTAAAGTTCTCAGTCTAGATTATGGCTACTGATAGCCGGTATTTCTGTGAAGTCACCATGTGACGATAAGGCCTCAGAGATGTCGAACATGGCAGCTGAGGATAAGTTACATAACTCCCCCCCCTCAGCCCTCGCGCCGCTCACCCGCAACCCGTTGGATGACAAAATGATGGAAAGAAATTCTGAGGAACTTTAATGGAGTGGCTAAGGGATTTGAATCCATTTGCTATTGGTATGCTGAGTCTAGCCGCCTTGACCACGGCTATTATTTTGTTCGCCCCCAAATCGGCCAGGAAGGCTGATAAAGCAGCTTCAGAATGTGGACTGAAGAAAATCAGTCTGAATCAGTTTGGGCGTTACCTGAATAAAACATCTTGCTCATGCCTGCAATCCATGTTCGACGGGTCGCGGTTCAACTCTCCGACTATCGGAGAAATCTACAGCGGAAAATACGATAATTTTATTGTGAGTATATTTACACTCGTCCTTCCCACCGGTCGTGTTGGCACATGGCAGACCGTTATCCACCTAAGGTGCGCTCCAACACGGTGGCTTCCGATGTTTTCGATAACTGACGATGTAGCTGGTAAGAAAATTTCAGATGATTTGAAATGTGAACATACAAGACTAATCCCACTCATCAATCCTAACTTTATCAACAGGCAAAACGAAGTTAAACCTATATTAACTGCTCTTTCTAGGAAATCAGTAATCGACACCTCAATTAAATCCTTGAAATCCCCTATACGAGGAATCGTTGTAGATTCTACGGGGGAAGACCTATTTCTTTATCGGCATGGCGAGCTAGTAGATGCTTACAACCTCAAGGATTTTATTGTACGGGCAGTGAACTTTTGGCAAATGATCGATAGCGGCCAGATCGATATCAGTCTCTTTAGGAAACCAATGAATCGGGCGACAGGGGGACGTTGGAAGGGAGCCGTGTGAACCTCTACATCTTCAGCCGCAGGTACATCTCCTCGACCTTGTCTCTGGCCCAGGGCGTCCTTCTTAGGAACTTGAGGCTGGAGGAAATACTGGGGGTGTGGGTAAAACAGCGAATATCGATCCGCCTTCCCAGCTCTTCCCAGCCGAGCTCCCCCACCAATTCGGTGAGAATCATCTTCAAAGTGACGCCGTGGAGCGGGTCGGTTGGCGATTGAGTGGTCATGGTTTCATCCTGATGGCTGTTTGGTGCAAGCCTGAGATAAGGTGCGTGCTGTTGATATGGCTGATTTGCTGTAAGAAGTCAACGGAATGTGCGAAGGAGAAGCAGTCACCTCCATTTCCCCCTGTAAGTCCTCATTTCTCGTTTTCGCCAGCCAGTATCCAGTACATCGTCATCGGCAAGGCGAGATTGACAACACTTCCGATGGCCCAAAATCCGGAGAACCGCTCCCCCCCCGCGCTCAGGGCAAATCTACAGCCAAGGGCATTGAATATTGCGCCCATCAAGACCACGCAGGCGAGGCCGATCACGATGTTCACCGCCATCGTCCAATCACCCCTTTTCTGCAATGGCGCCATAAGCCCCAGATAAATCGCTACGTTCACCTCTTCCAGCAGGCTGTTCAATTTTATAACCGCCCCGGACTTGGCATAGACAATCGCATCGCCGCTTCGAACGATCCCCCCCTCAGTGTCCTGACTCAGCAATGCGTAAACAAGCGTGCTCAACCTGGCCATCAGGTCGCCGTATTCTTCATAAAACAACAATAGGATGAGGTAGGCTGCAATAGACACAGTTACAACCTGCGCTGACCTCACAGCGCTCTTTCGGGTTGCTATGAAACTGCCATTTACCCAGAGAGTCCAGAGGGCAACTACGAAGAGGGCAAAACCTATCACCCAAAAATAGTCGTGGGTAATCTGAAACGCTTTCGCGGAATAGGCGCCGACCACCCCTGAGACAATAAGCCGGATCGCATTGGCGAAGATGATGGTCGGCACAGCAATGGCCACGCCAATCAGTCTATAGGATAGGCTGTGACGTCTGTAGAGGAGAATGGCTAACGCAAGAATTACCACATAGTCAGAGGCGGTGCATTGACGGATGATTCTCATCGCGAAGCCGTCGACCGTCAGTATCTCGGCATTGCTCGTCACGGCAATGCCCAACAAGGTGCCTAGCCCCTTAGAGACAGAGATACTCAGATCGCGCCAGGCTATCCAGTAACCGTCCGGGACACCCAGCATCAAGGCCGTAACAGATATGGCGCACAGAATGAAAGAAACCGCAAAAAACGAATCAGGCTGCGGCCTTTCATTCTCTCTATTTTCCGTCATCAGTATCCTTTATTTACGGCTCTTCCAGTATCCATAGGCGACCACCGCCACAACGGTAGCCGCCGTCATCTCGACGTTTCCTACCGGCGTCGCTGGAATCTGAGTGATGACGGGTGGGCCGGGAGGCCCTGCAAAAACCGGTGTTGAAAGATGCGTTAAAAAAAGCGCGGTGAACGCACCGATTTCCGCAGTCATGCTCCTCTTAAAATTCATGTATTTCCACCTCCTGTAATCGATCTGCAAAAATGGCATCCTCGGGTATGGCTCTGCAACGGACGCGGGCCGGTAAGCCTACGGCTGCTCGGCTGATACGAGCAGTCCGGATGCGTTTCCAGGTCCCGGAGCAGGTATTGTCAAGGGACCTGCCTTCAGGTCGTACATCTTATCCCCGACCTTTAGGGTCAAGGCCATGGCGGGCGACAGTCTGCTCTGCTCTGTACGCAGCGCCACCTGTAATGGTGTCCCCTTGGCGAAAGTTGAGGTGACCGAGAGCGGCCACTCCTGTTTTTTGGCCAATGAGCGTACATCTCCGCGCAACTTGCTCAGGGCGGGCTTCCAGGCCGGCTGGGGAACGATTACGCAGATAAACGGCTGCCCCATGTCGGCGTTGAGGTTTCCGGGCGAGATGGTGTCGTAGGCGTTGTCGTATGAGTCGGTAGCCGCGGCATGCTCACCTATGACTACATAATCGTAAAGATTGCCGCCGGAAACCGTTATCGTCGCCGACATGGGCTCAAGTGCCGCGGCAGTGGTACAGCTCAATAAAACCGCGCATATGGATGTTGTTAAAACGTTCATCAGCACCGGTCTCCTACGGGATGGTCAGCGTATGGTTCACCGAATCCAGGTTCACGATCCAGTACCCTTTCCACGGCTCGACCTGAGGATTGTCCCCTACGATGGTCCATGAATCATAGGTTGTCCCGTTCCACCAATACAGGCTGCCGCCGATACGGTTACCAGTGACTGCCTGATTGAGGGGAGTCCCGTCAACAAGCCAGTTGTTACCGATACCGGTCAGGTTGTTCGTTTTGGGGTTGGCTATCATGGTCCACCCAGGTTTCAGGGTGACGGTCGTGCTGCCTGAGTTTGGTGTGCCGGAGAACGCAAGCCTCGTGCTGCCGTCGGATGTCTTGGCGAAGTACCCTTTGCCTGGGCTTAGGGAGTTGACCTGGGCGTAGGATCCAAGCACCGAGGTGCTCGCCTCCGGGGTCGCTCCCGTCGGAATCCACTCGTAAACAGCGCTGACCGGCTCGGCGAAGAAGGTGTTCGGCGCAACCCCGCTCGTGTTGTACGGAATGGCGATGATGTTCCAACCGTTGTACAAAGGCGTGCGCACGGTCATGAAGACCGTCGCGCTCTGGTCCGTATCGGAGACGACGGCGTACTGGTAGGCCGTGTTGGGCAGAAGGCTCGTTCCATCGGTGAAGGTCTTTTGGGTGGTGTTGCTCGCCAGTACCTTGGGGGCGCCGGTCGAGCTGTAACGGTACACGGTAAATGTGTTGCCGGCCTTTATCCCGGAGTAGGAGCCGGACGGAGCTCCTGTGATGGCGACCGCGCCCGAGGTGTCGAGTTTCTTCGTGGAACAGGAAGCAGTAGTTCCTCCACCGCTACCGCTGCAGGTCCAGAACCACGGCCCGCTACCGGAAACTGAGGACGCGGCGCTCGATCCGGAGCAGAGGCCGACGGCCGGCGCCAGGGTGAAAATCTGCCCTTCGGCGCTACCGCAGGAGCCGTTCACGACCGGAACGATGTTGAGCGTGCCGGATGCGCCCCCCTGGTAGTTGGCGTCAGCAATGGTGGCAAGGACGAGATAGCTGCCGGCCGTACTCGGGACTGTTTGACTGCCGCCATAGGTCACCAGCACGGCGAGGGAGGCCGGAGTGGTCGTCACCGTCACCCTCTTTGCGCTGCCGTCGTAGGACTGGGTGAGGTTGGCGAGGGCTACGGAGGCATCGGCTTTCGCGATCACCAATGTTGCGGTGGCGCTGCCTTGGTACCTGGAATCGCTTACGGTAGCCACGACCGTGTAGCTGCCTGCTCCGGCTGGAGGGGTGGTGCTGCCGTTGTAGGTTACCGTCACGCCCAGTCCTGCAGGCGAGGTCGAGACCGTTGCCGATTTCTGGCTGCCATCGTAGGTGTGAGCAAGATTCCCGAGGGTTACCGTCGCCGTCGACTTTGCCAAGACGTTGATGGTCACGCTCTTCGCGGCGGAGGCATAGTTGACCTGATCCTTGGGGGTGAAGGTTGCCTGCAGCGTTTGACCGCCCCCCGCCGGGAGGAAATAACCGTCGGCAGGAGAATAGCTGAAACTGCCGTCAACGGATGCGCTCGCGTCCAGTTGGATGGCGGAGAGCGCGGTTCCGACGAAAATATCGGAAGGGTTGGTCCACGTTATCACCGGGGTCGCTTTCTCAATGGTGAGGACGCCATTTACGTAGTTGAAATCGTAGTTGTTGGAGAACAGGGTTCCGTTCGTCACGACGATCGGATAGGTGCCGACGGAAGTGGCGAGGCCGGCGTCGCAACCAAGGGAAACGCTCCCCTCGATGGATGCTTTGGTGTCGTCATAGACGAAGCCGCTGAAAGTCGCCGTGAAGGCAGGATTTGCAGCGCCGTACGGACGGCTCGCGTTGTCTGCGCTGACCGTGACGAGCCCCTTCGACACGGTCAGAATCTGCTGCGCTACGGCCGGGGCGTAGTTCGTGTCCCCCGCCTGGCTGGCCCTGATCTGGGTGCTGCCTGCACCGACTATGGCGACTGTGTTTCCGGTCACTCTTGCCACGGCGGTGTCGGAACTGGTGAAGGTCACCACGTTACCCGACGCGCCACCGGTGGCGCTCAATTCAAATGCGGCGTCGCCGTATTTTTTGACCGGAATGGCGGCAAAGCTGATGCTCTGGCTGGCCTGGCCGACGGCGAGGAAGGCGCCCGTGAAGCTGAAGTCATAGTTTGCCGCGTCCAGAGTTCCACGCGTGACCATGATCGGATAGCTCCCCACCGGACTGTTGCGCACGGCGGTGGTGCTGATCTCCGGAGCGCCGGAGAGGACGGCGGAGGTTTCTGCGTTGACGAATCCGCTCACGGCATAGGTGAGAGTCGGATTCTCGGTGTTGAACGGTCGGCTGAGATCTTGCGCACTTACGGCCAGGGTCGCCTTCAAGACCACGAGTTCCTGCTCCGCGCTCGCCGAGGCGTAACTGCCGTTGCCGGCCTGGAAAGCGGTGATGGTAGCCCGGCCGGCTCCGACTATCGTCACGGTTTTGTCCGAGATGGTTGCGACGGACGGATTCGAGCTCGTAAGGGTCACAGGTTCACCGGATGCACCCGGCGTGTAGACAAGTTCGAAACTGGTGGCACCGTACGTCACGGCGGGGATCTGGTTGAAGGTGATACTCTGGCTCGACAAACCTATGCCGAGAGTTCCGTTGACAAAGACGAAACTGTAGTTGGCGGCGCTCAGAGTCCCCAGGGCAGGAACGATACTGTAACTCCCCGAAGGACTGTCTACAGTGGCATTCGTTGTGATCGAAGGGGAGCCGGATAAGACACTGGCGTCATCCCCTTTTACGAATCCCGAGTAAGTCACGGTGAACTGAGGGTTCGCCTCCCCGTAGGTTCGGTTTTTGTTATCGGCGGTGACCGTGATGACCTCTTTGTTCACTGTGAAGAACCGGGACACGCCTGTGGCTTCGGCGTAATTACCGTTTCCGACCTGGTTGGCAGTGATCTGGACGGTGTCGGCACCGACGATGTGGATGAGGCCGCCCGAAGTGATGGTGGCGACCGTGCTATTCGAGGAGGTATAGGTTACCGGATTACCTGAGTCACCGCCGGTGGCCCCGGGGTTAAAATCGGCCGCGCTGTAGGGCTTGTCAGCAACGGGCGCGAAGGTGATCGACTGGGGGGCCTTGGCAATAACCAGCGTACCGGTGGCACTACCCTGATAGTAGGCGTCATTGATCGTGGCAAGGACAGTATAGCTGCCGGCAGCGGTCGGCACCGTCGCGGAATTGTTGTAAGTGATCACGACGGCTAGGTTGCCGGGGTTGGTGGTGGCGGTTACCGCCTTGGGAGTGTTGTCGTAGGTATAGTTGAGCGATCCCAGCGTCACCGTGGCTGTCGCCTTGGCGACTGCGACGGTGACGCTTCCCGTTGCCGTAGTGTAATCGGCCGCGTCATTCGGGGTGAAAGTTATATCCGCAAGGAAGGTCCCTGCCGCGGACGGCACCGTCGCGGGGTTCGTGAAGGTGAAGGTGCCGGGGACGTCAGCCGTCCCCCCGGAGAGGTTGGAGGCGGAGAGAGGCGCTCCAAACACGATACCGGTCGCCGTCGGCAGCTTCGTGATGACCGGCGTCGCCTTGGCGACCGGAACGTTAACAGTCCCGCCGACGGTGGTGTAGTGCGCGGCGTCACTTGGGGTGAAGGTGATCCCGGCCGAATAGGAACCCGCAGCGGACGGCACCGTCGCGGGAGTCGTGAAGGTGAAGGTGCCGGCGACGTCCGCCGTCCCCCCGGAGAGGGTGGAGGCGGAGAGGGGCGCTCCGAACACGATACCGGTCGCCGTCGGCAGCTTCGTGATGGTCGGCGTGCCCTTGGCGACACCGAAGGACTGCTGCACCTGAGGAGCAGCGTTGTAGTTGGAATTTCCTGCCTGATTGGCGTTTATGACGCAGGTACCGACACCGATGAAGGAGACCGTCGAACCGGAGATTTGGCAGACGGAAGCGGCGCTCCCATCAATCGTGAAGACCACAGGATTTCCCGAAGCACCACCGTTCGCGGTAACGGTGTAGGCAGCCCCCGAAAAGGTTGCATTGCCAGGAACCGTCGAAGTAAAGGTGATCGACTGGGGGGCCTTGGCGATAACCAGCGTACCGGTGGCACTACCCTGATAGTAGGCGTCGTTGACCGTAGCGAGGACAGTGTAGCTGCCGGCCGCGGTCGGCACGGTCGCGGAATTGTTGTAAGTGACCACGACGGCAAGGTTGCCGGGGTTGGTGGTGGCGGTTACCGGCTTGGGAGTGTTGTCGTAGGTATAGTTCAGCGGTCCCAGCGTCACCGCGGCCGTCGCCTTGGCAACCGCGACGGTGACGCTTCCCGTTGTCGTAGTGTAATTGGCCGCGTCATTCGGGGTGAAAGTTATCTCCGCAAGGAAGTTTCCTGCGGCGGACGGCACCGTCGCGGGGTTCGTGAAGGTGAAGGTGCCGGCGACGTCCGCCGTCCCCCCGGAGAGGGTGGAGGCGGAGAGAGGCGCTCCGAACACGATGCCGGTCGCCGTCGGCAGCTTCGTGATGACCGGCGTCGCCTTGGCGACCCCAAAGGACTGCTGCACCAGAGGAGCAGCGTTGTAGTTGGAATTTCCTGCCTGATTTGCGTTTATGACGCAGGTACCGACACCGATGAAGGAGACCGTCGAACCGGAGATTTGGCAGACGGAAGCGGTGCTCCCATCGATCGCGAAGACCACAGGATTTCCCGAAGCACCACCATTTGCGGTAACGGTGTAGGCAGTTCCCGAAAAGGTGGCTTTGCCAGGAACCGTCGAAGTGAAGGTGATCGCCTGGGGGGCCTTGGCAATAATCAGCGTACCGGTGGCACTACCCTGATAGTAGGCGTCATTGACCGTAGCGAGGACAGTGTAGCTGCCGGCAGCGGTCGGCACCGTCGCGGAATTGTTGTAAGTGATCACGACGGCTAGGTTGCCGGGGTTGGTGGTGGCGGTTACCGGCTTGGGAGTGTTGTCGTAGGTATAGTTCAGCGGTCCCAGCGTCACCGCGGCCGTCGCCTTGGCAACCGCGACCGGGACGCTTCCCGTTGCCGCAGTGTAATCGACCGCGTCATTCGGGGTGAAAGTTATCTCGGCAAGGAAGGTCCCTGCCGCGGACGGCACCGTCGCGGGGGTCGTGAAGGCGAAGGTGCCGGCGACGTCAGCCGTCCCCCCGGAGAGGGTGGAGGCGGAGAGAGGCGCTCCGAACACGATACCGGTAGCCGTCGGCAGCTTCGTGATGACCGGCGTCGCCTTGGCGACGGGAACATTCACCGTCCCGCCTACGGTGTTGTAGTGCGCGGCGTCACTTGGGGTGAAGGTGATCCCGGCCGAATAGGAACCCGCAGCGGACGGCACCGTCGCGGGGCTCGTGAAGGTGAAGGTGCCGGCGACGTCCGCCGTCCCCCCGGAGAGGGTCGAGGCGGAGAGAGGCGCTCCGAACATGATGCCGGTCGCCGTCGGCAGCTTCGTGATGGTCGGCGTGCCCTTGGCGACACCGAAGGACTGCTGCACCTGAGGAGCAGCGTTGTAGTTGGAATTTCCT
>NZ_SRSC01000004.1:357797-593484 GCF_004791675.1 Geomonas terrae
GGCATTGCCAGGCACCGTGGAAGTGAAGGTGATCGACTGGGGAAGCGGTGTGACGGCAAAGGTCTGGGCCACCGTGGGCGCGGCGCTGTAGCTGACATCCCCCGCCTGGTCTGCGTTGATGGCACAGTTGCCGGTGGATATCAAGGTGAGGGAACCGCCGCTCGTGACAGTGCACACGCCGGTCGTGCTCGAAGTGAAAGTCGGCACGAGCCCGGAACTGGCGGTGGCGGTCACGGTCGGATGCCCGGTGGTAAAGGCAAGGTCCGCAGGCTTGTTGAAGGTTATGGACTGGGAAACCTTGTTGATGGTTTCCGTCTGAGAGGCATCAGTTAACGCCCCTGCACCGGTCTGATAGATACGAATAATGGGGGTGGTCCCGCCGTAGCTGTCCTTGTAATAGAAGGTGGCCTGGTGAGCCTTGTTCGAACTCGGGTTAGAGAGAGAGACCGTTGTAATGCTATTGGTCCCCGAAGGGTCGGAATAAAAGCCCCCCCCCGCGCTGTCAGAACTTAGATTTACAAGCGTAGTACCGGGTGATGGAAACGTGCAGTTTGCGCTGCCGTTGTGTGCCTCAACGATGACTTCTGTGACGGCGAGCGCATTGGCGATAAATGGGACAGTCAAGAATAGCAGTTTATCACAAGTCCCTGCCGCAAGATAAGGGTCCTGTACGGGCGTCGTTCCTCCGCCGACCCCGGCGGGTTGGAGGTAGGTCACGTCTTTGCTGGCGAGCGTACCGGCGAGGTCAACCCGCCCATGCCCTGTCTGCGCAGGACTTCCGATGGCGGAAGCGCCGCTGCCGAGACGTCCTACAACCACGCCGTTGGAAAGTGCCGGGCTTACGGCTTTGACGTAGGCGGCAATGCCGGCCGCGATGGCCGCGGAAGCGGAGGTGCCTGTCATGCTTGCGTATCCGCCCCCGGGAGCTGTGGAATATATCTGTGCGCCCGGCGCCGCGACGTAGACGTCGGAACCGTAGTTACTGAAGGAAAGGAGCGCATCGCTCGGGTCGGTCGCCGAAACACCGACCACGCCGCGGTCCCCGGCCGGGAAGGTTGGGCTGCCGGATCCTTCGTTGCCTGTGGCCGCCACGAGGACGCACCCTTTGGACCAGGCATAGTCGATCGCGTCCTGCAGATTTTGGCTGAAGGTCGGGTTGCTGAAAGGCATCAGGATGACAGTTGCGCCGTTATCCGCAGCCCACCTGATACCGTCGATGATGTCGCTGTCCAACCCTTCCCCATCGGCGTCGAGCACTGTTACAGGCATGACCCTGACACCGCCTGGTGCCACGCCGGCCATACCGACCCCGTTGTCAGCAACTGCAGCAATAATCCCGGCCATGGCGGTGCCGTGACCGTTCAGGTCGGTAAGACCGTCGGAGCCGTCGAGGATCGACGTACCGGGGAGGACCTTCCCGGCAAGGTCGGGATGTGTGGCATCAACACCGGAGTCGAGAATGGCCACCGTCGCCGTGCCGGCCGGGGTGATGGCGCCGTACACCTTGTCCCAGCCTATTTTCGGCAGCGCCCATTGTGACTCGTAGGCCGGGTCGTTGGTCACGCCTGCCGCCTTCCGGACCTGATTGACCTCTACGCTCACCACGCGCGGGTCCTTCCTGTATTTATCCAGCGCCCTCTGCGTCTCGCCAGGCGCAAGGGAAACGACTTGAAGGGGGGTCTTTCGCAATTTTGCCTTGCGCACCCCTCCGTTCGAGACGATGACATCCGACTCCTGCTCCGCGCTCAGACCGGACGATAACCTCACGAGCAGCGAGGGTACCTCCTTGGCGGCTTTTGCCGCCAGTGCGGTTCCGCTGCAGAAAAGAACGCTGAGCAAACTGCAGCAAATTATGCTTTTCAAAAAACGAGGTAGCACGTTCACAATCCCTCCCCCTGATTAAATCAAATTCGATATCGACTATTTGAAATAGTCAAAACCGGAAACATCACAGTGAAAAACCTGGAAAGGAAATATCGAAACAGTGAGAGAGGTTTTATCGGGAGCTGTCTTGACAGGGCTGAGCCAAATTGCCGCCACTCACATGGCAAGCACATAACATCACAGAAAATCGACCAGATTTTTGTGTTCGCTATGAGCAAAAAACAAGCCAAGCGTAAACAGTAACAATTTTGAGAAATGGTTTATGAATTGTGGTTTTTAGTGACCAAGTCATTCAGCGGATTCGCGGTGCCACTTCGTCATTTGGCGTAGCCGCTGATTTCGCTTTAAACTCTTGATATAGTCGGCATATATCTGATGGTATATGTAAGAAAACAGACCAGAACAAGGTAGGAATAAAGCGCAGAGGGTCGAAGATGGGGAGCAGGTCAATTTGTTAAATTCCACTCAAACATGGCGACATCCGTTCATGCCGTGACATGCGGTCCAGATCGTATTGGCCATTTGCACTGGACGAGTAGCACGCCCAACCAACCGCCACGAAGCACAACATGCTTTATGTGTTTCGCGGCGGAGGGGGAGCGGTTTCAGTGGGGGCTTCCACGTCCGGGGCAGGAAGCTCTTCGCGGTAGGCAAAAATATCCGCATTGCATGTAGGAGTTTTTCCGCCAACGCAGAGAAGTGACAAATGATTAACAAGTTACAATTGTGAGACCGTGGTGGATCTCGGACAGGGTTCCTAAACGGACACGTTCCTGATTGACAGGCCCATGGTTCAAACTGTCACGGGTAGGTTTCAGGTTAGCACGCACACGTTTGGAATTTCGGCACACGCGTTTCAAAGCAGCACGTACACGTGGCAAATTACTACGGACGCGTTTCAAGCTTGCACGTGCGTGTTGTAAATTACCACGACCGTGTTGCAAGTCTGCACGTGCACGTTGCAAATTACCACGGCCGCGTTGCAAGCTTGCACGTGCACGCTGCAAATTACAACGAACGCATTTCAAGCTTGCACATGCGCGTTGCAAATAACAACGACCGTGTTGCAAGTTTGCACGACCACGTTGGAATTTACTACGGACACGTTTCAAGTCTGCACATGGTCGTTTCAAATTCGTACCGATGCACGTGAAGTATCCCCCAGATAGAGCTCTGTACTGCACAGGGATGTCCTTGAGATTTTCAGTTTGGGTGGAGAATCCAGCAAGAGATATCGACTCATTGACTCAGCTTGAACATCTCCATTCCATGGCTACTATATAACCTGTTGAACCGGCTCGTTTACTCCGGGAGGTCTTATGGAAGGCATGGTGCTTGGGATCGATGCTGAAGAGGGGGTCATCAGGACGGCTGACGGTACGAGGTACCGCTTCAGGAGTTCGGACTGGAAAAGCCCCCGCGCGCCTCAACCGAGGGACCGGGTCGACTTCGTTGTTGATGGAGAGTACGCCCGCGAGATCTACCTGATGGGATACGGCATGGGAGACGTTTCGGAGGCCTTCAGCAAGGTACAGACGTCGGAGAAGACCATGCCTGCGGTGGTCTACGGCTGCTACATCGGTGCGCTTTTGTGGGGCGTCACCATGATCGTCGGCGTCGCATTAGCCTATGTCTATCGCGGCAGCGAGTCCCCTGCCCTCACCCGCACGCACTTCGACTACCAGATAAGCATCTTCTGGAAATCCCTCATCGGCTATCTCTTCGGGATACTATTCCTGTTCTTCGGTGTCGGGATGGTCATCCTCGCCCTCACGTACCTGTGGGTCATCATCAAGAGCGTCAAAGGCTGGCGCCTGCTCAACCAGGGTGAACCGATGCCGTCACGGACCTGAGACTGGATAGGGAGAGTTAGTCACGCGCTGACAACCCTCATATGCCCAAGCCCTCCCGCCTTCCTCTCACGGATCACGATATCCACATCGCGTCCCAGGAGGGTGAGCAGATTGCATAGCTTCTCCAGCGAGAAGCCTCTCAGCTTTCCACGCTGGATCAGGGAAACCTTCGGCTGCGTGATGCCCAAAAGCGCGGCAGCCTCTGTCTGGGATAGATGGCGCTTTTCGATGATCTGATTTATCTTCATGGCGATGGTGCTCTTCGCCAGCAATTCCTCCGCGTCCGGCAGTCCCAGATCAGCGAAAACGTTGCCGCCTGAAGAAATCACCGCCGTCTCCTCAACCACTTCCTCTATTCTCTCTTCCATCATTTACCCCTCACCTCAAGCGAATCGCCTAGGAACTCGATCCCTTTAGCCACGTCCCTATCTCCTTCGCGGCCTCTCCCGGCGCGGCCATTATTCCAGCAGCCGCTTCACGAGGCCCCGCAAAAATATGTCGTAGCAAGGCACGAGACGACACTATACCAATACAGGTATAGTGTCAAGCGAGGCGGATGTTGTCCAGTACGCCCCCTCTCCCACCTCTACGGTACAAGAAACCTTCTTTGGAAGCGGAATCGCAAAATCGCGGTCATACCGATGGAAGCAGTATTGAAGACCCGCTGGAAGGAAGAAGGGAACGGGTGATTTTGGTGGGACAGGGGGGAGCGCGCCATACGCTTGAGCCATGCGTGACTCCGGAAAAGTTCACTATGGGCGAAGGAACTTTCGCTTTCCAATGTACCGTGGGACAGGCAGGTGACGAGCTGCTACATAAGGTGGTGGTCTACACCATGACAGGCGGAAAGAGTGGGGAAGTCATGCATTGCCGCAACCCTCGGTTTCCCAACCGCAAAACCATCGCTTGTGAAATAGAAGAAGTAAACTCCGATGGGGTTCTAAGGCTTCAGCGGATAGAGAGGGCATTGTAGCCCCCTCTTGCAAAGGGTCTATGGCAGCGGCTAGGTGCCGGTGAAGCTTGCGGATGCGGTGGAGATCTGGCGGCGGGCTTCCTTTAGGGTGGTGATGAAAAGGGCGAGGCCGACACTGCTTACGACAAGGGCGGCGAACCTATTGAAGGGACTGCGAAAACGGGCATACCCGGTGCGCACTTTGCTGCGTGAAAAGACATACGCGAGAAGCAGATGCCAGGAGGCCGACGACACCATCACGAGTGCTATGACTGAAATCTGCAGGACCTTGTCCGGAGCGGCAGGAAAGGAGGCGGCCAGAATACTTCCGAAAAAGAGGGCCGCCTTCGGATTGGTTATGTTGGTCAAAAAGCCAAGACGAAAGGCTGCCAGCGGGGTTTTCGCGGCGCGAACCTTCTCCTCCGAATCGTGCGCGGCGGCTGAACGCCAGAGACGCCACGCGATGTACAGGAGATAGACCGCGCCGGAAATCTGCAGCGCCATCCTGAGAGTTGGAAACACCACGAAAATAACGTGCAGCCCGCACACGGCACAGATACACCAGATGGTGGAACCGACGGCGACTCCGATGGCCGCCACTCGGGCCGATTTGCCGTCATCGCTTGCGGCAAGCTGGGTGATGAGGAGGGTGTTCGCACCGGGACTGAGCAGAACTGCTACGTAGAGTAGCCAAATAGTAAGAAGTGTGGAGAACATCGCAGTTCCTTCCTTTTAACTGATCACCGCATCATAACAGCGATGGGACAAGGTGTGGACCAGCCAGTGCACAAGGGTAAGCGGTCCCCCTGTATCGACTCAGGCCCGTTGAAAAGATTCGTAACATTACTTCAACCGGCGCCGCCAGTGAAATTATCTTTTCGCATAAAAATTATTCCCATTACCTATAAGTGGAACCTGCCTTGAGCCCTGTGACCTGTCACCATAACTTCGGCTCGATTCGGGGCGGCATTATCTCGGGGTGGCAAACACGGGGTTGATGTTCGGGAGGAAACGGGCTATGTTCCACTCTCTGCTTCACGCAAAACCAGCTTCGCGAGGAACCAAAGACTGTGATCAAAAAAACAGATGCCATCTATGCCGCCCCACTGCAGGAGATGATCGACTTCAAGTTCGATGAACGGGTCGTCGCGGTCTTCCCGGACATGATACAACGCTCGGTCCCAGGCTACGGGATGATCATATCCAATATCGGCATCCTCGCGGCGAAATACGCCCAGGCGGGGAGCCACTGCTATGACCTCGGCTGTTCCCTCGGAGCGGCCACCCTTTCCATGCGCCAGCGCATCAAGGAACCGGAGTGCGACATCATCGCGGTCGACAACTCCCCCGCCATGCTCGAGCGCGGCCGCGAGCTCCTCGCGCGCGATGCCGCTGCGGCCGTCCCGGTGACAATGATCTGCGCCGACATCCAGGAAGTCCCCATCGAGAATGCCTCGGTAGTCGTCCTGAACTTCACGCTGCAGTTCATCCCCCCGGCACAGCGTCCGGAGCTGATCGAGCGCATCTACGCCGGACTCAGGCCGGGCGGCATCCTCATCCTCTCCGAGAAGATCGCCTTCAGCGAACCGGCGCGTCAGCACTTTCATCAGGAGCTGCATCACGACTTTAAAAGGGCCAACGGCTACAGCGACCTGGAGATCAGCCAGAAGCGGTCGGCGCTCGAAAACGTGATGATCCCTGAGACTCTCGCCTGTCACCAGGAGCGGCTTAAGTCGGCCGGTTTCTCTTCCGTCGAGGTATGGTTCCAGTGCTTCAACTTCGCCTCCATGGTCGCCATCAAATGAATTTCTACGACGCCCTCTATCCGCAATTAATATCCATGGGGCAGGAGCGCTGGGCAGAGCAGCTGCGAGCGACTCTGCCGGAGAGACTGGATCTCGACAGCCACGGCAAAATGTCCGGTTGGATAAATGCCCTGCAGTCGCTGCCGGAGCTGCGGCCGTCCCATGTTGAACTGCGCGACAGCGTCACCATCGGCTCGAGTGCCGACCTCGATCTCGCAAAGGTGAACCGCGAAGAGCTGATCGCCCAGCTCCAGGCATTTCACCCCTGGCGCAAAGGCCCCTACAACTTCTTCGGCATCGAGATCGATACCGAGTGGCGCTCGGACTGGAAGTGGGACCGGGTTCTGCCGCACCTCCAGCCGCTCGCCGGACGCAGCGTCCTTGACGTCGGTTGCGGCAACGGCTATCACGGCTGGCGCATGCGCGGCGCCGGCGCCGAGTTCGTCCTCGGCATCGACCCCTTCCTGCTTTCGGTGCAGCAGTTCCAAGTGATGCAGCGCTACCTCCGTGATCCGCAGCACCATGTGCTCCCCATCGGCATCGAGGACGTCCCCGCCGATCTCGCCTGCTTCGACACCATCTTCTCGATGGGTGTTCTCTACCATCGGCGCTCTCCCCTCGACCATCTCTTCGAGTTGAAGGGGTGCCTGCGCAGCGGCGGACAACTGGTGCTTGAGACGCTGATCGTCGAAGGGGACCAGGAGACCATCTTCATGCCCCCGGGGCGTTACGCGAAGATGCGCAACGTCTGGTTCCTCCCCTCCATCGCCGCGATGACCCTGTGGCTCAAGCGCTGCGGCTTCACCGAGATCGCCTGCGTCGACACGAACCGCACGAGCACCGGCGAGCAGCGCACCACCGATTGGATGCGCTTCGAGTCGCTCCCCGATTTCCTCGACCCCGACGACGCGGAGAAGACCATCGAAGGACACCCTGCACCGCTGCGTGCCATCTTCACCGCGACGAAGCCGTAGCGGCGGGGCCGTTTTTTTCGGCAGCAGTGGCAAATCCTCCCCCCATGCGGTACATTTTGTGACTGGCAAAAGGCGAAGTCGCACCGACCACTGACCTCGCCACCGTAGTGACGCACCAACCATTCCAGCTAAGGGGAGGCGCATCATGGATATTGCGAGAGAAGACAGACTGCTCTCAATGGAGTTGGGGACGTTAAGCAAGGAGTCGATCAGGAGATCTCAAAGCGTGGAGGAAGACGATAATGAACCGCGTAAGCTCTTCGCGTTTGCACAGGTTATCGGGGCACGCGACCTGCTGCAATACCTCGTGGATAGCGAGGAGTGGTCCGATTTCGGAGAGTTCCTGGAGGCGATAATCGAAACCGAGGAGTCGCGATACAGGGAAGCTTGGGAGAACGACGACCGCCAAACCATGATCATCACCATGGCTCACCGCCGCCAGTGCAGCAGGCTGGTAAGGAGGCTGACCGATCCCCGACGCAGGCAATCGCTGCTCGCGCAACTCGATTCTCCCGCGGAGTGTGAGCCTTCACCGTCGCAAAGTTAGCCGAAAAATTTCTCGCTGAACCAAAAAACCCCCATAGGCTCTTCCGGCATGTCTCCGCGTATCTTGCAACTCGCCACGTCTACGCTCTCGACCCCGGCGGCGCTCTCGAATACCTTGACCATCTCGAGCGCCCGTTCCTCGGAATCCGATACCACGTCGTAGACGATTCCGTAAGCCTGCGCCTCCCGATACCAGGGATGGTCCATCGGGAGCTTGGCGACAATCGCGAGGCGGTAATATTTGGACTCCGCACTGTAGCGTAATTCTTCCAGCTTCACTATTTCATAGAGCACCGGAGTGCTGCATCCGAACTCCTCCAGAAATTGCATCAGGAAACTCCGGACCTCTTCCTTTGATCGTCCCTTTTGCAACCGAATGCGCGCGAGTGCCGCGGCCACAAGCCCTACCCTTTTTTGATACTCCCCATCCCCCTCGGTACGCTCCTTGAGAAGGACTTCGGCCAATGCTTCCGCTTCGGCAAGTCTGCCGACCCCCTCCAAAGCAGCCACTCGCGCCTGTTCGGCACCCGGTCGCAGAGAAGGTTGTTCGAGGCAGTCAAGGTAATCAAGCGCCGCCTGGAAGGCCTTACTAGCTATCGAGAGAAATGCCATGTTGAGACGAATCATATCCGCGTTCGCCTGCGGACAAAGCAGTGCCTGTTCATAGGCGGCCAGCGCTTCTTCATATTTATTAAGCTGGCCGAGATAGATGCCGAGGCAGAACCAGTTCGTCCAAAAAGTGGGGCGCTTCAACACGCCGCGCCTCATCGTCGAAACGGCATCTCTGAAATTCTTGGAGCTGGCATAGACCTCGGCGGCAATGTAGAAGGCGAGAGGCCCTTTGGCCTCTTCGAGCTTCATGGCGACTTGAATAGCTTCCGAGTACCTTCCGGCCTCCAAATGTTCAAGCCCCTGGTTCGTCAGCTTTTCAATCCTCTTGTTGGCTATATCATCCATCACGGTCGTCTCCTTCACTGCAGCATGTACTCCACATTCCCGCACAAAAGATTAAGCAATTCACACCAAACTGTCAATAGAGAGCGCTTCACCGTTTCCGCCCCCGGAAGGCCCATCGAATGGGGTTCGTTCGCAGTCTCCGCAGCCCCCCGCCACTAGAACAGCCGATTCCCAGCAAACTCAAACCGCAATTGAACGTTCTCTTTACGACTTCTTTTTCTCTGTTATCTTTTCTATGTCCACAACTCATTAAGGCCAGGTTCCCGCTTTTGTCCGGCCTGATACAGTGCATCCGAACATCGAACAAAGGACCCGGAATGTTCAAAATCTTCATCCTCATCCTGTGCCTCATTGCCTCAGTTGCAGCAGCACCGGGCGCCTATCAATCCCAGAAACCGCTGGTGGTCGGGAGCGAGGAGAATTTCCCACCCTTCTCCACCGGCAGTACCGACGATACCGCCGGCGGTTTCGCCGTGGAACTATGGAAAGAGGTCGCCCGGGAAGCGGGGGTCAAATACAGTATCCGCGTCAGGCCGTGGGGCGAGCTGCTCCAGGAGTTCAGGGACGGCAAGGTCGACGTGCTGGTAAATATAGCCACCTCCGACGAACGGCATCGCTACACCGATTTCAGCGTTCCCCACGTCACCGTTAACGGCGCCATCTTCGTGCGCAAGGGGGACTCACGCATCCGCTCCGAGGCGGACCTGGCCGGGAAATCCATCATCGTGTTCAACTCCGACCTTGCCCACGAATACGCGGTCTCCAGGGGTTGGCAAAAGCAACTGGTGCTCGTGAACGATGCCCGGGAAGGACTCAGGCTCCTCTCCTCCGGAAAGCACGATGCCATGCTGCTCAGCAAGCTTGCCGGCATGCAGACGCTGCGCGAACTGCGCATCGACAACGTACGTCCCCTGGATGTCAAAGCGGGATACGCACAGAAGTTCACCTTCGGCGTACACAAGGGTGAGTCTGATCTACTCGCCGCGCTGAACGAAGGGCTGGCGCTCACCAAGGCGGACGGCGACTATGACGAGCTGTATCAGAAGTGGTTCGGCGTTTACGAGACCAAGGAGCCGACCTTCAGGGACATGTTGAAGTACCTCCTTCCCTTCGCACTCCTGGTCGCGTGCCTTGCCGTCTATTTCTTCTACCGGCGCAGCCGCGAACGCAAGGCGTCCGAAGCTGCCTTGCGCGAAAGCAAGCTGCGCCTGGATACCATCCTCGACAACGTGGGCGCCTACATCTTCATAAAGGACACCAACTACCGCTACAGCTATGTGAACCGCAAGGTCTGCGAACTGTTCGGGTACCCGGAAGAGAAGATCCTGGGCAAGACAGACGACGCCTTTTTCTCCCCCGAATTCGTGCGGGAGATCGTCCTCAGCGACCGCCCCGTGATCGAGAAAGGGCTCACAACCAGAAGGGAAGAGATCAACCTGGCGGCTGAGAACGAAATGCCGCGCAGCTATTGGACCGTGAAACTCCCGCTGCGCGACCAGGCCGGCACCATCTACGGTCTTTGCGGCATATCGACCGACATCACGGAACTGAAGCAGTTGGAAAACGAGCTGAAGAAGAAAAGCGCCCAACTCGAGGAGGAACTGACCGAGCGCGAGATCACCCAGGAGTCGCTGCAGGAACAGACGGCGCTGCTCGAGGAGCAGACCGCGATGCTGGAAGAGGAGATCGAGGAACGAAGACGGGCCGAGGACGCGCTCAAAAAGAGCGAGGAGACCGTCCGGCACAAACTGAAGGCGATCCTGGAACCCGAAGGGGACATCGGGACCCTGGAGCTGTCGGACATCATCGACAGCGACATGCTCCAGGCCATGATGGACGATTTCTACAGGATAACCGGGATGCTTGGGGCAGTCCTCGACGTTTCGGGCAAGGTGCTGGTCGCGGTGGGTTGGCAGGACATCTGCACCAAGTTCCACAGGGCCCACCCCGAGGCCTGCAAGAACTGCCTGGAAAGCGATACCGTTCTTTCCAGGGGGGTGGCCGTGGGGACTTTCAAACGCTACCGCTGCAAGAACAACATGTGGGACATGGTGACTCCGATAGAGGTGGGTGGACGGCACGTCGGCAACGTCTTCATCGGGCAGTTCTTCTACGAGGACGAGCCGCCCGATGTGGAGCTTTTCCGCGAGCAGGCAAGGCGCTACGGGTTCGACGAGACGCAGTACCTGGCAGCCCTGGATCGGGTGCCTCGTTTCTCAAGGGAAACGGCCGAGGCGGGCATGAAATTCTACGCGGAACTCACCAAGGTGGTTTCCACGCTCAGCTTTACCTCGATCAAGGTGTCAAGGATGCTTGCCGAGCGCATCCACCTCGAAGAACAGCTCCGGCAATCGCAGAAGATGGAGGCGGTGGGACAACTGGCCGGCGGCGTCGCCCACGACTTCAACAACATCCTGCAGGTGATCACCGGCTACGGCAACATGCTCAAGATGAACGAAAGCCTTGGCAAAAAAGAGCAGGAATGGCTTGATCACATCCTCTCCTCGTCCGAGCGGGCGGCGCAGCTCACCCAGGGACTGCTGACCTTCAGCCGCAAGCAGGTCATCCACCTGGAACCTGTCGATCTGAACAAGGTAATAGAGAACTTCAAGAAATTCATCCTCAGGGTGATCGGCGAGGACATACACCTGAGGACGGTGACCTACGGCGACCGGCTCATCGTGCACGCCGACGTGGGGCAGCTCGAACAGGTGCTGATCAACCTGGCGACCAACGCACGCGATTCCATGCCCAGAGGCGGGATGCTCACCATCGAGACCGGGCTGCAGGCGGTGGAGTCCCCCTTCGACCACGAATCCGGGCGTGAGGAACCGGGGAGCTACGCCGTGGTGACCGTGTCAGACAGCGGCAGCGGCATGGACGAGGAAACCCGCAAGAGGATCTTCGAGCCGTTCTACACCACAAAGGAGGTCGGCAAGGGGACCGGCCTCGGCATGGCGATCGTCTACGGCATCATCAAGCAGCATAACGGGATCATCAACGTCTACAGCGAACCCGGGCACGGGACCACCTTCAGGATTTACCTGCCGGTGCAGGAGGCCAGGAGCGAGACGGACGCCCAAATCGTGCAGGTGGAGGCGCCCAAAGGGGGGAGCGAGACCATCCTTTTGGCCGAGGACGATGCCGAAGTCCGCAACCTCGTGGTATCGATACTAAGCCAGTATGGTTACGAGGTGATCCAGGCCGTGGACGGGCAGGACGTCGTCGAGCAGTTCGCCGCGAACAGGGAACGGGTCGCGATGATTCTCATGGACATGATCATGCCGAAAAACAACGGCAAGGAAGCCTACGAGAAGATCTCGCAGCTGCAGCCGGGGGTGAAGGTGCTTTATTCGAGCGGCTACACCGCGGACTTCATCCAGAACAGGGGCGTGTCCGAAGAAGGGATCGAACTGATCATGAAGCCGGTTCAGCCGATGGATCTGCTGCGCAAGGTGAGGGAGGTGCTGGACCGGTGATGGGGTAACGGCGCCCCCCTACCCCGCCCAGTACCAAGGCACACGACCGGCACGCATCAGAAACAGGGGATTACAGCTGCAGCGCTTCGGGTGCCGGCTGATTGCCCTTCATCCATGCGACGAAACGTTCCTTGTTCCTTCTCGACAAGATGCGTGGGAACTTCTCGGGATCGTAGAGATAGAGACAGTGCCTGATCGAGGTGTAGGCGCTGAAGGTCCTCTCCGGGTTTTCCGCCAATATGTGGTCGCGGTACTCCCTGACGACCTTCAGATTCTCGTTCAAACACCTGTGCAGATCGGCCTTTTGCAGGGTGCTGTTTTGTTCCAGGATGTCCTGGACAAAATCATCCACCTTCTCGTCGTCGAAGACAAAATCACGAAAGAAATGCGCGGCAATGGGCACGAAGTTGAAGGCGTTCACCGTCCTCGTGCCTGCGGTGACCGCCTGGCCCGGCGTCTCCGGGTCAATCTGCGTCACCGTGGCCTGCAGCATCAGGTCGGAGGTCGCGTTCCTGATCTCTTTAAACTCGCGGTCAGCCAGTTCGAAGAGGGCGGCGAGCACGTTGATCCTGCGCTTGAGATCCACCGGTATCGACTTCTTGTACTTGATCTTGTGGTCCAGCATGCTCCAGGCGTCCTGTATCAGGGAGCGAATCTGCACCTCGAAGCAGAGATCGGCCGGCGGCACGTTCCTGGTGAGATAAGCCGCTTCGGGATCCAGGGCCAGGTCCATGTGCAGCCCCTTGTAGCCGAAGGAGTCCTCCGTGCTCTCCACCGCGGAGGTCTTGTCGGTGACGTTTAGTATCTTGAAGTTGCGCTGCAGCAGCTCCGACACCACAGGGACCTCGTCTTCGTACAGGCAGACGATCCGCACGCCTATCAGGTCCGAGATGAAGTCCCTGATTTGATAGGGCTGCTCGTCCGCCTCGAGTTTACCCTGGTATTTGCGCTGGAACTTTTTGATGCACTCCTCTTTCTCCTTGACGCGCCCATCGACCTTGGTGGTCGCCCCCCCTCCCGTCTGCCCGACCAGGTTCCGGACGATTTCGACAATGGAGTCCTTCGCCGCAATCAACTGCTTCTCGTTCGTGTCGTAGTATTTCCGGAAAAGTGCTTTTTCCCGCTCAAAATCAAGAGATGCCATATTCAAAGTCCTTATGCCTCAAGAACGCACAGCCGGAATTCCTCCGTCGCCAGGGTCCCGCATTCTCGGTTCTCGAGTGTTCGCTCATGTTCAAGAAGCCTTGCGTTTTTTCAATAGCACAGGCGGGCCCTTTCAAAAAGGGAATTCGCTCTGAAAGGATCGTGGGCATGTATGTTGAGTCTGGAAAATTAGCTTGAACAGCGACTGAGTTTAAATTAGATTGGGCCAACAGCCCAACGGCAAGTCCATGATGCCGCTTCCTCTCTATCGAAGGAGTTCCCCATGCGTTACATCAACACCGACAAGATCCTTGCCGCCCAACTCACCACCCCGGCCGAAAACCCGCTCGTCGGCGACGACACGCGCCTCATCGACGTCTGGTTTGACGGCAGCGCGGTACGAAAGCAGCTCTTCAAAAAAGTGCACAAGACCGAGCAGGAAGCGATGGCCCAGGAGCTCGAGAACAGGGGTTTTCTCCGTTCCGGCAATCTCCTCATCAACCCGCGGGCCGTCCTCTTCGCCGAGATGGAGCACGAGATCGTCGGCGGTCTCGTCACCATCGGTTACCAGGACAACGGCAAACCGGTGGAACTGAAGGTGGATACGAAGGCGTTCAAGGACCTGTGCGAGCGACTGGCCGGTGAGCAAAAGTGATCTGAGTGGTGACAATAAAGCGCTAAAAAGCCCGCCGGGGGTCCCCGGCGGGCTTTTTAGCACTTGGAACGAAACGGTTTAGCTACTTCAGGCGCCTTTTTTGCCTTGGGCTATCACCGCTGCGAGGGAGGTGGTCGGCCGGCCGATCAGGGCGCTCAACTGATGAGCCTCGTCGAAGAGGCCTCCCTTGGAGGCACCAGTGTCGGAATCGGCCAAAAGTGCGGCGAAAGGCTCGGGAAGCCCGACGGAGACGAGGAGCTTTTGGTACTCGAGTTCGGGAAGGTTGACGTAGTTGACCTCTTTGCCGTACTGCCTGGAAACCTCGGCGGCGAACTCCGAGAGGGTGTAGGCGGTGTCGCCGGCGAGTTCATAGACCTGCCCCCCCTCCCCTTCCCTGGTGAGCACGGCGACGGCGGCTTCCGCGTAATCTGCACGGGCGGCCGACGCGATCCGGCCGTCACCGGCGGAGCCGTAGAAGGTTCCATGCTCGACCGCAGAAGGAACACCGGCGGCGTAGTTCTCGGTGTACCAGCCGTTGCGCAGCATCACGAACGGTACGCCGGAGTCGCGGATCATGGTTTCAGTGGCAATGTGCTCGGCGGCAAGGGCAAGGGGAGAGGTGTCGGCATGCAGCAGGCTTGTGTAGGCTAAAAGTTTCACGCCAGCTTCCCTGGCTGCTTCGATGACGGTGCGATGCTGGTTGATGCGCTGCCCGACCTCGCTCGAGGAGATGAGCAGGACCTTTTCGGCTCCGGCAAGCGCCGCCTTCCAGCTCTCGGGAGCGTTGTAGTCGGCCTGGCGGACCTGCACTCCCAGGGAGGCGAGATCTTTTGCCTTGTCCGGATTCCGTACGGCGGCAACGATGCTTGAGGCAGGCACTCTCTTCATAAGCGATGCGATGACGAGACGACCTAACTGTCCGGTAGCTCCGGTAATGACGATCATGTGACTAACTCCTTTATGTCCGGATGCGATGTATGTTACAGGTGGAGCATAACAACAACGCTTTCAAAAAGTAAGTACGCACAAAAAGGTAAGTGTCATGAGTGAGTCGAAAACCGTTAGCCTGGCAGAGCAGATGCGCCGCGGAGAGCTGTTCTCCACGCAGTGTCCCTCGCGTGAAATACTGAAGCATGTGACCAGCCAGTGGGGGGTCCTAGTACTTGTCGCCCTTATGGGAGGGACGCACCGATTCAGTGAACTGCGGCGCAAGGTGGGAGGAGTGAGTGAAAAGATGCTTGCGCAGACGCTTCAGTACCTGGAGAGGGACGGCTTCGTCTGTCGCGTCTCGTTTCCCGTGGTGCCGCCTCACGTAGAATACTCGCTGACCCCGCTCGGAAGGGACATCGGACTGAAAGTGGAAGCGCTGGCGGACTGGATCGAAAGCAACCTGCCAAGCATCATGTCCGTTCAGGCAACGGCGGACCAGGAAGTGGTCGAGCAGCAGGCTTAGAGCAGCTTCTTCGCCCTAGAAGCGCTGCCCCAGACCGAGGTGAAGGGCGACGTCCGGAGAGGCGCCGACGATGATGTCCTCGGAAAGGGCGATGTCGAGCGTGGTCGAGGGGGTGAAGGCGTAGGTGCCGCCGAAAAGAAGCTGCACGGCGGGGGAGGTAAGCTCGCTCAGGTCGCTGTCCTTGTAGAAGGCGGTGTGCCCGGAAAACTGCACCTTGAAGGCGATGAAGTCGCGCGGGGACCAGCCTCCGCCGACGGTTCCGAAGCCGACCAGGTTCTCCTGCTGTCCCTTCAACACATCCCCATCGGTGAGCCCCATGCCGCCGAGCGCACCGAAGAGGGTCGCGTGCCCCCATTTCCCCGGGAGTTGGTAGTCATCGCTGCCGGTAAGCCAAAGGGCCAGGTCGGTGCTGCCGCTGCCGGTAAGCCTCGAGCTGCTTCCGGTGGGAAGCTTCACGCTGGCACGCAGCGCAAGCGCGCGGGGATTAACGCTACGGTCGTGGTACAGCTGCCATGCGCCGTTCAGCCGGACGTCGCCCACGCGGAAGGTGGCGTTTTCCATACGAAGCCGCTCCTCCCCGTCACGCTCGTACAGGAAAAGGAGCCGGTCGTCGGGCGAGATCAGGCGGTTTCCCTGGGGCAGCCCGAAGAACCGGTGCCATTGCTTGATGAAGCCGTCGAAGATCCCACCGTTGTAGGCCACCACAGGAAGATCGAAACCAAGTTCCAGGTTCTCTGCGACGCCGTAGCGAAAGGCGAGCGTGGTCCGTTCGCTCTCCCCATCCAGAAGCAGGCGCTCCCGTGCGTTCTCGTCGTCGACATCGCTGTTCGCGACGTCGAAGGCCAGAAGCCCCCACCCCCGTCCCGCCGGCTGCACGACGGAGTTCTCCGCGGCCGGCAGACCGTAGATCTGTACAAGTGGATTCTGGTTGAAGGTGTAAAAGGGGGTTATCGCCAGCGGTTCGGCGCCGACGCCCGAAGCCGTGACGGCGACTAAAAAGAGCGCAACGGCAAAGCTTGCAAGTTTCCTCATCTATCCTCCCCAAACCACCCCTTCTCGTTTTCCTCGGCAAGGCGCCCCCGCAGGTACTCCCACAGCGCCGGGCAGCCAGCCTCGATAGGAGGCCCTATACGTCCTATCACACGTTGGTAGCTGATGCCGTTTTCGCGCCAGCTCTGCCCCTCGTTCGCCAGGTTGAGCAGAGCCGGAATGGCGCGGTCGGCGGCATGGGCGAAACGCGCCTCCGGGGTCACCGCTTCCTCGAACTCGAGCCAGAGGGCCAGAAAAAAGGAGCGCTGCGGTTCCTGCACCATCCCGAAGATCCTCCGCACCGCCTCCAGTTCGGCGGCCTTACGCTCTTCCCATCCCTCGGTGGCATAGACGATGGTGTCCCCGGTATCGATCTCCCCCACATCGTGCACGAGGAGCATACCGACAACACGGTGCATGTCCAGCACAGTCGTGGCATAGGGCTGGAGCGAGTAGGCCATCATGGCGATATGCCAGCTGTGCTCGGCCGAGTTCTCGTAGCGGTCACTTCCCTTCGAACGGTTCTTGCGGGTCACGCTCTTCAGCTTGTCAAGCTCGAGAATGAAGTCCACGGTGCGTGAAATCGTCATCTCCCCCCTCTCCTTCTCGTTTTCAATCCGTTTCAGTTCGGAGAAAAGCTCCCGGTTCACCGGCGTCGGGATCCGATACTGCTCGCCCATGGCGATCATGGTCCCGGCCAGCATGTCCACCTCGGTCGGACGTCCCGCTTCCACATCCTGGAGCATCGAGGTCTTCCCGGAAGCGCCCAGGGTTCCAAGTACGCGGTACCACTCCTCCAGGTCGGACTCGGAAAGATCCACCTTTTTGGCCACGGCGACGGCGATCACCTCGCGCATGGCGGCGTCCATCATTTCCCGCGCGCGGGCGGACTCCCTGAGGGCGCCGTAGGTCATGCCGAGGACGGCGGATACCTGGTTCACGCCCACGTTGATCATGTACTTGAACCAGAGGCTGCGGACCATGTCCGGCGGCACCTCGCAGTTGATTCCGGAACGCCGGAAGAGGTCGCCGACAAGGCGGACCCGCTCACTTTGTTCCGTGTTGTCACGCTCGCCGAAGAGGATGCGCCCCAGATTCTGGTATGTGACGGCGTTTTCCTCGCGCACGGCGTCGATGCCGAGCGACAGGGCATACAGCACCTTGTCCCAGCCGTACACCGCAGCGATACGCTCTTCGCTGTCGATGCCGTTCATCACCGAGAGGATGACGGTGCGCTCACCGACGACGCGGCGGATGCCGGCGATCGCCTCGTCGAGCTGCCGGTGCTTCACCGCCACGATGACAAGGTCCGCGGTGGGCGCCTCTTCCGGGGTGAACGCAGGGATGGGAAAACGTATCCCGTTCACGACCACCCCATCGGCCGCCAGCTTTTCGCGGCGGGATCCGTCGGCGATGAAGAAGACCGAGTCACGGTCGAGGGTAAAAAGGAGGCTGCCGTAGACGGCGCCGAGCGCTCCGGCGCCTATCAAGGCGATCTTTTGGATGGGTTGGTTCATCAGGTTCTCGAATGGGAAAATTTTTAGGCAATTTGTCATACTGCGGCGCGGCCGTCAACCCTGCTTTGAGCGAAGGGTTGGCAATTAAAGGCAAATCCCCCCCGTCCCCCCTTCGCAAAGGGGGGAGCCCTAGGTCACCTGCGGCGCTTCGTGGACACACTTTTTCGCCATCCCGGGAATTACCGGATGAACCTTTGCGAAGGGGGGACGCTGGGACTAGGGCAGTGGTTCGTAGGCTTCGGGGACGACCATCTTTGAGAGGCGCAAAAAAAAGAGGCTGCCCTTTCCGGGCAGCCTCTTGCGGGGGCCTTGCACCCCGCGGCGGGTATCAGTGATACTCCTCAACTTTTGACGATAGCTCCGAGACCTTTTCCTCCGCGTACTCACGCCCCTTGCGCAGGTTCCGGTTCAGCTTGTCCTGCACCTCGGTAGTCAGCCCTTTCATCTTAGAAATGGCATCGCCGGTCACGTCGGATACCTTTTCCCTCATCTCATGCCCCGTTTTCGGGGTGTAAAGCAGGGCAAGCCCCGCCCCTACCAGTGCCCCGGCCGAAAAGCTCACCACCTCAGCCGTGGTGCTCGCGTGTCCGTGTCTTCTCATGACGTCCTCCTTCCAGCCTTGCTGGTTCTAGACTCTGCCGGCCTTGTGGTTGTACCAGTAGCTCCCAAGGGCGGCGCCTACGCTTGCCGCCAGACCACGCCAGGCAAGCTTTTTCCCTTCCCGCGGCGTGCCGTGCTTTTGCGAGGCCCGTTTGCCGCTCAGGAAGGATTTGAGGGCGGTTGCCGCAAGAGACCACCCCGATATCGGCGCTGCCACGGCGGTCGACCTTCCCGCGTTCAGCCTGCGCAGAAGGAGCCACAGCGCTCCGGCTCCCGCTGCCCGGGCCGCGCTCCCCCTCACAGGGACTTCAACCGTTTTCTTCATCCCCACGCCGGCGGTGACCCTGTCGCGTACCCGCTTGTTGCCAAGCGCCACGAGCGCTGCGGCTGCGCCGATAAGCGAGGCCTGCACCGAGGTCCGCTGCGCCAACTGCAATACGCCTGCGATCCCTTTCCATGCCAACAGTTTCGCCCGGCGTACACCGCGCGCCTTCAGGTGATGCGGCGAAAGACGTTCCTCAAGGTCGTGCACGGTCCGGGTTATATCGCCTTCCGTATGCCGGATCTGCTCGCGAATCTCGTCCGCCGATGCGTGCTGCTCATGAACCTTAACGTTTTGGCCCATTTTACCGTCTCCTTCAAAGCCCCCATCGTCTGCGTGGGCTTTGCATCCATCTCCTTCACATCCTTTCCGCCCTTAAGAACCAGCACCGCTCCCATCGCCAAGAGGCCCAGCGCAACCAATAGCGCCGCACCCCACGCCGGCATGATCGTCGCGAGCCCCAGCACGATGGCCGCCGTCAACACCAGGAGCCCCGTGTACAAAAGCACTCCGCCCACGACGATGGCGGCCGCGTCCTTGGCGGCATGTACCACCTTCTCCTTCATCTCGGCCGCAAAAAGACCAAGTTCCTGCCGGAGCAGGTCACGCAACTCCCCGCCGAGCTCCGACACTAGTTCACCTATCGTTTTCTCATTTTTCTCCGGCATGACAGCCTCCTTTCCGAATGACGACCGGGCATCACTCCGGGCCTACGTTACCTGCAATTAATGTTAAGAAATTTAAACTTTTATTGCAAGCGGGCATTGTCTCAGCCTCCAGCCGTATACATTTTGCTGGCATTTTTTTGTAATTTGAATAACAATTAGAAAAACTCAATCGGATGTTTGAGTATGGCTTTTATTGCAATGAAAGGAAGAAGGAGAGTGTCATGAGTACCAGACGAGAGTTCACATCTTACACCCCGGGAGAACTGCGGGAACTATACAAGAGGGACCCCGCCCTGTTCGATGAACTGGCGGACGAAGCCGTGAAAAAGGCCTGCGTGGCAAGTACCCCCGAGAAATCACTGCAACTGCAACGCATGCAGTGGTCGATCGGCATGCAGTTACGTAAGGCAAGCAGCAACGTCGGGCGCATGCACATCATGGAGAACATCTTTTACAGCGAGGTCTACGGCGAGAATGGTCAGCTTGAGAAACTGGTGCAGACCTGCAACAGCCTAATGCGCACCCTCGGCAGGAAGGACCGCATCGAGAGGAAGGAAGAAGAAACCGCAAAACTGCGCAATATTTGACGAGACGCAGCGTGTGACAAAGGCGGCCACGGGTGTTATCTGAGCGCAAAAGCAGTCTCAGATATACTCCGTGGCCACTTTATTTCAGGCCTTTTCCCCGCACGCGGCGGCGAAGAACTCGTCGAGCGCCGCCACCCACCCCTTTTTCTCCTCTTCGGCAACGAAAGACGCCTCGAAACTGTTTCGCGCCAGTTGGTACGCCTCGCGCGCGCCGAGTTCCGGCAGGGCCGCGAAGGTCGCCGCGTAGTTGTCATTCAGATAGCCTCCGAAATACGCGGGGTCGTCCGAGTTGACGGTGGCGGCGATGCCGGCCTGAAGGAGCCTGCCCAGGTTGTGGTCGTGCATCTCGTGGAACACGGCGAGCTTCACGTTGGAAAGCGGGCAGACGGTGAGCGGCACCCTCTCACGCGCCAGCCGGGCCACGAGGTCGGCATCCTCCAGGCAGCGCACGCCGTGGTCGATGCGCTCCGCCTTCAGGATGTCCAGGGCGTCGCGGATGTAGTCGGCCGGCCCCTCTTCGCCTGCGTGCGCGACGAGGTGCAGCCCCAGTTCCCGGCAGCGTGCGAAGACCCGTGCGAACTTCTCGGGCGGGTTGCCCCGCTCGCCGCTGTCCAGCCCGACGCCGATGAAGCGGTCGCGGTACGGCAGCGCTTCCTCCAGGGCGGCGAAGGCCTCCTCTTCGCTTAGATGGCGCAGAAAGCAGAGGATCAGCGATGCGGAGACGCCAAGCTCTTCCCGTCCGCGACGCACAGCACGGTCCAGTCCGCCTATCACCGTCGCAAAGGGGATGCCGCGCGAGGTGTGGGTCTGCGGATCGAAGAAGATCTCGGCATGGAGCACGTGGTCCGCCTTGGCGCGGTTCAGGTAGCTCCAGGCCATGTCGAAGAAGTCCTCTTCGGTCTGCAGTACACCGGCACCCGCGTAGTAGATGTCGAGGAAACTCTGCAGGTCGGTGAAGGCGTAGGCCGCACGCAGCTCCTCGATGGAGGGGTAATCGAGCTTGATGCCGTTTCTCTGTGCCATTTCGAAGATCAGCTCCGGCTCCAGCGAACCCTCTATGTGTATGTGCAGTTCCGCCTTGGGCATGCGGTTTAGTATGGAGGGAAGCTCCCGGCGCGGGATCGATTCCAGGTTCATAGGGGTACTCCTGTTGCTTTGAATGGTGCTCCTCGGCTGAGGAAGCCGCGGATTGTGCCACAACGGCACCAAAGCCACAACACTTCCTTTGAAAGAGACGGCAAATGAGCATTTATTTCTGGAACCGTGAGGCGGGTTCCTTTATGATGGGGCGCTTGTGCCGGATAAAGCATGCGGTACAAAGTCACTCCCGAAAGGAGCCTCACCGATGTCCCCGCTGCTGCTTACCCTGCTTCCCATTCTCGTCATCCTCGTTCTTCTACTGGTATTGCGAAAGGCGGCCGACATAAGCGGCCTCGCCGGCTGGATCGTCATCTCGCTCGTCGCCTGGCTCGGCTTTGAGACCTCCGCCGAGGTGATCCTGCGCTCCACCGCGGCGGGACTCATCCGCTCCTTCTCGGTATCGCTCATCGTCGCCACGTCCCTGCTGCAGATGGCGGTGATGGAGAAGACCGGCGCGCTCAAGCGCATCACCATCTTCATAAAGACCATCGCCAGCGAGAACCGGGCGGTGCAGATCATGATGATCAACATAGGCTTCGGCACGCTCATGGTGGCGGTCGGGGCGACTCCAGTCTCGATCCTCCCGCCGATTCTCCTCGCCATGGGGTACTCGAGCACGGTCGCGGTGGCGCTCCCCGCCATCGGTTACGATTCCCTCTGCACCTACGCCCTCCTGGGCGCTCCCATCGTCGTCTTCGTGGACATCGCCAACAGTTTCTTAGGTAAGGGGGAGATCACCCTGCACCAGGCGGGGATGGTGTTCTGCCTTTTCCTGCCGGTGGTGTCCACTCTGATCGGGTTCTGCATGCTCTGGATGGTCGGGCGCTGGGAAGGGATCAAAAGCGGCTTCCTCCCCTGTCTCATAACGGGCGGCGTGATCGGCGTGGTCGCCTCCTTCACCAACCGCTACGACAACCTCGTGGTGCTGACCGGGGTGATCTGCGGCATCGCCGTGATCATCGCCATGGCGCTGTACCTGATCGTCACCGGGCATCCGGTACTGGACCAGAGCCGGCTGACCAAGGACGAACTCGCCTTTTGCCGCGCCTTTCCGCTCTGGCGCGCCGTGATGCCGTGGCTTTTGCTGGTGCTCCTCATCCTCGCCCTTAACCTCCCGAAGGAGATGTTCGACCTGCTGTACCGCACCCTGAAGCTGCCGGTCGCAGGGCTTTCCGCCGACGGCAAGCCGATCGATACCCGCGCCCTCTGGCAGGCCTACACCTGGATCCTCGCGAGCACGCTCCTCGCACTCCCCTTTCTGCGCCCCACCGGGCAGCAGTTGAGCGAGGCCGGCGCGGTATGGCTGAAGCGTGCGCCCCGCCCGGTGTTCGCCGCCGCCATCTTCTTTGCCATCGGCGAGGTGATGAACATGACCGGGTACGACATGGCCACGCACCAGTTTGCCTCGCCTAGCATGGTGCGCGTCCTGGCGGACGCGTCGGCCCTACTGTTCCAGGGGGCTTACGGGCAGGTGGTCGCCTTCATCGGGCTTTTCGGGGGCTTTATCACCGGGAGCGAGGCGTCCACCATCGCCATGTTCGCCAAGTACGCCATGTCGACGGCCCGCAACCTCAAGATGTCTACCGAGGCGATGCTGATCATAACGGCAGGGCTCGCCTTCGGGGGGGGACTCGCCAGCGTGGTTTCCCCGGCGAAGCTGCAGAACGCCGCCGCCGCCATCGACAGGATCGGGGAGGAGAGCCTCGTCATACGCATCGCCTTCATATTCGCCATCGTCCTGACCCTGGTCACCTCGTGCTTCGTCGTGGCACTGCTCTGGCTTAGGGGCTAAGACCTTTTCTGCATCCTGCCGCGGATGGCGAAGGAGAGCCGCGCCAGACGGCGGTGCGGGTAGTTTTGGTCGATGACCGGGATGCCTTCGACGCAGGTCACGAACCCTTCGGACTGTGCCTCGTCGAAGCAGTCGTGGGCGGCGTTTCTCAGGGTGTCGAAGAAAAAGATGGTGGATATCATCGCGTTGTAGCAGGAGATCCCCAGCACCTCGTGTCCCTTCAAACCGCTCGCGAAGCCGCTGCAGGCGACCAACGCGACGAAGGGGGCGGTAACGAGCGCCGTGTAGAGGATCAGGGTGGCACGCGCCCTTATCGCCTCCTTGGTCAGTTGTACGCCTTCCCAGGGGTCCTCATCCTCATATCGATAGTAATCGCGTTCGCGCATGGCTCCCCCCACTCTCTCAGGAGACTGCTGATGCCGGGTTGTTCCAGAGCACAATTGTACCGGATTTCCCGATATCGTCACAGTATCGACACGGCAGCGGGTCTCCTCAACCACAACATTTTTCCCGTGAGAATGACGCCATGCCGCTCAAGCTTGGAGCCATTATGCCGAAACTGTTTACAAATGCGTCATAAGAACATGCGCTCTTCGCACCGAAGACTTTCTGTCAAAGGTGATCAAGAAAAACTCTTTGAGGGTTGCACCGTCCTCTGCTCACCGGCTGGCTAACTCCAGGCCGGGTGGAGAAACGAATTATGGATAAAAGCATGCTCCGGCTGCTCCTGTTCTTCCTCACCATCATCCATCTACTCGTGCCGGCCGGTGCCACCCGCGCGGGCGCCGCCGAGGTCAAGATACGTCAGAAGGTCCTGATCCTCAATTCCTACCATTCCGGATACCGGGGCTCCGACGACATCGCCAAAGGGTTCACTGAGACTCTGCTTAAATCCCTCCCCCAGACGGAAATACAGACCGAGTATCTGGATTCGAAGAATTACAGCGGCAGCGCCTTCGACGCCAAGATCATCGACCTGCTCAGGTTCAAATATGCGCGGCGGCACTTCGACCTCATCTTTTCCACCGACGACTACGCCTTCGACATCCTGGAAAAAGAGCGCGAGAGCATCTTCGGGGCCACACCGGTCGTCTTTTGCGGCACCAATTCCTTCGATCCCGTCCGGCTCAAAGGAAAGCGCGACATCATCGGCATCGACGAACGCCCGAGCTTCAAGGATACGCTTGACCTGGTCTTCCGCCTGCACCCGAAAACGAAGGAGATCATCGCCATCAGCGACCAGTCGGTGACAGGAAGGCTGAACGAAGAAGAGTTCCGCCAGGCTGCCGCCAAAGTCTCCACCAAGGCCCGCTATTCCTACCTGGCGGGGCTGCGTATGGACCAGCTCATCGCCCGTGTGAAAAAGGTGGAGCCGGACAGCGTAATCGTCTATTTCGCGTCATTTGTAGAAGACAAGAACGGGGAGCGCATCTCGAGCAACGACGCCTTGAGGATCGTTTCCGACGCGAGCCCGGTGCCGATTTACGGTGGGTGGGAATTCAGCCTCGGCAACGGCATCGTGGGCGGGCGCCTCATCAACCTGCGCGAACACGGCGCCGCGGCGGCGGTCATGGCGGTCAGCGTCCTCAAGGGTGCCGCCGTTGCGACCACGCCGAGCATCGCACCGAGCCCCAACAAGGACATGTTCGACTACAAGCAGATGCAGCGCTTCCGCATACCGGAATCCAGGCTGCCCAAGGGGAGCATGGTGATCAACAAGCCCCCCAACCTGCTCTGGAGCCTCAGGGTGGAGATCCTGGCGACCATCTCGGTCATTCTTCTCTTCGCGCTCATCGACAACCTGTTCAGGCTGGTACACAGCCGCAGAACGATAAAGATGCACCGCGACGCCCTGATCGAGCGGAACCTGGAATTGGAAGAGGCCCTCTCGAAGATAAAGGTGCTCGAGGGGATCATCCCCGTCTGCATGTACTGCAAACAGGTGCAGAACAACGAGCAAAGCTGGCAGCAGATGGAGTCCTACATCTCGCAGCACTCGGAGGCGCAGTTCAGCCACGGCATCTGTCCCGCATGCTTCAAGGAGAGGTTCGGGGACTGTCCGACTAAAAAGGCATGATTCATGACGGCTGGACCACGTATGCGATAGCTTGAAGCACCGTAATCGTGGTATAAACGTCGTCGCCAAAATCACAACGGATCGACAGACGCCGCCATGCCACCTCACACTTCTTCCGAACAGACCGCACCCCACCGCAGGTTTCTTGCCTCCATCCTCATCCCACTGCTGACGGCAGCAATGTTCCTCGTCCTGGCCCTTGAGCCTGAGCTGCGCCTTGCTGTGCCGCTGCTGGTAGGTGTCTCGGCTGCCGCAACCATGTTGCTGGCATTTGTTCTTTACCGTGGAGAAAGCCGCCCATACGCCTGGTCACCCGCGGTCATCCTCGGGGTCGCCCTTTTGCTGCGCCTCATGTTCGTTACGGCACCGGCGCAGTTGTCGGACGATATCTACCGCTACCTATGGGACGGCCACAACGTCCTCTCCGGCATCAATCCCTACGCCGCCGCTCCCGCCGCCATGACGCCGCAGACCGAAATGCGGCAGATCCACCAGGCGATAAACCACAAGGAGTACACCACCATCTACCCTCCCGCGGCGCAATTGGTCTTCGCGGCGGGCACGGCGCTCGGTGGAACGGTAACCGGGCTGAAGGCGTTCCTGGTACTGATCGATCTCGTCCTCTGCGCCATGACGATCCTCCTTTTGCAACAGCTGGGTTTGCCGATCTGGCGGGCGGTGCTGTACGCCTGGAACCCGCTGCCGGTACTGGAGATCGCGGGCTCGGGACACGTGGACGGGGCCGGCATGGCACTCTTTCTGGCGGCCGTTTTGTTGCTCTTCAGATACGGCGGGAGTAGAACGGGCGCGGCCGGCTCCGGTGCCGTCTTCGCCGCGGCGGCCCTCATCAAGCTTTTCCCGCTGGTACTGGGGCCGGTGCTCTTCCTGCTTGTTCCGCGCCCCCGGCGTCTGCACTTCGCGGCCGGTTTCTGCTACGGAGCTACGCTGCTATCGATCCCGTTTCTGCCCGACCTCGTGAGGATATGGGACAGCCTCGGGGCCTACGGGAAGAACTGGGAGTTCTCCGGTTTCGCCTTCAACGCCCTGCGCAGCGCCACCGGTTCCGGCAGCCTTGCACGGCTCGCTCTGGTGGCTGTTTTGCTCGTATGCATCGCCGCAGCCACCTGGCGCACGGCCGCCGCGCAGGCCCCAGAGAACGCCCAGGACGGACAGGTTACACCCGTGAAGGCGAGGCGCGTGCTTGCCGCCTGCTATGCGGTCGCCATGGCGCTTTTGCTCACCACCCCGACACTGCAGCCGTGGTACGCCCTTATCCTCGCGACCCTGCTTCCTTTCGCTGCCGGACCGGCGGGAGTGGTCTTATGCTGGGCGGTGCTGCTCACCTACCGGGTGCAGCTTCCGTATTTCATTTTGGGGGAGTGGATCGAAAGCGGATGGGTGACCGCCGCGGTGTTCCTGGCGCCGGTCACGGCGTGGGGTATGGGAAGATTACTGTCGCGCAGCCGGCAGGCAGGGGACCCCTCAGTCAGTTCGCCCGCCGGGAGATGAACAGTTCGTCCAGGTCCTTCATGAGCACGAGCGCGAAACCTATCGGGAACAGGAGAAATAGCGGGATGGCGCCGACGACACCGCGTTCCCAGGCAAACGCGACCGGAAGCAGGGAGTAGCAGAACAGGAACACGTTCAGCGCCAGGTATGGGAGGCTGCGCTGACGGTAGAGAAAGGCGAGCCCCGGGACCCGTTCCCGCCCGCGCACCCCGAACTTAGGAGTGCGTTCGAAACTGCCTCCGAAGGAGACCATCCCCTTCAGTACCGACAGCGAGATGCTCGGGGCGAGGCCGATAGCAAGCGCCGGGAGCAGGCAGAGTTCCCCAAGCTTCAGCCTCCCGCTCCGGGCTGCGTAAAAGAGAAAGTACCCCGTTATGGCGCCGCTCGTGCCGAGGAAAAGCGGGAGATCGATGCGCAGGATCTGATGCAGCCCGATGCCGACGCGGAAGGTGACTGCCGGGTACAGGGTCAGCATGACCACGACGCCCAGGAGCCAGTAGCAATTGGCGGTCAGATGGGCAACGGCCTCCAGTTTGACGGCGAGGGGAAGCTTCGAGGCAAGCAAACGGGGCAGGATCTTCCGCGCCGTCTGGATCGACCCTTTGGCCCAGCGCTGCTGCTGACTGCGCAGCGCGCCGACCGTTACGGGAAGCTCGGAGGGGACCGGGCATTCCTCCCGGTAGACGAAGCGCCACCCGGCGAGCTGGGCCCGGTAGCTCAAATCGAGGTCCTCGGTCACGGTGTCCGACTGCCAGCCGCCGGCCTCCTCGATGGCCCTTTTACGCCAGACCCCGGCAGTCCCGTTGAAGTTGAAGAAGAGCCCCTTCAGGTAGCGCACCCGGTGCTCGATGGTGAAATGCGGGCCGAGCAGCAGGGCCTGCACGCCGGTGAACCAGGAATGCTCGGTGTTGCAAAAGCCCCAGCGGGCCTGCACCATGCCGACAGCGCCGTCGCGAAACCAGGGGATGGTGCGGTGCAGAAAGTCGGCAGGGGGGATGAAGTCGGCATCGAACAGGGCCAGGAATTCCCCCCGCGCCCGCCGCATCCCCTCAGCGAGGGCTCCGGCCTTGTACCCCGCGCGATGGTCGCGCCGCAGCACCACGATCTCCACTCCCCTCTCCCGCCAGTATTTAACCCGCTCGTCAACCATGAGTGCCGTGTCGTCGCTCGAATCATCAAGCACCTGGATCTCGATCCGGTCGGTGGGCCACTGCAGCGAGGCCGCGGCATCGATCAGACGCCGCACCACGAAGCGCTCGTTGTAGAGGGGAAGCTGCACGGTGACGAAGGGGAAAACCTCTCCCGGCGTGAACGGGGGTGGAACGGGCGTCGCTGCGTCGGGAGCGTCGAAAAAGAGGCACTTCAGCAACCAAAGCCGGTGGGCGCCGTACAGGCAGAGGCCGAGCAAGGCGCAGAAATGCAGGACGGTGAAAATGGGGGGGAGCAACGACATCAGGGTTCCTCGGGTTCGGGGCAGGCGCAGGGAACGCCGAGCGGCTTCTCCTCGAAAAGGTAGCGCTCGGGTCTCCACCGCCTCGGGATGGCGGCGGCACCGGGCGCACCGGACACATCGTCCCCCGACACCACCCAGAACTTGCCGACCCAGACGCGCCAGCTGCCCCGCAGCACGAGCATGCCTTCGGCGTCACTTGTGCCGCGCGCCACGACCTCACCGCGGGCTGGGGCCTCCAGGTAGCGCACCAGCGCGTAGGATGAGCGGGGGACGAGACCGGACGCGGTCAGGGTGAAGGAGCCGCCCGACTCGCGGTAGCTAAGCTTCCCCTGGGCGCCCCCCTTGACGATGGACCAGGTGGCCGGGTTCTTGGCGAAAAGCAGGAGCCGTTTCTCGCCCGACACGGCTGCGGCAGTTCCGGCTAAAAGAAACAGCAGTGCTGCCGGCAGCAGCATCGGTCTGGTCAACGACAACATAAAACGCAAAACAGCCTCACGCAAAGACGCCAAGACGCAAAGAAAAGAAGGGATACGGCGAACGGCACCAAGCTTCGTTAGCGCACTTCCCTCTTATCCCACGCCTCCCATCCACCCTTGTAATTTCGAGCCTCGGGAAGCCCCGCCAACTGGTGCACGGTCCAGGCATAGCCGGAACGGATGCCGCCCAGGCAGTAATACACGACCGGTTTTCTCAGGTCAACATCGTGTTTGTCCAGAAGTTTCCGCAGCTCGGCCCGGTTTAGCGGCCTGCGCTCCTTGCCGGTGTAAAAGTCCTCCCAGGGGATATGCACCGCGCCCGGGATCCTCCCCTTCAGCCACTCGAAGGTGGAACGGACGTCCACCACGGTGTAGGCATCCTTTCGCCCCTGCAGTTCTTCGGTCCCGATCACGGTTTGAGGCTTCACCTGGGCGAGATAAGGGACCTTCTTCGCCTGCCGGTGCTCCGCCCCCGCGACGAGAGGGAGTCCGGCGCCGCGCCAGGCCTGGATGCCGCCGTTCAGGAGACGGACGGCCCCCTTGTGCCCGAGCCACGAGAAGAGCCAGGCATCGTACCCTTCGCCCCCCCAGCTCTTGTCCGCGTCACCGTAGATGACCAGGGGCGTGCGCTCGCTGATCCCCATGGCGCCAAGAAGTGCCGCCAGTTCGCTCGGGGGAAACGAGCTGTACTTCACGCCGCGGGCATCGGTGCGGGTGTAATCCTCCCAGGAAAAGGAAAGCGCACCGGGGATGTGCCCGGCGAGCCACTCCGCCTTGGGACGGGCGTCGAGAACGACCCAGCTGCCGGCGCCCGCCTTCAAACGGGCCGCGTCAATGAGCCCGAGATCCGCCGCGCCGGCAGACAAAGGGAGGCAGACCTGCACGAGCAGCAGTGCCAGAGCCGCGGTCAAAAGGCGCACACGGCGCACCGACTGTATCAATCGCATGATTTTGGACATCATCTATTCTCCTGTGACCGCCCCCTCGCGGGAAAGGCCTTTACGTTCAACCCTTTGCACGTACTCCGAGACAAGCTCGCGCGCGATCACCCAGAGGATGGTGCACCCGGCCTTCACGGTGCCGCCTACCGTCCGGCTGATCTTCGACACCCCGGCGCTGCGCCTGCGGTACGGGACGTCCAGCTCGCCGATCCTGAGCCCGTGGCGCACCGCTCTTACCTGCATCTCCACGGTCCACCCGAAGGCCTCGTCCTGCATGGCGAGCCTCTCCAGGGCATCCCACCGGATCACCCGCATCGGCCCGAGGTCACAGTAACGGTATCCCCAGAAGAGCCGGATCAGCGAGGTGGCGAGGAGGTGGCCGAAGCGCTGCTGGAAACTGAGAGCGCCCTCTTCCACCGGAATGCGCCGCCCCAGCATGAAATCCGCCCCGCCGGCAAGGACCGGGGCGATAAGCTGCGGGAACAGCGACAGGTCGTCGCTGCCGTCCGCATCGACGAAGGCGACTACGGCAGGCGGGTCGTCGCGCAAAAAGGCCAGCCCGGCGAGGCAGGCCCGGCCGTAACCCGGCACCGACTCGTGCACAACCGACGCACCGAAAGATGCCGCCACCTGTGCCGTCTTATCGGTCGAGCCGTTGTCGACCACGACGACGCGACCTATCCCCGCAGGCAAGCGCGCCAGCACGCCGGGAAGCGCCGCCTCCTCGTTCCTGGCCGGGATCACCAAAGCTGTTTTAATCGCATCCCTCATTCAGTCGCCGCTAAACCTCCCGCGCTCGCTTTGCGTCGGCGGTAGTACACCGGCGCCAGGATGACGGCCAAAACGAGGCCGATCCCCGCCAGCGCCCCGGGGGAAACCCGGCCGCTCAAAAGCTCCAGCAGCGAGCTGGAGAAGACGATGAAGGCGACCGTCGCCGGCAGCATGCAGAGAAAGCTCGTGAGCACGTAGTGTGCGAAGCGGATCTTCGTTAGCCCGAAGGCGTAGTTCAAAAGGTTGAAGGGAAAGGCCGGGATGAGACGCGTGAAGGCAACCACCTTCCAGCCATGCTGCGCCACCTCGCTGTCGAGCCTTGCCCACTTAGGCCCCGTGAGCCTTGAGGCCACCCAGTCGCGCGCCGCGTAGCGGGCGACCAGGAAGGCGAGCGAGGCGCCGATGGTCGCTCCGACGATAGTGTAGACCACGCCCCAGAACGGGCCGAACACGATCCCGCCAACGAGGGTAAGCGGCAGCGCGGGGAGAAACAGGACCGGCGCGATGGAATAGATCAGGACGTAGATGAAAGGGGCCAGCGTCCCGTAGGAGGCGATCAGGCCCCGCAGGTGGTCCTGCTGGAGATATTCGCCCGCCCCCGAGAGCCGGATGCCCGCAACGGCTGCGGTGATGAGTAGGATCAGGACGATGGGCTGCCAGGGACGCTTCCTGCGCTCCCCCTGCCCCGCCGTATGGTTACGTTCCCTTGTCACGATAAACCCCTCTTTCTTTTTGAAGCTTTTCTTCAGCAGCAGGCGGTTCGCGTAGGTCAAAAGCCCCCCGGTACCCTTTTTCCGTCCGGCCATGGTCTCGTCCGGAGCGAAGAGCATGTCGACCAGGTGACTGGTCGGGGTGCGCTCACCCAGGGCCTGTACGCACCCCGCGCAGTAGGTGATGGTTCTTCTTCCCGCCGCCTCGCGCTCGCGCAACGCGCCCCAGGAGCCGGCCAGTGCGGGATCGAGCATGTCCACCGCGCCCCCCTTGCCGCAGCAGAGGGTGCTTTCTCCCGAGTGGGGCATCTCCTCGACCGTCACCCCCTGGCGCCGCAGCAGATCGCGCACCGCCCGGTGCACTTCAGGCGCCTTGCGCAGCACGCACGGATCATGCACCGTCACGGTTCCCGAGGCGGGTGCCAGCGGGATCCCCGATGCTGCGAGCCTTTCCCATACGGTAGAGACCCGCAGCCCCCCGCCGAGCGTATCGAACATCACCTGGCAGTTCGGGCAGGCAACCAGCACCTCCTTGACCCCTTGCCGCAGCAGCCAGCCAGCCATCTCGTCGAACATGGCGTTCACGTATCGCTCGCGACCCAGGCTGTGCGAAGGCTTCAGACAACAGTCGAACACGATCCCCGTGGCCGGGTCCAGTTTACCCAGCTCGGCAAAGGTCCTTTTGACGGCATCGGGTCGGGTTCCGGAAAGCGAGCATCCCGGGAAGAAAACGGTCGAGCACCCCTCGGGCAGGCGGTATAGGCTGAAGCGCCTGGAGGTCCCCGCACGCTCGTAGGCAAGCAGCGGCGCGTGCTCCCGGAAATGCCCGAAACCGCGATCGACGGCCTCGCGCCTCATCTCGAGGAACATGCCGTCGAGGTCGAGGCGCTCGGGACAAAGCTGCGAACAAAGACCGCACAGGCTGCATTGGAAAGAGGTGCGCAACGATTCCGGGTTGCCCGGATCACAGGCGCCGGCGATCCGTCCCGGCGTGCCTTCTTTTTTCAGGAAGGCGCAATCCGCAACACAGACACCGCAGTTGGTGCAACCGGTCTTCGTCTCGGCAAGCAGCTCCACAAGTCCCGGACGGACGGCCGTTTTTCCCGTCGCCATGGCGTCCCCCTACGGAGTCTTGAAGTAGAGCGCCACGGAGTAGTTGGCGCCCGCCGCGGTGTTCTGGCCGTAGAGGTCGGGACGGTAGCCGAGCTCGACGCCCATGGCCGGGGTGACCTGGTAGCCCAGGGTCAGATCGAGCTTGCCGAGGTCGAAGTTGTTGGTCGTGGTCGGGTTGCCCGAACCGTCCACCTTGCTCCCGTTGTTTATGCTGTAGATACCGTCGAGTTTCGCGCGGGTGAAGAAGTTCTTGCCCAGGTCGAAACCGATCTCCACGAGGTAGCGGAGTTCGTCGGAAGGGTCGCCGGCGCGCAGGCGGTAGCCGATCTCGAGATTCGCGTAGCCGGGAAGCTTCGGGTAGAGCGAGCGACCGTAGAGCAGTCGGAGCTCGGTGTCGTACTGGTCGTTCCCCATGGGAAGCGGGTCGTTTCTGTCGTAGCCGCCGGGAACCTTCACCAGGAGCTGGGTCGAGATCACCCCGACTGCGTCGCTCTGGAAGAGGCGGTAGCGTGCGCCGAAATCGATGTCGCCGATGCCGTGCGCCGTGGCGCGGCTCAGGTCGTTGTCGTTCTCCAGCCATTTGTAGGAGATCGAGTTAAGCACAGTGAGGCTGTCGATCAGGCCGTACTCGAAGTAGTTGCTCAGGTTGTAGTCGGTGAACTTGCCGCGATCCGAGAGATCCCTGCGGTTGCCGTCCCGGTCGAAGTTCTTGTCGGCGTAGTAGAAGTTGAAGGAGGCCTTTTCGTAAAAGCCCCCCTTGTTGGCGGTCCAGGCCCCGGCGAAGCAGTTGGACACCTGGAAGGCGCCCAAAAGTGCCACCACGGTCAGCGATGCGAGAAGCGTTTTCATGATTTCCTTCCTGTTCTCAAAAGGAAGGCGCCGAGAGCGGCGCCTTCCCTGCTGAAGATGCACGGGTTCGTCTTACAGTCCGCCGGTCGCGACGGGACGGCCAGAGAGGTCCTGACGCCAGCCGTCGGTGCTTCCCGGGACGGACGGGCTCGCCAGGTAGGTGGCATCTTCCACGTAGTTGGTGGACCACCCTTCCCAGCCATCCGAGTAGTTGCGGATGTTGGTGTACCCCATCAGGTGCGCGTAGAGGTAGGCAAGGGCGGAGCGGTAGCCGCTGCCGCAGTAGAAGATGGTTTCCTGGCCGAAGTCGATGCCGCGGCTGCTCCAGAGCGACTTGACCTCCTCGTAGCTTCTCAGGGTGGCGTCACCGTCCACGTAGATCCCGGCGGAGTCGTCCGCGTTGTAGGCCCAGACAGCCCCCGGGATGCGCCCCTTGTTCACCACGTAGCCGTAGCCGCTGATCATGCCGGCGTACTCGCTGCCGGCGCGCACGTCGACCATCTTCGCCGTCGTGTTGTAGACCGACGCGACATACGAGGTGGTGGCGAGGAGCGCGGGCTTCGTTGCGCCGGTGTAGGTGGTGGCGACCGGGTTGTTGATGGTGGTCTCGGTCGGGTACCCGGCAGCCTGCCAGCCCTGGATGCCGCCGTTCATGAAGCGTACGTCGGTGACCCCCGCGTACTTGAGGATCCACCAGAGGCGCGCCGCGAAGATGTTCGAGTCGCTGTAGACGACGACGGTGGTGTCCGGGGTGATCCCCATGCTCCCGAGCGCGGTCTTAAGCTCGGCGTCGGGAAGCAGGAACCAGCGCGGGTAGCCGTTTTCGTAGACGTCGGAGTTCGAGTGGATTGCGCCGGGGATGTGTCCGAGGAGGTAGGAGTTGTCGGCCCACCCCTTGGCCATGTCCTCGAAGCTCCCCCACTGGGTTTCGAAAATCACGTACTTGTGGTTACGGTCGTAAGCGTACTGCGGCGGAGCGGCCGAGGTGCTCCCCGGTTTGTGGTAGTCGATGAGTGCCTTAACCCATGCCGGGTAGACGGCGTCGGCGTAGTTGGTCGCCTTATCCATCGGGTACGAGGTGTTGTCGGCCCAGTCCCAGGCGGATGCGTCGTAGTTGGAGCACTTGGCGTAACCCATCAGGCGGAGCAGGAAGTAGGCGTAGCCGCTGCGGATACCCGCGGTGCAGTACGCGGTGACTTCCTTGTCGGGGGTGATGCCGCGGGACTCAAGCATCGCCTTCAGTTGCTGGTAACGGATGGTGGACTTGTCGGTGTTGTAGTACCAGGCGTACGGGAGGTTCACCGCGCGCGGGATATGTCCGCCGCGGGTTTCGCCGTAAAGCTGCCAGCCGGAGAACTCCTCGTCGGTGCGGGTATCGATCACGGCGAAGTCGTTGTCGAAGAGGCGGCTCGCGATCTTCGAGGAGGTCGCCTTGAGCGAGCCCTGCACGCTGGGGGTGAAGGTCGCGGCGGCGCGGGTCACCGCTGCGCTCTGGGTGGGGCGCCCGTCGGCGGCCCACTTGTCCCAGCCGCCGTCGAGGATGTGGACGTCGGTGCAGCCCAGGTACTCGAGCATCCAGAAGATACGCCCGGCAGCCCCCCACGAGGCCGTGGTGTTGTCGTAGATTACGATCTTCTGCTCCCTGGTGATGCCGGCGGCACCCAACTGGGCGGCCAGGGTGTCGGTATCCTTGAGGCCGGACCCCTTGGTCCAGAAGGCGCTGTGCTGCAGGTTGATGGCGCCAGGGACGTGTCCCGCCGCATAGGCCGAAGCCGGGCGCGCGTCGATGATCAGGAGGTCAGCGGCCTGCAGGCTTTGCTGCACCGAATCGGCGGAGACCAGAAGATCCGCGTTGGGAAACTCCGTTGCCGCAGCAACGAGCTTCGCCTTGTTGGCGGTTTTGTCCGTGACGCTGCTGCCGCACCCGGCAAGCACCAGCACACAGAGCATCATGAGCAGCATGCCCTTCACTACATGTTTCATTACCTTCCTCCTCGAATTCATCTATCAAATCGCAGTAACTGCGAAGAACAAACCGGCGTGCCCATCTCGTGCGGCGCGAAACTATCAAGGCGACCTAATAAAGTCAAATTGATATATTTAAAAAACAATATCGTTTCGATCGGTTTTTTGAATAATAAACAGGATGATCAGCACTGGAAGGGAAAAGACGGGCGGAACGGGGCGAGGCGGACCAGACTTGGGCGAGTTCCGACAAGACTGGAGCAAGTCCTTAAATTCGTATATGGGTGATTGCTACACGCGCTTCCCCCTTTGCCCGACACTCTCGGAGATGAGAGTCAGGACAAGGGTATTGAGGCTGACGCCTTCTTTGCGGGCCATGGCGACAAGCCGGGCATGCAGACTCTTCGGGAGACGAGCGACGAATTTACCGGATGCTTCGACAAGTTCCATAGGCTTGGAGGCCGGTTCGGGAATAGGCTTCCCCATATCGTGTGCCGCGGCAACCCAAGCGGAAAAAGCGTCCCTACCGTTGGCAATCGCCTCTTCAACGGTGGCTCCATCGGACATGCAGCCGGGGAGGTCCGGAAAGGTGATGAGAAAGCCTCCACCGTCCTCAGGAGAGAGGGGAGAGATCTCGTGCATGTACCTTTCAAAGGCGTGAGGAGGTGAAACCGTTTTTATCTTCTTGATGCTCATCTGCAACTCCTTGCCTGGTCTATCAGCGCAACCAGTTGACGCACGTAAATGGGCTTGATCGGCCGATGGGCCGGGATGGTAACGGCCAGTTCAATGCCGGGAAACGAAAAGACATGATGGCTACCGCCATGGTTACGGATTTCGACACCATATCTGGTCGCTACTGTCACCAGGGTTTCGATCCGCCAGTCACGAGGGTTGTGGCGCATTCGCTCAAGTTGTTTTTCCGCCGTGCCCATAGTTGAACGATACTGAATATAGTACTATCTGTCAACGCGCGTGAAGAACGTGCGGCATTGGTAAACGCCGGAGGTTCGTGAAATAAAAACGGGGGCGAGTCATGGACTCGTCCCCCGTTGCGCGTTTCAGCGGTACTTCATGCCGGGGCTACAGCTTGAACTTACCGACGATCATCTGCAGTTCGGCGGAGAGCTCGGAGAGACGGGAGGCGGACTGGGCGGAGTCCTGGGCACCGCTGGCGGTCTCCTGGACCACGGCGGTCACCTGCTGGATGTTGTTGGTGATCTCGCCGGTGGTGGCCCCCTGCTCCTCGGCGGCGGTCGCGATCTGGTTCACCTGGGTGGTCACCTCGTTCACCTGCTCGAGGATGCTGGCGAGCGCCCCCTCGAGCTGGGCCGCCTCCTGGATCCCCTGGTCGGTCCCCCTCACCCCTTCTTCCATGGAGGCGATCGCGGACTTGGTCTCCTGCTGGATCGCCCGGATCATGGTCCCGATTTCCTTGGTTGCCCTGGTGGTCCGCTCGGCGAGGGCGCGTACCTCGTCGGCGACGACGGCAAAGCCGCGTCCCTGCTCGCCGGCACGCGCCGCCTCGATGGCAGCGTTAAGTGCGAGGAGGTTCGTCTGGTCGGCGATGTCTTCGATGGTGGCTACGATGGCACCGATCTGCTCGCTCCTCTCGCCCAGTGAGGAGATCGCCTGAGCGTTGTCGCGGGTCAGTTCACCGCGCTGGCGAATACCGTTCACCGTGCTCTTCACGACCTTGAAGCCGTCCTGGGTGGTGTCGGCGGCGCGCTGGGCGCTATCGGCGGCATGGTGGCAGTTGTTGGCGATGTCCGCGGCGGTAGCGGCCATCTCCTCGCTCGCGGTGGCCACCGTGGCGGTCTGCCCGGCCACGGACTCGGCACCAACCGATATGGACATGGAGGTGGCGGTGAGGGCATTGGACTCGGAGGCAAGCGCCCGGGAGGCGTCTGCGATCTGGCCGATGATCCCCCCCATGTGCTCGACGAAGGTGTTCAACTTGTCGGCAAGGAGTCCGATCTCGTCGTTGCGGCTTCCCACGTCCACGCGCTTGGTGAGGTCCCCCTCCCCTTCGGCCAGGTCAGAGACGCGGTGGCAGAGTATCCCCAGGGGGCTCAGGAGGCGGCGCAACACGAAAAAGATCAGCGTGATGCCGCCGACGAGGAAGATGGCACCGAGCACGACCAGCGTCGTCACCTGCTTGTTGACGGGGGCGAAGGCCTCGGATTTCGCTGTGGTCACGCAGAGGTACCAGTCGGCCGCGGGGATTTTGGCGTAGGTGGCGATCTTCTCCTCACCGTCCGTGCTGTATTCGAGCGTCCCGCTCGGTGCCGCCGCCAGCTTTGCGCTCAGGTCGCCGAGCCCGGTGGCAAGCTCCTGGAACTTCTTCTTGAGCACCAGGTCCTTTTTCGGGTGGATCAGGATCTTGCCGGTCTTGTCGATAACGAAGGCGTAACCGGAGCCTCCCACCTTCACGTTCAGCACCTGCTTGACCACGTCGTCGAGCATGATGTCGGAGCTCAGCACGCCGGTGAAGGCGCCCCCGGCGGTGATCGGGGCGATGAAGGAGATGATGGTCTTGCCGGTCTGGGCGTCGACGTACGGCTCGGTCTGCGACACCTTCATCTCGCTCTTGGCTTTCTCGTACCATGGCCTCTTGCGGTGGTCCCATCCGGCATCAGGGACCCAGCCATCGGAGGAGACGAACGTGCCGTTCTCATAACCGGGGTAGACCGTGGAGAAGCCGCCAGCCCCGGCCAGAAGCTGCACGAGCTTCATGATCTGCTCTCTGGACTGCCCCTGCTCCTTGGTGAGGTCCTTGGCCCCCGCGGCGATAATGGCCTCTTTGGACAGGAGCCACGCGTTGACGCTGGCAGCGTTGTCATTGGCCAGCGCCAACTGGGAACTGCTTATCATCCCCCCCATGATCTTGCGGGTACTGCTGGTGGCGGCGACGATGAGCGCAATGAGCGCCACGGCAAACATTATGACTACAGTAACGTTTACCTTGCTTCTCAGGTTCATAAGGTACCTCTTCGATTATGTAATGTGTCTTCGGACGGGAAAATTCCGAAGGTAAGGCCGGTGCATGTCATATCGTTGTTTTCGGCGCATGATCAGGGCACTTAAGGGAATTCCCGCGAGGGCGATATACATTGGGTAAAAATAATTACAGAACGCCATCACGCTGATAGTGATAGCCGGAAGAACTGCTTGCAAGCTGCCGGTTTGACAGATAAGCTGCATCGATGATGACTTCATCTGCCCGCTTCAGATTCATATTGAGCACCCTCTTGTGCCTTGTCGTCACCTCGCTGACAGTGTGCCTGTCAGGTGCCGGTGCTGCCGGTGGTGCAGCGGAGGGGGAAGAGGGGCCGGCGCTGGTGGTGGTAGGCGGCGACCGCAGCTATCCCCCTTACGAGTTCCTTGACCGGGAAGACAAGCCAAACGGCTATAACGTAGAGCTCACCCGCGCGGTGGCCCGGGTCATGGGGCTCAAGGTCGAGATCCGCCTGGGAGCGTGGTCGGAGCGGCGCAAGGACCTCCTGAACGGGGACGTCGACATCCTGGAAGGTATGTCATTCTCGGACGAGCGAGCGCAGATCATCGACTTCTCGCCGCCGCACACCATCGTGCATCACTCCATCTTCGCCCGTAAAGGTGGTGACCGTCACCTCACCCTGGCGGACCTGCGCGGCAAGGAAGTCCTCGTCCTGAACGACGGCATCATGCAGGAGTTCCTGGCGGCGAAGAAGGTCGGCGCGAAGATCGTCCCGGTCCCCACCCATGCCGACGTGCTGCGCGCGCTCGCCGCCGGAAAGCACGACTACGCGGTAATGGCGAAACTCCCCGGCCTCTACCTGATCCGGGAGCTGGGTCTCACGAACCTTGAGGCGGTAGGTGACCCGGTATCGGCCCAGCAGTACTGTTTCGCGGTGAAGAAGGGAAACGCGTCTCTTTTGGCCCGCTTCAACGAGGGACTCGCCATCCTGAAGAAGACCGGCGAGTACCAGAGGATCTACAACAAGTGGCTAGGCGTGCTGGAACCGCCGGGGCTCACCTGGAGCGAGGTGTTCAAGTACGGCGCCATCGTGGTGCTGCCGCTCATCCTGCTCGTGGGAGGAACGATCCTCTGGTCGCGCACGTTGCAGCGCGAGGTGGCCGCGCGCACCGCGGAGCTCACCCGCGAGGTCGAGGAGCGGCGCCACGCCGAGGAGGAGCTCAGAAACCGGCAGCAGCAACTGGTGCAGGCGGACAAGATGGCGGCGCTGGGGATCCTGGTCTCGGGGGTCGCCCATGAGATCAACAACCCGAACGGCCTGATCCTTTTGAACCTCCCGGTGATGATGGAGGCCTTTCGGGACGCGGAGCCTATCCTCGAGGAGCATTTCGAGCGGCACGGCGATTTCGAGTTCGGCGGGCTCCCCTACTCCCGCATGCGCGAGGTGCTGCCTAAGCTCATGGGGCAGATGCAGGAAGGGTCGCGCCGGGTGAAGCTCATCGTCGAGGACCTGAAGGACTTCGCGAGGCAGCAGGAACCTGGCAAGAGTGCCGAGCTCGACCTGAACGAAACGGTGCAGGCGGCGCTGCGCCTTCTGGGGAACCTGATCGAGAAGAGCACTGACAACTTCACGGTATCGCTCGGGGATAACATCCCGAAACTGCGGGGAAGCGCCCAGCGCATCGAGCAGGTGGTGGTGAACCTCCTGGTGAACGCCTGCCAGGCGCTCCCCTCCCCGGAGCGTGGCGTCGAGCTCGCCACCTGGTTCGACGCCGCGGAAAACAGCGTCATCCTCGAGGTGCGCGACCAGGGGACGGGGATTGCTCCGGAACATCTGCAGCACCTGACCGATCCCTTCTTCACCACGAAGCGCGAGAGCGGCGGGACCGGCCTAGGACTTTCCGTTTCGAGCGGCATCGCGAAGGAGCACGGCGGCGGGCTCGCCTTCACCTCCGAGCAAGGTGCCGGGACCACGGCTCGTCTCACCCTTCCCGTACCTCTGCCAAAGGAGCAGCAGTCATGAGTGCGACCCTCTACCCGTCCTTCGGCATCCTCCTCGTGGACGACGAGCCGGATTGGCTCTACTCAATGAGCATCACGCTGGAGCGCGCCGGGCTGAACAACATCCTCACCTGCCAGGACAGCCGCGAGGCGCTCTCGATGATGGCGCGGCACGAGATCGGCCTCGTGCTCCTCGATCTCACCATGCCGCACCTCTCCGGAGAGGAGCTTCTGGAGCGGATCGCCGAAGAGCACCCCGAGGTGACGGTGATCATCGTAAGCGGCCTCAATCAGCTGGAGACCGCGGTGCAGTGCATGAGAAGCGGCGCCTTCGACTACTACGTGAAGACCTCGGAGGAGGGGCGCATCGTCAAGGGGGTCAAGCGGGCGGTGCGCGAGAAGGAGCTGCAACTGGAGAACCGGGAGCTCAGAAACCGCTTCCTGTACGACCGGCTGGAGCACCCGGAGGCCTTTTGCGACATCGTGACCGGCGACAAGGGGATGCGCTCCATCTTCCAGTACATCGAGGCGGTGGCGGTGAGTTCGCAGCCGATCCTGGTAACCGGGGAGAGCGGCGTCGGGAAGGAACTCGTCGTGGCGGCGCTGCACCGTCTTTCGGGACGGAAGGGTCAGTTCGTTGCGGTGAACGTGGCGGGACTCGACGATGCGATGGTATCGGACACACTCTTCGGGCACGTGAAGGGGGCGTACACAGGCGCTGCCGAGGCAAGAAGCGGCATGATCGAGCAGGCCGCGGACGGGACCCTCTTTCTGGATGAGATCGGCGACCTGAGCTTAAGCTCCCAGGTGAAGCTTCTGAGGCTTTTGCAGGAGGGGGAATACTACCCGATCGGGAGCGACCGGCCGAGGCGGATGAGGGCGCGCGTGGTGGTGGCGACGCACCAGGACCTGGCGGCGCACCAGGCGGCGGGTGCCTTCAGGAAGGACCTCTACTACCGGCTGCGTGCGCACCACCTGCATGTCCCGCCGCTGCGCAAGAGAAAGGAAGACATCCCGCTGCTTTTGGATCACTTCCTCGAGCTTGCCTGCGCCGAGTTCGCCAGGAAAAAGCCGACCCTCCCGAAGGAGCTCGCCGTGCTGCTCTCCACCTACGACTTTCCGGGCAACGTGCGCGAGTTGAAGGCGATGGTGTACGACGCGGTCAGCCTGCACCAGGGGGGCGTCCTCTCCATGGAGGCCTTCATCCGGGCCATCGGGGAGCGTCCGGCGCATCCTGCCGAGGAGTCACACGCCGAGCCGTCGGAGAATCCCTTCTTCAACGTAGAGCGTCTCCCGGGTTTCACCGAGGCGATCGATCTCTTGGTCGCAGAGGCGGTGCGCAGGGCGGAGGGGAACCAGTCCATCGCGGCCAGGCTTCTCGGCGTGTCGCAGCCGACGCTCAGCAAGCGGCTCAAGCAGCGCCGGGAGTGATTTTCGGAAAGTCGTGAACTCGGTTAAATGTGTCCACGAAGCACTGCACGAGACCCAGCGCTCCCCCCTTTGCGAAGGGGGGACGGGGGGGATTTGCTTTTTGCTTTCCGGTTCCCGTCGGATGAACTGGATTTCAGTAGTTGCTTTCCTCTTGGACGAGACCACCACGGCTGTTCGGGCTTCAGTCATTTCCTTGTGCAGCGTGGGCGATCGCCGCGTCAGCAGGTGCTGTTATGGTCTGGCCAAGCAAGGCAAATCCCCCCTGTCCCCCCTTCGCAAAAGGGGGGGACGCCGGGGCTGGTGCAGCGCTTCGTAGCTGGAGGTCCTCCTAAAGCCCCTAAACTCTATGGGACAGCCGAATGAAGCAAAATTTTGCGGAGGAACCGATGACAAAGTACTTAAAGGTCGCCCGCCTTTTCCGGCGACAGTGGACAATGGCCCTGGTGGCGGCCTTCGCGGTGTTTCTGCTCGCGCCGTCGCTCGTGGGATGCGCTACGGCTCCGGCGGCGGAAACAGGCGCGCGCTCCTACCCGACCATCGTGATGTTCGTCGGCAGCGGCTGAAGCTACTGCGAAGAGGTGGAAAGTTATTTCACCACAAAATCAATCCCCTTCACGGTACGCGACATACGCAAGGACCCGAGCGCACGCAAGGAGTGGCGCGAGCGCTACGGCGGCGAGATCGTGCCGACCATCGTATTCGACGGCGGCAAACGAATCGTCGACGGCTGCGACATCCCCGCCATCGAGCGCACCCTGCGAGAGCTGGCACCCGCCGCACCCGCCTCACGATAAGGCGGCCTCACCAGCCATCCACTACCGCCGCTTCTTCACTCCCCCGTTCATGGATTTTCCACCAGTCCCCTCTCCCCCGGGAGAGGGTGCCCGAAGGGCGGGTGAGGGCTTTGCCTAGAAGTTAGGAGTTGCAGCTACCGGCGCACTCACCCTGCCCCTCTCCCGCCTGCGGACAGTAGCCTACGGTGGGCGAAGGCCCGGAGGGATAGGGGATGTGGACGTCGGTAGCGGGCTGTCAACCCACCCCAAAGGGGTATGCCCGCGGGCATACTATGCCTTTCGTCATACCGACTGCTAAGCCGCTGTAGTTTCGCACCTTTCCGCACCACAACCGCCGTCCCTATTCCCGCGGGCATACCCCTACGCCTGGACACGTCACTCCTCTGCGCCCCTTAACCACCTATAACTACAGCACTTATCCAAACCAAATCCCCTTGGCATCCCCGATGCTATGTACAGGTCATGGACGCGCGGACGTCCGACCATCTCAGAGGGGAGAATCATCATGTTCTGGCTGGAATTCGCAGTGGTACTGGCAGCAATCTTCGTAGGGGCCCGGCTGGGCGGTATCGGCCTGGGCGTTCTCGGCGGCCTCGGACTCGCCGTCCTCACCTTCGTGTTTCACCTGCAGCCTACCGCACCGCCCATCGACGTCATGCTGATGATCGCCGCGGTGGTCACCGCCGCCGGCGTCTTACAGGCGGCCGGGGGGCTCGACTACCTGGTAGCACTCGCCGAACGCATCCTCAGGAACAACCCGGACCGCATCACCTTCCTGGGACCTATGGTGACCTACTTCTTCACCCTATTCGCCGGTACCGGCCACGTCGCCTACTCGGTGCTGCCGGTAATCGCCGAGGTGGCGCGCGAGACTGGGGTCCGCCCGGAACGCCCGATGTCCATCTCGGTCATCGCATCTCAGCAGGCCATCACCGCGAGCCCGATCGCCGCGGCGACCGTCGCGCTCCTGGGCCTTCTCGGCGGGTCCGCCGCCAAGTTCGGCTTCAACGTCGAACTGATAGACATCCTAAAGGTCTGTATCCCCTCCACCTTCATCGGCGTCATCATCGCCGCTTTCATCTCCAATAAGCTGGGTAAGGAACTGGACCAGGATCCGGAATACCAGAAGCGCCTGCAGGAGGGAACCGTTCCCCCGCCGCGCACCGCCCACACCGATACCGCCAAGGTGAACGAGGCGATCAGGAACACCCCGGCAACCGCCAAGATCGCGGTCGCCCTCTTCCTGCTCGGCACCATCCTCGTGGTCCTTTTCGGCTCGTTCCCGCAGATGCGCCCCGAGTGGAGCGTCGGTAGCGACACCCGCATCAGCCACATCGTGGTGAAAAGCGAGTCCGAGGCGAAAGAGGTGCTCGCCCAGCTTAAATCCGGCGGGAGCTTCTCAGATGTCGCTAAGCAGTGCTCCATCGACGCCACCGCGACCACCGGCGGCGACCTCGGCTGGCAGGCGAAGGGGAAAATGATCCCCGAGTTCGAGAAAGCGTGCGCAAAACTGAAGAAACCGGGCGAACTGACCGAAGTGATAAAGACGCCCTTTGGCTACCATATCGTCAAGTTCGACGACAAGCGCCCCGCCCAGAACAAGGAGAAGATGGGGATGCCGCATGTGATCGAGATCGTCATGCTCTCCATCGCCGCACTCATGCTCCTTCTCTGCAAGGTGAAGATCCACAAGGTCGCCGAGGGGAGCGTCTTCATCGCCGGGGTGCAGGCGGTCATCGCCATCTTCGGTATCGCCTGGATGGGTGACACCTTCTTCCAGGGGAACATGGACTTCCTGAGCGGCTCCATCAAGGATATGGTCACCACCGCGCCGTGGCTCTTCGCCTTCGCCCTCTTCGTCCTCTCCATCCTGCTCTACAGCCAGGCGGCGACGGTGCGGGCCCTCATGCCGCTCGGTATCAGCCTCGGCATCCCGGCGCCGTTTCTCATCGCCATGTTCCCTGCGGTGAACGGCTACTTCTTCATCCCGAACTACCCGACCGTGGTCGCCGCGATCAACTTCGACCGCACCGGCACCACAGGCATCGGCCGCTACGTCTTGAACCACAGCTTCATGATCCCGGGGCTCGTCGCCACCTTCTCATCGATAGGCATCGGGTTCGTACTGGCAAAGCTTATGTTCTAGCCGGCCCCATGCCCATCCCCCTCGCCCCCTGGGAGAGGGTGGCCGTAGGCCGGGTGAGGGCGGTGCCATAAGCAGCAAATCGAATTTCAGGGCAGATCAGCGCAGACAACAGACGCCCTCACCCCATCCCTCTCCCAGAGGGAGAGGGAGAGTGGACAAAGGAGTTAAGAGCAATGAAAGCAACAACCGCAGAGCTTAAAAGGCTGAGCACCCAGATTACAGAGAACCGTTCCTGGCTCATGGAACAGTTTCCCCCTTACTTCTTCATCGCCATGAAGGACGAGCCGGAGGCGATGGCCCTTCTCGAGCGCGAGATGGGAAGCCTCGCCCAGAATCGCCGCCTCGTGCTCGCCGACCGGGAGAAATGCCTGATCCAGGCGCTCCCCAACGTGCCGGGCTCCCTGTACGACACGCTGCGCCGCATCCCCGAGCGCGAGATCTCGTACGCGATGATCGGCCACTCGGAGAACCCGCTCCCCGGAAGCGACCGCACCCTCGAAATCCAGCGCTTCGAGTTCGACAGAAAAAGCAACAAGGAGATCCTTGAGGGGGGCGGAACCGAGGTTCCTTCCGCGATACGGTCCAAAGTGGCCCAGGCGCTGCGCAAGAGCTACCCTGACTTCGCCATGGCTGACCTGGACCGCCTCCTGCGCATCATCTGGCTCAACAACGAGAATTACGTCCGCATGGCGTGGCCCGAGCGCCTGGCCCAGGTACTGAACCTCTATCAGAAAGGGAACCAGGCCGGAGGGCTCTACCTGGACGTCGAGGAGATGGAGGGGGGCAAGGAGTCGCGCATCCACTTCGCCGTCGCCAACCCGCCCCAGCACGACTTCCTGCTCCAGGTGATGGAGGTGTTCAACCGCCTCGACCTCGGCGTGAACCGCGCCTACTGCCTCACCATTTCCAACGGCGTGCACCCGATCTTCCTCGGAACCTTCTACGTGCGCCGCCGCGACGGCGAGATCCTCTCGCGCGGCAGCGAGCTCTTCAGCCTGTTGAGGGACGAGCTCTGCAACACCCAGATCCTCGCCACGAATTCCCACGCCTACCGCGACTTCGTCACCAAGGGGACCTTCAGCGGACGGCAGGGTTCCCTCGTGAACGCCTTCATCGCCTTCTGCCACACAAACCTCGCCCATAACCAGCCGGACCGCTTCGGCCTGGACGACGTGAAGAGCGCCTTCTTCTCGCACCCCGAGATCGCGCTGCAGATGACCGAGCTTTTCTCGGTGCGCTTCGATCCCGCAGCCGCCGACCGTGAGCTGATATATCCGAGCGCCCTCGCCGAGACCGAACAGGTCGTGGCGGGCTACAACACCGGGCACCGCTACCTGGACGAGGTGCGCCGCGCTATCTTCCGCTGCTGCCTCATCTTCATAAAGCACACCCTGAAGACGAACTTCTACGTTGCGGAGAAACAGGCGCTCGCCTTCAGGCTCGACCCCGCTTATCTCACCGAGCTCGGCCGGGAGTTCACCTCGGATCTTCCCCCCGCCCTCCCCTTCCGGGTCACCTTCTTCTTCAGCCGCTTCGGTTTCGGCTACCACATAGGCTTCTCCGATATCGCCCGCGGCGGCTGGCGCACCGTGATCGCGAGAAACGGCGACGATTTCATCACCAACGCGAACACCATCTTCCGTGAGAACTTCGTCCTCGCCCACACGCAGCACCTGAAGAACAAGGACATCTACGAGGGGGGATCCAAACTCGTGCTGATCCTCGAAGCGGGGGACCTGCAGAGAAGCGGTGAGCGCGACCTGGAGACGCTCAGGCTTTACAAGCTGCAGTACGGCGTGGCGAACGCCTTCCTCGACATCTTCGTGACCCAAAACGGCGTGGCGAAACTCCCTGCGGTGGTGGACTACTACCGCGAGGACGAACCGATCGAATTAGGCCCGGACGAGAACATGCACGACTCCATGATTGAAAGCATCGCGCGCATCTCGAAAAACCGCGGCTACCTCTTGGGCATCGGCATCATGTCCAGCAAGACGGTCGGCATCAATCACAAGGAGTTCGGCGTCACCTCGACCGGCGTGGTCCGCTTCGCCGAGATCACCATGGCCGACCTCGGCATCGACATGGTGAACCATCCCTTCAGCGTGAAGTTCACCGGCGGCCCCAACGGTGACGTGGCAGGTAACGCCATGCGCATCATGCTGGATCGCTACCCCCGGATGCAGATCCGTCTCATCCTGGACGGCACCGCCGCACTCTTCGATCCCAAGGGGGCGCGCCACGAGGAGCTCTCCCGCATCCTTCTGAAGGAAGACCTGGACGCCTTCAACCCGAAAGCGCTGCACGAGGGGGGCTTCATGCTCTTCAGAAGCGGCAGCCGCACCGAGGGCCTTAAGACCCTGTACCGCAAGGCGACCATGAAAGCGGACGGTTTATTCGAGGAGTGGATATCCATCGACGAGTTCTCCCGCCTCTTCGGGGAACTCATCTTCACTACCGAGGCCGACCTCTTCATCCCCGGAGGGGGGCGTCCCGAGACCATCGACGCCAACAACTGGGAACGCTTCTTCCTGGCCGACGGCACCCCCTCGGCACGCGCCATCGTGGAGGGGGCCAACTCCTTCATCACGCCCGAGGCGCGCATGCAGTTGCAGAAGAAGGGGGTCATCATCATGCGCGACGCCTCGGCCAACAAGTGCGGCGTCATCTCCTCCTCCTACGAGATCATCGCTAACCTGCTCATGAGCGATGCCGAGTTCCTCGCTGACAAGGAGGAGTACGTGGCGGGGGTGATCGCCATCCTCGAGAAGCGGGCGGCCGACGAGGCGCGGCTCATCCTGAAGCGCCACCGCGACAACCCGGTCCTGCCGTGCACGGAGATCTCCGACGCCATCAGCACCGAGATCAACGGCCACTACGCGCGCCTGTTCCGCTTCTTCCAGGGGCGCCCGGAACTCCTCAGCCAGCCACCGTTTCGCCGTGCGGTGCTCGCCCACCTGCCGGTGCTCATCGCCGACAACGCGCGCTACCGCCGCAGGATCGCCACGCTGCCGCAGAAGTACCTCTGCGCCATACTCGCCGCTGAGCTCGGCTCCTCGATGGTGTACCGCGGCGACCAGGAAACCGACTTCGAGGACATCCTGAGACTGCACATCTCGAGAAACTTCCCCGCATAACCGACGTCACCTCCCCCTCCCATCCCCGGGAGGGGGAGACCAACGGACGCAGCACCAGTGAACCCGCCGGCAACGGCGGGTTCACCCGTTTGTGCAACCGTTTTTTGCTGTTATCATTAAGTCGCCCGAGGCTCCTCGACGGCGCTTCATAACTCAACATTTCCGCCAAAATGCCGATGAGCGGTGCATCACCCCTGTCCCGCCGGAGGAAGTTGTGCCGAAGACGAGTTACTCCCCGCCCCAGCAAGATCGCACCGACAACCGGTCGGTCGCACTACGCTACAGCATCGTGCTGTTCGCCATCTTCCTGTTCGTGTTCACACTCATCGTCTGGTTTACCGAGGGAAATAACGAAAGGGCCAAGGAAAGCGACCTTACCTCCCGCACCAGGACCTTCAGCGGCTCGCTTCAGATAACCCTTGAGGGGAACAAGAGCTACCTTGAGATGCTCGCCTTCGAGCGGAGTTCTGGAAAGCTCAATGCCAAGCTGTTCCAAGAGAGGGTGAGCCAGTACGTGCAGGCCCACCCCGAGCTGATCAACGTCACCTGGGTCGACGCCGACTTCACCATCACCGACGTAGCACCGCTTGCCCCCAACCGTCAGATCGTCGGCCTGCAGTTGAACCTCCCGGAGCCCAAGCGGGCCTCCCACTTGGCCTGCGAGCAGCGGAAGGCGGTTTATACCCGTCCTTTCGAGGCGATCCAGGGAAGACCATCCTTCGAGATCTGGGTCCCGGTCTACCGGGACGGTACTTTCCTTGGACTCTTCGGAGGGGTGTACTCCTGCGACCGGCTGCTGCAGCAATTGATCTCGCAGACCCGCCCCCGCCTCTACCACTTAAGCATCTCCGACACCAACGGTCGCATCCTCGCCACCTCTCCGCAGCGCGACACCACGGACCATCACGCCATCAAGGAGGTGGCGATTACCGACGAAACGAGCGGCGTCATGCTACGGGTGCAGCGCTACACCAGCCGAGTCGACTGGCGTTTGAGCCTCCTCAAAGCCCTTTCCCTGGTCCTCGTGTCCGGCATGGGATACGCCCTGTGGCAGCTAAAGCAGGAGATCGACGAGCGCAGAAGGGCCGAGGAAGAGGTGAAGCAGAAGGCTGTGCAACTCGAGGAAGAGATCACCGAGCGGCAGGCGGCCCAGGAAAGCCTGCAGGAACAGGCCGCACAGCTCGAGGAGGAGATCTCGGAGCGCTGGCAAGCGGAGGAGGCGCTCAGGGAAAGCGAGGAACGGCTGCGGCTTCTGCTCGACTCGACCGGCGAGGCGATCTACGGCATCGACCTCGAGGGGCGGTGCACCTTCTGCAACCGCGCCTGCGTCAGGATGCTCGGCTACCAGAGCGCCGAGGAGCTCCTCGGCAAGAACATGCATGATGTGATGCACCACAGCTACCCCGACGGCCGCAAGATGCCGGAAGCGGAGTGCAAGGCGCACAAGGCCATGATGCAGGGCAAGGTCGGTCACGTCGAGGAGGAGGTCTTCTGGCGCTTGGACGGCAGCAGCTTCCCGGTGGAGTACTGGTGCTATCCGCAGGTTAAGGAGGGGAAGGTGGTGGGAGCCGTGGTCGCCTTCATCAACACGACCGAGCGCAAGCACCTGGAGGAACAGTTCCGCCAGTCCCAGAAGATGGAGTCGATCGGTCGTCTGGCGGGCGGAGTGGCGCACGACTTCAACAACATGCTGAGCGTCATCTCCGGCGCCGCGGAACTTTCGAAAAGAAAGCTCGAGGACGGCGAGCCCGTGGGGCAGTACCTGGAGCTCATCATAAACGCGGCGCGCCGCTCAAGCGACATCACCCGGCAGCTCCTTGCCTTCTCGCGCAAGGAGGTGATCTCGCCCAAGTCGGTGAGCCTCAACCGTCAGATCGAGGAGGCAAACCGGATCCTGCTGCGGCTGATCGGCGAGGATGTGCAGCTCGCCTTCCATCCTGCGCAGGAACTCTGGTGCGTGCTTATCGACCCTTCGCAGGTGGACCAGATCCTGATCAACCTCGCGGTGAACGCCCGTGACGCCATGCCTGAAGGGGGAAACCTCACCATCGAGACGGCCAACGTCCAGGTCACCAGCCAGTACGCCTACCTGCACCCGGACGCGCGCGCCGGCGAGTACGTGCGCCTCACCGTGAGTGATACCGGCTGCGGCATGGACAAGGCCACCGCGGCGCACATCTTCGAGCCCTTCTTTACCACGAAAGGGGCGGGCAAGGGGACCGGTCTCGGGCTGTCCACCGTGTACGGCATCGTGAGCCAAAACGGCGGCTTCATCAACGTCTACAGCGAACCGGGCGAGGGGGCGGTGTTCCGGATCTATCTGCCGCGCCTGCCGGAACAGGGGGAAAGCACCGAGGGGGGCACGACTGACGAGCAGCAGTTGCAGGGTACGGTTCTCCTCGTGGAGGACGAGGAGATGCTTTTGTGGCTCACCACGAGACTGCTGGAGGAGATGGGGCTCAAGGTGATCCAGTCGCAGACCCCGTTTGAGGCGATGGAGATCTGCCGCGACAGGCGCTCTGAAATCGACATGATCCTGACCGACGTGGTGATGCCGGAAATGAACGGCCGGGAGATGGTTGCGCGCATCAAGGAGTTCGCGCCCGAGGTCCGCGTGCTGTTCATGTCCGGTCACACCGCGGACACCGTGGTGCAGCGGGGCGTGATGGAGTCGGGGATGCACTACATTCAGAAGCCCCTTGAGATGGAAAAGCTCCGGGAGAAGATCAGGCAGGTGCTGGCGTAGTTTGCCGCGGTGCTGCACAACCCGCAGGAGACAGGTACCCGATGAAGATCGAAAAGTACCAAAACGGAGAGCGGGTCACTATTTCGCCGGGAGAGCTGTACGTAACCGGCGGCCCCTGCGTCATCTCCACGCTTCTGGGCTCCTGCATCGCGGCGTGCCTCTACGACCCGGTACGGCGCATCATCGGCATGAACCACTTCATGCTGAGCAACCCGCGCTATTCGAAGGAGCTCCCCCTCAACATAACCGACGCGGGTCGCTACGGCATCCACGCCATGGATCTATTGATCAACGCCATGATGGCCCAAGGGACGGACCGGCGCCACGTGAGGGCCAAGATTTTCGGCGGGGCCACCATCATCAACCCGGAAAGCTCCAAGGATAACTTCTTCTGTGTCGGGCAGGTGAACTGCCGCTTCATCCTGCAGTACATGGAGAAGGAGAGGATTCCCGTTGAGGCCATGGACATCGGCGGGGACTTCGGCCGGGTGATCCACTTCTCCAACGGGGACTTCGCGGTGCACCGCAGGAAAGTGGACTCAAGGCGCAGCGACAAGCTCGCCCAACGCGACCGCTACTGCTGGCAAAAGGCGATCGAGCAGCAGCAAGAGGCACTCACCGAGATCGAACTCTGGTAGAAGGAAGGAACGTGATGAAAATGTACAGGTTGAAGCAGGAACAGCTGCTGCCGATGCCCATCGAAAGGGCATGGGAGTTCTTCGTCCACCCGGCGAACCTGCCGCTCATAACGCCGCCGGACCTGGGCTTCAGGATCACCGGTGAGTTGCCGGACAAGATGCACGCGGGGATGATCGTCACCTACACGGTCACCCCCTTTTTAGGCCTCGCCGTCAACTGGGTCACCGAGATCACCCACATGCACGAGCACCACTTCTTCGTGGACGAGCAGCGCTTCGGGCCGTACCGGCTCTGGCACCACCAGCACATCTTCGAAGAGACGCCGCAGGGGACCCTGATGACCGACATAGTACACTACGTGCTCCCCTTCGGGCTCCTGGGACGGCTCGCCGCACCGCTTGTGACGCACCGGGTCCGACAGATCTTCAACTACCGCCACGTGGCGCTCGCCAGGGAACTCGGCTTCCCCCCCGGTTCCGCTTCGCAGGCGGAAGGAGCCTGAGCTCTTTCCACCATCCCCTCTCTGCACCGTCACACCCCTGCTGCTGCCGGCTCCCTTGGCGCATCCGGTGCCGCCCGGCACACTGCACATTTTTTAGGCAAAAAGGTAAAAAACTGCGATCTACGGCAGGATATCGGGACGATTCAGAAACTTATCCACAGTTTTTTCCACCAAACTGTGCATTGCCAAGCCGCATCCACCTTGATTCCGGCAGGATCGCGGGAAACTTATTCACTTTTCAAGCCTTTTTCGCACCGGCGACATAATATTGACAAATATTAATTCACACCCGCCAATCCCGCATATTTGAAGATGCTTCGAATTTCGGGGGATACGCCGTCCTCCTCATCCCTACAAGGCCGCTCGCCGCTTGAGTTCGATGTTGCGCAAGAGGCTGTCGTAGTGACGCGTCAGACGCTCCACCCCTTCGTCCTCCAGTTCATGGGCCAGATGGTGCAGGTTCACCCCCAGGGTGCAGAGGTTCTCCAGGAGGACGATGGCCTCCTGCACGCCGTCGTCGAGCCGGCAGACGGATGCGCCGTGCTCACGAAAGGCGGCCAGCGTGGCAGGCGCCATGAGCTGCACCGTGTCCGCACCGACGAGTGCCTCGGAATAGGTGAGGTCGAGGTCGCCGGCGCCGGAACTCGCCCACACGAGCCTCTGCGCCCGCCCACCACGCGCCGCGAGAACGCGATAGCGGTCATTGCCGTGGATCTCCCGGTTCACGCAGCGCAGCGCCTTGGCGATGGCGATGGCGGCCTTCCCCTTCAGCACCTCCGCAAGGGACCTCTCCGCGTTCTCCCCCCGGGCGAGGCTTGAGAGGAGCGGTTCAAGCAGGCGGTCGATCTGCATGAGCGGCAGCTCAACCACCGAGGTGACGCACTCAAGCGGCAGCCCCCGGGCGGCCCGCTGCGCCAGGGCGTCCAGGTAGGCGTCTGCAACGGCGCGGTATCGGGGCACGCTGAAGACCAGGGTGACGCAGACGCTTATCCCCTCGCGCACCAGTTGGCGCAGGGCGGCCACCCCTTCCAGGGTGCCGGGGATACTTATGTAGAGGTTGGGGCAGTCGGCGGTATCCCAAAGACGCCGTGCCTCGGCAACGGTTGCGCCGGCATCTCTGGCAAGACGGGGGGAGACCTCGAGGGTCGCAAATCCCTCTTCCCCTTTTGACAGCTCGTAGACTGGGCGCAGCAGTTCGGCGGCAAGACGGGCATCCTCGGTGAGGAGAGCCGCGCAGATATGGGTGGCGCCAAGCCCGCGCCGGGAAAGGAACGCGATCGAGGCGTCGTAATCACTACCGGCGGCTACGAGCCGTTCCAGCGACGCAGCGCTGGAGGCAAGCCCGCTCACGCCGTCCTCCTGCACCAGCGCAGCGAGCTCACCGGAGAGGAGCATGCTGCGGCCGATGCCGTCAAGCCACACGCTCTGGCCGCAGCCGCGCAGCCTCGTGATCGGCGTATCTCTCATGATCGCTCCTTACCGGCAGGGAGCATGAGGCGCCTTCAGCACCCCCGAATCACGCCCCCCTTCCGATCAGCTGCAGGGCAAGCCTGCAGACGTTGTCCACGGTGAAGCCGTATTCGGAGAGCACCACCTCGCCAGGCGCGGAGGCTCCGAAACCCTCCACCCCCAGCACCGCGCCGGCACTCCCCACGTACCTGTGCCATCCAAGCGGGCTTCCCGCCTCGATGGCGAGCCTTGCCGGGACCTCCGGGGGGAGCACCGATTCACGGTACTCCCGGGGCTGCTCGTCGAAGAGCTCCCAGCACGGCATCGACACCACGCGCGTCGCGATCCCCTCTTCCTGGAGCCGGTCGCGCGCCCGCAGCGCGAGGGAGACCTCGGAGCCGGTGGCGATGAGGATGAGCCGTGGCGTGCCGCCGTCCCCTTCGGCCAGGACGTAGCCGCCGCGCAGCACGCCTTCAGCTGCGGCGCAGGTCGCCCGGTCCAGGGTGGGGACCGCCTGGCGCGACAGGACGAGCGCCACCGGCCGGTTCCTCGTCTCGAGCGCGGCCCGCCAGGCAAATGCGGTCTCGTTGGCATCGCAGGGGCGCAGCACCAAAAGACGCGGAATGCCCCTGAGCGACGCGACATGCTCCACCGGCTGATGGGTCGGGCCGTCCTCGCCCACCGCGATCGAGTCGTGGGTGAAGACGTGGATCACCTTTAGATCGGACAGGGCGGCCAGGCGCAGCGAGGGGCGCAGGTAGTCCGAGAAGGTGAGGAAGGTGGCGCCGAAGGGGAGGATCCCTCCGTGGGCGGCAAGGCCGTTCATGACCGCGGCCATGCCGTGTTCGCGCACGCCGAAGTGGACGTTGGCGCCCCCCCTGCCCCACACGCCCCCGACGGCACCCTGCCGGTCTTCAGGCTGCCACGCCTCGCTCTGGAAGTCCCCCTTGCCGGCAAGCGCGGTCACCGTGGAGGGGTTCAGGTCGGCGGACCCGCCGAAAAGCTGCGGCAGGCGGGAAGCGAGTGCGTTCAGCACCTTGCCGGACGCGGCGCGGGTCGCCATCCCCTTCGCGTCGGCGGGAAATTGTGGGAGCACCTCCTCCCACCCGGCGGGGAGCTCCCCGGAGATGGCGAGGGCAAGTTCCGCCGCCTCTTCCGGGTACTGCGCCGCGTAACCCTCTCGCAGCTCCTCCCACGCGCCCTGCCGCGCCCCCCCCTGCTCTAGCGCCTCCCTGAAGCGCGCAAGCGCCGGTGCAGGGACGAGGAAGAGGGGCTCGTCGGGCCAGGAAAGCCGCTTCTTGGCGGCAAGCACCTCTTCGGCCCCAAGCGGCGCGCCATGGGCCTCGAAGCTCCCCTCTTTTGCCGGAGAGCCGAAACCGATCCGGGTACGCACCATGATGAGCGACGGGCGCTCTTCTTCCGCCCGCGCCGCCTCGAGCGCCTCCCCGAGTGCCGTCAGGTCGTTGCCGTCCTCCACCTCCAGGACCTGCCATCCGAAGGAGCGGAACCTCCCGGCACGGTCCTCGGAAAAGCTGAGCGAGGTGGAGGCGGCGAGCGTGATGCTGTTGTCGTCGTAAAGGCAGATCAGTTTCCCGAGGCGCAGGTGCCCGGCAAGCGACGCAGCCTCCGAGACCACCCCCTCCATGAGGTCGCCGTCACCTGCGATGACGTAGGTGTGATGGTCGACCAAGCGAAATCCGGGACGGTTGAAACGCGCCGCCAGATGCGTCTCGGCCATGGCCATGCCGACCGCGTTGCCGAAACCCTGCCCCAGGGGGCCGGTAGTCACCTCCACCCCCGGTGTCACGCCGCGCTCGGGATGCCCTGGGGTGCGGCTTCCCCACTGGCGGAAGCGCTGCAACTCCTCCATCGGGAGGTCGTAGCCGGTGAGATGCAGGAGCGCGTAGAGGAGCATCGAGCCGTGCCCGGCGGAAAGGACGAAGCGGTCTCGGTCGAACCACCCAGGATCGCGCGGGTTGTGCTTCAAGAACCTGCTCCAGAGCAGGTACGCCATGGCGGCGGCCCCCATGGGCATCCCCGGATGGCCGCTGTTTGCCTTTTGCACGGCGTCTACCGCGAGAAAGCGTAGCGTATTGATGCAGAGTTCATCGGTCTCGGTGGCGGGTGCGATAAGGGGATCCTTGCTCATGGCGCTGCTCCTTTAGCCTTGACGGTCTCGGAGCATCGGCCGGTTCCACTCCCGCACCTGGCGGACCGCTGTGGGCGGCCCGGAAACGGTCGGCAGGAAAGCCCGGTCGGCTCCTGCCATGAATATAGCAAGTCATTGAGCAAAGTTAAACCATGTCGCTCGTGCTCTATGACAATGAATCATGCAACAGATACTGTAATGGATGTGTCTGTGACTGATAAAGGCCGGAAACGTCGGCCTAGTCGGAGTCATCGGTGAAGCGAAGGGCATCCTCATCGCAGCGCTCCCCGGCGACATCGAAGCAGGAGACGGAGCGGTCGAGGGCACACCAGACGTCCTCGGCGAACCTGAGCCCCACCGCCTGCGTGTTCTCCTCGAGGTAGCGCGTATGCTTGGTCCCGGGAATCGGGACGATATCGCCGCCGCGCCTTAGGATCCAGGCCAGGGCGACCTGGGCCGGCGTCGCGTCATGGGTGCGGGCGATCTCGTCCACCATGGAGACGAGCGTGAAGTTGTGCGTTAAATTGCGGGCGAAGAAGCGCGGGTTCTTGCGGCGCCGGTCGCACGGCTCCAGGTCCTCCGGCGTCCGGATTTTCCCGGCAAGAAAGCCGCGCCCCATCGGGCTGTAGGCAACCATGCCGATGCCGAGCTCTCGCAGTACCGGTATGAGCTTTTCCTCCGCCCCGCGCTCCCAAAGCGAGTACTCCGCCTGGACCGCGGAGAGCGGGTGCACGGCGTGGGCACGCCGTACCACGCGCGGCCCCGCCGCCGAGAGCCCTATGTGGCGCACCTTCCCTTCCTCGACCAGCCGGGAAAGCGCCCCCACCGTTTCCTCCACCGGGACGGCGGGGTCAAGGCGGTGCTGATAGTAGAGATCGATGTAGTCGGTCCCGAGCCGCTTGAGCGACCCCTCGACCGAGCGGCGCACCTGGGCGGGGCTGCTGTCCAGACCGATCAGTTCGCCGTGCGGCCCGAAGCGCCAGGCGAACTTGGTCGCGATAACGAGCCTCTGGCGCGGCACCTCTTTCAGGAGGAGCCCCAGGAGCTGTTCGTTGCTGAACGGGCCGTAGTTCTCGGAGGTGTCCCAGAAGGTAACCCCCAGTTCCACGGCGCGGCGCAGCACCCTTATCGATTCGGCATCGTCCCGGTGCCCGTAGCCGCAGGTCATCCCCATGCAGCCAAGGCCGATGGCAGAGACCTCCAAACCGTACTGTCCCAGTTTCCGCTTGTGCATTTTCACCTCCCCTGCCAGGCACCTGCCGCCCAACAAAAATAGCCCATGCGTGATGGGCTATTTCTGCGGCGATTCACAGGCTGCCGAAGGCCAGGGTGCTTGAGATGAGCGGGGTTCCCTGGCCGTTTCCATGGCTATTTCTGAATCACGCAGTCGATGATGGCGTTGATCCTGCGGTTTTGCGCACGCCCTTCGGCTGTCTTGTTGTAGGCGATGGGACGGGTTGCGCCGTACCCCTTGGCGGAGAGCCGGGAGCGTTCGATGCCGAAGTTCTTCACCAGGTAGTCGACCACGTTCTGGGCACGCTGCTGAGAGAGCTTCATGTTCTGCTCGGGGGTGCCGGTGCTGTCGGTATGCCCCTCGATGACCGCGGTGGTCGTGGTGTAGCGCTTCATGTAGTCGGCCACTTTGGCGATCTCGTCGCGGTACTGCGGTTTCACATCCGCCTTGCCGGTATCGAAATCAAGCACGAGCGACATGCAAAGGCGCTGCGGCGGCGGGAGCTGCTGCACGTCGAAGGCGCAGTCGATGATCGCCTCGATGCGGCGGTTTTTCTGTTTCCCTTCCTCGGTCGCGTTGTCGGCGATGGGACGGGTGAAGCCGTACCCCTTGGCGGAGAGGCGTGAACGGTCGATGCCGTACTGTTCCACCAGGTAGTTCACCACCGCCTCGGCGCGGCGCTGCGAGAGGTCCATGTTGTGGTTGTAGGAGCCGACGTTGTCGGTATGTCCCTCGATGACGGCGGTGGTGGTCGGGTATTTCTTCATGAAGTTGCCGACCTGGGTGATCTGGTTACGAAGGTCATCGCGGATGATCGCCTTGTCGATGTCGAACTCGCCCTGGAGCGTGATGCAGTACTTGTAGTGCCCGGGAGTGGGTTCGGTCGCGGCGGCCGGTGCGGGTTGCGGCTCAGGCTCGGTGGCAGCCTTCTGCTCGGCAGGGCCGCCCGGTGCGGCGGTCGCCTTGGCAGGGGCCATGGCCGCCTTTTTCCCACCCATCACGAAGGAGAGACCGAGGCTATATTCCCAGTTGTTGGCGATGTTGTCGTCGAGGTCCTTGTTCTGGAAGTCGAGGATGTGGCGGGCGTCCAGCCTCAGGGCTAAGTTGTCGCCCATGAAGAACTTGAGGCCGCCGCCGGCGTTGAAGGTGCCGTCATGCGAGTTGGGGCCGTCGTACCTGATGGTGGTCCCGCCGCCGCCGACCGCTACGTAGGGTACGAACGCGGTCCTCGGCATGAAGTTCCAGAGGAGGTCGAGGCGATAGGAGTAGATCCCGAAGTGCCGGTCGACGCTGGCGTACTGCCCCTTCATGTAGCTCCCCACGAGCTCGGTGCTGAAGTGGTCGGTCCAGTCATAGCCAAGCCGCAGGCCGCCCATGAGGCGGTGTTCCTTGAGCCATGACTGGTCGTCGTCGTCAAAAACGTACCCGCCGACGAAGGGGGAGATGCTGAATGCCCCCGCCCGTTCCCCTGCCTGCGCCGTACCGGCAAACGCCATCACGGCCAGGACCATCATGCAGATAAAGCTGGTGACTCTTTTCATCGCAGCCTCCTTGTTGAGGAGCACCCGCTGGTACAGGCCTCCTGCCAATTTTTAGGCCCCGCCCGCGGCGAGCGCCCCTAGCCCGGCCCTCGCCGGCGTGGATTGATCGCTACCCGATGTTACAGCCGGCGCCTTCGGGAGCGCCGGAAAAATTAACGCATACCAATATAACGTCCTTCGCCCCCCTGTCAACTCCTGCAAGGCTTTAGGGGTGCGCGGCTCAAGAGAGCGCCGGTAACGGCTACACCCCTCGGTTGCGGGTCATCTCCCGAGCGGCGAGGCGCTCCTCCGCGGGGAGCCCGGCCTTAAGGTACTCCAGCACCCCCCCGGTGAGGGCGCGCGCCTCGATCCCCGCCTCCTTCAGCCGCAAGGCAAGCTCAAGGGCGGGCTCATCCCCCGGGACCGTGGCGCAGATGACGACGAGTCGGTCGCGCGGCAGCTCCGGAAGGTGCCGCAGCACATCGTCGAAATTGGCCACGAGCGCGCCGCGCACCTTATGCACCGAAAGCTCGACATCCCCCGGGTGATGCAGCTCGATAAAAAAGAGCGGCTCGCCTTCCTTGATCCGCTCCCAAAGCCAGTCCACCGACACGGCAAGTTCCCTTTGCATGGCGTCCTCCTAGTTGTCCTCTCCTTCGTCCCCCGCCTTCTGGTCCACGTGCTTCGGCGGGACCTGGCGCCTTAGGACCAGGTAGACGAAGAGGCCAATGGCCAGGATGATGAAGAGGGTGACGCTGATGGCGAAGGTTCCGAAGGAATGCTGTTTCACCACCGTGACCGGCGCGTTCGCCGGGGCCTGGGTCTGCGTCTGCAGTTGCGCGCTAGCCATAACCTCCTCCTTTGACACCGTTTTTTCGCCGCTTGCCCGCGGCGCCCCACAGGCACCACACAAAAATAACTGAGCGAATTTTAATGTCAATAAACCAATATTTCTTTTTTTGATAAGGATGGACGCTGCGGACCGCGGTGGAGAGAGGTGGAACGGGCAGGTTAACGGCTGCGCCATGAAAGAAAACTCACTGGGCTTCGGTGTCGGAAACGTTTACCATTCAAACAGATGCAACGTTCCCAACCGAGTTCAACGAAGAGGAAAAAATGGACGTTACCTCGAAGATAGATCAGGCGAAGTCGGCCCTCCCCGTGGAAGGGAGAATGGAAACCCCGCTGCGCCCCCCTGCCAAACGGCAGCAACCTCAATCGGCCAAGCAGGAAGACGTGGTGGAGCTCTCGTCGTCCCTGGCGGGTATCTCGACACAGGAGTTGGACCGGGATCAGGCCCGGCGCGTAGCGGCGATCAAGGCGCAGCTCGACGCGGGGAGTTACCGGGTGGACACGCGCATGGTGGCGCAGAAGATGCTTACCGATGGCGCAGGCCTCTGATCGCCCCCCCTCTCAACCACGAATAAAAAACGGCGCGCCACGAAAGTGACGCGCCGAACTGTTTCTACCACCGGGCGTCGGGCGGCGCCCGACGCCCTTCCCGTTAAGCCGCCTTGCAGCGAAACCAGCCTGCCATACCGGAAAGTTCCTCAGCGATCTGCCGCAGTTCCGACGAAGCGCGCCTCACCTCATCGGTGGAGTGCTCCGACCTCCTGGTGATGTCGGCCATGCCATCGACGTTGGCGGATATCTCCACCATGGCGGTTGATTGCTGCTCGGCCGCGGCCGCGATCCGCTCCGCCATCTCGGCACCACGGTTCGAGGCGGCCAGGATCTCCTTGAGCGAGCGGCTCGCCTCGCCGGCGCGGCGCACACCCTCCGTGACGTTCTCGTTGCCGGCGCGCATGGCGCGCACGGTGCGCGAGGTTCCGTCCTGGATCTCCCGGATCATGGCGGCGATCTCCGTGGTCGCCTCGGTGGTGCGCGTGGCGAGCTTGCGCACCTCGTCCGCCACCACGGCGAACCCCTGCCCCATCTCCCCCGCCCGAGCCGCCTCGATGGAGGCGTTCAGCGCCAGAAGCGAGGTCTGGTCGGCGATGTCGTTGATGATGTCGACGATGGAGCCGACCTGTTCCGAACGCTCACCGAGGTTGTGCACGAGGGCCGCCGCCTCACGCACCGAGCTCGCGATCTGCTCCATACCCTGTGCGGTCCCCGCGACGATCTCGCCCCCCTCTTGCGCGGTCGTGAGCACCTGCTGGGACGCCTCGGACGCCTGGGCGGCGCTTCCCGCCACCTCGTTGATGCTCTGCGATATCTGGCCTACCGCGTCCGCCGACTGCTCCGTCGCGATGGCCTGCTCTCGGGCTCCCTGCGCCAGTTCCTCGGCCGTGATGGAGAGATGCCGGGAGTGATCGGCAAGCCTGCCGATGGAGCCGGCAAGCGCCCCGGTGATCTCGCCAAGTTTCGCGGAGGTCTGGTTGAAGTGCAGCGCCAGGGCTCCGAACTCGTCCTTGCGCCCGGCGTCGAGCTTGCCGCTGAAATCGCCGCTGCCGAACCCCTCGGCAAGTACGGTGAGTTCCCGTATCGGCGTGGTGATGGAACGGGTCAGAAGGATGCCGGTCACCAGGCTGAAGACGATCATCGCGCCCCCCAGAAGTGCCACCACCAACACGAAACCTTGCACCACGCGGTTCACCGAGGCGACCGCCTTCTCCTGTTCGGTCTGGGCCGCCGTCACCCCGTCTTTGCCACGCTCATTTTGCTGTGCCACCAGCTCCTTAAGCTTTTTGTTCAGGGCACCCGCCTGGCTGCGCACCTGGACCACCTGCTGCAGCTTCGCCACAACGCCCTCTTTGGAGAGGAGCTGCCCCTTGATGCCGGCAAGGTTCGCCTGCACGCCGCGCAGGACGCCGAGCTCGGGACTGCGGCTCCCAAGCTGCGCCGCCATGCGCTTCTCGATCCCCTCGGCGGCCGCGAACCTCGCCTGGAGCTCCCCGGTGACCTGGGCAATCTCCTCATTTGTCCGCGCGGCGAAGAGCTCCCTGATGTCGCTCTTGATGTCGAGCCCTAACGAGAGGAGGGTGCCGTTCAGGGCAAGGATGTCCCCCGCCAGGTTCGATCCTTTCAGCGAGTCATCGTGGCTGCGACTTTCCTGCTGGTACTTGCCGGTCGCCAGGGTAACCGACTGCTCGATCTCGATCACCGCGCCCGAGAGCTTGGCCGATACGTTCTGCGCCATCTGCTCGTACTCGGGTGAGGGCTCCCCCCCTTTGGAGAGCACGGCTCCCTTCAGGTCCAAAAGCCCCTGGGGCCCGTTGACGAGCCGGCGCGCCTCTGCCGCCATTTCGGCAGGGACCTTGACACCGGCATCCCCGGCCACGACCAGGCGGTTCTTGCCGAACTCGTTCAACGCCGCGTCGAGTTTGCCGCGTGCGATGATCACCCCCTTTTTACCGTTGGCCTTCAGGAGCTCGGAGAGGGCGTAGTTCGCGTCCTTCAGGTAGTCCCGCGCCGTGGTGAGGCTCATGAGTTTTTGGGTGATATCGCTTGCCGAACCGCTGGAGGCCGAAAGCTGCCGGGCCGAGGTCTTCTGACGCTTCTGGATGGTGACGTCAAGCTCGGACAGCTTCCGCGTGATCTCCTGGAGTTCCCGCTTCATCGCGAGGTCGGCCTGGCGCGCCCCCTCCTCGGCCTTGAGCCGCGCCTGGGTGGTGGTGAGCATCTCGGAGGTGAGGCTTTGCAGCCGCTCAACTTCGCCGCTGGCGCCGTCTCCCCCCTCCCCACCCTTGAGGATCGCCAGTTCACCGCTCACCTTGTGCAGATCGGAGAGGGTCCGCTCACTTGCGCTGCGGGCGGCGGCCAGGGCATTCACGTCCACGGCGAAGGCCACCTCGGCGAGATTTGCCGTGTGCTCCTGCAGCGAGCGCTGCATCTCAATGGTCTTTAGCTGAAACGGGGTGGAGCGCTCGGTCAGGATGAAGAGCTTTCCCTGAACGAATTTCATCCCCAGCAGGCTCACCCAGCCGATGATGGCGATACCGGCGAGAGTGAGCAGGGCGTTGCTGATAAGCTTCGTCTTTATCGTCATGTAAAGTTACCGTTTCTCTGTCTGAAGGCCTGAGCGACTATTTCTTCACGTAGTTTTGTCCGTCGCCCTTGATGTAGTCGAGAACCTTCTGCGCCCTGGGTGAGGGCTGGCCGTTGGTGATCGCGATGATCGGCATGGTGAGGGCTGGGCTCTCCACCACCTTGACCGTCGCGTCGGCGAGGCCGTGCGGGTCGATGCCGACCGCCTCGGGGGTCGCCGCCACGCTCTCCTTGATCTTGACGTAATTAGTGGTGTCGAGGATGTCCTTGGCGACCTCGGCGCCGTCCAGGATCTCCTTTTTGAACTGGGCGTTCTGACCGGGAGTCGCCTTGCCCCAGACGACGATGATGTCCTTGTCGTCGCCGCCGACCTCTTTCCAGTTGCTGATTTTCCCGGTGAAGATCCCCTTCAGCTGTTCCTTGGAGAGCTGCGCCACCTTGTTGGAGGGATGAACGAAGATCACGGTACGGTTCAACGCAACCTGGGTCACCATGAGGCGGGCACGATCCACCTTGACCCCGTCCTTCTCGGCACCGCTGACCATCGACTCGAGCGGAACCGCGCCGGCCGCGATGTCGAGTTTGCCGTTCAGGAGGTCGACAAGACCGTCCTTCGGGGTGGACTGCAGCACCAGCAGGGTGTCGCCCGTCGCCTTCTCGAAGGGGGCCTTAACCGGGGCGAAGACTGCGGCCATGGAGGCGCCACCTCCCCCTACCTTGATATCCTCCCCGTAGGCTGCCGCCGCAGCCAGCACCACCAAACCGCACACCATCGCCTTAAGCATAGTTTTCATTAAGTACCTCCGGGATTTTTTTCGGTGTATCGACAGATAGCCGGGAAAACCTTAGTAAAAAAATCGACAATATCGGTATACAGAAGAAATTGTGCGGAATGGTGGTGCGGCGGGATGCGCGACCCAGGGGACTGACTCAGTCATCCTGGACAGCCTGCTAGCTTCAACCGCCGCCGGGCTTCGGCCCGCAGGCGGAAGAGAGGCCCGGTGTGAGGACATTGGCAGATGCAACACCTAACTTTGCGGCAACGCCCTCACTCGCCCTCCGGGCACCCTCTCCCGAAGGGAGAGGGATACCGGCGGAAACAGCGCGGCAGGGTTGCTAATCCGATCAATATGCGTTGGTTAAGGCAGGGGGAGCTTGGCGGGATCGAACTCGATGTGCTGGTAGTCGGGGAAACGCCAGCCTCCACCCCAGGTGAAGCCGCGCTCTTTGAACGCGGCTAGAAGCGGGTCTGCCGGCTGCAACATGCCAGGCAGGCGCTCATTGCGGGCGAGGTAGGGAGCCGAGGCGGCGGGAAGAACGCGGCAGAGGGCGGGGTTGCCGAGGCAGAACTCGAGCGCCGCGGCGCCCCCGTCGACCCGGGCGCCCTTTTCCCTTCCCGCCTCTTCCAGCATGAGATAGGGGTTCTGCAGCGGGTTTATGTCGAGCGCAGCGCCGTAGCTGTGCCGCGAGAAGACGCCGGCCTTTCCCGGGACCTCCCGGCAGTTGAAGGCGGAGCTGTTGTTGGCGGCCATGGAACGGAAATCGTCGGCGTCGAAGGCGTCGATGAGCTCCATCCGCTCGATCGGGAACCGGCCGTTGTAGCCGTGCTGCAGCGCGTCCATGAAAAAGGCGGCAAGCGCCTGGTGCACCACGAGCTCACCGTAATGCCGCGCGCCGTCGAAACCCCAGAACGAGGTGACCAGGTAGGCCAGCTCCTGCAGGGGAACCGGACACTCCGGACGCCAGGCCCCTTTTTCCTGCATGCGTGCCGAGACCTCCGGCGGGAGGGTGACCGCGGCCGCGAAGAAGCCGCTTCCCTGCCTGAGCGCCAGAAGGCGCGCCCCCTCCGAGAGCCGCAGCTTTAAAACTGGGGGGAGATCGGCGGGGAGCACGCTTTTCACCCCGTCGGCCGCGACCGCGACGGCCGAGGGGGTGCCGATCACCACCTGCGGCCTTTTTTCCGGATCAAGCCACTGCATCACCTGCACCAGGTCCGCCTCAGGCATCGAAACGCATCCGGCGGTGCCGGCGCCGGGCGCGCGCTCGACGTGGATGAAGATGGCGCTCCCCATCCCACGCACCACGGGTTCGCTGTTGTAGTCGACGGCTATCGCGTAGCGGTAGAGGGGATCGGGGCGTAGAAGCTCCTCGAAGGAGGAGGCATTCGTGGCGCCACGCACCACCCAGCGGTTGTAGTCGGGGGACTGTGCGTCGTCGACCCAGAGGTCCTGCGCGTCGACCTGCCGGAACGGGAAGCGCCAGCTGACGGCGGGTACCGAGCCGAAGGCGCGGGTGAGCGGGAAGATGCCTGAAGGGGTGCGGCCATCCCCCTCGCGCTTTTCAAATGGGGGAGCCACCCCGTTTCTACCGAGGTTCACCGGGACCTGCGGGAGGGCCTGCTCCCATCCGGTCAGGGTGTGCTGCACCGGGTACAGAAACGCCTGCGGGCGCCCGGGCGTCCCGGGGTCCACGTAAAGGAGCTGCCCGCTGTCGGTTGTGGAGGCGATACCGTTGAGGCTCGCGCCGATATGCCGGGGAAGCTCCATCTGCGGGCCGCACCCGGCAATACTCAGGACCGCGAGGATGCAACCGGCAGCGATGGACCACCAACTTTGTTTCATGAGCCGCTCCTTTTCTAGACGTTAGCGACGTCTATACGATTTCGGAGCGCCGAAGGCAAGAAAAATCCTAGAAAAAAGCGAGACCGACGATTCTGCGCAAGAGCACGAGGACATCCCCCACGTCGATCATGCCGTCCGGTTTGGGGACCCCGTCCACCAGTGGCGCAAGGTCGCCGTGGGCCATGACCTCGGCGGAAGCCTCTTCCGCCCCCAGCGAAACCCTGAGCAGGCGTGCCGCGTCACCCAGGTCCACCCTACCGTCGCCGTCTAGGTCACCGGCGATGCGCTCCACCCTTATCAGGTTGCGCTGCGCGACGCTCACTCCCCCCGCCGCACCCCGCGCCTCGACGGTCACCTGGTTCTCGCCCGGGCGCAGGAGTATCTCACGCTCGAAGAGCCCTGCTGATAGCTCCAGCGGCGCGGTAGTCCCGTCCACGGCGAGGGTGAGGCCACCGTCCGCGATGGTGCTGCAACTCCCCCTGAGCACCACCGACGCCGCCTCGGTCCTCATATCCTGCGGCGGCCACGTGATGGCGACGGAGGGGCCATTGGCGGCGGACGTGACGCTGCGCTTGACACGGGAGCTTCTCCCGTCCCGCTCGGCGGTGAATTCGAGCGTGTTGACCCCGGGCAAAAGCGCCGCGGTCGCCGAGAAGGCGCCGTCGGTGACGGCGAGAAGTTGCGCCCCCTCCCCGTTCACGGTCATGGCGAGCGTGCTACCGGCCGGAACGGTGCCCAGAACCGCCAGGGAACTGGCCTCGGTGACGCTGTTGTCGGCCGGGGCGGTGACTTCAAGCTTAGGGGCGAGCGGGTCCAGGGTGATGCTGAAGGTATGCGTGGCCAGATTGCCGGAACGGTCACGGGCGGCGACGCTGACGCTGTTCGCCCCCTCGGAGAGGACCACGGCCGAGCTGAAAAGGGAGGCGTCGGCGGTCCGGTCGATCCCCTGCACGGTGAGGCTCGCGATCCCCGAGGCGTCGGAAGCCCGCCCCAGGAGGTTAAGGACCGGGTTGGAGGTGAAGCCCCCCGAGCTCAGCGTGGATAGGGAGAGCTCCGGCGGGGTCCCTTCGGCTGCGACGGTGAGCGCCCTCGACACCGGCGCCGCGGCAAGGTAATTGCCGTTGCCGGGCTGGAGCGCGCTGAGCACGGTGGTCCCCGCTCCGACGACGGTCACCGTGCTCCCCGCAACCGTGGCGACCGTGGTGTCGGAGCTCTGGTAGCTGACGGAAAGACCGCTCGTGGCGCTCCCCTCCAGTTCGAAGGGGGGATCCCCCACCACCTTCTGGGCCGGTGAGCTGAAGGTCACCTGCTGTCCGCTTCGGTGCACGATGAAGGTCTGCGACTTCTCCGGCGCCGTCTCGAGGTCCCCGCTTCCCGCCTGGCTGGCCGTTATCACCGCGCTCCCCGCCCCGGTGATGGTCACCACGTTGCCAACAATGCGCGCGACCCCCAGATCGGAACTGCGGAAGGTGAGCGGCAATCCGGAACAGGCCGAGGCCACGATCTCGAAGGGGGGATCCCCGAAGGTCCGCTCGGGGATGGCGGGGAAGGTTATGTCCTGACAGGACCTGAACACGTTCAGCATCCCGTCCACCGCCGCGATGCTGTAGTTGGCCGCCTGTAGCGTCCCCACGCCTGTCAGGATGGGATAACTCCCGACCGGGCTCGCCATGGTGGCAGTGGTAGACAGAGTCGGAGCGCCGGAGAGGACGGAGCTACCCTCCCCCTTGACGAACCCGCGGTAGAGCACGGTGAGCTCGGGGTTGGGGGTGAGGTAGGCACGCGACTTGTCCTCGGCCACGACCGTCAGCCGCGCCTTGAGAACGGTACACGGGACCGTGACAGGAACCGCGGGATCCCAGAAGTCATCGCCGGGCTGCAAGATGGTGATCACGGAGCTTCCGGCTGTACCTGGGTGGATCTCGCCGTCCACAACGGTGGCCACCGTCGGGTCAGAGCTCACATAGACAAGCGGCAACCCGCTGCTTGAGCTCCCCCCTGCAGCGCGGGGAGGATCGCCGTAGGTCATCGTCACCGGCACGGGTGGGGTAATGCTCTGGGTCTTGCCGGTCACGGTGAACGTGCCGTCGGCAAAGCTGTACGCGTAGTTCGCGCTCGTGATCCCCCCGAGTCCGGCCGTGATGGGATAGGTCCCCTTTGGAGTGGATGCGTCAACGGTGGTGGCAAGCAGAGGGGGGCCGCCCAGGCTTGCCGGAGTGTCCAAAGGAGCAAGCCCTGAGAAAACGGCGGTAAGCTCAGGAGTTGGAGAGCCGGCAACTTTGGTCTTATTTTCAGCCCTGATAAGAAGCGGGGCCTTGAGGACCGTACAGGTGACCGAGACGGGAGCCGCGGGATCCCAGTAGCCGTTGCCCGGCTGCGAGGCGGTGATCACGGTGCTTCCCGCCGCGCCGATGCGGATCTCGCCGTTCACGACGGTGGCCACCGACGTGTTTGAGCTCGCGTAGCTGACCGGCAGCCCGCTGCTCGCGCTCCCACCGGCGGCAAAATCGGGGTCGCCCCAGGTCCTGGGTGCCGGGGGGGGCAGGGTTATCTGCTGGGGCTTCCCGATTACCGTGAGCGTGCCGTCCACGAAGCTGTAGCGGTAGTCGGCGCAGGTGATGCTCCCCAAAGAGACGCGGATCGGGTAGCTCCCCTTCGGGGTGGCGGCATCGACGGCGGTGCTGAACGCGGGGAGACCTCCGAGCGAGGCTGCGCTGTCCCCGGGGGCGAAACCGTTGAAGCCGGCGGTAAGCGTCGGGTTTTCCGATCCGGCCGCCTTCGTGAGGTCGTCCGCTTTGATGAGGAGCCCCCTCTGCCCAATGGTCAGTTGCGCCCCGACGAAGACCAGTTCGTATCCGCTTCCAAGGGCAAGGGTCCCCTGGGTGATGGGGTAGCTGCCGACGTCCTCACCTGCCGTGCGTGAGATGGAGCCGGTGAAGCCATCCCCCGCCTTCAGCTCCGGCGTGAAGCTGTAGACAAGTGGCGGGTCGGCATCGCCGTAGGTCTTCGCTGCGTCGCGGGCGGTGACCGTCACCTTGATCTTCGTCTGCTTCAGGTGGTAGAGCCGGACCGAGTCCGCGAGTGCCCCGGCGCTCCCCGCGTACCCCGCGGTAAAGCCCCTGGCACGGACATAGCGGTTCACGTTGGCCCCCATCCGTTCCGGGTCGAGCCCCTGAAGCCGCCATCCACCTGCGGTCCTTTCGGCGTGCCCGAGGAAATCCCATTGCACCCCGTCGGCGGAGTACTCAAACCAGGCCCGCCACAGTTCCGCCGATCGCCCCGAGCGGCGCCAGATGATGGAGGTGCCGTCCGCAGCGACCGAGAGATCCTCGGGACTCCAGCCGCCGTAGACGCGGGCAAGCTTGCTCCTCGCCCCGAAGTTGTCGAAGTTGCCGCCGAGAATGATCTTGCCGTCCGGCTGCAGGGCTACCACGCTCACCTCTAACTGCGGTGACGACAGCGGCCTGGCGAGCCCCAGGTCAAAGTCCGTGTCGAGACGTCCGTCCGGCAGGATACGCGCCACGTAGTGCCGGGCAAGCAGCGTCCCGAAGCCGTCCTGAACCTGGTCGAAGACCCCGAAGATGATGATGCCCCCGTCTGTTTGCACGACGGTACCGAGGATGGTGGGGGCGTAGAAGGGGTCGGAGGAGCGCGTCGCCACGACGAAGCTCTCGTCCACGGCGCCGTCACTATCAAGCAGCACGATGTTTCTCTTGACCTCCCTGGTTTCTCCGGTGGCCGGATTCGTGATGAAACCCGGGTACTGAAGGTCGCCGGCGACCAGGTTCCTGCCGTCGGCAAGCACGGCCAGGGCGTGGAGCTCTCCGGCAAACTGCAGTGGCGTACCGCCGTGCCATGCGGGGTCCAGGTTGCCGGAGGGGAGAAGCCTCATGACCTTTCCCGCCAAGGTACCGACGATGAGTAGATCATCGCGCTGCATGGCAAGGGCGTTCACGTACGAGTCCACTTCAGAAGCGGGGACGAAACGCTCGTCGCGCTCGCCGGTTTCCAGGTAACGTGCCAGGTATTGCCAGCGGGAACCTGACAACGACGAGTCCCCACCGGTGTAGAACATCCCCTTCTCGCCGAGCGGCCCTCTTGCCGGCTGCACGATCGAGGTGACCTCCGCCCCGAATGCCTCGCTCATATAAGATTGCACCTTGGCGTTGAAGGCGGGAACCGACGCTCCCGCATCGTCGACGAGCATGAGGCTTTGCTGCAGCTCTCCGTTGATGAAGGTGAAATCGCCACCGAGCAGGAGCCCCCGGTCGGGAATGGTGGCGACGCTCAAGATGCGCCTGGTGAGCTCGATGGGGCCAAAACCGTAGTCGAAGGACCACTTAGGGGTGAGCCCCGCGCTGTAGGAGACCGCTTCGCCCAGGACGTTCTCGAACGAGCCTGCGATGAAGGTGCGGCCGTCGGGGCGCGGTGCCACCCTCAGCACCATCTTCAACGCCATGTCATCGTCCCGCACGATCTGTGGAATGTCGTCGTCGAGCACGCCGGTCTGGTAGAAGCGGGCCAGGGAGGTGCGGGGGACGCCGCCTGCGGCGGTGAACTCCCCCCCCGCCACCAGCTTGCCGTCCCCCTGCCGCACCAGGGCGAGGACCGCCGCGTCGGGCGCCGGGAAAGGGGCGGGATCCAGCGTCTGATCGATGTTGAAGCGGGCCAGGTTCACGCGTTTGTCCCCGAGCGGCCCGACGGTGAAGCGCCCGCCCCCCACGATCCTGCCGTCGGGCTGCAGCGCGATGGCGGAGACCAGGGACCCCGGTGCCGTGTCAAGTGCGGCGTCGAAACCGTCGGGGGTGCCGTCCGGCAGAAGCCGCGCCAGGTAGGCGCGCGCGAGCGCTCCGCCGGAGAAATCCCCGCCCAGGACGACCTTGCCGTCCACCTGCACCGCCAGCGCCCGCACCACGCCCCCCGGCGCGGGAGGGATGAAGGTGCCGTCGTACAACCCCAGGGAGGTGAAGCGCGCCATGTTGGCCGAACCGGGGGTGACGAACTCCCCGCCGACCACGACCGACTCGTCCTGCAGCGCGATGGCGTAGACCGCCGCGTTACCGGCGTCGTCGCCAAGCCCGCCGGTGTAACGCCAGTCTAGCTCCCCGCTCGTGACACCAGCCGCCGAGAGCCCGGCCAGGTTCCGGGTCGGCACCCCGTCCTTGATAGCGGCGAAGACACCGCCGACTAGGATGCTCGTTTTCGATGGTAGGAGGGTGATGGCGTGCACCGTGACGGGACCGGCGGCGGTCACCGGGGCGAAGGCGTCTAAGGCGCCGTTTCCCCCGGAAAGGCGTGCGAGCCCCCTTCTCGGCACCCCGCCCGCGCTGGTGAAGGCGCCGCCGATCAGCACGAGCTCCGGCCCCGCCGGGAGGACGGGGTCGGGCTGCAACGCCACGGCGTGCACCGGGCCGTCCAGAACGGGAGGGGTGAAGGAGCTGTCGAGGGTCCCGTCCGGGTTTAGACGCGCGATGTTACGAAGGGTCACTTCCGGGGTGCCGCCGGTCAGGGTAAAGTCACCGCCTACGACGATCTTGCCGTCGGCGCCCTGCACCGCTACGGCGTGCACCGAGCCGTCGATGGCGACGGTACCTCCATGGTAGACGTTGAAACCATCCAGATAGGGGTTCATGGCGTGCCCGACCGCGGGATGGACGAGGAAAAAGAGAAGGGCCTGGAGCATCACCCCGATGGCCTTGGTTCGCATTGCCGCGGCGGCTCGTCTCATACCTAGCGCTCCTGCATGTGGATGATCCTCTTGAGCGGTCTCAGACCGCTGTTGGTCACCAGGCGCGGCTTCACCGCCTTGCCGGGAAGGGGCGCGCTGCGGCGCCCGGCGCGGTCGGTGAAGCCGGAGAGGTCGACGCCGACGGCGGAGCCGTTGGAGAGCGGGAGCACCGCCTGCCCCAGGAGGGAGCTCGCCGCCCCTCCGGTGCTGTAGTGCACACCCCATAGGTAGGAGACCCCTTCGCCGCACGGGTCGAGGGGGGGCTTGAAGGTGGGGAAAAACACCGCGCCGCTTGTGACGGAAATCGGAGCATCTATGGCGCGCTCGCTCCCAAGCCCCGCGGAGGCCCCGTCGAGCGCGATCCACCACCCCCGGTAGCTCCCCTGCGACTGTCCCGGGGGGACGACCTTCGCGGCATCGGTCACCTCGGTCAGGGCCGCGCGGGTGACGGAGGTCGCGGCACAGGCATCGTTGATCTTGAGCGCGTTGTCACCGCTGCTGTAGCAAGGCTCGAGCACGCCGAAGAGCGCGCGTGCCGACTGCGGTTCGTCTTGGTTGTAGAAGTGCCGGCCGGTGCCGAAGTAGAGCCAAAGCCGCTTGTACTGCCGGTCCTGGAGCTTCGCCACCGCCCCGGTGACCGGTCCGACGCCGTCGATCACCCGACTCGTCTTCCAGTTCGCGGGGTTCGGGTCCTCGCCGGTGGAGAGCCTCAAGACCCCGCCGGTCCACCCCACGCCATCCCGCCTGGTGTACCCGACGTAGAACGCCTCGTCCTCGTACTGCCCCTTTAACCTGTCACCGCCATTCCACCTGTCCGAATCGATTCCCGCACCGGCCATGCTGCCGCCGAAGGCATACGGAATCCCCGTGTCGATCACCCAGTAGTTGCGCCCCTGGACGAAAGGGGGAAGAGCGTTCAGGTCGACCACGAAGAGCTTCAGATTCTGGTCCGAGGTGGCGGTGAACTGGCGCGTCCCCCGGTCGACTGCACCCGTGGGGCCCGAGGCGAAAACGGCGAACCAGCGCCCGTTGCGGTCCGGGTCGTGGATCTCCACGGTCCCCTCGACGCTGCGCGACTTCACGCGCAGGATGGCCGCGCCGGAGGTGGCAAAGCCCAAGTCCTGATGCGAGAACTCCCACAAAAGCCGCGGGGTGCCCCCTGCTATGCTCTGGTCGGTAACGTCCAGGGCAAAGTATGACGAAAGCCCGCCGACACCGGCGGCCGGGGCCTTGACGCAGGTGGCTAAGCTACCGACATCGGCGCAGTCGGTGCCGTAGGGGCGGCTCGCCCCGCCAAGCCCCATCCCGCCAACAAGGACGGTGCGCCAGTTGCTCCCGGCCTTGGGACAGTTCCAGTAGTCGCCGCGGCTGCAGGTCGCCGGATCGCCTATGCTCGCGTCGACGAGGGTGCTCGTGCCGTCCACGTAGTACAGGTGCGGGTAGAGCGGCTCCTTCAGGTACCTGAGGTAGGGAAGCGCACTCTTCGGGATGAAGCCCCATTCCTCATCCCCTAAAACCTTGCCCTCTGCCACATCGGTATTCCCTAGTAGCTCGGCCTTGCGGGTTACCGGCCAAGTGCCGCTATCGGGACGCACCTTGAGCGAGCCCAGCCTGAAGGCGTGCAGCATCCCGTCGTTCGCACCGACGTAGACCGTCCCCCGCTTCCCGTACGCACCGTCCGCGTCGATGAAATCCCCATAGGAGGAGTCCCCATATCCGCGCGGCGCGGGGAGATGGTAGCTTCCAAGCGGCACCGCCGACTGCACTACCGGCGCGGACGAGATGATGTCCCCCAGCTTCCAGATCTTTTTCTCCGCGGTGCCGTAAGCCTGCAGATTTCTTTGCCTGGTCGGCTCACCATTTTTCCCGTCTGCGTCGTCCACCCCCTTCACGAAGGCGACGATCTGATCCGCCTCCGCCCGGTCCTTGGCCTGCAGGAGTTGGCGCGAGGCATCGAGCGAGGTGTCGAGAAAGGGGGTGAGCGTCGCCCCGTCGGTCTGGGTGTAAAGGGTGCGCTCAAGAGGAGCCCGCGCCCAGAGCTGGCGCCCCGCACGCCAAAGACTCTGCACCGCCTCCGGCACCACGCTCAGCGGATACCCCGCGGGCTGCGGTACGTCGACATTGCCGTCGCCATCACGATCGGTGAGAAGCGTGGCCCGGTCCTCGCCAAGCGGGGTCGGCACCTCGAAACGGACCACCCGGTCCTGCTTCAGGTCGAGGGTCCTGTCCCTGTCGGTGTCTTCACGGATGCTGTTTGCGGCGCCGCTCGTGCCGACCAGGGGATCGATGTAGTACCAAAGGCTTTGCAACTCCCCGGTCCATGCCGCGGCGCTCCCCCCTCCGTCGTAACTCTTGTTGGGGAAGAACCTGGGCTGGAGGTAAAGCGCGCCGTTGCCGTCACCGGTGGAGAGAAGCGACGAGCCAGCGCCCACGCTGGAACCGCCGATAACCTGCAGGAAGATCCCCTTCAGCGCCCCCTGAAGGGCGGGGAGGTCCTTGACACTCTTCATGCTCCCCCCACCGTTTTGGGCCGTGAGCTGCATCATCCTCTCCGGGACTCCCTCGTCGGTGGTGACGCAGCTTCCGTCCGGGTTGTAACCGCCTGTAGCGTCGCCACAGGGAGGGCCGGTGTAGACCACGTGGGTGGTGATGTACTCCTTGGGCCGGGCCGCCGGCTGGTTTAGGTCGAAGATGTTTCGGTGCCGGGCGACCCAGGCGACCTCGTCGAGGTTGTAGCTTCCCTGGTAAGGGGGGGCAGCCGAAACCTGGGTCTCTGCCGTGGTGGTCTTACCGGCCGGTAGGCCGTCGGCACCGGACCACCTGGAAACCGCATCGGCGACGAAAGCGTTCAGCGCCGGGGCACGGTCCGCGGTGGACATCCCGTCGGTAACGATAAGGACGTTGTTGCGCTGGCAGCTGTACATGGAAGGGGGCTTCGCGGCATCGAAATCTCCGGTCTGGAAGCGGTAGGCGACGTTGTTGGAGAAATAACCGATGCTCTCGTAGAGGGTCTCCGCCAGCGGGGTCCATGAGGTCCCCCTGATGGCGTCGATGGCCGCGATGAGCCCGGAGCCGTGGTCCCCGACCGGCGAGTAGTTGATGTAGGAGATGATGCTGCCTCCGTCGTTTTTGGCGGCCGGGAGACAGGGCCCCTTGGCATCGCAGTCCGTGGCGATGCCGCATTCCCTCTGCGGGACGGCATCGCCGCTGCAGCGGCTCACGCAGCGGATCGCGCCCCCCTGATCGCACTCGGAACGGGCGCCGTCGTCGTTGAAGCTTATGGCGCCGAAGTTGATCTCGCTTGCGAACTGCTGGACGAGCCCAGATGGCGCCGCACCGGCAACTACACGCGCCACGACGCTTGCAGCCGGGGTGCCGAGGTTGGTGATGCCGGCGTCGAGGATGAAGGAGGGAAGTGCGGCGTCGGTCGCGGCCCGGTTTGCGTTCGCGGAAGGATCGCTGAGCCACGGGTCCGCCAGTTCCCTGCAGTAGTCCTTGATCGAGTTCAGGCCGCAGGGCTGGTTGATGCTGAAGCCCGCCCCCTGGGCACACTCGCCGAGATAACCCGTGGTGTGCAGGAATTCGTCGTAATAGCGCGGGGTGTGGTAAACCCTCATCGCGCAGATGTCCTCGCCGGTGTTCCTCACGATCTGGAACGGCATGTGAATGATCTTGTAGCGCCGGATGCAGTCGTTCACGATATCGGAGGTCTGTTCCACGCTGAAGTCGGTACCCGCCGAATAACAAAGGCTCAGGGTCTCGGTGAAGATCTTGCCCGGAGTCGGTATGCGGTTTGCGTCATACAGGTCCCCCATGCAGAGCCCCGCCGCGCTTGAGAGGTCGGGTATGGGGGCGTTATCCTGCCATTTTTTCACCGCGTCCAGGCATTGCGCCTTCCTGTACACGCCAGGATAGATGTCGATGCGGGTGGCCCCACCGTGGCTCGCCTGGGAGACATAGCCCCACTCGCTTGGGATCGGAGCCCGCACCCCGAAGGTGACCGGGAGGGGGACGCCGTTTTTGTACACCATCTTGACGAAGCGCTTACCCACGCAGCCGCGCGACTCCGCCTGCATCATGCCGGTCCCCGGGTCGTACTTCCCGCCGGTCAAGGCAAGCTTTTCGAGGTCGAGTTTGCTCATGGCGAGCCAGTTCAGAAACCTGCCGGTGGCGAGGAAGGTGTCGACCTTCTTCGACTTTATGTTGACGCAGAGGAAATCGGTGCCGGCCTGGTTGCAGCTGCTCGCCGCGATGCTGTCGGTGGTCGCGGTGAAGTACTCCCCCGAGGTGACGTAACGGTACACCTTGTTTTCGTCGAAGTAGCCGGGATAGGAACCGGCCGGATCGAAGGTGTCGTCGAAACAGAAAAGCGTCGGATCGGTATAGGCGAGGTCGTACATGCTGGCGGAGTTGTCCAGCATGAGAAGGAGGTTCGGCCTCACCCCGAGCCCCGGCAAGGGCGGCACGCTGCAGTACGCCTGCATGGCGGCCGCGGGATCTGCCGCGCGCGCCGTTGCAACAACAAGCAGTAGAACGGAGACCAGCATAACGACCACCGCGTAACGCGCGGTCCGCGGCGCTGCACCCTTGTTCATCTCGGCCACCTCTCCCATTAAAGTGATTTCGCGGCGATGCTCGCACGGCAGAAACATTAGAAAATTTCAATCAGAAGAGTATAGCGTCGGCTTCTCGAAAATAAAGTCTCCTATCGAATCGATGGGTTCCACGTCTCAAAAGCGCCCTCGGTCTAATTTGACATCGCCCCCTTCAGAGTTAATCTTTTCTTTAAATTCATTGGAAAGATCCGGTGACCTTCCCAATGGCCGTGCAGTTCTCAATCAAACGACCTTTCCCTCCCCGGGGCAGGGAAACGGAGGCGGAGAAGATGAACGAGTCCATGGATGACGGTTGGCCAGGCGGCGAAGGGTTCAGGGATTACCTGGCCCGGCGCGGGGTGACGCGGAGGGATTTTCTCTCTTTTTGCGGCAGGATGGCGGTGCTCTTCGGCGCGGCGTCCCTTCCCGGAGGGGGGCGGGCCTTCGCAAAGGACGTGGCCGAAAGGCTCTCCGGGGCGAAGCGCCCAAGCGTCATCTACCTCCAGCTCCAGGAGTGCACCGGATGCGTCGAGAGCCTGCTCCGCTCCGGCAGCAGCCCAATCGACCGATTGATCCTGGAGCAGATCTCCCTCGACTACAACGAGCTTCTGATGGCCCCCTCCGGCACCGCCGCGGAGGAGGTATTGAAGGAAGCCGAGGGAAGGCCGCATCTTTTGCTCGTGAACGGCTCGGTGCCGCTCAACGATGACGGCGTCTACTGTACCATCGGCGGCGACTCCGCCCTGAACGTCCTGAAGCGCGCGGCGCAAAAGGCGAGCGCCGTCATCGCGGTCGGCGCGTGTGCCGAGTACGGTTGCGTGCAGGCCGCCTCCCCCAACTTGACCGGCGCCGTCGGTGTCTCCGACGTCATCACCGACCGTCCCGTCGTCAACATCAGCGGCTGTCCCCCCATCGCGGAAACCATCACCGCCACCCTCACCTATTACCTCGCCTACGGTCACACACCGCCCCTGGACGGCAACGGCCGCCCACTCTTCGCCTACGGCCAGCGCATCCACGACAAGTGCCCGCGCCGGGCGAGCTTCGACGCCGGCCAGTTCGCCGACAGCTTCGACGACGAGAACGCCCGCCAGGGGCACTGCCTGTACCGCCTCGGCTGCAAGGGGCCGGCGACCTTCGCCCCCTGCGCCACGGTGGAGTGGAACATGGGGCAGAGCTTCCCGATCAAGGCCGGGCACCCCTGTCTTGGCTGCACCGAACGCCACTTCTACGACCGCATGACTCCCTTCTACGACAGGCTCCCCGGCTTCATGGTTCCAGGCCTCGGCGTGGAGGCGACCGCCAACACCATAGGTATCGCCGCCGTCGCCGCCTCGGTGGGTGGCGTCGCCGTCCACTCCGCCGCCACGGTGATCGCGAAAAAACGCACGAAAAAGGCGCGGCCCGAGACGCTCCCCCTCGCGGTCCTGGGCGACACGGAAAAGCGGGAGGACCAGGACAAAAAGACTTAACGCAAAGACGCCAAGGCGCGGAGACGCAAAGAGAACCTTAAAGCAAAGGAACGTTTTGGTTTCCCCCAAAAAGCTTTTCTTTGCGCCTTTGCGCCTTTGCGGCTTTGCGTCTTTGCGTTGAAGCCTTTGAGGTTAAAGCCTTTGGGGTTGAAGCCTTTGGTTTGGAGATTTTGAGGTCAAAGGAGAAGTGAAATGGCAAGCGAGAGAATCGTCATCGACCCGATCACCCGAATCGAGGGGCACCTGCGCATCGAGCTGGAAGCTGACAACGGAAGGATAGGTGACGCCTGGGCCTGCGCCACCCAGTTTCGCGGCATCGAGCGGGTGCTTCAGGGGCGCGACCCCCGCGACGCCTGGGCCTTCGCGCAGCGCATCTGCGGCGTATGTACCGGGGTGCACGCCATCGCCTCGATCCGCGCCGTCGAGGACGCCACCAAGTGCAAGATCCCCCCGTGCGCGGAGCTGATCCGCGACCTCGTCTCCGGCATGGCGACGCTGCAGGACCACGTGATGCACTTCTACCACCTGCACGCCCTCGACTGGGTCGACGTCATGAGCGCGCTGAAGGCCGATCCCGCCGCCACCTCGCGCCTGGCCGCCTCCGTCTCCCCCTGGCCCAACAACTCCGCCACTTGGTACGCCGAGGTGCAAAAGCGCGTGGCGGCTTCAGCGGAAGGCGGCCTCGGCATCTTCTCCGGCGGCTACTGGGGACACCCCGCCTACCGTCTCCCCCCCGAGGCGAATCTCATGGCACTCGCCCACTACCTGGAGGCGCTCTCCTGGCAGCGCGACATCATCCGCCTGCACACCATCTTCGCCGGGAAGAACCCGCACCCGAACTACCTGGTGGGGGGGATGGGCTGCTCGATCAACCTAAACAACCAGATCACGGTGAACCAGGTGCGCCTCGACGAGATGGCGGGGATGATCGACCAGGCGAAGCGCTTCGTCCTCGAGGTCTACTACCCCGACGTCCTCGCTATCGCCTCCTTCTACCCGGACTACGCGGCCATCGGCGCCTCCTCCCCGAACCTCATGGCGACCGGTGAGAGCGCCTGGTCCTGTTCGGGCGCCCCGGCGGGAGGGGTCTTCCCCGCCGCCCTTCTCATGGACGGCAACTACGGCACGGCCCACCCCTTCGAGTCCAAAAGGGTCGCCGAGTTCGTCTCCTCCGCCTGGTACAGCCAGCCCGAGGGGGACCGGCAGGGGCTTCACCCGTGGCAGGGACGCACCGAGCCGCGCTACACCGGTCCGAAGCCCCCATTCAAGCAGCTCTCCGACCACCCTAAGTACACCTGGTGCAAGGCGCCGCGTTACGACGGCCGCGCCGTGCAGGTAGGCCCGAACGCCCGGATCATGGTGGCCGTGGCGCAGGGGCACGCCGAGACGGTGCAGCTCGCGAAAGAGGGGCTCGGAAAACTCCACGCCGGCATCGAGGCGCTCAACTCGACTTTAGGGCGCACATACTGCCGGGCGCTCGAGTCGGTCATCCTCGCCCGGCGTATGGATCAGTGGTTCGCCCAGTTGAACGAAAGGATCAAGTCCGGCGACACGGCCACCTTCAACAAGGAGCGCTGGGAGCCCTCAAGCTGGCCCAAACAGGCACAGGGGATGGGGTTCATGGAGGCGGCGCGCGGCACCCTTTCGCACTGGATCGAGATCGAAAACGGTCGCATCGCGCGCTACCAGGCGGTGGTGCCGAGTACCTGGAACAGCTCCGGCCGCGACCCGGGCGGGCAGCGCGGCCCCTACGAGGAGGCGCTGGCCGGCGGCGGGAAGCATCCGCTTCTGGACGCGAAACGCCCACTCGAGGTGCTGCGCACCATCCATTCCTTTGACCCGTGCATCTCCTGTGCGGTGCACGTGCTCGTGCCCGGTGGGGGCGGGGTGGAGGTGAAGGTGCGATGAGTCTCTACGACATACCTGAATCAGAGATACGGATCGAGCTCGAGGACCCGGTACCGTTTAGCGGGAGGAAGAGACGGGAACTCCTTATCGCCGCGGCGCTTGGCGCCCCTTTCGGGACCGACGATCCGGTCGACTTAGCCCTTTTGAGCGCGGCTTCGAAGAAGGAGGACCTGCGCCACTACGAGCAGCTCGCCTTCACCCCGCTGGAGCCGAGACTTGCCAGGAGCGTCGCGCGGGTGCGCCGCGTCGATAGCGGCGAGGAGGCGCTCATCGCCCGCGGCGAGGTGGACAGCATCCTTTACCTCTGCCACCCGGACGAGGCGACGCGCTACCGCGCTGAGATGCAGGCGGAGATGCGCATGACCCACGGCTTCCGCGCCCTCGGCGTCGGCAGGGGGAGCGTCGCTCCGGACGGGTCGGAACGCTGGGAGTTCCTGGGGTACATTCCGGTGCGCGCCACCCGGCGCAAGAGTAGGCGCATCGAAGAGCCCGCCGAATTCCGCTACGTCCCGGTGTGGGACTGGCAACTGCGCGTGCTGCACTGGTTTTCCGTCTTTCTCATCCTGGTCCTCTCCGCGACCGGACTTTTGATGGGAAGCGGCCGCCTCGTCTACGGCGGGGCGGAGGGTTTCACCAACTACTTAAGCTGGCTAAGGCTCGTGCACTTCGTTGCAGGCTGGCTCCTTCTGTGTGCCGCCATCCTGCGCATCGCCGGTCTCTTCCTCGCCTCAAACCAGTTCCAGCGCTGGTACGCCCTTTTCCCGGTGCGCGTGCGCGACCTGAAGAACCTTGTGCAGGTGGCGCTCAACTACCTTTTCTGCCGCTTCGACCGACCTCCCCACTACATCGGCCATAACCCGCTGCAGCAGGTGGCCTACACCGCCATCTTCGGGGTTGGGCTCCTGGCGCTTTTCACCGGCTTCGCCCTTTACGCCCTCTACGACCCGGGGAACATCGTCTTTCGCTACTTCGTCATGTTCGACGACCTGGTCGGCGTGCAGTACGTCCGCCTGGTGCATCAGTTCGTCATGTGGATCTTCCTTGCCTTCATCCCTATCCACGTCTACCTATCGGTGCGCGCCGACACCGTGGAGCGCGAGGGTGCCCTCTCCTCCATCGTGAGCGGCGGGCGCTGGTGCCGCAAGGGAACCCACTTCGAGGATGCTTAAGGTCCAATTGACAATGGGCAATTGACGATGGACAATTGGACCGCGAAAAAAACCGCCGGGGCGGATGCTCTGGCGGTTCTCGTTTGCGGAGGACCTATGGCTACCCTTTTTCGGACGATACTTCTGGTCTCCATTTTCCTCATGACGGCAGCAGCGGCACCGGCAGCGCAGAAGGTGAAATCTCTTTGCGAGATCAGCTACCCGAGCGACTCCCGCATACCGTGGAGCTGCCGGAAGCTCACCTGGAAGGATACGCCGCAGGGGCTTTTCGGTGCTTCGTGGCGCGACGTGCTCCGCTTCAACCGGATGGACCGGCGCCACTTCTTAGGCGGAGTCTCGATAAAGGTCCCGAAGAACCTAGCGCAGGTGAAGAACTTCAACCCCATGCCGCTCACCTATCCCGCAGCCGCCAAGGAGCCAAAGTGCATCCTGGTGGATCAGACCGAGATGTTCCTGGGCGTCTACGAGTACGGGAAACTCCGCTTCTCCTCCCCCATCGCCCTCGGCATCGAGGGGATGATGGTTCCCAACGGCACCTTCCGCGTCGACGCCGCGGACCGCCGCCACCAGTCGAACCTGTACCCAGTGGAGGAGATCGGCCGCCCCTACCCCATGCACTACGGGCTCAGGTTCTGGGTGGACAAGAGCAAGGACGAGGAACCCTCCTACTGGATCCACGGCCGCGACCTCCCCGGCTACCCCGCCTCCCACGGCTGCATCGGGCTCTACGACGAGGAGATGCAGTACGACTACTACCGGAAACACGACCGCAAGGTGAACGGAAAGAACTACCACGAGCTCACCCGCCCCTTCCTCGAGGACGCCAAGGCCCTGTACGTTTGGGCTGTCGATCAGCGCAGCGACCCCGGGAAATTCCACAAGGTAAAAAGCGGCCCGCTGGTGGTGATCACCGGCCGCCCGCCGCACACGCCGAAGAAGTAGCGGCTCGCGTCATGAAACATCTTGCGTACAAAGCGCCGCACGTGCCCTCGCGCTCCCCCCTTTGCGAAGGGGGGACGGGGGGGATTTGCTTTTTGCCCTCAGCTTCTGCCGATTCAATGAAACCAAAGAGTTGCGCTCCTCCTGGACGAACGATCACAGGTGATCGATGAACTAGAAAAAGTTTGTATCGTCTGACCAAGGCAAATCCCCCCTGTCCCCCCTTCGCAAAGGGGAGGACGTCAGGGCTCGCAAAGCGCTTCGTGGGCGGCAGCACTCCGGATACCTGAAACTCTCTGGAGACCCCTGTGAAGGGGACGCAGATGGCGAGCAATAAAAAGGCCGCCTCCCGGTTGGGTGGCGGCCTTTTCGCTCGGCCTTTTAAACTGAGCATTCCTTCTTGATCCTTTCCTGCACCCACCGCAACCGGCACGGGCGCCTTTCACAGCGCCAGTGCCACCTGCAGAACGTCACCGCCAGTGGATGCAGCTAACCGGGCAAACGTCGACGGCATCGCGCTGAATGACGTCCTCGGAAGCGCCGGCCGGATCGTATGCCTCGGCCTTGCCGTTGTCGGCAAAGCGGAACACTTCCGGCACGTTGTCCGTGCAAAGCCCGCAGCTGATGCAGACGTCTTGATCGACCCAGGGTTCTTTTGCCATGACTGTACCTCCAGTAGTTTGATGTGTGCTGCTCGTTAGATGCTATCCTCAAGCCTCTTTCTCTGTTCTTCCAGTTTCTCCTGCGCCTTCTCAAGCGCGGCGAGAAGCATCTTCTTCGACTCCTTGGTGAGGGTATCCTTCTCCTTCACGAACTCGGCGGCGCGGTCCGTCGCCTTCTCCACGAAGTCGGAAACCGTTTCGGCGAACTCGCTCACCGTGTCGTTGGCCTTCTCGCTCATATCCTCCGCCAGCGAGGCCAGGTACTTCCGCGTCTTTTTGCCGGTCTGAGGGGCGAGCAATAGTGCAAGTCCGGCGCCGATCAGGCCGCCGATCACCAGACTCGCCATCCCCTCTCCTTCGCACTCCTTGTGTCCCATACCGTGCTCCTCCGTCCCTTTGGGTTTGAACGACAGCGGTAATACTAGCAACTAAATTATTTCCGTCCAATTCAAAATCCAATTTAACCTCTTCCACCTTCTCATGAATCTGTGTAAGATATCGGTTTGTCTCAACTTCAAGAGCAGGAAAGGTTCAGGCTGCCATGAATATTGAACAGATGAAGACGGTTGTAAAAGAAATTCTCTCCAAGACCGACCTGACCCCGTGCGTCGTCGGGCATCGCGGCGTCGGCAAGAGCGCTGGCATCATCCAGGCCTGCCGCGAGCTCGACCGACAGTACGTGTCGCTGCGCCTTGGACAGATGGAGGTGGGCGATCTCGTCGGCATCCCCTTCAGAAACGGCGACGTGATGCACTGGTCGCGCCCCTCCTGGCTTCCCGCCGAGGACGCGCCTGAAACGGTGATCCACTGCGACGAGCTGAACCGGGCCCAGCAGGAGGACACCCTGCAGGCGATCTTCCAGTTCGTGGAGCCCCCGGCGGAGGGGATGCTGCGCGCCATCCACACCCACACCCTCTCCCGCCGCCACAAGGTCGTGGTCAGCATCAACCCGCCCGACGGGAGCTACCAGGTGGCGACCCTCGACCGCGCGCTCATCGACCGCATGGTGATGCTCTTCGTGGAGACCGACTACCAGTGCTGGGCGCGCTACGCGCAGAAGCGGGAGCTCGCTGGCGAAGTGCGCCAGTTTCTCGCCGGCAACCACGGCTTCCTCGCTAAACAGGGGATGCCGATGGAGATGCAGGTGGAGCCGAGCGAGCGCGCCTGGGAGATGGTGAGCGTTCTCAAGAAGAACTGCCGCTTCCCCGCCGAGCTTGAGATGGAAGTCTGTTCCGGGATCGTCGGGAAGGAGGCGGCCATCGCCTTCATGCGCTGGCTCTCGGACCGCAAGGGTAGGCCAGTCACCGCGGAGGAGATCCTGAACGCCTGGGCGGAGGTGGCCGAACGGGCCGAGGCGCAGCGCGACGACGTCCAGGCCGCGACCATCAACGACCTGACCGCCCTGCTCCAGGTCTCCCCAAGCCTCAGCGAGGAACAGGAGGAGAACCTGATCGCTTTCATCGCCGTGCTGCCGCGCGACCTACGCTTTGGCTTCGTGAAGTCGCTCCTGAAGATCCCGGAGGTCGCCCTGCTTCTCGTGAAGGACAAGCACGACGCCGTCATCTTCGAGGCCATGCAGGCCATCAGCGCCCAGGCGGGGTAGGAAGTGTCCCCCGGCACCCTGCAAAACGCCGTGGTGCGCCTTTTAAAGGAGCGCCCTTTCTACGGCCACTTCCTTTTGAACCTGCGCCGCGAGGAGATGCCGCTCAAGGGAAAGGCCGCCGGCGTCACCATCAGAAACGGCACCCCTACCCTGGCCGTCGATCCCGGTCCCTTCGACCTTCTCGCCGCATCCGAGCAGCAGGCGCTTTTGGAGCACCTCGTAAAGCACCTTTTGCACCTGCACATGCTGCGTGGAAAAGGTAAGAACGCCCACGACTGGGACCTCTGCTGCGATCTCGCCATCAACCCGGACACCCCGGGACTCCCAGAAGGGGCGATCTACCCGACCCAGTTCGATCTCCCGGACGGGCTAGCCGCGGAGGAGTACTACGCGAAACTCGTGCGCCCTTTCGACATCGGCAACCTCTCCGGCAGCGGCTTCGGCGACGAGGCAGAGGACGTCCAGGGGGCGAGCGGCGCGGGGAAGGACCCCGACGCAGCCGCTACCGTCGACGACCACGCCGTCTGGAGCGACGCCGACAGCACGCCGCTGCCACTTGCCGAGGAGATGCTGCGCGCCGTGACGCGCGAGAGCCTGCGCGGCAGCGACGGGGAGGCGCCCGCCGAATTGCGTGCCGTGGTGGACGCCCTCCTGCGCCCCTCCCCCATCCCTTGGCGCCAGGTGCTCAGGCAGTTCGTCGCCACCGCCGGAAGGATCGGCAAGACGAGCACCTGGATGCGCGAACACAGGCGCTTCGAGCACGACACCCCGGGGACGAAGAAGCGGCGCCGCCTGAACCTGCTGGTCGCCATCGACGTGAGCGATTCGACCGACATCGTCGAGCTGCGCGAGGCGTTCGCCCGCGAGCTTTTGCAGATAGCCCGGGGACGCGACGCCGCGATCACCGTCCTCTACGCGAACAGCCGCATCCAGCGCGTCGAGGCGTTCAAGGGGAGTGCGTTCGTCCCGGAGCGCTACGACGGCGGCGGGTTCACCGACTTAAGACCCGTTTTCGAGTACGCGAAGACCATGCATCCCCTCCCCGCCGCGGTGATCTACCTCACCGACGGCATAGGCCCCGTCCCGGAGCAGATGGAACTGCCGACCCTGTGGGTACTCACCGCCGAGGGGGAGAAACCGGCCCCCTGGGGCATCGAAATGAGACTGGAGGTTTAAATGATGGAAGAGAACTTCAAGCCGATGACCGCCGAATCGGTTGGAGAGATATTGAGGGAGGCAGGCGCCCAGGTGATGGTGCGCTCGGGACGCAGCGAGAACTACAGCGCGCCGCGCGAATTCTCCTTCGAGGTGAAGGCCATCTTCGAGAACGGGATGGGGCTGCACGTGGTGGCGCGCCAGTTCAACTACCGCGATCCGTGGGAGGCGGAAGGGAGGGTGAACGACCTGGTCGACGTGATGCTCTTGCGCGACGGCGCCCTCACGCCACTCCCGAAGGGTTACCCCTATTTCCAAGGCATCGACGAAGAGTGCGGACTGGATGAAGAGATGCTGCGTGAGGTGGTTGAATGCGTCCACAAGGTGAACCCCAAGCTCTATCTGCTTCAAGAAATGACAGGTGACCTGTAATAAAGCCCCATTGATTAACATGATTGTCATGTTAGACTGTCTCAGCGTGGGACCTATGCCTTATCTTTCACCTCCATGTTCATCCGGGACGAGCCAAACCAAGGTCGAAGTTGGGAGAGACGTAATGAAAGCACTTGCGATTGCCTTCGCTGTCATCTCCACTCTCTGTCTTGCCGATGTTAAAGCCTTTTGCGCCGAACCTTTGAAGTTCGGCGTCGCCGCGATGATTTCTCCCCAGGAGACGGTCAAGTATTACGACCAGATCATCGACTACGTTGGAAAGAAACTGGGGCGGCCGGTCGAGATGGTGCAAAAGCGCACTTACGAGGAGACCGACCGGCTCCTGGAAAGCGGGGAGCTTAAGCTCGCCTTCGTCTGCTCCGGACCGTACGTCACGGACAAGGAGAAGTTCGGCGTCGAGTTGCTGGTAGCGCCCCAGTCCTACGGAGAACCCTTCTACTACGCCTACATCATCACCCATCGCAGCAGCAAGATCAGGAACCTCGCGGGACTTAAGGGAAAGAGTTTCGCGTTCACCGATCCCAAATCCAATACCGGTAAGCTCGCCCCGACCTACATGATCGGCAAAAGCTTCAATCTCCCTCCGGAGAAGTTCTTCAGCAAGATCATCTACACGAGAACGCATGACAAGGCGATCGAAGCGGTGGCAAAAAAGATCGTCGCCGGGGCGAGTGTGGACAGCCTGATCTACAACTACGCCGCCAGCAAGAATCCCCGTTTCACAAGCCAGACGAAGATCATCGCCAAGTCGCCACGCTACGGCATCCCTCCCATAGTCGTCCGCGGCGACCTCGATCCTGTGCTTAAAGCGCGCATCAGGAACATCTTCCTGACCATGCACGAGGACCCCGAAGGCAGGGAGATCCTCGCAGGTATAAAGGTGGACCGGTTCATAGTCCCGAAAGATGCCGACTATGACTCGGTTCGTGAGATGGAAAAATGGCTTAAAAAGAACATCAAGTAGGCCTCGCTGCTGACCGTACAACTTCCACCGGGACGTCGGCGCACCAGCCGACGCTACGCGAAGGCAGGTATTAATGGGCACCTGGCAGATCAGACATCCAAGCCTGCAGCGAAGGTTTTTCCTCCTCTCCTTCAGCATCGTCCTCGTATTCTCCGTTGCCGTAGCGGTGACCCTGTTCGTCGCGCAAAGAAACAAGCTGGAGCTCACCCTCGAAAACAAGGGAAAGGCCTTCGCGAGTTACATTTCCTCGGTCTGCACCGATGCGCTGATCCTGAAGGATACCCTGCAGTTGGATGCCCTGGTCTCGGAGGTGCACGATGACGAGATCATCTACACCATCATCGAGGACGCCGATGGTATCCCGCAGACGACAGCCTTCGCCAGCCTGAATCGCTCCCATCCGCAGGTGAAACACATCCTGGAAAATCTCCCCTCCGATGCGTCCGTCAGTACCGTCGTGGACCGCCTGAAAAAGGACGGCGACGTAATCGAGCTACTGCAAAGGATCAGCGTCGATGCCTCCACTCAGGGCGCGGTCCGCATCGGGCTCAGCCGGCAGAACGTCCATGCGCAGTTGGTGCGCCAAACCGAGATAATCCTGGTGGGCATGCTCTTCATGTCGCTCACCTTCTCCATCGTCCTGAATGCAGTCGCGAACCGGCTGGTGCTCCGCCCGGTGAGCGAGCTGGCCCGGGTCGCCGATGAACTGGCGGCCGGGAGCATGGCCGCGCGGGTAACCTGCGCGTCGGTGGGGGAGATCGACACGGTCTGCAGGAGTTTCAACATGATGGCGGAGCGCCTGGAAGGAGACATCGCAGAGCTCAAGCAGGCCGAGGCAAACGTGCGTTTCGCGCAGGAAGCGCAGGAGGCGATCCTCAACTCGATGCCCGATTTAATGTTCCGGACCGACCTGGACGGGATCATCGTGGAATTTCACTCCTCCTCGCAGAACGAGCCCTACGTGCCGCCGACCCTGTTCATGGGAAAGAAGTTCCCGGACGTCCTGCCGGAAGAGCCGGCGCGTGTCATCACGGCAGCCCTCGCCGAAGCGGGCAGGACCGGCTCGCACCGGGGCGCGGTTTATTCCCTCGACATGCCGCAGGGAGAGATGTGGTTCGAGCTTTCCGTCACCGCGATGGGAACGCCGTGTACCGGGTTCATCCTGCTGGTCCGCGACATCACGGCGCGCAGGCGTCTCGAGGCTGAGCAGAAGCAGCTCGAAAAACAGCTCCTGCACTCGCAGAAGCTGGAGAGCCTAGGCGTCCTTGCCGGGGGCATCGCCCACGACTTCAACAACATCCTCATGGCCATCATGGGGAACGCGGAACTCGCCCTGATGCGGATCAACAAGGAGTCGCCCGCCATTGGGAACCTGCAAAACATAGAGCAGGCCTCCGCCCGCGCCGCAGACCTGGCGGCACAGATGCTCGCCTATTCCGGCAAAGGCAAATTCGTCATCGAAGCGGTCGACCTGAACCGGCTGCTACAAGAGATGCTGCACATGCTCAAGGTCTCCATCTCCAAAAAGGCCTTGCTGAACTTTCATCTCGCCGATCAGCTCCCGTGCATCGAAGGCGACGCGACCCAGATACGCCAGGTCATCATGAACCTGATCATCAACGCTTCCGAGGCCCTTGGAGAGAACAGCGGGACCATCTCGGTCAATACCGGCAGCATGATCTGCGATCACAGTTATCTGAAGAACGTCTGGCAGAACGAGGAGCTGCCGGAGGGGCTTTATGTCTGGTTCGAAATAGCGGATACCGGCTGCGGCATGGACAAGGAGACCGTGGGGAGGCTGTTCGATCCCTTTTTCACCACGAAGTTCACCGGCCGCGGCCTGGGGATGGCGGCCGTGCTGGGGATCGTGAGGGGACACAAGGGGGCGATCGTGGTTTACAGCGAGCCGGAAAAGGGGACCACGATAAAGGTGCTCATCCCGGCAAGCACGCTGCAGACGGTGAGCGAAAAGCCCTCTATCCCCGAGGAGGCCGCTTGGGAAGGGGCCGGAAAGGCGCTCCTTGTCGACGATGAGGAAGTGGTGCTGGATATAGGCACCCAGATGCTGAGGGAGCTCGGCTTCGCGACGGTCACCGCGCGCGACGGCCGAGAAGCCCTCGAGGTGTACAGGACGACCCCCGGCATCCGGTTCGTCATTCTGGACCTGACCATGCCACACATGAGCGGCGACCAGTGCCTGGTCGAGTTGAAGAAGATCGATCCCGAGGTGAAAGTCGTCATCTCCAGCGGCTTCAGCGAGATCGAGGTGAAGCAGAAGTTCGCGGGGAGTGAGCCTGCAGGGTTCATTCAGAAACCGTACCGGCTCTCCGCGCTCAGGGAGGTGCTCAAGGGGGTCAGTCCAGGCACCTGAAAACGCCGGAGCTCCAGAGGCAGCTGCCGCAGGGCTCGGAGTTCACGTAGCAGTCGACGTCGAAACGGTCGGCCTGCATCAGGTCGCAGGGAGAGGTGTTGCACTCGGCGCAGGATGGGTAGTCGTGGCGCAGCACGTTCTCGCGGTAGCGGCGGAAGGGAGGGCTGTTCCAGATCCCCAGCACCCCCTTGTCCTTCACGTTGCCGAAACTCCAGGGCTGCACAGGGTGGAGCCAGCCGTTCGCGAAGGAGCGGCAGTGGTGCCAGAGGTGGTAGCAGGGATGCATGCCGCCGTCCCAGGAGATGAAGGCGCTCCCTTTCTCGATGAAGCTGCAGACGCGGCTCTCCCGCCTCGCCACCTCGGGAAGCTTCAGCTCGATCCCGGTCCTGCGCGCCACCTGCGCCGCCTCCTCAAAGATCTCCTGGCTTTCGTGGATGCGCGCGGTGTCCAGGGAGAAGAGGCGTTTGAGGTCGAGCGTCACCCCGCGCTGCTGCGCGTCCGATTTCATCGCCGCCACGTACTCGATGATGGTGCGCTCCTCCTCGGTCTTCTTGTAATTCCAAAGCACCTCGAAGTAGCGCCGGATGTCGATCCCCTTAAGCTCTGCCTTGCTCATCCAGCTCTGGAAGAGCGAGATGGACTCGTCGCTTGAGAGGTCGTAGCTGCACTGGGAGAGGTGCGGCTCGTCGAAGGGGTGCAGGTGCGACACGAGCGCAAAGCTGACGCCGAACTCGGAGGCCCAGGAAAGAGCCGCCGGGAGCTGGCGCAGGTTGTCGCGCATCACGACGAACTCGACGCCGATTTCCATGTCGGGCCGCCGGCAGGCTACCTTTGCCGCCCCCAGCGCGTTCAGCGCGTGCTCCAGGTCGACCAGCTGGCTGCCGGAACGGATGGAGCTGAAGGTATCGGCATCGACGCCGTCCATGGAGAGGCAGATGCGGTCCACCCCCGCCTCCAGGAGCGACACGGCGCGCAGGTGCGACAGCAAAAGGCCGTTACTCTGGAAGCCGACCCAGCTCCCGACCGGCATGAGCTTTTTAGCCCGCGTGATGAAGTGCTCCAGGCGGGTGTTGATGAGCGGCTCGCCGACGCCGTTCAAGACCAGCGCCTCCAGGTTCGGAAGAGCAGGCTCCAGCTGGCTGAAGGTGGCGACGTCGAGGTCGCCGTCCTCGACCCGGCTGCCGTCCGCGTTCTGCTTCATGCACATGACGCAGTTCAGGTTGCAGCGGCTGGTGGTCTCGACGAAGAGCTTCGAGGGGTATTCCAGGAAGGCCGGCTCGTTGTCCGGCATGAATTCAGACAGTGCCGCCGCGTTGTTGTTCATCTTGCGTTCCTCAAAAATCGTGTTGCCCCTCGCCATCCGGGAAAGGAACCGGGGGGGGAGGTGCCGCCCGCGTCAAGACGTCCCACCCGGTCCTTCCCGGAAAGCGAAGAGTTCTCGGAGCCGCCGAGGCGAGGAATGGTCCCACCCTCTCCGGCCGCCGCTATCTTTATGCCGCGCTAACCTTTCGCCGGGCCTTTCAGCCCTTCCGCCACCAGCTCGGCGATGTCCTTCACTTTGGTGCCGCCCGTGGAGCGATCCTTCAGGCCGTCCTCCATCATGGTCATGCAGTAGGGGCAGGTGGTGCAGATGGTGCCGGGGTCGCCGGAGAGCGCCTCGGTCACCCGGTTCAGGTTGATGCGCTCACCCAGGTGTTCCTCCATCCACATGCGCCCGCCGCCCGCGCCGCAGCAGAAGGAATTCTCGCGGCTGCGCTCCATCTCAGTGGGGGCGCTCCCCGTGGCGTGGGCGATGACGGTACGGGGCGCCTCGTAGACGCCGTTATGCCGACCTAAATAGCAGGAATCGTGGAAGACGATGTTGCCACCCTTCTTCGCGTGGTGATCCAGCTTCAGCTTACCCTGCGCGATGAGCGATTCGATGAACTCGGCGTGCGGAATCACCTCGAGCTCGAGGCCGTACTGTTTGTAGTCGTTTTTGAGCGTGGTGAAGCAGTGCGGACACTGGGTGACGATCTTCTTCACCCCCTTCTCCTGGAAAAGCGCCACGTTCTCCTTGGCCATCCTGTCGAAGAGGTACTCATTCCCCAGGCGGCGCAGGCTGTCGCCGCAGCACTTCTCATCCTTGCCGAGGATGCCGTAGGAAACCCCGGCCGCCTCGAAGATCTGCGTCATGGCGAGCGTCACCTGCTTGCTGCGCGAGTCGAATGACCCCGCACAGCCGACGAAGTATAGATACTCGGTCTTTCCCGCCTCGAAGAGCTGCACGTCGCGCCCGCCCGCCCACTTGCCGCGCTCGCCCGGTGCGATCCCCCAGGGGTTGGAGCGCTGCTCCATGTTCTCGAAGAGGTTCAGAAGTTCTTCCGGGAAATCCGCCTCCATCTGCACCAGGTGCCTGCGCATCTTGGTGATCTTCGGCATCTGCTCGATAAAGACCGGGCAGGCGGCAAGACAGGCGCCACAGCTCGTGCAGGACCAGAGCGCGTCCGGCTTGATGCATCCCTCGCCCTCGCCGATCATCGGCACGGTCGGCTCGCCGCCGCGCTTTAAGAGATCGCCGTTGGCAAGGAGGTTCACCTTGATGTCGTGCATGACGAGGCGCGGGTTGAGCGGTTTGCCGGTATTGGCAGCAGGACAGGATTTCTCGCAGCGCCCGCACTCGGTGCAGGAGAAGGAGTCGAAGAGGTCCTTCCAGGTGAAGCGGTCGATGCTCCCGGTGCCGAAAACGTTCCCCTCCTCGAACTCCTCGCGCGGCTGGGTGTTCGGCGTCTCCAGCTCCTTGAAGAAACAGTTCGGGATGGCGGCCAGGATGTGCATGTGCTTGCTGTAGGGAAGGTAGTTCATGAAGAAGAGCAGCACTGCCGCGTGCAGCCACCAGGAGAGCTGCGCGACGCTCTTCAGGGTCTCGCTCCCCTCCCCCGCCAGCATGGCTGCCAGCGCCGAGGAAACCGGCATCGCCTGCGCCGCCTGTTCCTGCCCCATGGCGATCTCCGCCGCGTGCAGGCCGAAGTAGGCGAGCATGAGCGTCCCGATCATGGAGAGGATGCCGAAGGCCTCGCCGGTGCGGGCCCCTTCGTAGGGAGGCGCCACCGCTCTTCGCACCAGGGCGATGACTACCGCGGCGAGGGCGCAGAGCGAGAGCAGGTCGAAAGCGAAGACGAGCGGCAGGTAGAGCGCCGCGGGGAGAAGGCTGGAAAGTTTCGCCGCCGGGAACACGCCCGCGAGCAGGAATTCCGTGTTGGCTACCGCGAGTACCAGGAACGACCAGAAGATGAAGACGTGGTTGATGCCGAAGGGGCGGCTCACCACCCTCTTCTGCAGGAAGGCGAAGAGGAACATCCCCTTGAGCCTCTCGGGGAAACTGGAGAGACGGTCTTCGGCCGCGCCGACGGCGACCAGGCTGAAGCGGCGATAGCAGCTCCAGGCGAAGATGGCGCAAGCCGCCGCCAGAAGCGGTGTGAAGATGACAGGATTAGGTTGCATGAACGTATCCTTGTAGTTGTTTTTTCGAAATCCGGTTAACCCGCTCAAGCCCGCAGCGGTGACTTAACAGAGCAGTGCACCTCCCCCTGGAGGGGGGAGGCCGGGAGGGGGGAAGCCGGGTCGAACCTGTTCCAACCGCCACGCGCCCCCTCCATGCCCCTACCATTTCGGGCCTTCGCCCACCGTAGGGCTACGGTCAGCAGGCGGGGGCTGGACGGCTTGGCAACGTGCTCATACAGGCCAAAGGTCCACTTCCCCTCGCCCTCCGGGCCTTCGCCCACCGTAGGGCTTCAGCCCGGAGGCGGGAGAGGGCCAGGGTGAGGGCGGTGCCTCAACCCCACGTCGACGCATTACCACCGTAAGCGGCGCCCTCACCCCTACCCTCTCCCAGAGGGCGAGGGAGAGTTTTTGCAAGATGTCCGTGACGGGAAGAAGCGCCCCTTACGCCGCCTTGACGTCCTTGACCTCAATGCCGCTCGAGGCCGCCTTCATCTCCCGCAGCGCCGCGGTGATCGCCGGGACCACCTGGAACAGGTCGCCCACGATGCCGTAGCTCGCCACCTCAAAGATGGGGGCCTCCTTGTCGCGGTTGATGGCGATGACGAGGTCGGAATCCTGCATCCCCACCAGGTGCTGAATCGCGCCGGAGATGCCGCAGGCGATGTAGATCTTCGGGCGTACCGTCTTGCCGGTCTGCCCCACCTGGCGGTCCGGCGGCATCCACCCCGCGTCCACCGCACTACGCGAGGCGCCCACGACGCCCCCGAGCTCGTCGGCAAGCTCCTGCAGCATGGCGAAGTTCTCCTTCGCCATCAGGCCGCGCCCACCGGAGACGATGAACTCGGCGCCGGCGATATCCACCTCGCCCGCCTTCTTGTCACGGATCACCTCGAGCACCTTGGTGAAGACGTCCGCCTCGTTGATGGGAAGGGAGACATGGATGATCTTACCCTTGCGTCCCGCCTCCTGCGCCGGCATGGGCATGACGTGCGAGCGTACCGTCGCCATCTGGGGACGGAAACGGTCGCACATGATGGTCGCCATGATGTTGCCGCCGAAGGCCGGGCGGGTCTGCATGAGGTTGCGCTTCGCGTCGATGTCGAGCCCGGTGCAGTCCGCGGTGAGGCCGGTCTTGACGCGGGTGGCGACGGCCCCGGCGAGGTCGCGCCCCATCCCGGTCGCGCCCATGAGCACGATCTCCGGCTTGAACTTGTCGATCAGGTGGCAAAGAGCGTCCAGGTACGGATAGGTGCGGTAGTTGGCGAAGACCGTCTGATCCATGAGGTACGCCTGGTCGGCGCCGTAGCTGAAGGCCTCATAGCAGAGGTGCTCGACCTTGTCGCCAAGCACCACCGCCGAGAGCCCAACCCCGAGCTTCGCCGCCAGTTCCTTCCCCTTGCCGAGGAGCTCCCACGAAACGCGGGCCGCCTCCCCTTCCGTCTGTTCGATGAAGACCCATACGCCGCGGTAAGCCGCCACCAGTTCGCGGCGTGCCAGCTCCTCCGGGTCGGCCTCATCCTCGGCGAGGTCCTGCTGACCGGCGAGCTGTGCCAGGATCTCCAGGTCCTCCTTCGAGTAGAAGATCTCCAGGGCCGAGCCCGGGCAGGCCTTCACGCACTTGAGGCAGCCGATGCACTTCGAGAGTTCGATTTGCGGTTCTCCCGCCTCGCTCATCTGAATGCCGTCCACCGGACAACTGCTCTGGCAACGCGCGCCGCAGGCGATGCACTTCCCCTCTATGAGCCGAACCTTCCCCCGCGGCTTTTTCAGTTTGTTTTTAGCTTCAGCCATCTTTTACCCACTCCTAGTCACGTCCATGAGGTCCACCGGGTACACCGGGTTCATTCAGTCCACAAGATTCCAGCGACACCTACACCGCCAGCATGTCCCTGGCCACCAGCTTCTCCAAGAGGAGCTTGGCGGTCCCAGTGGGGTCGTTCAAACCGTCGCCGATCATCTCGCCCGCCGCACGCTGCGGCGAGAAGATCCTGCTCACCCAGGTAGGCGAACCCTTAAGGCCTATGCCGTTGGGGTCGAGCATCAGCTCGTTGTTGCTCCAGACCTTCACCTCGCTTTTAGCTGCCTTCAGCCGCATCGGGACTGTCGGGTAGCGCGGGCGGTTCAGTTCGCGCACCACCGTGATCATGGCCGGCAGCTTCGCCTCAACGATCTCGTAGCGCCCCTCGAGTTTGCGGCGCACGCGGATTTTTCTGGAAAGGAAGTCCAGGTGTTCGATGCGGTCAACGAGCGTGAGTTGCGAGAAGCCGAGGCGAATGGCGATGCCCGGGCCGACCTGCGCCGTATCGCCATCGATAGTCTGCTTGCCGCAGAAGACCAGCCCAACCTCGTCATCCTGGGCCAGTTTCCTGATGGCCTCCGCCAGCACTTTGCTGGTGGAGAGCGTATCCGCGCCGCCGAAGGCGCGGTCCGAGCAGAGGATCGCTTCGTCCACGCCGAGAGCCAGCGCCTTTCTGAGGGTCGCCTCCGCGTTAGGCGGTCCCATCGAGAGCGCCGCCGCCTTGAACCCGTAGCGCGCCTTCATGCGGAGGCTTTCCTCCAGGGCGTGGGTATCGTAAGGATTTACGATGAAAGGGATACCATCGCGCACCAGCGTATTAGTAACCGGATCGATCTGCACCTGAGTCGTATCCGGCACTTGTTTAATGCAAGCCACCACGTACATTGAAGATCCTTTCTTTTACCAACTCTGTTCAAACCCGTTGTCACAGGCCACCGGGTCCACAAGGTCCAAGGTCCAGAGCGTCCACCGAGTCCATCAAGGTTTTAGTGGCACCACCTAGTGGGTCGCCTCACCCCTCGAAACCTCCCACTGCTCCCTGAAAAGTGCGAACGCCTCGCGCATGATGAAGGAAGCCTTTTTCCCCCTTTTGTCCATGAGCCTCTGGATGGCGTCCCGCTCGTCGTCGCTCATGCGTATCGAGATGATGTTCACCTTCTTCTGACTTCTTTCCTTCATGACTTCTCCCCTTCTTTGCCTGCTGATTTGAATATGCCGCCTGTTACAGCAGCTCGATCTTGTCCTCGGGGCGCACCACACCGCCGCTCACCACGGTGGCGAAGATCCCCTCTTTCGGCATGACGCAATCGCCCGCCTGGTAGTAGATGGCGCACCGGGTGTGGCAGACCTTCCCTATCTGGGAGACCTCCAGCACCACCGGCCCGATGCCGATCCGTGTCCCCACCGGCAGAGTCACCAGTTCGATGCCGCGCGTGGTGATGTTCTCCGCGAAGTCGCCCGGTCCGACGGCAAGCCCCATCGCGATCATCTTGTCGATGCTCTCCTCGGCTAAAAGGCTCACCTGGCGGTGCCAGTCCCCCGCGTGCGCGTCGCCGATGATGCCGTAGTTTTCCCTCAGGTGGACCGCCGGCCCCGGCTTCTTCCTCTCGCCCTTATTCTCGCTTACGCTGACCGCCACTACAGACGCGCTCATAGTCTCCTCCGTTTTCGCCGGTCCCGGACCCATCTTCCACGAGCCCCGGTCTCCGTCTGCTAACCGCCTATCCTCGACATGTTGACCACGGCCTGCTCGGCCCCTTCCTCGGCGATATGATGCCGTCCCGGCTTCTGCGTCACGATGCGGCTCAACGCCTCGTGCAGCGGACCTGGATCGTCGGAAGCCAGAAGCGGCTTCAGGTCCATTCCCTGATCCGAAAAGAGACAGCCACGTACCCGGCCGGTCGCCGTGATCCTGATCCGGTTGCAGCTCTCGCAGAAGTGCCCCGACACCGGGGTGATGATCCCGATGGCGCCCGCGGCACCCTGTATCTTGTAATTCCTCGCCGGCCCCGCCATCTCGGAGTTCACCAGCGGCAGCAACGGGTAGCGCTCGGCGATGCGTGCGAGGATCTCGCTCCCGGGCATGCTCTGGGCGCCCCAGCTCTCGTCCTGCAGGGTCGGCATGTACTCTATGAAACGCACCGTGAACGGGTGGTCCAGGGTAAGGGCGGCGAAGTCCAGGATCTCCTGGTCGTTCACCCCGCGCATCACCACCATGTTGATCTTCAAGGGCCCGAAGCCCGCCTCCTGCGCCGCAGCAATCCCCGAGAGAACCCGGTACAGATCGGCACCACGGGTGATCCTGGCAAAGGTCTCCGCCCTCAGCGAATCTAGGCTTATGTTGAGCCTGGCGACACCTGCCTGCCTGAGCGGCTGGGCGAGTTCGTCGAGGAGGAGCCCGTTCGTGGTGACCACCAGTTCCTTGAGTCCCGGGATTGACGAGAGGCGACCGAGAAAATCGACGATGCCTCTTCTGACCAGCGGCTCCCCGCCGGTCACCCTTATCTTCTCTATCCCCTGCGCGACGCAGGCAGCGGCCGCCCGGTAAAGCTCCTCGTAGCTCAGCATCTCTTTATGCCCGAGCTTCGCCACCCCCTGCGCCGGCATGCAATAGCTGCAGCGCATGTTGCAACGGTCGGTGACCGAGAGTCTCAAGTAGTTGATCCGCCTGCCGTAGGTATCGATCAGTGCCATGCCGCATCCCCCTGTGAAACACGCCTCGCCGTATACAAGGCAATATCGGTACCAACTGTTCCACTTCGGCGCAAAAAGGCGCGCCCGGCACTAATGAGGCGGTAAGTAAGATGGTGAATACACAACAAACGAACCAATTTTTGGGATTTTGAATTCAACAGGCGGGCACGGCGGGGATCATCGGTTTAGCGATCAAAACGGACGTTCCACAAAAGCGCAAACGCTCCATTATGGAACGTCGCAACTGTTCGATTTCAGAACGCAACCTTTGGGCTAGTGCAGGTTAATGTAAACAAAGGATTCGTTAAGTATACGGTATCCTATGAAAATTGTTCGGTCTGGCAAAAAATTGCGTTTACAGTGAATTCTGGTACGCCCCTTGCGAAAGCGTAGAAAACCGTTTTAGGAAAGTGTATGCAACACCGCACGAATCTTAAAATAATCAAACCCGGTGCAAATAGCCCGGAAAAACAACAGGGGGAAAGAAAAATGGCATTAGGAGAACAGACTTACGGCTTCTTCATTCCGACGGTTTCGCTGATGGGTATCGGTTCCGCTAAGGAAACCGGTGAGCAGGTGAAGGCACTGGGCGCATCCAAGGCCCTCATCGTAACCGACAAAGGTCTTTCGGCTATGGGCGTTGCCGACAAGATCAAGGAGCAGGTGGAAGCCACCGGCGTAAAGGCCATCATCTTCGACGGCGCCGAGCCGAATCCGACCGACATCAACGTTCACGACGGCGTGAAGGTGTACCAGGAAAACGGTTGCGACGCGATCATCTCCCTGGGCGGCGGTTCCTCCCATGACTGTGCCAAGGGCGTTGGCCTCGTCATCGGCAACGGCGGCAACATCCGCGACTTCGAAGGCATCAACAAGTCCACCAAGCCGATGCCGGCATTCGTCGCCATCAACACCACCGCCGGCACCGCTTCCGAAATGACCCGCTTCTGCATCATCACCAACACCGACACCCACGTAAAGATGGCCATCGTCGACTGGCGCTGCACTCCGAACATCGCCATCAACGACCCGCTGCTCATGGTCGGCAAGCCGGCCGCTCTGACCGCTGCTACCGGCATGGACGCCCTCACCCACGCGGTTGAGGCATACGTCTCCACCATCGCCACCCCGATCACCGACGCATGCGCCATCAAGGCCATCGAACTGATCGCCAAGTACCTCTCCAAGGCTGTCGCCAACGGCGAAGACCTCGAGGCACGCGACAAGATGGCTTACGCCGAGTACCTGGCCGGCATGGCGTTCAACAACGCTTCGCTTGGCTACGTTCACTCCATGGCGCACCAGCTGGGCGGCTTCTACAACCTGCCGCACGGCGTCTGCAACGCCATCCTGCTGCCGGCCGTCAGCCAGTACAACCTGATCGCCTGCCCCGAGCGTTTCGCCGACGTCGCAAAAGCACTGGGCGAGAACGTCGACGGCCTCTCCGTGACCGAAGCCGGCCAGAAGGCGATCGACAGGATCCGCAGCCTCTCCGCTTCCATCGGCATCCCGACCGGCCTCAAGGCCCTCAACGTGAAGGAAGAGGACCTCTCGATCATGGCGGAAAACGCAAAAAAGGACGCTTGCCAGTTCACCAACCCGCGCAAAGCGACCCTTGAGCAGGTCATCCAGATCTTCAAGGATGCAATGTAATAACGCTGCAGCATGATCCCCGCCCCCGGAGGGGGAGGGTTAGGGAGGGGGGATTTCCTGGCTCCCCCCCTCCCGACCTCCCCCCTCCGGGGGAAGGGGCTATACCACACCACCCAACAGATGCGTAAGCGGTGTCGGGTCAGTCTGGCATCAAAAATCTCCGAGCCGTGTCGAGCCTAAAAGGGACCTCCCCTCATGGCTCCAGGCCAACGGGTTGCCCTGGAAACGGTGCAGCCTCCCTCTTGGAAAGGAGTCCCGGCTGACGTCAAGCAGCCGGTAGAACAATTTAAATTAGGGAGCTTGAAAAGCATGGATAAGATTTTTCGCGTCAACATGACCGACCTCACCACCAAGATCGAAGAAGTTCCGGCAGCCTGGGCAGGCCTCGGCGGCCGCAGCCTCACCTCCACCATCGTCTCCGCCGAAGTACCGCCGACCTGCCACGCGCTTTCCGCCGAGAACAAGCTGGTGTTCGCACCCGGCCTTCTGACCGGCACCCCGGCAGCCAACTCCGGCCGCCTCTCCGCAGGCGCCAAGAGCCCGCTCACCGGCGGCATCAAGGAGTCCAACGCCGGCGGCACCGCGGCACAGATGCTGGCGAAACTCGGCATCAAGGCCCTCATCATCGAAGGCGCCCCGAAGGGTGACGCCTGGTATAACCTGGCCGTCGGCGTGAACGGCGTCACCATCAGCGAAGAGAAGGAACTGCTGGGCCTTGGCAACTTCGCCGTCATCGACGCAGTCGAGGCGCGTCTGGGCAAGAAGACCGGCGTCCTCACCATCGGCCCGGCCGGTGAGCTGAAGATGACCGCCGCCAACATCTCCGTCAAGGACCCGGACAGCAAGATCCGCAGCCACGGCCGTGGCGGCCTGGGCGCAGTCATGGGCTCCAAGCAGATCAAGTTCATCTCCATCGACGGCGAAGGCGCCCCGGGCGTGAAGATCGCCGACCCCGAGAAATTCAAGATCGCCGCCAGGACGTTCTCCAAGGCCATTCTCGAGCACCCGGTCTCCGGCGAGGGTCTGCCGACCTACGGCACCAACGTCCTCGTGAACATCCTGAACGAGGCCGGCGGTCTCCCGACGAGAAACTTCACCACCGGCCAGTTCAAGGATCACGACAAGATCTCCGGTGAGACCATGTACGACACCATCGTAGCGCGCGGCGGCAAGCCCAAGCACGGCTGCCACGCCGGCTGCATCATCCAGTGCTCGCAGGTCTACCACGACAAGGATGGGAAGTACGTCACCTCCGGCTTCGAGTACGAGACCATCTGGGGCCTGGGTGCCGACTGCTGCATCGACAACCTGGACGACATCGCCCGCGCCGACAACCTGATGGACGACATCGGGATCGACTCCATTGAGACCGCCGTCATGTTCGGCGTAGCCATGGAAGCCGGCATCCTCAACTGGGGCGACTCCAAAGAGATGCTGCGTCTTTTGACCGACGAGATCGGCAAGGGGACCGCCCTCGGCCGCATCCTTGGCGGCGGCGCAGGCTCCGTGGGCCGCACCTACGGCGTGACCCGCGTACCGGTCGTCAAGAACCAGGCGATCCCGGCCTACGATCCGCGCTCCGTCAAGGGGATCGGCGTCACCTACGCCACCTCCACCATGGGCGCCGACCACACCTCCGGTTACACCATCGCCACCAACATCCTGAACGTAGGCGGCTACGTCGACCCGCTCAAGAAGGACGGCCAGGTCGAGCTCTCCCGCAACCTGCAGATCGCGACCGCCGCGGTCGACTCGACCGGTATGTGCATCTTCGTCGCCTTCCCGGCGCTGGACATCCCGGAGTGCCTCCCGGCCCTGATCGACATGATCAACGCCCGTTTCGGCATCGCCCTCACCGGCGACGACGTCACCAACCTGGGCAAGTACGTCCTGAAGACCGAGCGCGAGTTCAACCAGAAAGCCGGTCTCTCCAACGTCCATGACCGCCTCCCGGACTTCTTCAAGAACGAGCCGGTAGCGCCGCACAACGCGGTGTGGGACTTCACCGACGAGGAACTCGACGAGTTCTGGAACTTCTAGAAGCAGCCAACGCCCGGCGTGACGAAGGTCACGCCGGGTTTTTCCGTTTGAACCACGATCAGGTGCCTCATGCAGATAACTCTCAAACTTTTCGCCACTTTCAGAAACGGCAGGTTCAAGGTGGCCGAACAGGAACTCGCCGAAGGAACCGAGGTGCGGGCCGTGGTGCTCTCTTTGGGTCTCACCGAAGAGGAGATCGGCATCGTGATGCTGAACGGCCGACACGGCGAACTGGACAGCAAGCTCGCCCACGGCGACACCCTTTCGCTCTTTCCCCTGGTCGGAGGAGGCTGACATGCATAACGCCCTCGTCTTTTTGAAGGAACAGACCAAGGACGGCCTGCTTTCCTGGCGCGCCCAGGACACCACCGCGAAACTCTTCGACATAAGCCACGCCGCGGTGGAGTGGCTCGCCCTGCAAAACGGCATCCTTCCGGCCCGCTACCAGCGCAACAGGAGCATGATCGGTGTCGAAGACCAGTTGCGCCTGTTCCAAAGCCGCGTCGCCGTGATCGGCTGCGGCGGCCTGGGCGGCTACGTCCTCGAAGAGTTGGCGCGTCTCGGCGTCGGTCAGATCGTCGCCATCGACCCGGACATCTTCGAGGAGCACAACCTGAACCGGCAGATCCTCTCAACGCCGGCGTCCCTTGGCCAGCCGAAGGTGGCGGTCGCGGCGGAACGGCTTGCCCAGGTGAATCCGGCCGTCACGGTGACCCCCATCGAGGACGCCTTCTGCCTGACCAACGGCTTCGAACTCCTTGCAGGGGTAAGCATCGCGGTCGACGCCCTGGACAGCATCCCCTACCGCCTGCAGCTGGCCGAGGTATGCACACTGGCCGGAATTCCCATGGTGCACGGCGCCATCGGCGGGTGGTACGGGCACGTGGCCACACAGTTCCCCGGAGAGACCACGGTGCAGAACATCTACCGGCATTGGGTGGCCGGCAAGGGGATCGAGCAGCAGCTCGGCAACCCCTCCTTCACGCCGGCCGTGGTGGCGAGCCTCGAGGTCGCCGAGGTCTGCAAGGTCCTGCTCGGCAAGGGAGAGCCATTGAGAAACCGCAAGCTATCCATCGACCTCCTGGAAATGGAAATGCACGAGATATCGTACGCCGAGGTCCCGGTGAAGCTGGTGAACGCGGCGTAAAGAAACAAAGAACCTCCCCCTCCCGCAAGGGTAGGGGCTTGGCCACAAAGATCGTGGCTGCAATTAACTACCGGCGCCACGACGGCGCCAGACAGCACCGAGGAGGTGCACCATGCCAAGCTTTGAAGAAGCGCGCGGCATCATACTGGCCCACGTGAAGCCCCTTGGAGAGGAAACAGTTCCGCTGATGGACGCCTTCGGGCGTCTGGTGAGCCGAGACATCATCGCCCCCTGGGACCTGCCGCTTTACGACAACTCCGCCATGGACGGCTTCGCCGTGCACGCCGCGGATTGCACCTCAGCCCCCACCCGCCTGAACATCACCGGCTTTCTACCCGCCGGGGGCGACGTCGCCGCCATGGTCGAGCCCGGATGCGCGGTGCGCATCATGACCGGAGCTCCCATCCCCCCCGGCTGCAACGCCGTAGTACCCATCGAGGAAGCGGAAGTGGACGGAGACCATGTGGTGATCAGCCACAAGGTGCTCCCCCGGCAGCATGTGCGCGTGAGAGGCGGCGACGTGGGCGCAGGCGCGCCGGTCCTCGCCGAAGGAACCGGGATTCGTCCGGCCGAGGTCGGCATGCTAGCCGCGATGGGACAGGCGCTGGTGCCGGTGTACCGCAAGGCACGGATCGCCATACTTTCCACCGGAGATGAACTGATCGAACTGGGCGAGCGCCCGGTTTCCGGCAAGGTGATCAACTCCAATGCACTGTCGCTGGCCGCGGCGGTGCGCGAGGCGGGGGCCGAACCGGTGCTGGTCGGTATCGCACGCGACAACGTGGAAAGCCACCGGGAGAAGATGCTGCAGGCGCTATGCTGCGACGCCCTGATCACCTCGGCCGGCGTTTCCGCCGGGGACCGGGATCTGGTGCGCGAGGTCGCCGCCGGACTTGGGGCCGAGGAGCTTTTCTGGAAGATCGGCATGAAGCCCGGCGGTCCCACCGCCTTCTCGACCTGGCAGGGAAAGCCGATCTTCTCGCTTCCAGGCAACCCGGTCTCCACCATGGTAACCTTCGAGCTTTTGGTGAAGCCCGCCCTCTTGAAGATGATGGGGCACCGCAAGGTGGTCCCCCCGTTCGTGAAGGGAATTCTCGCCGAGGACGCCCACAAGAAACCCGGTAAGCTGCACTTCATCCGGGTGACGGTGAAGAAGCGTCACGGCAGGCACGTCGCCTACTGTGCCGGAGAGCAGCACACGGCGATCCTCAGCACCATGACCAGGTGCGACGCGCTCGCCGCCCTCCCCTGCGACGCAACCTTCATCCCGGCCGGCAGCGAAGTGGATCTTGCCCTGCTGCGGGAGGTGGACTTGGTCAGCGAGTGCGAGGCGGCCGTCGGCTACCTGCACTGAAGCTGAAAGGGTAATAATAATAATTAATTTGGTATATTTTTCTTCCCGAATATGCGATATAGTGCATCGTATCGTTTTGGGAGGTGAAATATGAACGAGTTGCTGATTCTGGTAGGTATTGTGGTCGTCTGGGTGGCGCTGCAGCGTTTCATCCTGCCCCGGATGGGGATTGCGACCTGAATGTCGCCGGCATGCACCCCTGGTCAGGGGAAGAAGAAAAAAGAAGAAAGCGAGCAGGAAGGATAAGAAAGGGCGCCGGTAAAACCGAGCGCCCTCTTTTTTTGTCTTGTGTGTTTCTGTGCCGCCTCTGTAGGGGCGAATGATCATTCGCCCCCCTCCCCCGGAGCAAAGATGCCCCGGGAGAGGTTAGCAGTCAGTCAGTTAACATAGAACGTAGAACGTTGAACGTAGAACGTCCTCTCGGTTTAATACCTGTAGTGCTCCGACTTGTACGGACCTTCCTTCTTCACGCCGATGTACGCCGCCTGTGCGTCGGACAGCTCGGTCAGCATCGCACCCAGGGTCTTCAGCTGCAGACGCGCCACCTTCTCGTCCAGCTCCTTCGGCAGGATATATACGCCCACCGGGTACTTGCCCGGGTTGCAGAAGAGCTCCATCTGCGCGAGCGTCTGGTTCGCGAAGGAAGATGACATCACGTACGAGGGGTGACCGGTGGCGCAGCCGAGGTTCACCAGGCGACCTTCCGCGAGCAGGATGATGCGCTTGCCGTCCGGGAAGATAACGTGGTCGACCTGCGGCTTGATGTTCTCCCACTTGTACTGCTTGAGCTTCGCCACCTCGATCTCGTTGTCGAAGTGACCGATGTTGCAGACGATGGCGTTGTGCTTCATCGCCTTTATGTGGTCGTGGGTGATGACGTCGATGTTGCCGGTGGTGGTGACAAAGATGTCCGCCTTGTCGGCCGCCCACTCCATGGTGACCACCTTGTACCCTTCCATGGCCGCCTGCAGGGCGCAGATCGGGTCGACCTCGGTCACCCATACCTGGGCCTGCAGCCCGCGCATCGCCTGGGCGCATCCCTTGCCCACGTCGCCGTAGCCGCAGATGACCGCAACCTTGCCCGCCACCATGACGTCGGTGGCGCGCTTGATGCCGTCCATGAGGGACTCGCGGCAGCCGTAGATGTTGTCGAACTTCGACTTGGTCACCGAGTCGTTCACGTTGATGGCCGGGAACTTCAGCTTCCCTTTCTCGAACATCTGGTAGAGACGGTGCACGCCGGTGGTGGTCTCCTCGGTAACACCCTTGATGCAGGCCGCGGTCTTCGCGTACCACCCCGGCTTCTCGGAGAGACGCTTCTTGATGGCCGCGAAGAGCACCTCTTCCTCCTCGCAGGTCGGCTTGTCGAGGACCGTCGGGTCCTTTTCCGCGTCGCTGCCAAGGTGCAGCAAGAGGGTCGCGTCGCCGCCGTCGTCGAGGATCATGTTGGGCGCACCGCCGTCGTGCCACTCGAAGATCTTGTGGGTGTAGTCCCAGTACTCGGTGAGGCTCTCACCCTTGGTCGCGAAGACCGGGATGCCGGCAGCGGCGATGGCTGCCGCGGCGTGATCCTGGGTCGAGAAGATGTTGCAGGAAGCCCAACGGACCTCGGCGCCGAGCGCGGTGAGGGTCTCGATGAGCATGGCGGTCTGGATGGTCATGTGCAGCGAGCCCGCGATGCGCGCCCCCTTGAGCGGCTGGGCCGCCGCGTACTCCTCGCGAATCGCCATGAGACCCGGCATTTCGGTTTCCGCGATGATCATCTCCTTGCGGCCCCAATCGGCCAGCGACATATCCTTTACGATGTAATCCTGTTTCACGTTGTTCTCCTTTCGATGGTCTTTCTGTGACCCGCTAAAACTTCGTGTCTTTCACGCCTTTACCGCCTGCACCAGCAACACGTCTTCAGCACCGTTTCCTGACGACACGCGATCAATGGTGATACCTGAAAATCCCGCTCCCTTAAGCCACCCCTTCAACTCACCATCCTCGAAGCCGAGCCACTGGTCTGCCAATTGCTCCCTGGCCCATTCCTGTTCGTGACGCGCGAGGTCGGCGACAAGCAGCGTTCCCTGCGGCGCCAGCACGCGCGCGATCTCGGCGAGCACCGTTTCCGGCCGGGGGGCATGATGCAGCACCATGTTGGCTACCACGCAACCCGCCCCTCCGTCGGCAAGCGGCAGGTGGTTCATGTCACCAAGCCTCAGTTCGGCCCCCTGCACCCCAACCTTTGCGAGCCTGCGACGCGCCTCTTCAAGCATCGCGGGCGAGTGGTCGACACCGATCACCCGCCCCGCCCGACGCGCAAGCTCCGCGAGGAGCACTCCGGTACCGACGCCTATCTCCAAAAGCACCGCCGCCTCAGGCACCTTGTCCAGGAGGCTTTCCTGGTATTCGGGCACCGGCAGGAGCGTGCGCGAGAGCTGGTCCCACTGGGCCGCGTGCCGGTCGAAAAACTCCTGGCTCCGCTTGCGGCGTGCCTCCAGGGCCTGCGCCACGGCAGCCAGATCCTCACGGCGCTCGGGAAGCTGCTCGAGTTCGCGTTCGAACTCCGGCCGGATGGCGCAGAAAAACGGGTTGGCGTCACCGGCGCGGTAGTAGCTCCAGGTTCCCTGGCGCTTCACCGCAAGGACACCGGCCTCGGCCAGGATCTTCAGGTGCCGCGAGATGCGCGACTGCCCCATCCCCATGATCTGGGTGAGCTCCTGAACGGTGAGCTCCGCATTAAGGAGCACGCCGACCAGCCGGAGGCGGCAAGGGTCCGCCAGTGCCTTGAAAAGTTCCAGCATGTCTATATCAACTCTCGCTATTCTTATAAATCAAGTTTTCTTGATATAGCACAGTACGCCGCTGCCGACAAGACGGAAGACATATTATTTCCTCCTTATGCATGACCATCCTCCCTCTCCCTCCGGGAGAGGGCCGGGGTGAGGGCATCGGCAGATGCAATCCCCTCACTTCGTGACAATGCCCTCACCCGGCCTTCGGTCACCCTCTCCCACCTGCGGACCGAAGCCCTACGGTGGGCGAAGGCCCGAGGGGTGAGGGACCGGGAAAAGCGAAAGATCCCCCAGCGGCACGAAGCCACTGGGGGATCTGGTGATTCCTGCGCAGAAGCGGCACCTTTGCCGGCCTTTAAAGGCGCCCGGCGCAAGGTGCGCTCCTGCGTTTGGTGCGTATTTACTGGATCAGGCGGCCTTGTCCTCGGCGACGACGCCTTGCGCGCCGAAAATCTCGTCGAAGATCTCCTGTACCGTCTCGATGCGGTTCGCCTTCCAGGCGTTGGTGCCGCAGAAGACGAGACCCGAATCGACCTCGCCGCGCTGGGCGCGATCAAGGGATTTCACGATGCAGAAGCGCTCGCCGCTCTCCCTGTAGGAGCATTTCTTGAGACAGCCGTACGAGCAGACCGAGGAGTGGTCGCGGTCGTAGTCGAAGATCCCCTGCTGGTTGCTGAGAATGGCGCGTCCCGGGAGACCGGCCGGACTCATGATGAGGCCGATGTCTTCCTTCTTGCAATCGAGGTAGGCCTGCTTGAAAGCATCCTCGGCGTCGCACTCGACGGTGGTCACGAAGCGGCTCGCCATCTGAACGCCGTCGGCCCCTTCGGCCAGGGCGTGCTCGACGTCGGCGCGGTCCCAGATGCCGCCTGCAGCGATGATGGGTATATCAAGCCCGTACTCGGAGCGGAAAAATTCCTTCACGCCGCGCACGGTTTCGTACTGGTCGTATTCGCCCGTCCCGATATTCTCCATCTTCTCGCCCAGGTGCCCACCGGCGGTGTCAGGGTCCTCGACCACGACGGCATCGGGAAGACGGTTGTAGGACTTGTCCCATTTCTTGGCGATCAGTTGCGCTGCACGTACCGAGGATACGATGGGGATGAGGGCGACGTCGGGCGCGTGCGCGGTGAGCCCGGGGAGGGTCAAGGGAAGGCCGGCGCCGCAGACGAGCACCTTCGCCCCCGCCTCGACCGAAGCCACCACGAGTTCCTCGTAATCGGTGAGGGCGACCATCACGTTGACGCCGATGATGCCATCCGGGGCGATCTCGTAGGCCTTGCGGATCTCGTCCTTCAGCGCCTGCGCGTTGCTCTTGAGGTAGTTTTTGCCGTCGAAAAACTCGCTATTCAGGGTGATCCCGGGGGACGCCACCAGGCCCACACCACCGCACTTCGCGACGTGACCGGCCAGCGAGCCCGCTGAAATTCTTACCCCCATGCCGCCCTGGATAAGCGGGTATCGTGCCTCGTGTTTACCAATGCGCAACGGCTTGAACATAACTCCTCCTGAGTATCAGACTGCGACGTAAACACATTATCAGAGAACGCCGACGGCTTTTGTAATACTAGTGTAAAAACAAACGCCCCAGTACTCTCAGATACCCCTTGCAAAAACGAGGCAGCGATGCTACCTGTGTGGCATGAAAATGAACCGGAAACTCTCCAACCCGTTGATTGCACTGATAGGGATCCAGCTGATCTGGGTGGTGATGGTCGTCTCCTGGGTCTACTGGTTCATCGGAAGGAACAAGGAGTTCAAAGCACTTGCCCTGCGCTACAAGCCCGAACTAGTAACTAAAGGGGTTGAGTGGATCGTTCTGGTCGAGGGGCTGTTGATGGCGGTTGCCATCCTGGCCGGGGTCTATGTCATCTTCCTCTATTGGCGGCGGCAGGCGAACCTCTATCTGCAGCAGCGCAGCTACATATCCCAGTTGACCCACGAGCTTAAGTCCCCTCTTGCCTCGATCCAGTTGCACCTGGAGACGGTGAAGATGAGGGAGCTCCCCAAGGAGAAGCTCGACGGCTTCCTCGACACCATGCTCTCCGATACCGAGCGCCTGAACATCCTGATCAGCAACCTCCTCATGGCGACGAGGATCGAGTTCCGCCAGTTGGGCGAAAAGGCGAAGCAGATCGACTTCTCCGGGTTCGTCACCAGCTATCTGGAAAGCAAAAACGGCGACCTCCCGGAGGGGGGCAAGCTGACCGTGGAGGTCGAGCCGAACATCACCGCGACCATCGACGCTGAAGGGATGGAGATGGCGCTCAGAAACCTCTTCGAGAACGCTCTCCTCTACTCACCGGTATCGCCGGAAATCCGCGTCTCCTTGAAGCGCAGCGCAAGCGGCAGGCAGTGCGTGCTCGACTTCCAGGACAACGGCAAGGGGCTGGGTAACGACGAACTGGAGAAGATTTTCGATATGTTCTACCGGGTGCGCACCCCGGGTGAGAACATCAGGGGAACCGGTCTAGGGCTCTACATCGTGAGAAGCGTGGTGAACGCGCACGGCGGCAAGATCTCGGTCGAGAGCCCCGGGCCCGGTAAAGGCTGCACCTTCCACATCACCCTGCCGCTTCAGGGCAGGCAGCAGCGAGGATAGGATGTCCGGCGAGAAACCGCACATACTGCTAGTCGAGGACGAGATGCACCTTGCGCGCGGCATCACCTTCAACCTGGAACAGGAAGGGTACCTGGTGAGCCACGTGGAGAGCGGCGAGGAGGCACTGGAGAAGGTACGGATGGAGAAGTTCGACCTTATCATCCTGGACGTCATGCTCCCCGGGATCGGAGGGTTCGAGGTCTGCGAGAAGATACGGGGGCTCGACTCGCGCGTCCCGGTTCTGATGCTGACGGCGCGCTCCGCCGAGAGCGACCGCATCTCCGGGCTTGCCGCCGGGGCCGACGACTATCTGATCAAGCCGTTCAACCTGAAGGAGTTTCTGCTCAGGGTATCCGGCATGCTCCGGCGCAGCGCGTGGTACCGCCCCGAGCCGGTCGAGGAAGGGTACAGCTTCGGCGACAACGAGGTCTTTCTGCTCTCCTACAGGGCGAGGACGCGGCAGGGAGAGATCGACCTGACCGACCTCGAGGTGCGCATGCTGTCGCTTTTCTTCCATCGCGAAGGAGAGGCCATCCCGCGTGGAGAGATTCTGGAGAGCGTCTGGGGTTACGCCACCGATGCCGAGACGCGCACGCTGGACAACTTTATCGTGCGGCTCAGGAAGTACTTCGAGCCCGAGCCCTCCCGCCCCGTCTTTTTCCAGACCGTGCGCGGCGTGGGGTACAGGTTCAGCAAAAAGCCTTAGAAGCCGTTCTAGGTTCTACGTTCTACGTGAACATCGAAAAACAAAGCAGCTACGCAAAAAGGCCCTCCGAACTCGGAAGGCCTTTTGCTTTGAACGTAGAACGTAGAACCTAGAACGTAGAACCTGTTCCTAGAGCCCCGCTTTCTCCCTGATGATCGCGGCCTTGTCGGTGCGCTCCCAGGTGAACTCGGGAAGCTCGCGGCCGAAGTGGCCGTAGGCGGCGGTCTTCTTGTAGATCGGACGCAAAAGGTCGAGCTGCTCGATGATGGCGCGCGGACGCAGGTCGAACACCTCGCGCACGATCTCGGAGATGCGCTTGCTCGGGATCTTACCGGTGCCGTTGCAGTCAACCATGACGGAGACCGGCTCGGCGACGCCGATGGCGTAGGCTACCTGCACTTCGCAACGCTCGCAGATGCCGGAGGCGACCAGGTTCTTGGCGACATAACGCCCCATGTAGGCCGCGGAACGGTCCACCTTGGAGGGGTCCTTGCCGGAGAAGGCACCGCCGCCGTGGGCACCGTGCCCGCCGTAGCTGTCGACGATGATCTTGCGACCGGTGAGACCGCAGTCACCCATCGGTCCGCCGATGACGAAACGGCCGGTCGGGTTGATGAGGAACTTGGTGTTCTCATCCATCAGGTGGGCCGGGATGATCTTCTTGACGACTTCCTCTATGATCCCTTCCTTGATCATCTCGTAGGACACCTCGGGGGTGTGCTGCGACGAGATGACGACGGTGTCAACGTGCACCGGCTTGTCGTCGATGTACTTAATGGAAACCTGGGACTTGGAGTCCGGACGAAGGAAGTCGAGCACGCCGGCCTTCCTGACGTCGGCAAGCCTGGCCACGAGCTTGTGGGCCAGCAGGATCGACATCGGCATCAGTTCCGGGGTCTCGTTGCAGGCAAAGCCGAACATGAGGCCCTGGTCGCCCGCGCCCTGCTCCTTGAACATCCCCTCCCCTTCGGTGACGCCCTGGGCGATGTCCGGGGACTGCTTATCTATAGAGGTCAGCACCGCGCAGGTTTCCCAGTCGAAGCCCATGGCGGAATCGTGGTAGCCGATTTCGCGGATCGTTTCACGCGCGATCTTCGGATAGTCGATGACGGCGTTGGTGGTGATCTCGCCGGCGATCACGGCCATACCGGTGGTGACCAGCGTCTCACACGCAACACGCGCCTTGGGGTCCTGAGTCAGGATGGCGTCGAGGATGGCGTCGGATATCTGGTCGGCAACCTTGTCAGGATGCCCTTCAGAGACAGATTCAGAGGTAAAGATGAAGTCCTTCATTTCCATAAGGTGAGACCCCCAGAAAAAGTGTGCAGCTAGGTATAGGCAAAGCTGACGAATTGTATAGGCGCCATTTTCCTTTGTCAACGATTAAGTACAGCAAATTTCAACACATTTTACCGGGGTACTGCTGCCGACTCACCTACCGCTCAAACATTAGTTGATACCAATAAAACTTCCGTTACAATCTTCTAGCGTTGCGAAACAGTACGGGGGGCATTGCACCTTGAGCGCAAAGAGTTGAACTGGAAAGGCTTTGAGGGAGGAATTATGAAATTGCTTGCGGTGATGCTGATGTGCCTGTTAATCGAAGCATGTGGTGGCTCCCGGTCGGATCAAATTTCCGGCAACGACGGCAACGTGCACATCCCGGAACCGGCTAGCGGGACGGTGCACGTCCTCGTCACAACGCAGGGACCGGTCGCCGATGCCGTACTCTACGCCGCCCAGTTCACCTTGCGCCTTCCCGCCGGGGTCTCTGTGCCGACCGATGCCGGCGGTGCCGTCACGGACGGGGTCGTGGCCCCGGCCATCGGAGGAAGCTACGTCGGCGCCGCCGTGGTGACCCCTTCCTCGACGTCCTCCGGGCCCGTGCTCTCCGTCAACATCGTCAATCCCGTCGGCATGACCGTCGGCCCCCTGGTCACCCTTACCTACACCACGGCAGCCGGGACCATCCCGACAGCGGAATCCTTCACCCTCGACGCCTTCTCGGCCCGCAATGCGAGCGGTGCCGCAATCTCCGACATCACGTCCCGCCTTACCCTTCAAACGCAATGAGCGGCTGACGCATCCGCCAGCCGCTCATCAAAAACCACCGCCCCTGCCGGGGCGGCTTCTCTATCTTTTCCTACTCGGCCAAACGCACCGAATTGATGACGACAGGTTCTACCGGAACGTCCTGATGACCGGACTTCGTGGTGGTCTTCACGTCGCGGATCGCGTCCATAACTTCCATCCCTTCGATCACCTGCCCGAAGACGGCGTAGCCGAAACGGTCCGGGGTCTTGCCGGCGTGGTCCAGGAACGCGTTGTCCACTACGTTGATGAAGAACTGGGAGGTGGCGGAGTCGACGACCGAGGTACGGGCCATGGCGAGGGTACCGCGCACGTTCTTAAGGCCGTTTGTCGCCTCGTTCTTGATGGCAAACTTGGTCTTCTTCGGCTGCATGCTCTCGTCCAGGCCGCCACCCTGCACCATGAAGTTCTTGATGACGCGGTGGAAAACGGTGCCGTCGTAGTATGCGTCTTTGACATAGGAGAGGAAGTTACGGACGGAGATGGGGGCCTTATCTTTGAAGAGTTCGATCTTAACGGTACCCATCGAGGTTTCCATGATGACCACGGGATTTTTTTCTTCAGTCATTATGATGCTCCTTTGTGTTTGGTTTGCCACACCAATACCATACTAAGCACTGGGTGAAAAGTTTTTGTTGGTTGCTCATACAGAGCTAGGGTATGATGTATCGTCGTTGAATTATACCGGAAAACGTAAACAGTAAAGCAGATAGCGTCAGGCACAGGAGCGACAGATGAAACTTTCCACCGTTACGTTGTTAGCCGCACTGGCCCTCTCCCTCTCCGTATCCGCTCCTTCTGCGATAGGCGCGGATGACCTCCAGCAGACCGCCAAGGTAGGTGATCCGGCCCCCGGCTTCAAGCTCGACGCCTGGGTCAGCACCACGCAGGGCAAGGAGTTCCGGCAGGTCTCCCTCGACGAGTTCCGCGGCAAATGGGTCGTCCTCTTCTTCTACCCGATGGACTTCACCTTTGTCTGCCCGACAGAGATCAAGGGGTTCAACGACGCGCTCGCCGGCTTCGAGCAGTTGAACACCGTCGTGCTGGGCGCTTCCACGGACAGCAAGTACTCCCACCTCGCCTGGGTCCAGCGCGGCGACCTGGGTAACCTGCGCTATCCCCTGCTCTCAGACATCAAGAAGGAAGTCGCCCAGAAGTACGGCTGCCTCGACGAGAAAGACGGCGTCGCCCTGCGCGCGCTGTACATCATCGACCCGGAAGGGGTGCTCCAGTACCAAGTCGTGCACAACCTCGACGTGGGGAGAAGCATCGAGGAGACCATGCGCGTTCTCGAGGCGCTGCAGACCGGCTCGCTCTGCCCGCTCGGCTGGAAGCCCGGACAAAAGACCCTCGGCAAACCGTAAGGGCGAATATTCGCCCCTACCCCATCATCGCCTTCATCTTGGCAAAGAAATCCTCCGCGCTCTTTTCCGCCTCTTCCGGCGTGACCTCGCGCGCCACCCCGCTTTGCTGCACGTTCAGGACATTCGACGGGATCTCCTCCAGGAATCTGGAGGGGACCCGCTCCTCGAGCTTCCCGTACTTCTTACGGTACAGCGTCCGCGTCATCACGAGCTGCTGCCTCGCCCGCGTGATGCCGACGTAGCACAGGCGGCGCTCCTCGTCGATGGTATCGTCCTCGTAGATGGCCCGCTTGTGCGGCAGGATCTCGTCCTCCATCCCGACCAGGAACACGAAGGGGAACTCGAGCCCCTTGCTTGAGTGCAACGACATGAGGGTCACCGCGTCCTTGCCGTGATCCTTCTTGTCCTTGCCTGAGAAACGGTCCTCGTCCATGAGGGAGACCTTCTCGATGAACCCCCCAAGCGTCGCCTGCGGCACCCGCTCCTCGTACGCGGCCATGGAGTTGATGATCTGCTCGACGTTCTCCACCTTCCGGCGCGCGGCCTTCTGATCGTCTATGGTGCGGAAGATCTCCTCCTCGATCTTCAGCTTCTCGAAGAGGATCTTCCCTCTCTCCGCGAGCCCCCCCTCCTCCTTGAACGACTCCGCGGCGTCAAGCAGGGTCTGGTGGAACGCATGCACCTTCTCTTTGATGTTGTCGGCGACCCCCTCTATCTCGGCGACACGGCTGAACGCCTCGAAAAGAGGGATCTCCTTTTCGAGCGACCACTGGTTGATGCGGATCACCGTGCTGTCGCCGATACCGCGCCTGGGGAAGTTGACGATGCGCAGAAGAGCCACCTCGTCCAGGGGGTTCGCGATCACCTTCAGGTAGGAAAGGGAGTCCTTGACCTCCTTCCGCTCGAAGAACTGGGTGCCCCCCACGAGGACGTAGGGAATGTCCTCGAAACGGAGTTGCTCCTCGAAGGCGCGGCTCTGCGCGTTGGTGCGGTACAGGATGGCGAAGTCGCTGTACGGGACGTCCTTCTTGAAGCGCTCCAGTTGGATGCGCTCGACCACGCTGGTCGCCTCCTCCTCGTCATCCTGCACGATGCAGAGGTCGATGAGCGGCCCCTGCCCCGAGGCGGTCCAGAGGCGCTTCGCCTTTCTTATCTTGTTGTTGCCGATCACGCTATTGGCGGCATCGAGGATGTTGCCGGTGGAGCGGTAGTTCTGCTCAAGCTTTATGGTGCGACACCCCTTGAAGTCCTTCTCGAAGTCGAGGATGTTCCCGACGTCGGCGCCGCGCCAGCCGTAGATGGACTGGTCGTCATCTCCGACGACGCAGAGGTTGCCGCTGCCTGCGGCCAGGAGGTTCACCAGGAGGTACTGGGAGGAGTTCGTGTCCTGGTACTCGTCCACCATGAGGTAGCTGAAGCGCTCCTGCCAGTGCTTCAACACAGGCGGGTGGTGCTGTAAAAGCTCGGCGGTGAGCATGATGATATCGTCGAAGTCGATGGCGTTGAACGCCTTCAGCGCGGACTGGTAGCGGGGATAGACCAGAGCGGCCATCATGTCCACGTCGTCCAGCGGGTTCGGCGTGAAGCGGTCGGGGGGGATCAGCTTGTTCTTCGCTCCGGAGATGCGCCAGATGATGCTTTCCGGATCGTACTTTTTGCTGTCCGTGTTCACCTCGCGAACGATCTGACGCACGAGCCCCACCTGATCGGAGGTGGAGTAGATGGAGAAGTTCTTCTTGTACCCCAAGCGTTCGATGTCTCGCTTGAGCACGCGCACCCCCAGGGAGTGGAAGGTCGAGAGGACGATCCCCTTCGAATCACGACGCCCCACGAGATGCTCCACGCGCTCCTTCATCTCCTTGGCAGCCTTGTTGGTGAAGGTAACGGCGAGGATGCGGTCCGCCGGCACCTTCAGGTTCAGGATAAGGTGCGCGATGCGATATGTGATGACGCCTGTCTTACCGGAACCGGCACCGGCAAGAACCAGGAGTGCCCCTTCGGTTTGCTTTACCGCGGCAAGCTGTTCGGGATTTAGACGTGAAAGGTCGAGCATGTAATCCTCTGCGAGATGAAAAAAGCCGCCGTATTGTTACCAGATGCGGCAGGGCAATGCAAGGCGGTATCGCGTTTCCTCCACCACCTCATGCTTAACCCTCTGCACACGACCGGGAAGGAAGGTAAGGCGTGCATTTTGGTAATGCAGAGGTCGCTTTAGAGAAAAGCAGGGGCGCTTTTATTGATGTGTGGTCAGCTTCAAGAAAAAGTAGGGCGCAGTTTGTTAATGTAAGGCCTGCTTTAAGCAAAAGCAGGGGTGCGTTTGTTAATGTATGGGTGCAGTGAAACAAAGTAAGACCAGCATTTGCTAATTTACGTCCCGGCAAGCGACGAGTGCGTGTCATTTTTACCACAGCGGGGCGCTCTCCTCATCCAAATTGGCCATGCCATGACGGGAAATGGGCGCCATGCCTTAATGAGCCGGTCTCACTTGTTAATATAGAGGCTTATATTAACAAAGTAAGAGGTGCATTTGCTATTTCAAGGTGTCAGATTAAAGAAGTGTGGTCCCGGACAACGAGCCAGGCGGGGCCACCGGGCTTACACCTGATGCCACTCAGCTTAAGTGTCGTCTGGTGAACCTCCCGCGCGACAGCCGCGAGCTTAACAACGAGGCCGTCGCGCTTATCTTTGATGACGCGCTGCAAACCATCTCCCGTTTAAATATCTCAAAGGGTGTGCTATAAAGCAGCGTTCACGACAAAAGCCATCGAGGTCCGAGAAAATGGAAGCACAAGCCGCAGGGGAGCGCATCGTTTGGCTCGCAAAAGAGATCGAGCGCCACAACCGACTTTACTACGAGCAGGACATGCCGGAAATCACCGACGCGGAGTACGACGCGCTGTTTCGCGAACTGCTCGCGCTGGAAAACGAGTTCCCGGAGCTCGCCCTCCCCGATTCACCCACGAAGCGTGTAGGAGGCAGACCGCTCGCCAAGTTTTCCCAAGTGCGCCACACCCTCCCCATGCTCTCGCTGGAAAACGCCTTCACCGAGCAGGACATGATCGACTTCGACGACCGGGTCAAGCGCTTCCTAGGTCTTTCCGGGGACGCTGAGATCGCTTACGTCTGCGAGCCGAAGATGGACGGTGTCGCCGTGGAACTCGTGTACCGGCAGGGGCTTCTGGAAATCGGCTCGACCCGCGGCGATGGCGTCGTAGGTGAGGACGTGACGCAGAACCTGAAGACGATCAAGGACGTGCCGCTGCGCCTGGAGACGGACGACCCCCCTGAGCTTCTGACCGTGCGCGGCGAGGTGTACCTGCCCTTGGCCCCCTTCCGCAAGTTCAACCAGGAACGCGAGGAGGCGGGAGAGCCTCCCTTCGCAAACCCGAGGAACGCGGCCGCCGGGTCCCTGCGCCAGCTCGACTCCCGCATCACCGCCAAGCGCCCGCTTAGCATCTTCTGCTATGCACCGGGGGAGATTGCCGGTGCCGACTTCACCTCGCAGAGCAATTTCCTTGAGACCATCCCGAAATGGCGCATCCCTGTGAATCCGCTCACCAGCGTGGTGAGGGGTATAGGGGCGATGCTCGCCTACTATCAGGAGATGATGGAGAAGCGTGACGATCTACCTTACGAGATCGACGGCGTCGTGGTGAAGGTGGACTCTTTCACCATGCAGCGCGAGCTTGGGGAAAAGAGCCGTTCGCCGCGCTGGGCAATCGCCTGGAAGTTCCCACCCCGGCAGGCAACGACGGTAATCGAGAAGATCTTCCATTCCGTCGGGCGTACCGGTGTCATCACCCCTGTTGCGTTTTTGAAGCCGGTGAACGTCTCCGGCGTCATGGTCTCCCGGGCCACCTTGCATAACTGGGAGGAACTCGAGCGGAAGGACATCCGGGAAGGTGACACCGTCATCGTCGAGCGTGCAGGCGACGTCATCCCAGCCGTGGTGCAGGTACAGCTGGACAAGCGCCCCGAAGGTGCGGTGAAGCCGGAGGTCCCGGCACATTGCCCGGTGTGCGGCGGCGAAGTGGTCCGTATTCCCGACGAGGTCGCCGTGCGCTGCGTCGCCTTCGCCTGCCCGGCGCAGTTGCTCGAGCGGGTGAAGCATTTCGCCTCGCGGCGCGCCATGGACATCGAGGGGCTCGGGGACAAGTTCATCGAACAGTTGCTGAGTCTGAAGCTGATCAGGGACGTGGCCGACATCTATGCGCTCAAGGAAGAGGATTTCATGCAGTTCGAGCGGATGGGGAAGAAGCTTGCCGAGAACCTGTTGAATGCCATCGAGGCGAGCAAGGAGCGTGAGCTCTCCAGGCTCATCTTCGCGCTCGGCATAAGGCACGTGGGGGAGCACACCGCGAAGCTTTTGGCCGGGGCCTTCGGCAGTATCGACAACCTTGCCAAGGCCGGCGAAGAAGAGCTGACCAGCATCCGCGAGGTAGGCCCGCAGGTGGCCGCGAGCATCGCCGATTTCTTCAAGAGTGAGGAGAACCTGAAGGTGATCGAGCGCCTCAAGGAGGCCGGGGTGAGTCCCAAGGTCGAGGAGAAGCGGGTTGGCGGCCGGTTCACCGGTAAGACCTTCGTCTTCACCGGCGCCTTGGAGAAGTTCACCAGGGACGAGGCCAAGAAGATGGTGGAGCAGGAAGGAGCCCATGCCGCCGGGTCGGTTTCCAAGAAGACCGACTATGTGGTGGCCGGCGCCGACGCCGGGAGCAAGCTCGAGAAGGCGCGGCAGTTGGGCGTGAGCGTTTTGAGTGAAGAGGAGTTTTTGGAGCTGATGCGGTAGGCGTCGCAGGCTTTGTTAAGAGAAGGCGCGGCAGCCGATGGCTGCCGCGCCTTTTTTGTGTCAGCGGTGTTCCTTGCGGTTCTAAGAGCCCGCCGGCCGCTGCGCTACTTCGCCAGCTTCGCGGTCAGCGCTGGGACGAACTGCATCACGTCGGCCACGACCAGCACGTCGGCAACCCCGGCTATGGGGGCGTCCTTGTCCTTGTTGATGGCCACGATGAACCCCGATTTCTTCATCCCCGCCAAGTGCTGAATCGCCCCGCTGATGCCGCACGCCACGTACAGCTTGGGACTCACCGTCTGCCCGGTCACCCCGACCTGGCTCCCTGCATCCATCCAGCCGCTATCCACGACGGGGCGGCTCGCCCCGACTTCACCTCCGAGCACCCTGGCAAGCTCGGCGATGACCGGTATGTTCTCCTTCTTGCCGACACCGCGCCCTACGCTGACGATCACTTCAGCCTTCGTCAGGTCCACCCCCTTGCGCGCCGCCGCTTCATAGCCCAGAAACTCGAGCCTCCCATCCCCCGCCGCGTCGACCGGCTGCACCTGCGGCGTCCCTCCCGGCACCAGCGCGGGAAACGCTCCACCCTGCAGGGTGAGCACCACGGGCGTTCCTTTGGGCTTCACCACCTGACGCATCTTCTGGCTCAGGCAGGGCCGCTCGAAGCTACCCCCTTCCGCCAGCGCAACCACCTCGGAAACCTGCGGCACCTTTAACAGGGCCGCGACCCTCGGCGCCAGATCCCAGCCGTAGGAGGTGTGCATGAACACCACGTAGTCCGGCCGCTCCCGCTCGACTACCGCCTGCACCAGACGCTTGTGCAGGTCCGGGTTGTACTCGCCGTACTTGCCGGCATCGGCTAAGTAGACGGTACCACCGTACCCGGGAAGCCCCCCCTCCCCGCCGACGATGAGCATTGCGGTTTCGGCTCCCGCCTGCGACGCGAACCCGAAGAGCTCGTAGCTGTATTCCAACAACTTGCCTTCACGGCATTCACCGATCAGTAAGAGTTTCATGGCATCCCCCTAGCGCAGCACCGCTGTCTTGTCCTTCAGTATCCCGATGAGACGGTCGACCTGGTCGGTGAGCTCCCCTTCCAGCACCATGGCGCTTCCCTTCCTGGCCGGAGCCCGGAATTCGACCTGAGCCACCCTTTGTTCCTGATGCAGCAACTCGGCTACGGGGATGACGCGGACCTCTTTCTTCTTCGCCTTCATGATATTTGGCAGTGTCGGGTAGCGCGGCTGGTTCAGCCCCAATTGGCAGGTCACCACGGCCGGCGTCTTCAGGCGCACCGTCCCCTTCACCCCTCCTTCCAGCTCGCGCTTCACCGTGACGGTGCCATCGGCATACTCAAAGCCGACCACGGTGGTGGCGCAGGCATAGTCGAGCAGCTCCGCAACGGTAACGCCGACCTGGGCGGAACCTCGATCTTGTGACTGCAACCCGGTGAGGATGAGGTCGAACCCTTCCCCGGCGGCATAGGCGGCGATTATCGACGCCACCTGCCAGGAATCCTTCAGGTGTGCCGCTGCATCTTGCACGTGAACACCGCGGTCCCCGCCCATCGAGAGCCCCTTCTTGATCGCCTCGACCACCCGGTCCGCACCTATTGAGAGCACGGTAACCTCAGGCTCGCCGCCCAGTTGCTCCTTGAGCAGCACGGCCTGCTCGATGGCGTACTCGTCGTACTCGTTCACTCTAAAGGCAAGGTCCGTCTCGGCGTACCATACGCCCGAAGCATCAGGTTTGAACCGGGACTCCATATCCGGCACCTGCTTTATGCATACCAGTATCTTCATGGCAACCTCCTCCAGCTGGGATTGAAAGAACGGTGCGCGCCGCGGGTCGGCGCACCGTCAGGAGCTTTAATTATAGGATATAGGAGTAACGAAATGTGTCAAACATCTTAATGAATTACGCGGGAGCGGCAGACGCGAAGGACCTGACAACGGGGGGATGTGTTGAGGGGAGGTCTGACGGAAAAGGATGGCGAAAAAACTAGATCCAGTAGGCGAGCTCTTCCCGCCTGGACCAATCGCCCTGCTTAGCCTTTACGGCTTTCAGATTCTGCTCCAGCTCACACAGCAGGTGCGTTAGCTGGCGAAAGAGCTGGTTCTTTTCCGCGACATCGTCGGTACGATCGAGCTTCGCCAGCAACTTCAGGTACCTGGCGTAGGCTTCGTCAAAACTGTCCATGGAACGTCCTCCTGGTTCGGTGTCGAGCAGAAGGTACGTTTACAATTAAATTAGAATATTTTCAAGTTAATTTCTTAAACAAATCTAATTTTTTCAGGTCGGCATCATATCGACGCGGTTTCTACCGCTCTGCTTCGCCCGATACAGCGCCTCGTCGGCGCGGCGAAACAGCGAGTCGATGTTCTCAACGGACGGGCCCGGGTAGGTGGCGACCCCGGCGCTGATGGTGAGGGTGAGATCTTCCATGGGGGGAGGGAAGGAGGATTCAAGCACGGCCTGACGCAGGCGCTCGGCAACGATGACGCCCCCCTCGAGCGCGGTACCGGGAAGCACCAGCACGAATTCTTCGCCGCCGTAACGCGCAGCGCTGTCGTAGGCGCGCATCTGCTGCTGCGCGATACCCGCGACGGCAGAGAGGACTACATCGCCGTTTTGGTGCCCGTAGGTGTCGTTCACGCTCTTGAAGTAATCGATATCGAAAATGACGAGGGAGAGATTTTCGTGGTTACGTCTGGCCCTGATGAACTCACCGTCCATTATCTCGGCCAGGTAACGCCTGTTGAAGAGGTTGGTGAGATGATCGATGTTGGTCAGGCGCTTCAACTGCTCGTTGGCCTTCCTCAGATCGTCCTGCAGGGACTTGATCTTAAGTTGCACCCTGACGCGCGCCACGAGCTCGCCGGGATCAAACGGCTTGGTGAGGTAGTCGCTTGCCCCCTGTTCGAGCCCCCTGATCTTCGAGTTGAAGTCCATCATGCCGGTCAGCATGATGATGGGAAGCCCCTGCAGGTCGGGGCGCGACGCCACCAGTTGCAGGAACTTGTAGCCGTCCATGCGCGGCATGTCGACGTCGCAGATGACGAGGTCGGCCTTGGATTCGATCAGCGTCTTGAACCCTTCCAGGCCGTCCCGCGCTTCCCGGTACTGCTCGAAAAGGCCGACATCTTTCAGGGTGCGCACCACCTGTTCCCGTATGGCGGTGGAGTCATCGATAACGAGCACACAATTGGACATGATTTCTCCCATCGACATTACACAAGAGTAGCCGGTAATCGATGCCAATGTGAAACCGGAGCGTTCACAGCAGTCACAACAGACTGCGGGAAAGCATCATGAGTCTCAAAAAGGATGTGACGCTTATCGTCAAGTGCTACGGTAAGGTTTAATAAAAAAGTAGATGATCAGCAGGAATGGAACGGAAGAGAAAGCCGCCTCAAAATTCCCTTTAAAGAGTTGCCATGTTCCAAAACCTACCACTGCCAGAGTGAACAAAATGATGAATATTGCTGCGGGTTTTTTCATAGGTGGGATATTAACCAATCCTCGTAGATCTTGTCCAGATATTTAATACTTGTAACGCGGCTAAGGGGTGTTCCAGTCCCAAGAGAACTTCAGCTCATCCTCGGTGACGAACAGCTCGCAATAAGTCTTCTTGAAGGCAGCCTGGTTGGCCGCGCTGTCGAACTCCTCCTGCACCACCTTCTCTATCATTGCATCGGGAAGGTCCATGCTCTTTTCAAAGGCCCCCTCGAGGAACCCCTCGCGCCATCCCGCCTCTTTCAGATGGATCTTGAAGAGGCTGACGTGAATGCTGTTGTTGACGCCGTAATCGACCATCAAAAGCACGTTCTTGGCCATCTTGCACCTCCGTGTGCCGGACTTCTCCAGCTGCAGACCGTTCAAGATTACCACAAAAGCTCCCGATTCGACCGAAACTCCATGAGTTTCCCGGTCACCGGGTCCTTGAATCGGAGCGTGTGCGCCAGGAGCTGAAGCGGCTTTTCGAAATCGTCGCACTGCCTGGGCCGCAGCTGCGGGTAAAGCCTGTCGTACATGATCGGCATCCCGAGGCTATTCATGTGCACCCGCAACTGGTGCGTCTTACCCGTGTGCGGGACGAGCGAGAAGAGCGACACGCCTCCTCTTTCATCGATGCGCGTTATCTGCGAGCGGGCGTTCGCCTCTCCCGGCGCGACCATCATGGTGTACCAAGGGTCACCCGGTACGAGCCTGCTCTCCACGTGCCACTTTTCGCCCGGCACCCTCCCCTCGGAAAGGGCGAGGTAGCTCTTTTCGATCTGCCCCTGCCGGAAAAGCCCGCTGTAAAGGCCGCGGGTCGCGGGGTTCACGGAGAAGAGGACGAGGCCGGCGGTCTCGCGGTCGATGCGGTGCAGCGGCACGATGTGATCGATCCCGGTCCGTCTGCGCAGCCTGTGCAGGAGGCTCTGCTCGAGGTAGGCCCCTACCGGCGTAACGGGGATGAAATGGGGCTTGCACGCCACCAGCAGTTCCTCGTTTTGAAAGAGGATCTCTTCGGTGAAAGGGATGACCGGCTCGTTCTCGATCTCCCTGAAATAGAAGACCCGCTTCTGCGGCGCGTAGGGGGTCTCGGGGGTGATCGGCGTACCGTCCTCGGAGAGCACCTTCCCTTCGGCGACGCGTCGCTCCCACACCTCCGGCGGGATCTTCGGGAAACGTTGCAGCAGGAAGGCGAGCACGGTCCGGTGCGGCTGCTCGACCCTCGGCATGGTAACCTTGGCGGCGAATGCGGAAATCATCGTCCGCTCACCACCGGCTGTTCCCCCACTCCTCGCTGAAGGCCACCTCCGCCAGTTCCTTGCGCGGGCGGGGATTGGGGGACTGGTCGGGATACCCAAGCGGCGTGAGCCCCACCACCTTGATCCCTGCGGGAATGCCGAGTGCATCCTTGATGCGTTCCTCGTCGTACCACCCCATCCAGCAGGTACCAAGTCCGAGCCCGTAGGCAGCGAGGCAGAGATGGTCGAAGGCAAGCGCCGCGTCGGCTATGTAGTACTCGATGCCGTTTTCGACGCCGCTCTCGTTCGGATCGGCACAGACCACGACGATGCACGGCGCCGATGCTATCGCTTTTTTACCCGGGTTGTCGTCCGGGAAGGCTTCGAACAGGCGCCCGATGCGCTCAGGCTCGGTCAGCACCAGGAAACGCCAGCACTGCAGGTTCTTCCAGGAAGGCGCCAGACGCGCCAAGTTAAGGACCTGTTTTATTTTGCCTGGTTCGACCGGCGTCGCTTTGAACTTTCGGATGCTGCGCCGCCCGGTTATGGCCTGAAAAACATCCATGACAATGGCCTCCTTTTGCCGGTTTTTGGACTACATATCCCAAAAACGTCGTTTTGTAAACCGCGCATTTTGTATGACGTATCGCATACTTTTCCGCACCTGTCCGGCCGGAAAGCGATTGACACCCAGAACGCCATGTTCTAGATTAGCTTGGAATTTAACACCACGAGGACTCCATGGACATATTGACGGACGGCGAGGAAATCACCTCTATCGGGGAAATCGCCTCTGCGCTGGGGCTCACCACCAGGACCATCCGCTACTGGGAAGAAGTAGGCATCATCGAGAGCGTTCCCAGAAGCGACGGCGCAACCCGCGGTTTCACCCCTTATTACGTGCGCCGGATCAAGTTCATCATCAAGCTGAAGGAACTGGGCCTCACCATCAGGGAAATGCAGGAGCTCTACGCGGCGTACGGCGAGGCGAAGCAGACCGAGCGCATGGTGCCGCGCCTGGTGGAGATTCTGGACGAGCATATCGAGAAGATCGACGAGAAGATGGCGAAGCTCGCCTCACTGCGCAGCGACATCTCGAGCTACCGCCAGCACATGGTCAAGAAATTCGGCAACGAGACGGGCGGCTGAGCCATACACCAGCCCCCCGCATCCCCCGCCCGCCGCGCCCGAAGGCGGACCACCCACCGGGACACAGATGAGATTCATCGCGGACCTGCACATCCATTCGCGCTATTCCATAGCCACGAGCCGCGACTTAGGCCTCGAGAGCCTCTGGCGCTGGGGGCAGTTGAAGGGTATCCGGGTCATCGGCACCGGCGACTGCACCCATCCCTTGTGGCTCGAGGAGCTCGAGCGCGAACTCGTCCCGGACGGCAACGGGCTCTTCCGGCTCCGGGAGACCCACGACCTTTGCGGCGCCCCCGTCGTGCCGGAGCGCTGCCTCGCGCCGGTTTCCTTCCTGCCCAGCGGCGAGATCAGCTGCATCTACCGTAAAAACGGCCGCACCAGGAAAGTGCACTGCCTGGTGCTCCTTCCGGACCTTGACGCGGTGCGCAGGCTGAACGAGAGGCTCGCCAGGGTCGGAAGCATCACCTCGGACGGCAGGCCGATACTGAAGCTCGACGCGAAGGACCTGCTCGCCATGCTGCTCGAGGCCTCCCCCGAGGCGCTCCTCATCCCGGCCCACGCCTGGACCCCCCACTTCTCCGTATTCGGCGCCTTTTCCGGCTTCAACACGCTGGAGGAGTGCTTCGAGGAGCTCGCCCCGCACGTCTTCGCCATCGAGACCGGACTTTCCTCCGACCCCGCCATGAACTGGCGCGTCTCGGCGCTCGACGGCATCACACTCGTCTCAAACTCGGACGCCCATTCCGCATCGAAACTCGGGCGCGAAGCGACCATCTTCGACACAGCCCCTTCCTACCAGGGGATCTACCGCGCCATCAGCTCGGGCGAGGGGTTGGCCGGGACCATCGAATTTTTCCCTGAGCAGGGGAAGTACCACGCCGACGGCCACAGGTGCTGCGGCGTACGCCTTGCCCCCTCGGAAACGGTCGCCAACGGTTACCGCTGCCCGGCATGCGGCGGCAAGGTGACCGTTGGGGTGCTGCACCGACTGGAGTCAGTTGCAGACCGCCCCTCCGGGACGAGACCTGCCGGGGCGCCCCCCTTCTGCTCCGTCATCCCCCTCATCGACCTGATCGCCGCGACGCTTCACGTGGGAAGCGGCAGCAAAAAAGCCCAGAAGCTCTACTTCGAGCTCCTGGGCCGGTTGGGAAACGAGTTTCACGTGCTTCTTGAGGCACCGCTTGAGGAGATCGCCGCCTCGGCGGCGCCGCTCGCTGCCGCGATCGGCAGGATGCGGCGGGGCGAGGTCGAGATCGATCCGGGCTACGACGGCAGGTTCGGCACCGTCTCGGTCACGCCCGAGCCTTAAGTTACTTGAGGAACTCGTCCAGCTTCTTCGTGTCCGCCCCCACCACCATCTGTCCGTTGACGAAGAAGGTCGGCGTCCCGCTGATCCCCACCTTCCTGGCGAGCGTCATGTGCTCCTGCGCCAGCTTCTTGATCTCCGCCGACGCGGGCTTGGCCGACGCGGGGATTTCCTGCCCGAGCATCATCGCGTCGTAGGCCTGGGTCTTGTTCTCGGCGGAGAGGATGTACTCGATCTTGGTGATGGCGCCCGGGTGGGCAAGCGGCGCGAAGAAGATGTACTGGGTCACGTCGCTGCGCTTGGTGAAGTACTCGGCGCCCTTCCTGCAATACGGGCAGTCCGGGTCGGTGAACTCGATCACCACCTTCTTGCCGTCGCCGATCTTCAACGCCTTGTCCAGCGGAAGGTCCTTCACGAGCTTCGCGGCGAGCTGCCCCTTGCGCTCGGCGGTCAGGCTCTTCAGGTCCTTGTTCACGATCTCGCCGGTCAGCACCAGTTGCTTGTCAGGGTAGTAGTAGAAGATGTTCTGGCCGGTGATCACCTCGTACAGTCCCGGGATCTCGGTCGGAGTCATGCTGTCGAAGGCTACCTGCGGGAACGCGCTGCGGAAGGACTCCTCCGGGGTTGCGGCGAACGATGCGGTGGCTGCAGTCAAAAGGAGAAGGGAAAGTACTGCTGCAATGAAGCTTTTATGCAACGACATGAGCGCCTCCATGGGTCTTTTGTGTTCCCCGGCCTGCGGGGCAGCGGCAACTATAGCATATCTTTATCGAAAGGTAGTCTGAATAATGAGAGAAGTCTGCGGGAACTACAGAGGGAGTGAGCTGCAGGCCAGGGCCGCGGCACCAAGGACGCCGGCGTCGTTGCCGAGACTCCCTTTGAGGATGCGGACGCGGGCGCCGGGGACGGCAATACTGCGGGCGGAAAGCTCCCGACGCAGGGAAGGCTCCAAAAGTTCGAAGCTTCCCGAAACGCCCCCCGCCAGGATCACCGCCTCGAGGTTCAAGAGGTTCACCACCCCCGCGACCGCGATGCCGAGATAGCGTCCTGCCTCCGCGAAGAGGGTGAGTGACCCGGCATCCCCTCCCCTTGCCATCGCGGCGACCGCTTCCGCGTCACCGCTACCGCCGGATATGGCGGTCGCCGAGGCGTACTGTTCGAGACAGCCACGCGCGCCGCAGCCGCAGGGGCGCCCGAGCGGCTCAACCGGGACGTGTCCAAGCTCCCCCGCGGCGCCGTCGGCTCCAACCCAGAGCCTTCCGTCCAGGATGAGTCCGGCGCCGATGCCGGTCCCGAGGGTGACGACGAGGAGCGAAGAGCAGCCGCGCCCCGCACCGAAGCGGTGCTCGCCCACAGCGCAGGCATTGGCATCGTTCACGAGGAGCACCGGCAGCCCCACCGCTTTCTCGATCTCCTCCCCGAGCCGCACCTCCTCGAGCGCTGGTATGTTGACGCTGGCGCGCACCACGCCGTCCCTACCTACGAGTCCAGGCACTCCTGCGCCTACCGCGACTACCTCCATCCCCGCCGAGCGGGCCGTCTCCCTGAGCCCTTCGAGTGCGAACTCGAGCCTCGAGAGGAGGAAAGGAAGCCCGGCCGCGGGAAGGGTCGCCTCTTCGCTCCTCGCGAGCACGCGTCCCTCCTGGTCGACCAGCGCCAGGCGCAGGTTGGTCCCCCCGATGTCGATGCCGATGCACCCTTTTTGCTTCAACGCGCCTCCTCGAAAAACGGCTTCAGCCGGTCGTAGGTTGCCCAGAGCGACTCCGGGAGCACCCGGACGTCGGCGAGCACGGACATGAAATTGCTGTCGCCGTTCCAGCGAGGCACCACGTGCATGTGCAGGTGGTCCTCGACACCGGCCCCGGCGGCCTTGCCGAGGTTCAGCCCGATGTTGAAGCCGTCCGGCTTGCTCGCCTTGATCAGCACATCCTTGCAAAGCGCCACGGTCGTCAGGAGCTCCTGCATCTCTTCGCCCGTCAGGTCGTTCAGCTCCGCCGTGTGCCGGTTGAGCGATACCAGCAGGTGGCCGTTGCTGTATGGGTAGCGGTTCAGCATCACGCGACCAAGCGGGGTGCGATGCACGATCAGGAGCTCCCTGTCGTCTCCCTGCGCGCAGAAAATGCAGCCCGACGCCGGCGGCTGCGTCAGGTACTCAACCCTCCATGGCGCAAAAAGCCTGTCCATGACTCCTCCTGCCGGATGTCCTGTCAAAAGCCGGCTGATTATAACCAAACTCTCTCAATTTACAACCCCGCCATGACATTGCAAGAAGACGAGCTGAAACTTGAGGAGGTCCGGCACTGATTCTCGTTTCCTGCACGGTCATTGTGGACCGGACGTGTCATGCTATAATTTCGCGACCCCACCACAACATCCATTTCCGTCACTGCATCTCCTGTTAAAGAACCAGCGCTTACGCAGCTTTCTCCAGTCTAAAAAGATCACCCTCACCATACTGACCGAGGAGGATACCATGACGAAGAAGAATGACGCACTGCAATACCATGCCGCGGGCCGCAGGGGCAAGATCGAAGTCGTTTCCTCAAAGCCCTGTCTCACCTCGCTGGACCTCTCACTCGCATACACCCCCGGGGTCGCCGAACCCTGTCTCGCGATCCAGGAACGCCCGTCGGACGCCTACCTCTACACCGCCAAGGGGAACCTGGTGGCGGTGGTCTCAAACGGCACCGCGGTGCTAGGCCTCGGCAACATCGGGGCGCTGGCGGGCAAACCGGTCATGGAGGGAAAAGGGGTACTCTTCAAGCGTTTCGCCGACGTGGACGTCTTCGACCTGGAGGTGAAGAGCGAGCATCCCGACGACGTGATCAAGGTGGTGCAGCTCCTGGAGCCCACCTTCGGCGGCATCAACCTCGAGGACATCAAGGCGCCGGAGTGCTTCTACATCGAGGAGGAACTAAAGAAGACCATGAACATCCCGGTCTTCCACGACGATCAGCACGGCACCGCGATCATCTGCTCCGCGGCGCTCATCAACGCACTGCATCTCGTGGGTAAGAGGATCGGGGAGGTGCGCATCGTGGTGAACGGCGCCGGAGCCGCCGGCATAGCCTGCGCGAACCTCGCCCTCTCCCTCGGGGCCGCCCCGGGAAATCTCTGCATGTGCGACACCAAAGGGGTGATCTACAGGGGGAGAAGCGAGGGGATGAACCCTTACAAGGAGCGTCTCGCGCTCGACACCGAACTGCGCACCCTGGAGGAGGCGATGCTCGGGGCCGACGTCTTCATCGGCGTCTCCGCCAAGGGGGCGGTCACCCCGCAGATGGTACGCGGCATGGCGAAGGACCCGATCATCATGGCGATGGCGAACCCGGACCCGGAGATCACCCCGGAGGAGGCGCTCTCGGTCCGCTCCGACGTCATCATGGCCACCGGCAGAAGCGATTATCCGAACCAGGTGAACAACGTCTTAGGCTTCCCGTTCATCTTTCGCGGCGCCCTCGACGTGCGCGCGAGCACCATTAACGAGGAGATGAAGAAGGCGGCGGTCGAGGCCCTCGCCGCGCTGGCCCGTGAGGAGTGTCCCGACTCGGTCTGCCGCGCCTACGGCAACGAGAGCTTCTCCTTCGGGCGCAACTACATCATCCCGAAGCCCTTCGATCCGAGGGCGCTGCTGCGCGTCGCCCCGGCCGTCGCAAGAGCCGCCATGGAGAGCGGCGTCGCGCGCACCCCGATCGAGGACATGGACCGTTACGTCGAGTGGCTGGAGACCCTGCAGGGGCGCGCCAAGGAGACCATGCGCGCCATCATCAACAAGGCGAAGTGCGACCCCAGGAGGATCGTCTTCCCCGAGGGAGACCACGAGAAGATCCTGAAGGCCGCCCACCACCTCGTCGAGGAGGGTATCGCGAAACCGATCCTGATCGGGAACCGGAAGAAGGTGGAGGCGAAGATCGCGGAACTCGGGCTGGAGCTCTCCGTCCCCATCGTCGACCCGGAGGAGAGCGAGCTCACCGAGACCTACGCGCAGGAGCTTTACCGCCTGAGGCAAAGAAAGGGGATCACCCTTTCCGAGGCGCAGCGCATCGTGCGCCGCAAGTCGCGCAACCACTTCGGTTCCATGATGGTGCACATGGGGGACGCCGACGCCCTTTTAGGGGGCATCGACACCCACTACCCGGACACCATCAGGCCGGCGCTGGAGGTGATCGGGAGGCAGCCGCAACTCTCCGGGGTGCACGGCATGTACATGATGGTCTTCAAGAAGGGGATCTATTTCATGGCCGACACCACGGTTGAGATCGAGCCGACCGCCGAGGAACTGGCCGAGACGGCGCTTCTCGCCGCCGAGAAGGTGAGGCTTCTCGACATCGTGCCGCGCATCGCCATGCTCTCCTTCGCCAACTTCGGCTCGGTGCACCACGCCCTCACCCAAAAGGTGAAGCGCGCCGTGGAGATCGTGAAGGAGCGCGACCCGGAGCTCGAGATCGACGGGGAGATGCAGGCGGACACCGCGGTGACGCCGGAGCTTTTGTCCAACTACACCTTCACGACCCTCACGGGAGCAGCCAACATCCTCATCTTCCCCGACCTGAATTCGGGGAACATCTGCTACAAGCTCCTGCACCGCCTGGGAGGCGCCGAGGCGATCGGGCCGCTCCTCATGGGGATGAAGAAACCGGTGCACGTGCTGCAAAGAGGGGACGACGTCGCAACCATCGTCAACATGGCCGCCATCGCCGTTGTGGACGCGCAGAGCATGTAGTCTGCGGGAAATTCAACTAGAACGTCAAAAGGGACCTTTCGGGGTCCCTTTTGCTTTGGTTCTTCAGTAATGGCTTTGACGTAAACGACTTTCTTTGGTTGCCAGTGATGCGGCTAATTTGCTATACATGACGGACGCTAAACGCAAAAATTCCCCCTGCCGGGGGAGAAGGACGTGCCGTCACCATGGAAGATGCACTGGATCCGCTCGAGGAAGAGGAGTACACGCTAAGGCCGAACAAGCAGTTCGTCCTCGGGCTGGCCGCATCGCTGTTTCTGCACACGGTCCTGGCCGTCGTCCTCGTGGGTCTTCCCAGTGGTGGTGGCGGAGCACCGCCTCGCCCCGCCGTCACCTACGTCGATCTGAAATCCATCCCCGCGCCCGCCGCACCGGCGGTAAAACCGCAGCCCGAACCGACACCGCAGCCGATGAAATCGGACGAAGAAGCCGAACCGCTTCCGGAAACGCCCCCCGCACGTGAGCTTCCGCAGGCGGCACAGCAGGTGGCATCCCCCGTTCCTCCCACCCCTGCGCAGGCCGCGGTGGAGGAGACGAAAAGCTCGTTCGGGATGGGGCTTACCAAGGGGTTTTTCAAGGCGCTCAGCGACGGCGATTCTCTGCGTCCCGACATCAAGGAGTACTACCAGAACGTCCTGCAGGGGGTCAACGAGAAGTGGTGGCTGGAGCAGAAGGACGACAAGGTGAAGACGATCGTGGTGAACCTGATGATTGACAGGAGCGGTCGGATCCTCGGCAGCAACATCATGATCAGTTCCGGCAACATCGTGTACGACCGGGCGGTGCAGAAGATGCTGGAAAGCGCTGGCCCGCTCCCGCCGGTCCCCGAAAGCTACACCGCAGACGTATTCATGGCGCCGATCCGGCTAGTCCCGCCACTAAACCTGATGTCCTGGTAGCTTGCTACTCTTCCAGTTCCAGATCGATGATGTCGAGAGACTCCTCGCCGGAGAGGGCGAAAAGCCGGTCCGAGGCGTCCTGGTAGGCGGGGTTGCCCCGCACCACCTCGCGGTAGAACTCGATCGCCTCCTCGGTCCTGCCGGTCCCCTCGAAAAGCACCGCCAGCTCGTAGCTGAGGGCGATGCGCTCGTCCCTTGAGATCACGCTCAGCGCAAGGCCGCGCCGCAACAGATCCTCCGCGCGGTCCGGCTCTCCTTTTTGCCGGTAACAGATGGCCTGCAGGGTCAGGCAGGCGAAACGGCGCTGCGGGTTCGCGGCGGCGATCTCCAGTTCCTTGATGGCCCCCGCGTACATCCCCATCTCCTTGTAGCCGATCCCCAGGTCGTAGTGACTTTCCAGCTCCATGAGGTCAATCTCGGTACCGTCGCCTGCGGCCGCCTCGGGATAGATCTCCTCCCACCCATGCGACTCGACCGACTCCAAAGAGACGGCTTCCGGTTCCTCGAGCCACTGCGCCTCGAACGGTTCAGCCTCAGCCAGCTCGGCCTCTTCCGGGTGCAACGGCTCCACCTCCGCCAACTCTTCCGGTTCACTCTCCCACTCGAAGTCCCCGAAGGGGGAGGCTTCCTGCGGCAAGGTGAGCTCCAGCGACTCTTCCTCTTCGAAATCGAGTTCGACCGCGGCTTGCACTTCCTCTTCCGGCTCCTCGACCGACTCCGCCACCTCCTCGAAGTCGAGTTCCATGGATAATTCCATGGGAAGCTCGAGCTCGGTTACCGCAGCCTCAGGCTCTTCAACCCGCTCGGGTTCGGGGACGCTTAAGACCGGTGGCGCCGCCGGGGCGGCTTCCTCGGGCGCTTCGAAGAGGTCATCGCCCAGATCGAGCTCGATCTCCTCCTCCCAGGCGCTCTCCGTTGCGGCAGCCTCGGGTGCAGGCGCAGCCTCCCATGGGGACGGCGCCTCGACGGGGGCGGGAACAACCTCCTCAGGCACGGCCGACGCCGGCGCAAAGGGATCGGGGAGCTCGGTCTCCGCACTCTCCCATTCGGGAAGCTCCGGCTCGTCGGCCGGCTCCTGGATTTGCCACGCTGCGGCAGGCTGTGCCGCGGCAGCTGCGATACTCTCTCCTCCCCCGAACGGATCCGTCGGCAGAGACGCCTCCAGCGGTTCGGCGGTGATGCCTGCCGGTGGCGTTTGCTGATGCTCCGGGAAGAGCTCGGTGAGGCGTGCCGAAACCGAAGCGGCCTCGTCGCGCAGTCCCTTCGCGCTGAGCGCGGCGGCCAGATCCTGATAAGCCTGCCGGGACTGTTCATGGGCGCCGGTGACATGAAGGAGCTCGGCATACTTGAGACGGGTGGCGGCATGCTCGTGATCTACCTCCAGCATCTTCTCAACTACCTTGAGCGCCTCCTTAGGTAGGTTTTCTTTCTCGTATTGGGCGGCAACCTGACTGTATTCGGCCAAGGCGTTGCCGATGAGCCCCTGCTGATGATTCAGCCAGGCGATATTGAGTGCGGTTGGAATGTTGCCGGGAGTGAGTCGCTGGATCTGCTTGTAGATGGCGATCGCCTTCAGGTAGTAGCAGTTGTCGGCGTAATGTTTGCCGATATCTTCGTACTGCTGGATCGCCTCTTCCTTGCGGTTGTCGCGCACCAGGAGCTCGGCCAGGCGCTGCCGATACCTGATATCGTTGGGCTCCATGGCGACCACCTGCTGGTAGTCCTTGATCGCCTTGTCGATCTGCCCCTTGAGCACGAACTTTTGTGCGCTCTCCAGAATTTTGTCTTTTTTGGAAGCCAAGTTAACGCCTCTTACCGCCTGAAAATTGGAAACCTAAAACTAAAGCAAAGTGCCCGTTGTGTCAAGGAAGATGCTGGGATGCAAGCCAGATGATTTCTTCCAGTTGCGCCACCTCTTCCCGGCTCAGGGACCGGTCGCGGTACACGGCACTTCCGTATATGGAGGCGAACCTCGTCAGGTGCGGATCGTCAAGACGTGCGGCAAGTTCGAAGAGCCCCTCCCCCTCCCCCATCTCCCCCGGATGACGTCTGCCCGCCACGCGGAGCATGCGCCGCAAGAGGCGGGCCTCAACGCTCGGTGGACGGCGCCGGATCCAGATCGCCACGAGGGCGAGCGGCACTGCGACGAGCATGACGATGAGGAGCCCTTTGCCACTTTTCTCGGGAAGGTGCAGATTGCGCACCCTGCTCCCCGCCTCGCGCACCAAGGCGATCTGTTTTTCCAGGTCGTAGGTGACCACCGCCTTGTCCCAGTAGAACCCGGCCATATCCACGTATTTGGCGAATCCTGCGGCCTGCGTGCCGCGCACCGCCCCCAGCGCCCACGCGCTCGGGTCGACGAAGCGCCACCCCACCCCATCCTCGTACGCCTCGACCCAGACGTGCGCCATATCCTCGGTGACGAGGTAGTACCCCCCGATGTCGTTGTAGATCCCGCCGCGGTAACCACCCACGAGACGTGACGGGACCCCGGCCAGGCGCAGCAGTATCGCATAGCTCGAGGCGAAATACTCGCAGTTGCCCCGCTTCTTGTCGAAAAGGAAGGAATCCAGCGGGTCAGCACCGACGGCCATGCCGCTGTTGGCGTAGGTGAGCCGCTGCCCCCTGAAGAAGTTCTCCAGAAGCCGCATCCGCTGAACGGTACTGCCCCCTTTTTGCGCCACCTCCCGCCCTTTGGCCCTCATCCTCTGCGATATGTTGCCGGGAAGCTCGAGGTAGAAGGCACGGTCCAGCCCCCGCACCCGGATTACGTCGCTCAGCGCCGACTCGGCCACGTACTTCACCTTCTGGTCCAGGGGGCGCCTCGCGACGAACACGCCGTCGGTCGAGGCATCGTTGCGCAGCCCCGAGACGGCGCGCCCGACGTTCAGCGCGGGGAGATAGGCGCTTTGTGACCGCTCGGGGTAGATCTCCTGCGTCACCCGCTCACCGGCCGGGACGCTGTCGATTTCCCCTGGCACACCCTTCCTGACCCAGGCGTCGTTTTTGAAGGAGTTCAGCACCACGCCGCGCCAGTAAAGCTTCTCTTCCGGGACTTTTGGCGAGAGGGCCCGCAGCACCACCCCCTTCACCGCGCTGACCGCGGGGGCGCTCCCCGGCTTCACCGTATCTGAGAAACCGATCCGCTTCTCCGCCGGAGTCTTAAGGAAGTTCCAGAGCGGGTACTGCGTCCTCGGGAGGATGAAGAAGAAGAAAAGAAGCAGCGGCAGCGCGACCACCGGCATGAGAAGCGCCACCGTCACCACCTTCTTCGCTTCGTGCCGGGTGAGAAGGATCGCCTCGTCCTGGGCATGGAAGGTGAGGAGCACCAGCGCCACGGCAAGAAGGAGAAGCAGGGCAAAGAGGTAGACGAGAAAGAGCGCCGACATCTCGAAGAGCGAGGAAGCGGCGAGGCAGAAGAGGGAGAGCGCGAACGCCTGCAGGTAATGGCGTCCGCTGCGCTCTCCGAGTAGCCTCACCCCGAGGAAGACGACGAGGAGGTCGGCGGTGACCGGGACGAGCCGGCTGACACTGAAACCGGAGGCTAGGTAGACAAAGAGGAGTATCGAGAACGGGGTGAGCACCCGCCCCGGCAGCGCGCGTCCGCTGTAATACAGGTACACCCCGGCAAGCAGCGCGGCGGGGAAGAAAACCCGTGCGAAGAGGCCCAGGTGCGCGAGCAGGGGGAGGTACCCGATAAGCGCGATGCAGGCGGTCAGCCCGCTGAGAAAAAGATCAACCCTTACCATATAGGGCAAGCTCCGTGAGCAGTTTGAGCCGATGTGACCGGGTGGTGCCCGGTGGGACGACGCGCTCCCCGAGCTTGAGTCCGACCGGCCGCCCCGACCGCGCCAGCCGGTTCACGAGGAAAGTGCCGTAGGAGAGGCGCTCTTCCAGGTCGCGACCCGGCACCGCGTCGAGGTCGATGAAGAGCGGCTCCGCCGCGGTCGCCGTGAGTTCCTTCACCTTGAACACCTCGTGCTTCGCGGAGAGGCGCCAGTGGATGAGCTTCAGCGGTTCGCCGCCGCGGTAGTCGGAGATCTTGGCTAGCTCGCCGTCGTAGCCGGACGCTGCCGCGGAAACCGCCTCCCCCGCGTCGGGCTTCCCCCCCGCTGCCGGTACTAGCATGGGGCGCGGTGCCGGGAAGACGGTTCCCTCAACCGGCAGATGAACCGCCGTGGCGCGCACGAAGAAGTTGACCGGGAACGGTGAGCTCACCGTGGCGTCTGGAAGTTTAAGGGGACCGCGCTCGCGAAACGAGAGAAGGAGCGCCGCGTTCTGCGGACGCTTGCGTTCAAGGAGGGTGAAGCTCGTGGAATTCCCCATCAGGGTCACCCTGATCAGGAAGGACGGGAGGAAGCGCTTGCCGTTTTCCGCAACGACCGGCAGGAGCGTTTCGGTGCCGGCATAGACCTCGTCCGGCAGCCGCACGCTGAGGACGATGCCGCGGATGTTCAGCCACCCCAGCACCCCGGTTACCGCCATGAAGGAGAGCATCGCGGCGACGATCAGGAAGAGAAGGTTGTTGCCGGTGTTGACCGCGGAGACGCCGAGCAGCAGCGTGGAGGCGACGTAGAGCCCACCCCCCTTGGTGAGCCTTATGTGAGAGGGAGGGGTATTTCTTTCAGTATCGCGTTTAATACGTGCTCCTTGTCCACCCCTTCGTGCTCCGGGCGGAAGATGAGGCGGTGCGGACAGACCGCATGCACCACGTCACGGACGTCCTCGGGTGCCACGAAGTCCCGGCCGTGCAGGTAGGCTGCGGCCTTGGCGACGTCCACCATGCCGATGCCGCCGCGGGTGGAAAGCCCGGTCTGGACGAGCGGATGGGTCCGGGTTGCCTTGATGATGGCGTAGATGTAGTCGGTCACCTTCTCGCCCACGTAAACCTGCTCCCTCACGGTGCGGATCGCCTCGACGAGGTCTTCGTGCTGCAAGAGGGGGGGGATGTGGAGGATCTCGTCCCTGATGCTCCCCTGCCTGAGGATCCCCTTCTCGACCTCCTCCGGAGGATAGCCGATGCCGGTCCTGATCAGGAAGCGGTCCATCTGCGATTCAGGGAGGGGATAGGTCCCCACCTGCTCGACCGGGTTCTGGGTGGCGAGCACCATGAACGGCTCGGGGAGCTGGTAGGTCACCCCCTCGACGGTTACGCGCCGCTCCTCCATCGCCTCGAGCAGGGCGCTCTGGGTCTTAGGCATGGCGCGGTTCACCTCGTCGATGAGGACGATGTTGTTGAAGATCGGCCCCTTGATGAAGTTGAAGCGCCCCTCTGTGCGGTCGAAGACGGAGAGGCCGGTGATGTCGGAGGGGAGGAGGTCACTGGTGCACTGGACGCGCCCGAAGGAAAGGCCCAGCGCGCTGGCGAAGGCGAGCGCCATGGTGGTCTTGCCAAGCCCGGGGATATCCTCGAGGAGGATGTGGCCGCCGGTCAAAAGGGCCATTAGGCTCAGGCGGAGCGCCCTCACCTTCCCCTTCAGGTGCTGGCTGGAGAGCTCTTCGAGTACCGCGTTCATCTCGTCTACTTTGGCTGGTTTGGGCAAAGCGGGAACCTCCTGGGAAGCAACAGCCACTCATTATATCGGCCGGGCCGTAAAAAGGAAAGGGGCGCCCGGAAAGGCGCCCCCATTCGATTCCGTATCTGCCGGCCGAGCAAGAGAACTAAAGCTGCCCCATGAACTTGTGGGTCTGCGGGATGACGCGGACCTCCTTCAGGGAGGTGCAGAGTTCCTGGAGCTCGAGAGCCCGCTGCGCGGTGATGCCGATGGTTCCGTCCTCCCGCGTCAACGGCTGCAGGATGAGCGGTATGGCAGGGTCCACCGCACCGATCATGGCGCAGGAGCGACGGATCTCCCACTCCTCGGTGCTCTGGTCGACGACGATCTTGACGAAGACCTCCTTCATCGCCGCCAGTTCCAGGAAGGCATGGTGCTGGTCCCACAGCTCCGGGCACCCGGAGGCGGAAGGGAGCTTGATGTCCATGCCGATGCTGTCCAGGTGCGGGATGAGCGGTGCCAGGGCCTCGGGAAGCGTCCCGTTGGTCTCCAGGTAGATGGGGAGTAGCTTTCTCAGCTCTGGAAGCCACTCATCCAGAAGGGCGCCGTAAAGGAGCGGCTCACCGCCGGTGATGCTGATCGAGTGGTGGATGCCAGGCCAGGCGGCACCCCAGCTCTCGAGAAGTGTCGCGACCCGCTCCAGCGTGACCGGGTTCGGCAGCTGCTGAAAGTCGCGCCGCCCGGGGGTGAGCTCCAGGAGGCACTCCTGCGGAACGGCGGACATCCCCGGGGTGTCGCAGAAGCTGCAGTTCAGGTTGCAGCCGGCAAAACGGAGAAAGACCTGGCGCAGGCCTACCAGCACCCCCTCCCCCTGAATGGAGGAGAAGCATTCTACCAGGGGGGCCTGCAGCTTACTCATAGTAGCTCGCAGCGGCAAAGTCCGATTCCCAGACCGTGACCATCTCGACCTTCACCTTGTCCGACCCGAAGATCTTGGTCAGCTCATGGTACAGGTAGCGGGCGATGTTCTCGGATGACGGGGAGATCTCGGAAAACGGTGCGAGCTCGTTCAGGTACTTGTGATCGAGCGTCTTCAAAAGGTTGTTGGTTTCCTTCTTGAGGATCTTGAAATCGATGCCGAGACCGGCCTTGTCGAGTTCGTCGGTGGTGATGGAGACCTCCACCTTCCAGTTGTGGCCGTGCAGGTTCTCGCAGTCCCCCTGGTAGTTGATCAGGTTGTGGGCTGCGGCAAACGCAGTGTGAATGGTGAGACGAAACATGCCACCCTCCCTTTTAATTATTTTCATCGGTTGCAATATATCATGAACGGGAAAGAAAAACAGGCTAAGAAAAGCCTTCCTCAGCCGGAATCAGTCCTGAATCAGGGTTGGTCTATATGGTTATGCTTTCGCCACGCTGGAGGGGTGGCGGAGCCGGTGTGGTGATCCAGGTGTAGGTGAGGACGAAGAAGAGGACGACCAGCGAGAAAAGGAGCATGAAGCTTGGGAGCAGGCGGGTCCGGGACTCTGCCGCGCTCCCTTGCACGAGCCCGAGGGCGGCGACCAGGACGCCGAAGCCACCAAGCATCCCGGCCATGAAGAAACCGAAGAAGGTAAGACGAGCCTCGCCGGCGATGCCCAGCATGAGGAGGGCGGAGATCTCGCCATGGAAGAAGGTGGCTGCGATCAGGGCGATGACGCCCGCGTTGATCGCTTTTATGCCGCGACGCACCGTAGTTTTACGCATCGTTGAACCTCAGGGAATCGGAGCTATTCGCACCAGCTCACGTCGCCCACCCCTTTGCGGAGCACTTCGGGGCGATCGCCGATCAGGCTGACAACGGAGCTTACGTCGGCGGTGAGATCGCCGCCGTCCACCACCAGGTCGAGCTGTTTCCCCAGCTCGTGCTCGACCTCCCACGGGTTGCCGATCGGGTCCTCGCCGGAGAGGTTGGCGCTCGTGGTAACGATGGGTGCGCCGAGCTCCTTCACGATGGCGAGGCAGATCGCGTTGTCCGGCATGCGGATGCCTACCGTCCTCTGCTTGGTCTGTACGAGATCGGGAACCACCGAGTTCGCCTCGAGGACGAAGGTGTACGCCCCTGGGAGCAGACGACGCAGCTGTTTGAAGGCGTAGTTCGAAACGCGCGCGTAACGGGAGATTTCAGCCATATCGGAGCAGATGAAGGAAAAGGGTTTCTTCTTGTCGCGCTGCTTGATCTGGTAGATCCGCTCGATCCCCTTCTTGCTGAAGATGCTGCAGCCGATGCCGTAGGTCGTGTCGGTCGGATAAGCGACGACGCCGCCGTTTTTCAGGATCTCGACGACCTTGGCGATGAGGCGCGGCTGGGGGTTGTCAGGGTTGATCTCGAGCAGCATGGCTATTCCTCGGGATTCAGTCCCAGAAGCGGCTCGTGCACGAAACGGCCGTCCTTCTGGATCAGGATATCGTCGAACCAAAGCTCGCCGTCGCCGACGAGGATCTTCACCATGTCCCAGTGCACCGCGGAGCGGTTGCCGTTGTCGCACTCGTCGTAGGCCTGGCCGGGGGTGAAGTGAATCGAGCCGAAGATCTTTTCGTCGAAGAGGATGTTGCGCATCGGCACCCGGATGTTCGGGTTCACGCCGATGGCGAACTCGCCCACGTAGCGCGCCCCCTCGTCGGTGTCGAGGATGCGGTTCAGTTCCGCGTCCATGCCGGGAGCGGTCGCTCTTACGACGCGCCCCTTCTCGAACTCGAGGCGGACGTTGTTGAACTCCTTCCCCTGGTAGACGGTCGGGCAGTTGTAGGTGATGTACCCTTCCACCGAATCGCGTACCGGCGCGGTGAACACCTCGCCGTCCGGGATGTTCAGCCGCCCGTCGCACTTGATCCCGGGAAGCCCCTTGATGCTGAAGGTGAGATCGGTGTCGGCGGCCTTGATGTGCACCCGGTCGGCGGCATCGACGCAGGCCTTCAGCGCGTCCTGTTTCCTCGACTCCTCCTCCCAGTCCATGCAGCAGGCGGCGAAGAGGTAATCCTCGTACTCCTCGAGGCTCATGCGCGCTTCCTGGGCCGCACCGTGGGTCGGGTAGCGCGTCACCACCCAGCGGGTCCCTTTGACGCGCTGGTCGATGATGGGACGCACCACCTTGGACCAGGCGATCATGCTGGCCTGGTTCGCCTTGGCGTTCACCATGGAATTGTCGGCGGCGGAGAGACCGAAGTAGACGTCGACCTGTTTCATGAAGTCGAGCTTGTGCTGCGGAAAGTAGGAGAGTTGGTCGGCGCTGGCCAGGTTGTAGAAGTGGCGCCCGATCTCGGGGACGCTGAACTCGTACTCGACGTACTTCGCCCCTTTTTCGAGGCAGAGGGCGTAGAGCTCCTTCACGAGCGGCATACCTTCCAGTCCGGCGCAGGAGATGAGCACCACGTCGCCCGGTTGTACGCGACCCGAGTAGTTGACCAGCACTTCTGCGAATTGTCTGACGCGAGGATCTTTCATAAGCGTGCCCCCGTAGGTGGTTTAAGAATGGGTGACGCGACAACCGGCAGGAAAGGCCGGCACTATTAATTATGTTACGGCCGATTGTAGGGGCGAATAATCATTCGCCCTCTCCGGCGATGCAGAGGGTGCTACCTGCCCGTATGCCCGAACCCGCCTGCGCCGCGGGCGGTCTCGCCCAGTTCGTCAACCTCGATGAACTCGGCGCGCTCGCAACGGGCGAAGACCATCTGCGCGATGCGTTCGCCGTGCTTGATGGCGAACGGCTCGCTGCCGTGGTTGATCACGATGACGCCGATCTCGCCGCGGTAGTCCGCGTCGATGGTGCCGGGCGAGTTCACCAGCGCGATGCCGTGCCTGAGCGCCAGGCCGCTTCTGGGCCTCACCTGCGCCTCGATGCCAGGCGGGATCTCGATGGCTATTCCTGTCGGCACCAGGGCGCGCTCGCCCGGATGCAGCACGAACTCCTCGTCGAGCGCGGCATGCAGATCGACACCCGCCGCCTGCTCGGTCATGTAAGAGGGAAGCGAGGTCGACCGCAGGCGCTTTATCCGGATGGGTATGGTTTTCATCAGACGTTGATATCGGAGTCGGTAAAGGTGGGAGAACCGACCCGGCCCAGCATGACCAGAGTCAGCGCGGAGTTGTCCAGTATCTCTTGTGCGAGCTCCTGGATGCTCTCGGAGGTGACGCGGTCGAACCCTTCCATTATCTCGGACAGCGGCAGCGGCGTACCGAAGTAGATCTCGTTTTTCGCGAGGCGCGACATGCGGTTGTCGCTCGATTCCAGCGACAGGAGCAGGTTGCCCTTCAACTGCTCGCGCGCCCCCTCGAGCTGCTCCATGGGGACCGGCTCGCGTTTGAAACGGCCGATCTCGCGCAGCATGATCTCGAGAAGCTCCTTTGCGTTCTCCGGGCTCGCACCGGCGTACACCACGAGCGAACCGGCATCGGCATGGGAGGCGATGTAGGAGTAGACCGAGTAGGCAAGACCGCTCTTCTCGCGCACCTCCTGGAAAAGGCGCGAACTCATGGAGCCGCCAAGGATGGCGTTCATGATGAAGGCGTCGTAGCGCTGCGGGTGGCTTTGCTGCACCCCCTTGAGGCCAAGGCAGACGTGGATCTGCTCCAGGTCCTTCTCGACCAGCTCGATCCGGCGCTCGTACACCGGCGGGACGGACTCGCTCCGGCCGTGCCCCGGCTCGACGCCGTTCAAGAATTCCTCGAGGAGCACGGTGAGCTTGTCGTGGTTGACGTTACCGGCCGCGGTGACGATGATGTCGTCGGCACGGTACATCTTGTCCTTGTAGGCGATGATGGCATCGCGTGAAAGCCCGGTGACGCTTTCGGCATCGCCCAGGATCGACATCCCCAGCGGGTGCCCCTTCCAGAAGTGCTGGTGGAAGAGGTCGTGGATCAGGTCGTCCGGGGTGTCCTCCATCATGTTGATCTCCTGGAGCACCACGCGGCGCTCTTTTTCGATCTCTTCGTCGTCGAAGACGGAATGAAGGAAGATGTCGGTCAAAAGGTCGACGGCACGCGGGAGGAACTTATCCAGTACCTTGGCGTAATAGCAGACGTACTCGCGGCTGGTGAAGGCGTTCAGGACGCCACCCACCGAGTCGATCTCGCGGGCGATGTCCAATGAGGAGCGGCGTTCGGTGCCTTTAAAGAGGAGATGCTCGATGAAGTGGGCGACGCCGTTCGACTCCCGCCGTTCGTGGCGGGAGCCGTTGGCGACCCAGATTCCTATGGAGACGGAGTTTGCGTACGGGATACGCTCGGTAATGACGCGTATCCCGTTATTTAGGGTGGTCTTTTTAATCATGGCTAGAACTATACCGGGAAAGCCGAAAATTGCCAGCTCTCACATGAGAGATGTTATTCGGTGAAGGTCTGGCCCAGAGCCTCTTTACGGGAGAGCTTGATCTTGCCCTGTTTGTCGATGCCGATGCACTTCACCAGCACCTTGTCCCCTTCTTTGAGGATGTCGCTCACGTTCTTCACGCGCTCGGTGTCGAGCTCGGAGACGTGCACCAGGCCGTCGGTGCCCGGGAAGATCTCGACGAATGCGCCGAACTCCATGATCTTCTTGACGGTGCCCATGTAGAGCTTGCCTTCCTCGGCCTCGGCGGTGAGGTTCCTGATCATCTTGATGGCGAGGTCGCAGGCTTCCTTGTTGTTGGAAGCGATGTTGATCTTGCCGGTGTCCTCGATGTCGATGGCGACGCCGGTTGCCTCGGTGACGCTCCTGATGTTCTTGCCGCCGCTACCGATGACGTCGCGGATCTTGTCCACCTTGACCCAGATGGTGGTGATGCGCGGAGCGAAGGAGGAGAGGTCGGCACGCGCGGTGGAGAGGGTTTTGGCCATCTCACCCAGGATGTGCACGCGGCCCGCTTTTGCCTGCGCCAGTGCGGCACCCATGATCTCGCGGGTCACGCCGCCGATCTTGATGTCCATCTGCAGCGCGGTGACGCCTTCGGCGGTACCGGCCACTTTGAAGTCCATGTCGCCCAGGTGGTCTTCGTCACCGAGGATGTCGGAGAGGATGGCGTACTCGTCCCCTTCCTTGATGAGGCCCATGGCGATGCCCGCGACCGGTGCCTTGATAGGGATGCCGGCGTCCATCATGGACATGGAGCCGCCGCAGACGGTGGCCATGGAGGAGGAACCGTTACTCTCGGTGATGTCCGAGACGATGCGGATGGTGTAGGGGAAATCGTCGTGCTTCGGAAGCACCTGCTGCAGCGCGCGCTCGGCCAGCATGCCGTGGCCGATTTCGCGGCGCCCCGGGGCGAGGCGGAAGCTGGTCTCGCCGACGGAGTACGGCGGGAAGTTGTAGTGCAGGAGGAACTTCTTCCTGGAATCGCCGTAGAGCGAGTCGATGCGCTGCTCGTCGACCGAGGTGCCAAGCGTCGCGGCCACGATGGACTGGGTCTCGCCGCGGGTGAACAGGGCGGAACCGTGGGCGCGCGGCAGGAAGCCTACCTCGGTGGCGATGTTGCGGATGGTCTTGGTGTCGCGGCCGTCGATCCTGGAGCCGTCCTTGATGATGTGCTCGCGCACGAGGTTGTACTCGAGGTCCTCGATGAAGGCCTTGACCTCTTTCTCGGAGCCTTCGAACTCGGCTGCCAGAGCGGCGACGGTCTTCTCGGTGATGGCGTCGATGGCGTCGTGACGCTCGCCCTTCGCCTTGATGCGAACCGCGGCCTTCATCTCTTCCTTGGCGAGTGCGTCAACGCGGGCTTTCAGGGCCTCGTTCACTACCGGCGCCGGGACGTCGCGCTTCGCGACGCCGACCTTGGCGGCCAGCTCTTCCTGTGCTGCGAGGATACCCTGGACCGCTTCCTTGCCGAAGAAGATCGCTTCGAGAAGATCATCCTCGGAGACTTCGGAGGCGCTACCTTCCACCATCAGGATGGCGTCCTTGGAGGCGGCGATCACGATCTCCATGTCGCTCTGCTCTTCCTGCTCGGCGGTCGGGTTCGCGATGAACTTGCCGTCCACGCGCCCGACCTTGACGCCGGCGATCGGGCCGGCGAAGGGAGCGTCGGAGACCATGAGTGCCGCGGAGGCGCCGATCATGGCGAGGATGCCGGGATCGTGGTCCTTGTCCGCCGACATGACGGTGGCCATGATCTGGGTGTCGTTAAGGAACCCTTCCGGGAACAGCGGACGGATCGGACGGTCGATGAGACGGCAGGTCAGGGTCTCGCTGTCGGAGGGACGCCCCTCGCGCTTGAAGAACGAGCCGGGGATGCGGCCGCCTGCGTACGCCTTCTCCTGGTAGTTGACGGTGAGCGGGAAGAAGCCCTGCCCTTCCTTGGCGGTTTTCATGGCGACGGCGGTCACGAGGACCATGGTGTCGCCGCTTTTGATCATGACCGCGCCGCTTGCCTGCTTCGCGATCTTTCCTGTTTCGATGGTGATTGTCTTGCCACAGCATTCCGCCTGTACGGTATGTACCATTGTTACGGCCTCCATTATTGGTGCTTCGGTTGGTGTTGGGGCCGCCGAGAAAAGCGTCTTGCCGGCAAAAGGCTGCCGCAGGACGGTTTTATCCACGCCCCCAACAAAGAAAAGGGCACAAAGGCCCTTACAAGATGAAAGAGGAAAGGCAATATACCCCTTGAGGTATACTGCCTTTTTTTACCTTCTGATGCCGAGCTTGGCGATGATCGCCTTGTAGCGCTCTACATCCTTCTTCTTCAGGTAGTCAAGCAGACCCCTTCTCTGACCGACGATCTTCAGCAGACCGCGACGGCTGTGATGATCCTTCTTGTGAGTCTTGAAGTGCTCAGTCAGATAGGTGATACGCTCCGAAAGAATTGCAATCTGCACTTCCGGCGAACCCGTGTCGGAATCGTGCAGCTTATGAGCTGTGATGATTTCCTGCTTCTTTTCCGTTTGCAGCATGTGGTTACACCCCCTTCCCATCTTAATTGTTAGTGCTTTTATTTATGTACTTTTATGCCTTCCCGCAGTCCCAAGGCCACGGCATAGATCAAGACCTTCAACTCTTACCACAAAAGCAGGTACGTGTAAAGAAGGAATACTAATTGAATACACGCATGAGACGCAGCCCTTTGAGCCGGTCGTGGCAAGCCACTGCCAGAAAACGCTCACCCAGATAGAGTCGCACCTGCTCGCCGTCCTGAAGCAGGCCGGGCGCCTCGACGAACTCCCCATCTCCGGGCACCACGCCGTTACCGACCTTGCGCCCCCCTGCCTCGGTGAGCTGCAGGCGCCTCAGGTGATCGAGCGCCCGGTCCAGGGGCAAAATAAGCGCCTGCTGGTCGGCCGCCGCGGCAAGCGCGTCGATGGTGATGGCGTCCGCCTCTTTGAAGAGGCCGCTTTCCGTGCGCCGCAACTCCAGCAGATGCGCGCCGCACCCGAGCGCCTCGCCGATATCGCAGGCAAGGGTCCTTACGTAGGTGCCGCGCGAGCAGCGCACCGTGAAGCAGGCCTCGGGGAGACGGATCCATTCGAAGGTGAGCGAGTGGATCTCCACCTCGCGCTCCTCGCGCTCCACCTCGATACCCTTTCTTGCCAGTTTGTAAAGCGGCACGCCCCCCTGCTTAATCGCCGAGAACATCGGCGGGAGCTGCTTCTGGAGGCCGAGAAACTGCGGCACGATACCCTCAAGGTCCGCAGGCGAGAGATGCGACCACTCCCTTTCCGCGATCACCTCCCCGGTGAGGTCCTGGGTATCGGTGGCGATGCCGAGTCTAAGCACCGCCCGGTACTCCTTCTCGGACTCGTCGAGGAACTGGATCGCCTTGGTCCCCTCCCCCACCGCCACGGGCAGGACGCCGGTCGCGAAGGGATCGAGGGTTCCCGTGTGCCCAACCTTTTTCTGGTTGATGGCACGGCGGACCTTCGACACGATGTCATGGGAGGTGACACCGGCTGGCTTGTCGATCACGAAAAAGCCGTTCAGCATCAGCGCATCTGCTCCAGCCGGTCGAAGACCTGCGCCTTGACCTCGGCGAGCGTGCCGCGCACCATGCACCCGGCGGCGTTGTGGTGCCCGCCGCCGCCAAAGGAGGCGGATACCGCGGAGACGTCCACCTTCCCCTTGGACCTGAAGCCGACCTTGAAGAGCCCTTCCTCGACCTGCCGGAAGAAGAGCGCCACCTGCACCCCCTTGATGGAGCGGGGGTAGTTGATGAAACGGTCGGTGTCCTGGGCGGTGGCGCCGGTCTTGCCGTACATGTCGAGCGTCACGGTGACCGAGGCGTACTCGCCGGAAGGGGAAACGGTCAGGTCGGAGAGGGCGAGGGCCAGAAGCGCGATCCTCTGCAGCGGCTCGCTCTCGTACAGGTTCTCATTCACGCTCCAGGCATTCACCCCCTTGCCGATCATCTCGCCGGCGATGGCGAAGGACTCGGGGTCGGAGTTCGAGTAATGGAAGCTGCCGGTGTCGGAAAGGATGGCGGTGTAGATACAGAGCGCGGTGGGATAATCCACCTCGTCCCCCGCCGCCCTGATGATCCGGTAGATGAGGGCCGCGGTGGCGCTCGCCTTCGGGTCGATCAGGTTGCAGACGCCGAAGTTCTCGCACCCGAGATGATGGTCCACGTTGATGAAACGCCCGACCCGCTTGTTCTCGGTTACCGCCTTGCCGGCGCGGCGGAATTCGCCCACGTCGAGCACGAAGCAGACGTCGAAGTCGCGCTCCGGCATCTCGCCGTACACCTGGTCCGCCATCGGCAGGAAGGAGCAGTTGTCCGGGACCGGATCGCAGAGGTAGACGGTGACGTCCTTGCCGCGCGCGGTCAGGTAGTTGGCCAGGGCCAGGGAAGAGCCGACCGCGTCGGGGTCGGGACTTTCGTGGCTTGTGATCAGAAAGCTCCGCGCCTGGTCGATCTCCGCCACTATCCGCTTAATCTCAGCTGTTGTCGCCGTCATCCTTAGCCCCTATCTCCTTCAGAATCGATTCGATATGCTGGCCGTAATCCAGGGAGGTGTCGTACTTGAACGTGATTTCGGGGGTGAAACGCAGCTTCAGCGCCTGGCCGATCTCCTTGCGGATGAACCCTTTGGCGGAGTTGAGTCCCGCCTCGCTGTTCTTCTTCGCGGCGTCGTCGCCGTGCACGGTGAAGTAGACGGTGGCCTGCCTGAGGTCGGGGGTCACCTTCACGCCGGTGATGGTGAGGAAGCCTACGCGCGGGTCCTTGAGACCCTTTATGAGCAGCTCGGAGATGATCTTGTGGATCTCTTCGGCAACCTTGTCGGAACGCTTTACCATGTTCTTTCTCTCTTGTCGTGAAACGATTAAGGGGAGAGGGCCTTCCGCGGGCCGGGATGCCGGACGCGGGACGCCGCTCTCCCCGTGTTTTTCCTTACAGCTTGCCGGCTACCTTCTCCATCTCGAAGCACTCGAAGATGTCGCCGATCTTGAGGTCGTTGTAGTTCTCAAGCGACATGCCGCACTCGTAGCCGGTGGCGACTTCCTTCACGTCGTCCTTGAAGCGGCGCAGGCTGCCGAGCTTGCCTTCGAAGATCACCACGTTGTCGCGCAGCAGGCGTACCTGTGCGTTCCTGATGATCTTGCCGTCGGTGACGTAGGAACCCGCGACCATGCCGGCCTTGGGCACCGAGAACACCTCGCGGATCTCGGCGCGACCAAGGTATTTCTCCTTGAAGGTCGGCTCGAGGAGGCCTTCCATCGCCTTCTTGATGTCGTCCACCGCGTCGTAGATGATGTTGTAGAGCCTGACGTCGACCCCTTCCTTCTCGGCGAGTGCCGCCGCCTTGACCTCGGGACGGACGTTGAAGCCCAGGATGATGGCGTTGGAGGCGCTGGCCAGGTTGACGTCGGTCTCGGTGATGGCGCCGACGGAGGCGTGCAGCACGTTGAGACGGATGGCATCCGTGGTGAGCTTCCTGAGGGACTCGGCAACCGCCTCGACGGAGCCCTGCACGTCGCCCTTGACGATGGTGTTGAGGTCCTTGACCTCGCCCTTCTGGATCTTCTCGTAGAGCTGCTCCAGGGAGAGCTTGCTGTGCTTGGCGAGTTCGGACTCGCGCAGCTTCATCTGGCGGTGGTTTGCGATCTCCTTCGCCTGTTTCTCGTCGTTCATGGCAACGAAGATATCGCCCGCGTCAGGCACACCGTTGAAGCCGATGACCTCGACCGGCATGGCCGGGCCGGCGGCGTTGACCTTCTCGCCCCGGTCGTTCTGCATGGCGCGCACGCGGCCGAAGTGAATGCCGGCCACGAAGTAATCGCCCGCCTTCAGGGTTCCTTCCTGGACCAGGACGGTCGCTACCGGGCCGCGCCCCTTGTCGAGTTTCGCCTCGACCACGGTGCCGCGGGCGGTCTTGTCCGGGTTCGCCTTGAGCTCGAGGACGTCGGCCTGCAGGAGAACCATCTCGAGCAGCGACTCGAGGTTGATGTGTTTCTTCGCGGAGACCTCGACGAAGATGGTCTCGCCACCCCATTCCTCGGAAACCAGGCCAAACTCCATCAGTTCCTGCTTCACCTTGCTCGGGTTGGCCTCGGGCTTGTCGATCTTGTTGATGGCGACGATGATCGGAACGCCTGCAGCCTTAGAGTGGTTGACCGCCTCGCGGGTCTGCGGCATGACGCCGTCGTCGGCAGCAACCACCAGGATGACGATGTCGGTGACCTTGGCGCCCCTGGCGCGCATCGCGGTGAACGCCTCGTGGCCCGGGGTATCGAGGAAGGTGATCTTCTGTCCCTTGAGTTCCACGTCGTAGGCGCCGATGTGCTGGGTGATGCCACCGGCCTCGCCGGCAATTACGTTGGCCTGGCGGATGGCGTCAAGAAGCGAGGTCTTGCCGTGGTCGACGTGACCCATGATGGTGACGACCGGCGGACGCTTCTGCATCGCTTCCGGCGCATCCGGCTCCGCCTCGAGGAGTTCGTCCACGTCGAGCGCCACGTTCTCGATCTCGTAGCCGAAATCGGTGGCCAGAAGGGTCGCGGTGTCGAAGTCGAGCGGGTGGTTGATGGTCGCCATGACACCGAGCTTCATGAGGGCGCGGATCAGGTCGGTAGCCTTGATCCCCATGCGCTTGGCCAGCTCGCCCACGGTGATGGACTCGCTGATCCTGATGATCCTCTTGATCGCCTTCGGTACCGTGATCTCGGTCTTCTTGCCGACCTGAACCTTCTCGGCGTACCTCCCTTTCTTACCCTTGGAGCGCGGCCCGGGCTCGAAAACCCGCTCGCGTTTGTCCAGAAGGTCCTTGAAGTTCTCTTTTTTACCCTTGCCTGCGGGAGCTCCGCCCTTCTTGGCGTTCTTGCCGAAATCGGTGCCGCCCGCCGGGGCGGGTTTTCCCCTCTTGCGACCGCGATCGTCCAGCAGCGGCGGCGGCTCGACAGGGGCCAGGGGTGCCGGACGATCGGGGCGCGCACCCATGGGGGGGCGCTCGCCGGGACGACCTGCGCCGGGACGCGGTGCCGGACGCTCGGTGCCGGGACGCTCCACGCCGCGCGGCATGCCGGGACGCTGCCCCGGACGATCGCCCTGCGCGGGGCGCTGGTACTCGCGGCGCTCGGCCGGACGCTGGGTCGGAATCGGGATCTCGACGCGACCGAGGATCCTCGCGCGGGTTGCCGTCGGCTTGTCCGGCTCGGGCTCGACCACCTTGGCGGCGGGCGCCTCGGGCGCCTTGGCGGCAACCGGTGCTTCCGCGGCGGGAGCCTTCGGGGCTTCGACCTTGGCGGGCTCGGCTTTCGGCGCCTCGGGTGCGGGGGCAGCAGGCGCCTCCGCCTTCGGGGCCTCGACGGCCGGCTTTTCCGGTGCTGCGGGCGCGGCAGGTGCTGCGGCCGCCGGTTTCTCTTCCTTGACCGCCGGAGCCGGGGCCTCGGCCTTCACCGCTGCCGGCTTCGGAGCGGGAGCCGCCTCGATGATCCTCGCGCGGACCGGTTCCGGACGCTTGGGCGCCTCTTCCACCGGTGCCTTCTCGGGGGGCGCCGGCTGGGGTGCCTCCTCCTTGACCGGCTCGGCCGGCTCGTCTGCCGCCTGGGCCTCAGGCTCAACCGCCTTCGCACGACGGCGGATCAGGGTCGGCTTCACCCTTACCTCTTCCTGGGAAACTTCTTTGACGGGGGGGTGCGCGGGGGCGGATAACGCCTTGATATCCGAATCCTCAAGAACAGCCATATGGTTTTTGACCTGCACGCCTGCCTCGGCAAGTCTTGCCATAAGCTCCTTGTTTTCGATCCCCATCTGTGCCGCTAACTCATATACGCGGGTTTTGCTCATCTACTCACGCTCCTCCTCAAAGAAGTTCCTGTACTTTTCCATTTCCAATTCAATCGAGCCCACGAAGCCGCTTTCCATAACAACCAGGACGCTTCTGAGTTCCTTTCCCAGCAATTCCCCAAGGCGTTCCTTGGTGAACAGGGAGATGCAGGGGACTTCCTTCAGCTTCGCGAGCCCCCTGAACTTCTCGCCGATATCCGGCGAGATATCGGTGGCGACGAACAAAAGTCCCGCCCCACCCTTCTTCAGCTTTTCCTGTACCTGATCCGAACCCGAAACCACCTTCCCCGCCTTGTTGGCAAGGCTGATGTAGGAGGCGATGCGCTCCTCGAGCTTGTGGACCACCTGTTTGAGCAGCCCCTCTGCGTCGGCGCCCAGCACCTCCCCCTTGAAGCCGCGGGCGAACTGCTTTTTCTGGGCCGCGAGCTTCAGGCATGCAGCCTTCATGCAGGTGTACGCGCCGCGCCCGGGGAGCTTGTTCTGCAGGTCCGGTACGAGGGTACGGTCCGGGGCCAGCACGAAGCGGAGCAGCTCGCCCTTGTCCTTCGTCTCACGGCAGGCGAGGCAACTTCTCTGTGGTGCGGCCTTGGTCATCCTAGTCCTCTTCGGTCGCCTCTACTGCGGGCTCGGCATTCTCGGCATTCTCGGCATTCTCGGCATTCTCGGCGACTTCCTCTGCCTCTTCGACCTCTTCGGCCTCGGTGCCGTCGTAGGAGGCAAACTGCTGCAGCTCGGCCTCGGCCATGCGGGTCTCGCTCTTGATGTCGATCTTCCACCCGGTCAGCTTGGCGGCAAGACGCACGTTCTGGCCGCGCTTGCCGATGGCGAGCGAGAGCTGGTCGTCGGCCACGATGACCTCCATGGCGTACTCCTCCTCGTCGACGTACACCTTGGTGACCACGGCCGGGGCCAGGGCGTTGCAGGCGAAGCGGGCGATGTCCTCGCTCCAGGGGATGATGTCGATCTTCTCGCCGCGCAGCTCGGAGACCACGTTCTGCACGCGGGAGCCGCGCATACCGACGCAGGCGCCGACCGGGTCGACGTCGGCATCGTGGGAGTAGACGGCGATCTTGGCACGCCCACCCGGCTCGCGCACGACGCTCTTGATCTCGACGATCCCCTCGGCGATCTCCGGAACCTCGGCCTCGAACAGCTTGGCGAGCATCTGGGGATGGGTGCGGGAGAGCATGATCTGCGGCCCTTTGGTGGTCATGCGGATCTCGGTGATGAGGGCCTTCACGCGGTCGCCCTGACGGTACACCTCGCGCGGGGCCTGCTCCTTGTGCGGGAGAAGTGCCTCGGCGCGGCCAAGGTCGACGATCAGGTCGCCCTTCTCGAAACGGCGCACGACGCCGTTCACGATCTCGCCCTGGCGCTCCTGGAACTCGTTGAAGATGGTCTCGCGTTCAGCCTCACGCACGCGCTGGATGATCACCTGTTTCGCGGTCTGCGCGGCGATCCTGGAGAAGCCGGAGGCGTCCATCTTCATGCCGATGGAGTCGCCGATCTCGACGTCCGGATCCTCCTCGCGGGCCTCGTCGAGCTCGATCTCGCGGTAGGAATCCTGCACCTCTTCCACGACGGTAACGAACTCGAACAGCTCAACCTCGCCGATCTCGGGGTTATAGTGCGCCTCCAGATCACGGGTATTACGAAATTTCTTGTTGGCGGCCGTCAGTACTGCCTGTTCCAGCGCCTCTACCACAATACTTTTATCGATACCCTTCTCTTTTACGATCTGGTCGATCGTGTGCTTGAGGTTAAAGCTCGTTTCCACGTGACTGTCTCCTTCTGCTGATAATTACAAATAGAAATTTTTAGAATTCGAATTCGAGGTTGGCCTTGGCCACTTTGTCCAGAGGGATGGACGCATGCTGCCCCTCGGTGAGGTCGATGCTGATCACCCCGTCCGTGACCCCCAGGAGCTTCCCGGTGAAGGTCTTGCGCTTGTTCCCCGCGTCGTCGGCCAGCATCTCGAAGGTTTTCACCTTCACCAGGTGTCCCGCGAAACGCTCGTAGTCGGCGACCTTCTTGAGCGGACGGCAGATCCCCGGCGAGGAGACCTCCAGGTCGTAACGCTCGGGCATGAAGTCCTCGACGTCCAGGATGTCGGAGAGCTGGCGGCTCACGTCGGCGCAGTCGTCCAGGTTGATCCCGCCTTCCTTCTCGAGGAAGATCCTGAGCACCATGTCGCGCCCCTCGCGCTTGTACTCGAGGTCGACCAGCCCGATACCGAGCGGTGCGCCGATCTCTGCAACGATTTCAGTGACTCTTTCTGCTACATCTACCTTGGCCATCTCTAGGTTTTCCCATAAAAAAAAGCGAGCCGGAGGAGCTCACTTTTGAGTGAACATTAACATGTACGGCATTAATTACCATGGAAGCCTTCTTTATGCAAGCGCTTTTTTCCCAGAGTGAGCCGTTTTTTCGGGCTTTCAGGCATGTTATCAGGCTCATTCAGCGCCCATATTTCTTCTGCCGGAAAGAAGGGGATTTTTTGCCGCCGCATGAGGCATTGGGGCAATTTAAGACATCACTGCTTTTTCCACTGTGCTCCCTGTCGCCGCGTCGAAGTCACGGCAGCCGCGGTGCACCCGACCACAGTCAGCAACCCAGCAATCGCTTCACTTTTACACCATTAGCTGTTATATATGGGCGTCGCCGGAAACGGCACAAAAACCTGTAAAAGGAAAGAGAACCGACATGAAATACATAAGCACCAGGGGAAACATCGCCCCCATCGGGTTCAAGGACGCAGTAATGATGGGGCTTGCCACCGACGGCGGCCTTATTCTGCCGGAGAGCATCCCGCAGCTCGACCGCGACACCCTAGCCGCGTGGTCGAAGCTCCCCTACCGTGAGCTCGCTTTCAATATCATCTCCCTCTTCGCCACCGACATCCCGGCCGCCGACCTGAAGGCGCTCATCGACCGTTCCTACGGAACCTTCGAGCACCAGGAGACGACCCCCCTGGTGAAAAAGGACGGCGTCTACATCCTCGAGCTCTTCCACGGCCCCACCCTCGCCTTCAAGGACGTGGCGCTGCAACTGCTCGGAAACCTCTTCGAGTACCTTTTGAAGGAGCGCGGCGAGAAGATGAACATCCTGGGCGCCACCTCCGGCGACACCGGGAGTGCTGCCATCGCCGGGGTGCGCGGCAAGGAGAACATCAACATCTTCATCCTGCACCCGCACCTGAAGACCTCGCCCATCCAGGCGCTGCAGATGACCAGCGTGCTCGACGCCAATGTGCACAACATCGCCGTAGAGGGGACCTTCGACGACTGCCAGAACATCGTGAAGACCCTGTTCAACGACCTCGAATTCAAGAAGGAGTACGCGCTGGGCGCGGTGAACTCGATCAACTGGGCCCGCGTGCTCGCCCAGGTGGTCTACTACTTCTACGCCTGGGGCAGGCTCCCCGAGCAGGGGAAGGTGGTATTCTCCGTCCCGACCGGGAACTTCGGCGACATCTTCGCGGGCTACCTCGCGAAAAGCATGGGACTACCGGTGGAAAAGCTCCTCCTTGCCACCAACGAGAACAACATCCTCTCGCGCTTCGTGCAAAGCGGCGACTACTCTTTGGGGAAGGTCGTGCAGACCGTCTCCCCTTCCATGGACATACAGCTCGCCTCGAACCTGGAGCGCTACCTCTATTACCTCTTCAACGAAAACCCGGAGCGCGTGAGAAGCGCCTTTGCCGAGCTGCAGCAGACCGGCAAGATCGTCTTCACCGCAGAAGAGGTGCAGCGCGTGCAGAGCGAATTCCTGAGCTGCACCGTGGACGAAACGAAGACCCTCGACACGATCGCCTCCTTCAACAAGGAGACCGGCTACGTTCTCGACCCGCACACTGCGGTCGGGGTGCGTGCCGCCCTCGAGTGCGTGAAGGGGCATCCGGCCGTCGTATGCCTTGCCACCGCGCACCCGGCGAAGTTCGGTGACGCCGTCGAGCGTGCCATCGGCGCCCCCGCCGTGCTGCCGCCCCAACTCGCCGCCCTGCAGGGCAAGGAAACGCGCTGCGAGATCATGGCTGCGGACAAGGAACTGGTAAAAGCCTTCGTGAAAGCCAAAGCTTAGCCTGACGTCGGACCTGTCTGACTGGCCAGACCAGTTGGACAGGTCCGACAAACAAAAGAGACCCCCTGAAATGCCCCTCCCCCCCCTGCAAGTAGATTGGAACCACATCGACACCGTCCACCTCGACATGGACGGCACCCTGCTGGACCGCCACTTCGACGACCACTTCTGGCTTGAGCACGTCCCCAGGCGCTACGCCGAGAAAAACGGCATCGACGAGAGCGCGGCGAGAGAAAAGCTCTACCGCATGTTCCGCTCCCAGGAGAAGACCCTCAACTGGACCGACCTCGATTACTGGTCCGCGCAACTGGGCCTCGACATCCCTGTGCTCAAGGAGGAGGTGCACCACCTGATCGCGGTGCACCCGTTCGTCACCGAGTTCCTCCTCTTCCTGCGCCAGCACGGCAAGAAGGTCTACCTGGTCACCAACGCCCACGGTAAGACGCTGAACCTGAAACTGCGCCGGACCACGATCGGCGGCTACTTCGACGGCGTCATCTCGGCCCACGACCTGGGACTGCCAAAGGAGGATCCGCTTTTCTGGGGGGAACTGCAGAGGAAGATACCGTACGATCCTGAAAGAACCATGCTGGGAGAGGACAGCGAGACCAACCTGGAGACGGCGCGCCGCTTCGGCATCCGCTACCTGATTTACGTCGGACGCTTCAGCTCAACGATGCAGCCGCTCCAGTCGAAAGACTTTCACACCATCCATTATTTCAGCGAACTGATTCCGCGCGACGGCGGCATGGCGGTACGCATCTGACCGTCAGCCGCGCGTCTTGATCCTGCACACCCCGTACTTCTTCACCAGATCGTAAAGGGCCGGACGACTGACGCCCAGCATGTCCGCTGCCTTACTCATGTTTCCCGCACAGGCGCGGATCGCGTCGTACACCATCCACCGCTCGATCCTGTCCCGCGCTTCCCGTAGGGTGAGTGACGCGAAGGCCATGGCCCCCACGCTGCACCCGACATCCACGCCGTGCCCCGCTTCCGCGCCCGTTGGCATCGCATCGTTGCGGCAGGAAAAAAGCCGCTGCAACACGATGCACTGACCACCGCTTCCTGCCCCGAAACGGTCACAACCTGTCGCCGTACCCGGTGCAGGTTGATAAGCCGCATCCTGAACCACCTGACGCTTTTTCATGGCGTCCATCCTCGCACTAGCGGTTAACGAAAGAACCACTTGCGGGGGAGGCTCCCTGCCACCCCCACCGGGAAGAACTGTCAGCGGCTGATGCATGATTATTATATTTTTTTAACAGCTGCTATTTCTATCGCGCCCCTTTTGGTTGTCAAGGCGCGTAAATGCAGCAGCGGACGCTGATTCACCCACCAAGCCCCCGCCCCCCTTTCTTGACACCTTGGCTACCTTGCATTACTATCGGTTGCATTCGTTTGAAATCATTAGGAAATCAGCTTCAGGAGGAACCATGTCAACCAACCTCTGCTGGGATACCACCCCGCTTTACTCTTCCCCTTCAGCACCCGAGCTCAACCAGGCTTTCGAGGGGGCTACCTCGCAGGTCGCAGCGTTCAGGGAACGCTACCGTGGCAAGGTAGCCGAGCTCTCCGCCGAAGGGTTGCTGGAGGCGCTTAAGAGCTACGAAAAGTTGCAGGAGGATCTGGCGGTGCCGCAGCTCTACGCGCACCTGCTCTTCGCCGCCGACAGTGAGAGCGATCTGCACAAACGGCTCTCCCAGAAGTCCGAGGAGTTCGGCAATGCCATGGGACGGGAGCTCCTCTTCTTCGATCTGGAGATCATCCAGATGGAGGAAGAGCCGTTTCAAAAGTTCGCCAAGGACAGTCTGCTCGACGACTACCGTCACTTCCTCGAGGTGCTGCGCAAGTTCAAGGCGCACACCCTTTCCGAGCGGGAGGAGAGTCTGCTTTCCCAAAAGAGCCTGACCGGTGTGCAGGCCTTCTGCCGGCTCTTCGACGAGGTCTCCGCCTCGCTGCGCTACACCCTCGAGATGGACGGGGAGACCAAAGAGGTGACCGGCGAGGAACTGCTCGCCCTTTTGCACCACCCGGACGCAGGGCTGCGCGAGCGCGCCTTCGGCACCTTCCTCAAGAAGCACGAGGAGAACGGCATCCTCTATTCCGCCGTGTTCAACAACGTGGCGCTGGACCACTCCCAGGAGATGGAGCTCAGAAACTACCGGCACCCGATGGAGCCGACCAACCTTGGCAATGAGATCCCCAACGAGGTGGTCGAAAGCCTCATGCAGGTCTCCGAGAAGAATTACCCGCTGGCTCAGGAATACTTCCGCTTGAAAGCGCGGCTGCTCGGCATGCCGAAGCTGAAAAACACCGACGTCTACGCCCCCCTCACCGAGAGCGACCGCAAATACAGCTTCGAGGAAGCGCGCACCATGACGGTCGAGGCGTACCGCGGCTTCTCCGAAGAGTTCGCTGAGCTTGCCGACTCATTCTTCACCGGCAGGCGTGTGGACGTCATGCCCCGTCCCGGCAAGAGCGGCGGCGCCTTCTGCATGGGGATGACACCTGAGCTCCCGCCGTACCTGCTTTTGAACTTCACCGGGAACCTGCGCGACGTGGCGACCATCGCCCACGAGGTGGGGCACGGCATCCACTACCTGCTCGCGCAGCGCCAGACCATGCTCAACTACCACCCGCCGCTGCCGCTTGCCGAGACCGCCTCGGTGTTCGGCGAGATGCTCCTCACCCGGCAGTTGCTGGAGCGTGAGACCGACGTGGAGGTGAAGAAGTCCCTTCTGTGCGCGAAGATCGAGGACATCATCGCCACCACCTTCAGACAGAACGTCCTCACCAGGTTCGAGGAGCAGATGCACCTAAGGCGTAACGACGGCCTTCTCACCGCGAACGAGCTCTGCGACCTCTGGTGGAGCGAGAATGCAAAGCTATACGGCGATTCGGTCGAGATGATCGAGCCTTACCGCTATGGCTGGAGCTACATCTCCCACTTCATCCACGCACGTTTCTACTGCTACTCCTACACCTGCGCCGAACTGGTGGTGCTGTCGCTGTTCCAGCGCTACCTGAAGGAGCGCGAGAGCTTCGTACCCGTTTACCGCGAGATACTCGCCGACGGCGGCTCCAAGTCGCCAGGTGACACACTTGCCCCCGCAGGCATCGTCTTCAGCGACCCCAGCTTCTGGCAAGGTGGCTACGACCTCCTAGGCGACCTCATCGCTGAGCTGAAAGCGCTGCTGTAGCGTCGGGCTCCGCCGCCAGTCGGACCAGTCGGACTAGCGGTGACTCCCAGGCAGACCGACTGCCGCCACAAAAATAGAAAGGCCCGCCGGTTTCCCGGCGGGCCTTTTTGCTGCTTGTTACCAGCTCTTCCTACATCTCGTCGAACTGGAGATACTTGTACACGGTTGCCTTGTTCGGCTCGACCTTCTCCTTGTACACGGCCAGGTACTCGGCCGGGGTCGGGAGCTTGCCCATGTTCACGGTGACGGCACCGAGCTCCGCGGAGCCGAGGAACACCTTGGCGCCGTTGCCGATCCTGTCGTCGAAGTTACGGGTCGAGGTGGAGAACATGTTCACCCCGTCGGGCACGCGTGCCTGGTTACCCATGCAGAGCGAGCAGCCGGCGATCTCGACGCGTGCGCCCATCGCGCTGTAGACGGAGAAGTACGCCTCGTCCTTGAGCTTCGCCTGATCCATGCGGGTCGGCGGGCAGATCCAGGTACGGACGTTCGGGTTGAACTTCTGGCCCCTCCAGATTTCACCTGCGGCGCGGAAGTGACCGATGTTGGTCATGCAGGAACCGAGGAACACGTCCTGGATCGGGGTGCCGGCAACGTCGGAGAGGAGCTTCACGTCGTCCGGATCGTTCGGGCAGGCGAGGATCGGCTCGGTGATCTCGGCGAGGTCGATCTCGATTACCGCTGCGTACTCGGCGTTGGCGTCTGCTTCGAGAAGCTTCGGAGCCTTCAGCCATTCGTTGACTGCGTCGATCCTGTTCTGCAGGGTCTGCGCGTCCTGGTAGCCGTCTGCGATCATCTGCTTCATGAGGGCCACGTTGGAGCGCAGGTAGGTAGCTACCGACTCCTCGGAGAGCTTGATGCAGCCGGCGGCGGCGCTACGCTCGGCAGCGGCGTCGGTCAGCTCGAAGGCCTGCTCGACGGAGAGCTCCGGAAGACCTTCCATCTCGAGGATGCGGCCGTTGAAGATGTTGACCTTGTTCTTCTTGGGCACGGTGAGAAGGCCCTGCTTGATCGCCCAGTACGGGATCGCGTTAACCGCGTCGCGCAGGGTGATGCCGGGGTTGAACTTGCCCTTGAAGCGGACGAGAACGGACTCAGGCATGTCGAGCGGCATGAAGCCGAGGGCGCCTGCGAAGGCGACCAGGCCGGAACCTGCAGGGAAGGAAATCCCGATCGGGAAACGGGTGTGGGAGTCGCCGCCGGTACCGACGGTGTCCGGAACGAGGAGACGGTTGAGCCACGAGTGGATGACGCCGTCGCCCGGCTTCAGGGGCACGCCGCCACGCTCGATGATGAACTGCGGCAGGGTCTTGTGCATCTTCACGTCGGCCGGTTTCGGGTAGGCCGCGGTGTGGCAGAAGGACTGCATGAACATCGGAGCCTGGAACTTGAGGCAGGCGAGCTCTTTCAGCTCGTCGGCGGTCATCGGGCCGGTGGTGTCCTGGGAACCGACGGTGGTCATCTTCGGCTCGCAAGCGGTCCCCGGAAGGACGCCGGCTACGCCGCATGCCTTACCGACCATCTTCTGGGCCAGCGAGTAGCCCTGGCCTGCCTTGGCAACCGGGTTGACCGGGAGGGTGAAGACGTCGGTCGGTGCCATGCCGAGTGCTTTCCTGGCACGGTCGGTGAGGGCGCGGCCGATGATCAGCGGGATACGGCCGCCGGCGCGGAACTCGTCGAACAGGGTGTTCGGGGCCACGGTGAAGGTGGAGAGAACCTCACCGGCTTCGGTGGTGACCTCGCCCTTCTTGGCGTTGATCACGATCACGTCGCCGGTCTTCATCTTGGTCACGTCGGTCTTGATCGGGAACGCGCCGGAATCTTGCGCGGTGTTGAAGAAGATCGGGGCGATGACGCCGCCGATGATGATGCCATCGCGACGCTTGTTGGGGACTGCCGGGATGTCCTGGCCGATGTGCCACAGCACGCTGTTGCATGCGGACTTACGGGAGGAACCGGTACCCACGACGTCGCCAACGAAAGCGACCTGGAACCCGTCCGCCCTGAACTTGGCGATGGTGGCGTTGCCGTCGGCGAAGCGGGTCTTGCCCATGGCGAGGGCGTGCAGCGGGATGTCAGGACGGCTCCAGGCGTCGCCCGCCGGGGAGAAGTCGTCGGTGTTGATCTCGCCTTCGACCTTGTAGACCTTCACCTTCACAACTTCCGGCAGGCCCGGCTTGGAGGTGAACCACTCGGCGGCGGCCCAGGACTCGAGGACCTTCTTGGCGCCGGCGTTGCTCTTGGAGAGCTCGAAAACGTCGTCGAAGGCGTCGTACACGAGGGTGGTGCCGCAAAGCGCCTTAACGGCCTCGTCGGCAACTTCCGCGTCCTTCAGCGCTGCGACCAGAGGGGAGACGTTGTAGCCGCCCAGCATGGTGCCCAGGATCTGAACCGCGTCCTTCTTGGAGACCAGCGGGGACTTCTTGGCGCCGGTGAGGATGGCAGCGAGGAAGCCTGCCTTCACTTCGGCTGCCGGGTCGACGCCCGGGGAGACCCTTTCCTTCAGGAGGTGGAGCAGGAACTCCTCCTTGCCTGCCGGGGGTGCTTCCAACAGTTTGCAAAGTTCCGCGGTCTGCTCAGGGTCGAGCGGTTTCGCAGGAATCCCGAGTGCTTTTCTTTCTGCCTCTTGCTTCAGGTACGCTTCGATCATGATTCCTCCTCCAGATAATGTGCAGCTATTTACGGAAGTTATGTTAACTCTTCTTTCAGCTGGTACTTCATTTGAACGGATACTGTATACAATTTTTACCCTGCTTTGTCAATTGTTGAAAGTGCCTGTAAGATGGCGCAGGTCCGTGTGAAAAGAGCTGTTACTATGGCGTTTTATCTGGAATCAGCGGAGGTGTTTGACGGTGGGCGGAGTGAAAGTATTAAGAAAATAAAATATATTCGGAATGGGTATATGCGGTGAGTTTGGCGCCGCGCAGGTAGCCGATCAGCGTAATGCCGCTTTCGTCGCAGATACGGACCGCCATGTCGGTGGGCGAGGTTCGGGATACGACGACCGCGATACCGAGCTGCGCCGCCTTCGCGGCCATCTCGGTCGAGACGCGGCCTGAGGTGGCGAGGATGGTGCCTTCGAGGGGAATCCCTTTAAGCAAGGCCTCCCCCGCCAGACGGTCGATGGTGTTGTGCCTGCCGAGGTCTTCGGCGTGCAAAAGCAGCCTTCCTTCCACGTCCCCGATGGCGGCGGAGTGGAGGCCGCCATGGCTTTTGTACCGGTCCGAGGTCTGGGCTAGCTGCCTCATCAGCTCGAAGACGGCACCGACCGCGATACCGCTGCGCGGGATTGGAGTCTGCCTGCCCTGCGGCAGGGAAAAAGTGACACCGGTGCCGCACCCCGAGGTGAGCACCGGCTTCAGTTCATGGGGGAGTTCTCCCTTGATGCGGACGTTGGCAATGCCGTAGTCGTTGCAGACGCTCAGGACCAGAAAATCATCGGCCGAGGCGACGAACCCCTGTAGCCAGAGAAAGCCCGCCACCAGGAAGCGCAGGTCGTGCGGCGAAGCGACCAGGGTAACCAGTTCCCGGTCATTCACCCTGAGGACCAGGGGGAACTCCCGCACGACGTCGATCGCGCCGCGCAGCACCTTCCCGTCGTTGTATTGGAGCACCTCGGTCATCGTTTACCTGCTTCCCTGCGTCGGACAGGGTCGTGTGCGCCGCCTACCTGATCCCGCCGATGCAGAGATACTTGACCTCGAGGAAGTCCTCGATGCCGTACTTGGATCCTTCGCGACCGACTCCGGACTCCTTCACCCCGCCAAAGGGAGCCACGGCGGTGGAGATGAGGCCGGTGTTGATGCCGACGATGCCGTACTCGACCGCCTCCGCCACCCGCCACACCCGCGCGATGTCACGGCTGTATAAGTAAGCGGCGAGGCCGAACTCGGTGTCGTTGGCAACACGGATCGCCTCCTCCTCGGTCTTGAACCGGAACAGCGGGGCCACCGGCCCGAAGGTCTCTTCCCGCGCGACCAGCATATCCGGTGAGACGTCGGCTAGCACGGTCGGTTCGAAGAAGGAGCCCCCCAGGGCGTGACGTTTGCCGCCGGTCACCACGCGCGCGCCCTTGGCGAGGGCGTCGCCGATATGCTCCTCCACCTTCTCCACCGCAGCCATGTCGATGAGCGGCCCCTGCTGGGTTTCTCCCTTCAGGCCGTCACCCACCTTCATCGCGGCAACCGCGGCGGCGAGTTTCTCGGAGAACCGGTCGTAGATGCCGTCCTGCACAAGGAAGCGGTTGGTGCAGACGCAGGTCTGGCCGGTGTTGCGGTACTTGGAGATCAGTGCACCTTCCACCGCGGCATCGAGATCGGCATCATCGAAGACGATGAAGGGAGCGTTGCCGCCCAGTTCCATGGAGACCTTTTTCACCGTCCCCGCGCACTCGGCCATCAGCTTCTTCCCGATCTCGGTCGAGCCGGTGAAGGTGAGTTTCCTGACCAGCGGGTTCGCGGTCATCTCGCCGCCGATCCCCGCCGCCGAACCGGTGACGACGGAAAAAACACCGTCCGGCACGCCCGCACGCCGTGCCAGTTCGGCGACAGCGAGAGCCGAGTAAGGTGTCGCCGTCGCCGGCTTCACGACCATGGTGCAGCCGGCGGCAAGCGCAGGCCCGGCTTTGCGGGTGATCATGGCGGACGGGAAGTTCCAGGGGGTAATGGCGGCACAGACCCCGATCGGCTCCTTGAGGACGACGATGCGCTTGTCGCTTTGGTGCGATGGGATGACATCGCCGTAAATCCGTTTCCCCTCTTCGGAGAACCACTCGAGGAAGGAGGCGGCGTAGACCGTCTCGCCGCGGGCCTCGGCAAGCGGCTTGCCCTGCTCGGCGGTCATGAGTACCGCCAGATCCTCCTGGTGCTCCAGCATCAACTCGGACCAGCGCCTGATGATGACGGAGCGCTCCTGAGCCGTCCTCGCGCGCCACGCGGGGAGTGCGGCCTGCGCCGCTTCTATGGCGCGGCGTGTCTCGGCCGCTCCCATTTTCGGTATGGTGCCGAGCTTCTCTCCCGTTGCCGGGTTGGTTACGTCGATGGTCTCACCGCTGTCGGCCGCACTCCAGGCACCGTTGATGAAGCAGAGTTGCTGAAAAAGACTGCCGTCTTTTAGGTTCAACATCTGTTCCTCCCATGTGTGAAATGATCGCAGCAGTTTTTGTATACAACATCGTCGACGGTGCGGCAACTGAAAAGCCCCTCCGCACCGGCAGCTTGCCTCCTGCAACGACAGATGCCCTCCGGCTAATGGGCTGGAGGGCATCTGTCGTCAGTGCTGAAACAGAAAACAACTGTTGCTTGTGCTTCTATTTGACTTGATCCGTCTGCACCAGGTAGTTCGCCGTGTAGATGTAGTCGTCGACGTAGTCTCGTTTGCCGTCCTTGTTCAAGTCGAAGTGCGGGGCAGCCTCGGTGCCGCGGTCAGCCAGGAAGCGCAGGAAGTCTGCTTCAGTTACCTTTTTCTGACCTTTCTTGGTAAGACGGACCGCAGGGGCCACCGCCAGCGGGAATTCCTGTCTCTGGCCGTTAAAGAGCACGGCGACGCTTGCGCTCACCGCGTCGCGGTCGGGGCGGGCCTGAATCTCCCACCCTTTCTCGATACGGCCGTAGGAAACGTAGCTGCAGTCGCCGAAGCTGAACCTGGGGGTCGCGTCGCCCGCGTTTAAATAAACATGCAGCGTGGCCGTCGCCTTGCCGTCCGCCAGCACCACCGCCGGAATCTGGGTGTACTGCGCCTGTTGCGTCGGAGCGAAGAGCGCGGTCAGGTTGGCCGGAGTGCGTTCCCCTTTGAAGTCCTTGAATTTGGCCAGCACGCTTTCGATCTTGACCGGCTCCGCGACTTGGGCCGGCTTCCCGTTGGCGGTCGATGCCCCCCCGCGCTCGTCCGAAGGGCGCGGCTCTAGCTGAGGTTCAACATTGTCCGGCTGTCCCTTCTTGGTCCGTACCCGCCTCTGCGACTCCTGCACGGAGGAGTAATCGTCTCCAGAGGTGATTGGTCCCGTTGTGGCCTCTTGGCCTGTCGTATCCTGCCCCGGCATGGTGAGCGTACCGCCGACGTATCCACCCGTTTTGGGCGTGCCCACACCCGAACCGGACGTTTCTCCGGTGGTTCCTGTCCCGGTTGTCCCCGTTCCGGTTCCTGTTCCGGTTCCTGTCCCGGTTCCTGTCCCGGTTCCGGTCCCTGTTCCGCCGCTTCCACCGCTATTCCCGGAGCTCCCCCCGGTCTGGCCGTCGCCGCTTGCACTGTCCGACGTCGAAGGCTGTGGGGGATTGGTGACGATGGGTGAGGCCATGGCGACCTTCTTCCCCGCGGCATCGATGAGGCTCGCGGTGAGCAGGGTGATGCTTCCGGGAGAACTCCCGGTTCGATCGAATGCGATGGTGGCGATGACACCACTGCCGCTCAGCTCTTTGGTACCGACGATGGCCATGCGGATGGTCGGAGTACCCGCGTTCGCCGCACTCATCATCCCGGAAACGAGGCTTCCCATGGTCACGCGAGGGTTGCTGAGTGTCGCAGCGTCGAAACTTACCGTCACGTCGAGACCGGCGACACCGGACATCTGCGCGCCGTAGAGCACGAAGACACCGTCAGCCCCGGGCGATGAGATGGAAAGGATGGGCAGAGCTAGAGCCGGAACGGGAAGGAGGGTGAGCGAAAGAAAAAGAAGCACACGCGAGAGAGTCTGTATCATCATGGCTGACCTCGACTGCTTTGGGTGACTGCCGCACCCGGGTTACTTTACGCAGCACGGAGGCGGGTGTCAAGAAAACGGCTGAACCGGTTACACCGCCTTGCTGTGGCAAAAAAAAAGAAGGGGCGGCGCCATGCTACCCCTTCTTTTTGTGGTTCCAGAATGTTCCTTACTTCTAGGAGGGGAGTTTTCCCATGGTCTTGAGGATCTCCCACCCCTTCAAGAGGTCGAGGGCACGCAGCACCTGCGAGTCGCTCTTGATCATCTCGTCGGTCTTGTACGGAGCGGGCTTCGCCGTCTTCTCGTCCTGGGCGTCCTTCTTGTCGCTCTCGAAGTGGTTCTCGAGGTCCTTCTCGCGGATGTGCATCCCTTCGCGCTTCTCACCGGTGGAGGCGATCTCGATGCGCTCGGCGACGATGTCAGGGGTGATCCCCTTGGCCTGGATGGAGCGGCCGCTCGGGGTGTAGTAGCGCGCGGTGGTGAGTCTCAAGCCCGAGTTGTCTGAGAGCGGGATTATGGTCTGCACGCTACCCTTGCCGAAGCTCTGGGTCCCCATGATGACGGCACGCTTGTGGTCCTGCAGGCAGCCCGCCACGATCTCGGAAGCGCTGGCCGAGCCGCTGTTGATCAGCACCACGATCGGGTACTCGCCCTGCTTGTGGCTCTTCCTGGAGGTGAAGCGCATCTGGGAATCCTTCTCGCGCCCCTCGGTGTAGACGATGAGCTTCCCTTCCGGGACGAAGTGCTCGCAGACACGGACCGCCTGGTCCAGGAGCCCGCCGGGGTCGTTTCTCAGGTCGAGCACAAGTCCCTTCAGCACCTTCTTGTCGGCCTGCAGCGCCTGCAGCGCCTTCTCGAGGTCGTCGTCGGTCTTCTCCTGGAACTGAGAGATCCTCACGTAGCCGTAACCGTCGTCGAGCACCTTGTACTTGACGCTCTTCACCTGGATGATGTCGCGCTCGAGGACGAACTCTTTCGTCTTGTCGAACCCTTCCCGCATGATTGTGAGGGTGACCTTGGTCCCCTTAACGCCGCGCATCCTCTTCACCGCGTCGGTTATCGTCAGGTCCTTCGTGTACTTGTCGTCGATCTTGAGGATCTGGTCGCCCGCCTTGATCCCGGCCTTGAAGGCGGGGGTGTCCTCGATCGGGGAGATGACGGTGAGGATGCCTTCCTTCACGGTGATCTCGATCCCCAGACCGCCGAAGGCGCCCTTGGTGTCGATCTTCATCTCCTTGTACGTCTCGGGAGGCATGAAGGAACTGTGCGGATCGAGCGAGCTCAGCATGCCGTTGATGGCACCGTAGACGAGCTTCTTGGTGTCTACTTCCTCGACGTAGCTCTTCTTCACGATGGCGAGGACGTCGGTGAACAGTTCGATGGACTGATAATCGTTTCCGCCCCCTTGGGCGGCACATCTGCGCTGTACGCCGAACGCGATGACCAGCGTCAGCAATGCAACGGTAGTGACAAACAGGGTTGTCTTCTTGAATTTGCTGCCCTTGAACATTTTGCCTCCCTGAGTTTTTCTCTTGCGATACCCTGCTTATCTGAACCAGGGGGACGGGTCAACCGGTTTTCCCTGGTAGCGGATCTCGAAATAAAGCATGGGTCCCTTCGTCGAATCGACATCACCCACACTCGCAAGTACCTCGTTTCTCGTGACCTTGGCGCCGACTCTCTTCGCGATCGATGAGGCGTGTGCGTAGAGACTGAAGAAGCCCTCTCCATGATCGACGATGATCATATTACCATACCCTTTGAAATAGTTCGCGAAAATCACCTCGCCGTCATCGATCGCATGAATGGCACTGCCGGCTGGGGCTTGGATGGAAATCCCGTTGCTGACCGTGAATGAGTCAAAGTCGGGGTGCTTGTGCCTGCCGAAGCGGTCCACGATGTTGCCTCGTACCGGCAATGACAGTTTCCCCTTCTGCGCCCCGAGACCGCGACCGGGGACGGGCGTCGCCTTGGCGGTCACCCCGGGCTGTTTCCCCTCGCTACCCTTGGAACGACCTTTGGCACTATACGCTTTTCTACTTTTGGCTTCAAGCTTCCGGATCATGCTCTGCAGGCGCGCCGCATTGGCCTGCAGCTCCTTCAGCGAGGTGAGATACCCCTGTTTGTCCTGCCGCACCTTGACGAGGTAGGTCGCCTTGCGGCTCTTTTCCTGCTCTATCTCGCGTTTTTTCGCTTCCATGGAGCGGCGGATCCCTTCCTTACGCGCCGCATCCTGCTCCAGCTGCTGTTTAAGCTTGTTCAGCCGCTGTACGTTGTCGTTGTACTGCTGGAAGAGCTTCTTGTCGTTTTGCAGGATGCTCCGCATGTAGCGCAGGTTTTCGCTCATCTGCGGAAAGGATTCCGAGGAGAAGAAGACACGCAGGTTCCCGGTGTCCCCTCCCTTGTAGAGGGCGGCGACACGGCGGTTGATCTGGGCCTTCTTGCGCTCCGCCTCCTGACGCTCCTTCTCGATGTCCTGGAGGGTGCGGTCCACCCCCTTCTCGACCACGGCCAGGTCACGCCCGAGCGCCACGAGGGTCGACTGCTTCTCGGCGAGGGATTTCTGGATCTGCACCAGCTCACCCGAGACCTTGGTCTCCACCTTCTGGGTCTTCGTGATGAGGCGGTTCTTCTCCTTGATCTGCTTCTTGATGTCCTGCAGGTCCTCCTTCGCGCCGGCGTAGCTTAAAAGCGGCAGAGCGAGAACCAGCATGAGCAGGTTTATGGCGGTTAGTTGGCGCATGCTAGACGTTGATGAACCTTTTGAGCGAGGTGGCGCTTCCTATAAAGCCGAGCAGGACCCCGCCGGCGACGATGCCGGCCAGGTGCGTAGCGGGGAGGAAGGAGAGTCCGGCCGAGGCCGGGTTAATGCCGAGAAAATCACCGGCGTTCTTCAGGAACGTGTAGTAGCAGGCAAGCAGCGCCAGAAGCGATATCACCGCGCCGGCGGCCCCCTGCAGCACCCCCTCGATCAGGAAGGGGGCCTTGATGAAGAAGCGGGTCGCTCCCACAAGGCCCAAAAGCTCCAGCTCGTCCTTCCTCGCGTAGATGGTGAGCTTTATCGTGTTGGAGACGATGAAGAGCACGGTGATGGTCAAGAAGGCGCCGAGCAGCCCTCCCATGAGCCGGAAGAGGTTCATGAAGGAGTTGAAGCGCTGCACCCACTCCTCGCCGTACTGCACCTCGCTGATCCCCTGGATCTGCTTCAGTTTCCTGACGTAGGCGGCGACCGCATCGTTGTCGCGGTGGTCCCGGTCGAGGCGGATCTCAAGCGATGCAGGGAGCACCTCCTGGGTGATCCCCTCGAGGAGCGATTCCTGCCCCTTCAGGCGGCTTCTGAGCCGCTTTTCCGCTTCGGCCTGACTCACGAAGATCACCTTCGCGGTGCCCGGGATGGCCTGCACCCTCCCCTTCAGCGCGGCCACGGCAAGCGGCGCGGGTTCCTGATCGAAGTAGGCGGTCACCTGCACCTTGTCGCTCCACCCCTGCGCCATCCCGTCCAGGTTCACGTACACCAGGAGAAACAGCGAGGCGATGAGGAGCGCAAGGGCGATGGTCCCGACGGTCACCGCGCTTACGAAGACGTTTTGCCTGAGGTTCGCCACCGCGCGGCTGGAGAAGTAGGAAAGTCTGCCGAAAAAGCCTTCCTGTTCGAGCTTCGGGCGCACAGCTCCCTTGTTAGCCTTGGACATCGGGCACCTCCACGATCCGCCCCTTGTCCAGCCGGATCACCGTACGATGGGAGTTCTCGATGACGCGACGGTCGTGAGTCGCCACGACCACCGTGGTCCCACGGTTGTTTGCCTCCTTGAAGATCTGGAGGATCGCTTCCTTGTTCTCGTCGTCGAGGTTACCGGTGGGCTCGTCCGCAACGAGGATCTTCGGGTCGTTCACCAGGGCGCGCGCAAGCGCCACGCGCTGCTGCTCGCCGCCGGAGAGCCTGAGCGGCGTCGCGTTCACCTTGTCCTCGAGCCCCATGCGCTTGAGTATGTGGAACACCTTCTTGCCGATGTCGCGCTTGCCCCACCCGAGCACCTCGAGCGTGATCGCCACGTTCTCAAGCACGGTGCGGTTCGGAAGGAGCTTGTAGTCCTGGAAGACCACCCCTATGGAGCGGCGCAGCATTGGGATCTGCGAGCGCGAGAGCCTGGTCAGGTTGACCCCGTCGATGAGCACCTGCCCCCGGGTGGGGGTGAGGTCGGCGTAGACCAGCTTCAAGAGCGTCGACTTGCCGGCGCCGGACTGCCCGGTCAAAAAAACAAAATCCCCTTTGGGGATTTTGAGGTTGATATCGGCCAGCGCGCTCGATTCCGGCTGGTACGACATGAAAACGTTGTGCATCTGTATCATCGTCTGAAAGCCTCTTCGCTACCACTCGTTGTACGGGACGCCGTCGCTGCCGACAAGCGTGGACCCGCTGTGCACGTCGTAGACGCCTCCCGTCGCGGCGCCGTCGGTGGTCTCCGTCGCGGGGGGTGCACTCACCACCCAGGTCTCTTTCGATCTGGTGAAGGGATCCTTCGGGACCTCCCTCAGGTACTTGTTCTTGTTGTCGACCAGTTCCTGCAGCGACTCCGGGTATTTCCCCTGGTCGGCGTAGTACTGGTCGATGGTGGACCGCATGGTGTACAGGTCCTCCCTGAGCACCGCCTCGCGCGCCTTGATGATGCCCCACTGGTAGTTGGGAGCCGCGATCGCCGCGAGGATGCCGATGATGGTCACCACGATCATCAGCTCTATGAGCGTGAAGCCACGCTTTGTCTTCAGTATCCTCTTCAACATGAGGTCACCAGTCCTTGTATTTCGTGCCATCTATTGCGACCCCTTGGCTCAGGGAGTACACGTCGAAGACGTCTTCCTTGCCCCAGGTGTTGCTGTCGGGCTCGTCGGTGTAGGAACGCATCCCCCAGGCCGGATCCCCCTCCTGGGCCTGGTAGAAGGGATCCTTCGGTATCCGGCGCAGGAACTTCTTCTTTTCCTTGACGAGACCGCCGAAGTCGTCCCCCTCGACCAGCACTTCCAGGGTAGCGGGGTAGCCGCTCTTGTTGATCACCTGCCCGGTCTTTTGATCGGACTGCACCTTGTCGTAGTTCTTCTTGTACTCGTCGATGGCCGTCCTGATCTCGCGCAGGTTCCTCCTCAGCTCGAGTTCCTTCGTCCTCTTTGAGGCCAACTGGGCCGAGGGGAGGATCAGCGAAGCGAGCATGGTCAGGATGACCATGGTCACCACCAGCTCGATCAGGCTAAGCCCTCGATTGTCTGCCAGGATTTTCCGCATGATGAAAAGCCCGAGGGGCTACTTTACCTCCACTACCGACTTGAACGGGGTGACGGTGATCGCAGCTCCCGCCTTGCCGGTGAAGCTCGTGTTGGAGAAGGAGAGAGCGGTGCTCCCCTTCGCAATCGCCTTGAAGGTCAGCAGGGCCACAGCGCCGTTGGCAGGAGTCCCCTCCCCTTTCGTGCCGGAAATCCAGACCTCCCCTTTCTTTTTATCGGCGTAGGACTGGAAGGAAGCAGGTTTCCCGGTCTGCTCAAGCAGCGGGCCTTCCGACTGTGCAACCGGCTCGAGCACCTTCGGGTCGTAGTTCACGACGAACACCGCTCTCTCAAGACCCGGCACATCCGCCACGGTCACCTGCACGGTGAACTGGTCGTTGAGCTTGACCGAAGGAGGCAGCGTGAAGGCGAGCAGCGCCTTGGCGAGCGGGGCGGCCGCTACCGGGGCTGCGGGCGTCTTTTGAGCCGCCGGTGCCGCCGGTGCCGCCGCTGCCGCGGTAGCCGCGGGAGCGACCGGCGCGGGAGCCGGAGCGGGAGCCGCAGGCGCTTCGGGAGCCAGGTTCACCGGTTGGAGCAGCTCAGGGTTGTCCTCCGGGTTCGGCTCATCGAAAGGGACCTGGGCGGGAACCGGTGCCGGGACCGCGGGAGGAGCGGAAGCCGCAGCCGGCACAGGAGAAGGCTTCGTCGCCGGGACCGGTTTGGCCGCCGGAGCCGGAGCCGCGGCGTCCTGCGGCACGAACTCGGGTTCGATGAAGGACTGGTACGGCTTGTTCGTGGAAGGATCGTCCTCGCGGCCGGACCAGAAGGCCGCCACATCGGTGTCCGGCACCGATACGCCACGCACGATGCGCGGTGTGATCGCCAGGAGCAGTTCGTTCTTGTCGTTCGACTTGTCGGTATTGGAGAAGAGCGATCCGATAATCGGGATGTCTCCCAGCAGGAAGACCTTGTCCTTGCTGTCGGTCTTGCTCTTCTGGATCAGACCGCCGATGATGCTTGTCTCCCCGTCTTTCAACGACAGCACCGTGTCGAGGTTTCTCGTACCGATGGTGACCACGGTGGTCGCCTGGTCGGTACCGACGGTATCACGCTGCAGGATCGAGCTGACCTCCAGGCCCAGCTTGATGGCGACCTCGTTGTTCAGCTGGATGGTCGGCTCGGCGTTCACCTTGACGCCGACGTCCACGTATTGGACGTTGACGCTGGTGCCGGTGGAGGTGGAGGACGTGGTGGTGATCGGCACGCGGGTCCCCACGTTGAACTTCGCCTTCTCCCGGTTCTTCACCCTGATCTTCGGGTTGGACAGGGTCTCGCCGTTGGCCATGGTCTTGCCGAAGTTGAAGGTGGCGTTAGGGATGGTGATGTAGCCGTTGTAGCCGCTCACCCGGAACAGGTTGAGCAGGCTGCTCGTATCCGCGACGGTGGTAGTGGTCCCGGTGGTGGCGGAAGTGGTCGCCGTGGTGCTCAACGTGTCGGAGAAGAACTTGCCGCTCGGGGTGGTGACTCCCATCGAGGTCCCGTAGCGCGAAAGGAGCATGCCGAAGGTCTCGGAGTCCTTCTTGGAAAGCTCGAACACCTCAACCTCGAGAAGCACCTCGGCGTCGGGGACGTCGTTCGCCTCCAGGATCTTGCGTGCCACCTCGATCACCTCCGGGGTGTCGCGGATCACCAGGGCGTTGGCCTCCTCGTTCACGTAGATCTTTTTCACCTGGAGCATGGTGCGCACGAGGTTAACCGCCTTTTTCGCGTCAAGCTTGTTCAGGTAGAAGGTCTGCAGGAAGAGCTCCTCGTACTGCTTCTGTTTGTCCGGGGTCTTCGGGTAGATGATGATGGTGCTTTCGTTCAGCACCTTCTTTTCCAGCTTCTGCAAACCGGTCAAAAGCTCCATGGCCTGCTGGAAGCTCCCGTTTTCCAAGTGCAGCGAAATGTTGACGTCTTTCACCGCGTCGTCGAAGACGAAGTTGATCCCGGAGAGCTGGGTCAGGATGGAGAAGATGTCCTTGAGCTTTGCGTCCTTGAACTTCAGGGTGATCGGCTTGGTCGACTTGAGGTTCAGATCGAACCCGTCCAGCTTGCTTTTCTTGGTGAGGAGGATGCGGTCAAGCCCCTCCTTCGCCGGGCCGTTCTCCGGGTCGAACTGCAGCACGTGCCTGAAGGAGATCATGGCGTCGCGCAGTTTGTGTTCCTTCTCGAAGTCCAGCGCCTCCTGCAGATAAGTCTGGGCATTCCTGAGCTTCAGCGCCTGCTCGGCGCGCAGCTTCGCCTCCACGTAACCGGGGTCCATGGCGAAGGCGCTCTGGAACTCGCGCACGGCCTCGTCGTAATTCCTCTTCTCGAAGAAGGTCTCCGCTTTTTTGAAGTGGACCCTGGCTGCGGCAGCGGTCACGCTGAGGAGCTTGACCCGGTACTCGCCGTTGTCGGGATGTGCGGAAGCGACCTCGGCGTACTTCACCAGCGCGCCGTCCAGGTTCCCCTCGCGCTCAAGCTGCTCGGCCTTGCTGAAAGCGGTGCGTCCCGCGGCACAGCCGGAGAGGGCCACGGTAACAAGCATGAGGGTTGAGATCGATCTTAGTCTATGCATGCAGTTGCTCCTTGAGGCCTGGTTACTTGCGGCGCGTGCTGAGCGACCTGTTCTCTACCAGCGGTATCACCATCTGCCGGTCGGAATCGACCGACTTTATCGTGATGGCGTCATCGGTAAGGTCGGCGACCCTGAATTTGGGGCCAACCTGCCCCCCCTTCTTGACCACGAAGATTTCCCCACCTTTGGAGAGAAACACGGTACGTTCCCCACCCTTCTTGAGGAACCCGAGAAAGACGATCTTCGCAAGTTCCGTCTCGTCCATTTGCGCCTGGGTCGGCGGTGGCGGCGGTGGCGGCGGCACCGGCGTGGCAGCCGGGGGAGGCGGCGGTGGCAGTTTCTTGGGCGGCGGCGGAGGCGGCGGGAGTTTGAGCGTCCCGGGCTTTTCCTCTTCCTTGAAAAGCGGGGCGAAGATGTTGCGCCGGTAACCGCCTGCTACGGCGTTGTTCCCTTGCAACAGGTCGAGATGGACCCCCCCGGCAGGTGCCGCCGCGGTTTTCTGCGCCCCCGGTTCCTTGCGTATCGTGGTGGCCTTGACCCCGGGTCGGTTTTTGAGGACGGGGGCCTCTTGTTGTCTGGGAGAACGGAGGAAAGCGTAGGCCACGGCACCCACCAGGGCTATCAGCAGAAGGAAAAGCGCGAGTTTCTGGCGGTTCATGCCCCCTCCGTTAGCAGATAGACCGTAGTCTGGAGCTTCAGGTCGACCTTTTCCTGAGTCGCTTTATTGTTCCCGATCGTCATGGTGTCCACGGTCACCATCTCCGGGAAGCGCGCCATGTCGACAAGGAAATTCTTGACCGCACCGTACTTCCCGCTCACCTGGAAAGAGACGACGTACGGCAGCACCTGCGTCCCTTTGATCAATTGCCCCGGTTTGTAGGTGATACCTTGCAGGGAGAGTGAGTTGCGGTTTGCGGTTTCGTAGATCCGGCCGAGAGCCGCCGCGAAATCGCGCTTGGGTATGAGGAGCTTACGGAACTGCTCCAGGTCGCGCATGCCGCGCTGGTACCTTGTAGCGTCGACCTCGGTCTCCCCACGGGCAAGGGAGTCGCGCCTGGCGAACCACTCCTGCTGACGCTTGGCAAGCTCCGGCCTCTGGTAGGTGGCGAGGTAAGCCTCGATCCCCACGGCGATCAGCAGCAGAAACGCCAAAAAGGTGAACGCCTTGCGCCGTGCGGCTATCATGTCGAGTATCGTCTGGAAGTTCATCGGTAGCTGACCTTGCAGGAAACGGAAAAGGTGTACCCGCGCTGTGAGGTACCCACCTTCAACTCGCCCTGGTTCAAAAGAAGCACGTCGGAAAAGCCGGGGGTCCGCTCCATGTTCTCCAAGAGCGCGCGGAGGTTTGCGAAGCTAAGGGCGATGCCGGTGACCTTGATGCCCTGCGTCCCCTTCTTTTCCTTCTCCCCCTCTCCCGCTTGCGCGGAGGGGTCGACCTGGGTGACCATGACGCCGGCAGGCACCACCTGCTCCAGCTTGTCCAAAAGCCCCACCCAGTTCACGCTCTTGCGATCGATCAAGGTGTTGGCGAAGGCGATTTTTGCATCGAGCTCGCTCATCTGCGCCGCCGGTATGGGGGGAGCACCCGCCGGTCCGCGGCTCGCCGTGGCCATCTGTCCCTTGATCCTGTTGATCTCCGCCTGGTTCGTTGCGACCTCACGCACGAGGTAAACGAGCAGCAGCGCAACGACCGCCAAGCAGACCGCCAGCACCGCGTTCAGTTGGCGCTTGTTGACGTAGCGCTTGGTGGCGAGGTTGATGGTGAGTCTCATGTTAAAGGCTCCTAAGCGCGGCGCCGAGGGCGCCGGCCAGCGCGTGCATTCCGGGTCGATCCAGTCCAAGGGTCGCCCCCTGGCGCACCGTGCGCTCCAGGTCGAGCAGTACCGGCTCCATGCTGCTCGCTTCCGCGACGAGCGCGCGGAAGGACTCGGCATCCCCCGGGGACGCCATGCAGAACACCTCGCTGACCGCCTGACCGGGGAACTGGTCCCCGTAAACCAGGAAGGAGCTGTTCACCTCGCGGAACAGGTGCTGCACTTCCCCCCCCGCGTCCTTGCTGCGGTAGAAGTTCAGCACGCCGCCGTTGAAGATAAGCACCGTCATGGTCCCCTGGTAGTAGGAGACGAAGGCGCCGTCTTCGGCGAGGTCCAGACGCGGGGTGAAGAGGCGGTAGAGGTTGAAGGAGGTGAAGTCGATCAGCTTGGGCTCGAGCCCCGCTTCGACAAGCAGTTCCTCGTACTGGGTCACCACCGCACGCGAAATCAGGGAGACCAGGAGAGAAACCGCGCCGTTCTCCTTTTCCTCCAGGATCTGGTAGTCAAGCTGCACCGAGCCGACGTCGAAGGGGAGGCTCTTTTTGAGCTTCCAGCGGATCACGTCCAGCCCCTCCTCGCGGCTCCTGAAGCGCGCCTCAAGTTCGAGGAGCACCACGCGGCCGACGGCGTCGGGGAGCGAGACGTTCACGGCGCGCTCCCTGGTGAGCAGGCGCAGGTGGGCCTCTTTCAACTGGGCCACGAACCCCTTGGCGTCGGTGATGTTGGGCTCGCGGCGGGACAGGGTCAGCATCCCCGGCGCAAACGGCAGAGAGAGCCCCGCCTCCACGAGGGGGAGTTTCCCGCCGCTCGCAAGAGCGAAGCTGAACCCGGCAGGGGAGAGCTCAAGCCCGAGACTTTTGCTGGACATTAGCATATCAGGCACCTACTCCACAAAGGTGACACGGTTGATCTCTTTGAGGGTCGTCTCCCCGGCCAGCACCTTGGCCACCGCGGATTCCCTCAGGAACATGGTCCCGGCTGCCTTGGCAGCCTTTTTCAGCGCGGCGGCCGGCGCCTTCGAGATGATCAGCTCACGGATCTCGTCGTTTAAGTCCAGCAGCTCCACGATGGCGGAACGTCCCCGGTATCCGGTTCCGTTGCACTCGTCGCAGCCACGCGCCTCGTAGAGGGTGAGACCGCGGGTGCGCTCGGGATCGATGGCCGACTCGCGCAGTTCCTCGTCGCTGTGCGCCACGGCTTTCTTGCACGCCGGGCAGATCTTCCTCACCAGGCGCTGCGCCATGACGCAGTTCAGACAGGCGACGAAGTTGTAGGGGTCGATACCCATGTGGGTGAAGCGGCCGATCACGTCGAAGACGTTGTTCGCGTGCACCGTGGTGAACACGAGGTGACCGGTGAGGGCGGACTGCACCGCGATCTGGGCCGTTTCAGAGTCGCGGATCTCGCCGACCATGATCTTGTCCGGGTCGTGGCGCAAAACGGAGCGCAGGCCGCGGGCGAAGGTGAGCCCCTTCTTCTCGTTCACCGGGATCTGCGTGATGCCGGAGAGGACATACTCGACCGGGTCCTCGATGGTGATGATCTTTTCGAGGCCGGTATGGATCTCGGTGAGCGCGCCGTAGAGGGTGGTGGTCTTGCCGCTGCCGGTAGGGCCGGTAACGAGTACCATGCCGTAGGGCTCTTTGATCATCTTTCTGAAGCGCTTGATCTCGTGAGAGGCCATGCCGAGGGTCTCGAGGGTGAGTCCCCGGAGGTCGCTTGCGATGCTTTCCTTGTCGAGGATACGGATGACGGCATCCTCGCCGAAGGCGCTCGGCATGATGGAGACGCGGAAGTCGATCGACTTGGCGCCGATCCTCACCTTGAACCTGCCGTCCTGCGGGATGCGCCGCTCCGAGATGTCCAGTTCGCTCATGACCTTGAGCCTGGAGATGAGCGGCCCCTGGAAGTGGTTGTCGATCGGGTCGGTCGCCTTGTAGAGCACGCCGTCGATACGGTACTTGATGATCACCCCTTCCTGGGCGGTCTCGATATGGATGTCGGAGGCGCGCCGGGTGAGCGCATCGAGGATGGTGGAGTTGACCAGCTTGATGATGGGGCTCGTGTCGGCAGAGACGTTCTCGACGGAGAGGATCTCCTCCCCCTTCTCGGTCTCTGTGACGAGCTGGAGCATGAAGTCTTCGGAGACTTCCTTCAGAACACGGCTCGTCCCCTCACCCCGTTTCAGGAGGTAGGTGATCTCCGAGTCCGCGGCGACCCGGAAGGTCAAGGGGCGCTCCAGAAGCAGCGCCATCTCGTCCAGCTGCAGCACCGCGGTCGGATCGGAGATGGCGACGACCATGAGATCGCCCTGCATCTCCAAGGGAACGAAGTGGTAGCGGAACATCACCTCGGGGGCGACGACGTTGAAGAGCGACTCGTCGGGGCGGACCCCCTTGAGGTCGACGAACTCGAGGCCGAACTGCTCGGCCAGTGCCTGCCCGAGGACCGCGTCGCTGATGAGGCCGTCGGCAAGACATATGGCCCCCAGACGCTCTTTGGTGGACTGCTGCTTGTCCAGAGCGTACGCCAACTGGTCCTTGGTCAGGTCTCCCCGCTCCACGAGGATGTCACCGAGCCTCTGTCTCTTGAACGGCTTCAGCATGGTCCCTCTAGCCTACGGTACTGGCGATCTTGAAGATCGGCAGGTACATGGTGATGATGATGGTACCTATGACGACGCCCATGACGATCATGATGGCGGGCTCGATGGCGGTGCTCAAAATGTGGAGGTTGCGCTCGATCTCCTCTTCGAAGTAGTCAGAGATGTCGCCCAGCATCTCCTCCAGTGCGCCGGTGGTCTCGCCGACCGACAGCATGCGCAGCGCAAGCGGCGGAAGCAGTTTCATGTTCTCGAGGGCCGTGGAGAGTTTGCTCCCCTCCTCGACCCGGTGCACCGCCATCAACAGGCCGCGCTCCAGCACCTTGTTGTTCAGGGTGCCGATCGACATCCGCATCGCCTCGACCACGGGAATCCCCGAGCCGAGCACGGTGGCAAGCGTTCTCGTGAATCCCGCCAGCGCGTAACGGATCGCGATGGCGCCGACGAAGGGAGTCTTTATCTTCATCGCATCCACGCGGTAGCGTCCCGCCTCGGTCTCCTTCCAGCGCCGAAACAGCACTATGCCGACCGCAACCATGCCGATGAACACCGGCAGGTATTGCCGCAGCGCCTTGGTCGAATTGATCAGCATCTGTGTCGGCACCGGGAGGGCGTTCCCGGAATCGGCGTAGATCTGGCTGAAAGTCGGGACCACGTAAACAAGGAGCAGGGCGATGGCGATCACGGCAACGGAAATCAGGATCGCCGGATAGAAAAGCGAGCTTATGATCTTCCCGCGGAACCCCTCGGTCCTCTTCAGGAAGGCGATGTAGCGCCGGATGGTCTGTGGCAGGTCACCGGTGCGCTCGCCGGCGCGGATCGAGGCGATGTATAGCTGCGGAAATATCCTCGGGTATTTCTCCAGCGCTGCGGAGAGCGCGAGCCCCCCCTTGATGTCCTCGCGCACGGCGCCGAGGATCTCGTTCAGCTTACCGGTGCCCGACTCGAGGATGGTATCGAGCGCCTGTATGATGGGAAGCCCCGCCTTGAGCAGCACCAGGAACTCCTGGTTGAAGAGCAGGAGTTCCTTGCTGCCGATCTTCCTGCGACCGATGCCGGACTCAAGCAGGAACTGGAACGGCTTCTTGCGCACCTCGAATACGACGTATCCCTGCTCTTCCAGACTCTGCCTCAGCAGGTTGGCGTTGACCGAATCAAGCTCCTTGACCAGTATCCTGCCGTCAGAGGAGCCTATTTTGCAGGTATATATGGGCATAAGCCAATATCACTACCACAATTAAGAGAGAATTAAAACAGTAAAACAGGGAGTGATTCCGTCTACAACGGCGTCACGCCTGGGTCATGCCGAGTATCCAGATCACGAAGCAGACAAGTCCAGCCACGCCCCACTGCAGCGCCGAGCGCCCGTCAAAGCGGTCCCTGGTCGGGAACGCCTTGAGAATCAGGAGGATGGTGCAGAAGATACCGCCCCAAAGCCCGGCCAGGCAGAGCGCAGACCAAAAAGACGAGGACATTATCTCCTCCCCCCCGGCAGCAGCTTGCGCAGCAGCGTGCCGAGCTTCAGCTTCCATACCATCACCACCGCCTCCCGGACGATGCGCTTCGACATCTTGGAGGTCCCGGCGTGCCGGTCTATGAAGATGATGGGTATCTCGCTGATGCGGAACCCCTTCTCCTTGCAGCGGTAGTTCATCTCGATCTGGAACGAGTAGCCGTCGGAACGTATGCTGGAGAGATCGATCGCCCTTAGCGTATCGGCCCGGAAACACTTGAAACCGCTCGTGCAGTCGGAGATGGTGAGCCCGGTTATGACACGGGTGTAGACACTGGCGAAGTAGCTAAGCATGAGGCGGCGCAGCGGCCAGTTTACCACGCTCACGCCGTTCAGATAGCGCGAACCGATGACCAGGTCGGCCTGCCGGGCCTCTTCGAAGAAATACGGGATCATGGCGGGGTCGTGGGAGAAATCGGCGTCCATCTGCACCACGAGGTCGGCACCCATGTCGAGAGCCCGGGCAAACCCCTCGCGGTAGGCGGAGCCAAGCCCCAGCTTGCCACTTCGATGCATCACGGAAACCCGTCCGGTCTCGGCCCCGAGCCGGTCTGCCAGCTCACCTGTACCGTCCGGGGAGGCGTCGTCCACGATCAGAAGCTCCACTGCCGGATCGAGCGCAAGGATCTCCCGCGCCAGCTTTTCCAGGTTGTCTCGTTCGTTGTAGGTGGGGATTACCACGATGGGCTTGATGGGTTTCAAGGGAGGGTCGCCTTTTGTTCGCAATAAATACGCTAAGACCGCAATATCATGGCCGGTTCACCGGCAAATACACCCGAAACAAGAGTTCCGCAGAGGATAAACGATTTAGCGTCGCCAAGTCAAGCTAAAGGGAAAGCAGGGGCCGGGTGTCGCAGCCGGTGACCGGAACGAAAAAAGGAAAGGCCGCCTTGCATGGCGGCCTTTCCTCGTATGGCGGGGTTGACGGGGCTCGAACCCGCGACTTCCAGCGTGACAGGCTGGCACTCTAACCAACTGAGCTACAACCCCAACTCTAAACCAAAGTTGAGAAACGGTTCTACGTTCTACGTTCTACGTTGAGGCCAAGAACTGAAACTTAGAACTTAGAACCTAGAACGTAGAACTTGTTTTTGTGGTGGGTGAAGAGGGGATCGAACCCCCGACATCCAGCTTGTAAGGCTGGCGCTCTCCCAGCTGAGCTATTCACCCATTATTTGTATGGCGGGGTTGACGGGGCTCGAACCCGCGACTTCCAGCGTGACAGGCTGGCACTCTAACCAACTGAGCTACAACCCCGCATCCTTCAGGTTCCCGCAGGAACCGCTTAACCGTTAACCAGAGCCTTCAGGGTGTTGCCGGCCTTGAACTTCGGAGCGGAGGAAGCAGGAATTTCGATCTGCTTGCCGGTCTGCGGGTTCTTGCCGGTACGTGCGGCGCGCTCGGCGACGCTGAAGGTGCCGAAGCCTACCAGGGTGACCTTGTCTCCACCAGCGAGGCAGTCGGTCAGGGCATCGAGGATACCGCTGAGAGCCTTGTCCGCATCAACCTTGGTCAACTGTGCTTCTTCGGCAATGGCGCTTACCAACTCAGCCTTATTCATTAGTTCCTCCTAGAGATGCATCGCAAAGTGAAGTCACCTTATATCAGAGCCCGCTTCGGGCTGTCAACCTTTTTTCTAATTTTTTTTCAGTGGGGCACCACCGGAGCCTCGCCGGCTCCCTGGGCCTGATCCCCATACAGGGTTGCTGCAGGAAGCCCTACTGCGGCGAGCAGGGCGTGTCCCAACACCTCGTCCATGTGTGCCACCGGGTGTACGGTGAGCCCGGAGAGGATCTCCTTCGGAACCTCAGCCAGATCCTTCTCGTTCTCCTTCGGGATGAGGACGGTCTTGATACCGCCGCGTCCGGCGGCGAGGAGCTTTTCCTTGAGCCCGCCGATGGGGAGCACGGTGCCGCGCAGGGTCACCTCGCCGGTCATGGCGATATCACGGCGCACCGGCCTTCTGGTGAGGGCAGAGGTGAGCGCACACGCCATGGCGATACCGGCCGAGGGGCCGTCTTTCGGGATGGCACCTTCCGGGACGTGGATGTGGATGTCGAGGTGCTGGTAGAAGTCCTTGGGAAAACCGAGGAGTTCCCCTCTTGAGCGGACGTAGGTCATCGCCGCCTGAGCCGATTCCTGCATCACCTCGCCGAGCTTTCCGGTGACGGTCAGCTTACCCTTCCCTGGGAGGGCGACCACCTCTATGTTGAGGAGTTCGCCGCCGACCTCGGTCCAGGCGAGGCCGGTCACGAGCCCCACCGCATCCTCCTGCCCCACCTCACCGTACTTGTAGCGCGGGGGGCCAAGGTAGGTTGCGATCTGCTTGGGCTGCACGGAGCGGCGCGGCTTGCCCCCTTCGGCGATGGAGAAGGCGATCTTGCGGCAGACGGCGCCGATTTCGCGCTCGAGGTTTCTGACGCCGGCCTCGCGGGTGTAGCGCCGGATCAGCTCCAGAAGCGCCGCATCGGTGAAGGCGACCCCCTTGCCGGCAAGCCCGTTCCCCTCGGCCTGCTTGGGGATCAGGTACTGCCTCGCGATGGCGAGCTTTTCGTGCTCGGTGTAGCCGTCCAGCCGCACCACCTCCATACGATCCAGAAGCGGCCTCGGGATGGTGTGGCTCGAGTTGGCCGTGGTGATGAACATCACCTTCGAGAGGTCGTAGTCGAGGTCTAGGAAGTGGTCGTTGAAGCAGGCGTTCTGCTCGGGGTCGAGCACCTCGAGAAGCGCCGAGGCGGGATCGCCGCGGAAGTCCGAGCTCATCTTGTCGATCTCGTCCAGGAGAAACACGGGGTTTGAGGAGCCGCACTTCTTGAGCGACTGGATGATCCTCCCCGGCATCGCCCCGACGTAGGTGCGCCGGTGCCCGCGGATCTCCGCCTCGTCGCGCACCCCGCCAAGCGAGATCTTGACGAAATCGCGACCGGTCGCCTTGGCCACCGAGCGCGCGAGCGAGGTCTTGCCGACGCCGGGAGGCCCCACGAGGCAGAGGATCGGCCCTTTCATCCCCGGGGCGAGCGCGTTTACGGCGAGGTACTCGAGGATCCTCACCTTCACCTTCTCGAGGCCGTAGTGATCCGCCTCAAGGCAGGCGCGCGCCGCCGGGATGTCGCGTCTCTCCTCGGCGAACTTGCCCCAGGGGAGCGCGAGGAGCCAGTCCACGTAGTTGCGCACCACGGCCGCCTCGGCGGACATGGGGGACATGAACTTAAGCTTCCGGATCTCGCTTTGTACCTTCTGCTTCGCCTCGGCGGAGAGCGGTAGCTTCCCGGCCTTCGCCTCGAGGTTTCTCAACTCCTGCTTGAACTCGTCCTTCCCACCCAGTTCCTTCTGGATGGCCCGGATCTGCTCGTTCAGGTAGTAATCCTTCTGGGTCTTCTCCATCTGCTTCTTGACCCTGGCGTGGATCTTCTTCTCGATCTGCAGGATCTCGATCTCCGCCCCCATGAGCGAGAGGAGCCGCTCCATGCGCCGCGCCGGCTGCACCGCGGCCAGGAGTTCCTGCTTCTGGGCCACCTTGAGGTTCAGGTGCGGAGCGATGGTGTCGGCGAGGCGGGAGGGGTCGGTGATCCCCTGCACGGACTGGAGGATCTCGGAGGGAACCGAGCCGTTCAGCCCGACGTAGTTCTCGAAGGAAGCGAGCACGCCGCGCTTGAGCGCTTCCGCCTCGGTCACGTTGTCCGGCTTCTCGACAAGCGACTCAACGTCGACCTCGAAGTAGTCGGCCCGGTCGCTGAAGGAAACGATGGAGCCGCGCCTTTTCCCCTCCACGAGCACCTTCACGGTGCCGTCGGGAAGCTTCAGGAGCTGGATCACCTGGCACAGCGTCCCCACCGTGTAGATGTCACCCGGCTCGGGATCCTCGGTGCGGGCGTTTTTCTGCGTAGCCAAAAGGATCAGCTTGTCGTTTTGAGCCATGGCTGCTTCGAGGGCGAGCACCGACTTCTCGCGCCCCACGAAGAGGGGGATCACCATGTGGGGGAAGATGACGATGTCCCGTAAAGGAAAGAGAGGGAATCTTTCCGGATTCCCTCTCTTCTTTCTGCGTCTGGTGCTGGTTTCTTCGGTCATATTGTCCTGTTAGGCGGTCCTGTTAGGCGCTTTCCGCCACGTTCTCGTAGACGATGATCGGTTTTTCCTTGTTGTAGATCACCTCTTCGCTGATAACCACCTCCTTCACCATACTCTGGGACGGGATCTCGTACATGATGTCGAGCATGGCGTTCTCCAGGATGGAGCGGAGGCCGCGGGCGCCGGTCTTTCTCTTGAGCGCTTCGCGGGCGATGGCGATCATGGAGCCGTCGGTGAACTTGAGCTTCACGTGCTCCATCTCGAACAGCTTCTGGTACTGCTTGATCAGCGCGTTTTTCGGTTCCTTGAGGATCTGCACCATCGCTTCCTCGTCCAGCTCGGAAAGCGAGGCGAGCATGGGGAGACGCCCGACGAACTCGGGGATGAAGCCGAACTTAAGGAGGTCCTCCGGGGTGACCCCGGCCAGGAGCTCGCCCGCCTTCTTCTCCACCTTCTTCTTCACGTCGGCACCGAAACCGAGCGTCTTCACGCCGATCCTCTGCTGGATGACGCTGTCGAGCCCGGGGAAGGCGCCGCCGCAGATGAAGAGGATGTTAGTCGTGTCGACCTTCAAGAACTCCTGCTGCGGGTGCTTGCGTCCCCCTTTGGGAGGCACGCTGGCCACGGTCCCTTCGATGATCTTCAAAAGCGCCTGCTGAACCCCCTCGCCCGACACGTCGCGGGTGATGGAGGGAGAGTCGGACTTCCTGGCGATCTTGTCGATCTCGTCGATGTAGATGATCCCCTTCTGCGCCTTCTCGACGTCGTAGTCGGCGGCCTGCAGCAGGGTGAGGATGATGTTCTCGACGTCCTCGCCCACGTAGCCCGCTTCGGTCAGGTTGGTCGCGTCCGCCATGGCGAAGGGGACCTTGAGGATGCGGGCCAGGGTCTGGGCGAGCAGGGTCTTGCCCGAGCCGGTGGGGCCCAGAAGCAGGATGTTGCTCTTCTGCATCTCGACGTCCCCCGCTTTCACGGGCGCCTCGACGCGCTTGTAGTGGTTGTACACCGCGACGGCAAGGACCTTCTTGGCGCGTTCCTGGCCGATGACGTACTCGTCCAGAACCTCCTTGATCTCCTGCGGCTTGGGAAGCTTCCTCACGTCGGGACCCGTTGCGTCTTCAAGCTTGGACTCCTCCGCGATGATGTCGTTGCAAAGCTCGATGCATTCGTCGCAGATGTAGACCGTCGGCCCCGCAATAAGCTTCTTCACCTCTTCCTGGCTCTTCCCGCAAAAGGAACAGATCAGCGTATCGGAACGGTCATCTCTTCTGCTCAATTGGCACCTCCGGTGACTACGTTTCTGGTCACGATGGCATCTATAATACCATAGGCCTTCGCCTCTTCGCCCGACATGAAATAGTCGCGCTCGGTGTCGGCGGCCACCTTCTCGACGCTCTGCCCAGTGTGCTCGGCCAGAAGCTCGTTCAGTTGGTCCTTCATGCGCAGGATTTCCTTGGCGTGGATATGGATGTCCGTCGCCTGCCCCTGGAACCCACCCAGCGGCTGGTGGATCATGATGCGCGAGTTGGCGAGCGAGAAGCGTTTACCCTTCTCACCGCCGGAAAGCAGGAACGCCCCCATGGAGGCCGCCTGCCCGATGCAGATGGTGGATACCGGCGCCTTGATGTAGCGCATGGTATCGTAAATCGCCATCCCGGCGGTGACCACACCGCCGGGAGAGTTGATGTACAGGTGGATATCCTTGTCCGGATCCTCGGCCTCAAGGAAGAGGAGCTGGGCAATCACCAGGTTGGCGACGTTATCGTCGATGCCGCCCCCAAGAAAGATGATCCTGTCCTTCAGAAGGCGCGAATAGATGTCATACGACCTCTCGCCCCTTCCCGTCTGCTCCACTACTATCGGTACCAGCATGGAATCTCCTATTTGTTTTCGGCGATTTCCGCCTTGGGAACCTCGGTCACCTTGGCGCGTTCGATGATGAACTGCACCGCCTTGTCTTCCCGCATCTGGGCCATGAGGCTCTCCTTGGCCCTTTCGTTGGTCTTGTAAAGCTGCTCCACCTTCTCGATCGGCTGGCCGCTCTGTGCCGAGATCTGCTCGAGCTGGGCCTCGAACTCCTCCTCGGTCACCTGAACCCCTTCCTTGTCGGCGACGGCTTCGACGATGAGGGAGCCTTTCACCTGATCCTTGGCCACGCCGCGGAACTGGGCTTTGTAGGTATCGTCGGTCATCCCCATCATCTCCAGGGACATCCGCTGGGAGGCGAGGCGCTGCTTGGTGTTGTCCAGCATCATCTGCACCTGGCGATCCACCATGGCCTCGGGGACCTCAAGGTCGTTCTTCTGGACCAGAGCCCTGAAGACGCGCTCGCGCAGGTCGCCGGCGATGCGTGCCTCTTCCTGGGCCTGGTTCATCTCGGCCAGTTTCGCCTTCAAAAGGTCCAGGGTCTCGAACTCCTCGCCGAACTCCTTGGCGAAGTCGTCGTTCAGTTCAGGCAGTTCCTTGCTCTTGATCTCCTTGACGACGATCTCGAACTGAGCCGGCTTGCCAGCGAGCTCGGCGGAACCGTACCCCTCGGGGAAGGTAACCGTGATGGTGGTAGCCGCACCGGCGGTCAGGCCGACCATCTGCTCCTCGAAGCCCGGGATGAAACGGCCGGAGCCGAGCTCCAGCTGGAAGTCCTCAGCGGCCCCGCCTTCGAACGGAACGCCGTCCATGGAACCCTTGAAGTCGAAGGTCACGAAGTCGCCAAGCTTGGCGGCGTGCCCTTCCGGGGCGGGCGCCAACTGGGCCATGCGCTCCTGCATCTCCTTGAGACGGGCGTCGACCACGGCGGCATCGAGTTCGAGCTTCTCTTTCTGCACCTCGAGGTCGAGATACTCCTTGAGCTCCACCTTCGGGAACACCTCCACGGTAGCGGAGTACTTGAACGCTTCACCTTTCTTGAGGGGCTCGTTCTCAATCACCGGATAGGCGACCGCTTCGATCCCATGCTCGGCCACCGCCTTGAAGTAGGTGTCGCTGATGAGGTTTTTCACGACGTCCTCGGCCATCTTCTCGCCGTAATGCTTCTCTATCAGGCCCATCGGGACCTTGCCCTTGCGGAACCCTTTGATGGCGGCATGCTTCCTTATTTCGGCATAAGCCTTGTCGACTTCAGCAGAAACTTTGTCCGCCGGAATTTCGAAGTTCAGCTTCTTCTTGATGCTGTTGACCGATTCAACGTTGATCTGCATGAAAAGTCCTCTCTTTGTTCACTTTATATGGGCAGCCTTTCTGCCGTAACGCCTCGTGCATGGTTGTCTGGGGGGAGTTGTGGGACGGGTTCTGTCGGGGCATCCGCTAGAAAAGCTGCCTCCCCGGAAGGGGTATGGGCACCGGAGCTGTTCGCTTAGGGGCACGACAAGAGGGTAAAGTAGCAAAGGGGACGGGAACTTGTCAATATAGAAATGGTTTCGCTTTAATCGCTTAGCGGCAACGGCTTGCACCCCGATCACACCCCGAAAAAGGCGAAAGCCGCCCCCCTTTGCGTGGGGGGCGGCCATGAAGGAGCGTGCTAGTAGGCCTCGTGATCTGCGGCGACCGCCTCGGCGGTGACCCGTTCCCTGAAGAGCCGGTATACCCAGATCTTGTACAGGATGACGATCGGCACGAAGATGAAGGCGACCGTCGTCATTATCTTCAGCGTGTACTCGGAGGAGGAGCTGTTGTAGATGGTGAGGCTGTAAAGCGCATCCAGGCTCGACGGGATTAGGTTCGGGAAGAGCCCGATCACGCCGGTGCCGACCACGCCCAGGATCGTGACGCAGGAGGCGGCGAAGGCGGCAAGCGCGTTGCCGGCGCCTAGGAACATGCGCACCCCGACCAGCGCACCCACCGCGAGCAGCGGCACGACGAGGAACACCGGCGCCTTGAGGTAGTTGTCGTAGAGCTTGGTGGCGAAGTTCGTGTAGCCAAGGAACAGGACCGCTACGAGTAAAAGCGGCACCCACAAGGTCTTCGCGAGGCTCTCGGCACGACGGCTCAGATCCCCCGTACTCTTCACCGCGACATAGAGGGCGCCGTGCTCGACGAAGAGCATCACGAAGAGAAGCCCGCTCACGATGCCGTAGGGGTTCAGCAGGGCCAACAGCGAGCCATGGTAGCCGGCCTGGTCCATCGGAAGGCCGGAGAAGATGTTGCCGAAAGCAACGCCGAAAAGAAGCGCCGGTATGAAGCTGGAAATAATGATGGCCCAGTCCCAGCACCCCCTCCAGGCGGCCCCGTCTTCCTTGCTGCGAAACTCGAAGGAGACCCCGCGCACGATGAGCGCGAAGAGCAGGAGCAGTAGCGGCGTGTACAGGTAGCTGAACATGAGGGCGTAGGTGGTCGGAAACGCCGCGAAGGTCGCGCCGCCCGCCGTAATCAGCCAGACCTCGTTACCGTCCCACACCGGGCCGAAGCTGTTGATGATGACGCGGCGGTCGCTGTCGTTTTTACCGAGAACGCGGTGCAGCATTCCGGCGCCGAGCACGAAACCGTCGAGCATGAAGTAAACGGACCAAAGGACACCCCAAAGCACAAACCATACGATATGCAGATCCATTATTTCCCCCTAGTTTCCGAAAGCGCCGGTGGCGCGAACATGAGTTTCTTCAGGCCCTTTGCGGGCAAACTTGACCAGCAGGTATATGTCCACGAAGCCCAGCAGGCCGTAGAGGAGCGTGAATCCCGCCAGCGACCCAACCACCTGCGACATCTCTAGCGACTTGGAGACCGCGTCGGAGGTCTTCATCAGCCCGTAAACGATCCAGGGCTGCCTCCCGAGCTCGGAAACGATCCAGCCGAGTTGGTTCGCTATGTACGGAAGCGGGATGACCAGGACCAGCAGTTTCAGGAACAGGGGGTACTTCTCGAGGAGGCCGTTTTTAGCGAGGAAGAACGCGGCGGCAGCGACCACGATGAAGAAGGTGCCGAGCCCCACCATAAGGCGGAAGCTCAGAAAGACCGGGAGGACAGGCGGGCGCTCGTCCTTAGGGAAGGAGGTGATGCCGCGGATCTCCGCGTTCGTGTCGTGGAAAGCGAGGAAGCTCAAAAGCCCCGGGACCGGCAGCGCGGAGACAAGGTTGCACTCGTTCTTAGCGTCAGGGAAGGCGATCAGGTGCATGGGAGCGTTGTTACATGTGTTCCACACCGCCTCCATGGCGGCGAATTTGGCCGGCTGGGTTTTCGCGACGTCGGCAGCATGGAAGTCGCCGATGACCGCCACCATGATGGTGGCGAAGAGTGCAAAACCGGCGGCCATGGTGAAGGATGCCTTGAAGAACTCGCGGTTGCGTGCCTTGAGCAGGTGGTAGGCGGAGATGCCCATGACGAAGAAAGCAGCAACGGTGTAGCCAGAGACGATCTGGTGCCCGAACTTCAACAGGCCGAAGGGGTTGGTGATGAGAGCGAGAAAATCCACCATCTCGGCGCGGCCGTTCCTGAGCACGTACCCTACCGGGTGCTGCATCCAGCCGTTGGCGAGCAGGATCCAGAGACCGGAAAGATTCGTGGCAATCGCGACCATCCAGATCGAGAAGGCATGGAACCTCCTGCTGACCTTGTTCCAACCGAAAGCCCACACGCCGATGAAGACCGACTCCATGAAGAACGCCACGGTGGCCTCGATGGCCAAGGGCGCCCCGAAGATATCCCCCACGTAGCGGGAGTATTCGGCCCAGTTCATGCCGAACTGGAACTCCAGGGTGATGCCGGTCACCACGCCCAACGCGAAGTTGATCAGGAACAGCTTGCCCCAGAACTTGGCCATCCTCTTGTACATCTCATTGCCGCTCAAGACATAGCGGGTCTCGACCATAGCCACGAAGACCGAGAGACCGAGAGTCAGCGGGACGAAGATGAAGTGGAACATGCTGGTGACGGCAAACTGCAGCCTGCTCAGGGTTAGTACATCCATTTTTTCGCTCCTTTGATTAAATTGAAACTTTTGGCCCGTGGGGCCGGTTCAGCCGTTGTTGATATTAATGCTCACAAAAGACAAACAGGACCTTCTTTATCCTAATTGTTTACAAAAAAATTTAACCTTTGCAGTCAGGGCTGCGGGCGAGGGTATCGATGGTCACCGCGTCCAGAATGGAAACCACCTCGGTCTGCACCTGTTTCCATACGGCGTGGACGCGGCAGGGGCCGCCGCGGTCACAGGCGCTGCCCAGAAGGCAGCGGTTGGGCAGGATCGGCCCTTCGACCGCCTCGACCACCTCACGCAGGGTGATGGTGGACGCGGGACGGGCCAGAACAAAGCCGCCCCCGGTACCGCGTGAAGAGGAGACCAGACCAAGCTTCGCGAAGCTCTGGAATATCTTGGCCAGGAAAGTCTGCGGGACTTCCGCGGCGGCGGCGATCTCGCTGATAAGCGAAACCCGGCCCGGCGGCTGCTGGGCCAGATAGATGATGCCGCGGATTGCGTATTCTCCCTTTCGGGTTAGTTCCATCATAAAAAACACCTTTAGGACCAATTTGATCCCTTTTATAACGGACCGGCCAGGAGCTGTCAAGCCCAAAATCAGCAAGAAAAAAGGGGGGCCGCTTATGCGGTCCCCCTTCGCTGTTCTCTATCGGTTCAGTATCAGCCGAGGAGGCTGTTGAAGTTCCTTGCCCTGTTGGCCAGGATGGTCGGATCGAGCACCTCGCCGCAGCAGGTGCACTTCCAGGCGTCGAACGATCTCACGAAGTCGTAATATTTCTCGGCAAACATCCTACCTTTGCATTTAGGGCATTTCATAAGCCATACCTCCCAACAGAAAGTTGATTAAAGAACTTCATGTGGGTTCGTATATTTCACCTAACATGCCAAGAAGAGAAATATGAGGAAGTTGTAATACTGAGATTACTCCTTTTCGAAGGAACCTTTCGCAAAAAGGCCCGGTTGCAGCGCATTAAAAATATCTTTTGATTGCTGCTAGCTTGCCTTGGCCGATCCCAGGCACCCGCAGCAACCCTTCCACTGCGCCGAAAGCGCCATTTTCATGACGGTCTTCGATGATGCGTCGGGACAGCGCCGCCCCGATCCCCGTCAGCAGGGCCCATTCCTCCTCACTCAGCAGGTCCGGGTCCAGTGGTACGCCGAGGAGCATACGCTCCTTGATCGTCATCGCACTTAATAAAAACTTATACTTACCGGACCGATCACGGCTGATGGCAACGACATCCCCACTGGCAAGTTCGCGAGTGTCGGATCCTCTGACGCTCGCCGCAACCTCGGCGACGGGGAGCGTCATTTTAATGGCGGCGGCCGCAGCAACCCCCTTGGGGAAGCGATAGACGCCGGTACGCGGCAGGTCTCCAGTCAGGCGCACCGTCACAGTCTGCCCGGTGAAACGAGAAAAGGCCGCGTCCTCACCTTGCGGGGTGGGGATGCGGCCTTTGATGTAAAGCGGCAGGGTGAGGGCCAGGGCGAGACACCATAAGGCGAGTCGCTGGCTCCTCGGCATCATTTCTTGGGTGCCGCCGTCTCCTCGTCCTTGTGCAGCTTGAACTCGATCGCGTCGATGAGGGCCTGGTAGGAGGCCTCGATGACGTTGCTGGAGACGCCGACGGTCCCCCAGCGCCCTTCCTTGTCGCCGCTCTCGATGAGGACGCGGATCGAAGATGCGGTCCCCTGCCCCGCCGGGAGCACGCGAACCTTGTAGTCGTGCAGCTTCACGTCCTTGAGCTTCGGGTAGAACTTCTCGAGGGCCTTTCTGAGAGCGTTATCGAGGGCGTTCACCGGGCCGTGACCCTCGGATGCGGTGTGCTCGATCTTCCCGCCGACCTTGACCTTGATGGTAGCCTCGGAGATCGGCTGGTCGTCCTCGGTACGTTTCTCATCGATGACGCGGAAGCCGATCACGGAGAAGAACTTGCGGTGCGTGCCGAGGGCGCGCTTCATCAGGAGTTCGAAAGAGGCCTCCGCCCCCTCGAACTGGTAGCCGCGATTCTCCATCGCCTTGATGTCTTCCAGGATCTCGAGGGTCACCGGATCCTTGCTGTCCAGGTTGATGTTGAATTCGGTCGCCTTGGCGAGGATGTTGGCGCGCCCGGAGAGGTCGGAAACCAGCACGCGGGTCGTGTTTCCGACCAGTTCCGGCCGCATGTGCTCGTAGGTCTCCGGGTGGCGCTGGATGGCCGAGACGTGCACGCCCCCCTTGTGCGCGAAGGCGGAGTTGCCGACGTAAGGCTGGTGCTTGTCGGGAGCGAGGTTCGCCAGTTCGTAGACGTAGCGGGAGAGATCCCTGAGCGTCTTCATCTGCGCGTCGGAGATGCAGTCGCGCCGCATCTTCGCCTTGAGCGCCGGGATGATGGAGCAGAGGTTCGCATTACCGCAGCGCTCGCCGAAGCCGTTGATGGTCCCCTGCACCTGCACGATCCCCTGCTGGACCGAGATGATGGAGTTGGCCACGGCGCACTCGCCGTCGTTGTGAGCGTGGATGCCGAGCGGGGTGGTGATGACCTTTTTCACCTCCTCCACGATGCTCGCGATCTCGTACGGCATGGAGCCGCCGTTGGTGTCGCACAGGATGATGCAGTCGGCACCCGCCTGCTGGGCCGCCTGCAGCGTCTTCATGGCGTACTCGGGGTTGGACTTGTAGCCGTCGAAGAAGTGCTCGGCGTCGTAGAAGACCTCCGGCATGTTCTGCTTGAGGAACTCCAGCGAGTCGAAGATGAGCTCAAGGTTCTCCTCGAGCGGGATTCTGAGCGCCTCGTGTACGTGGAAGTCCCAGGTTTTGCCGAAGATGGTGGCGGCGTCGGACTTGGACTCCACCAGGGTGCGCAGGTTCTGGTCCTTATCTGGGGTGATCTTCGCGCGGCGGGTGGAGCCGAAGGCGGCGATCTTCGCCTGGATGAGCTTTTCCTTCCTGATGTCCTTGAAGAAGGCGACGTCCTTCGGGTTGCTGCCGGGCCATCCCCCCTCTATGTAGTGAATGCCGCACTCGTCCAGTTTGTGGGCGATGCGGATCTTGTCCTCGACCAGGAAAGAGATGTCCTCCGCCTGGGTGCCGTCCCTAAGCGTCGTATCGTAAAGTTTCACCAGACTCATATCACCACCTTTAAAGGCTGTTCTACGTTCTATGTTCTACGTTCTACGTTAACTGCAAAAGCTAACCCGCCTCCCGCAGTCAACACACGAATCGCCCAGCCCCACGCTCTATGTCCTACGCCTCCTCCAGGGGCAACGTAGAACATAGAACGTAGAACTTAGAACGGGTTCTTACTTCCCCGCCAGTCCGAAGGCGTCGTGCAGCACGCGGACGGCGAGCTCGGTGTATTTCGCGTCGACCACGACGGAGATCTTGATCTCGGAGGTGGAGATCATCTGGATGTTGATCCCTTCCTTCGCGAGCGCCTGGAACATGGTGGTGGCCACACCGGCGTGGCTCCTCATGCCGAGACCGACGATGGATACCTTGGTGACGCTCTCGTCGGAGAGAACTTCTTTCGCGTGGATCGCCGCGGCGGTCTCCTTGGTGATGGAAAGCGCCTTCTTGAAGTCGGCCTGGGGCACGGTGAAGGTGAAGTCGGTGGAACCGGCCTCGCTCACGTTCTGGACGATCATGTCGACGGAGATGTTGGCGTCGGAAAGCGGCGACAGGATCTGCGCTGCGATCCCGGGCTTGTCCGGCACCTGCATGACGGCGATCTTCACTTCATCCTTGGCGTAGGCGATACCCGAGACGAGCACTGCTTCCATTTCTTTATCCTCCTTGGTAACCATGGTTCCGAGATTTTCGTTGAAGCTCGAGCGGACGTGGACGTCGACGTTGTACTTGCTGGCGAACTCGACGGAGCGAATCTGCAGCACCTTCGCTCCGAGGCTTGCCAACTCCAGCATCTCCTCGTAGGAGATGCGCTCGATCTTTTTAGCGTCCTTGCAGATGTTGGGGTCGGTGGTGTAGACGCCGTCCACGTCGGTGAAGATCTCGCAGACGTCGGCTTTCAGCGCCGCGGCGAGCGCCACAGCGGAGGTGTCCGAGCCGCCGCGCCCCAAGGTGGTGACGTTGCCGAACTCGTCTACGCCCTGGAAACCAGCGACGATCAGGATGGTCCCCTCTTTCAGATCGGCGCGCATCTTCTTGTCGTCGATGCTCTCGATGCGGGCCTTGCTGTAGGAGGTATCGGTGAGGACGGGGACCTGGAAACCGAGGTAGGACTTCGCCTTGTACCCCATGGCTTTCAGGCACATGGCCAGAAGGGCGATGGAGACCTGCTCCCCCGCCGCGACGAGGACGTCGTATTCACGGGTGTCCGGGAATTCGCAGACCTCGTTGGCAAGCGCAACCAGCTTATTGGTTTCACCTGCCATGGCGGAGACAACTACCACCATGTCGTTGCCGGCGTCGTAGGTTTTTGCCACCCTCTTGGCGACGTTGCGAATTCGTTCGACGGAACCCATCGAGGTGCCGCCGTACTTTTGGACAACCAAAGCCATGTCAGTCCTCCTTGTACTATATGCTGTTGATCCGCCTGGAACCTTCACTCCTGGCGATAGGAAACACTTTATTAGCAAGTTTACTGTGCCCGGTCAAAACATTTTTTTAAACAATCAGGGCCAAGACAGCCTTATGAGCACTTTTTGCCCCCTTCTCTGTTTACAACAAAAAGAAACGCCCCTTCCGGAACTGGAAGAGGCGTCTTCTGACTTAATCTCGCTCCCCTGCTGAGAGAGCGCGGACGATGGCCTGCGACCTGGGGCCTGAGCCCTCGAAGCTGACGCTGCGCTCCTCGTCCCCCTCGTGGCTCAGCGTCACGGTGAGGACGTCGTCGGGCATCTCACCGTCCAGGCGCTCGGCCCATTCCACGACGCAGGCGCCGTCGCCGGAGAAATACTCCTCGAAACCGAGCGCGTCGACGTCGTGTGCCCCCTCGAGACGGTAGAGGTCGAAGTGATACAGGGGGAGCCTCCCCGCGTAGATGTTCAAGATGGTGTAGGTCGGGCTCGTTACCGGCGTCTCCGGGTCGACCTCGAGCCCTCGGGCGATCCCCTTTGCGAACTGGGTTTTGCCCGCACCGAGCTCACCGGTCAGGGCGATGAAGTCGCCGGGGGCAAGCAGCCGCCCGAGCCTCTCCCCCAGCTGCACCGTCTCGTCACTGCATTTGGTCCGCACAAAAGACATCGACACTACCCTATCATGGTGCGCACCATGTCGATGCGCCCGATGATACCGACCACGCGACGCCCCTCGACCACCGGGACGGCCTGCACCTTCTTGTTGGTCATCAGTTCGGCCACCTCGGAAACCGGCGACTCCGGCCCCACGGTGAGCACCTCCTGCGAGAAGATGTCCGAGACGGTCTGCCCGGTCATCTTCTGCAGCTCCTTCTCGAAACGCTTGTCGCTCTCCAGGTAGATGACCCAATCGAAGATGGAGATGACGGTCGGTATGTGCAGCGGTTTGTCACGCTCGATGAGGTCGCTTTCGGACACGATGCCGATCAAGAGCCCCTCGTTGTCCACCACCGGGACGCTGGAAATGCGGCGCTCGGCGAAGAGCTTGGCAAGATCTCTCACCGTGGTGTCGCGGCCTACGGTAACCACGTCTTTGGTCATGATCTCTTTTGCTTTCATCATGGTCATTCTCCCTGTGATGTGTTGTCGGTATCTAAGACGTGATGAGTGCCGCGCGTCCGGGCGATCCGGTCCATCGCGGCGGGAAGCGCCTCCTGCACGTCGGTGGCGCACATCCCCTGGCTGCCTCGGGTCTCGAGCAGCAGGTCGGCAGCGAAGCCGTGGACGAAGGCGCCGAGCCGGCAGGCGGTGAAGGGGTCGTATCCCTGGCCGATGAGGGCAGCGACTACGCCGGTCAAGACATCCCCCATGCCGCCGCTCGCCATACCGGGGTTGCCGCTGCCGTTCACGGCGATGCGGCCGTCGGGGGCGGCTATGATGCTGCGTGCTCCCTTCAGGATCAGGTGCACCTGGTATCTGGTCGCGAAGTCGCGGGCGCAGCCGATACGGTCCTCCTCCACCTCGGGGACCGAGCCGTTAATAAGGCGTGCCATCTCGCCTGGGTGCGGCGTGAGCACCGTGATCAGGCCCTTTCTCTTGAGTAAAATGGACGGGTCGGGCGCCACTGCGTTCAGGGCATCGGCGTCGAGCACGATGGGCTGCCTGAGCGCGGCCAGAAGCGAATGAACCAGGTAAACCGTGGAAGGAGCCGTCCCGAGACCGGGACCGAGGGCGACGACGTCGCGGACCGCCGCCGCAGCGGCGATTTCCGGGAGCGCCCCGGCCTGAAGGTAACCCTTTGCCCCCGGGCCGAGCGGGATGGTCATCGCCTCGGTGGTCTTCGCCTCCAGGATCGGGTGCAAAAGTGCCGGGACCGCGAGGGTGACGAGTCCAGCCCCGGCGCGCAGCGCGCTGTTCGCGGCCATGGCCGCGGCACCGGTCTTGCCGGTGCTCCCGGCGACGACGAGGGTGTGGCCGCCGGTCCCCTTGTGTGCGGTTGCCGGGCGCGGCCTGAAGAGGAGGGCGGCGCTCGGAAGATCGGTGAACTCGACCCCTTCGGCCTCGGCAACCACGGCGTCCGGCATGCCGATGTCGGCGACGACGAGTCGGCCGCATAGTTCCGCACCGGGGTTCAGGATGTTGCCCAGCTTAGGCAGTGCAAAGGTGACGGTAAGGTCGGCGCGCACCGCGCGCCCGAGCACTTTCCCGGTGGCCGAGTCGACGCCGGAGGGGATGTCCACGGCGATCACAGGAACCCCGGCTGCGTTGATCGCGTCGATCGCCTCGCCGTAGATGCCGGAGACTTCGCTCTTCATCCCGGTGCCGAGCAGGGCGTCGACGATCACCGTCGCCCCCTCGAAAAGTTCCCGCTCCCCCGCTATTCCTTGCGGCACGCTCTTCACCACGCCGGAACTAAGGCGCGCAAGGTTCGCCGCGGCATCCCCGGCGATCGCCTCGGGGGCGGCAAGTAGCAGCACCGGAGCGTCCCACCCGCGTTCCGACAGAAGGCGCGAGACGACGAAACCGTCGCCGCCGTTGTTCCCCTTCCCCGCCACGATCACGGCACGCTTCCCGGTACCGGCGCCGAAGGTCTCCACGATGGCGTCGGCACAACCGCGACCGGCACGCTCCATGAGGTCGAGCCCCGGGATGCCGAACTCGCCGATCGCCCTCTTATCCATAAGCTGCATGACCTGACCGCTCACGACTTTCATCTAGCGCTCCAGCACCACGAAGGCGACGGCACAGCCGGCGTCATGGGAAAGGGAGAGAAAGCAGCCGGCAAGCCCCTCCTGCCGGTAAAGCTCCTCGGCCCGCCCGGTCAGCTTAAGCTCAGGCTTACCGAGGGGATCGTTCACCACCTCCATGTCCTTCCAGGAAAGCCCGTCACGCAGCCCGGTACCGAGAGCCTTCAGGAAGGCCTCTTTTGCCGCAAAACGCAGGGCGTAGTGCTGGGCGCAGTTCTTTTTCACCGAGCAGTAATCGATCTCCCGCTGGGTGAACAGTCTCTGGAACAGTCCGTCGTTGCCCTCTCTCAAGAACTTTTCGAAGCGGGCGATTTCAACGATGTCAACGCCGGTGCCGTAAATCAAGAAAACTCCCGTTTATTGCTTTGCTGTCTGCCGCTGATACTGCCGAACTTGCGGCTTAGTTCATACTATACCACTCAGTTGGCACCGTCGCCCGCAGCCGTTGCTGTCAGCGACTCACGCCACTCACGCATCACGCCGTCCAGATCCAACCCGTAGTCGGAAAGAGCTTTGGCGACGGCCTCTTCGATGCCCGCGCGCTCACCCAGATACTTGAGCAACTGCTGCATGGCGTACCAGCCGTAGCGCTGCACCATGAACGACGCCATGGCATGGCTTTGCTGGTAGGCGAGCCACGCCTCCTTTCCCCCCATCCCGGCAAAGCCGCGGGAGAGGGACGTAAGCGGCAGCACGTGTTTCCCTTGTACGGCGCCGAATCGGGGGAGCGGCGGGGCGAACTCCTTGCGCCCCTCCATTTCGGCGAGACCTTCGTTCAGCCAGGTGGGGATGTTGCCGTGGGTAAGCTCCGCGACGAGGACGTGGGTGAACTCGTGAAAGATGATGGCGCGCAGTTGCGGCGTCACCCGGGTGAGCCCACCAACCGGCAAGCGGATCTTGCCGTCGTAGAGCCCTCCGGACCAGTCCGGCCCGGTGGTCACGCTGCTGTAGTCCTTCTTCGTGTAGAGCAGGACCGGAATACGCGTGGTAGGAAAGACGCCGAGGTCGGCGCCCACCGCGTTGTAGGCGCTCTCGAGCGCGTCCAGCACCTCGGCGGAGAGCCCCGGCGGCAACTCGGCGTCGTAGGAGAGGTCGAACATCGAGCTGTACCCCTTGTCCATACGCGACTCGACGGGGAGCTCGCGCTCCGCCTTGCCGATCAGGGTCTCGAGCGTCTTGTTGCCGGGGTCCTTCCCCTTAGCCCGCCGCCACACCTCGAGCGCGCCGGGGAGGTCGCCGGTGTCGTAGCTGATCTTCCCAAGATAGATGAGCGGCTCGCTCCCCTCCCCGGCCTGCAAAAGCTCCTCGCGGGCCGCCGCGTAATCCTTGCCGAGGTAAAGCGCGATGCCGCGCATGAGTCCCAGTTCGGCACTTGCCGGGAGGAGTTCGTGCGCCTGTCCGAAGTGTTCGGCGGCGGCGGAGAAATGCCCTGACTGCAGGTCGCGCTTGGCGATTTCGGTGTAGGTGAAGGCAAGTTTGCGCCGCACCCCTTCGTCGTAAGGAAAGAGCGAGGTGGCGGCCTTCAGTTCGTCGACCGCTTGGGCTAGGTCCCCCCTGGCGATCATCTGGTCGGCCTTGGCGCTCAGGGCGAGCGGGTCGGCGGCCAGGGCCGGACCGGCGTAAAGCAGAAAGGCAACGAGGAGCGGGGGGATCTTAGGCATGCGGCTGGTCCGGGACGGGTTCCCCGACCGGAGCCGCCGCTTCGGAGCGTGCCGGGGCCGGACGTCGCGCCTCCCGGATGCTTGCGGCGATGCCGGCGGCGTCGAGCCGGTAGGCGGACTTCAGCTCGGCCTGCTCCCCCTGCTCGACGAAACGGTCGGGGTAGCCAAGGCGCAGCACCTTAACGCCGGTGACACCGCGCTCCTCGAGGAGCTCAAGGACGGCGGTGCCGAAGCCCCCCTGCGCCACGTTGTCCTCGAGGGTGACCAGGAAACCGGTCTCGGCGAGCGAGAGGATGAGGTCGGCATCGAGCGGCTTTACGAAGCGGGCGTTCATGACGGAGAGTTCGATCCCGTCAGCGGCAAGAGCTGCCGCCGCTTCGCGGGCCGGCTGCACCATGGTGCCGACGGCGATGATGGCGCCGTCCTTCCCCTTCTCGAGGAGTTCACCGCGACCGATGGGGAGCGGCTTGAGGATCTGGTCCATCGGAACGCCGAGGCCGTTGCCGCGCGGGTAGCGCAGCGCCGCTGGGCCGGGAAGGGAGAGCGCGGTCACCAGCATGTGCTGCAGCTCGTTCTCGTCCTTCGGCGCCATGATGGTGAGCCCCGGTACCGCACGCAGGTAGGAAAGGTCGAAGACGCCGTGATGGGTGGGGCCGTCGTTGCCCACCACGCCGGCGCGGTCGATGGCGAAGGTGACCGGGAGATCCTGCAGGCAAACATCGTGGAAGAGCTGGTCGTAGCCGCGCTGCAAGAACGAAGAGTAGAGTGCGACCACCGGACGGAACCCTTCCGCGGCGAGGCCGGCGGCGAAGGTGATGGCATGCTGTTCGGCGATACCCACGTCGAAGAAACGGTCCGGGAACTCCCTGGCGAAGGGGGTGAGCCCGGTGCCGTCCGGCATGGCCGCGGTGATGGCGACGATGCGGTCATCCTCGTGGGCGAGCCTTTTCACCGTCTCACCGAAGACGCCGGTGTAGGAGGCGGCGCCCCCCTTCCCTTTCAGCACCTTGCCGGTCTTTAAGTCGAAGGGGCCGACGCCGTGGAAAAGCGACGGGTTCGCCTCGGCCGGGGGATACCCCTTCCCCTTCCTGGTGAGGACGTGGATGAGCACCGCGTCGTCGAAGCGCTTAACGTTCTCGAGCGTCTCAAGGAGTTTCGGGATGTCGTGCCCGTCGATGGGGCCTATGTACTCGAAGCCGAAGGCCTCGAAAAGCATGCCTGGGGTGAACAGGGTCTTAAGCGACTCCTCGGCGCGCTTGGCGATCTTCAAAACGGAGCGCCCGAACATGGGAACACCCTCGAGGAAGGCCTCCAGGTCCTTCTTGGCCCGGTGCACGTACTCGCTGGTGATGGTGCGCGAAAGCAGGTTCGACAGGGCGCCTACGTTCTCCGAGATGGACATCTCGTTGTCGTTCAGGATGACCACCAGATCCTTGTTCAGCTCGCCCGCGTGATTCAGCGCCTCGAAAGCGAGGCCGCCGGTCATGGCGCCGTCACCGATCACGGTGAGTACCTTGTTGTGCTCCTTCTTCAGGTCGCGCGCCACGGCGAAGCCTACGCCGGCCGATATCGAGGTCGAGGAGTGCCCGACGTCGAAGCTGTCGTGCGGCGACTCGCAACGCTTGGGAAAGCCGCTGATTCCGCCCAGGGTCCGCAGCGTGCTGAAGCGTTCCTTCCTGCCGGTAAGCAGCTTGTGGGCGTAGGCCTGGTGCCCCACGTCCCAGACGATCTTGTCCTTAGGGGAGTCGAAGACGCGGTGCAGCGCGATGGTGAGCTCGACGACGCCGAGACTCGGCGCGACATGGCCGCCGTTTGCGGCGCAGGTCTCGATGATGCGGGCACGCAGTTCCTCGGCGAGCGTCTCCAGCTCGCGCAGGGAAAGCGCTTTCAGCTGACTGGGTTCGGTGATGCCGTCGAGGATACCTGCCATTTACGATTTCCTTTTTACGATGTACGAGGCGATGGCCCGTAAGGGCTCGGCGCGGTCGTCGAAGATGGCGAGGGCGTCGAGCGCGATTTGTACCAGTTCCTGGGCGCGCGCCTTCGAGGCCTCGAGCCCCATGAGGGCGGGATAGGTCGCCTTGCCGCGGGCCTGGTCGCTGCCTGCGTCCTTGCCGAGTTCCTCGGTGGTCCCTTCCACGTCCAGGATGTCGTCGGCGATCTGGAAGGCGAGGCCGATGGCGTCGGCGTAGCGGGTGAGCGCCTTGAACTGCTCCTCGCTCGCCCCACCCATGATGGCGCCGGAGCGGACCGAGGCGCGGATCAGGGCGCCGGTTTTGTGGGTGTGGATGTAGGAGAGCGTGGCCATGTCGACGTCGTGGCGCCCCTCGCTTTCCATGTCGACCACCTGGCCGCCGACCATGCCGCGCGAACCGGCGGCGACGGCGATCTCCTGGATCACCCTGAGGCGCGCCGCGGGGTCCCCACCCTGTCCCTCGCCAGAGAGGAGGATGAAGGCCTCGGTCAGGAGGGCGTCACCCGCCAGGATGGCGGTCGCCTCGCCGTAGACCTTGTGGTTGGTCGGGTTGCCCCGGCGGAAGTCGTCGTTGTCCATGGCGGGAAGATCGTCGTGGATCAGCGAGTAGGTGTGGATCATCTCCATGGCGCAGGCCGCGGGCATCACCGCGTCGGGTGAGCCGCCGACCGCCTCGCATGCGGCGAGCATGAGGACGGGGCGAACGCGCTTGCCACCGGCGAAAACCGAGTAGCGCATCGAGCCGTGCAGCGAGGAGGGGAGTTCGGTGGCGGCGGGGAGAAAGCGCTCCAGCGCCTGGTCGACCAGCTGGCATTTCTGCTTCAGGTATTCCTTGAGATCCATTCAGGCTTCCTTGTATTCCAGAATCCCCCTCCTGCGGGAGGGGGTTAGGGGGAGGGGAAAGGAAATTTACTCTTCCTCTTCAAAAGGCCTTGTGGTGAGGCTGCCGTCGCGCTGCTTCACGAGAAGCTCGACGCGGCGCTCGGCCTCGTTCAGCTTCTTGCTGCAGAAGGCGGAATATTTCACCCCTTCCTCGAAGGCCTTCAGCGAGTCCTCGAGGGAAAGTTCTCCCCCTTCCAGCTTCTTCACGACGTCTTCAAGCTTCTTGAGCGCGGTCTCGAACTTTTCTACGGCCATGCCATCCCTCGTGCTGCTTGCTGCCGCGGCGCCAATGAGGACGACGGCCGCGCTATATAATGAAAAAGTGATCGCCTATTATACCGATCGTTGAATAACCGTCAAGGATTCACTATCCGCGGGTTTCCTCCACGGTGCAGAGCGCGCTGCCAGCGGCGAGGGAGAGTTCGAGCCTGTCGCCCGGGGCGATCTGGTGGTGCGAGGTGACCACGGCGCGCCCGGGCAGCTTCCTGGCGATGCTGTAGCCCCGGGAAAGGGTGGCAAGGGGCGAGACGGCGTTGAGCGTACCGGTGGCGAGCCCGACACTCTCGGCGGCGCAGGCGAGGCGCCTGGTCATGGCGTGGTCGAGGCGCAGCGTGAGGGTGGAGAGGCGCTCCGCGTTCTGTCCGAGGATGAGTGCCGGACTCTGGCGGGCGAGCCGCGCAGCGAGGGAGACGATCCGCTCGGAGGCATCGTCGAGGATGAGCCCCGCCTCCCGCACGAGCCTCGCGTCCAGCGAGTCGACCCGCTGGGCGAGGTGGCCAAGGATGCGGCTCGGGTCAGTGACGGCGCGGGAAAGGGCGACGACCTGGGCGCGGGCGCGTTCCAGCCGGCGTGACTGGGCCACCGCGAGACGGTGCGTGAGCCCTTCCACCTCGGCGGTCAGTTCGTTCTTGCTTCTTACCACCAGTTCGGCGGCGGCGGAGGGGGTCGCGGCGCGCAGGTCGGCGACGAAGTCTGCGATGGTGAAGTCGATCTCGTGCCCCACGGCCGATATAACCGGAACGGCGGAGCGGTGGATCGCCCGCGCCACCACCTCCTCGTTGAAGGCCCAGAGGTCCTCGAGGGACCCGCCGCCGCGCCCGACGATCATGACGTCGACGTTCCCGACACGGTTCAGATCGGCAATGGCCGCGGCGATCTCCTGCGCCGCCCCTTCCCCCTGAACGCGGACCGGCGCAATGAGAAGCTCCACGTTGGCGAAGCGGCGCGAGAGCACGGTGAGGATGTCGCGGATAGCGGCGCCGGTGGGGGAAGTGACCACGCCGATCCTGCGCGGCAGCTTGGGGATCTCGCGCTTGTGGAGCTCCAAGAAGAGCCCCTCCTTGGCAAGACGCTCCTTCAGCTGGATGAAGGCCATCTGCAGCGCACCGATCCCCTGCGGCTCCATGGCGTCCACCGAGAGCTGGTACTCGCCGCGCGGTTCAAAAAGGGTCATCCGGCCGCGCAGGACAACGCGCATCCCGTCGCGGGGGGTGAACTTTAAAGTACGGAAGGCGCCGCGGAACATCACGCAGCGGATCTGGGCGCCGGGGTCCTTGAGGGTGAAGTAGCAGTGGCCGGACTGCGGGCAGGCGATGTTGGAGATTTCCCCCTCGACCCATACCTGGTCGAAGTTCTCCTCCAAAAGGCCGCGCACCAGCGCCGTCAACGCGCTTACCGTGAGGACCCGCCGTTCTTTGAAGAGCTGCATCTAGCCTCCCGAATCTTCCTTCACGCTGAAACTCCTCACCGTGCTGAAGGTTGCAGCCGTTTTTATCACGCGGCGCGCGCCACTGTCAAACCGGTTGACCGTCCCCGCGTCTCGATGTTAGTATGCGCGCCATGAAAAATTACCCTTATGTAATAACCGTTTCCTCGGAAAAAGGGGGGGTAGGCAAGACCACGCTGGCCACCAACCTCGCGATCTTTTTGAAGGCACTGGACGAGAACCTTCCGGTCTCCATCTTCTCCTTCGACAACCATTTCACCATCGACAAGATGTTTTCCATCAAGGGGCAGAAGTTGAACGGCTCCGTCGCCGACCTGCTGCTGGAGACCCGCGGGCGTGACCTCCTGCACACCGGGCAGTACGGGGTCAATTACATCCCCTCCTCGACCGCGCTCCCCGAGTTGCGCGGCTCGCTCAAGGGACCGATGGTGCTTGCGCGCCTGCTCGCCATGTCGGAGATCCCGGGTGTGCTCATCGTCGACACCCGACCGGACCTCGACGTGATGACCCAAAACGCGCTCTACGCGGCGGACCGGGTGCTGGTTCCGATCAAGGACATGGCCAGCATGGACAACTGCCGCAACATCTTCGAGCTCTTCGACAAGCGGGGGCTCGACAGGAAGAGCCTCTCCCTCATCCCCTGCCTCATCGACGAGCGCATCAAGTTCGAGGGGATGTTCAAGGACCAGAAGACCCTTTTGAAGGCGTTTGCCATCAATCGCGGCTTCCGCTGCTCCGACATCTTCATCTCGAAAAGTCCGAAGGTCGAGAGCCTCAACACCAACCCGGAAGGAAAGATCTACCCAATTCTCACCCACGGTCGAGGTACCGACGTCTACGGCCAGTTCGCCGCCCTCGGTCAGTGGTGCACCAAGGAGTATTACGAAACGGAAGAACCGCGCGCCATGCTCTACGACAAGTGGCAGCACGAGGAGAACAAGCGCAAGAAGGAAGAGTATTTCGGCAGGCTTTCGGGGCTTAAGAGTCAGTGCCTTGTCTGCGGCAAGGAACTCGGGCAGGATTCGCAGGTCTCCTACTACTGCGAGAGTTCCGACGGGGCGGCGAGCGGCTACATGGAGGCCGACTGCTTCACCGGCTTCCTGATCTCGACCATTTTCAAGATCGAGAAGCAACTGCCGGCCGACGATCCGACCAGGCAGATGATCCACCAGACCGCCCTGGAGTCGGTGTTCGTGCTGAATCCGGGTATCGGCGACGAGGCAGGGACCATCGATTTCCACCGCTTCGACCTTGCCGGCGGCGAATTATTGAAGAAGAAATACCCGATGGCCCGCGCGCCGGAGCGCGACGGATTTTCCGGGATCATGCAGGAGACCCTGGCCGGGTACGGCGGGGAGCTGCGCGACGCGTTTTTGATGGTTCACCCGGTAAGCGGCGACAACCCCGCTTCCATCCTGGTGGACGAGAAGTACCGCGAGGTTTCGCGACTGAAGAAGAGGATCGCAGGACAGCTGTAAGGCAGGTTCTACGTTCTATGTTCTAAGTTCTACGTTAACGGCAAAAAGCTGTTGCTTGAAAGGCTTGTAACTTAGAACGTAGAACCTAGAACGTAGAACGGCCGTTAAGAAGCCAGCTCCGAAGCGTGGACGAAGGTGATACCGCTTCGGGCAAGTTCGGGCATATAGAGCTTCAGGGCTCGCATGGTCGCAGGGTGCGGATGACAGATAGCTATCGCCGCACCCTTTTTTCTTGCTATGGCCGCGGCTTGGGCTAGCTGCCTGCCGATCGCCGCCTCATCCTGCACGTTGTCCAAAAACACCTGGCGCGCCGCACACTTCATCCCCATGGCCTTCGCCTCCCGGTACCCCACCGAAGCGGGACTGGTCTTGCTGTCGACGAAGAATACCCCCTTCTCTTTCAACACCTGCAAAACCACCCTCATCTTCCCGGCATCCTGGGTGAAGCGCGATCCCATGTGGTTGTTGGCACCTACGGCATGGGGGACAGTGCGGAAATACCCCCTCACCAGTCCGGCGACTTCTTCGTCGTCCATCGATACCAGCACCCCAACCGATTCCATCTTCTGCTTCGGGTACCCCTCGGGCTCCATCGGCATGTGCACCATCACCTGGGCACCGGCAGCGTGCGCCCCCTCGGCCACGTCTTTTGCATGGGCTAGGCTCGGAATCACCGAGTAGGTAAGCGGCTGACCGATCGACTGCAGGGTCTTCAACTCCTGCAGGTTCGTCCCCATGTCGTCGATGATGATGGCCAGACGCCCAGGACCGTGCGCTTTCGGCAACGCAGACGGGTGCTGCTTAAGGGCGGGGGTGGCCGCTGCAGTGGACATCTTCTGCTGCACGGGTGCCGCCCGCTCCGGTAACGGCAGGTGTTTCGGAGCGGAAACTGATGGTTTCGGCGGGGGAGCCACCGGCGGCGCCGGTTTCTTGAACCACTCGAGCAACAAAAAGGTTAGGCCGATGAGAACGGCTACCGCCAGAAGTGCAAAAAGCGGCCTGCGTCCGCCGCCGGAAGAAGATTTTCGCCTGTTTACCGCCCTGCCCTTTTTCGCCACAACTACCTCCGCCAGACCTGATAGGGGCCGGCATCCAAACTGATTTCAACGCCCGATGTTTTAATGTGAGATAGCATGACGCGCTGTGACATTGCAAATGATTTGCACGGGGATTAGACAGAGGAAGGGGAGAGGAAGCGGGCAACGAGGCCGATCAGTTCATCACGTAAGGTAACGGGAAATTCCCGGCCACTATACCGGGCACGGTAATGTCTTCGTCGAGTTTTTCCCATCTAAGAGCGAAACCATTCAGCCTGATGGTCACTTCTTTCAACTCCTCATCGGTTGCCTGTGCCAATAAAGGGAAACGATTGGCGGGAAAACCTATGATCCTGCCGTCGGTGAGTTCCACAAAAACGGTGCGGCTCTCAGCCCAGGCCCTGATTGCTGCGGGTTCCACCGCTTCGTTATCTGCGCTTGTGGATTTCATGAAACTTCTCCTCAAACAGTTCCTTGTTACGGTAAACCAGCCTCTCGATGTCTCTCAACACCAGCGGGCTGATCCCCTTGTTGCTCGCCAGCCGTATCGGGTTCAACCAAAACTTACACTCACCGTCCGGCGTTTCCACATGGATGTGAGGCGGCTCTCTCCCCTCGTCCGAGTAGAAGTGAAATCGGTACGTGCCACTTCTCATAACAGTTGGCATAACCACCTCCCGCTAAGGCATGGACACCGGAGCACTATAGCCGAGCCTGCAAATTGTGTCAAATTATCAACATCTTCTCGCGTTTCCTGGGTATCAAGAGAGGCCGGACCCGCGGCTCTTGCTTGGGCAGTCACAAATATATTGATTACAAAAAGAAGAGTAGGTATAAAAGTTCCCGCAGTGATTAACCGGAGGAGCCATGTTGATGCAATGGAACGACGATCTGAACATAGGTGTGCTTGAGATAGATATCCAGCACAAGCTTCTTTTTGACAAGTTCAACGCTTTTGCCGACGCCTACCAGTCCCGGCAGAGTACCGACGAGATCATGAGGATGTTCTGGTTCCTCGAAGCGTACGCCGTCACCCACTTCAAAGACGAAGAGAAGCTGATGCAGCAGGTGCGCTACCCCGACTTCGACAAGCACCGCGCCAAGCACGTGGCGTTTGTGGAAGAGGTCAACAAGCTCAAAGAGCGCCTCAAAGTGGAAGGACTCACCGCCCCCCTCGTCACGACGATGACCGGTTTCATCACCAATTGGCTCATCGACCACATCTCAACCATGGACCGCGCCATCGGCCGCTTCGTACAGAATTCTTCACAGCTTCCCACGCGCTGATTCTCACGCCTTCGGGCGCTGCTGGGTCGGCCGGGTGCTCAATTCCATATTTCAAATGACAGGCAAATCCCCCCGCCCCCCCTTCGCCAAGGGGGGAACGTCAGGCCAGATACGGCCTTTTTTTTGGACGGCAATTCATAGCCGCGCTCCCCACTATCAGAATGAATGCACCTTTTCTTGACCTGAATCATACGTTTTTGAGCCGTTGGTGCTACCATGGGCTTAACAGCAGATGGCTCACACAACGTCTGAACCGGCCGCCCTTGTCAGCGGCCAAGGAGCGACACCATGGAAAAAGAGACTCAGGAAACCACAATGACTGAAACCGTAGGCTCAGTGGTCGCAAAAGACTTCCGCACCGCCGAGGTCCTCGAAAAATACGGCATCGACTTCTGCTGCGGCGGAAACGTCCCGCTGACGCAGGCATGCAGGGAAAAAGGCATAGATATCGAGGCGCTGCGCAGCGAGCTCGAAGAGGTGGCCGTCCGTCCGCAGGACCGCAGCCAGAACTTCGACGCCTGGGAGCTCCCCTTCCTCGCCGACTACATCAAGAACCAGCATCACAGCTACCTCAAGGAGAACATCCCTACCATCGCAGCCTATGCCGACAAGATCGCCCAGGTACACGGGGAAAACCACCCCGAGGTCGTGATGATCGCGCAGATCTTCAGGAAGGTCGCCATGGACATGGCTCAGCACCTTAAAAGCGAAGAGGAGCAGCTTTTCCCGGCCATCAAACGGCTGACGGAACTGCACGAGCAGGGCGCGTCGCCGGCCGGCGACGAGATTACGAAGCTGAAGGCGGTACTCGCCGAACTGGGGCACGAGCACGACGAGGTCGGCGCGGCGGTGCACGAGATACGCCGGCTCGCCAGGAACTACACCGTCCCCGACGACGTCTGCAATACCTTCATGGTCACTTACGAGAAGCTGAAGGAGTTCGAGGACGACCTGCACAAGCACGTGCACCTGGAAAACAACATCCTCTTCCCGAAGGCCGCGAAGCTCTGAGGAAGCCCAATCTCCCGTGAGGCTGCATGCTACGGAACTGATTGAATTAAAGGAGCAACCATGACGATCATAGTGACTTTCTTCGCGCTCTCCTGGCTGGGTATGGCGGCGGTTTCGCTCTGCCCTTTGAGGCGGCGAAAGGATTAAGAAGAAGCCAGCAGTACCCACATGAGGCGCCCCTGCCGGGGAGCCATAGCATCACACAACACCCCGAAGCGGACATCCCCAGTCCTTTCGGGGTGTTGTTTTTCCTCCACGGTTGACTTCCCCATCCCCCACGATATTCTTCTGCTGTTCGATCATTAGAATATTCAAAGAAATCTCAAAACCAACAAACAGGAGGGGTGGTATGACCGGGAAAACAGCTCGTCTGATCTTCTGGCTGGGGACGCTTTCCTCCGCCGCGATCTTCCTCTGGCAGACCTACGATTTCCACAAGCAGACTCCGAAGTTCACCCACACCGACAAATTGACCGAGCAGGTCGTGGCAGGCAAGAAAGTCTGGCACAAGTACAACTGCAACGACTGCCACACCATCCTTGGCTTCGGCGGCTACTACGCGCCGGACATGACCAAGGCTTTCTACCGCCTGGGCGAGAACAACATCGCCTCGATAGTGCAGCACCCGGAGGTGATGTACAAAAACTCCTTCCGGAAGATGCCCCAGCTCGGCGTCACCGAAACGGAGACGAAGCAACTGGTCACCTTCCTGCGCTGGGTCGGCGATATCGAAAACCGCCACTGGCCGCCCCAGGACGAGAAGTTCGTGGAAGCGTACAAGCTGCGCGAGTCCCAGCCGCAGAAGCTCGACAAGGTGCACCTCATCCTGCAGGCATGCGGCGGGTGTCACACCTTCGAGAACCAGGGGCGCAACGTGGGCGGCGACCTGACCGCCATCGCCAACCGGATCAACTACGATCGCCAGACCCTGATCAACTACATGATCAACCCGCAATCGGTGCGGCCGGGGGTCGCCATGCCGCCGCAGGACGTCTCGCCGCAGACAGCCGGGATCATCGCCGACTTCATCCTGAGCCTTAAGTCGACCAAGGAGGTGAGCAAATGATGCTGATCGAATACCAAAGCCAGCGGGTGTCGCTGTGGTACTTCCGTCTTGCCCTGGTGCTTTTCATCCTGCAGGTGATCCTCGGGCTCTGGCTCTCCATCAACTACGCCTTCACGCTGCCGCAGGAACTGGTCAACGTCTTCCCGTTCTCCACCGCCCGGGCGCTGCACACAAACCTCCTGGTCGCCTGGATGCTGCTCGGCTTCATGGGAGGAACCTACTACATCCTTCCACCCGAGTGTTCCAGGGATCTCTTCAGTGAAAAAATCGCCTACCTGCAACTCATCATCTTTGTCGGCGCGGCGGTCACAGCGGTGGTGGGCTTTCTCTTCGGATGGACGCAAGGCAAGCCACTCCTGGAAATCCCCCTCCCCTTGGACTGGGTCATCGTGGTCGCGGCGCTCATGTTCATCGCAAACGTCGCCATGACCATCATAAAAGCCGAGGTCCGCACGGCGCTGCAGTGGATGCTCTTGGGCGGGGTCACCTTCCTGGCGCTCATGTACCTCTTCGGCATGCCCTTCTACCAGAACCTGAACACGGATTATTACTACTGGTGGTGGGTGATCCATCTCTGGGTGGAGGGGGCATGGGAGGTGGTGACGGCATCGATCGTCGCCTACATCATCATGAGGGTTACCGGGGTGGATCGGAAAGTGGTGGAGAAATGGCTCTACGTGGAAACCGGACTCTTCCTCTTCACCGGCATCGTCGGCACGGGCCATCACTACTACTGGATCGGTGCGCCTGACTACTGGATTTGGTGGGGCGGCATCTTCAGCGCCCTCGAGCCGCTTCCCATCGTGCTCATGGTGGTGGACACCTGGATGCACGTGCGTGAGCGCAAAAACCCGATCGTGAACCCGCTCACCTGGTATTACATCATAGGACTGGCCATCTATCACCTCGTCGGGGCCGGTCTTTGGGGCTTCATGCACACGCTGCCGCCGATCAACTACTACACCCACGGCAGCCAGGTCACCGTCTCGCACGGCCACTTAGCCTTCTTCGGCGCCTACGCCCTTTTGAACCTCACCATCTTCTACTTCGCCATGCCGCGCCTCAAAGGGATCAACAAGTATGACGACCGGCTGGGCAAGTGGGGCTTCTGGATCACCACCATCGGGATGTTCATCCTGGGGCTCGTCTTCGGGATCGCGGGGATCCTGCAGACCTACCTGGAACGCTTCCTGGATATCGGTTACAGCACGGCGCACCTAACCATGATGTTCTGGTTCCGGGTCGCCTTCGGTGTCGGCCTCGTCTTCCTGGCCGGTGTCGTCATCACCGTCTACCACCTCTTCACCATCAGGCCCTCCAACCTGCCCGCGCCAGAGCAGGTGGTCGCTCCGGCAGCCGACATCTAGCAGAGGGGAATAAAGAAGGGGACCCTGCAAACAGCAAGGTCCCCTTCCTTCGTTCACACCAGTAAAGTCGGGCGAATAAAAAAAAGGCGCCAGGTCTGAGAGGACCTGGCGCAGAGACTAAGGAGCTACCTACTTCTTTTTCTGTTGTACCGCTGCTGTTTCTTCTTCTGCTACTAAGCGAGGGCCGCCTGCAGGTCGGCGTCGACGCTGCCGATCTGACCGATGTTGAAGTTGTCGACCAGGAACTGCAGCACGTTCGGGGACAGGTACGCGGGAAGCGCCGGCCCCAGCTTGATGTTCTTCACGCCCAGGTACAGAAGCGACAGCAGGATCACGTGCGCCTTCTGCTCGTACCAGGAGAGGATGAAGGAGAGCGGCAGGTCGTTCAGACCGCAGTTGAAGGCACCCGCCAGCGCCGAGGCGATCTGCACCGCGGAGTAGGCGTCGTTGCACTGCCCCACATCGAGAAGCCTCGGGATCCCGCCGATGTCGCCGAACTCAAGCTTGTTGAAGCGGTACTTGCCGCAGGCAAGGGTCAGGATGACGCAGTCTTTCGGCACCTTCTCGGCGAACTCGGTGTAGTAGTTCCTCCCGCTCTTGGCGCCATCACAGCCGCCGATCAGGAAGAAGTGTTTCACCGCACCCGCCTTCACCGCCTCGATCACCTTGTCCGCGACGCCGAGCACCGCGTTGTGGCCGAAGCCAGTAAGGATCTCCTGGCCCGGTGCGTCCGGCATGTCGGGACATTCGAGCGCCTTGTTGATCACCTCGTCGAACTTGTAGCCGGTCAGGTGCTTGGCACCCGGCCACCCCACCTCGCCCCAGGTGAAGAGACGGTCCTTGTAGTTGTCCGCCGGGCGCTGGATGCAGTTCGTGTTGAAGATGATGGCGCCGGGGAAGTTCGGGAACTCCTTCGCCTGGTCCTGCCATGCGCCGCCGAAGTTGCCGTAGAGGTGCGCGTACTTCTTGAGCCCGGGGTAGCCGTGGGCCGGAAGCATCTCGCCGTGGGTGTAGATGTCGATCCCCTTCCCTTCGGTCTGCTTGAGGAGTTCCTCGAGCATGCGCAGGTCGTGGCCGGAGACCAGGATCCCCTTGTTCTTGCGGGTGCCAAGCTGCACCTTGGTCGGGACCGGGTGGCCGTAGTGCTCGACATGCCCGGTGTTCAGCATCTCCATGACCTTGATGTTCACCTTGCCGCATTCCATGGCGATGCCGACCAGATCCATGAGCCCCTTGGTCGGATCGGTGGTGGCGGCAAGCGCCTTGTGGAAGAAGGCGTAGACCTCCTCGTCGGTCTTGCCGAGGAGACAGGCGTGGTTCGCGTAGGCGGCCATACCCTTCAGACCGTAGATGATGATCTCGATGGCGGAGAGGAGATCCGGGTCGCTTTGCTGGGTCTTCACCCCTTGCGCCTGCCCCTGGGCCACGAGCCCCTCGAGGTTGTCGGCGATCACCCAAGCTGCCGGTCCCGCGGTGATGGCGGGCGCATCGCCCCCCTTCTGCTCGCGGTACGCGGTCTCGTACATCGCCTTCACCTGCTCTTTCAGGTCGTAGCACTTCCTCAGCTTACCGGCGAGCTGCACCGGGTCGAAGTCGACGTTCGTGACAGTGGTGAAGAGCCCCTCGACGAGGTACATGTCAGCGACGGTGTTGTGCGCGCCGAGCTCCCTTGCCTTATCAGCATAGATGGCCAGTCCCTTGAGCCCGTACATCATCAGGTCCAGCAGGGCGGCAACCTCGGGATTCTTTCCACAGACCCCCACTACCTCGCACCCGGTCCCCTTGGCGGCCTGCTCACATTGACGGCAAAACATCGACATATGAAATCCTCCTTTTCTATTGATGTCACTGGGAAATTTCGAAAACTGATTTACTATATCGGGAAAGAATTTCATTTCAACCGCACTGACACAAAAACAATATTAAATCAGCTTAACACGCAAGCACGATTGCTAATAAGTGCCACTACGTTTCCTGATACAGATAAATTGACTTCAAAGAGAGAGGAACTAACGCCATGGGGAAGGACACGAAAACACTGTGCAAGTGGGACAAGGACGAGATCAAGGACAACCTGAAGGAGTTGAAGAAAATCGTGGCGGAACCGCGCTACCTCTGCAAGAAATGCGGTCGGGCGGCCAAGAAGGAGGACCATCTCTGCAAGCCCGAACCGCTGGACAAGAAGGACTAGCTGGGAGGAGGGGCTGACGCCCCTGAGGCCGGTGTCTCGTTCAGCCACTTCATCATCACGCTGCTCACCGGGTTGCGCCTGCGGAACTCGTTGCGCACAAAATCCATGAGCCGGTTCAGATGGTCTTCGAACTGCCCCCATTCCTTCTTCAGGTCATCGAGGGCGAGCGCGTTTTGCGGCTCCCGCTGCACCCGACGCAGCAGTTCCTCCAGACGCTCCTGTGCCGCCTTCTGCTGGGTCAGGAGGTCCTTCACCGTCCTGGTGAACTCCTCGGAGAAAAAGAGCCCCTGTTTCTGGAAGGTATCGGCGAAACTCTCACCGGTGCCCCTGATGGTTCTCAACTGTTTCTCCGCCCGGGACCGCTCCCCCTCTGTCACCGAACCTATAAACTCCCTGCCGAGCCGCAACTGGTCGATGAGGGTGGCGTAGAGCCGCGCCAACGCGTCGGACTTGTTCTCCTGCTGTACGATCTGCTCGCATAGCCCCTCCCGGAACAGCTTCAAGGCCCTTTCCGCTTCGGCCATCATGCGCATCCTGAAATCGTGGCAGCTCTGCTGGGTTACCTGCTTGATGAAGAAGTTGACCGCCCAGTAGGTCGCCCCGATCCAGACAACAAGAAGGGTTGCACCTGCCGCAATATAGTAAATAAGTTCGCCTGTACTCATATGATCCTCGGGCTGCATGCACCGTCCGGTCCGGACGACATCAAATAGGGTAGCTGGGAACCCGCGCCAGTCAACGCGGGAACGCCCTCACTTTGCCTATTCGGCACCCCTGCCGTTTTCTACAGCCAAAAGGGGGTAAAAAATTAACCCGTATACAAGCGGAATGCTTGCTAAAGCGTGATTACCACCTAAACTAACACTTTGTTATTGCGGCATCATTGGACGTTCCTCCGACAATAACTCTATCCCTCAGACAAAGTCACGGCAGATCCAACATTTATGACAGAAGCTTCCGGCAACAGAGCGACGGGTGACGGCACGATGTCACCATCGTCCAGTAGTTGCCTTTATTGATCCATTCATCCCCAGGAGGACGGCATGAACCAACAGGATGGGTACGCTGACGACATCGTCAAAGGGTTTATCATCTGGAGCATGGTGTGGGGTCTCGTGGCGGTGCTGGTCGGGGTCTTCATCTCGTTCCAGATTGCCTTCCCGCAACTCAACTTCCCCCCCTACCTCACCTACGGCCGACTGCGCCCGATCCACACCAACGCCGGGATCTTCGGCTGGGGTATCGGCAGCTTCATGGCCTTTTTCATCTACATCACGCAGCGCCTGACGCGAACGAGCCTCTGGAGCCCGGCACTCGCTAAGGCCCAGCTGTGGCTCTTCAACGTGGTGATAGCACTCGCCGCGGTGACCCTCGCCATGGGGATGAACCGCTCCAAGGAATACGCCGAGCTCGAGTGGCCGGTGGCAAGCCTCGTCGTGGTGCTCTGGGTGATCTTTGCGGTGAACATCGTCATGACCATCGTGAAACGGCGCGAGGAGCAGATGTACATCTCGCTCTGGTACATCCTCGCCACCCTGGTGGGGGTCGCGGTGCTCTACCTCGTGAACAACGCGTCCATCCCGGTCTCGCTCACCAAGTCCTACTCCGCCTACGCGGGCGCGAACGACGCGAACGTGCAGTGGTGGTACGGGCACAACGCGGTCGCCATGGTGCTCACCACGCCGCCTCTGGCCATCTTCTACTACTTCCTCCCCAAGGCGACCGGCGTCCCCATCTACAGCCATAGGATGGGCGTCGTCGCTTTCTGGAGCCTCATCTTCATGTACCTCTGGACCGGCGCGCACCACCTGCTCTGGGCCCCGGTCCCGGACTGGGTCCAGACGCTCGCCATGGGCTTCTCGGTCATGCTGATCGCCCCCTCCTGGGCCGCCGTCTTCAACGGCTACTTCTCGATGAACGGGCAGTGGCACCAGATGCGCGAGAACTACCTGGTCAAGTTCTTGATCTTCGGCATCACCTTCTACGGCATGCAGACGCTGCAGGGGCCGTCGCAGTCGATCCGCACCTTCTCCGCCTTCATCCACTTCACCGACTGGGTACCCGGGCACGTGCACATGGGAACGCTCGGCTGGGTCTCGCTCGTCCTCTTCGCCGCCATCTACTACACGGTCCCGAGGCTCTATCACACCGAGGTCTACAGCATACCGATGGCGAACATGCACTTCTGGCTCGTCCTGACCGGACAGCTCATCTTCTCCATCACGATGTGGATCGCCGGGGTGCAGCAGGCGGCCATGCTGAACGCGACCAACCCGGACGGTAGCCTGCACTACAGCTTCATCGAGACCATGGCCGAGCTCTACCCCTACTGGTACATGCGGGCGGCGGGCGGCGTCATCTATCTCGCCGGGCTCCTGCTCTTCCTCTACAACATCTACAAGACCATCACCAGCGGCAAGCCCCAGGCCGCGGTACAACCGGCCTAGGAGGGACGCCATGCTAGAGAAAAAGCCCATCATCTTCCTGCTCCTGGCCACGGCTACCATCCTGGTCGGCACCATCATCACCATGGTCCTCCCCTTCCGGTGGATCAACGACCCGAAGCTCGCCATCGCCTCCGTTAAGCCCTACACCCCGCTGCAGCTCGAGGGGCGCGACATCTATATCCGCGAGGGATGTAACAACTGTCACACCCAGACGGTCCGGCCGCTGCTCTCCGACACCGAGCGCTACGGCGAGTACTCGAAAAGCGGCGAGTTCGTCTACGACCAGCCCTTCCTCTGGGGGTCGCGCCGAAACGGCCCCGATCTCGCGAGGATCGGCGGGAAGTACCCGGACGCCTGGCACGTGAAGCACATGAAGGACCCGCGCGCCATGGTGCCGCGCTCCAACATGCCCTCCTACGCCTTCCTGGACCGGCCGCTCGATACGAGCCTCACCGAGAAAAAGATGAAGGCGCTCAAGTTCCCGTACACGCAGGCCGATATCGAAGCCCTCAAGGGTAAGACCGAGCTCGACGCCATGGTCGCCTACATGCAGAAGGTGGGGAACGACATCCCCTGGAGAAAAACCGGTAAGGCCGAGGTGGTGGGCGAGCTGAAGAACCCCTTCCAGGACAACCTCTCCGTCCTTCCCGAGGCTCAGAAGCTCTATGCCGAGCACTGCGCGCAGTGCCACGGCATCGAACTGAAGGGCGAGGTGGGGCCGGACCTGCGCGACATGGACAAGCCGGATGCCAAGGTCTTCGCTACCATCTACAGCGGCATTACGGAGGGTGGCATGCCCGCCTTCGGCGACACACTCGGCAAGGAGCGGACCTGGAAGCTGGTCACCTACCTCAAATCCGTGCACAGGAAGTGATATGGATAGCGCCAGCATCTACTACCTCGGGGTGACCCTGTTCCTCTTCATCGTCTTCGCGGCCATCGTGGCGCGCACCTATCGCAAGGCGCACCGGGCGAAAGGGGAGGAACCGAAGTTCCGCATGATGGACGACGACCAACCGAAGAAACACGACCATCCTGAAACTTAGGGGAAATATCGGCGCCAGAACCTCCCCCTCCCTTGACGGGAGGGGGGCGGGGGGCGGGTGAAGCCGCAAGCAACGGAAATGAATGGCACCTTCCCCTACCCCCTTACCCCCTCCCGCAAGGGGAGGGGGGGCAACAGCAACCTCAAAAAAATCAGCAAAGGAGGACGCGATGTCCGATGAAAATAAGGAATACGACGGCATCAGGTACCGCGCGGAGAAACACGCGCCGCTGGTGTTCAGGATCCTGTTCTGGGGGCTTGTGACCTGGGGCGTCATCTTCATGGCCTACTACCTGTTAAGCGGGTGGAGCTCCTACGGCGAATTCGCCGAGATCAAGAAGGCCAAAGAGGCGCGCCTCGCCGCACAGACGCAGAAGGAGTCGGCGGCAAAGGCGGTGCCGGCGCACGAGGAGATCAGGACGACGAACCTTATCGGTGAAGGGAAGAAGGAGTTCGCCGCCCGCTGCGCCTCCTGTCACGGCGCCGACGGCAAGGGGGGCATCGGCCCCGACCTGACCGCGAAGACCTACAAGTACGGCAAGACGGCACCCGAGGTGACCGCAACTATTTCCGACGGACGCACAGGCGGCATGCCCGGCTTCAAAAACGAGCTCTCCGGCGACAAGATCCAGGGGCTCGTTCAGTACGTGCTGTCGCTTTGATTCTGCCTCCCTTCAAAACGGCACGCATAGCACCAAAGCGCAAGACGGTGCAGTGGCTTTGCACCCTGCTTCTCCTCGTAGTGCCGTTCATCCGCCCCGGCGGCGAGTCGCTGCTGCGCCTTGACGCCGGGACGAGGACGCTCCTTTTCTTCGGCGCGAAGCTGCGCATCGAGGAGTTCTACCTCCTCCTCGTCGTGGTGCTGATCCTGGTCTTTGGCTTCCTGTTCGTCACCATGCTCTTTGGCCGGGTGTGGTGCGGTTGGCTCTGTCCCCAGACCACCCTGGGAGACCTCGCCGACTGGCTCGACGCACGCACCAGGGGCATCCCCGCCCCGCTCGATGGGGCGCTGCGCCACGCGGGCTACTTAGTCCTCTCCGCGCTCGTGGCGTCGAACCTGGTCTGGTATTTCATAGCGCCTCCGGACTTCTTCGCGCGGCTTCTATCGGGAAGCCTGGGTGCCGTGGCGGGGATTTCCCTCGCGGCGACCGGGGTGATCGTCTACCTCGACCTCGCCTTCGTGCGGCGCACCTTCTGCAAGACCGTCTGCCCCTACGGGCGCATCCAGCTCATGGCCATGGAGCGCGGCACCCTTACCCTGGAATTCGATCCCGGCCTCAAGGAAGCCTGCATCCGTTGCGGCTCCTGCGTGCGCGCCTGCCCGATGGGGATCGACATCCGAAAGGGGCTGCAGATCGAGTGCATCAACTGTGGCCGCTGCCTGGACGCCTGCCGGGACGTTATGGCACCGCGGGGCAGCGGGGGGCTCATTCACTACACCTTCGGCCCGCCCGCTCCCGACGGTTCGCGGGCGATCAACAAGAAGGCGCTTCTGGTCGGCGGCGTCGTAACGCTTCTCGCGGTGCTCCTGGTGGTCGGGGTGACGACGCGCAAGGAGGCGACCCTCAAGGTGCAGCGAAACGCGAGCGGCGAGGTGAAGACGCTTGCCGACGGCTCGCTGGTGAACTTCTACTCGGCGTACATCGAGAACCGTTCCGATGCGGCGGGGACCTTCCAACTGGAGACGGCGCCGATGCCCGGCTACCGGGTCGAGCTGGTAGGCCCGGTGCGGGACGTGGAGCTCTCGGCGAATGAGAACCGGAAGATCGGCTTCGCCTTGAAACTGAAGCCCGCGCCGGCGCCGGGAACGGTCGTCGAGCTGAGGCTCGTTACCGCGGGTAAAGTGGTGGCGGCAAGTCCGCTGCCGGTAGCACTCCGATAGATGCAGCACAGAAAAAGCCTCCCCCCGGAGGGGGGAGGTTGGAGGGGGGAAGCTTTCAGTAATCGGAAACCTTCCCCCTCCCTACCCCTCCCCCTCCTGGGGAGGGAACACGAGGAAACGATGCAGAAGACAGTAAATCTATCCCCCTGCCGCTGGCAGCTCTCCATCATGCTCATGATCGCCGTCTTTCTCCTGGGCATGGCGGGCACCATGCTCATGTCCATGCAACACGGAGCGGGGGTGACCGATGCAAAGTACTACGAAAACGGCCTGAACTACGACCGGACCAAAAGCGGCGCGAGAAACCCCGGCCTTCGCTGGAGCATGTCGGCCTCACTTGCCGGACGCGACCTGCAGGTGCGGGTCCACGACGAGAAGGGAGCGCCGATAACGGGCGGGGCGCTGCAGTTCCGTAGCGAAGCCGCCGGTAACCCGGCGGTGCTGTCGCTTACCGAGGCTGCCCCGGGCGTCTTCGTCTCCCCCTGGCCCGCCACGGGAAAGGCGGAGCTTCGGGGGCTCCTCGTCTTCACCAAGGGTGAGGCGAGCGCGAGCCGGAAGGTCGTGTTCTTCAATTGAGAGGAGTCTTCGTGCCCTGTTTTCATTGCGGCGGCGACATACCACCGGGGATGCTGGTCGAGGAGCGCAGCGGTGACACCGTGCTCCCCTTCTGCTGCCACGGCTGCCACGGCGCCTACCTGCTGATCAGCGGCTCCGGGCTCTCCGATTACTACCGCCGCCGGCAGTGGCAGGAAACGGGGCTCATCCCGAAGGCCTTCAAGGGGGGCTTTCGCGACAGCTACCTCGCCGGCTTCGTCCGGGAGTCGGCCGAAGGGAGCGCCATCGACATCATCGTCGACGGCATCCGCTGCGCTTCCTGCGTCTGGCTCATCGAAAAGATCATCGGCGCGCTCCCCGGCGTCGTCGAGGCGCGCGTCAACTACGCCACCGGCCGCGCCCGCGTGCTGTTCGACCCCGGCATCACCTCTCCCGCCGCCATCTTCAACCGCATCGACCAGATCGGCTACGCGCCCCGTCCCTACACCGAGAGCGAGGTGCGCGAGATGGCAAGGCGCGAGCAGAAGGACCTCCTGATCCGCTTCGGGACCGCCTGCTTCCTCAGCATGCAGCTCATGGCCTACGCCTTCGCCCTGTACGCCGGCTACTTCCAGGGGATCGAGCCGCAGATGAAGGGGTACCTGCAGCTCTTCTCGCTCGTAGTGACCGCACCGGTCGTTTTCTACTGCGGCTGGCCCTTCTTAAAAGGCGCCTGGCGCGGCCTCGCCAACGGCGCCCCCAACATGGAACTTCTCATCGCCCTGGGCGCCCTCTCCTCCTTCGGCTACAGCGTCTATGCGACCTTTTCCGGCGGCGAGGTGTACTACGAGACCGCGGCCATGATCGTCACCCTCATCCTCGCCGGGAGGCTTCTGGAAAACGGCGCCAAGCGGCGTGCCTCCGGGGGTATCGCGAGGCTCTTGGAACTCTCCTCGGGGCAGGCGCAGCGCTTCGCGGGAGAGACGCTCGAGACGGTGGACCCTTCCGAGCTCCAACCCGGCGACCTCATCCTCGTCGCCCCCGGGGAGCGGTTTCCCGTGGACGGCAGGATCGAGGAGGGAGCAAGCGACGTCGACGAGTCCGCCGCCACCGGCGAGCCGCTCCCCCAGCTTAAGAAAAAGGGGGACGAGGTGATCGCCGGGAGTACCAACCTCTCCGGCGCGTTGCGGGTGACCTGCCTGCGCGAGGCGGGGGAGAGTTTCATCGCGCGGATCGCGCACCTGGTCGAGGAGGCGCAGAGCCGGCGCGCCCCGATCCAGGGGATAGCCGACCGGGTCGCCGCCTACTTCGTCCCGGCCGTACTGACCCTCGCGGTCGCCACCTTCTGCCTGCACTACTGGGAGGGAAGGGCCCTTGGTGCCAGCCTCATGATCGCCCTCGCCGTCCTGGTCATCGCCTGTCCCTGTGCCCTGGGCCTCGCCACCCCGACCGCGATCCTCGCCGGCACCGGCGCCGCCGCTTCCTTCGGCGTCATCTTCAAGGGTGGGGACATCCTCGAGCGCTTAAGCCGTATCACCATCGCCGTCTTCGACAAGACCGGGACCCTCACCCAGGGCGCCCCGATGCTGGTCGACATCCAGCCGGTACCTGGGGTGAAGCCCAAAGAGGTGCTCGCCCTCGCCGCGGCCGTCGAGCGGGGCTCGCTGCACCCGGTGGCCCACGCGATCAGGGCCTACGCCGATCGGCACGAAATCGACTACCCGACCGGCACCGAAATAGTGACCCTGGCGGGAGCCGGGATCAAAGGGCGCGTGGCGGGTGAGACGGTGGCGCTAGGCAGCGTCACCTTCCTCGAGCGTCTCGGCGTCACCGGGATCCCGGACGGGGTCGAGTCCCCCGAGGGGGGCATGGTGGTGGGCGTCGCGCGCAAGGGGCACTACGCAGGGACGCTCATCTTCAAGGACCGGATACGCGACGACGCGCCGGGGCTCGTGTCGTATTTCCGGCGCCAGGGGATCGACACCCTCCTTTTGAGCGGCGACCGCCAGGAGTGCACCGACAAGGTTGCCCGGGGCGCGGGGGTAGCGCTCGGCCTTGGCGGGCTTTCGCCATCGGACAAGGCGCGGGAGATCGAGAAACTGAAGGGTGCGGGAGCGACCGTGCTCATGGTGGGTGACGGCATCAACGACGCCCCCGCCCTCTCCGCCTCGGACGTCGGCTGCGCCGTGGCCGGCGGGACCGACATCGCCATGGAGACCTCGGACTTAGTACTCGCGAAGGCGGACCTGGACCGGCTGGCGCTCGCGCACCGGATGGCCCGGCGCACCATGAAGGTGGTGCGGCAGAACCTCGCCTGGGCCTTTCTCTACAACGTGATCGGGATCCCCCTTGCCATGACCGGGCAGCTCACCCCGGTCTACGCCGCGGCCGCCATGGCGTTAAGCTCGGTCTGCGTCGTGGGGAACTCGCTGAGACTTTTGCGGGTGCCGCATGACTAGCTCGCTTATCGCGCTCATCCTGCTATCCTTCTGCCTTGGTTGCGGCTGCTGGCTCTTCTTTCTATGGGGGGTGCACCGGGGGGAGTTCAACGACATGGAGCGCCCGAAGCACAGGATGCTCGACGACGAGACGCCTCTGCCGGATCGAGAAAGGACCGGCGCGGCGGAGCCTCCTTCCGACGGCCGCGACGACAACGCTTCAGCGCATGACCCGCAAAGCCGGCAGTAGCCCCACCATCCCATTGACACAGCGCACAGGAGACCGAAATGCTACAGATCTGGTTGGCCTTCCTCGCAGGACTCGCCGGGAGCTTCCACTGCATCGGGATGTGCGGCGGCATCGTCGCCGCCATCTCCCTGAAAGACAGCAGTAACGCCTTCGCGGCGCGCCTTAGGTCACAGCTCTTCTACAACACGGGGCGCATCGCCACCTACACCGTCCTGGGCGCCGTCGCCGGCCTGATCGGCTCATCCCTCGACCTCATGTCCATGAAAGTGGTCTTTCGCTGGTTCATGGTCGGGGCAAACCTCATGGTGATCATGGTGGGGCTCTCCTCGGCGCTCGGGCTGAACGTCCTCAACCTCTCCACCCTGGAGGGGACCGGCGCCCGTTTTCTGACCGCGCCCTTGAAGCGCCTCTTAGCCGCCAACTCCCCCCTCGCCTCGCTGCCGCTTGGCCTCGTGCTCGGCTTTCTACCCTGCGGCCTTGTCTACGCGCCGCTTCTGGCCGCGGCCGGTACCGGGAGCCCGGTGATCGGAGCCGCCACCATGGCCGCCATGGGGCTTGGTACCGTTCCCGTGCTCCTTGCCTTCGGCACCGCCTCGAGCGCCGTCTCGGGTGCGCTCAAAAACGCCATGCTACGGGCGGCAGGTCTCGCCATCGCCCTCATGGGGGTTGCGGGGCTTTGGCGCGTCCTAGGCAAGATGGCCGCACATCATTGATTAATGGAAGACTCCGTGGAGGCAACGTCATGAAGAAACAGGGAAGCCCGCCGCTAAAGATAGACCGACTGGTACCGAAGGTGAGGAAGGGGTTGACCGTGGTGATCACCGGCCACGGCAAGGGGAAGACCACGGCTGCGCTCGGCATGGCGCTGCGGGCGCTCGGGCACGGGATGCGGGTCTGCATCATCCAGTTCATGAAAGGGGATCTTTACGCCGGGGAGTGGGACGGGGTGAAACTTCTGGGAGACAGGGTGGAGCTGCACGCGACCGGCAAGGGGTTCTGCGGCATCCAGGGGAACCCGTACCCGAAGAGCGAGCACCGCGCCAACGCCCAGGACGCGATCCAGCTCGCCTTGGAGAAGATGGCGTCGGGCCTTTTCGACATGGTCATCCTCGATGAGATCAACAACGCCCTGCAACTGAAGCTCATCGATCTCGAGCAGGTGCTGGAGATCCTCGAGACGAAGCCCCCCCTCATGCACCTCGTGCTGACCGGCCGCGACGCCCACCCCTTACTGATCGAGCTGGCGGACACGGTAAGCGAGGTGGTCGAGGTGAAGCACGCCTACCGCAAGGAGATAGAACCGCAGCCCGGGGTGGACTACTGAGGACGCCGCATCTAGTCGTCCGCTTCGGCCGCCGCCACGGTGACGCGGTTACGCCCCTCCGCCTTTGAGCGGTAAAGCGCCTGGTCCGCGCGTCCCAGGAACCACTCCATCGTATTCGCCCGCTCGACGAGCGTCCCCGCCACCCCGGCGCTGAGCGTCACCACGTGGTGTTCGGAATGCCCGTGCGGCAGCGCCTGTGATAAAAGCGCGAGCCTCAGCCGCTCCGCCATGTGCCCGGCGAGTTCGGCGCTCGTGTCCGGGAGGATGATGGTGAATTCCTCGCCCCCGTAGCGCGACACCACCTCTCCCGCCCTCTTGAATGTATCCCGCAAAATTTCCCCCATGAGTTGCAGGCACTTGTCCCCGGCCATGTGGCCGTACAGGTCGTTGAACCTCTTGAAGTGGTCGATGTCGCACAGGATGAGGGAGAGGTTGCGGCTGTTGCGCATGGCGCGCTGCACCTCGGACTGCAGCACCTCGTCGAAATGGCGCCGGTTCGAGACGCCGGTGAGCCCGTCCTTACGCGCGAGGACGTCAAGGGTGCGGTTCTTCTCCTCGAGTTCGCGGGTGAGCCGCTCAAGCAGATCGCCCCGGTGCTTCAGCTCCAGGTGGTTGCGCACCCGGGCCTGGACGATGTGCGGGCGGATCGGCTTGGTGAGGTAATCGATGGCGCCGAGTTCCAGCCCGCGCGCCTCGTCCTCGTCGTTCCCCATCGCCGTAACGAACACCACCGGGATCCGGGCCGTCGCCCGGTCCTGCTTCAACAGCGAGCAGACCTCGTACCCGTCCATGTCCGGCATCATGATGTCCAAAAGGACCAGGTCGGGATGCTGCTCCTGCACCATCCGGATGCCGTCCGCGCCGCTCTTGGCGAAGAGGACGTCGTAGTTGTCCTTGAGGATCTTGTACAGGATCTCGATGTTCGCGGCGGTGTCGTCCACGATCAGGATCTTGTGCCTCTTCATCTGGCTTCTAAGGTTCATAGCGTGATCTCCAGCTCTTCCATAATTTCCTTCAGGACCGCGCCTGCGTCCCCGAAATCGAGCATCTGCAGCGTTTGGTCCAGACGTTGCGCAAGCTCCCCGGAGAGAAGCGGGCGCATCTCCTCCCAAACCGCGAGCGCGCTCATGTTCTGGCTCTGCAGCAGGCGGTCCAGGGTCCGGGAGAGCGCCGCCATCTGTTCCAGGTCGTCGCAGGCGATCTTCACGTTACTTCTTTCCGCACCGTGAATACCCCACTGCTCCTCGAGCTGCCGGATGGCATCGAGCACCTCGGTGAGCTTTTCCGCAAAGCTCTCCAGGGTCTGGTGCACAAGCGAAGCGTCCTCGCCGCGCAGCGCAATCTCGAGGGAGGCAGCTGCGCTCCCAAGCCTGGTGGCGCCGAGGTTCCCCGCGCTCCCCTTCACCGTGTGAATCAGGCGCCGGGCGAGCTTCAGATCCGCGACCGAGGCCGCCGCCCCGATCTCCTCGACCATCGCCGCGTTCTCCTTGCGGAAACTCACCAGCAGCTTTTTCAAAAGCCGACCATCCCCGATGCGCTCCATGGCCCGCTTCAGGTCCAGCCCGGGCATCTGCTCGGGGATGTCGCCCTCCTCCTGGAAATCCGGCACTGCTGCCGCCTTCTCGATGACGCGCGGCTCCGCCCCCACCCAGCGCCCGAGGGTGGCGAAAAAGGCCGGGATGTTGATCGGCTTGTCCACCTGGTCGTTCATCCCGGCGTCGCGGCAGAGCTGACGCTCCCTCGGCAGGGCGCCCGCCGTCATGGCGATGATGGGGAGCGTGGCAAGCGCCGGGTCAAGCCTCATGCGCCGGGCCGCCTCGAGCCCGTCCATGACCGGCATGTGCACGTCCATGAGGACGGCGTGGTACGAGGCACCGGCGGCATGGACCATGGCAAGCGCCTCGGCCCCGTTACCCGCCACCTCGACCTGCACGCCTCCGCGCTCGAGGATGAGCCGCGCCACCTCCTGGTTGATCCGGTTGTCCTCCACCAGCAAGACCCGCACCCCGGACAGGTCCCGCGGCTCCCCTTCGGCCACATGCGGCGGCGGTACCGGGTCCTGCCCCGCGTCCTTCAGGCCGAAGCGGGCGACGAAGCTGAAGGTGCTGCCGCGCCCAGGCTCGCTGTCGACCCACATCCGGCCGGCCATGAGCTGCACCAACTCCCGGCAGATGGCGAGGCCGAGCCCGGTCCCGCCGTACCTGCGCGTGGTGGAGCTGTCCGCCTGGCTGAACGGGAGAAAGACCGCCTCGCGCTGCTTTTCGTCCATGCCGATGCCGGTATCGGAAACGGCGAAGCGCACCGTCGCCTCCCCGTCCTCCAGGGCTACGAGGGCCGCCTCCACCTCGACGCTCCCCTTTTCGGTGAACTTGACCGCGTTCCCGGTCAGGTTCAGGAGCACCTGCCCCAGACGGATCGGGTCCCCAACCAGCAGTTCCGGGATGTCGCCGGCGGCGGTGACCTTGAAGGCGACCTCCTTTTCACCCAGGATGGCCGACGCCACGTTTTCCAGGTCTCCCAGCACCTGTTCCAGCCGGAACGGGATGTGCTCCAGCTCCATCTTGCCGGCCTCGATCTTGGAGAAGTCGAGGATGTCGTCGATCACCCTGAGGAGCACCCCCGAGGCGCTCTGCGCCTTCTCCAAGAATTCCTTCTGCTGTGCGGAAAGCTCGGTCTGCTGCAAGAGGTAGAGCATCCCGAGGGCCGCGTTCATCGGGGTCCTGATCTCGTGGCTCATGTTGGCCAGGAACTCGCTCTTCGCCCGGGTGGCGCTCTCGGCCGCCTCGGTGGCGCGGTGCAACTCCTCTTCGGCCCGTTTCCGCTCGGTGATGTCGAAGAAGGTCACCACCCCGCCCACCGGCTCTCCATCCTGCAGTTGGGGGAAGGACCAGTATTCCACCGCGAAGCTGGTACCGTCGGCACGCCAGAAGTACTCCTTGTCGTCATGCACCCCTTTGTTCCCGCGCAGCACCTGGTAGACCGGGCACTGCTGGACCGGGTTGGGCGATCCGTCGGGGCAGCTGTGGTGGATCAGCAGGTGCATGTTCTTCCCGAGGAGCTCGTCCGCGTTGTCGTAGCCCAAAAGCCTTGCGCAGGCACGGTTGGCGAAGGTGCAGTTGCCAAGGAGGTCGATGCCGAAGATCGCCTCCGCCGTCGACTCCAGCAATAGCCTTATGCGCTCGTCGCTGCGGATCAGAGCCTCCTGGGCCCGCTTTCTCTCGGTGATGTCCTCCTTCACCGCCACGAGGTTGCTTATCTCCCCCGACGCATCCTTCACCGGTGAGATCGACGCGCTCTCCCAGTAAAGGTCGCCGTTTTTGCGCTTGTTGCGCATCTCCCCGCGCCAGACCTGGCCTGAAAGCACGGTCTGCCACATCTGCGCGTAGAATTCGCGGGGGTGCCACCCCGATTTGACCAGCCTCGGGGTCTGCCCGAGCGCCTCCGAGGCGAGGTATCCGGTCACCTTGGTGAAGTGAGGGTTCACGTAACGGATGATCCCCTCGCGGTCGGTCACCAGCACGGTCACGGGCGCCTGGTCGATGGCGAGCTGGAACTCACGCGCCGCATCCTTTTGCCGACGCAGTTCCTCGATCATCCGGTTGAAGGCGTGCGCGAGGTTCCCTATCTCGTCCCCGGTGTGGATTGCCACAGGCTCCAGGTCCCGCTCCTGTTCGGTAATCCCTTCGACGTGGCGGATGAAGGTGAGAAGTGGCGCCGTGAGCCGCCTCATAAGGAAGAGCGAGACGAAGATGCTCGCCGCAACGGCGCTGGCAAGCCCAAGGAAAAGAAGGAACTTCGCATTTCGTGCCGGGGCGTACGCCTCCGCCAGCGGGTAGTTGGCGCCGAGGATCCAGCCGGTGCTCTTCAGCCGCTTGAACGAGCTCACCGAGGCGAGACCGCGGGAGTTGACGTTCTCCCCGGCCCCCTCGAACCCGGCGATGGCGCGGTCCAGCAGCAGATTGGTACCGACCTGGACGTCCCGCTTCAAGATCCGCCCCTGGTCCGGGTGCACGATGATGTAGCGGTCGCGGTTGAACAGGTAGAAGTAGCCGTTCTTGCCGACGCGCGCGTGCGCGAGCTTGCCGAGGAAGTTGTCCTTGTAAAGGTCGACCGCTCCGCCTAGCATCCCGATGACGGCGCCGTCGGAGTCGAGCACCGGAACGATCAGGGCGACGGTAGGGTGCCGGTGCGCCTGGGTCGAGATGAAAGGCTCGGAGATAACGGTCTGCTTTGTGCGCGCGGCATTCCGGTAATAGTCACGGAAGGAGTAATCCCTGCCGATGAGACCGGGCTCCAGCGGGGTCATCGCGAGGAGCCGGCCGCCGGAATCGAAGAGGAATATGCCGCTGTCGAATAGGGCGAGGGTGTCAGGACGCTGCTGCAGGAACCGCTGCGCCGCTGCAGCATCGCTGAAAAGCCGCTGCGGAACCGTCCGCGTCAGTGCCTCGAGTTGTACGGCCGCACTGCGTATCTTGCCGTCGATCTCCTCGGCCATGGAGGAGACCATGGAGAACTGCTGCTCCGAAACGGTCGACTCGTACTGCTCCTGCAGAAACCATGACGCGCACAGGGTCATGAAGGAGAGCACCAGCACCACCAGCAGCGACACCATCAGGCTCATTTTCGTTGTGAGGCTCAGGTTTTTCATCTCAGGCGGCGGGCTCCTTGTGACGGCGACACGGCGGTCCGCGCCCCGGTTGGCGGTGCCGGGGCAAAGACGCAGGCGCTTATGCTACTCATCGGCGGGCACGGGAAGAGCTTTAATTAGATAGGGGTTTTCGAACCGGTGGTGGGAGAAGTCCCGAGACCGGCGTTGCCGACGTTTCTGAGAGTGTTAAAATGAGGCGTTTTCTCTTTTCATACCGGAGATGCCGCCATGACCAAGCGCGTGACACTGGACGGCTACCATCGCCTGATGCGGCGGGTGAACCTGTTCCCGCAGGGCGCGCCGGATTCGGAGCTCCTGCACAGGATCTTCTCGATACTGTGCAGCGAGGAGGAGGCTTTTTTGATGAGCCGGCTCCCGCTCCGCCCGTTCACGGCGGCGAAGGCTGGGCGGATCCTGGGCCTTTCCACCGAGGCGGCGCGCACCCGCCTGGAGCGGCTCGCGGCGCGATCGCTGCTTTTGGACATCCAGCGGGAGGACAGGACGGTCTACTTTCTACCTCCTCCAATGGCGGGGTTCTTCGAGTTTTCGCTGATGCGGTTGCGCCCGGAACTGGACCAGAAGGGGCTTGCCGGCCTTTTCTTTAATTACATAAACGTCGAGGACGCCTTCATCCGCGACCTCTTCGCCGGTGGGGAGACTTCGCTTGGCAGGGTGATGGTGAACGAGGAGGCGATCCCCGAGGAGAAGGCGTGCCAGGTGCTCGATTACGAACGGGCAAGCGAGGTGATCAAGAGCGCGAGCCACATCGCGGTGGGACTTTGCTACTGCCGCCACAAGATGCTCCAGTTGGAACGGGCCTGCCGGGCGCCGCTGGACATCTGCATGACGCTGAACCTCGCGGCAGAATCGCTGATCAGGCACGGGGCGGCACGGGAGGTGGACCGGGCCGAGGGGCTCGACCTTCTGCAAAAGGCCCGCGACCTGAACCTCGTGCAGTGCGCGGACAACGTGCAGCGCCAGGTGAACTTCATCTGCCACTGCTGCGCCTGCTGCTGCGAGGCGATGATCGCCACGCGCCGGCTCGCCATCCCCAACGCCATGTACAGCACGAACTTCGTGCAGGCCACCGACGCGGCGCGCTGCACCGGCTGCGGCAGGTGCGCGGCGGTCTGTCCGGTAGGGGTCATCAGCATGGAGACAGATGGGGAAGCGGGAAGAACGGCCCGCGCGGCAAAGGAACTCTGCCTCGGGTGCGGGGTGTGCGTCCGCAGTTGCCCTGCGGACGCCGTCTCGCTGGAGCCGCGGGAAAGGCGTATCCTCACTCCCGTCAACACCGCACACCGGCTGGTCCTCATGGCCATCGAGCGCGGCAAGCTGCAAAACCTCATCTTCGACAACCAGGCGTTTCTCAGCCACCGCGCCATGGCGGCGCTTTTGGGCGCCATCCTGAGGCTCCCCCCGGTGAAAAGGCTAATGGCGAGCAAGCAGCTTAAGAGCCGGTACCTGGAGCGGCTCTTAAGTGAGGTCGAAGTCGACCGCTTCTCCGACTAGCGCCGCATCGCCTGCAGGAACTGAAGGGTCTTCGCTTCCAGTAGCGCCGCTTCCTGGTTCTGGGGAGCGACCCGGCGCGCCTGCTTGAACTGCTCCAGCGCCTTGTCGATCTGCCTGAGCGCCGCATAGGCTCGCCCCATGTCGAGGTACGCCGGGACGTAACCCGGGTCCAGCCGCACCACCTCCTGATAGCAGCCGATAGCCTTTTCCATCTCTTTCTTGTGGTAGTAAGCACCTGCCAGCCGGTACCGTGCAAAGGCATACCCGGGATTTTGACCGGCGACCTCCTGGTACATCCTGATCGCCCCGTCGAGATCCCCGGCCGCCTCCGTGATGGCGGCGAGGTTCACGCGCGGCTCCAGGGCGGCGGGGTCCAGACGTCCTGCCTCCAGCACGTGCTGCCTCGCCTCCTCGAGATTCCCCTGCTGCAAGAGCGCCCCCGCCAGGTTGTTGTGAGCGACCATGTTGGCGCCGTCAAGCTCGACGGCCTTTCTGAAGCAGGCGGTCGCCTCCGACAGGGCCCCCTTTTTTTGCAGGGCAGCACCCAGATTGCTGAGGGCGATGAGGTAGTTCGGGTTGGCGGCGACGGAAAGGCGATACTGCTCGATCGCGGCATCCAGCGCCCCCATCTTCTCGTACACCGTCGCGAGGACGTTGTGCGCCTCAAAACTCTCCGGAGCGAGCCTGACCGCGTTGGAACCGGCGGCAAAGGCCTCGTTCACCCTGTTTTCCTTGAGAAGCGCACGAGCGAGGTTGTTTTGCGGGCGCCACTTATTCGGGGATTTGGCCGCATTGTCGCTCCAAAGGGTGACGCTGTCCCCCCATACGCTGTTTCGTTGCCAGGTCGTGACGGTGAGCGCCAGCACCACGAAAGCGGCGACGGCAACGCGCGCCGAGGAAGCGCTTTTCTCGAAGGCCATGGCAAAAACGGAAGCGAAGGCCAGGAAGGCACCGAAACAGGGAAGGTAGAGCCGATGCTCGAAGATCACGTCGGAGATCGGGATGAGGCTCGACTCCACGCTTAGGGTCAGGAAGAACCAGAGGATGCCGAAGCCGATGAGCCTTAGGTACCCTCCCCTCCCCTTCTCTTCTGCCGTGTCGCCCGTCTGGGGCGCGGATAACCGGTACAGGTACAGCGCCAGGGCGAAGAGAAGCGCCAGCACGAGAAAGGAGAGGAATACCGGCGGGGTGAAGAAGGTGCTGTAGATCGGGAAATCGTAGTCCACGTTCTGGGCGACCGGCAGGATCAGGAGCCTCAGATAGGTGACGATCACGCTGAACTGGGTCAGCAGGTAGTCCAGGCGGGACACTTGCTGGGTCTCCCTGGTGGCGCGGGAGATGTCGGAGATGAGCTCCCCGATCGGACGCTCCGCGGTGGCGACGGCCACCGCGATTGCCGCGATGCAGAGTACGGACGCGGTGAGAAGCAGGTAGCGTTTTTTCATCCCCCTGCCGAAGAAGGAGAAATCGTAGAGCAAAAGCGCCAGGGGAAGCGTGGCGGCGATCTCCTTGGTGGCGAATGCGGCGAGTGCGGCAACCAGAGCGCCCAGGAAGAAAACCACACCACGTGCCGGGAAGGCGTTGCCGCTTTCCTCCTGCAGCACCCTCCCCTTCGCGTAGCAAAGAAGCGCGGCAAGGTAGAAAAGGGTGGCAAGCGATGCCAGGCGCTGCACCACGTAGGTCACCGCCTGGGTCTGGACCGGGTGCGCCACGAAGAGCAGGGCGGCCAAAAGCGGTATCGTCGCGGTGGCCGAACGCGGCAGCGACTTGGCGCGGAAGAAAGGGGTCGCCAGGGTGACCCGGCAAAGAGCGTACACGACCCAGCCGCAGGCGACGTGGATGGCAAGGTTCACCGCGTGATAGCCCGCCGGCTCGAGCGCCGAGAAATGGTAGTTGAGGGCGAGGGTGAGATACCCCAAAAAGCGCCGCGGGTTGTAGGCGAATCCGTCTCCGGAGAGAAACCGCCCGACGTCCCTGATCGCCTGGTTGTCGATGATGGAAGTCTGGTCGTCGAAGACGAAGGGAACCCCGAACGTGTTCGCGTACCCCGCCAGCGCGACCAGGAGGATGAGGATGATGTGCAGCGGCGTCTTGTCCAGCCATTGTCCCGGGCTGGGAGCGTTCGAAGCGGCCGGTGTGGAGGGGACTGCCGTGGTCTTTGCTGCGGAAACCTTTTTTGCCATGTCACGTCTCGCCTTCGCGGAAGAATAGCCGCGGAAAGCGGCCGGTGCGGGGAGTGACACGGGGCTGCCGCCCGGGTGCGTCCGGCGGAAAAAGTACCGGCTCCCACACGCTTGCGGCAATTTAGTGCATACTAATAGAGGTGTCAATATATATTGCAAGACGCTTGCAATGATCTTCTGATCAAGTCCCCGGAGTCCCCCGCCTTACAACACCCCCAGCAGCCGAAGCCCCTCACGGAAGAGAAGCAGCGCGAAGAAGGTCAAAAGAGCACCGAGAAGACGCATGATCCAGAGGTAGAGGCGGCTCCCCATGAAGGCCCGCGACTTCCCCACCGCCACGGCGAGGATGATCTTGGCGCCGACTAAAGAGAGATAGAAGCTTCCGATGAAGGCTATGAAAGCGGTGATGCCTATATTGAGGGACCTGGTCAGAATGGGAGCGCCGACCGTGATCCAGAAGAGGTACGGATGCGGACTCAGGAAGTTGGTGAGTATCCCCTTGCGCAGCGACTTCGGCGGCTCCTTGGGGAGCTCCAGCGCGACCGGCTGCGCGCGCAGCGACTCGAACCCGGTGTAGAACACGAACAGTCCCCCTGCCAGCGAGACGACACCAAGGACGCCGTGATAGCCGGAGAGGTTCATCAGCAAAAGCACGGTGGCGAGGATGATGGGAAAATCGGTGATGATCGGTGAGAGCGCCACCCGGACGCCGGAGCGGGTGCCGTGGGTGAGCGTCTCCGAGATGACCAGCATGAGAAGCGGCCCCGGTGAGAACCCCGCCGAAAATCCGAGAACGAGACCTGCAGTCAGGAAATCAAGCATTCAAAATACGTCCTTTGTTCGTCATCGTTTATCCTCAGGCATGGGCGGCTGCTCCGCCGCGCTCTCCATGCCGTTGGCCACCTCCTTCAGTATCCCCATGCGGGCGTATATCGGGCGCACCAACGCCCTGATGCGCGGCAGATTCCTCGCGAAAACGAGAGCACCCAGCAGACAGCATACGGCACCGACGACGAGTGTTACGCGGGGCCCCACAATACGTGACATGGTCCCCGCCCCGAGGCTCCCGAACGGCGTCATCCCCATGAAGGCGACGGTGAAAAAGCTCATCACCCGCCCCCGCTTGTCCTCCTCCAGGATGGTCTGCAGGATGGTGTTGCACGAGGCGACCAGGGTCATGGCGCCGAAGCCGGCGACCATTAAGGCCGCAAACGAAAGTGTGATACTGCTGGAAAGGGCGAAGGCGGCCACCCCGACCGAGAAGAGCACGGCCGAAACGACGATGACCCGCCCGAGGCCGAGCACGCTGTCGCGGGAAGCGAGATAGACGGTCCCCGCCAGCGCGCCGCAACCTGCTGCGGTCATGAGAAAGCCGAAGGTGTGGGCGCCGCCGTGCAGGATATCCCTTGCAAAGACAGGGATCAGCACGGTGTAGGGCATGCCGGTGAGGCTCATCAGCGCGATCAAAAGCAGGATGCTCCTGATGGGGGCGAAGCCGAAGGCGTATAAGAAACCTTCCTTTAGTTCGTGCAGCACGTGGCGCCGCGGCTTACCGTCGCCCTCACGCGGCTCGATGCGCATGGCGAAGAGCGCCAGCAGTACGCCAAGGTAGCTCGCGCTGTTCAAAAGAAAGCAGATCCCCTCCCCGACCGAGGCGACCAGGAGCCCGGCGACGGTCGGGCCGACCAGGCGGGCGGCGTTCACCATGGAGGAGTTAAGCGCGATGGCGTTGCCGAGATCCTCCCGGTTCGTCACCATCTCGACCACGAAGGACTGCCGTATCGGTATGTCGAAGGCGTTCACCATGCCGAGGACCAGGCTTAGCACCACGATGTGCCAGACCTGCACCACCCCGAGCATCACCGCGGCGGCGAGAAGAGCCGCCTGCACCATGGCGAGCGCCTGGGTGATCATCAGCAGACGCCTGCGGTTCATGCGATCGGCGAGAACGCCTGCGACGGGTGAAAAAATAAAGGTGGGAATCTGACTGGTGAAGCCGACCACGCCGAGCAGGAAGGCCGAGTCGGTAAGGCGGTAGACGAGCCAACTCATGGCGACCTGCTGCATCCAGGTGCCGACGAGCGAGACGCTCTGGCCGGCCACGAAAAGCCGGTAGTTGCGGGAGCGCAGTGCCCGAAGCAGCAAACTAAGCCGCGATGTCCCGTCGACGGGAGCCATGGCCCCTAAAAGACGGTCCCTTCCTTGACCGGTTCACCAGGGACCTCTTGCGCGGGGGTCGCGTCCTCATCCCCGTCGTCCTCCACGGAGCAGACGATGGCAGCCACCGTCTCGCCGAAGCTGCCGGGGACGATATCGGACCACTCCTCGTCGTTGTTGTAGGAGTTGAGCGGGGTCCCTTTAGCATCGTAATAGTGGATGGATGAGACGTTCATCTTCAGGTCGTTGCAGTTGATGTTCCACTTTTCTTTGCTGTAATAGCTCCCCTTCAACTGCGGCGCGAGCGTCTTGCGCCCCTCGTTGGTGTAGAGAAAGGCGACCCAGGCGGACCGGACGTTGGTGTCGGCGTCGATGATCTGGGCCGTCCCCTTGATCCCGTAGACGCACATGTTGTCGTTGCAGTCGAGCTTCAGTAAGGAAGGATCGGCATCCCATTTGTCCTGGAGCGTAACGGAGGCTGCCGTCTCTTTTGACACCTTCTTTTTCTGCCCGGCGAAGGAAGTCGAAGCAATCAGGACCATCGCCAGAACCATCAATTTCTTCATACTCCCCCCTCTTCTTTCATTCCACGTGTTGTCATTGCCTGCCGCTATCACCACACCGGCTGACTCACTATTTTCTCCCTTCCCTGCAATACCTCACCACGCTTTCGACGTGAATGGCCGTAGTGTTGAGGAAGGTGGTGTCGTAGTCGCCATCCTTCACGATGAGCGGCAGTTCGGTGCAGCCAAGGATGACCGCCTCCGCCTTTTCTTCGCGCACCATGCGGTCGATGATATCGATCAGCCCTTTCCTCGTTTCCTCCTTGAATACGCCCAACTCGATTTCCGTCATCAGCTTCTCGTGGATGTACTCCTGCTCGGCCTCGCTGGGAACCGCCACTGAAATACCGGCGGCGTTAAAAGGGGGAGCGAAAAAATTCTCCTGCATGGTGAAGCGGGTGCCAAGGAGGGCGACCTTCTTCACGCCCAACTCCTTCGCCTTGTCGCAGGTCGCAGTGACGATGCTGATCATCGGAAGTGTCGTCTTCGCCTTTACCTCGTCGAAGACCACGTGCGGCGTGTTGGCCGTGATGATGGCGACATCCGCCCCCGCCTTCTGCAGGGCCCTGACCTTCTGCACGAGCAGGTAAATGAGATGGGTCCACTCGCGCCGGGCCACCAGGTCCAGCACCTCCTCGATGTTCACGCTATAGATCACCATTTCGGGCGCGGCGAGGCTTCCGGGGACCCGGCAGGCCTGAATGATGCGCTGGTAGTAGTCCACGGTGGACTCAGGCCCGAGTCCCCCAATCATGCCGATGGTCTTCATCCCCTGCCTCCTTGTTCCCATCGCCGCGTCAGCGCCGCACGGACGCATCATCCGCCGGCTCAGCCGTCCGCAACGAGGTTTATCTCATAGCCGTTCTTACGGAAGGCATCCATGAAGGCCTCAAGCTGGTCCTTGTCCAGTGAAGCAAGGAGCGCCTTCAGGTCCTTCCTGTTCTTATGCACCGCACAGATCTTTTCTTTCAGCGACTGCTGCAGGGTTTCCTGTAGGTGCGAGTCTCTTGCGATGCGGTCCATATCTCCGGATTCGCATAGCACGAGTCTCAACTCTGGCCTGTCGCTGGTGATAAAGAAGCTGACGTTTTCCTTGCGCACCATGAAGTTGCCGGAACTGCAACCAGCCAGTGCCAATGACAAGAGCCCGGAAGTCAGATACACACGCGTCCGCAGCATGACATCACCTCCTGTTGGAGCCAATTATCCACTGTCAGACAGCCTCTGTCCGGTATTTTTCTTTACAGTGCTATTTTTTTTTGAGAGACAGCCCCACGGTCCACGCGAATGGACCGGGGAGCGTCAAGGGGAGCAACTAGCGGGACTGCATCCCGGAGGAGAAGGGGATCTCGAAGACGTGCCCTCCTTTGGACAGCCTCACCTTGGTTTCCTTGATCTCGACCACCCTGGCTCCGGCAACCTCGGCCCCCTCGCCTACCAGGCTTCCATTCAGCACCGCACGACGCATGCGCCGCTCGTCCTGATATGCGATGCCGGAGATGACGATATCCTGCCCGCCTGCGGCAGCGGTCGCATTCTCCCCGCGTGGCACCCTCGGCTGAGCCACGGCTTCTTGGGCAGCAGCGGGCGCAGCGGTGCGGGAAGTTTTTCTGATCGGCTCCGCCAGGGACGGGACGGGTGTGGCGGCTCCAACCACAGGCTGGGCAAGTGCCGGAGCCATGGCAGACGGCGCAGGCACGGGTTGAGGAGCCGCTACCGCAGCCGGAGCAGCAGGTGCCGCCGCGACCGGGACCGCCACGGCAGGCTGTGCGGCGGGAACGCCTGCGGGCGACTCGTCGGCAACCTGCGCCGCACCGCGCCCCTTCAGCATGAAGCCCGCCCCCAGGCCGGCGCAGAGCAACACGAGGCCGGCCACGATAGCCAGCGGATACCGGGACTTTTCCTTGGGCTGGGCGGCCAGGCGATAGCGAAGCACCTCGGGCCGCAGGTCCTGGCTGTTGCCGCGCTTGCTTCTGCGTTCCTGCTCCATCTTTCTCAATGCATCGAGGATAAGGCTCATGTCAGATCCGCCCCGTAGTCTGTTTGCCGTTCGTCCCGTTCGCCTTGGCAAGCCCCGGAGGGAAGAAACCACCGGCGCGCCGGTAAAGCAGGATGAGGGTCTGGGCTCCCACCTTGCCGTCCGCCGTCACTTGCTCCCTGCGCTGGAACGCGGCAAGGGCCGTTTTCGTGGCCTCGTCGAAGGCGCCGTTCGGCGTCCCGGCGTAACAGCCGATCTGCTTTAAAAGCTCCTGCAGCTGCCTGGTTCCAGCCGCCTTGTCGGCGCCTTTGGCGGCTATGCCGTGGAAGTCCTTCCAGAGTAAGGTGGCTCTGCCGCTCCACAACTGACCGAGTTCCGTGCGGGACAGGGTCGATCTTCCGGAGATGGCGGGGACGACATGCACCTGGTCCCCTTCCAGCCCGACCAGAGCCACCAGCCGTTCAACGTTTCCGGGCAGAACGAGATGAAGAAGCGCCGGGGCGTCCAGACGCTCGAGAGTTTCGAGGCTCACGTTCTGTTTGGTCGCGGTAAGGCCGCGCTGCCGCGCCAGGGTACGGACGTTGTCGGCCTGTCCCGGCGCCGGATCGATTGTCGGCACCTGCCAGGCGGCGAGTAGCGCGTTCATCGCGGCGTAGAGGTTATCCTGCACCGGCTGAGCGGCTATGGCCTGCCGGGCGGCCTCGACCGAGAAAGGCGCACTTTGCTTTGCCTTCACCTGGGCCACTTTGTGCTCAGACACCTGTTGCACCGCCTTGTTCTCACCCCTTTCGAAAAGATGCAGCGAGGCGATGGAGAAGCCGGCGATGACCAAAACGCACACCACCAGTGCGGCCGAAAGCGCCTGGACCTGCAGGCTACGCCGCCTGCGCGGGCTCTCCCTGCGCAGATCGGCGATCGAGAGAGAGGCCATCGTCTTGCTCACCTCCTTGCACTCCCGTGTGTAGGCGAGCAGCAAGGCACGGTCGCAAACGCCGTTGATCAGGCGCGGCAGCCCCCCTGAAAAGCGGTAGATGCGTTTGAAAGCCCCTAGGGAAAAGGTGAGCGGTTCCCTGCCGTCGGCCGCGAACCTGATCCGGTGCCTGATGTAGGCGCAGGTATCCTCGAAGCACATCGGTTTCAGGTGGTAGCGCACCGTGATGCGCTGGTCTAACTGGCGCAGTTCGTCCCGGCCCAAAAGCGCGTTCAGCTCCGGCTGCCCGACCAGCACGATCTGGATGAGCTTGGCGCTCTCCGTCTCCAGATTAGAGATGAGCCGGACATGTTCGAGCACCTCGATCGAGAGGTTTTGCGCCTCGTCGATGACCAATACCACGGTCCGCCCGGCCCGGTTCTCATCGAGGAGGAAGGCGTTTAGCGCGGCGTGCAGGTCGCGGATCTCGTTACCTTCGCAGGAGAGGCCGAACTCCGCGTTCACCTCCTTCATGAAGCCGATAGGCGAGAGGATCGGGTTGAAGATGAGCGCGGTGCGGTGCGTTTCCGGGTCGAGCTGGTTCAGCAGCGTCCTGACGATGGTGGTCTTCCCCGTGCCTACCTCGCCGGAGAGCTCGATGAAGCCCGCGCGGTTTTCGATGGCGAAGAGCAGATGCGCGAAAGCCTCCTGGTGCGGAGCGCTCAGGAAGAGAAAGGACGGGTTAGGAGTGAGGGCGAAAGGTGGTTCTTTGAAGCCGAAAGATTCCCAGTACATAATTCCCCGAAAAGCCCGGCCAGGGCGGAGAAGGGTTGGGTGAAGTGGACGTTATAGCTATAGTTTTTTGCGGCAGGAGTGTCAAGGGAATCCTGCGGAAAGGAATGGAAAACGATTAAAGTTACAGAAAGTCACAGGTGTTCTCGATTCCATACAAAAAAGCTGCCGCGAAAGACATCTTTCGCGGCAGCTTTGACACAACATATTGCAGTTACTAAAGCTTAGTGTTGAGTCTTGATGGAATCCAGCAGTGAGTCCATGGAGGTGGTGCTGGCATCAAGCCCATCAAATGTTACTGTAGCGATAGGATTGTGGCTGCTGTCAACTACAGTGACCTGAAGATGGTTATCAGCGGTAACCCCACCTTGCAAGTTGTCTCTGGTGGCGTTTGCCAGCAAGTTGCTGATATCCAACGTGTCCTGGTTGACATTGTAATCAAGGATGTGGTCGTTGCCATGGGTCGCCATGATGGTGTCGTGACCACCACCGGTCGAGAAAATATCATTACCAGAAGTTCCGACCATTGCATCATTGGCGTCGGTACCAGTTATCACGCTTCCTGCGGAATGGGCGCCGAGCAGCGTCACATCAAGCGAGTGAGTTCCAGTGTGGTCACCGTCACCGTCCGTTGCCGAAACCTGGAAGTGCAGTGTTTCGTCGTTAGGAATAAGCCGCTCAGTATATGAGAAGCTATCGAGTTTACCGGTGCCGCTGGTTACCGTGAATGTAATGGAAGTAAAATCATGCACGGGGTTAAAATCCATAGTTCCATTGCTGCCGATCGTGACTGTGCCATGATCATAGGTCCCGTCAGCGTTTAGATGATCCGTCACATAGCTCATGACCAACGATCCTGCCGCTTGCACTTTTGCGTACAGCGAAATGGTGTCAACAGCAACGCCATTGGTGAATGTGATATTAAACTGCTCGCCGACATCCACATTCCCGTTGGCAACGCCAAACCCTGTCGAAGTTGGTTTTAATTCCTCAGCCTTGTCGATCGTACCATTGTGGTTGGTATCGATAGAGTGGAAGGTTGCATCGTTGAGAACGAAGCTGTTCGTGGCTGCGCCGCCATTCACGTTAAGCAGACTGATGGTCCCTGAGGAATGGGTCGCTCTTGCATTGACCATGTCGAAGGCATAAGCCCCATCAGTGTTTATGGTCAGATCAAAGAAGTGAGTTGATGCGTTGTGCGTAGTATCCGAATAGGCCGACGCAGTTACGGAGCCATCAGCATTGGTAATGTATTCGTAGCTGATTTTCCCATCCAGGGAATCGCCTACCACGCTGATCGAACCAACGGAATCTGCGCCGAAGTGGATATCGTGGTTACCGTACAGAACACCTGCGGTAGTACTGTCCTCGTTGCCAACGAAAGCGTGGTCCGCTTGGGTGAAGGTGGGGTGATCGTCGACTATCGTGATCCCGAGAGAAGCTCCCGCAACGGTACCGTTTGCATCGGTGACGGCAACCGAAACCTGCTCGACATAGCTTTCCACGCTTGCAGGCGGTGTAAGTATGTTGTCATCCAAAGTGAAGCTGTACTGGATAGTGCCGCCGGTCGAAGTCTCAGTAAAGTCGGTAACGGTCATTTGGCCGTAGGAGACGCCATCAATGGAGATTGGACCGGAGGTGCCCAGATTATGCAGTGCGGCAATGGAGATATCCGTGTTGCCGATATGAACATTGCTGATGCCGTCTAGAGCAGTGATCGTTAGTGATCCAGTCTGAGTCAGGGAAGCAGCAGAAGGGCTTGTCCCATCCGGCAGGTTTGCCTCACTGACAGTCACACCAACGGGTGTAAGCGTTATGCCATGATCCACACTCGCAGTTGCATGGGCACCGGTCAGGTCGACCCCTTCATAGTTGCCACCACTGACAGCAGAAACCGTTGCGGTAATGCTTGCCGTCGCAAGGTTTGACGGTGTTACAGAGAACGAGCCGTTGCCCGAAGCATCTAGGAAAACTGTCTCAGTCTTTGTAACACCGGTAAAGGAGTCATAAACATCAACCGTAGCCGAAGCAGATCCATGCGGAACGTTGTCCAGATGAATATTGAAGGTTACCCCAGCATTTTCGCCGATAATAGGCGTGGTGGTGCTGATATGGACGGCGGTGAGGTCAATGGTGTCATCTATCTGGACCGTCACCGGGGTCTTGTCCGGGGACAGGTTCTCGAAGTTGCCGCCACTTGCGTCGCTGATCGCGGTATGGACGCTGGGTGGTGCTGATATGGACGGCGGTGAGGTCAATGGTGTCATCTATCTGGACCGTCACCGGGGTCTTGTCCGGGGACAGGTTCTCGAAGTTGCCGCCACTTGCGTCGCTGATCGCGGTATGGACGCTGCTCGCATCGTTGTACACGTCGTCGCTGTTGGCGAAGGTGTAATCGACGGAACCGGTGGTATGGCCATCTGCGATGGTGATCGTCTGCCCGTTGTCCAGGTGCACGGTGACGTCACCGTGAGCCACGTTCGTCAAAGTCGCAGTGTAAGTAACCGTCGCACCCGCCTCAGTAATGTTTGCCGGGCTCACGCCCAGGCTTACAGTCGTGGTGTCCTTGGTGTCATCTATCTGGACCGTCACCGGGGTCTTGTCCGGGGACAGGTTTTCGAAGTTGCCGCCACTCGCGTCGCTGATCGCGGTATGGACGCTGCTCGCATCGTTGTACACGTCGTCGCTGTTGGCGAAGGTGTAATCGACGGAACCGGTGGT
>NZ_SRSC01000005.1:0-291788 GCF_004791675.1 Geomonas terrae
GAAGAGTTTCTCTGTGGCAATGCCGAGAGGGCCACACCCGTTCCCATCCCGAACACGGAAGTTAAGCCTCTCTGGGCCGATGGTACTGCATTGGTAACGATGTGGGAGAGTAGGTCGCCGCAGGGAATTTAATAGAGAAGCCCCACTGGATATCCGGTGGGGCTTTTCGCTTTTCTGCCTTCTACCAAGCTGTCACGCAAATCACAAACTTCTTAAACCTTCCCGAACGCAACTTTGGCGACGTCTTTATACTCTTTGGCGAAATGAACCTCCAGCCCCTCTTTAAGGTAATCCGGCAATTCGTCAAAATCCTTCTTGTTCGCCTCGGGGAAGATCAGCACTTTCAGTCCGGCTCGACGCGCTGCGATGGTCTTTTCCTTCAGTCCGCCGATTGGTAAAACCCGCCCCGTCAGAGTCAATTCTCCGGTCATCCCCAGTTTCTTCCGTACGGGCTTTCCTTTAATCATCGAAATGAGCGCCGTTGCCATGGTCACACCAGCCGACGGGCCGTCTTTCGGGGTAGCGCCGGCCGGGACATGCAGGTGCACGAAGTGGTTGTCGAAGTAGTCCGCCGGTGCCCCGTACGACTTCAAATGCGCCATCACAAAGGAATAGGCAATCTCGGAACTCTCTATCATCACGTTACCAAGTTGCCCTGTCTGTCTGAACCCCTTGCCCTTGCTCGCCATGGCGGTGGCTTCGATGGGGAGTGTCGCTCCCCCCATGCTGGTCCAGGCCAGACCGGTCACCACACCGGGGACCCCTTCGAAGATCTCCTCAGTAGTGAATACCGGCTGCCCCAAGTAATCATGCAGGTCCTTTTTGGTGACCACTATGGCTTCGGTCCGTCCGGAGGCGAACTCCATTGCCGCCTTGCGCATCAGTTTCTTGATGCGGTTTTCAAGGGTCCTGACTCCGGCTTCCCTTGCCCATCCGTCGACTATCGCGGCCAGGGCATCCTTCCTGATGGTAACCTGTCCTACTTTCAACCCGTGGTTCTTCATCGCCTTGGGTATCAGGTAGCGTTTCGCGATCTCCATTTTCTCCTCAAGGACATAGCCGGAAAGGCGGATCACCTCCATCCTGTCGAGTAACGGCGCGGGAATCGTGTCCAACTGGTTAGCCGTGGCAATAAACAGAACATTGGAAAGATCGAACGGCACATCGAGATAATGGTCGCGGAAAGTCCCGTTCTGTTCGGGGTCCAGCACCTCGAGAAGCGCCGAGGCCGGATCGCCCTGGAACGAGGCGCCGATCTTATCTATCTCGTCCAGCATCAGCACGGGGTTTGCGGTCCCCGCATTCTTCATGGCCTGCAGGAATTTTCCGGGCATCGCCCCGATGTAGGTTCGGCGATGGCCTTTGATCTCGGCCTCGTCACGCATGCCGCCCAGTGAGAAACGGAAGAACGAACGACCGAGGGCGTCCGCGATGCTCTTCCCGATGGAAGTCTTGCCGACGCCCGGGGGACCGACGAGGCAGAGGATCGAACCGGAGATGTCACCCTTCATTTTGCCCACCGCGATGAACTCGGTGATGCGGTCCTTCACGTCATTCAACCCGTGATGGTCGCGATCCAGCGCCTTGCGCGCCTTCTCGACGTTGTACGAGTCCTTGCTGTATTTGCCCCACGGCAGAATGGTGAGCCAGTCGAGGTAGTTCCGGGTCACGTGGTACTCCGGCGAGGACGGCTCCAACAGCCTGAACTTGTCGAGCTCGTCGGAGACTGCGCGCTGCGCCTCGTCGTTCAGTTTCAGCTCCTTCAGGCGCTGCTCGAATTTCTCGATCTCGGACGTCTTTCCCTCTTTCTCCAGTCCCAGTTCCTTCTTGATCGCCTTCAACTGTTCCCGCAGGAAAAACTCGCGCTGCTGACGACTGATCTTCTCTTCGATCTGCTTGGTGATCTTTGTCTGCAGCCGGGAGACCTCGAGCTCCTTCTTGAGCAGGGTGAGAACCAGGTCGAGCCTTTTCCTCACATCGAAGGATTCAAGGACCAGTTGCAGTTCCTGCCCGTCGGCGGAAGTGAGGCTCGCGGCGAAGTCAGCCAGCTTGCTCGGATCGTCAAGGCTTGAGCGCCCGAGGAACATCTTGATCTCCTCGGAGTAGAGCGGGTTGATCTGTACCAGTTCCTTCAGCGTGCTCACCACCGCGATGGAATATGCCTTCAGTTCCGGGTTGACGGAAAGCTCGGTGCCGTACTGGTAACTGACCGTGGCATAGGTGGCCCCATCGCTTTGGTGCAGCTCGACGATCCTGAAACGCTCAAGGGTGTTGAGCAGGAACTGGGCGTTGTCGTCCCCCAGGTGGATCATCTTGACGATCTTCCCCACAACCCCGACGGCATGGAGGTTATCGGGACCGTCCGGCTTATCCGGGTCCTTGACGAGCACGAGCCCGATCGCTTGGGCCTGGGATTCCATGGCGTGTTTGATGGCGCGTATTTGGTTCTGATCATCTAGCGCCATGGGAATCAGCATGTTCGGAAACGCAGGGCGCGGCCGTATCGGAATTATGGGGACACCAAGCGGCAGGACCTCGGAAGCCAGAACGAGACTGCCTGGCTGCGAAGGCTTGCCGTTTATTTCAGCTTCTACAACTTCGATATCCTTTTCGCTCATGATGAGACTCCTGGCGTAGTTTTAATAAAACGTAAGCACGGAACCCGGCAGTGTCAACCTCACCGACAGCAGACGATCCGTGCGAAGGCGCGAAACATCTGCCTGTCGGTTGATATATCCCGGGGATGTTGTAAGACTTAGCAGTGCTCAACCAAATCCCAACACACTCTCGAAAGGAGTCAGTGATGAAAATTCTGATGGTAGTGACCTCGCATGACAAGTTAGGCGACACCGGCGAGAAGACCGGTTTCTGGCTGGAAGAGCTTGCTGCGCCCTATTACGTCTTTCACGATGCAGGGGTAACGGTGACCATAGCCTCTCCAAGGGGAGGAATGCCCCCGGTGGATCCGAAAAGCAATCTGCCGGAAAACGAGACCGAGTCGACGATGCGCTTTAAGGACGACCAGGCGGCGCAGGACGACCTCGCCCATTCCAGAAGGCTGCGCGAGGTGTCGGTGAACGACTTCGACGCGATCTTCTATCCCGGGGGGCACGGGCCGCTGTGGGACTTGGCGCTCGATACCGATTCCATCGCACTCATCGAGGCCTTTGTACGGGCCGACAAACCGGTGGGCGCCGTTTGCCACGCCCCGGCGGTGCTGGCAGACGTGAAGGGACCGGATGGCGATTTCCTGGTGAGGGGGAGGCATGTTACCGGCTTTACCAACGCAGAAGAAGAGGCGGTGGGGCTGACCGATGTGGTCCCGTTCCTCCTGGAGGACCGGCTTAAAGAGCGAGGTGCGACCTTCCGGGGCGGGGGAGACTGGGCTCCCCACGTTGAAGTGGACGGTAAGCTCGTGACCGGCCAGAATCCGGCGTCCTCCGCGCCTGCTGCCGAAGCGCTACTGAAGCTGTTGAAGCCGTCGTAACCAGGTGCTGGGCCCCGTTGATTCCCCCGGAGAGCGGATCCCATCACGAAAGGAGCTATTATGGAGACCCTGCGTAAGATACGGAAGATATGGAAGAGCGAGCCGACCATCGAGGGGGCGGGCGTACACCTGAAGCGCGCCTTCGGATACCACGAGGCGCCGCTTTTGGATCCGTTCCTGCTCTTCGACGACTTCCATTCCAACTACCCGCCGCATTACTTGAAGGGCTTTCCATGGCACCCGCACCGCGGCATCGAGACCATAACCTACGTGCTCCATGGGAAGGTGGAACATGGTGACAGTATGGGAAACAAAGGGGTCATTGATTCCGGCGATCTGCAATGGATGACCGCCGGCAGCGGTATCATCCATCAGGAAATGCCGCTCGGCGACGGTGAAGGGCTCATGTGGGGATTCCAGCTTTGGGCGAATCTCCCTGCCTCACACAAGATGATGGCGCCGCGCTATCGCGGCATCGTCGCCTCGGAGATACCCGAGGTTACCATGAACGGCATCAAGGTGAAGGTGATCGCCGGGACGGCGGGGGGCGTGCAGGGACCGGTACGGGACGTGGTGGTCGATCCCGAATACCTCGACGTGACCATCCCCGAGGGGAGCAGCTTCACCCACCCCATAAAGCGCGGCTACACGGCACTTGCCTACATCATCGACGGTGAAGGTTACTTCGATCACGAGCGCAACGCCTTCGGGCACGAGGTAGTCGGTAATAAATACTTCGACCTCGATCGGCAGTGTGAGTGCGGTCCGGAGAACCTCATCCTTTTCGAGGACGGCGACGTGGTATCGGTAACCACACAGGGGAAACCAGTGCGCTTCCTATTGATCTCGGGAAAACCGATCGGGGAACCTGTGGCGTGGTACGGCCCCATCGTCATGAATACGCAGGAAGAGTTGGAGCAGGCCTTCGAGGAGTACCGCAACGGCACCTTCGTGAAGTAGGCGGGGAGTTCAGGTAGTTGAAATAAAAACGGGACGCCGAGGTCGGCGTCCCGTTGTTGTTTGCGTGGAGCTAGTTGCTGCCGCTTCCTTCCTGGGCCTTGAGCTTCTCGGTGGGAGTGAGCTCGATCTGCACGCGGCGGTTCAGGGCGCGGTTGGCCTCGGTATCGTTGGCCACGGCAGGGCGGGTGGAACCGTACCCTACGGCAGTCATCTTGGATGCGGGGACACCCTGGGAAATCAGGAAGTCGCGCACCCGTCCGGCGCGCCGCTCGCTGAGCGGTTGGTTGATGGCGTCGGAGCCGGTGGAATCGGTGTGCCCCTCGATGACGATGGTGGTCTGGGAATCCTTGAGCGTCGGGGCCGCCTTGCCGAGTGCATCCTTCGCTTCCTGTTTCAGGACGTCCTTGCCCACGTCGAAGAGGACACCCGAGGGAAGGGCCACGTAGACCTTGTCGCCGTCGCGCACCACTTCAGCCTGGGGCATGCTCTTTTTGAGCGCGGCCGCCTGCCGGTCCATGTAATTACCTACACCACCGCCTACGACCGCACCGGTCAACCCGCCGATGGCCGCGTTGCGTCCGCGGTGGGATTTGCCGCCGATGAGTGCGCCGGCGCCGGCGCCCAGGACCGCACCGCCCAAAGCTCCCAGACCGGTTCTCTTGTACTCGTAGCTCCCGTCAGGATTGGTCGCGCAACCGGTTACTAACAGGGCGGCTGCTGTCATTCCAACGATCATTCTGGCTATCCAACGTGCTTTCATACTCCATCTCCTTGTTGATTAAAATATGATGGAACTCACCAAACATAGCACTACAGTTGTTTGGAATCAATGCGCCTTTGGCTTTACGACTTATTTTCTTTCTCGGCCTCGGTGATGAAACTGTCAATGATCTCATAAGTTTCAACAGGTTTCTCCTCCTGAGGGTTGTGTCCGCATTCCTCGAGCACACGTAGTTTTGCCGCTGGAATGGCAGCTTGAAGACGATTCCCCTGTGACAGTGGCACGATCTCGTCGTGCCTTCCCCAGAGAAGCAATACCGGCAGGCGCAGGTCCTGGTAGCGGGAGGCGATCTCTTCCTGGTTGACCGGCACCAGGCTGCGGCAGGTCGCGACGAGGGCCCGCTTGGCGGCTTTGTTGCGGTAGCAGGGGGCGTACCGGGCGATGTGTTCCCGGTCGATGAGGCTGTGGTCGTGGTAGGCCATCTTCAGCCCCACTTTCACCCATACGTCCGGTGCATACAGGGCAACGAAGAGGGCGGCGGCGTAACGGTTTTTAAAAATCTCCGCCATAAGCGGCAGACGCTGTAAGTAACCGGGGCCGGCCATGATGATCACGGATGCCAAAAGATCGCGCTCATCCCGGAGCATCGCCTCTACCGCGGTCAGCAGCACCACTGCTCCGCCAAGGGAGTGGCCTGCGACGATGACCTGGGCGAGCCCTTCCTGTTCCAGAAAGCCGATGAGGCGGACCGCGTGGCCGCGGATGGAGTAGTCCCCCCCGTTCGGTTTCGAAGATTCTCCTGATCCAAGCAGGTCGAGAAGGTGGACGCTGTAGCGGTCGGCGGGGAAGAGCGACACGAGATCACTCCATGTCTCGGATCTTGCCGCCAGGCCGTGCACCAGGACGACGTTGGTTGGCCCCGTCCCGTAGGTACGGTAGGCGAGAGTCTCGGTTTCCGACAGGCGGCAGAATAGAAGGGGGAGGGTGGCGATGTTCATGTCGGGTAGTTTAACAGAATACCGACGGAACGCTGGGGTGGAAGGCGGCGAAAAGTGAAGTCTCTGTTACTCTTGTGGCTGGGTAATCAGTAATTGGACATATTCAGTACTTGGCCAAGCAACGGTCCTTCGGTATCGGCCACAGGTAACCGTAGGCAACAGAAGGTCTGGCAACAGAAAAGGCCCGATGTGAAGTCATCGAGCCTTGTGTTAAAAAAATAACTGGCGTCCAGTGAACCTGCTCAATCCGTAGGAGTGGTTTTTGTGCTTCTGGGAGAAACTTCGGTAGCCACCCTTATCTGGTCTTTTTATGCCATAACGGACGAGATATCTAAGCCTTTCGGCCTGGTCTCCTGAACGTCAGTTACCAACCCCGGATGTCGCTTCATGCACCTGGAGTTGTTTTATGTCGGTTTGTGAAGTTTTTTGTCTTTTGCTCCCTCCATAAGAAACATTTTACTCCTGCCACATTGTCGGATCAACACTTTTTGTGCCGGTCTATGAAGTGCAAGATACTGTTTTTCAGGAGGAAGATGTGCCGTCCCGCATACTCGTTATCAGCACGAACCGTGAACGCGCGCCGCAGCCGACGGTTCCTCTCGGCGCCGCCTGGGTGGCCGAGTCGCTGCTGCAGGCCGGCTTCCAGGTCCGCCTGCTCGACCTCTGCTTCGCGCGGGATGCACTGCTTGCGACGCAGAACGCCATCGCCGCGTTCGCTCCTGACGGCATTGCCATTTCCGTTAGAAATCTCGACAACTGCAACTTCCTCGCCCCCAAATCCTATCTTCCCGAGGTGCGGCTACTGGTGGATTTCATCAAGTCACGCAGCGACGCCAGAATCCTGGTGGGAGGCTCCGGCGTGAGCATCATGCCGCAGCAGGTCCTCGACTTTCTCGAGCTGGACCATGCCGTCGTTGGGGAGGGGGAGCACGCCGCCCCGCTTTTTTTTCGCGCTGAAGGAGCCGAGCATGCCGGACGCGTGGCAGGTGTGGTCCGCCGTAGCAAAGCGGGTGTGGTGGAAGCGGGCGGGGGGGCGGCAAGCGCCGGTCCCTTCATCACGCCGCGTCTGCACCGCTGGGTGGAGACACGGCGTTACCTCGCGCTGGAGCCGGTATTGCCCATCCAGGGAAAAAGGGGATGCACCCATCGATGCCTATACTGCACCTACCGCAGCATCGAGGGGGATTCGTGGCGGGTCAGGGAGCCGGGAGCGGTGGTCGACGAGATCCTGTCGGCCATGCGTAATACCCGGGCTCGCGAGTTCGAATTTGTGGACAGCATCTTCAACGAGCCGGAGGGGTATCTGGAAATCTTGCTCGATGAGATTTTGAGGCGCGGGATCAAGGCCCGCTTCAGCGTCTCGTCCCTTTCCCCGAAGGGGCTCACCAGGGATCAACTTGAGCTGATGGCCCGCGCGGGAGTGGCTTCCGCGGTCATCACCCCCGAGAGTGCAGCCGGCGCCACCTTGGCTGCGCTTGGCAAGGGATTCGATGAGGGCGAGGTGCACCGCGCCGCGGAACTTGTTTCAAGCTCGCGCCTGCGCGCCTTGTGGTGCTTTCTCATGGGTGGTCCCTCCGAGGACGAGACAACCCTGGGGAAGACGGTGGTCTTTCTGAACCGCTACCTGAGCGACAAAGACCACGCCTTCCTGACCACCGGGATACGTATCTACCCGGGCACCGGTTTGCATGATGTGGCCTTGCGGGATGGGCTGGTTGAGACCGGAGACGATCTGCTCATGCCGGCTTTCTATTTTTCGCCGCAGCTTACCCCGCAGCAGGCCCGGACGCTTTTGGACCGGGGAATAAGTTCGCCGTCGCGCTGCATCAATCTGCTTGATACACAAGCTCCGGTAATTGGGGCTTTGCGCCGGATAGGAACTGCCGTGGGGTTGCCGACGCCGTACTGGCGCTATACCCGCTTTGCCAAGGGAATGAGCCGCACACGCTGACAGAGATGTACGTCGCTCCTGCACGTTGACAATAATATGTTAGAATCGCCAAATGGTTAATCACCCAATTCCCCTTCAGCACCAAGGAGAGACAGTGTCTGCGTACAGTCGAATGAGTAGCACGCTGCTGTTGGTACTTTTGCTGCTGTTGCCTTTGCCGGTACAGGGCGCACCGGTGACGGTAAGGTTCACGGAAGGAATGGTGCGCGGCTTTCTCATACTAAAGGACGAAGCCGGCAATCGGATCGCTTCCGGTGATTTTCTGCAGCTACCCAAGGACGGCGGGATAAAGACCCGCATCGTGCTCAATTTCAAGGACGGTTCTCTCCACGACGAGACGGTCATCTTCTCACAGCAGCACCACTTCCTCCTGAAGAGCTACCGGCTCATCCAGAAAGGGAAGTCTTTTGACGAGGACCTTGATGTGTCTCTGGAGCGGAGCCCCGGCACCTACCGGGTCCGCGTGAAAGGAAAGGACGGCCGCGAGAAGGTCTTGCAGGGTGAGCTGGAGCTCCCGTCCGACGTCTACAACGGCATGGTGCCGACGGTGATGAAGAACCTCGTCAAGGGAAGCAGCGAGACCATCCACATGGTCGCCTTCACCCCGACACCGAGGGTGATCGAGCTGGAGATGTCCCCTTCCGGCGAGAACAAGATACTGATCGGGGACGTCGAAAAGACGGCAAACCACTACGTGCTCAAACCGAAGCTCGGACTGCTGAGGCTTCCCGCCGCGCTCCTCGGCAAGAGCCCGCCGGACCACCACATCTGGACCGTCATGGACGAGGTGCCCGCCTTCGTTAAATTCGTAGGCCCTCTCGCCACGGGCGGCCCCATCTGGCGTATCGAGCTGACCAGCCCCAGTTGGCCCAAATAGAAAAGGGAAAGAATCAGCCTATGCCGTTTATCCCCCGCAGGAGGACAAACCTGGAATTTCTCGATCTCCCGTCGGACGTCTGCAGTGTCGACGAACTCGAAGGGAGCCTCGCCGACATCCGCACGGTGAACCGTTACCTCGGCGACCGCTGGGCGCTTTTGAAACACCTGTCGGCTCGGGTGAGGGGGCTCGCGCGGATCACGGTGCTTGACGTCGCCACCGGTTCCGCCGACCTCCCGGTCACCCTGGTTGAGTGGGCGCGTAAAAAAGGGATCGATATCAGCGTCACTGCAGTCGACATCAACAGCCGCACCATAGACATTGCGCGCCGGTGCACCCTGCAATACCCCGAGATCGAGCTGATGGTCGCCGATGCCCTGGAACTTCCGTTCGGGGATGGGAGCTTCGATTTCGTGCTCTGCAGCAAGACCTTGCACCACATGAAGGAGCCGGAAGGGGTTGCCGCGCTGCGGGAAATAATGCGGGTGGCGCGTAGGGGATACCTCGTCATGGACCTGCAAAGGAGTTGGGTCGCCTACCTCCTCATCTACGCGCTCACGAGAATTTTCACCAGAAACCGCATGACCCGATACGACGGCCCGCTCTCCGTGCTGAAGGCGTTCACCGTCGAGGACCTCACCCTGTGGGCGCAGCAGGCGGGGGCCCCCTCCTTCAGGATCCACCGCGAGCCGTTCTGGCTGCTCGTTCTCTCGGGGGATAAATCATGAAGTTCTCCGTTGCCACCAATTTCGAGCCCGACCTGCTGTCCGCTCTCGAAGGGTTTCCGGTCGCGGAGCTCTTCGGCAAGCTCCCTAGTGACAGCATCGGCGGGGGGCGCGCCTCCTTCATGCTGGCGCCCCTTGGCAGGGACCGGTTCCGCGCCCACGTCGCAGATGCGGCGCGCAGGGGGATCGGGTTCAACTACCTGCTGAACCCCGCCTGCCTGGACAACCGCGAGTACACCCGGAAGGGACAGCAGGACCTGGAGCGGCTGCTCGAGTTTGTCGAGGAGTGTGGCGTCACCTCGGTCACGGTCTCGCTTCCTTTCCTGCTTCCCATCATCAAGAAGCGGCACCCGCGTCTCAAGGTGCGGGTGGGCGTCTACGCGCGGGTGGACTGCGTGGCGAAGGCCAGGTTCTGGGAGGACCTGGGGGCGGACTGCATCACGCTGGAATCGATAGCGGTGAACCGGGACTTCGCCATGCTACAGGCGATCCGCGAGACGGTGCGCATCGAGCTGCAGCTCATCGCCAACTCCAACTGCCTTATCTTCTGCCCCTGGTCGGGACAGCACATGGTGAACCTGTCGCACGCCTCCCAGAAGGGGCACGAAAGCCGCGGCTTCATGATTGATTACTGCGCCCTGCGCTGCTCCGCGGCAAAGCTCGCCGACCCGACGCATTACCTGCGCTCCGAGTTCATCCGGCCCGAGGACCTCTGCGCCTACACCGGCCTTGGCTACCATTCCTTCAAGATCCTGGAGCGGGGTGCGCCGACGCAGGTGTTGGCGCGCCGGGTGAAGGCCTACGCCGAAGGGCGCTTCGAAGGGAACCTGCTCGACTTGATCCAACCCTATGGTTACCGGGGGGGCGGGGAAAGCGGGGGGCTTGCCGGACTTTTGAGGTTCGTGAGGTTCTTCTTCCGTCCGGCAACGGTGAGCCCCACCGGGCTCATGCGCCTGAAGCGTCTGGCCGAGAAGCGTGGCCTGCTGGCGGGACTGGACTGGGACCCGGTTTACATCGACAACCGGCTTCTGGACGGCTTTCTGGACGGCCTGAAGGATATCGAATGCCGGGGGCGTGATTGCCCCCGGTGCGGCTACTGCGCCAGCTGGGCGGACAAGGCGATCCGAGTCGACACGAAGTACCGCGAAGAGATGCTGCAGCTTTACCAGGAAGCTTTCCATGACATGCATTCCGGGGCCCTCTGGGGGGTGACCGATGGGAGGGGATGATGATCGATGCACGTTTCACCAAGGGGGAGCCTGCCTCGCCCGGGGCGGTCTATGTCGCCTCGGTGGCGCTGGCCGTACCGGAGTTCAGCGCAACGCAAAGTTACGCGGCGGAACTCGTCCGGCAACGCTTCAAAGAAACCCTGACGCCGAGGAGCCTCGGGCTGATCCGGGCGACCTTCGAGCATCCGGCCATCGAGAAACGTCACTTTGCCGTCGACGCACCGGCGCGCATCTTCGACGAGACCGCTGACGAGCGTGTCGCCCGTTTCACAGAAGAGTCGGTGGCGCTTGCGACGCGGGCGGTGCTGTCCGCACTGGAACAAGTGGGGCTATCGCCCTTGCAGGTGAGCGGCTTGGTGCTCAACACCTGTACCGGCTACATCTGTCCCGGCATCTCCACCTACGTTGCGCAGCGTCTCGGTATGCGACCGAGCACCCGGCTTTACGACCTCGTCGGTAGCGGCTGTGGCGGCGCAATCCCGAACCTGCAGGTGGCCGAGTCGATGCTGAGAACAACCGGTGGCGTCGTGGTGAGCGTCTCGGTGGAGATCTGCAGCGCTGCCTTCCAAATGGAAAACGACCTGAGCCTCATCCTTTCCAATGCGCTCTTTGGTGATGGCGCGGCGGCAGCCGTTTTGTGGCAGAAACCGGTCGGGTTCGAGTTGACGGCATCGGCGGGGCGCTACGTGCCCGAGGAGCGCGAGGCGATCCGCTTCATCCACAAGGGGGGGCAGTTGCACAACCAGTTGTCGACGGACCTCCCCAGTCTGGTGGCAAGGGCCGCGGCAGAGGTGGTCGACGACCTTCTGGACTCGGCCTCGCTGGAAAAGGAAGACATCGGGGCGTGGGCCCTGCACACCGGCGGCGAGAAGGTAATCAACGCGGTGCGGGACCAGGTGGGGATACCGGAAGAGCTCCTTTGGGCGACACGGCGGGTTCTGTCCCAGTACGGCAACATGTCTTCGCCCACCGTCTGGTTCGTACTCGAGGAGATGATGCAGAAGGGGATACCTGCCGGCACGTGGTGCGTCCTGCTCGCCTATGGCGCGGGGCTATCTGCCCATGCCTACCTGCTGCGCAAGACGTGAAGGTGATAAATGGTTTTCAAAACCTGTGGCGGGAGCGGAACTGGTCGCCGGTGAAATAGCCGCGCACGAGGTCGAGGTTGTTGAGTAGCACCTTCCAGGCCCCCTTCTCGCGCTTCTTCACGAAGCGGTTCCCCACGAACATCGAGGGGCTGAAGAACGCCTTCAGGTTCTCCCAGTTCATCAGCCTGTTCAACTGGGCCGTGCTGAGCTGCCTCGTCTTCACGTTGCACATGAAGCCGGTGTACCTGCTCAGTCGGTCGGAATTCGTGACGAGCTCCGCCTGCAGCAACTCCTCCCTGATTCTGGTGCCGGGGTAGGGGGTGACGCACTGCACGTAGGGGAGATCCACCCCCAGCCGGCGCGAGGCGCGGAACACTTCCCTTATCTCCTCTTTCCCGTCGTCGGGATTGCCGATGATGAAGCCTCCCATCACCCCGATGCCGTGTTCGCGCAACCGGTGCACCGCCTGCCTGGTCTGCTCCCTGATGTCACCCTTTTCAAAAAGAGCGAGGTTCTTCGGCAGCACCGATTCAATGCCGAGGAAGACCATGGCGAAGTTGGCACGGGAAAGCGCAGGTATAAGCGCCGGGTCGGCCACGATGCCGGCGACGGATGCTTGGACCAGGTACTCCATGTCGTTCAGCCCCTGCTCCGCGATCGCCTCGGCGAGCCGAGTGAAACGGCGGCTGTCCAGGGTGATGTTGTCGTCGACCAAAAGCACCGTCTTCGTGCCATGCCGCTTGAGTTCCCGCAGGTCTTCGAGCACCATCTCGATCGGGCGGCATCGGAAGCTGGAGCCGTACATCCCGGTGATCGAACAGAAGGTGCAGGTCTTGGTGCAGCCGCGCGAGGTCTCAACGCAGTCGAGCCGGCGGTCGAAGTAGGTGAAGCCGTCCAGAACGCGCACGCTGCGGTCCGGCAGTGGCAGGCACTTCAGGTCGAGCAGAGGTCCGGGAGGATTGTGGACGAAGATGCCGTGGCGCGGCCAGGAGAGGCCGGGGACATCGAAAAAGGAGCGCTGGCCGTCGAGCGCTTCCAAAAGGGCGGCAAAGGCATGCTCACCTTCGCCGCGTACCAGGAAGTCAAACGGGGCGTTGCCGGAGGCGAGTTCTTCGCGGGCGAGGGTGGCGTGGTAGCCGCCAAGGACAAGCTTGGCGCGCGGGGTGGCTGCCCGGCAAATGGCGAAGACTTTCAGGGCGCTTTCGTACTGGAAGCTCATGCTGCTGACGCCGATCACATCGGGAGAGAACTCCGCCAGAAGCCGCCTGAGCCACGACTCGATGTCGCGATGCACGAGGACGAGATCGACGACCTTAACCCGGTGCCCCTTGAGGTGCGCGGCGATGGAACAGAGCCCGAGGTTGGGGACTTTTATGATGCGATGGAAATTGTTGGCGGCATCAGGCATCGCCAGAAGGAGTACATTCATGATTTCCCTTGTGACTGCGGCAGGTTCGATTGAGCCCCTAGCATTATAGTGGCTGGGGCCGCTTGCGCAAACGGAACGCCTGCTGGCAAGGGGGAGGATTGAAGATAAAATGTTCGTCATTAAATCCGGTGCTGCGGTAGAAGCCGCCGCGGCTGGAGGTTCCCATGGACGAACAGGAAAAAAAAGAGGTAGCACCGGTGGTGGTGATTGTAGAGCGGCGCAGGCAAAGTGAGACGGAGTTGAGTCCGGCTGAGGTCATGAAGATATTGAGAAAGAGGGCGGCTCGGGTGCGGAAGAACCCGACTCGTGAGTAAGAGGAGTTGTCATTATCGGCAATGTGAAGGCCTCCGTTTCAGTAACCACAGTGTTAACTGGGCCGGAGGCCTTTCCATGTCTCCTTTACATGCTCAGCAGCGGTTGCAATATGAGATAATAATGCAAGAATATTCCATCCCTACAACCTCCGGAGACCAAGGTCATGGAGACCAAGACTGTCGTACCCTTAAATATTGAGCAGGAAGAGAACATCTTGCAGCTGGTGAATGAGTTGCCGATCCTTCCTGATACTGCAGCAGATCCAGTGCAGGCCCCCCAAGTCCCCCCTGTTGACGCAGACAATCCTTTTGCCATCTCCACCTCCGTCCAAAACGATGCTGCCACTCCCGGCACCAGGACCGAGACGATCGCCGTCCTGCCGCAGGCAGGTGTCGACCGCAAGGGGGGAAAGCAGGGGTGGCCGCAAGCCAAATCGAAGGCGGCTAAAGGCGCGAAGGGGGCGAAGACGGCCAAGGGCTCCAAAGTAGCGAAGGATGCGAAGACGGGCAAAGATGAGAAGGCGGCGAAAGTGGCGAAAGCGAAGGGGGAGAAGCCGGTAAAGGCGGCCGCCGGGGTAAAGCCCGCCAAGGCTGGTAAGGCGAAGGTGGCGAAGGCTAAACCGAAGGGGGGACCTAAGCCGAAACAGCCGGTAACGGAAGAGTCACCCTTTGACCTGAGCGAGAGCCGCTGGTACCTGAACCGGGAGCTGACCTGGCTCGAATTCAACCGGCGCGTGCTGCACGAGGCGATGGACGAGCGGACACCGCTTCTGGAGCGGCTGAAGTTCATCGCCATCGTGAGTTCCAACCTCGACGAATTCACCATGAAGAGGATCGGCGGCTTAAAGCAGCAGATCGGGGCCGGGCTGCATGAGCTGACCCTGGACGGCCGCTCGCCGCGCCAGCAGGTGCTCGAGTGCAACACGTCCGTGCGCGAGATCGAGACGGTCAAGCGGGAGGCGTTTCGGGTGGTGCGGGAACTCTTGGAGGCTAAGGGGATCGTCATCGAGAGCTACGACACCCTTGCCCCGAAGGATAAGAAGCAGCTTCGCGAGCATTACTACAAGAACATCTATCCCCTCCTGACGCCGCAGTCCATCGACCCGGCTCACCCCTTTCCGTTCATCTCGAACCTTTCGCTGAACCTCCTGGTTACCCTGCGTTATCCCAAGTCCCGCGAGCATTCCCTGGCGCGGGTGAAGGTCCCGGTCGGTCTTGGCACGCCGCGCTTTATCCGCGTCGGCAAGGGGGACCACTTCGTCCCGCTCGAACAGGTGATGATGAACAACCTGGACATGCTCTTTCCCGGCATGCTGATCGTCTCCTGCGAGATCTTCCGCGTCACCCGCAACGCCAACACGGAGAAGGACGAGGAAGAGGCGGACGACCTGATGTCGATGATCGAGTCGGAGTTGAAGGAGCGCAAGTTCGCCCCCATCGTGCGCCTGGAGATCGGGGCCGGCATGGAACCGGTGCACCGTGGCCGACTGGCGGCAGAGCTGGAACTGGACGAGGAGAACGACGTCTTCGAGGTCCCCGGCATGCTCGCCCTGCGCGATCTCTTCGAGATGTCGCGGCTCGATTACCCGCGCCTGCACGACCCGCCGCATCACCCGGTCGATCACCCGGGGCTACCGGCCGAGCGAAACATCTTCCACACCATCCGCGACCTGGGATCGCTCCTTTTGCAACATCCCTACGTTTCCTTCTCCACTTCGGTGGAACGCTTCCTGCGCGAGGCGGCCAACGATCCCAAAGTGCGCGCCATCAAGATGACCCTCTACCGCACCTCGATCCAGGGGCGCATCATCGACGCCCTGGTGCAGGCCGCGCAAAACGGCAAGCAGGTGGCGGTGGTGGTGGAGCTGAAGGCGCGTTTCGACGAGGCGACCAACATCCATCTCGCCGAGGTGATGGAGGAGGCGGGGATACACGTCACCTACGGCGTGGTGGGGCTGAAGACCCATTGCAAGGTGATCCTTGTGGTGCGCCAGGATTACACCGGCCTTAAGCGCTACGTGCACATCGGCACCGGCAACTACCACACGGAGACCGCCAGGATCTACAGCGATATCGGGCTCATCACCTGCGACGAGGTGATCGCGCAGGACGTCACCGAGCTCTTCAACTACCTGACCACCGGGTTCACCGCGAAGAGGAACTACCAGTCGGTCATGCCTGCGCCGAAGCTCCTTAAAAAGGCGCTCCTCTCGCGCATCGAGCGGGAGATCGAGCTGCACCGGCAAAGCGGCGGCGGGTGGCTGCAGTTCAAGATGAACGCACTGGAGGACGGCGAGATCGTGAAGGCGCTGTACCAGGCCTCCATGGCCGGGGTGAAGGTCGATCTCTACGTGCGGGACACCTGCCGGCTGCGTCCCGGGGTTCCGGGCCTTTCGGACCACATCCGCGTGGTGAGCATCGTCGGGCGCTTCCTGGAGCATGCGCGCATCTACTACTTCAGAAACGGCGGTGCCGAGGAGTATTTCATCTCGTCCGCCGACGCCATGAAGCGAAACCTGGAGGCTAGGGTGGAGGTGCTTTGTCCGGTGACTGCGCCGGAGCTGACCGTGGAGCTGCGCGCCATCTTCGACTGCTACGACGCGGACCGCCGCTCGGCGTGGGACATGCGGCCGGACGGAAGCTACCTCCAGCGTCAGCCTGTCGAAGGGGAGAGCGGTGAGGGGACGCACCAGATGCTGATCGCACAGGCACAAAAACGGCTGAAGGATGCGCTCAAGCAGAAGAAAAAGCCGCTGCAGAAGTAGCGACTCACTTTATTCGGTGTGAGGTGACATGCGACGGGAAAAGCGGTAGCATATGCGATGTGCCAATGCTAATGTTGGACCCCAAACAGAGAGACAACAGCAGGGGGAACTGATGGAACCGAAGAACAATTGTATCTGCGCCGGCGATCACGAACACCACATCTGCTTTCTGCATAGCAAGGGACTGGTCAAAGAGGTCGAGCAACTGACCGATAACCCGACGGTGACTTGTTCCAGTTGTCTTGTGAACGCAAATTCGCCCGATAACGTTTGCTCGCCCACCACGCTCGGCGGTGGGTTCAAATACTCAGATATGAAGGGAAGCAAGAAGGTCATCTGCGAGAGTGTGACGGAGGCTATCCCGGAGAAGGATAAACAATAGTCAGGTAGGTAGTTAACGTCCACATTCCCTCTCGCAGCCTTCCCTTGGGGAGGAGCTAAAAGAAAAGGCGGCCCCGGTGATGATACCGGGGCCGCCTTTTTGTTCATGCTGCAGTTTTGTCGATTAGCCGAGGATCTGCTTCAGGTCGCCTTCGGCGGTGCCGATCGGGCCGATGTTGAAGTTCTCGACCAGGAAGTTCAGTACGTTCGGGGTGATGAAGGCCGGCAGGCTCGGTCCCAGCTTGATGTTCTTCACGCCCAGGTGGAGCAGGGTGAGGAGGATGGCAACCGCCTTCTGCTCGTACCAGGAGAGGATGAAGGAGAGCGGGAGGTCGTTGACGCCGCAGTTGAAGGCGCCTGCCAGTGCCACGGCGATCTGGATCGCGGAGTAGGCGTCGTTGCACTGCCCGATGTCCAGAAGGCGCGGGATGCCGCCGATGTCGCCGAAGTCGAGCTTGTTGAAGCGGTACTTGCCGCAGGCCAGGGTCAGGATGACGCAATCGGCCGGGACGTTCTCGGCGAACTCGGTGTAGTAGTTACGGCCGGTCTTGGCACCGTCGCAGCCGCCGATCAGGAAGAAGTGACGGATCTGTCCGCCTTTTACTGCGTCGATGACCTTGTCGGCAACGCCGAGCACCGCGTTGTGCCCGAAGCCGGTGAGGATCTCTTTGCCCGGTTTTTCTTCGAAGCCGGGGAGGGCGAGAGCCTTCTCGATGACCGGGGAGAAGTCCCAGCCGTTGATGTTCTTGACGTCCGGCCACTGGACGAGGCCCCAGGTGAAGAGGCGGTCTTTGTAGCTATCGGCCGGGCGCTGGATGCAGTTGGTGTTGAAGATAATGGCGCCGGGGAAGTCGACGAACTCCTTCGCCTGGTCCTGCCATGCACCGCCGAAGTTGCCGGCCAGGTGGGCGTACTTCTTGAGGCCCGGGTAGCCGTGGGCCGGGAGCATCTCACCGTGGGTGTAGATGTTGATCCCTTTGCCTTCGGTCTGCTTGAGGAGTTCCTCGAGCATGCGCAGGTCGTGGCCGGAGACGAGGATCGCCTTGCCCGCCTTGGTGCCGAGCTGTACCGGGGTCGGTACCGGGTGGCCGAAGCTGTCGGTGTTGGCCTTGTCGAGGAGCTCCATGGTGACCAGGTTGATGCGGCCGCACTCCATGGCGAGGCCGACGAAGTCCATGAGGCCGAGTTTCGGGTCGAGGGTGGCGGCGAATGCCTTGTGGGTGAAGGCGTAGATCTCGTCGTTCTCAAGGCCGATCACCAAGGCGTGGTGGGCGTAGGCTGCGTACCCTTTCATGCCGTAGGTGACAATTTCCTGGACCGATTTCACGTCCGCATCGATGTCGTCGCTCTTGACGCCGTGTTTCGCGCCGAGTTCGACGAGTTCCGCGGTGGTGCCGGCGTGGAAGGCCTTAGCTGCTTCGGGAACGATGCCGGTGTAGGCGCCGCCGTTTGCCTTCTCGTAGAGGGCCTGGGCCTGGTTGCGGTAGGACGCGGCGTCGCGGACCAGTTTGGCGATCTCGTCGGCGTCGAAGTCGACGTTGGTTACCGTGGTGAAGAGGCCGTCGATCATGAAGCGGTCGATGGCGGAGTCCTTGGCGCCTTTCTCGCGGGCCAGGTTGGCCCAGAAGGCGATACCTTTCATCGAGTAGACCAGGAGGTCCTGCAGCGCGGCGACATCCGGTTTCTTACCGCAGACACCTACTTTGGAGCAACCGCCATTGGCGGCTTGTTCGCACTGGTAGCAAAACATGTTTTCCATTACTTCCCCCTTTGCGTTGTTTTTGGTTGAGGTTTCAATGCCGAACAGGTTTTTAAAAAAGGCTTTCATCGTCTCTCCTAATGGTGATCTCTTGAGGCGGTCGGTCTCGGCTGCCTTCGGCACCTTTGCCCCGCTCTCGATGATGCGACTTTAACCACTATTACGGGGGGGGGCCTTGACCTAAGTCATAAAAACGCGATTCTGGGTTTTGGGATCTTTTTTGTCTTGTGGAGGATGCTTGGTGGACTTGGTGGACGGGATGGACGGCAGCAAAGGGGCGGTGACACGCCGGCCGGGCTGGCTGCTGGCGGTTCGCTGGGCCGGGGCCGGTAGGGGGGGAGCTGGGGGTGCTGAGGCTCGGAGAGCTGGGTGGTGCGGAAGGGTGCGGAAGGGTGCGGAAGGGTGCGGGGGGCGCGGGGGGGGCGGGAGGCAGCGTCAGTTGACGACGCTGCCGATCATGGCGCGATAGATGTCGGGACGCAGTACCAGTTGCAAACTGGCGGAGGTGGCGGCTCCAAAGCCTATCGCTTGCTCGCCCCCTATGGAGCTGTTCAGATAATAGATCGGGCGCAAGTTAAAACCCAGCCGCACCAGATCGGCTTCGAAAATGGGACCGTGCTTCACGGCCAACTCGGAAAGACTGTCCCAGGTCGCCCACATGTCTACGGGGATCGCTATCCCTTCTGCTACGCGTATCAGTTCCTGCATGGCTCGCTCCTCGGTCCTTTTGATGAGACCTATCGGCAGGCCGGCCCGGAACTTGAGCGGTCAACTGCGCATGGCGTCGAGGCTCGCGACGGCGTTGCGGGCTGGGCACTCGGCGGCGGCACAACTCGTGAGTAACTTCCAAAGGGCGAGCGCCAGCAATAAAAGGCCTATGATGAGCAGCACCACGCCACCCCATCCGTGGGATACCCAGAAGACTCCGCCGACGGTGCCGGAGACGCTTGACCCCAGATAGTAGAAGAAGAGGTAGAGGGACGCGGCTTGTGCTCGTGCGGTCTTGGCGCGGCTCCCGACCCAGCTGGAGGCGATGGTGTGGGCGCCGAAAAAGCCGCAGGTGAAGATGGCGATGCCGGTGACGATGCTGCCGACGTCGCGGCTCGTGGTGACGGCAGCCCCGAAAACCATGGTGCCGATGGTGAGAAAGAGCATCCTCCCGCGACCGAAACGTTCGACCTGTCCGCCGATCATCGAGGAGCTGAAGGAACCGAGCATGTAGACCAGGAAGATCAGGGAAACCAGCCAGGCGGAAAGGTGGTAGGGTGCGCCGAGAAGCCGGAAGGTGATGTAATTGTAAAGGGTTACGAAGCTCCCCATGATCAGGAAAGAGATGCCGTACAGGCAGAGCAGTCCCGGATCCTTCAACTGGCGCAGCAGCGAGCTGAACAGGTAGCGCACCGCGAACGGGCGCTTCTTCAGGTTCTCGGATGGGGGAAGGGTCTTGGCGAAGTAAAGGCTCAAGACGAGGCAGACCACGCCGATCACCTCGAGGGCCGCCCTCCAACTGGTCTGCTCGGACATCACGGCGGTGAAGATCCTGCCGGTCATGCCGCCGATGGCGTTGCCGCTTATGTACAGGCCGATCGCCGAGGTGAGCGAGCTGGGGGCGATCTCTTCACTCAGGTAGGCCATGGCCACCGCCGGAAGCCCGGCAAGGGCGATCCCCTGCAGGAACCTGACGACGACCAATTGTTCTAGGTTCGCCGTCTGGGAGGTGATCAGCGCGAGTATCGAGGTCGTGACAAGCGAGGCGACCATGACGGCCTTGCGCCCCAGCGTTTCGGAGATGGTCCCGGCAAAGAGCATGGAGACGGCGAGGGCGCAGGTGGTCACCGAGAGGGGGAGGCTCGCGAAGGCGGCGCTCACCCCGAATTCACGGGTGAAGACCGGCAACAGCGGCTGCACGTCGTAAAGGGTTATGAAGGTTACGAACCCGGCGCAGAAAAAAGCCCAGTTGATCTGCCGGTATCTCTTGGTGCCGCTTGTTATCGATCCCATTGCTCTCTCCCCGCGTACTGCCTGTGACGGAGTTCACTATAGCGCTTGCCATACCATAAGCAAAATATATAATGCTTATCGTATTGATAACGATTAGATATGGTTGAGGCTGGGGCAAAACAGGGGAGGCAACCATGGAAGTAAGGCAGCTCAAATATTTCCTGGAGGTGGCGCGGCTCAAGAACTTCACCAAGGCGGCGGAGTCGCTGCGTATCGCGCAGCCCGCGATCAGCATGGCGGTGAAGAAGCTCGAGGAGGAGCTCGACCTGGTGCTTTTCAACCGCCAGGACAAGCGGGTTTCCCTCACAGCTGAGGGAGAGATCTTTCTGCCGCATGCCCGGCGCATCCTCGACGACCTGCACGGGGCGGAGCTGGAGATGGCCGAGCTGAAGGGGCTCAGCCGCGGAGAGGTGAGGATCGGGATCACGCCGATGATCAGCGCCTACTTCTTCCCGGACATCATAAGGGACTTCAAGAGGGCCTACCCGCAGTTGAGCATCTCCGTGCTCGGCGAGGGTTCGGGGCGGATCCAGAAGATGATCGGCCAGGGGGAGCTCGACATGGGGGTGGTGGCGGGAGGGGGGAGCGCCGCTTTTCCCGACGCCCTGGAGGTGCGTCGCTTCCTGCGCGAGGAGATCGTCGTCTGCGTGCCGCTTGGCCACCCCTTCGCCGGACGCGCCTCGGTGACGCTCGCCGAGTTCATCCGGGAGCCGCTGGTCTTCTACAAGGAGGGGTACTACATCAGGGAGTTCTTTCTGGAGGCGATCAAGGAGAGCGGCAGTACGCCGGACATCGTCTTCGAGACGAACCTTTTTTCGCTGGTGAAATCGCTGGTTAGAAACGGGACAGGGATCTCCATCTTCCTCAAGATGGTGGTGGCGGGTGACGAGGACCTGGCCGCGGTCCCTTTCGATCCGCCTCTGTCCCTCGACCTCCTCATCGCCTGGAAGAAGGATACCTACCTCTCCCTTGCCAATCGGGCTTTCGTCGATTTTCTCCTGAAGCACGCCCCCGGTGAACGCGCGGCGGGCGAGCCCCGGGGCTAGGCGAGGAGTTCGATCAGTTTCGCCGCGATCTTCTTCGGGGGGAGCACGTGGTCGACCGCCCCGGTGAGCGCCGCGGCCTTCGGCATGCCGTAGATGGTCGAGGAATGCTGGTCCTGCGCGATGGTGATCCCGCCGATATCATGGATGTGTTTGATCCCGTCGGCGCCGTCGCGTCCCATACCGGTCAGCACGATGCCGACCAGTTTTCCCTTGAGCGGCCGGGAGACGGAAAGCATCGCCACGTCGGCCGCCGGCTGCACGTAGTTCACCCGTGCCCCCTCGTACAGCACGACCCGCTGGTTCCCCTCGAGTTTCAGGTGAAAGCCCCCCGGGGCCATGTAGATGTGCCCGGGTTTCAGGTACTCCCCGTCCTCGGCGAGGGTCACCGGCATCGTTGCCGCGGCGGCAAGCCCCTGCGCGATCCGGTAATCCATCTGCGGCGTGATGTGCAGCACGATGAGAAAGGCGGCGTCCAGCGGGGGGATCTCCTTGAACAGCGCCTTCAGGGTAAGCGGGCCTCCGGTGGAGACCCCTATGACGACGAGGTTCCTAGCGCTCATGGTCATCTACCGGCGTGTTTAAAAGCGTAAGGTAGTACTCCAGGGAATCGAGCAGCTCGTCCGGGTTGAAGGGCTTGGTCATGTAGTCCGACACGTACTCCTGGAGCCCGTCCATCTTCGAGTCGGGCTCTCCCATGCCGGTCAGCATCACCACGATGTTCCCCTGGTAAAGGTCCCGATCCACCATCTCCCTTATGGTGTCCCAGCCGTCCATCTCCGGCATCATGATGTCCATGAGGATCACCCCCCTGAACCCCTCCTTCAGGCGTTCCAGGCATTCCATGCCGCTGGCTGCGCTGGTCAGGTCGAGCCGTCCCGACTCGCAGATGATGTCAACCGATGCCCTTACGTACTCGTTGTCGTCTACGATCATTATTTTTCTGTTCATGGCGCGGGTTCCTTCCTGTGGGGGGGATAGCCCCTCTGTTCTCCTATGAGTCGTGCCATCTCCCTGTGATCCAGCGGAGGAGGTTCGGCAACGCCAGGGGCCATCTGGAACAGCATCTCGGTGATCCTCGCCATGAACTGTTCCAGGGTGAAGGGCTTCGCCAGGAAGATCGCCTGCCGGCTCTCCTGCTCTTCCTGGAGGGGACTACTGGTGTAGCCCGAGATGTAGAGTACCGGCAGGTCAGGGTACTGCTCCTGCAGCTTCTGGTACAGCTCGGGACCGGTCATCTCCGGCATGATGACATCGGTCGCCAGCAGGTCGATGTCGGCGGTACTGCTCGCCGCAAGCTCCATGGCGCGTGCCGGCGAGTCTGCGGCGAGGACGCGGTAGCCGAAGGAGTCGAGCAGGTCGGCGGTCGCCTCGCGGATCATCCGGTTGTCCACGACGAGAAGGATCACCTTCTCCGCGCTCCCCTCCTGCTGCAGCTTCGCTCTCAGCGGCGGCGTGAGGATCGGCTCCTCGAGGCTTGCGCTGGCAGGGAGGTAGATCGCAAACCTCGTCCCCTCTCCTGGGACGCTCTTCACCTCGATGCAACCGCCGTGATGCTTGATGATGCCGTAGACGGTGGCGAGCCCGAGGCCGGTGCCGCGCCCCGTTTCCTTCGTGGAGAAGAAGGGCTCGTAGACCCGTCTCAATATCTCCTCGCTCATGCCGCAGCCGTCGTCGCTGCAGGCGAGCAGGATGTAGTGGCCGGGCTTCGCGACCGGGTGCTGCCGGTGAAACTCGTCATCGAGGATCAGGTGCCCGGTCTCGAGGCAGATGGAGCCTCTTCCCTCTATCGCGTCCTGCGCGTTCAGGATGAGGTTCAAGAGCACCTGCTCGAGTTGGCCGCGGTCCGCCTGCACCTTCGCGGCGCCGGGGGAGAGGATGAGGTCGATGACGATCTCGTCCCTTATGGTGGCGCGCATGATCTCCCTGAAGGAGGTGATCACCTCGTTCAGGTCAAGGAGCGTCATGTGCAGCGCCTGTCTGCGCCCGAAAGATAGCAGTTTCTGTGTGAGTTCGCTAGCTTTATGCGCTGCGGCGCTCATCGACTGCACCATGCGGGCCTGGGGCGACCCCTCCGGCGCCATGCGCATCAGCATGTCGCCGTAGACGATGATCGGCGTCAAGAGGTTGTTGAAGTCGTGAGCCACGCCGGCCGCCAGCTGTCCGACCGCCTCTATCTTCTGGCTCTGGCGCAACTGCTCCTCCAAGACGTGGCGACCCTCGTCGGCCCGCACGCGGCTGATGGCGATGCCGGCGAGATGAGCCGCCGATTCCAGGAGCTGGAGGTCGTCCTCGCTCGGGGGGAGCGGTTCTTTCCTGTACACCGCGATGGTGCCGAGCAGGGTGCCGTTGGCGGCGAAGACCGGGTCGGACCAGCACGACCTGAGCCCGGCGTCGCGCGCGGCGGGGAACGTGCGCCACCACGAATGCTCTTCCAGGTCCTCGATCACCACGCGCTGCCGCAGGAAGGCGGCCGTGCCGCAGGAGCCGTTCCCCTTGAGGATCTGCAGCCCGTCCATCGCCTCGTTGAAGGCGCTTGGGAAGGAGGGGGCGGCGCCGTGGTGCAGCCTGGTCCCGGAGTTGTCGATGAGGAGGATGGAGCAGAGCGAACCGGGGATGGACTCCTCGACGAAGCGGACCACCGAGGTGAGGAGTTCCTCGAGGGGGGCGTCAGAGGCGACCCGCTCCAGCGTTTTCAGGCGGCTTTGCTCCCTGATCTCGGCCTGTTTTCTCTGGGTGATGTCGCGCGCTATGTTCAGGATGAGCTGCCCCTCGCGGCTCTCCATGGTCCGCGCCCGCACCTCCACCGGGATCACCCGGCCGTCCTTTGCCCGGTAAGCGCTCTCGAAGGCGGCCTCGCCGCACTCGGTGATGAGGCGGATGGTCGGCTCTATCTGCGCCGCGCATTCGGGCGGCTCGATCTGGTGCAGCTTAAGTCCGGCCAGTTCCTCGGGTGCGTATCCGGTCATGCGGCTTAGCGCCTGGTTGAAGTGGATGAGATGCCCCTCCGCGTCGATCTGCACGATGCAGTCGTTGGCGGCGTCGATCTGTGCCGCCTTCAGGGCAAGCTCGGTGCGCTGTTCCTCGATGATGCGCCGGGTCTCCTCGAGGTGCTCAAGGTGGGCGAAGAGGAGCCGGGCGAGCACGGCGACCGCCATGCACAAAAGCAGGACGAGTACCGACTGCAGCTGCGAGGTCCGGTCGCCGGGGTCGCCTCCCCGCAGGAGCCCGAGGGTGAAAGTGCCCAGTGCCGCACCGGTCACGACGGCGACGGTGATGCCGATGCGGCGTTTCAGTTGATCAACGGAAAGATATTTCATATGTCGTACAGCACCGGGATCGGGTCGCCGGAACTGTCCCCCTTGAGGGTGAAGGAAATGGTGGTGCCAAGGCCGGGACCGGGGCTCTCGGCCCAGATCATGCCGTCGTGGTTAGTGACGATCCTCTTGCAGATGGCGAGCCCAAGCCCCTGGGTGGTGAGGTCGTGGCGCGCGCTGTCCGCCTTGTAGAATTCGTCGAAAATGAGGGCGAGATGTTCCCGGTCGAGTCCCACACCGTCATCCCGCACCGAGACCACGATCTCGTCCTCCCTGCCGGTCGTGGAGAGCACCACCTTCCCGTTTTGAGCCGCGTAGCGCGCCGCGTTGCCGAGCAGGTTCTTGAAGAGGAGGGTGAGCTGTTCCGCGGAGCCCAGCACCTTCAGTTCGGGGTCGATGGCGTTGCAGCAGATCACGCCGCGCTCGGCAAGGGCGTTGGAGACGTCGCCGAGCGCGCTGTCCGCGGCGACGGCGAGGTTCACCGGAAGGAGCCTCGGGCGCTCGGAGGAGATGCGCACCAGGTCGAACGTCTTCCCCGCCAACCCCTGGATCTGATTCACGCACTGCTGGCAGATTTCCAACATCCGGTCCACGCCCGCGTCCTCCACCTTCCGCCTTATCATCGGCAGCAGGGCGAAAAGAGGGGTGAGCGGCGTGTTCAGGTCGTGGTTCAGCTGGATCAAGAGCAACTCCATCATGCGGGAGCGGTGCCTTTGGGCCTCCATCAGGCTGCGCTCCTTTTCGGCCGCCTTTCTCTCGGTGATGTCGAGGATCACCCCCACCAAGCCGCCGGGGGTGCCGTGCTCGTCACGGAAGGAGGCCTTGTGGAACATCACGTCGCGCAGCGACCCGTCTGCGTAGCGCACCTGCGACTCGTAGATCTGCGTTCCGGTCGCCTCCATGATGTCCCTGTCCATGTCGTAGTAACGCTGCGCCAGTTCTTCCGGCCAGAGTTCGAAAACGGACTTGCCGATCAGCTCCTCGCGGGTAAGCCCCACGTAGGACTGGAAGGCCTTGTTGCAAAGGGTGTAGCGCCCCAGGGCATCCTTGGAGAAGATGGGACTGGGGATGGTGTCGAGCAGGTGCTGCTGAAACAGTAACTGCGCCCTTATCTCCTTTTCCGAGTGCCTGCGGTTCAGGATCAAAAGGACGGCGAAGAGCACGAAAATGGCGGCCAGGGTGCCGTTGATCGCGGTGATCTTCACGGCGATCCCGTTGTAGCGCGCGAGGTACTCACTTTGCTTCACACCGACGAAGAGGGCGCCGATCACCTTGCCGCTCGGATCCCGGATCGGGTCGTAGGCGGTGAAGTAGGGGATGCCGAGGATGTCGGCGCTGCCGCGGTAGCGCATCCCCTGCCGGAAGACGGTGTCGTACGCCGGGCCCACGAGCCTCGTGCCGATGGCGCGGGTCCCGTCCGCCTTCATCACGTTGGTGGCGATCCGGGTGTCGCCCATGAAGATGGTCGCGCGGCTGCCGGTGATGTGGAAGATCCGGTCTGGGATCTCGTTGCTGTCGTTCAGCACGTAGTAGTCGCCGAGGATCATCCTGCCGCCCTCGATGTGGAAAAGGTTGCCGTGGCGGCTCGTCTGCTCCCAGAAGGCCGCCATGCTGCTCTCCTGCTGCCGGCTCGCCTGGCGCACCGCCTCCTCGCGGATCTGTTCCAGCACGAGGCGGTTGGCGACCATCATCACGAACGCGATGGCGACTGCCGTTATCACAAGCAGTATGGGGACCTTTTCGGTTGCCATCTTCAGATGCTTCAAGGTTCTTTTCTCCGGTTACGGCAAAAGGTGTTCAGACCCTGAAGCTGCGCTTGCCGTGCGAGGCGAGCCAGCCAAGGAGTCGATGCGCCATCTCGGACAAGGGGACCACCTCGTCCACGCCCCCCCGGGCGATCGCCTCGCGGGGCATGCCGAACACGACGCAGCTCTCCTCGTCCTGGGCGAAGGTCCTCGCCCCGGCCTCGTGCATCTCGAGCATCCCGGCCGCGCCGTCGTCCCCCATGCCGGTCATGATGATGCCCAGGCCGTTGGCGCCGGCGCAGTTGGCCGCGGAGCGGAAAAGGACGTCCACCGAGGGGCGGTGCCGCGATACCGGGGGGCCGTCGTCCAGGGCGATGGTGTAGTTGGCGCCGCTTCTGGCGAGCATCATGTGGCGGTTGCCGGGGGCTATGTAGGCGTGACCCGGCAGCACCCGCTCGCCGTGCTCCGCTTCCTTCACCGCCAGCGCGCAAAGGCCGTTCAGCCGCGCCGCGAAGGTGCGCGTGAAGGTCTCGGGCATGTGCTGGGTGACGAGGATCCCCGGGCAGTCCGGCGGGAGCTGGGTCAGGAAGGCCTTGAGCGCCTCGGTTCCCCCGGTGGAGGAGCCGACGGCGATCACCTTCTCCGTCGTGGAGAAATGCTGGCGGGCGCTCGGGAGTACCGCGTCGGCGGTTAGTTTTCGCTCCACCTGCGGCACGCTCCGCGCGGCACCCCGGTTGCGGAAGGATAGGTGGGCGCAGCGGATCTTTTCGGTGAGCTCCCGCGCGTACTCCATGAGGCCGCTTCTGATGTCGATCTTCGGCTTGGTGACGAAGTCGAAGGCGCCAAGCTCCAGCGCCCTCAGCGTCACCGTCGAACTCTTTTCGGTAAGCGAGGAGACCATCACCACCGGCATGGGGCGCAGCCGCATCAGCTTTTCCAGGAAGACGAGCCCGTCCATCTTGGGCATCTCGACGTCCAGGGTGAGCACGTCCGGGTTCAGTTCCTTTATCTTCTGCCGCGCAGCGAGCGGGTCCGGCGCCGTCCCCACCACCTTGAGGTCGGGTTCGGCATCGATGATCTCGGTCAAAAGCGACCGGATCAGCGCGGAGTCATCTACTATCATCACCTTGATGGGCATCGCGTTTGTTCCTGCGGGTTGCGCATCCTTTTCACGAGGGCGCGACCGGTTTTGGGGAAGAAGATCACCTTTCTGGGGCAGCACTCCCCAAGGTCCGAGGCGACGATGGGGATCCCCTGTTGTTTCAAGTATTCGATGGCGAAGGCCGCGTTGCTTCCGCCGATGTCGGCGCCGGTCGCCATGACGCGTCCCGCCCCGAAGAGTTTCGCCGCCAGGCGCCTGCGGTTCGCGCCCAGAAGCTCAAGCTGCGCCATGAGGCGCCTCATCGCGCAACTGCCGTAGCGTGCGCAACTGCGCGATTGGGTGTTGCAGAGGCCGGCGCAGGGGGTGGCGTTGCCTCCTTTTTGCAGCTCCGGGAGCATGAAGTGGTTCATGCCGCCTACGCCGCGTTCGAGATCGTAGAGGCAGACGGCCACGCAGGAACCAAGGAGCGTGGTGATGGCGAGCTCTTCGGAGGTGGCAAAGAACTCGCCCGCCACGATCTTCACCGCCTCGGTTGCGAACTCCTGGTCGAAGTAGCGTGCCGGCTCCTGCTCTTTTCCCCTTTTCGCCACCGTCAGCTCCTCAATGCATAGGTCGTGTTGCCGCAGATCCTGAAGAGATCCTGGGCGTGATGCAGGCTCTCCGAGTGCCCGACGAAAAGGAGCCCGTCGGGTTGCAGCACCCGGGCGATCCGCTCCAGGATCGCCTGCTGGGTGTTCCTGTCGAAGTAGATCATCACGTTGCGGCAGAAGATGAAATCGAACCTGCCGCGCATGGGCCACTCGTGGTCGAGGAGGTTCAGCCTCTTGAAGGAGACCATGCGGCGCAGATCCTCCTTCACCCGGACGAACCCCTCGTTTTTGCCGTCGCCGCGCAGGAAGAAGCGCCGGCGGTACGCCTCTGGCACCTTGTCCAGCTGGTCGACCGGGTAGATCCCCTCCCGCCCCCGGGCAAGCACGTTGGTGTCGATGTCGGTGGCGAGGATGCTCGCCTGGGTTCTCCCGCCGAGGGCGTCCTGGGCGGTCATGGCGATCGAGTAGGGTTCCTCCCCGCTTGAGGAAGCGCAGCTCCATATGGTGACCGCGCGACCCGCCGGCCGATGCGCCAGGCGCTCCGCCAGCGTCTTGAAGTGGTGCGGCTCCCGGAAAAAGGAGGTCATGTTGGTGGTGAGGGCGTTGATGAAAGCCTCCACCTCCTCGGGTTCCCCCCCCTCCACGATCGAGATGTAGTCGGAGAAGGAGGCGACGCCGCGCGCCCGCAGCCGGCGCGCCAGGCGGCTGTAGACCATGTCCATCTTGCCCGGCGCGAGGGCGATCCCCGCGTAGCGGTAGATGAAGGCCCGGATGCGCGCGAAGTCGTCCCCTGTGAATTCGAACTGCCCCGCGTGCTGCGCCGCTCCCCCCCCCGTCAGGGGCAGCGGCGCGCTATGGAGCGTATCGGGTCTCAGAACTCCTTCCAGTCATCGTCCTGCTCAGCTTCCGCTGCGCGTGCGGGACGTTGTTCCAGCGCTCTTACCCCTGCCGATGCCGCTACGGGTTTCACTTTTTTCTCCTGCGCCTGGGGCTTGCCCGCCGCACGGGTGAGTTTGCGTTTCTCCACCGGCGGCGCTGCCTGCTTCTGCGCCTGCTCGAGGGTGAAGCGGGCCACGACGGAGACGAGCTGCTGGGCCTGTTCCTCGAGTGACTCGGCCGCCGCCGCGGCTTCTTCCACGAGGGCGGCGTTTTGTTGCGTCACGTCGTCCATCTGGGTGATCGCGGTGTTCACCTGTTCGATCCCGGAGGACTGCTCTATCGAGGCGGCCGAGATCTCGGCCATGATGTCGGTCACCCGCTTGATGCTGGTGACGATGTCCTGGGTGGTGCGCCCCGCCTCCTCTACGAGCCGGCTGCCGTCCTGGACCTTGGCGACCGAGTCCTCGATGAGCGACTTGATCTCCTTGGCTGCCGCGGCGCTTCTTTGCGCGAGGCTTCTCACCTCGGCGGCGACCACGGCAAACCCTCTTCCCTGCTCGCCGGCGCGCGCCGCCTCGACCGCGGCGTTCAGGGCCAAGATGTTGGTCTGGAAGGCGATGCCGTCGATGACGCCGATGATGTCCGAGATCTTCTTGGAGCTGTCGGTGATCGACTCCATGGTGCGCACCACGCGGTTGATCACCTCGCCACCCTTCACCGCGACGCCGGAGGCGTTGATGGCGAGCTGGTTCGCCGCCTGCGCGTTGTCGGCGTTTTGCTTCACCGTGGAGGTGAGTTCCTCCATGCTCGAGGCGGTCTCCTCGAGGGCGCTCGCCTGTTCCTCGGTACGCTGGGAGAGGTCGGCGTTGCCCGCCGCGATCTCCTCGGTCGCCGTCGCGATCGACTCGGCGCCGTTTCTCACGTCCCCCACGATGTGGGCGAGCCCCTCGTTCATATCCTTGAGCGAGGCGAGGAGCTCGCCGGTCTCGTCCTTGCTGTTCACCACGATTTGGGCGGTGAGATCCCCGGAGGCGATGCGCTTCGAGGCGCCGATCGCCTGGTCGAGTGCCTCCTTGATGCGGCGCGCGACGAACCAGGCGAAGACGACGATGAGGGCGGCAAGCGCCGCGGTGCCGCCGATGATCTGCCACTTCATCTTGTTCATCTCCACCGTGACGGTGTCGACGTAGATGCCGCTTCCCACGATCCAGCCCCACTCCTTCATCAAAATGACGTAAGAGATTTTAGGGACGGGAACGGTGGACCCGGGCTTGGCCCACATGTACTCCACCACCCCTTCGCCTTTCTCCTTGCAGACGTTGACGAATTCCACGTAGAGCTTTTTGCCGTTCGGATCCTTGTTGTCGTACTGTGTTTTGCCTACCAGCTCGGGTTTTATCGGGTGCATGAGCACCTTTGTATCCAGGTCGTTGACCCAGAAGTACTCGTTCCCCTGGTACCTCATCTCGGAGATCTGCTTCAGTGCGTCGGCCTGCGCCTGCTGCAGGGTCTTTCTCCCCTCCTTCACCGCGTTCTGGTTCGAGGTCAGGACGTCGTAGGCCACGTCGACCACCGCCTTCGTCGCCTGTATCTTTTCGTCCATCAGCTTGTTCTGCATGAAGGGGAGCACATAGAGCATCACGCCGAGCACCATCATGAAGATGGTGGCAATCGAGATGCTGAGGATCTTCGTAAGTATCTTCCAGTCTTTGAATCGTGCCGTTTTCATTGGTTCACCACCTCGCTTTGGGAATTGTCAGCCGCGCTGTCGACGATCTGCAGCTCGTCGCTGCCGATCAGCTTTTCGATGTCCACGAGGATCAGCATCTGGTCGTTCAAGGTGCCGAGCCCGGTGATGTAGCGGGTGTCGAGCGACGCCCCGAGTTCCGGCGCCGGCTTGATGCTTTCTCTGGGAAGCGCCACCACGTCGGAAACGCCGTCCACCACGATCCCCACAACCTTGCCGAGCACGTTGATGATGATCACCACGGTGAACTCGTGGTAAGTCGCCTCACCCACGTTGAACTTGATGCGCAGGTCCACGATAGGAACGATGACCCCGCGCAGGTTGATCACCCCTTTGATGAACGGGGGGGTGTTGGCGATCCGGGTGACGCAATCGTACCCCCTGATCTCCTGCACCTTCAGGATATCGATCCCGTAGCTCTCGCTTCCCAGCGTGAAGGTGAGGTACTCGGACGCCGCCTGCGCCACCCCCTGCGGTTCGGAGCCGTTTTGTGTCGTCTGTTGCATGGTTCTTTAGCCTCCTTCCCTTTAAAGCTGCCTGTGCATCGAGAAAAGCTCCGGGAGGTCGAGGATGAGCGCCACGCGCCCGTCGCCCAGGATGGTCGCCCCGGCGCTCCCTTCGACCCGGCGGTAATTGGTCTCGATGCTCTTCACCACGACCTGCTGTTCGTCCAAAAGGGCGTCCACCATGACCGCCCCCCGCTCATCGTCCGCCTCCACCAGCACCAGGATCCCCCGGCACGGTTCGGTCACCTCGGTCTCCAGGTTGAAGATCGAGTGCAGCTTCAGGATGGGGAGGTACTCGCCGCGCACCTGGACCACCTCGCGTCCGTTCACCGTCTTCAACTGCTCCGCCTTCGGCTGCAGCGATTCGATCACCACGTTCAGCGGGACGATGAACTTCTCGCCCCCTACCGCCACCGAGAGCCCGTCGAGGATGGCCAGGGTGAGCGGGAGGCTGATGGTCACCCGCACCCCTTTTCCCGCCTCGGAGGAGATCTGCACCCGGCCGCCGATCGCCTGGACGTTTTTCAGTACCACGTCCATCCCTACGCCGCGCCCGGAGAGATCGGTGACCTCGCTCGCGGTGGAGAAGCCTGGGGCGAAGATGAGCTGCCACACCTCTTCGTCGCTCATCGTCTCCGAGCATGGGATGCCGCTTTCTGCAGCCTTCGCGAGGATCCTCTCCCGGGGGAGCCCCGCTCCGTCGTCGATGACGTCGATCACGATCCTTCCCCCTACCTGGGAGGCCGAGAGCTGGAGCGTCCCGACCGGATTCTTGCCGGTCGCCGTCCGTTTCTCCGGGCTTTCCAGCCCGTGGTCGAGGGCGTTGCGCACGAGGTGGGTGAGGGGATCGGAGATCTTCTCGATGAGGCCGCGGTCGAGTTCGGTGCTGTCGCCTGAGGTCTTAAGCTCTACCTGCTTGCCGAGCTTCGCCGCTATCTCGCGCACAAGGCGCGGGAAGCGGTTGAAGACGATGCTGATCGGGACGAGCCGGATCGACATGACGCTCGCCTGCAGGTCGCGGGTGTTTCGCTCCAACTGGGCGAGCCCGCGCTGCAGTGACTGGTGCAGCATCGGGTCGAGCCCCCCCGCGACCTGGCTCAGCATGGCCTGGGTGATGAGGAGTTCCCCCACCTGGTTCACCAACTGGTCCACCTTGGTGACGTTCACCCTGAACGAGGACTCCGTCTCGGCGCCGCGCCTGCCGAAGGCGCCGGGAGCGGTTTCGTTGCGGTCGTAGGCGCGCCTACCCTCGACCGGGAGCGCGGGCTCGCTAGGCGGGTCCGGTACCTGGGAGCGCCGCTCCGCGGGGTGCTCCTCGATCCGGAGCTGGTCTTCGTCCGCCACGAACATGAAGACGTCGGCGAGTTGGTCCCTGCTTGCCCGCGAGACGAGGGCGAACTCCCATCCGGTGATGCAGCACTCGGGGTCGAACCCTGCGAAGTCAGGGAGTTCAGCGAGTCGTGCCTCGCAGCGGAACGTTCCCGCCTCGGCGAGGTCGGCGAGCTCCGCGATGATGCTCTCCATCCGGACCCGCCTCATGAAGATCTCGGGCTCCGGTGTGAAGGCGAGTCGGTAGCTTGTCGGTAGCCCACCTTCGGGCGGTGCCTGTGCCTGCGTCTGCGTCTGGGACGCGGGGGAGGCGGGCGCCTGCGTCGTGTCGCCATCTATGGTCTGTTGCAGCCTGGCGCGCACCTGGTCGATCGCCTCCTGTTGCACCGGTTTCCCGTCGCGGTGACCGGCTAGCTGCATGGCGATGGCGTCGCCGGCTTCCAGGAAGAGATCGATCATGCCGGGGGCGAAGACGATCTCGTGGTTTCTCAGCCGGTCAAGCAGCGATTCCATGACATGGGTCACCACGGTCATGTCGTCGAAGCCGAAGATGCCGGCGCCGCCCTTGATGGAATGGGCGGCACGGAATATGGCGTTCATCTGCTCCTGGTCCGGCTCCCGGTCCCCGAGCGAGATGAGGATCTGCTCCATCTGCGCCAGGTTCTCCGCGCACTCCTCGAAGAACACTTCGTTGAAGCGTTTCAGATCAACGCCGCTTTGTTCCCCGCCTGCAGTCGTCATGCTAGTCCCTTCGTTGCACTCTATCGCGCCGGCTTTGCTGCCGGGGCGCGTTACGGTTGCGGGTGTTCCCCGGAAAAAAGAGATGAGAAGCCCAGGAGCTCGATCATCTCGCGGATCTCGGTGCCTGCGCCGTCCGCGCTGGCACCGATGCCCAGGCGCCTCAACTGCTCCAGAAAGAGGGCGAGAAGCTGGCAGCCGCAGGCGTCGATCCCGGTCACCTGCGCCAGATCGACGCGCACCCCCGCCGCGGAGGGGGGCGTCCCGGTCAGGGCAGCGCAGCGCTCGGCGAGGAGCGCGTGCAGGTCGGTGACCCGCTCCATGGTGCAGTTGCCGTCCAGTGTGATGTTTACGTCATTAACAAAACCTTTTTTTGCCATGATCGTTAGGCCCCATAAGGTGTTTTCCCTATTCAGCACGGGAATTTCCGCAACAAACAACCAGTGTTATATCATCAGCTGCTTATCGGCAGGCGTGCCCGGCACTTTAATTTATCTTTGGGGTCGGGAATCCTCATTAGAAGAACCCGGGCGCGCTGGAGTAAGGGAGGAGGTGAGCCGGGGAGGCGTGTGGTGCATTTGGTAGGCTTGGTGCGCTGGTGCGTGTCAGGCAGGGGAAGTCAGGGGCGGAGGGCCTCTTGCCGGCGCTGGGCCGGCAAGAGGGGGAGAAGTTACTTCCTGGAGGACTTCACGTACCCCAGTGCCAGTTGGACCGAAATGATGAGCAGGACAAACGTGTTGAAATCGATCTTCATGCGCCTCACCTCCTTCAGGGGGGGATTGGGTTCCGGTTTCGCGCACCGTGCGCTTACTTGAACACCTTTGCTATCTGCACCATAGCCGGCCCGAGGACGACAACCAGTAGCGCCGGGAAAATGGCGAAGACCAGCGGGAAGATGAGCTTTACCGTTGTCTTCGCCGCCTCCTCCTCCGCCATCTGACGCCGCCTGGTTCTCAGGTCGTCGGAAAAGGTGCGCAGCGCCTGGCCGAGCCCGGTGCCGAACCTCTCGGTCTGGGCGAGCATGGTGGCGAAGGACCTCAAGTCATCCACCATGGTCCGCAGCGCCATGTCCTTGAGAGCCTCCATGCGGGGTTTCCCGGCGCGGGTTTCCATGTTCACCTGCCGGATCTCAGTGGTGAGCGGGTTTTTGCCGAACTGCGGGGTCTCCGAGGCCCTGAGCAGCGCCGCGTCCATGCTGAGCCCCGCCTCAACGCAAAGGGTGACCAGGTCGAGCAGGTCGGGGAGGGCGTGGAATATCGCCTCCTGGCGGCGTTTGACCCTTCGCTTCAGCCACAAGCTGGGCAGGAGGTATCCACAAACGGTCAATGCGGAGGTGATGAGCAGGATGTCGGCGCTGAAATAGTCATGGCCTGGGGCGGCAGCCAGGAGCAAGTAGGGAAGTGGCAGTAATACGGCGAGCAGCAGCTTGCTACCGATGAAGGCGTGCAGGGTGTCCCTTCGCAGTCCGGCAGCAACCAGCGCCTTGCGGTAACGGGAGTTCTCCTCCTTTGGGAGCTTCACCCGTTCCCCGATGCGGCTCAGTTTCCCGGCCCAGGCGCCCGATGTGGACTCCCTGGCGGCTCCCGCCTTATTCCCCGCCGGGAGAAAAGCGGAGAGACGCTGGGCGACGGTGCTACGCCGGGTAAGGACGCCGTACAGGGCGGCGCACAGAAAAAGCGCGGTGCAGAACACGGTGAAGGAGATGAGGTAGAGCATGGCGCACCTCTAGATGCGGATGTTGATGATCTTCCTGATGACGGCAAGTCCGACGAGCTGCAGCAGCGCCGCGAGCACCAGGATGACCAGACCGGTCGGCTCTTTCAAAAGCGCGGACTCGTACTCGGGACTGGTGCTGTTGAAGACCAGGAAGGCGATCAGGGGGAGGGCTCCCAGTACGTAGCCCGACATCCTCCCCTGTGCGGTGTAGACCCTTACCTGACGTCTGATCTTCAGCCGCTCCCGTATGGTGCCGGCGAGTTTGTCCAGAAGCTCGGCGAGGTTGCCGCCGATCTCGGCGTTTATGGTCACCATGGTGGTGAAGAACCTGAGGTCGAGGCTTTCCACCCGTTCGTTCATCGCGGTGAGGGCATCAACCATCCTAAGCCCTAGCTGCTGTTGCTCGTGCGCCGTCCTGAAGAGGGGGCCGACCGGAGGGGGGATTTCCTCGGCCACGAGCTGCACCGCGACGGCTAGGGAGTGCCCGGCGCGTAGCGAGCGGGCGATCATGGTGAGCGCGTCGGGTAAAAGCTCGGTGAAGCGTTCGCGCCGGTGCGAGATCCTCAAGCGAAGCGCGATCTCCATGGTGCCGATGACGGCCGCTGCCGCCGCCGCTGCGGGTGCCGCCTGTCCGGTCACGAGCGCCGTTGCCGCTCCCGCGACGACCACGGTCAGGGCACTTGCCGCAAGTACCGAAGCGGGCGGGATTGACATCCCCGCAAGCTCGAGCCTTTTGACGATGCTGCGCGCGAGTGGCGTACCGGTCACGAGGGCTCCGGCACGGCGGGCCTGCTCGGCAAGGCGTGCCTGCAGTTCCGGAGGGAGCTCCCGGTCCGTCCCAGCCAGTTGCTGCAGCCGCCTTTTCAGCTCGGTGCGCGGCGAGGCGCTTCTCTGCAGGAGGTAGAGGCAGGCGGCGCCGAAGGCGAAGAGGGCGGTGAGGAAAACGAAGGTGACGATGGGGATGAGCATGGCCGTCTCCTGGGCTAGAACATGGCCTGTGGGAGCTCTATGCCGAAAAGCCGGAACCGTTCGGCGAAGAGGGGACGGACGCCGGTGGTGACGAACTCCCCGACGACCCTTCCCTCACGGTCGATCCCCTGCTGCTGGAAGACCATCACGTCGTGCATTACGATGGTGTTCCCCTCCATCCCGGTGATCTCCGAGAGCTTCACCACCTTGCGGGTGCCGTCGGAGAAGCGCACGAGCTGCAGCACGAGGTTCAGGGCCGAGGCGAGCTGCTCTTTTACGGCCCGCTCGGGAAGCTCGACGCCGGACATGAGCACCATGGTTTCCAGCCGGGAGAGGGCGTCCCGGGTCGTGTTCGAGTGGACGGTGGAGAGGGAGCCGTCGTGCCCGGTGTTCATCGCCTGCAAAAGGTCGAGCGCCTCGGCGCCGCGCACCTCGCCGATGATGATCCGGTCCGGCCGCATCCTGAGGGCGTTGCGCAAAAGGTCGCGCGAGGTCACCTCGCCCCGTCCCTCGAGGTTCGGCAGCCTCGTCTCCAGGCGCACCACGTGTTCCTGCTTGAGCTTCAGTTCGGCCGAGTCCTCGATGGTCACCACGCGCTCGCCTTCCGGGATGAAGGCGGAGAGGACGTTCAAAAGGGTGGTCTTCCCGGTCCCGGTCCCGCCCGAGACGAGGATGTTGAGGCGCGTCTGCACCGCCGCCTCGAGAAGCTGCGCCATGCGCTCGTCGACCGTTTCCAGCTGCACCAGGTCTTTCATGGTGAGGGGGTCGCGGCCGAAGCGGCGGATGGAGAGGACCGGTCCGTCCAGGGCGAGCGGGGGGATGATGACGTTCACCCGGGAGCCGTCGGGAAGCCTCGCGTCGACGTAGGGGGAGGATTCGTCGATGCGCCTTCCCACCTTTGAGACGATGCGCTCGATGATCTGCATCAGGTGCGCGTTGTCCCGGAAGCGCACCGGTGTCCGGAAGAGCCTTCCCTCCCGCTCGATGTAGACGCTGGAGCTGTTGTTGACGAGGATGTCGGAGATCCTGTCGTCGGCGAGCAGGGGCTCGAGCGGCCCGAGTCCGAAGGTCTCGTGCTGGATCTCCCGGACCAGCCGGTCCCGCTCCTTCTGGTTCAGGGGGATCCCCTCCCCGGTGATGAGGGTCTCGATGATGCCGCGGATCTGCTCCGTCATCTCGCAGCTTCTCATCAGGTCCATCTTGGCGAGGTCGATGGTGTCGATCAGGCGCCGATGGATGCGGGTCTTCATCTCCTTCAACTGATCGTCTTCCGCCATGACGGCGTCTTCGCCTGCCTTGCCAAGCGGCTCGTCCAGCAGCATAGCTACCCCCTTTCGGCGCCCTGGCCGCGTCCCGGCGCTAGAGCCCGGCGCCCTAGCGCCTGACGCGCTCGGCTAGCCCCTTTATCGCCCTGCTGACCGGAGACTTGGGCAGCAGCTTGATGACCGGGATCCCCTTGTTTATCGAGGCGACCACGTCGCCGTACTCGTTCGGGATGGCCTGGAACACCGGGATGCCCAGCACCTTTTCCGCGTCTTTGAGCTGGATGTCCGCCCTGGGAAGGTACCGGTTGATGACGAGCTTCACCCGGTCGCTTCCCAGCCCCCTCGCCTCCATGGCGGCTATGTAGCGCTTCGTGTGTTTGAGGGCGGGGAGGCTCAGGGTCGTGGTGAAGAGGATGAGGTTCGCGTTGGAAAGGATGGAGGTGTTGCAGCCGGCCAAAAGCCCCACTGCATCGACCACGACGTAGGAGAAGATCCCGCGCAATAGTTCCAGCACGCGCTGCACCTGCTCGGGTGTGATGGAGACCGCCTCGTCCACCTCCAGCGGCTCGGTGAGGATGTAGGGACCGGAGCTGTGGCGCGTCATCACCCCCATGAGGAACTCGGCGTCGAGGCGCTCCATGTTGCTCGTGACGCTGCTAAGTGTGTAGGCGGGATTCACGTTCAAGAAGGTGCTGACGTCGCCGGCCTCCAGGTTCAGGTCCACCATGGCGACCTTGGCGCCGTCCTCGGCTAGCGCCGCGGCGAGGTTGACCGCGATGGTGGTGGTCCCCATGCCGCCGATCGGGTTGTAGACGACGATGATCTCCCCTGCCGGGGTCGCCTGGGGGGCGACCGGAAAAAGCAGGCGCCCTACCTTCCGCATGGACTGGTCCAGTTCCTCGGGTGCTATGGGGCGCAACAGGTATTCCACCGCGCCGGCGCGCATGAGCGCCATGAACCCCTCGACGCTCTTCTCGGCCGAACAGGCGATGACCGATGCCCTGGGGAACCGCGCGGTGATGGCGCGGATGTCCCGGATCCCCTTCTCGACCGTCCCGACCCCGAGGAACACGACGTTGGGGACCCCCTTGGAAAGCGAGGTCTCCCTCGTGGCATGCTCCACGGTTCCCGCGACGGTGATCGCGTCGGCGTACATCTTCAGGGAAGACTGGAGCGCCTCTCGGGCCGCGCTGTCCTCGTCGATGATGGCAATGGAAAACTCGGCAGTCATCTTGAGCCCCTTCACCGGACCTTCCCCGGTGTCACCTGTCCGCAACCGGCCACCGCCGCTAGCGTGTCTTAGGTATCCAGTCGAACTCCCGTTTTTCTTCCGGTTTCACCCGGTCCGTGGGGAGCACGGTGGCCTCCCCCGGAGGCGTAGGTCGCACGATCTTAGGCGTGATGAAGAATACGAGGTCCTTTTCTCTCATCTCCTTGTCCGTGGCCCTGAACAGTGCGCCGAGGATCGGGATGTCCCCAAGGAGCGGAATCTTAGACATGTTCCTCACCTGTTCTTCCTGAAGCAGCCCCGCGAGGACCAGGCTCTCCCCCTCGCGCAGTTCGACGCTGGTGCGCACGTCACGCGTGTCGATGATGGGGTAGCCGTTCACGGCGAGCGTCCCGGCGATGCTGCTCACCTCGGCCGGGTCGATCTTCAGGTTGATGAGACCGCTCGGCAGCACCTCGGGTTTGAACCTCAGTTTCACCCCGACCGTTTCGAAGACGATGGAGGTGGTGGCGGTCCCGCCGGTACTCACCACCACGTTGTACGGGATCTTGCTCCCTGCCAGAAAATCCCCTTCCTGTCCGCTCTTCACCAGGAGGTTCGGCTCGGCGAGGATCTTCGCGAGCCCCTTGCTGCTGAGCGCCTGCAGCACCGCCCCGATCCCGGCCGGGAAGTAGGAGACCCCGACTGTGAACGGGTCCAGAGGGTCGAACGAGGTGAGTGCCGGGACCGAGCCGGCTATCCCCTTGAGCCCCGCGGAGGAGCTCGTGCTGCTTGGCGCCGCGATGAGGTTCAGGAACCCCTCGGCGCTGGTCCCTTTTACCATGGCACTGATGCCCAGCTGCTTGAGCGAGGTGCGATCCACCTGCGCCACCTTGACCTGTAGCAGCACCTGCGCGGGGGGCTCGACGGTGATGTGGTTCAGCACCTTCGGTGCGTACGCCTTCGCGATCTCCTCCGCCCTTTTCAGGGTAGTTTCGCTTGCGACGCTCCCGGAGAGGACCAGGGTGTCCTGGGCAAACTGCACGTTGATGTCGTCGTCGGGCGCCCACTCCTCAAGGAGCGACTCGATCCCTTCCCGGTCCCCGACCACGCTCACGTCGAAGAAGATGGGCTTGTCGCTGTTTTGCTCCCACACGACCAGGTTGGTATTGCCGATCTTCCTGCCGTTGATGAGGATCTGGTTGCGTCGCGGGGGATCCGGGACGTCGATGATGTCGCGGTCGGTGATGGTGATATAGGTCGCCGGCTTCTTCAGCGTCAGCACAACCCCCTTGTTGACGATCACCGTGGTCGGGACCCCGGCCGAGGCCGCTTGGGGGGGAAGCGCCGCCATCAGGAGTGTCACGGCAAACGCAAGGCTTTTAAGGGCGCGGAGAAACGTCATGGGTCACCTCGTCCGATGCGGAAGCGGTCGTTTTATCGGCACTTTTACTCGGGGTATTGTCGTGAAGATTTTTCGGATCCCCTGACGATTACCAGGGTGTAGGAGGCCTCCGGCGTCGGCTTTGCCTCCCGTTTCGGGCGCGCCAAGGGGGCGCGGTTTGCCACCGGTTGCGGCGTGCGGGCGGCCTGCACCCCGAGAAGCCTGGATACGGTGATCCCACGGGAGGCAACAGGGGCGCTGTCCGAGATGTTTCGCAGCAGCAGTTGCAGTGACCCCTTGCTCGCAGAAAGCACCAGCTTTTCGGATTCCTCCGGCGTTAGGTCGAGGGTGACGGTCGGCACCACCACGGGCTTTCCCCCCTTCTGGTCGGTGATCTGGCCGGTGGCGAGCACGGGGGCATTCTCGAGGACGATTCTGCTGATGCTGTCTCTTTCGTTTTCCGGCAGAGGCATGGTCACGACGACGTCCACCCGGTCGCTCGGGGTGAGAAACCCCGCGACCCCCGCTACTTCATTCACCGCGACGGTGACGGCACGGTGCCCCTGTGGCACCACGTAGGTCATGAAACCGCTGCCGGGGGCGCCGGAGCGGGGCTTTAGTTTCGCCTCGGTGACGGCGTCGCCGCCGTTGATCGGGCGAACCGCCACCCGGTTCACCAGTGGCTCCGGCTCCCGGCTGCTTCCGGGGGGGATGCTGTCTTTGGGCCAGCTCGTTACCTTAAGCTGCGCCTCCTTGATTGTGGACCCGACCGGGATGTCCGTCGCGGCGACGACGATCCTTTGCGGTTGGACCGCCTTGAAGGTAGCCATTTCCTTTTGCAGATAGGTGTAGGAGAGCCAGGCCGCGGCCACGGCGAACAGCAAAGCGAATACCGAGACCACTGCGACAGTGCTGGGGCGGGTCATACGTTTCCTCCTCGTTCACGTGCGCCGGCAGCCACATGCGGGGTGCTGGATCAGGGGGGAGGCGCCCTTAAGAAGGCGATGCCAGGGGCCACCTGCGGCGGGGTGCGCGCGCAGGTGGCCCCACGGGAGCCGTTTCAGCGGGCACTCAGGTTGGTGTTGACGTCCGTGAACACGGTGCTGGTCGTTCTGCCGAGGGTTCTCACCGCAACCATCACTACGATCGCGATGAGCACCAGTATCAGAGCGTACTCGACCAACCCCTGCCCACTGATGCTTTTGAACAGACACTTCATCTTGCTTGATACTTTCGCTTTTACAGACATGTTGACCTCCCTTTTCGTGGCTGCTGTTGGAGTATCTACCACCCGGACTTCAGTACAACATCGCGGTGATGTTGTTTGCACAACTGATTTGATTGGATGTGGTACCGGTGATGATTCCCAGCCGTCCTGATTCAAAGAATTGTTTCAACTCAGGATATGTGTGGTCATGCGGGTTGTTAGTGATCAGGACTCGTAACAATCATTAAATTCTATTTGAAATTAAAAAACTTTAAAATACTACGACGGCGGAACGATTGTGCAAGCGATTTTTTTAGGGCCCCGAGGAATTCCGGGTGGCCTCTCCCCGGTAATTGAGGATGGCCCTTTTTTGCCTTCCGGCCGGCTTGAAATTGGAAGCCTCTAACCTATACTGGTGCCTGTTTTGTCCGGAAGGTGCCGGCAACCGCGGCGCGCAAGGAGCTTTCTTATGCGGAACGATAAAAGGGGGCAGGCTTTGGTGGAGCTCGCGCTGGTGGTTGTGATCGTTTCCCTGCTGGGGTTCGCGGTCATCGATCTGGGGTGGATTTTTTACGCAAACCTCACCATGCAGCACGCGGTAAGAGAGGGGGCGCGGCTCGCCGTTACCGGCTCCAGCGATGGGGCACCCTCGCGCAGGGCGGCTCTCATCGCCAAGATAAGGGAACAGTCAATGGGGCTCTACGACCGCAACCTCCATAACCCGAAGGACCCGAAGGTGAGCGTGCTTCCCCGTGATGTCCTGGCCTTTGCCAACTACACCGGTGCCCCGGTCGAAGATGGGGGAGACCCCGGTGAGCCGAACCGGCTCATCATGGTAAGCCTCACCTATACCTGTCCGCTGCTGACGCCGGTCCTCAGGCCGGTCTTCGGCCCTACCTACACCTTCACCGCCAGATCAACCATGAGAAACGAGGACTTCCCCCTTAAGGAGGGGAAATAATGAGGCCCGAGGGGAGCCGGAACCGGGCGCGTGGGCAGGCCTGCGTCGAGTTCGCCCTGCTGCTGCTCGTTTTCGGGCTGGTGCTGCTGGCGATCTACGATTTCTCCTGCGCCATCCGCGCCAACACCGTGATATCCAACGTGAGCCGCGAGGGAGCCAACCTCGCTGCCCGTCCCGCTCCGGGGACGCAACCGGATCTGCAGGGGATCATGGATCTCCTGGCGGCCACCGCCCAGCCGCTGGACATGGCGCAAAGGGGGATGATGTACATCACCGAAGTGCAGGGGGACACCATCCAGGCGCAGGAGGCGTGGAATAAAGGGGCCCTGAGGGTCGACAGCAGGATTGGAACCTACACGCCGGGTGGGGCGCACCCAAAGGCGTTGGACCTGGACGCGCTGAAGCTGGAGAGCGGGGAGAGGGCTTTCGTCGTGGAGGTTTTCTACGCATACCGGAGCCTTTTTTCCGGAAGCATGGTGACGCTGGACAAGCAGTTCTACTCGAGGACCGTCTTCTGACGGTACGGAGGGGACATGAAAGAGCCTGCAGGCAGGGAGAAGGGGCAGGTGCTCGTCGCGTTCGTCCTCACCGCGACGTTTCTCCTGGCGATGATCGGGCTGGCCATAGACGTCGGCATGGCCTACCTGGTGAAGACGAAATTGAGAGCGGCGGTCGACGCCGCAGCGCTCGCCGCCGGGAAGGTGGCCCCCCAGGGGGAGGTGACTGCGGGTGCGGAAGCCGCCAGGTTCTTTGCCGTCAACTACCCTGATGGCCTCTTGGGTGCACAGGTTGCCGCTCCGACCACCGTCGTCACGGAAGAGGACCAATCCTGGAACGTAACGGTAAGCGCCACTGCGCTGCTCCCCTCATACTTTGCGAGGGCGGTGGGGACGAGGCAATTCGTAGTCAGCGCGAGTGCAACTACGACGCTTTCCCCCGTGGACCTGGTGCTCGTGCTGGCAACCCCGGAACGACCGGGCGACCAGGCGCTGGAGGCGGCAAAAACCGCGGCAGGCAGGTTTCTGGGAAACTTCAACCCGGAGTCGGACCGCGTCGGCTTGATCCGTTTTGCAAACGGCGTCGAAGCGCGGGACGAGTTCAGGATCAGGGAAAAACGCGGTTTCGACCTGAGAAGGATGCAGGATTATCTCGCCGGCCCGGAAGCGCGGGAGCCGGGGTACGCCGCGGTGGAGGAGGCGCTCCGGGTTGCCAAGGCGCAACTGGACTCCTTGCCGAAGCCCAGGCAATCGAAGCGGCGCATCATCGTCATCTTTGCCGCCAGCGCGCCCAACGGCATGGCCGCCCGCTTCGAAACCGGCACAGGGGAGGCTGTCGGAGCCCTTTCCTCGCAGGACGGCGGCCTCTACCCGCTCTACCAACGGGACGAGGTGAGCTCGCCGCTGCGGCGCTCGGCCCTGTCCCTAAACACGCTACCAGAGATGGACTGGAGCGGGACCGTGCCCGTTAAAAGCTTCAACGCAGCGCGGGAGCTTCTCACCGTGGCGAACAGCTTCGATGAGCAGAAGTGCAACGTCGACCGCGCGGCGCGCAACATGGCCGAGAACGTGGCCGACGCGGCGCGCGGCGAATCGGGTTTGCAGGGGTACCCGATCACCATCCACGTCATCGGGCGCGGCTCCAAGCTCAGCGAGATCGAGGCTGCCTGCCCGTCGTACGGCAACAACGAAAAGGGGGAGAACATCATGAGGCGGCTGGCGAACGTGAACGGGGTGGATACCTACAACGCGAACCAGCCAAGCGGCACATACTTTTCGGCGGAGCCGGAAGAGTTCGACGCGGCCTTTCGCAAGGTCGCCACTTCGGTGCTGCGCCTGTCAAGGTGAGATCATCACCCATCTGGGGGTGCACGTTGAAGAAATCGGGAACGGAAGGAGAATTGACCGGCCACGCGAGACTGCTCAGGTCGATCGCGCTCTTCTCGCACCTGGACGAGGGGGAGTTCGACGAGGTGCAGCGCAGGATCCTCGAGAAGAAGTTCCACAAAAACCAGATCGTCCTTCTCGAAGAGGACACCGCCAACTTCATGTATGTCGTCTTCAGCGGCAAGGTCCGCGTGGTCCACCTCGGGGGAGAGGGGACGGAGCGCATCCTTGCCGTGCACAAGCGCGGCGACGTCTTCGGGGAGATGGCGCTCCTCGACGCGAAGACCGCCCCGGCCACGGTGATCGCCATGGAGGACACTGAGATAGGGCTCATCTCCAAGGAGACCTTCGACACCTTCTTCCTCGGCAACGACAAGGTACTGCTCCAGTTGGTCGCGATGCTTTGTCAGCGCCTGCGCGAGGCGCAGCTGGTACTGAAGGCGATCACCCTGCCGGATGCGGAGCAGAGGCTGCGCTCCATACTGAACCACCTGAGCCTGCTGCACGGCGTGCCGGACTCCCGCGGCGTGGTGATCGCCCTTCGACTCACCCACAAAGAGCTGGCGGGTTACACGTCGGTATCCAGGGAGACCGTGACGAGGCTTTTGCAGCGGCTGACGCAGGAGGGGGATCTTGAGATGTTGCAGAACCGGACCATCCTGCTGAAGCCCGGGTTCAAGCGCAAGATGCAGTTCCTGTAGCCCAGCGACGGGCGCCTTGACATGGTGAAGCGCCTCACTATACTTGCACGGTTGGAAAAAATTAATGATACTGGCCGGGCGCTGTCATTGAAACTGCACCGGCTGTATCTGGTTCTTTCGGAGCTGCACATGGACGGTCAATGGACAAAAAAACTTTCCTGGTGGCGCATGCTGTGCGAGCGCAGCGCAGGTAGTACAGACCACTTCGGTCACGGCTTTCATGCCGTTGAGAGCTTCCGCCAAAAACTCAGCCAGGAACGAAAACGCGCTGAAAGAGCGGGTAAGCCGCTTCTTGTCATGGTGGTGACTGCCGGAGGCGGCTTTGAAGATGCCCCCGCCGCTTTCCTTGGCCGGCTGGCCAAGGAGCTTCCCGGCTGCCTGAGGGATACCGACATCTGCGGGGCACTGGAGGGGAGGGCGGCTGGCGCGATCCTGATCGAGGTGGCCGCGGACAAGGTGAAAGAGGCGGAGCGGTGCGTCGGCAACAAGGTGACCGGGATGCTGCGTAGCTGCTTCGGCGAGGAAGCGGCGAGTCGCATGGTGGTCACCTTCAGGCTTTACCCCGAATCCGGGGGGGACAGCGCCGCCTTCGACCTGCTCTTTTTCCCGGAGGTAAACGCCACCACGGCCAAGACGCCCGGGGCGCTCGCCAAGCGGGCCCTCGACTTGGTCGGAAGCCTCACGGCGTTACTGCTGCTGAGCCCTATCTTTCTCCTGGCCCCCCTCGCCATCAGGCTCGGTTCGGAGGGGCCTGTCTTCTTCGTCCAGGAGCGCTATGGGCTGAACGGTGTCCGGTTCAAGCTGTTGAAGTTCAGAAGCATGCACGTGAACCGGGACGACGCCATCCACCGGGAGTTCGTGAAGGAACTGATCGAGGGGAGGATCGATGCTGGCGAGGACACCGTGTACAAGATCACTAGCGATCCCCGCGTAACCGGCGTCGGCAGGTTTCTGAGGGCGTACAGCCTGGACGAACTGCCGCAGCTTTTCAACGTGCTGAAGGGGGAGATGTCCCTGGTAGGGCCGCGGCCGCCGATCCACTACGAGGTCGAGAACTATCGCGGCTGGCAGCGCAACCGCCTGATCGGGAAAAAACCCGGCATCACCGGCGCCTGGCAGGTAAGCGGCAGAAGCTCGACGAACTTCGACGAGATGGTGCGGCTCGACCTTCGGTATCTAAGGAACTGGAGCGTGCTGCTGGATTTGAAGATCCTCCTCATGACCCCCATGGCCGTACTGAGGTGCAGGGGGGCTTACTAGCGCTTCAACATTCAGGGTGGGAGCTATGATCAACGTCGGCATAGTAGGATTCGGCTATTGGGGGCCCAACGTCGCACGGAACTTCAACACGACCCCGGGCGCCAGGGTCGTCGCCATAAGCGATGCGGACGAGAAGTCCCTGCAGCGGGCCGCCGCAAGCTATCCCGGAGTCCGGACTGAGCGCGAATGCGACAGGCTTCTTAGCGCCAAGGATATCGACGTCGTGGCGGTCGTTACACCCGTTTCGTCACACTTCGAGATCGCCCGCAAGGCGCTCGCGAACGGAAAGCACATCTTCATCGAAAAACCGTTCACGGCCTCGGTAGCCGAGGCGGAAAAGCTCATCGAGCTCGCCGAGCGCAGAAACCTGAAGATCATGGTGGATCACACCTTTCTCTTCACCGGCGCGGTGAAAAAGATCAAGGAGTTGATAGACGACGGCATCCTCGGGGACCTCTACTACTTCGATTCGATAAGGGTGAACCTCGGGCTCTTCCAGAAGGACGTGAACGTGGTGTGGGATCTTGCCCCGCATGACCTTTCCATCATGGACCATCTCCTGCGCATGGATCCCGTCGCGGTGACCGCCACCGGCATCGCCCACTTCAGAAACGACCTCGAGGACGTAGCCTACATCACCATCTACTTCCCCGGCAACGTCATCGCGCACCTGAACGTGAACTGGCTGTCGCCGGTAAAGATCAGGACGACCTTGATCGGCGGTCAGAAGAAGATGCTGGTCTGGAACGACCTGGTGAGCGACGAGAAGATACGTGTTTACGACAAAGGGGTGGACGGCCTTGACAGCCTTAACCTGGAGTCCAAGGAGAAGGCGTATGGGCTGCGGCTGAGCTACCGCAGCGGCGACATGTGGGCCCCGCGCGTTACCCAGGTCGAGGCGCTGCAGGGCGAAACATCCTATTTCATAGATTGCATAAACAACAACGTCACCCCGAAAAACGACGGCCACGCCGGGTTGCGGGTGGTCCGCATCCTCGAGGCGATCAAGAAGTCGTTGGCCGGCGGTGGCGTGCTCGTGCGGCTGAACTGACGGGAAGGAGTCGGCGCCCGCACCCTGGAAAGGAGAACGCTATGGTGGAAAACTTCGCGGCAGTGGCACCTGACGTAAAGCTCGGGCAGAACGTGAAACTTGGGAAGTTCATCAACCTCTACGGCTGCACCATCGGTGACAACTCGAAGATCGGCGCCTTCGTGGAGATCCAGAAGAACGCAGAGATCGGCAAGAACTGCAAGATATCGAGCCACAGCTTCATATGTGAAGGGGTGGAGATCGAGGAGAACGTCTTCATCGGCCACAATGTGACCTTCATCAACGACCTCTATCCCAAGGCCACCACAGCTTCGGGGGAACTGCAACTGGAATCGGACTGGAGCGTGGTCAAAACCGTGATCAGGAAAAACGCCTCCATAGGTTCCAGCTCAACAATCCTGTGCGGCGTAACGGTGGGCGAAAATGCCATCGTCGGCGCCGGCAGCGTCGTGACGAAGAACGTGGAGCCTTACAGCATAGTTGCCGGAAATCCGGCCCGGGTGTTGCGGTACATCCCGAAGGAGAACTCAGATGAAAGTGCCCTTTCTCAATCTCAAAGCCCAGTATGACGCCATAGCGGATGAGGTGCAGCAGTCGATAGGCGAGGTCATGGCCAACTGCGCCTTCTCCGGAGGCCCCTACGTCGAGAAGTTCGAGGAGGAGTTCGCCGCCTTCTGCGGGAGCAGGTACGCGGCGGGGGTGGGTAGCGGCACAGAGGCACTTTGGCTTGTGCTGCTAGGCCTCGGCATCGGAGCGGGGGACGAGGTCATCACGGTCCCGAACAGCTTCATAGCTACGGCGGAAGCGATCACGCTGTGCGGCGCGACCCCTGTTTTCGTCGACATCGACCAGAAAAGCTACACCATGGATCCGGCCCTACTGGAGAATGCCATCACCACGAGGACCAAGGCCGTCATCCCGGTGCACCTCTACGGCCAGACCGCTGACATGGACCCGATCCTAGCCATCGCCGACAGGCACGGCCTCGCGGTCATCGAGGATGCCTGCCAGGCCCACGGCGCCGAGTACAAGGGGCGGCGCGCGGGCTCCTTGGGGCATGCCGCCTGCTTCAGCTTCTACCCCGGCAAGAACCTCGGCGCCTACGGCGAGGCCGGTGGGGTGGTCACCGCCGACGAACAGCTCGCGCGCCGGATCAGGATGCTGCGCGACCACGGCCAGTCGCGCAAGTACTACCACAACGTGATCGGGATGAACGGCCGCATGGACGGCATCCAGGGCGCGGTGCTGAGCGTCAAGCTGAAGTACCTGGAAGGGTGGAACGCCAGGCGCCGGGACCACGCCCAGTGGTACCGCAAGAACCTTTCGGGGATCACGGCGGTAAAAACGCCGCAGGAGATGGATTACGCCCGTCACGTCTATCACGTCTTTGCCGTTAGGACCTCGAACCGGGAACAGATGAAAGAAGCGCTCCACGCAAGCGGCATAGAGTGCGGCGTGCACTACCCGGTTCCCATCCACCTGCAGGAGGCTTACAGCGCAAGCGGAAAGGCTCCGGGGAGCTTTCCCTTTGCCGAGTGCTGTGCCGCTGAACTGCTGTCGCTGCCCATGTTCCCTGAGCTGACGGAACACCAGATTCAATACATCTGCCAGGAAGTAAGGCGGATCAGTGATGCACCTTAACGATCTCCACGTTATCGATCCCCGCAGTGATGATGCATATGACACATGGGTCGGCAGCCGTCGGGCGAGCACCGTGTTCCACTGTTCCGCGTGGGCGCGGCTGCTCACCGATTCCTACCGCTTTCGTCCCGCCTACCTGCTTTTGAACAATGCATGGGAGGTTGCCGCGTGTCTTCCCTTGATGGAGGTGGACAGCCTCATCACGGGAAGACGCGGCGTCTCCCTCTGTTTTTCCGATTCCTGCGGCGCGGTGGTCGACGGGCAGGAGGAGTTCCAGGCGCTTTTGCAGGCGGCATTGGCCCACGGCAGAAAGCGGAAGTGGCGCTATCTCGAGTTCAGGGGGGAGCGCTTCCTGGAGGGTGAGATGGCAAGCCGCTGCTTCGTGAATCATACCCTTGCCCTTTGCCGGGATACCGACGAGATGTTCGCGAGGGTGAGAAAGAGCACGGCGAGGGGGATCAGGAAGGCGCTTAAGGAAGGGGTGCGTGTCCAGTTCCATCTGGACCTTGCAGGCGCTCTGACCTACTACAAGCTGCACTGCCTGACCAGGAAACGTCAGGGGGTCCCCCCACAGCCCAGGAGCTACTTCGTGAACCTGCATCGGCATCTGATCGGCAGAGGGCTCGGGTTCGCCGCCCTCGCCTATCATGCAGGGACCGCCGTCGCCGGGGCCATCTGCCTTCACTATGGAAGTAACGCCATCTACAAGTACGGTGCCTCGGACGAGAGGTACCAGGGGCTGCGCGCCAACAACCTGCTTTTCTGGGAGATGATCACCAGATGTGCGCAAAAAGGCTTCGACAACCTGAGCCTTGGCCGGACCGATCCGGACAACAGCGGCCTGATTCACTTCAAGGACGGCTGGGGCGGGGTCAGGAGCGAACTCAGGTACCACCGCTATGATTTCCGCAAGGGGGGCTTTTGCGGGCCGGACGCCGAGGGGTGGAACTACAGCGCACTCTTGAAGAAGCTGCCGGGGGGGATGCTGAGGGCCCTTGGAGAGCTCGGTTACCGGCACATGGGATGATGCTTCCCCGCGCGGCGTTGATGTGCTCCCCTCCCCGGTAAGAAGATCAGTGCAGGACAAACGGGAAAAGTGAAGGGGCAGTGGTCGTGACCGCTGCCCCTTCTATGTTGCGCCGCTATTCCCGTCCTGTTTCACGCACCGCATGCTGCGCCGTCAGGCTTTCACCGACGGTACGCCCGAGATTCCGTGCCAAAAAACGCATTGCTTCAAGAGGCTTCATTGGTATAGTTTCATGGTTTTGCGCCGCCCGGAGGGCGTGGGTGGCTTGGGAGGAACCAAGTGTGCGGGATTGCAGGCATCGTTAATCTGAAAGAAGCCGAAGCCCCAAGCCTGGAGCAGGTGGTGGCGATGATCTCGCCGCTGCGCCACCGGGGACCGGACGAGTCCGGGGTGTACCTCGACACCCGCGCTGGGCTCGGGCACCTACGCCTCAGCATCATCGGCATCGACGGCGGAACGCAGCCGATCTGCAACGAGACCGGCACGCTCTGGATCGTCTACAACGGTGAGGCCTACAACTACCTTGAGCTGAAGGAGGACCTCCTCGCCCGTGGGCACCGCTTCACCACCCGCACCGACACAGAGGTCCTGCTGCACCTTTACGAAGAGTACGGCCCCGCCTGCCTCGACAGGGTCAATGGCCAGTTCGCCTTCGCCATCTGGGATGCCGTAAAGGGGGAACTTTTCCTTGCCCGGGACCGCGTAGGCGTCCGGCCGCTCTACTACACCTTTACCCCCGACGGCCGGCTCCTCTTCGCCTCTGAGATCAAGGCGATCCTAGCCGTCGCCGGCAGGCGCGAGCTCGACGCGCAGGCGCTCAGCCAGCTCTTTGTCTTCTGGAGCGCGCTACCGGGGCGGACCTTCTTCCAGGGGGTCGAGGCGCTCCCCCCGGGGCACTACCTGCGTGTCGCCGGCAGGCGCTCCGCCCCCGTTTCCTACTGGCGCATCCCCCACTTTTGCGAGCAGAAGATCCCCCCGGGGGAGCTTGCCGAGGCTGCGGACTCCTTCGCCGCGCTCCTTGACGACGCGGTCCGTCTGAGGCTGCGTGCCGACGTCCCGGTGGGCGCCTATCTCTCCGGCGGGCTCGACTCCTCCATCATCGCCGCCCTCATCGCACGCCACTGCAAGAGCCGTCTTAAGACCTTCTCGCTTGGCTTCGCCGACCCCGCCTTCGACGAGAGCTCCGCGCAGGACGAGATGGTGACCCGTCTGGGGACGGACCACCGGCGTGTCCTCGTCGAAGACGCGCAGATCCGGACGCTTCTGCCCGAGACGGTCTGGCACTGCGAACAGCCGACCCTGCGCACTTCTCCGGTCCCGATGTACCTCCTTTCCCGCCTGGTCCGCGAGGAGGGGTACAAGGTGGTCCTCTCCGGAGAGGGGGCGGACGAGATGCTCGGGGGGTACAACATCTTCAAAGAGGCGAAGATCAGGCAGTGGTGGGGACGCCTTCCCGGCTCGTCGCTGCGCCCGCGCCTTCTCGAGCGGCTCTACCCTTACGTGTTCCGCGACCCCTCCCGCGGGCGCCAGTTCCTGCGGGAGTTCTTCGCCGTCGACCCGAGGCAGTTGGACGATCCCTTCTTCTCGCACGCGGTGCGCTGGGGGGGAGGTGCGAGAAACCTCACGTTCATGTCGAAAGGGGCCCGCGAGCAGCTCGAGGGGTACGATCCGCGTGAGGAACTTGTACACCTGCTCCCGGATGGGTTCGCCGGGCGCGACTTTTTCAGCCGCGCCCAAGTCCTCGAGATCGAACTCTTCCTCGCGGGCTTTCTCCTCTCCGCGCAGGGAGACCGCGTCGCCATGGCCCACTCGGTGGAGATGCGCCACCCGTTTCTCGACTACCGGGTGATCGAGTCCGCCTTCAGGCTCCCTCCGCACTGGAAGATGCGAGGGCTCGCCGAGAAGTACTTCCTGAAAAGGGCCTGCCGCGATCTTTTGCCCGAGAGGATCCTGAAAAGGGCGAAGCAGCCCTACCGTGCGCCGGTCCGCTCCCTTTTCACACTGGCCGCGGCGGATTACGTGGAAGAGCTCCTGAGCACGGCGAGCCTTAAGGCAAGCGGCTACTTCGATCCGGAGCGGGTTGGGCGCCTTTTTCGCAAGGTGCTCTCCGTCCCGGCCGGTGAATTCGACAACATGGCCCTCATGGGGATCGTCACCACCGAAATACTGCACCGCCAGTTCGTCGCTGCCTCCTCCTGGAAAGGGGTGCCCGTCGTGCGTCCGGACCTGGTATGCACCCCCTTGGGGCGGAAGAAGTGGGGGCGCCCCCGCGGGTGAGGCCTAATTTTTTAAAGGAGAAACCATGAACGGTTGCGTGCACCATTTCCTGGAGAACAGCGCGTCGCTCCGCCCGGACAAGGTGGCCCTCGTCCACGACGGCGAGCGGGTCACCTACCGTCGGCTCGATCGTGCCGCGTCACGCCTGGCCGCCTTCCTGGTGGAGCGCGGCGTGCTGCCGGGAGACCGCATCGTTCTGCTCCTGGGCAACGGCGTCCAGTACGTGGCGAGCTACTACGGCATCCTGAAGGCGGGAGCGGTTGCGGTACCGCTGAACCTTCAGACCGGCCCCGAAGCGCTCGCGCGTCTTTGCGAAGAACTGCAGCCCGCAGGCATCATCATGGAGCGTGAGGGAACCCTGCTGCGCACCCCGCCCCAATTTCTCCCCTCGGTCCGTTTCGTTCTCTTCGCCGACGCGGCGGCCCCGGCGGGGGAAGGGGGCGCCTGGGGGTGGGATCAGGCCCTGAAGGGGGAGGGACTCCCGCCGGAAGGCCGCCAGGTCGCCGATACCTCCCTTGCCAGCATCATCTACACCTCCGGCTCCACGGGGGCCCCGAAGGGGGTGATGCTCTCCCACGCGAACATCGTGAGCAACACCCGCTCCATCGTCGAATACCTGCACCTCACCGAGGACGACGTCCAGATGGTGGTGCTCCCCTTCTTCTACGTCATGGGAAAATCGCTCCTCAACACGCACGTGGCCGTCGGGGGGACGGTGGTGATCAACAACAACTTCGCCTACAGCGCCTCGGTGCTGCGGCAGATGGCCGAGGAGGGGGTAACCGGCTTTTCCGGCGTCCCCTCCACCTACGCCTACCTTCTGCACCGCTCGCCGCTCGCCTCCTTCCGGGAGCGGCTCCCGGCCCTGCGCTACTGCACCCAGGCGGGAGGGCACATGGCGCGCGAGATCAAGGAGCGGCTCATGCAGGTCCTGCCGGCGCACACGAAGCTCTTCGTCATGTACGGGGCGACTGAGGCCGCGGCGCGCCTCACCTACGTCGAGCCGGAGCGGCTCGCCGAGAAGATCGGCTCCATCGGAAAAGCGATCCCCGGGGTGACTGTTCGCGTGCTCGGCCCGTCCGGCGAGGAGCTTCCCGAGGGGGAAAGCGGCGAATTGGTCGCCTCGGGCCCCAACATCATGCTCGGGTATTGGGGGGACGTGGAAGGAACGGCGCGCGTCCTGGACCGAAACGGCTACCACACCGGGGACATGGGTTACCGCGACGGCGACGGCTACCTCTACGTGACCGGCAGGAAGGACCACCTGCTCAAGGTGGGTGGGCACCGCGTCGACCCGCAGGAGATCGAGGAGGTGCTCATGTCGAGCGGACTTTTGCTGGAGACGGCGGTGCTCGGTGTGGACGACGCCCTTTTGGGGACGAGGCTTGTGGCACTTGCCGCGCCGCTTGAAGGGGCCGCCGACCACCTAGCGCTTTTAGCCCATTGCCGCGCAAAACTCCCGAGACACAAGATACCGGCGGAGATAAGGCTCGTCTCCCTGCTCCCCAAACACCCAAGCGGCAAGGTGGACCGGGCATCCTGCCTGGTCATCTGCGGCGCGGCCCCATCGACCACCAGCTAGGTCCCCTTAGGGACCGGACAGGAAGGTGCCTATGACGACAGCGACGTTTTCACCCGAGGTGCTCCGCCTCGACCCGGAAGGGGAGGCGGAACGGATCTGTGCCAGGATCAGGGAACTGATGCGCAGGGAGGTCAAGCGGGGAGGGATGGTGGTGGCCCTTTCCGGTGGGATCGACAGCAGCGTGACCGCGGCGCTTGCGGTCCGGGCGCTCGGTGCAAGGCGCGTGGTGGGGCTCGAGATGCCCGAGCGCCACTCCGCCCCGGAGACCCTCGCGTTGAGCGGGAAGCTCGCGGCTACCTTCGGGATAACGACCTGCGTGGAGGACATCTCGGGGATACTGCACGCCGTCGGCTGCTACGAGAAGTACGACCAGGCGGTGCGCCAGGTGGTGCCGGACTACGGGCCGGGATGGAGCTCGAAGATCGTCATCTCCGCGGTCACCGACAAGCCGCGCTTCACCACCTTCTTCCTCGTCACGCAGGACGAGAAAGGGGAGCAGCGCACGGTGCGCCTCCCCCTGGAGCCCTACCTGCAGATCGTCGCCGCCACAAACTTCAAGCAGCGCGTGAGGAAGATGCTCGAGTACTACCACGCCGACCGGTTGAACTTCGCCGTCGCCGGCACGCCGAACCGGCTCGAGTACGACCAGGGCTTCTTCGTGAAGCTAGGGGACGGCGCCGCCGACCTTAAACCGATCGCGCACCTTTACAAGTCCCAGGTGTACCAGATGGCCGAGTACTTGGGCGTCCCCGAGGAGATCCGCCGGAGAGCGCCGACCACCGACACCTATTCGCTTGCCCAGGGGCAGGACGAATTCTACTTCTCGCTCCCCTACCAGGAGATGGACCTCTGCCTCTGGGGGAAAAACCACGGCGTTGCGGCCGAAACCGTCGCACCCGTCCTAGGGCTCACCCCGGGCCAGGTGCGCATGGTCTACGAGGATATCGAAACCAAGAGAAGGACCACCCGTTACCTGCACCTGCCGCCGCTGTTGATGGAGGAGGTGGGGTGGCTGTGACCCGAAGGGGTAAAGGAGGCGTACCATGAGCGTTGCCGAAGAGATCAGGAACTTCGTCGTGGACAACTTTTTGTTCGGGGATGAGGCGGGGCTTACCGACGACAGCTCCTTCATCAGGGAAGGGATCGTCGACTCCACCGGCATCCTGCAACTGGTCAGCTACCTCCAGGAGCGCTACCAGATCGCGGTGGACGACGAGGAACTCACCCCGGAGAACCTCGACTCGGTGCGCCGGGTGGCGGTATTTGTCGAGATGAAACGGGGCCGTGCCGCAGCTGCCGCTGCAGGGGCTTAAGGGGGCGATCATGGGGCTGGGGATCCTGCAGAGGGTGCTCGGAAAGCTGGCGATGGTGGTCCCGGGGGGATACACGCTGCGCCCGTGGCTGCAGCGTCGGCGCGGGGTGCGTATGGGGAAAAACGTCTGGCTGAGCCAGCTCGTCTACCTGGACGACCAGCACCCCGAGCAGATCGTCATCGGTGACAACGTGACTATCGGCCTTCGCTGCACCGTATTCGCCCACTTCTACCTCGGGGACCGCGCCACCGAAGAGGCGAAGGGAGGGGTGGTGATAGAGGACGGCGCCTTCATCGGACCCAACTGCACCATCCTGCACGGGGTAACCATCGGCGCGGGGGCGGTGGTTGTGGCGGGGAGCGTCGTCACGCGCAACGTCCCCGCCGGCACCCTCTACGGTCCCCCCGCCGCGCAACCCATAGCGCGCATCACGCACCCGCTGACCAAGGCGGGGGAGGTCCAGTACCGCAAATTCCTCTTCGGGCTGAAAAAGCTCTAGTCGTAGGTCTTCTTCATCAGATGGAACAGGATCGCGAGCAGTACGGCAAAGGCCACCGCGATCCCCCCCACCACGCGCCGGCGCGCATGCTCGTCATCGATCACCTTGAGCGCCGCGTCCAGCTTGTCGAGCTCCTTGTTGATCGCCGCCGACTCGTTCTTCACCCTGTTCACGTCCACGTCGTGGAACAGGGTGTGGAAACGGTTTCTCACCGAGAAGAGCGCCTTGCCCATCTTCTCGGTATCCACCCCGCTCACCTGGAACTGCGCGATCCTCCCCGAGATCCCGACGATGCGCGCCTCGGTCCCGCTCATGGCGTCCCGGATCGTCTTCGCCCTCTCGAAGCTGTGGCAGCGGGTGCAGCTCTTCTCGTTGATGAGGGTGAGCGACGCCTTCACCACCTGGTGGTTGCTGTGACAGGTAACGCAGGTCGGTCCCCCCGCGCCGAGAGCCCGGCCGTGGGCGCTGGCCAGGTAATCCTTGTAGACGCCGGGGTGGCAGCGCCCGCAAAAGGCGGGGATGTCCTTCTCCTTCGGAGCCCCCAAAAAGCCGCGCTGCGGGCTCATGGCGTTCGCCGCGTCCTTCGGGTCGCCGCCGTGACAGCCGTTGCAGGAGATGCCGTTTTCCGCGTGGACGCTGCCGCGCCAGAGGTTCACCGGCGCCCCGAGCCGGTCCGGCATGGAGCCGTGACACTGGATGCAGACCGTCTCCGGCTGTTCCGCGGCGAGAGCTGCGGCCGGTTTCAGGAAGAGAAGCGGGGCTAGGAGCAGGATGGCCAGGATGTTTTTCCGAATCATGACAGGTGCCCCCATACGCTTAGTGCGATCCAGAGCAGGATGCCGGCGATCACCAGGGTGAGAAAGAGCGGGCGCTTCAAGGGGTGGCGCTCAGGAGAGCGGTCGATGAAAGGGAGCAGCGCCAAAAATGTCATCGCCGCCGCCTGCACCGAGAGCCCCAGAAGCTCGCTCGGGAAGATCTTCAGGGTCTGGTAGTTGGCCAGGAAGTACCACTCGGGCTTTATGTGCGCCGGGGTCTTGAAGGGATCGGCCGGGACGAAGGCGTCCGGCGTGAACGGCATGTTGGGCCAGAAGAAGACCACCGCGAGGAACACGGCGAAGTAGATGGAGATCGAGCTGAGATCCTGCAGCACGTAGTTCGGGAAGAAGGGGATCCCCCCCGGGTGCCCCTGGTAGTGGTACTCGCGCGCCTCGAACGGGTTCGCCGTCTCGTCTTTTCCGAAAGGGGGCGCCGAGACGCCGGTCCGCTTCAGGAAGAAGAGGTGGGCCCCGATCAGCGCCGCGATCACCACGGGAAGGACCGCCGCGTGCAGGGCGAAGAAGCGCCCGAGCGTCGCCGGCCCCACGAGCTTTCCGCCGCGCAGGAACTCGACCAGGGTGGGGCCCAAGACCGGGATGGCGCTGACGCTGTTGGTGGCGACCGTCGTGGCCCAGAAGGAGAGCTGGCTCCAGGGCGCGAGGTAGCCGGTAAGCGAGATCCCCTGCACCAGGGCGAAGAGCGTGAAGCCGGTGACCCAGTTCAACTCGCGCGGCGCCTTGTAGCTTCCCATCATGAGCGTGGAGAACATGTGCAGCAGGAGCACCGCCACCATCATGTTCGACCCCACCGCGTGACACAGGCGGATGAACCAGCCGAAGGGGACCTCGTTCATGATGAAGGAGACGCTCTTGAACGCCTTGTCCGCGTCGGGCACGTAGTAGATCATGAGTAGCATGCCGGTCACGACCTGTATGGCGAAGATCACCAAAAGGACGCTCCCCAGGGAATACCATTCGTTGATGTTGCGCGGCAGAAGGTAGCCGGTGAGCTCCTTTTCCGCGATCTCGCCGATCCCGTAGCGCAGATCGAGCCAGCGGTACAGCCGGTTTAACATGGATGCCTCCGTATGCGGAAAGGGTTAACCGATGGTGATGTTACCTTCGGTGACGGTGAACGGGATTTTTGCGAGCGGGCGCGGGGGAGGGCCCCCCAGCACGGTGCCGTCGGTGGAGAACTGGCCGCCGTGGCAGGGACAGAGAAACTGCTGCTTCTCCTTCACCCACTGCACGATGCAGCCAAGATGGGTGCAGACCGCGGAGAGCGCGACCAGTTGGCCGCTGTTCGTCTTGATGAGGACGGCTGAGGACCCGGCGAACTCGAAGAACTTGGCGTCCCCCTCCTTCAGCTCCCCGGCCGGTATCACCAGTTTGGCCGCCCCTCCCTGTCCGGACCTGGGTGCCAGGTAGCGCAGCACCGGGTATCCGGCGGCAGCCGCGGCCGCGACCGTGCAGCCGGCCACACAGACCCCGAGAAACTTCCTTCTCCCTTCGTTCTCCATGCCTTCCCCCCGCTAGTGTCGGTTGATTCGGCACAAGTATAATGACCACTTGGGCCATTTCAAGCGACTTTCTTCATGAATATCGGCTGCCCTCGCCGCTCATCACCCCGCCGGCTCGAAACTACGGGACTTTAACCGAGGCGTTCGCTCATGAGGAGTCGCCTCTTTCCCTTTACCCGCGGCGCCGTTTCCGATATGCTTCCACGTCCGTACCCCACGACGAGAAAAGGAGAACGCCATGGAAACCTACTACGACCCTAAGGACCTCGGGAGCTTCGCCGAGATCGGCAAGGACGCGCCGGAACTGGCCGGGAAGTTCTTCGACTACTACAACGAGGTCTTCGCCGAAGGTGACCTAACCGAAAGGGAAAAGGCCCTCATCGCCTTGGCCGTCGCCCACACCGTGCAGTGCCCCTACTGCATCGACGCCTACACGAGGGCCTGCCTCGAGAAGGGATCGCACCTGGGCGAGATGACCGAGGCCCTGCACGTGGTGACCGCGATCCGCGGCGGCGCCTCCCTGGTGCACGGGGTGCAGATGCGCAAGATCGCGGAAAAACTTTCGCTCTAGGAGACGGGATGTCCGGGACAACGGAAAACACCGCGACGGAGAGCTTCCGGCAGCGGCTCGCGCGCCACGAGCTACGCCTCGAGCGGGACGAGACCCGTGCGCTGCAGGTGAACGTGGGCCTCGTCTGCAACTTGGCCTGCGGGCACTGTCACCTCGAGGCGGGGCCCGCCCGCAGCGAGATGATGGCGCGCCCGGTGATGGACGAGGTGATCGCCGCCGCCACGCGCCTTCCCTTCGCCGTCATCGACGTGACCGGCGGCGCCCCGGAACTGGTGCCGGAGCTCCCCTACCTCTTACGCGGTCTGGCACCTCACACCCCGAGGCTCATCGTGCGCACGAACCTGGTCGTCCTTGAGGGGGAGCGGGGCGAGCCCCTCATGGAGCTCTACCGCGACCTTGGCGTCGTGCTCGTCGCTTCGCTTCCCGCCGCCAACCAGACGCAGACCGACGCCCAGCGCGGTGCCGGGGTCTGGGAGCGGAGCATGGCGGCGCTCACGCACCTGAACGCGCTCGGCTACGGCATGCCGGGAAGCCTGCTCGAGCTCGACCTCGTCAGCAACCCCTCGGGCGCCTTCCTCCCGCCGCCGCAGCTCCAGGCCCAGGAGAAGTTCCGGCGCGATCTCGCGCGCAGGCACGGCGTCAGCTTCCACAACCTCTACACCTTCGCCAACGCGCCGCTCGGCCGCTTCCGCCTCTTCCTTGAGCGCTCGGGCAACCTGGACGCCTACCTCGACAAGCTCGCCTCCGGCTTCAACCCGTGCGCCGTCTCGGGCGTCATGTGCCGCAGCCAGCTCTCCGTCGACTGGACCGGGCGCCTCTACGACTGCGATTTTCACCTCTCCCGCGGCATCAACATGGGGGGAGAGGAGCGCCTCCTGCGGGAACTCTCCGAGCTTCCCGCGCCGGGCACGGCCATCCCCGCCGCCGACCACTGCTACGCCTGCACCGTGGGCGCCGGCTTCACCTGAGGGGGGAGCATCGTGGCCTAGTTAGGCCGCCGGTCCGCAAATTTTTCATTGGGAAGTCGTGTCATCCTGCGCTATAGTGGCCCCTGGCCCCGAGCGCTCAGCGCCCGCGGCGACGCCGGGAAAGGAGGACCATGTGGCGAGAAAACCGCTGGTAAAAAAGGACGAATGCATCAGTTGCGGCATCTGCATCGGGAACCTTCCCGCCGTGTTCCGCTTTGACGACCACGGAAAGTCCGAGTGTTACGACCCGGAAGGGGCCGACGAGGCGGAGATCCAGGTCCGCGCCATCGACCTCTGCCCGGTCTCCTGCATCATGTGGGAGGAGTAGGCCTCCACATGAGACGAACCGACCTCTTCAGGGGCGCCACCCTTTTCGCCTGCGTCGTCGCCATAAGCCTTCTGCACTACCTCACACCGCTCCGTCTCGCGGTGTTGCACGACATCTTCCAGCGCCTTTACTACATCCCCATCATCCTAGCCGCCTTCTGGTTCGGCTTTCGCGGCGGCATCGGCTGCGCCATCCTGGTCACCATCGCCTACGCCCCCCACATCCTCTTCCAGTGGGGCGGCCACATCGCCATGGAGATGGAGAAATACCTCGAGGTCATCCTCTACAACGTCGTAGGCGGGATCACCGGCTTCTTGTCGCAGCAGGACCGTTTCCGCCGTGAGGAGCTGGAGCGCAGCGCAAAGGGACTCGAGGACTCCTACCGGCAGCTGAAAGAGCAGTCCGAGCTCATCATCAGGATCGAGGAGCAGTTGCGGCGCGCCGAGCGCCTTTCCGCCCTGGGCGAGCTCTCCGCCATCCTGGCCCACGAGATCCGCAATCCCCTAGCCTCGATACGCGGCACCGCCGAGATCCTCATGGAGGACGGCAGCGCCGCCAACCGCCACGAATTCCTCGAGATCCTCGTCAAGGAGTCCGACCGCTTGAACCGCGTCGTCGAGGACTTCCTGCGCATGGCCCGCCCTGAGCCCGCCGACAAGAGGGAATGCGACCTGAACGAGGAACTCGCCAACATCGTGACCCTCCTCTCCGCCCAGGCCCGCACCGGCGGCGTCACGTTAGAGCTCGAACGCGGCGCGCTTCCGCCGGTAGTCGCCGACCCGGGAAAGCTGCACCAGGCCTTCATGAACATCCTGCTGAACGCGATCCAGGCCTCGTCGCAGGGGGGGAAGGTGCGCGTCGCCACCACCTTGGGGCGCGACGGACGCATCGAGGTCCGCTTCACCGACGAAGGGAGCGGCATCTCCGCCGAGGCGCTCGCCAAGATCTTCGAACCCTTCTTCACCACCAAGGGAAGCGGCACCGGCCTAGGCCTCTCCATCACCAAGAAGATCATCGAAGGGCATGGCGGCACCCTGGAGGTGCAGAGCGAGCCGGGGCGCGGGACCACCTTCCTGGTAGCTCTCCCGCTCTCCCCGTAGTGTGGAAAATCCTACGCTGGCTGGCGGATATTCCACAGGATGTGGGCGCATGTCGTCCATGGGTCTCCACGCCGGCAAGTGATCCCGGTGGGTTACCACTTTCCAGCGGCGTGGCACGCTCCTTGAAAAATGGTTCCCCGACCGAGCCTGCAGGACGCATCCCGCGTCAGCCACGCCGGTCCGGGAGAGCCTATGAAAAACAGGATATGGAACAGCGTCCTCTTGCTCGTCGTGGTCACGGTGCTTGGCGTCTTCGCCTTTTACGTGAGGGTGGGGGCTACCGCCGACAAGGTCGTCGTGCTGCGCACCTCCGGGATGACCTGCGGCGCCTGCGTGAAGAAGATCAACGAGGCGCTGCAGACGCAAAAAGGCGTGGCGGCCACCGAGGTGGATCTTGAAAGCGGGCTCGTCATAGCCGGTTACGACTCGAAGCAGGTGGCCCCGGAACGGCTGGTCGCCGCGGTAGAGAAGTGCGGCTTCGCCTCCAAGGTAGCCGGGGTGCTCACCCCGGAGCAGTTCCGCACCATGGCGGGGCGCGACCTGGGCGGCAAGGCCGCCCACGGTGGCTGCTGCGGCAAAGACGGTTGTGGCGGGAAGTAAACACGTTCTACGTTCAACGCTCTAGGTTCTACGTTGAAAACCTTCATCTCACCCGGCTTTAGCGAGCCGGATCAAAAGGAGCTTCACATGGTTCAGCAGAACAAAAAAGGATTGCAGACCCTCATCATCGCCCTTGTCGCCGTTGCCGCCATGGCCACCGTCGCCTTCGCGTTCTCCCTACCCGGCATGGGCAAGTACGAGAAGGTGAAGCCGGTGAACGGCGCCGTCACCATCCCGGTCGCCAAGGTGAACGACGGCAAGGCGCACTACTACAAACTCGCCGACGGCGGCAAGGAGATCAACTTCTTCATCGTCAAGGGAAGCGACGGCCAGCTCCACACCGCCTTCGACGCCTGCGACGTCTGCTACCGCGAGAAGAAGGGGTATGAGCAGCAGGGCGACAAGATGAACTGCAACAACTGCAACCAGAAGTTCGCCATCAACAAGATCGGCGCCGCTTCCGGTGGCGGGTGCAACCCCTCCCACCTGACCGCCAAAATCGACGCGTCCAACGTCACCATCTCGGTCACCGATCTGAAGTCCGGCGCGCGCTTCTTCTAGAAAACGTTCTAAGTTCTAAGTTCAACGTTCTACGTTGGAAAACCTCAGGCGTCCCTGCCCCTGGAGGGGGAGGGACAGGGAGGGGGGCTTTGACCGACAGTTTCCCCCCCTCCCGCCCCCCCCTCCAGGGGGAGGAGATCCCCGCGTCTCCTTGCCCCCTGGGAGCTTCTAGGTTGACACCCGTCTCGCCCCCGGTGTATTACAGAAAGTGCAGTTAGCATCAGGGGGTATCAAGTGAGCAAAGACAAAGACGAGCGCAAGAGGTCACACCTCCGGCTCGTGGTGGACAACGCGGAGATGCGCAGCGCCAGACCTTCGGCACCGGAGCAGGAGTTCGTCCCGCTCGAGGAGCTGATCGCCAACCGCGACGCGTTCCGTGCCGCTTTCTACCGCGGCATGGGCAGGCTGCAGACCAAGGGATACCAGTCCCTGGAGCGCTTCTTAGCCGGCCGCGGCGCCCCTTACGGCATCGACCCCGTGCACGGCAAGGTGATGGTCCTCCCCGCAGGACACCTCTCCCCCGAATCGCTCGAATACGGCTCGCCGCAGGACGAGGTGCTCCTCTGCATCGCCGAGGACGCCGGCGGCACCGGCCTTTGCTTCTCCCTGGAGATGATCCTCCCGTACTTCAGCGAGGACGACCAGGTCATGGAGGAGGCGCTTCTCTTCGCCCCGGTGCTGCAGTACGGCGCCTTGTTCCTCGAGGAGAACCCCCACGACGGCATGCTCGACCTCATCTACCGGCTTGCCGTGCCGCTCTACCCCCCCGTGCTCACGGCACGGCTCGCCGAGCGGATGTTCTCCATCTTCTCCTTTGAGCTGAAGGAAACCTTCCTCACCCTCTCCGACTACCCCGAATAAAAAGCGAAAGAGGGGGTGTTACCACCACACCCCCGATCTATTGCTTGAAAAAAAAGTGCAAATCTGTTAGACAGACTGGGGATTTTCCCGAAGCCTGCCCGGCTTCCCTGCAGCCGCCTTCCCGGGCCGCGTCCTGCCGCTTATGGGGAATACCATTGTTATGGGAGGAACCTCTGCCTCCCCTGGAATTTGCATTGATTGTGTTGGCTGGCCCCATGTCCACCATTCCAATCTTACTTGCTAGGGTGTCATCATGAAGATGCTTGCCTTTGTCCCTTTCGCGCTGGCCGCGCTGCTTCTCACCTCTGCCGGCAACGCCCGTGGCGACTCCTGCGTTACCTCGGCCTGCCACGTCGAAATTGCCAAGATCGCCGTTCCGCACGCCCCCGTCAAAGAGGGGGACTGCGCGAGCTGCCACACCGCCGTCTCCAAGGAACACCCGCTCAAGGGGGGCAAGAGCTTCCAGCTTGCCGCCAAGGGGGGAGCGCTCTGCACCGGCTGTCACGACGGGCTCGCCTCCAAGAAACTCGTGCACGAGCCTGTGAAAAGCGGGGAGTGCACCGCCTGCCACAAGCCGCACGGCAGCTCCGGCCGCTTCCTGCTCGAAAAGGGTGACGACCAGAACCCGCTTTGCACCGGCTGCCACGACCAGGCGACCTTCCAGCAGCGCTTCATGCACGGCCCCGCCGCGGTCGGCTCCTGCACCGAATGCCACGACCCGCACCAGTCCCAGGAGAAGGCACTTCTCAAGCAGAACGTGCGCGAAACCTGCCTCAGGTGCCATTCCGACTTCAACAGCCAGTTGAAGGCCGCCACCTTCCAGCACCCGCCGGTGAAGAAGGACCCCTGCACCATCTGCCACAATCCGCACGGCTCGGGCGTTCCCATGTTCCTCGTCAAGAAGATGCCCGACCTCTGCATCTCCTGCCACGCCCCCATCGGCAAGAAGATCGCCGAGGCGAAGGTACTGCACAAGCCGATCAAGTCCGAGGCCGGCTGCAGTAGCTGCCACTCGAGCCACTTCTCGAAAGCAAAGGGTCTTTTGGCCTTCACCGAGATGGAGACCTGCCTCTCCTGCCACGGCACGGACAAGCCTCCCCTGAAGAACATCAAGAAAGAGATCGCCAACAAGAAGTACCTGCACGGCCCGCTCAAAAACGGCGAGTGCAAGGGGTGCCACGACCCGCACGGCTCCAACTATTTCCGGATGCTCGGCGGCAACTATCCCGAGACCCTCTACGCCCCCTACAAGGACGGGCTGTACGACGCGTGTCTTAAGTGCCACGAGAAGAACCTGCTGCGCTTCGCCGACACCACCATCTACACCAAGTTCAGAAACGGCAACCGCAACCTGCACTACGTCCACGTGGTGAACAGCCGCAAGGGGCGCACCTGCCGCGTCTGCCACGCACCGCACGCAAGCAGCGGCGAGAAGCTCATCAACGTGGAAGGGGTGCAGTTCGGCGAGTGGAAGGTACCCATCAACTTCAAGACGACCGCAGCCGGCGGTTCCTGCGCCCCCGGATGCCATCGCCCTCTCGCTTACAACCGCGACAAGGCCGAGGATTACAGCATCAAGTAACGGAGAACCCGTGCCCGGCACGGCAAGCAACACCCATAGGTCAAGGAGAAAAAGGAGATGTCAGCAATGCTTCGTGGTAGCAGGTCGTTTCATGCGGGGAGAGGTTTCATGGTGCTGGCGCTCGCGCTGGTCGCTTTCGGGCTCACCGGCTGCGGCGCGAGAAAGCTCGGTTCCGGTGAGCCGGTGTTCTGGCCCCCCGAACCTAACCCCCCCAGGGTGCAGTTCCTGAAAGGGGTCTCCGCCTCCAAGGACGTGGCAAAGGAAAAGGCCAGCGTGAAACTCCTCTCCCTCTCCAACGAGGAGGAGGACACCAACAAGATCATCGCCAAGCCGTACGGTATCGCCTCGAACAAGGGGCGCATCTACGTCGTCGACACCATCCAGAACAACGTCGCCATCTTCGACCTGGTCAAGGAGACCTACGAGATACTCCCCGGGAGCAAGGGGCAGGGCAAGCTCAAAAAACCGATCAACATCGCCGTCGCCTCTGACGGCAACGTCTTCGTCGCCGACACCTTCCGCAAGGAGGTGATGATGTACGACGAATTGGGCAACTTCGTCAGGGCCTACGGCAAGGACATCCAGATGAAGCCGGTCGACGTCGCCGTCGACGACAAGAACATCTACGCCCTGGACATCTCCAACAACGAGATCAAGATCATCGACCGCCAAAGCGGCGACTTGGCCGGCGCCATCGGCAAGGGGAGCGAGACCCAGGTCGGTCTGTCGCTTCCCACCAACCTCACCATGGACAAGGACGGCTACCTCTACGTCACCAACGCCGGCACCGGCAAAGTGGTGAAGCTCGACCGCGACGGGCACATCGTGCACACCTTCGGCGGGCTCGGCGATTCCTTCGGCGAGTTCGGCCGTCCCCGCGGCATCTCCGTCGACGACAAGGGGCGCATCTACGTCGCCGACGCCTCGCATCAGAACGTGCAGATCTTCAACGAGACCGGGCGCATCCTCATGTTCTTCGGAGACCCGGGCTACGTCTACGAATCGCTCAACCTCCCCGCCGGGGTGATGGTGATCAGGGACAACCTCGACTACTTCCAGAAGCTCGCCGCGCCCAACTTCGTCCTCGAGGAGGTCATCGTGGTGACCAACCAGTTCGGGCCCGTGAAGGTCTCCTTCTACGGTCTCGGGCAGATGAAGGACTTCAAGGGGTACGACACCCTCCCGAAGCAGGCGCCGAAAGGGAAGGGCGACGCGGAAGGGAAGAAGTAACAAAGTTCACTGAAATGCCTGCGGAGACGTCGCGCCGGCCGTAAAGGCGGGCGCGACAACCCTTTCACGGGGTTCCTGCGGCGACCCAAGGGGCACATGGCACGACTCACGCTACATATCGCGGCTTTCCTGATGGTTTTCGCCATCCTCGCCGGGTGCGATCCCATCACCAGGCACAAGGTCCTCTCCACGGTGTTCGACGGCGTGCCGACGCTCCCGCCGCCCGAGGAGATCTGTACCCAGTACGCGGATGCGAAGCTCACCGAGTACAAGGAGGAGCTTGCCGGGGCCAAGAAGGCCGCCGAGGCCGGGGACGTGACCAACGGCTCGGTGCACCAGCCCTACGACGAGAAGAAGTGCGACAACTGCCACGACAAGTCCAAGGACGATGGTCTGGTGCGCCCCGCGAAACAGCTCTGTCTCATGTGCCACAAGGACTTCTTCAAGGACAAGGGGCACTACCAGCACGGCCCCGCCGCGGTCGGCGACTGCCTTGCCTGCCACGTACCCCACAACTCCGCCTACACTTCGCTTCTGAAGGTGGACAGAAAGAACATCTGCGATCTCTGCCATAAGGAACAGCGCGCGGCGCTCGGGCTGCACAACAAGGTTGCCGAGCGTAAGATGGTCTGCGCCGACTGCCATAACCCCCATTACGGGACCACTTCGTTTTTCTTGAAATGACCGGGATGGGATGATGCGGTCCAAACTTCTTTTCATACCGCTTAGCCTGCTCCTCGTACCGGAGTGGGCGGCGGCGCAGGTGACCAACGTCCTTGCGCTTAGAAACCTCAGGCAGAGCGTGGAGACCACGTACCACCTGAAGGCGGCGCAGGCGGACCTCGTCTCCACGACGCAGCAGTCGCTGCAGGAGGACTACCACCTGGGGCTCGACTACGCCATTTACCGCGCGCGTCTTCTGCACGGCGAGATCGGGCTCGACCTGCGAGCGGACCAGAACCTCTACATGGGGAACGAGCGCTCCACCAACGACACCTACGGTTTCGGCGTGCTCTACAACATAACGGGCATCTTCCTGGACCGCTTCCCTTATCCGCTTTCTTTCAGCTTCACCTCGGACATCGCGGACGTGCCGCGCGAGTTCGCCTCGAGCTATCAGCAAAAGAGCAACTCCCTCGCGCTCCACCTCCCGATCTCGTCGACGTTCCTGCCGATCACCTTCGGCTACAACAGGACCTCGAACCAGACGAGCGGCCTCGAGCTCGACAGCCGCTCCCAAAGCGACTCCTACACCTTCGGAGCGAGCCACAATTACAAGAACAGCGAGACCTACTTCACCATCGTCGGGAGCACCCTGAACCTCACCACCGACAACGACGTAGAGAGCCAGCAAAGCAGCAACATCGACGCCAACCTCCGCAACAGTCTCAACTTCTCCACCGCGTCCTTGAACAGGATTTTGAACAGCCGCGCGCACGTGGTGACCCAGCGCGGCGTGAACGAATCGCGCACCACCGATCTCGGCGCGTCCCTGAGCTGGGACCTGGGGCGCGCGCTCGAGAGCGGCACCGACTACAGCTTCACCATGCGGGAAGAGCCGACCCAGATTCAGCGCACCCACAACGCCCGCGCCTGGCTGCAGCACAGGCTCTTCAAAAGCCTCACCACGCGGATCGAAGCGGAGGGTAACGACCGCAGCCTCTCGGCCGGGAGCGAGCAAAGCGGCGGCGGCGGCCTCATGCTGGACTACCACAAGCTGCTCCCCCGCGACAGCAGGATGCAGCTGACGGCCGGCAGGCACTACCTGGTCACCGCCAACAAGCTTAGCGACAGCGGCATCGACATCTTCGCCGAGGTCCGTCCCGTCGACGAGCTCCTCTTCGTCACTCTGGACCAGCAGAACGTGGTGGAGGGGTCGGTCAAGGTGTGGAATCAGGCGAGGACCAAGCAGTACGACGAGGGGATCGATTACACGGTGCGTCAAAACGGCCCGTACACCGAGGTGGTCGTCAAGACAGGCACCTCGAGCATCCATGTGAAGGATATCCTCTCCATCGACTACAAGGTGCTGGTCAACTCGAACATCACCTACTCCACCACCAACGATGCGCTGGGCGCGGACTTCACCTTCCTGGAGAACAAGTACCGCGTCTTCGCCAACTGGAACCGTACCAGCCAGGAGCTCATCTCCGGCAGCGCCGACCAGATCAACCTCGCCGGTTCCAACTCCTACCGCCTTGGTGGGGACACGAGGTTCGACGACGACGCCGGGACCCTCTCCGTCGAGTACACCCGACTCGTTTCGAGCGCGGAGAAGAGCCAGACCTACAAAGGGGCCTTCATGCGCAGCGGTTCCTGGATGCAGGGGCGCTACACCATGAACCTGACCGACCGCTACCTGATCCGCGAGAGCGATCTGGTGAGCAAGGGGAACACGGGGGGGAACACCTCCAACGTGTTCTCCGCGAGCGGCAGCTATTCGAAGATGCTTGAGAACACCGCCCTCGTCACCGCCACCAGCAACCTGCTCAACAACACAGGGTACATCGACAACACGAACCTCTCCCTTTCGCTCGACGTACGCTGGAGCGTGCGCAAGCTCACCTTCAACGTGAACACCCAGGCGAACTTCCGTTACTCCGGAAGCGGATGGACCAGCGACCAAACCCTCATGCTGCGCATGGCGCGGCAATTCTGACGGCAAAGGATGAAAACATGAGCATAAAGAATTCGATCATCTTTTTCCCGTTGCTCGTTTTGCTGCTTCTGTCCGGCTGCGCCGGGAGTGCCCCGCAGCGCCGGGGAGGCGACTACCGCGAGCTGCAGTGGCCGGCGCTCCCCACCCCCCCCCGCATCACCTGGGTGAAGGAGATCCGCGACTTCGAGGACGCCGGGATCTCCAAAGGGTTCTGGCAGCGCGCCATAGAACTCCTCACCGGTGAACCGGACCAGCGCATAGGCAAGCCTTACGGGGTCTACGTCGACCAGAAGGAGAGGATCTTCATCGCCGACGTGGGACTCGCCCTGGTCCACATCATGGACCCCGACAAGAAGAGCTACACCGTCATCGGCGGGGGGCTGCGCACCCCGATTGCGGTGACCGGGGACGACCGGGACAACATCTACATATCCGACGCGGGGACCGGCGTCGTCTACCGCTACGCGCTCTCCGGCGGGAAACTGCAGCGCTTCAACGTGACCGCGCTCGATCGTCCCACCGGCCTTGCCTTCAACGCGAACAACCGCTTCATCTACGTCTCCGATACCGCGAGCCACCAGATCGTGGTCTACGACCTCGCCGGCAACGAGCGCTACAGGATCGGCGGGCGCGGCACCGGGGCGGGGCAGTTCAACTACCCTACCGACCTCTTCGTCGACGCCTCCGGGCGCCTCTACGTGACCGACGCGCTCAACTCCCGCATCCAGATCTTCACCGCCAACGGCCACTTCCTGAAGCAGTTCGGCCGGGCCGGGGATACCTCGGGGAGCTTTGCCCGCCCGAAGGGGGTTGCGGTCGACAGCGACGGTCACATCTACGTCTGCGACGCGCTCTTCGACGCAGTGCAGATCTTCAACGACAACGGACGCGTGCTGCTCGACTTCGGCTCGCACGGGAGCAATCCGGGGCAGTTCTGGATGCCGGCCGGTATCTTCATCGGCAAGGGTGATCTCATCTATGTCGCGGATTCTTACAACAGGAGACTGCAGGTCTTCAGGTACCTGCGGGTCGACGACCCGCAGACAGGCGCCCCGCTACCGGCGCCGGGTGAATCCAAATGAGAGGGATCAAGATCAAGGTAATACACGCGCTCTGCGCGGCGACCCTGCTCCTTCCGGGTGTCGCCACCGCTTCATCCCAGGGCGCCCGCATCGTCAACACGCCGCACAACCTCTCCGTCAGCGGGGGAGGGGGGGCGCACAACGTAAAGGCGACCGACGAGGTGCGCATCTGCGTCTTCTGTCACACGCCGCATCACGCCGTGAGTGAAGGGCCGCTTTGGAGCCGCAAGTCCAACCTCAGCATCTACGTCCCGTACGCGTCGACCACCATCAAGGCGAATCCGCAGCAACCCAAGGGACCCTCGCGCCTTTGCCTTTCCTGTCATGACGGCGCGGTCGCCATGGGGGTGCTAAACGGCGACTTCACCGTCTCAAGCCTCGGCAAGATCCCTACCGACTTGGACCCGGCGCTCAACGCGAACCTCGGGACCGATCTCTCGACGAGCCACCCGGTGTCCATGACCTACGGTCTCTCCGGCGAGCTGAACGACAAGGGGACGCTGGCCAGCAAGGGGATCAGCCTCTCCGAGGATACCTACGTGGAGTGCACCTCGTGCCACGACCCGCACAACAACCAGTACGGCAACTTCCTCGTGCGTGACGACTCCGCCGAACACGACCTTCTCTGCCGTGACTGCCACAACAAGACCGACTGGGCCAACGCCGACAACAAGCACCGTACCGGCGGGGCGCGCTACAGCAGCGCGGTATCCACCCAGGTCGGCGCCGACGGCTGCCGCAACTGCCATCGTCCCCACTCCGCGGAGCGGGGGGTGCATCTTCTCAAGCAACCGGCCCCGCTTTCCGGCGAGGAGAGCAACTGTCTCGGGAGCTGCCACTCCGGTGCGTCGTACAACACCTTGACCAGCATCGACATCGCGACCCAGATCTCGCGCACCTTCAGCCACAAGATCCAGATCTACTCCGGCGTGCACAAGGAAGACGAGACGTTGCCGCTGACCTCCGACTTAAAACACGTGCAGTGCGTCGACTGCCATAACCCGCACCGCTCAGGTTTCCAGGGCTCCCCCTTGGGCGACCCGAACCCTGCGGTCACCCCCGCCTCCACCGCGCCGTACGTGAACGGTCCCCTGCGCGGGGTACGCGGCGTCGACGTGAACGGCAACGCGCTCGGAGGGGACGGTTCCGCCCGCTACGAGTACGAGGTCTGCTTCCGCTGCCACCAGGGCGTCTCCGCCTCCTCCTTCAAGACTGCGAGTCTTAGCCGTCCCGTGCGTGCCTTCTCCACCTACGACGAGGGTAAGCGCTTCGCCACCGGGAACCCGTCGTACCATCCGGTCGCCTACGACACGGTGGGGAGGACCGGCAGGAGCCTCATCTCGTCGCTGCAGAACAGCCAGTTCCGGATCTACTGCTCGGACTGCCATGCCCCGCACGGTTCCGAGGAGCCTTACATTCTGCAGGCTCAGAACATAGATACCTTCCCCTCGGCCGCGACGTCGTACCCGCTATGCTTCAAGTGCCACGAGCAGCTGTACCTGCTCGACCCGATGAACGTGCCGCACTCCAATTCCGCGGCCCTGCACCAGTCGCACGTGCGCGACCACAGTGCGCCCTGCTCGGCGTGTCATGATCCGCACGGCGTGCCGAGTTCACTCTTGGCCAACACCACCAACGGAGCCCACCTCGTCAACTTCGACACGAGGTACACAGGAGACGCCCCGGTCTACAACGCCCCGGCCCGAAGCTGTGCCGTAGCCGGCACCTGTCACCCCGCCGGCGGCACCAAGATCTACTAGTAAACAGCGACTACGCATCACGCACCATTAGCCCGCCCGGCTCCAGCCCGGCGGGCTTTTTATTTCATGAAGTGCCGTCTGTTGCCCTGACGCCCCCACTTTGCGAAGGTTCTTCAGAGAATACCGTGGAAGTATGTGTGCGTCAGTCTCGAAGCATTGAGTATGGCATCACGTTCCCCCCTTTGCGAAGGGGGGGCAGGGGGGGGGTGATTTATACCTTTCCGCCTGATGGACGGAGTCGCTTTCCTCATGAACAAGTTGTTCCGCATCAGTCTATTTGCTGTTGCAGCGTGTGCGATCCAAGAGTCAGCAGGTGCTTGTATGGTCAGGCCAAGGCAAATCCCCCCTTGCCCCCCTTTGCAAAGGGGGGGACGTTTTGCCCAGCCCACTGTTTGAAGCGCAGCCAAAAGGGAGCTTGCCTCCCGTACCCACAACGTTCAAAAGGGGGGCAAGCCCCCGGACCGACAATGTTCAAAGAGGGGGGTCAGTGAAAGGGCGGCCCCCCTTCCGTGTTATCCCGTGAAAACCCCGTACCCTCCCCGCGACAAGGCGGCGCCTCCCCCCTGGAAGTGTCTTTTCTCCATCTTTTTGCTTCAGTCCAAATTAAAAAAAGTGATAGCAGATCAGCGCTTTGCGCCTGGGCCTTTTCCCTTAGCCCAAAAATAATCGGCCCCAAAATCCCCGTGGCACCGCAGTTGCACAATAGGTAATCGTAATGCTTTTCGTGGCCATTTTCGGGCAAATGACGGATGGCCCAGCCAGCCGACTAGGCCCATACAAAGAAAACGAACATGAAAGGAGGATGTGTCCCAGTTCAAAGTCTATTCAGTGTAATCCGTGTAGCACCAAGCAGTAGATGGAATATCATTCAATCGAAAAAAAGGAGAGTACAAATGAACAAGAAGACGGTATTTGCTGCACTCGGCATCGTTGCTCTTTCCACGAGCATGGCATTCGGCCTCACAGCGCCTAAGGGCGGGGTTGTTGGCTCCATCCACGACATGAACATCTACACCGGCACCACCCCGGACAGCCAGGGCCGCGTATGTGCGTTCTGCCACACCCCGCACCACGCTGCAACCGAAGGCAACGACTACCTCCCGCTGTGGTCGCACGCTCTGCCGAACACCTCCTACGTTCCTTACTACAGCGCAACCATCGACTCCACCGTTGACCCCTCCACCATGATGGAAGGTCCGAGCAAGCTCTGCATGAGCTGCCACGACGGCGCTATCGCGGTTGACACCCACTACGCAACCACCGGCACCAAGAAGCTCGACTCCGACACCTTCGGCACCGCAGCTATCGCTCAGACCGCTTCGCTTTCCAACGACCACCCGATCGGGTTCGTGTTCGACCAGGCTGACGGCGGCGTTGCAAACGGCCCGGTCACCGGCAACCCGGCTGACAACACCCCGAGCGCAGTAGGCAAGGACAACTGGATCCGTCAGAAAGCCGCTACCTACATCGACAACACCAGCCTGAAGATTTCTGACCGTCTCTACGCTGGCAGCCAGGGCCCGATCATGACCTGCGCTACCTGCCACGACGTTCACAACAAGAAAAACGTCGACGACCCGACCAAGACCAACTATCTGCTGCTTTCTCCGAACACCGATTCGAAACTCTGCCTGACCTGCCATATCAAGTAACTTGAGCAGTGGTCGAGGCAGACCGCAGGAAGCATTGAACCAGAAATAAGGGCCGGGCCCTGTGGCACTTCGACCCGCAGTTACTTATGAACACTAAATCGAAAAGGAGAATATATATGTTGAGAAAAGTTGGGATAGTCTCTACCCTCCTGCTCGCTCTCCCGGCATTCGCCCACGCGTGGACCGTCACGGCGAAAATCGGCAGCGGCCAGGGGTCTGTGGTCAGCGGCACGAAGACCATCTCCCTCCCGGTAGCAGCACCGGCAACCGGTTCCATCGGGTACTACAAGCAGGACAACGTGACCGGTCAGACCAGCCAGGACTTCATTGTTGATCCGGCTGCTGGCTACTCGATCTCCTCCGTCATCGTGAACGGCGTAGACGTGACCGGCACCGTGGCTCAGGACGCCAACGGGACCTACACCGTCGCCGCGGGCTCCCCGATCAGGAACAGCCAGTCCCTGGTGGTTTACTTCAAGCAGAACCTCCTGACCGTGACCGCTACCCAGCCGGCAGCAGGCGGCAGGATCGTCCTGCAGCGCTGCAACGCTTCCGGCGTTGTCTTCGGCTCCAGCAGCATGTACAGCCTCGCCAACCTGAAGGCCGGCGCATACGTGAAAGTCGTTGCCCTGCCGAACGCAGACTACAAAGCTGCCACCGTGGCTGGCGTAGCCGTGACCGCCGCCCCCGGCGACGTGGTTTCCCAGGTCGTACAGGTGAACGCAGCCGGTGCCCTCACCGCCACCTTCACCCAGGTTCCGGTGGTTAAGCCGAACTTCTCCATCAGCACCAACATTGCGAGCCCGGGCGACAGCGTCACCGTAACCCCCTCCGCAGTGTCCAACATGACCGGCGTTACCTACACGCTGACCTCTGACGCACCCGACGAGACCGTGACCGGGACTGGCCCGTTCACCGTTAAGTTCCCGACCTCCGGTACCTTCGGCTTCACCCTGACCGCCACCGTCGGCGGCCAGAGCTTCCCGATCACCAAGGCCGGCCTCATCACCGTTCAGCCGCACAACGCTTGCACCACCTGCCACAGCAACAGGAACGCGGTTATCACCACCGCATGGCAGACCGGCGCACACGGCAACGCATCCGGCCACACCACCGGTACCTGCCAGCGCTGCCACGCAACCGAAGGCGCTATCGCAGGCTTCGCCATTGGTTACACCGGCGGGTACGCCGACGTTCTCAACGCGGCCGACGCCAAAGCTGCTTACACCGTATGGTCCACCGTCAACTCCTCCAACAACGGCATCAGCTGCACCGTCTGCCACGCTCAGGATCCGCACAACGGCGGCAACAACCTCCGCGCTGTAAACACCTGGGCCAACGGCGCCGCCACTACCTGGGACCCGAACGGGAACGGCAAACTTGACCAGTACGACGTCTGCACCGGTTGCCACTCCCTGACCAACAACGCCGGCGCCCTGGTTGGCAACTACCACGACGGCAGCTCCCCGAGCGTCGAGCGCACCATCTCTGACTCGCACTTCGACGATCCGACCACCGCCGTGGTGGAAGGCTACAACCTGCGTAAAGCAGGCGCTACCCCCTGCGCAGACTGCCACAACCTGCACAAAGCTGACGTAGAAATCCAGGAAGAGTGGGCAGAGTCCGGCCACGCTGGTAAGATCCTTGCCGCCAAAGAAGCAGCTCTCGTGACCAACGCTGCTCTTTACTACAGCGCTCCCGCCGGGACCGACGTGAGCACTGTTCTCCGTCCGGGCAGCACCAGGACTTACCTCGAAGACTACAAGCGCACCAACACCAACGCTGCAAACGGCACCCTGAGCGCCAACGCACTGCTCAAAACCATCGGTCCGGACACCGCCGAGGCATTCGTTCACTACAACTGGACCCAGACCAGCGGTTCCGGCAACCGCGCTACCTGCGAGAAGTGCCACACCGCAACCGGCGCAGCTAACTACATGAACAGCCCGGCTACCTACAACCCGGTTAACAACGACTTCTCGCACATCTCCGGCTGGACTTCTACTGCCGGTGCTAACGGGAAAGAACTCCTCTACTGCTGGGGCTGCCACTCTGACTCCGCAACCGGCGCACTGCGTAACCCGGGTGCCGTCGTTGCTGACTACAAATTCCAGGGTGCACCTGCTGTTTACCCGAACGTTGGACCCTCCAACACCTGCCTTACCTGCCACGTGGGCCAGGCTTCCGGCAACAGCATCACCGATCTGACTGCAGCAGCTAACACCTTCACCAACGTAAGCTTCGTTAACTCCCACTACATGGCAGCTGGTTCGCTCATGTACGTAAAAGGCGGCTACACCAACTTCGTTCCCGCTAACACCCAGGTAGCCGGCACCACCGGCACCGGCATTGTGTCCTACGGTCAGACCCTGACCTCCGACGCCGACATGACCGTCGACATCACCGGTGTTGCCACTGCTGGTAAACTGACCTCTACCCACCGCAAACTGGGCACCCCCGCCATCAACGGCGACTCCCACAACAAGGCTCTGTTTGTACCGGGCTTCCTCGACAGCGACGGTCCGTGCGTGACCTGCCACTACGCTAAGGGCGATGTGACCAAGGGTGACAACGGCGTTGCCGACCACACCCTCGAGTTCGGCGCAAAAACCCTCAACGGCGTGTGCGTGAACTGCCACGGTGCTGAAGCGGCTGACGTTGCCGGTCTCCAGAACTTCATCGAAGAAGAGGGCGCAGCTCCGTTCGAGGCAACACTGTCCCTGGCCCTCGATCTGCTCCAGAAGAAGTACAACATCACCTACAACCAGGCATCTTACCCCTACTTCTTCGACGCAAGCGCTGCCAACGGCGCAGTGAAGAACTGGACCCGTTCCAACGTATCCGGCTTCACCGCACTCTCCGCTGCCAACGCAGAGAAGCTCATGGGTGCATGCTTCAACATCAACCTGCTCAAGCGTGACCCGGCTGCCTTTGCCCACGCTCGTACCTACGCTCGCAGGCTGCTGTACGACACCATCGACTTCCTTGACGACAACACCATCAACCAGTCGGTCGGTACCACCGCACTCGCCTCCGGTCTGACCGACTCCACCGGTGCCCTCCTGTTCGTGAAGGACACCGCAGCTTACAACAGCACCGGCACCGCTATCACCACCCCGTACGGCACCACCACCGGCGGCATGCTGTACATCCTCGGTTGGAGCCGCACCACCGGTGCATGGGCTGCTTACGAGCGTCCGTAACATCTGATGATTAACTCTTGATTTGATGCTGTACTTGCCCCGCCTCGAAAGAGGCGGGGTTTTTTCCTAAGCAGGAAAGGGAGAGAAAACCATGAAAAGGACATTGTTTGCGCTGATGGTTGCTGCAGTTTTGCCTCTCTCCGCCCATGCCGCAGAGTTCAAGATCCACGAAACCGACAACGAGATCATCGTCGAATACAACGGCGACGGCAAAGCCGCAGTCATGCCTCTCGAAATCGCTCCCGTCGAGGTCAAGCCCGCTCCTACCCAAGTGGCCGTTTCCAGTACCCCGTCACCGGTTGAAGAAGATGAGGAGGAAACACGCTCCGTCGGCAAGTTGGCGCGAAAGGAGCAGGCGCTGGCTAAGGCCAAGGAACGCGTCGCGCGCGAAAAACGGGAGAAGTGGAAGACCCGCAACCTCTCAACCATCTCTTCCGACGATTACTACCAGGCACAAAGCGTTCCCGAATAATATTTGGTCGTCTGCTTAGTCGCAGATCCTGTCCAGTTTGCCACCATTGTCATGGTCGCGTAACGCCGTTTCCCCCCCCTCACTTCCTCTTTGCATCACCATCTCAAAATTCCGGTTGTACAGAATGGAATAGATTTCATCACGGGCCTGCCTCTGTTTAGTTCCGCGGAACTGAACATGATCCTGGCCGTATAGCCGAGCATTTCGAATGCTACGGAATTACTACGTCTTATCCCTGACGCTGGAACCAGGACCACGTGAGAAGGCTTACTTGCGGCATGACTAATAGGGGGCACTCGGCTGGCGAGCCAGCAGAGTCCGGATGACTGGATAAAGACTCAAATTATAAAAAGACAAAGTTTCAGTGCCTTGCAGGTGCGTGGTGTGAGGCACCAGTGAAACGTAAACATCTATAACCCTTGTGGTATACGGATTGCAGAAAAAACTTATGTGTTGCTTTTAACCGAGTTTGGTGCGGCAAATCGCGTAGCGGTCTGGCCGTGTCCGGGCAGAACAACGAGGAATGACTCGGAAGAACGGGCCTAACCTTGCTGTTCTTTAGCGGTGTACCTGCAGACTAAATCCACAAGGAGAATACATGTTGAGAAAAATAGGGTTCCTCTCTTTCCTCTTGCTTGCCCTTCCGGCGTTAGCCCACGCGTGGACCATCACGGCAAAAGTAGGCAGCGGCAAGGGCACCGTCTCCGACGGCGTAAAGACCATCGCTCTTGGCCGGGCCGGCGTGCCCTCAATCGGGTACTACAAACAGGACAACTTGACTGGTCTCACCAGCCAGACCTTTACCGTTGATCCTGAAGCAGGCTACTCGGTGTCCTCCGTCATTCTGAACGGGATAGACGTGACCGGTACCGTGCCCCTGGACGCTAACGGGACCTACACCGTTCAAGCGGTCCCGGTTGGTTACGTGTCTATCCGGAACAGCCAATCCCTGGTGGTTTACTTCAAGCAGAACCTTTTGACAGTAACTGCCACCCAGCCCGCGGCAGGCGGTAAGGTTGTCCTGCAACGCTGTGATGCCTCAGGTGCCGTCTACGGTTCCAGTAGCATGTCCAGCCTGAACCTGAAGCCCGGTGCGTATCTGAAAATCACCGCGATGCCGAACGCTGATTACGCGGTTACTAATTTGGCGGGTGATGTAACGGCGACCGGCGCTGTCGGCGACATCGTGTCCAAAGTTGTGCAGGTTAGCGCCAGCGGTGCCTTCTCTGCGAATTTCGGTCAGGTTTGTGCTCGGCTGCCAATGAGGTGCACGAGTAATTCAAATCTCGTTGATCCGGGAGATACAGTCACAATAACCTGTGCTGACGGACCAGGTATCAGTTACACGATAACCTCTGACGCTCCCGATGCGACGGTGACTGGAACCAACCCGTTCATCATCAAGTTCCCGACCCCCGGTACCTACGGTCTTACAATCACTCAGTTCTGTGGCGGCCTGGGCTTTCCGATGACAAAGGCCGGCCTTGTCACTGTTCAGCCGCACAACGATTGCACCACCTGCCATAGCAACAGGAACGCGGTTATCACCACTGCATGGCAGACCGGCGCGCACGGCAACACTTCCGGTCACACCACCGGTACCTGCCAGCGCTGCCACGCAACCGAAGGCGCTATCACCGGCTTCGCTGTCGGTTACACCGGCGGCTACGCCGACGTGCTTAACAACACCGACGCCAAAGCTGCCTGGACCACCGCTTCCACCGGGCTGACCTCCAACAACGGCATCAGCTGCACCGTTTGCCACGCTCAGGACCCGCACAACGGCGGCAACATCCTCCGAGCAGTAAACACCTACGACACCGCAGCCAAGGCTGCAGTGACCTGGGACCCGAACGGGAACGGCAAGCTTGACCAGTACGACGTATGCACCGGTTGCCACACCCTGACCAACAACTCAGGCGTAGTGGTCGGCAACTATCACGACGCCAGCTCCCCGAGCGTTGAGCGCACCATCTCCGACTCCCACTACGACAACCCGGCAACCACCACCGTCGTGGAAGGCTATAACCTGCGCAAAACCGGCGCCACCCCCTGCGCCGACTGCCATAACCTGCACAAGGCTGACGTAGAAATCCAGAAAGAGTGGGCTGATTCCGGCCATGCCGGCAAGATCGCTGCCAACAAGACAGCTGCTCTCGAGACCAATTCCATCCTGTACTACGGTGCAGTTGTCGGTATGGACCCGTACGTTATCCGTTTGCCCGGCCCTAGGACATACATTGAAGACTACGGTCGCACCATCACCACAGCTGCCAACGGAACCCTGAGCGCCAACGCACTGCTCAAGACCGTCGGCGCAACCGAGACGACCGGCGCTGCCTGGGTTCATTACAACTGGGATCAGACGCAGGGTGCCGGGAATCGCGCTTCCTGCGAAAAGTGCCACACCGCTACCGGCGCTGCCAACTACATGATGGATCCGGTTAACTACAACGCTGCTAACAACGACTACTCGCACCTCCCGGGCTGGACTGCAACTGCCGGCTCAGGAGCTAACGAACTCCTCTACTGCTGGGGCTGCCACTCTGACTCCGCAACCGGCGCACTGCGTAATCCGGGTGCAGTCAAGGCTGACTACAACTACAAGGGCTCACCTGCAGTCTACCAGGATGTACAGGCTTCCAATACCTGCCTCGCTTGCCACATCGGCCAGGCTTCCGGCGACAGCATCACCGACCTGACAGCAGCAGCTAACACCTTTACCAACGTAAGCTTCGTTAACTCCCACTACATGGCAGCTGGTTCGCTCATGTACGTAAAAGGCGGCTACACCAACTTCGTTCCCGCTAACACCCAGGTAGCTGGTACCACCGGCACCGGCATCGTGTCCTACGGTCAGACCCTGACCTCCGACGCCGACATGACTGTCGACGTTACCGGTGCTGCCGTTGCTGGTAAGCTGACCTCCACCCACCGTAAACTCGGTATGCCTAGCATTAGCCGTTATCCAGTCCCTGTAGAGTTCGTGTCGGGCGTTTCCGACACCGATGGCCCGTGCGTGACCTGCCACTACGCTAAAGGCAATGTCGCCATGGGGGACAACGGCGTTGCAGATCACACCCTCGAAATCGGTACCAAGGCCCTCAACGGAGTGTGTATAAACTGCCACGGCTCTGAAGCGGCTGATGCTGCTGGCTTGAGGACCTTCATTGAGGAGCAGGCCAAACCGTACCAGGCTACCCTGACCTTGGCTCTCAAGGTCCTTGAGGACAACTACAACATCACCTACAACCAGTCCGCGTACCCCTACTTCTACGACAAAAACGCCGGCAACGGCGCCGTCAAGGACTGGACCCGCGGTGGCACACTTACCGCTGTACAGGCTGAGAAGCTGATGGGGGCCTGCTTCAATATCAACCTGCTCAAACGTGAGCCTGCAGCCTTCGTTCATGCACGTACCTACTCTCGTCGGCTGCTATACGACAGCATCGACTTCCTAGACAACAGGACGATCGACCAGTCTGTTGGTGCTACCGCAGTCGGCTCAGGCCTGACCGACGCAACCACAGGTACCCTCCTGTTCGTGAAGGACACCGCAGCTTACAACACCGTCAACAACTCCCCCACCACTTTGTACGGCACCACCACCATAGGTATGGCTTACATTCTCGGTTGGAGCCGCACCACCGGTGCATGGAACGCTTACGAGCGTCCCTAGCAACTACCACTGTCTCTTGATTTGATGCTGTACCTGCCCCGCCTCGCAAGAGGCGGGGATTTTTTTAGCTGGACTATCCCCACACCCGCGATGCATGAGCTCCTGACGTTCCCCCCTTTGCGAAGGGGGCAGGGGGGATTTATCCTTGGTCCGACCATGCCAGCATCTGCTGACGCGGCCATCGCTCACGCTGCGCCTGGAATAGATGACAGAACCTTGGTGGCATCCTCTCAGAGGAAAGCGGCTCAAGAGATCCAGTCAAACCTGCGGAAACCGCTGTAAAAAGCAAATCCCCCCCGTCCCCCCTTCGCAAAGGGGGAGCCTGCCCCCCGTAGCGTACCTTGGCGAAGGGGGGAGCGCGAGGGCACCGTTCTCAGCAAGAATCCCCCAAGAACGCAAAAAGAGGGGACGATTGCTCGTCCCCTCTTACATACAACGGTGCCGCCTTTGACTATTTTCCTATAGGCGGGTGCCCCGGGGGCATGGTCTGGCCACCTGCAGGCTGGCCGCCCTTGATGCCGGAGGCGAAATAGATGACGTCGAAGGTGCGATTGAGGCTCTTGCTGCTGAAGGAATTCATCGGCATCGCGTTCTCGATCTCGATCTCCTGCCCGACCTTCAACTGCATGACCGGCAGCGCCACCCAGACGCTCTTGCCGTCCTTTTCGAGGCGCGCGTAGCTGTATCCGCCGGCATCCATGGTTTCGGCTACCTTGCCGCCAATCGCCTTCATGGAGATCGGGGGAGCCTGATCATGCGTCACGAGCCCATCCGAGAAGATGATCTCGTCGAACTTCCGGCTCAGCGACTTGCTGGTGAAGTTCTTCAGTACCATCCCCTTCTTGACCTCAACCTCCTTGCCCACCTCCACCTTCGGATCACCACTCACTGCAGCCCATGTGGCCTTGCCGTCCTTCTCTACCTTGAGGTAGGTGTACCCGGCCACGTACATGCTCTCCGCGACCTTGCCTGACAGCGCGCGCACTTCGTAATCGGCAGGCTGCGGCGCATTCTGAGCCGCGGCGGGCTCTGCCGCCGGTTTCGCCGCAGGCTTGGATACCGTGGCGCATCCCGCCTGGAAAAGTGCCATGACGCCAAGTGACATGCTCGCTGCTGCTACCATCCGTTTTTTCATTCCTTGTCTCCTTACACATTTCATATTGCGTGCTACATGGGCGGCTGTCGTTACTGCCGCTCTGAAACTCTCAATGGTTCTGCGTGGCACTCCTGTGCTCCAGCATCGAGCGCGCGCTGTCCAAGTCTCTGCGGTACTCCGGGCGCCCAGGCTCGATGCTTGCTGCGCACTGGAAGAAGACGACAGCCTTGTCCATGTCGTTGCTCCGGGCATGGATTGTGCCGATCTTGTAGTAGATGTCTGCATCCGCAGGAGTAAGCCTCAGCGCGATCTGGTACTGCTCCAGGGCCTGCGTGGTGAGGCCGGACTGCCGGTACAAGTCGCCCAGGTTGATATGCGGAGCAGCTTCTTGCGGCGCCAGACGGATGGCCTCGCTGAGGGCGGCCGCCGCCTGCTCGATCCTCCCCGTTTTTTCCATGATAACTCCTATCAGGTTGTAGGCGTAGGGCATGGTGGGGGCCAGTCGTGCCGCCTGCAAGGCGTGCTCCAGTGCCTCGTCAGTGCGATGCGCCTTTTGAAAGGCGAGAGCCAGGTTGTAGTGCGGTCTTGCCTTGTTCGGTGCCTTCTCCACCGCGTCGGACCAGAGAGTCACGTCACTCGCCCATGCTTGGTTGCGCACGAAGGTCGTGCAGGCAAGGGCAAGCACAAGTACGCCGATGACGACCCCGGTTGCTTTTGCCGGTAGACGCTGCAACAAAAGCGAGGCGAGCGCTGCGAGCGCGATGAAGGCGCCTGCCGAGGGGAGATAGACGCGGTGTTCGAAGATCACGTCGGCGATCGGGATGATGCTCGATTCGACCGAGAGGGTGATGAAGAACCAGAGAATGCCGAAGGAGACGAGCCTAAGTAGCGGCTCCCCGCGTGAACTGCGCAGCAAAAAGTAAAGGGAGAGGACCAGCAGCGCGAAAAGGAGCAGGAAGGAGAGCGCGACGGGGGCGTCCCCGAAGGAGTGGTAGACCGGAAAGTCGTAATCGATGGTCTGGTGTACGGGTAAAAAGAGGAGCCTCAGGTAAGTGGTGATCACGGCGAACTGGGTATAGAGGTAGTCCAGCCGCGATATCCCGCTTTCTACTCTGGTGAGGGTGTCGACGTCGCCGATGAGGCTCCCGATGGGGCGCCCTGTGCCGAGCAGGCTGATCGGAACCACCACCACCATCAACGCCATCGGGGCCAGGAAGAGGAGTCTCTTCGTGGCGCTCATCCTGAAGAAGAGGAACTCGTAGAGCACGACGACGAAGGGGAGTGTGAAGGCGATCTCCTTCGTTTTCATAGCGCATCCGGCGGCGGCCAGGGCGCCAAGGTAGAGCAGCACTGGCTTCCAGTGCAGCGCCCTGGCCCCCACTTGCTGTAGCAGGCGCGCTTTCCCGTAGCAGAGAAGGGAAAGGACGAAGAATAGGGTGGCAAGGGAAGCCAGCCTCTGGATGATGTAGGTGACCGCCTGCGTCTGGACGGGATGCGCGACGAAGAGAAGGGCGGCGAAAAGCGGCAAAAAACGGTAGGAGGCGGTCTCTTCCGCGCCGGCATTGCGCTCGGCAAAGAAGGGTGTCTGCAGCGTCAGGGCGGCGAGCCCGTATACCAGGCAGGCCGTCAACGCGTGAACCGCCAAGTTGAATATGTGGTAGCCGGTGACGTCCAGCCCGCCGAGACGGTAATTCATCGCCACCGACAGGTAACCGATGAACCTGCGGGGATTGTAAGCGTACCCATCACCCCCAAGGAAGCGCCCCAGGTCTTTTATGACGCCATTGTTAATGATCGAGGTTTCGTCGTCCAGTAAGAAGGGGACGTGGAAGGTGTTAGAGTAGGCGATTGCCCCGACCAGCACGATGATGAAGAGGTGGAGCGCCGGCCTGTAAGACGGTTTTGTGTTCATGGCGGACCTTCTGAGTGATTTTGCGCGTAATTTAGCATAAATGGTGGTGGGAGAACAGTTTAAACAGCGTTTACCAAAGAACTTTTGCGCTTCTGAGCCCCTTCACGCGCACCGCTCACGCGACGCGGCACGCAGGGGAGGTCGGGAAAAAATTTTCGGTCATTTAGCGGTGTGTCCGAACTGAGGGCGAGCTGTGTATCGTTGATGCGGTGGCCGCTCCATTGGGCTTTTGTCCCGTCGCGGCATCCGGTTTCACGGCGGAAAGGAGAGGGGTGCGTTCAGTTAAAACGCTGGTTCGTGGTTGTAACTTGTTGTTTTATCGGCATAAAAATCAAAATCTTACTAAATGTTTTCCATGAGCCTCCGATTAGTAACCAAAAGGCGGGAAGGGCGTTACACACTCCGGGCCTTTGCAGGCTTTTGTTTCATCCCTAGAAAGGAAAGGAGGAAGAGAAGGCAGTCTGCATGTGATGGTGGCAGTAGAAGCAACCGCATCAAATGTTCATCATTCCAATGAAAAAGGAGAGCAAACCATGAACAAGAAGATGATGTTGTCTGTACTGGGTATCGTTGCTGTTTCCTCGAGCCTAGCATTCGCCGATACGACGCCGGGGAGCGGGGTGCTTAACTCCATCCACGACATGAACCACTATGCGGGGGTCACCGCCGATACGCAGGGACGGGTATGCGCTTTCTGCCATACGCCGCACCACGCCCTCACCTCGACCGCAGCCGGAGATTACCTGCCGCTTTGGTCACACACCCTTACAACTAATAACTATTTGCCCTACGCTTCAGCCACTATCGATGCCACCATTACTGCCGGAGTAATGATGGAGGGGCCGAGCAAGCTATGCATGAGTTGCCATGACGGTGGAATCGCCGTCGATACACATTATGCGACGACCGGGACGGTGGTTCTGACGGATAAGGACAGTTGGGGACAGGCGGGAATCGCGCAGACTTCTTCGCTAAGCAACGACCACCCGATCGGTTTCATCTTCGACGCAGCTGACGGGGGGGTTGCAGCAGGCCCCACGACAGGTGACCCGTCGTCCGTCTCCCAGTCACAAGCCGGTCAGGACAAGTGGATCCGCAATAAAGAAGCGACGTATCTTGGGAATACCGCTCTTCAAATAAAAGACCGCCTTTACACCGGGAGTCTAGGCAAGCCGATCATGACCTGCGCGACATGCCATGACGTTCACAACAAGAAGAACGTCGATGCCGCGAACGCAACAAACTACCTGCTGCTCTCGCCGAACCTCGACTCGCAGCTTTGCCTCACCTGTCACATCAAGTAGCCGCTGCATAAAAAAGGCCCCCGTCCACCGACGGGGGCCTTTCCCGTCTCTCCATGAAATGCCTTCAGGTTTAACCGTCGCATTTTGTCTTATCCCCCTTCATCCCTGTAAATCGCCTTTGTTTCGCCTCTCTTTGCGCCTTTGCGTCTTTGCGTGAGGAAGCCTGCGGGCGGCGCCTGTATTTTTTTTCGATATTTTATTGACATCTTTTAATGGATCGCTATATTTGAGGTGTTTGTTAAATTCAACTAACTTGGAGGGGCAATGGTTAATACCTTGAAGTTGGACTTCTTGCGGGCGCCGATACCCGCGCGGATCGTCAAGGGGAGGGTCATCATCGCCGCGATGACCGGTAACCCCTTCTTTCCCGAGCCGTGGTCTGAGCATACCACTACGCTTGCCCGCTTGAACGAGGTGACCCACAACCTGGAGGTCAGTCATCTCGAAAGCCTGGGAGGGGGCAAGGGGAAGATCGCAATGCGCGTGCTCTACGAGAAGGAGTATGCCGAGGAATTCAGATCGCTGGCGGCTTACGTCACGCTTGTCGCGAAGGGGGACATGCAGAAGCTCACCGCCTCGGGCTTCGATGTAACGAAAGCGGTCCCGGTTCAGAACAAGAAGCACGCCCATGAAACGGTGCCCGTCTTTGAAGTGAAGCAGGGGGCACAAAGGGGCAGCGTCCTCTTCAGGGCAAAGAGCATTGCCGGAGCGGCGAGCTTTGAAGTTCACTTTGCGGTGGGAGACCCGGCCGTGGAGAGCAACTGGAAGCACGGAGCAGTCTTCGCACGCTGCACCGGAATGGAGCTGGGAGGGCTGACCGCCGGCGTGGACCACTACTTCAGGATGAGGGCGATCACCAACGTGGGGCCCGGGCCCTGGTCACCTCCCTTACCCTTCATGCCCACCTGAGAAAGAGCAAAAAGGGCCCGTGCCGAAGCACGGGCCCTTTCCTTTTCCCCCTTAGATGTGATTCTCCCGCCCGCAAAGCAAGCCACAAACCATTTTTCAGCTCCATCCCCTTCATCCCTGTTTACCGCTTCAGGTTTCGCCTCTTGCCGAAAACAAGCTTGCAGGAGCGATCTCAAGCTTGATTTTGACAAAATCAAGCTTGTTAGAGCGTTCCCAAGCATGTTTTTGATAAAATCATGCTTGGGATCATGAACTTTTGGGTAAAGAACAGGCTCTTTCTCCTTTTTAGCGTTCTCGCAAGCACGATTTGGAGGATTTTGGCACGGTTTTGGTCTGTAAAGCGGAGAAAACGGTGGAAAACAGGTTGGAGGGAGCGATTTCAAGCTTGAGGACGCGTTCTCAAGCTTGATTTTGGCAAAATCACGCTTGAAGTCGCGATAACATGCTTGATTTTGAGAAAATCATGCTTGAGATCGCTCCAACACGTCAAAAGCAAGGATCATTTCACAGGGATGAAGGGGATGCAGGGGATAACGTCCGAACCGAAGGCTTAAAAGATAGAACGCAAAGGCGCCAAGCCGCGAAGACGCAAAGGGAAACCACAAAAAGCCTTATAGGTTTAACCCGATTAGGATCTTTGCTTTTATCCCCTTCATCCCTGTTAATCGGTTTGTCTTCTTGGCGGGCCTGCATCAAAACAATCACTCCCCAGCCCTTCAATCAAACAAGCAGAGTCCTCGAGGCCTGGCCGTTTAGCAGGATCTGTTGGTGTATCTATCCTTTCATTATTAACAATTGATGCTGTCGGTGGTAGTACTTCTCTTGCATGACATCTTCTGATACTTCTGTAGGAATTCATAACCGGCTGTGTATGCGCAGAAATGTGGCCAATAGTACCCTTTCATAAATGCTGATTATGTGATAAGTGGGAAGTGTAAACTTAGCTATAGCCAACAAAATATTATTAAAAGTGGGCGCGCCATGTCTGTTCCTTTACAAGCACCTCTTAGGCAATATCAGCAATTCGCGACGGAAATAGATACAGCTGTGCAGTCGGCGCTATCGAGCGGTCGGTGGCTTTTTGGCACTAGTGTAGATCAATTTGAGAAAAGCTTTGCGGCTTACTGTCGTGTGCCGTTTGTGATTACCGTCGCAAATGGCACCGATGCTCTTGAAATATCCCTCATAGCGGCGGGAGCAAAGGGGCGCGAAGTCATCACTGTTGCCAATGCCGGTGGTTACACGACAACCGCTTGCAGAATCATCGGTGCGATCCCGGTATATGTCGATATAGATCCAGAAACTCTCCTCATGTCTCCGCAGCATGCCCTTGCTGCCGTGACAAAGGACACTGCCGCACTGGTTGTGACACACCTCTATGGACGCATGGCAGACGTCGAGGCTTTCCGCACCGGTCTTGCCGCCATGGGCCGAGAGGATGTCGTCATTATCGAAGATTGCGCTCAGGCACACGGCGCTTTATTGAACGGGAAGCGTGCCGGGAGCTGCGGAGACCTCGCCACCTTCAGCTTCTATCCTACAAAAAACCTGGGTGCCATGGGGGATGGGGGGGCGATAGCGTGTCACGCCCCGGATATCGCGGCCAAGATCAGGGCTCTCAGTCAGTACGGCTGGTCCCAACGCTACTGCAGCACTGTTGCTCACGGCAGAAACAGCCGTATGGACGAAATACAGGCTGCGATCCTTCTGTCCAAGCTCCCCCACTTGGATGACTGGAACGAGAGGCGCCGCCAAATCGTTCAGCGATACCGGGCTGCCGCTTCAGCGGCATTCAATTGCTGGAACACCGATTCCCCTGCATTCGTAGCCCATCTCGCCGTCTGTCGCCATCGGCAGAGAGACCATATCCGAGCCGTTCTTTCCGAGGCCGGCGTTGCGACGGATGTTCACTATCCCACCCTCGACTGTGACCAGCCCAGCCAGCAAGGCTTGCCGATGGTAGTTCACGACCTGCACGAAAGTCGCGCGGCATCCCGTGAGATTTTCACCTTGCCCTGTTTCCCTGAGATGACTGAAGACGAAGTATCGCTTGTGGTCAGCGCGCTGCAATCAAACGGGTGATCGAGGAACCTGCATGAGCCAAGACTGCCATTCCACCCCAGACTACTCCCTGATCATTCCGGTCTATAAAAATGAAGAAAACATCGACGATCTGTTGATGGCTCTCACGCGCTTGCACGAAGCGGTCGGCGGCAAGATGGAAGTTGTCTTTGTCGTTGACGGCTCGCCTGACCATTCATATGCCCTGCTTTATGAGGCTCTTCCTCGGGCGGGTTTCCCATCACAACTTGTTGCGCTCTCCCGAAACTACGGGTCGTTTGCCGCCATCCGGATCGGGCTCGAGATAGCATGCGGTAAATACTGCGCGGTGATGGCCGCCGATCTCCAAGAGCCGCCAGAGTTGATCACGTCCTTTTTCGCGGTACTGGACCAAGGCGAGGCGGATGTGGTCTTCGGGATGCGTACGGGGAGGGACGACGGTTTTTTCTCCGGCCTGTGCTCGGCGGCCTTCTGGGCTCTTTATCGGAAGCTGGTTTCTCCAGATATGCCTAAGGGGGGTGTCGACCTTTTCGGCTGCAACCAATTGGTACGGAAAGCGATTTTGTCGATTTCGGAGCCGAACTCCTCGCTTGTCGCGCAGTTGTTCTGGGTGGGGTTCAGACGAAAGTTCATTCCCTATCGGCGGCTGCCTCGTGAGAAAGGTAAAAGCGCGTGGAAGTTTCGCTCCCGATTCAAGTACATGCTTGATAGCATTTTTTCCTACTCGGAACTTCCGGTCATCATCCTTTTGTGGACCGGTGGAATAGGACTCGCCGTCTCTTTCTTCTTCGGGATCACGACATTGCTGGCCCATCTTCTTGGGTACATCGAGGTTCCGGGGTACACGACTCTCATTTTGCTGCAGGTCTTTTTTGCCTCCTCTCTTTTGTTTACCCAAGGGATCATCGCCTCTTATCTGTGGCGGGCCTTCGAAAATACGAAAAAACGACCGCTGGCATTGGTCCAGAACCACACTGAATTTAACAGGAAGGATTGATACATGGATGACGTCTTCGTGCATGCCCACGGCATCTGCGAAAGCAGGCAGGTCGGCAGTGGAACGCGGATCTGGGCTTTTGCACATGTGCTCCCCGGAGCGAAAATCGGCAAGAACTGCAACATCTGCGACAATGTTTTCATTGAAAACGACGTCGTCATTGGCGACGACGTGACTATCAAATGTGGCGTGCAAATCTGGGACGGCCTGCGCATAGGCGACAAGGTTTTCATTGGCCCGAACGCCACCTTCACTAACGATATCTTCCCGCGATCAAAAGAGTACCCGGAAGCCTTTGCTCAAACGCGCATTGGCGATGGTGCATCCATTGGTGCCAATGCGACAATCCTTCCGGGACTGCAGATCGGTGCCAAGGCAATGATCGGTGCGGGGGCCGTGGTGACGAAGAACGTGCCGCCCAATGCCATTGTCACCGGAAACCCTGCGACGATAAGCGGCTACGTCAACATAAGCAGGGAGAAGGTCAGGAGTTTCACCGCTGGTGCGCCAGACTTGCAGTCAGTGACGGAACCCGTGAGCCTTCATGTCGGCGGGGCGATGCTCTACCCGCTGCCGCGCTTCTCAGACATGAGAGGGGAGCTCTCCCCGATCGATTTCGGAAAAGACCTCCCTTTTAAGCCAACGCGGCACTTTCTGGTTTTCAACGTTCCGGGAGGAAAGGTGCGCGGAGAACATGCGCACAAAGTCTGCGCCCAGTTTTTGATGGTGATCAGGGGCAAGGTCAGCATAGTCCTCGATGACGGTAATGATACCTGCGAAGTCTCGCTTGATAGCCCGTCCGCCGGAGTGTATCTGCCGCCGAGTGTCTGGGGCATCCAGTACAAATTCACCCACGATGCGATTTTGTCGGTGTACGCATCTCACCCCTATGATCCTGAGGACTATATCCGGTCCTACGAGGAATATCTTTCTTATATTCCGAATAAGTGCATGCAGGGCTAAGATCCGGGCGTTAAAGGTACCTTGAAATGAAATTGCGTAATGAAGCTTTTGCGGATGTTGCCTTTCCGTTGCTGATACTCACCATCCAGAACCTGTTGGTCTTTAGCGGACATTACTTCAACCACTATCTTTTCCCCTGGGATTTCGCACAGGCATACTACGGGTTCACGGCATTTTGGACCTCGGCCGTGGATCAGGGGCTTTTCCCGCAATGGGTGCCGTTTCAAGCCATGGGATACCCGCTGGCTTTGAACCTTCAATCGGGTCTTTACTATCCCCCGCTCTGGATTTTCCCCGCCCTTGGCCTGCCATATACTCTCACAGCCGCCGTCATGCTTCAGTGTTTGCATGTTCTTTTCGGGGGCTTCGGGATGTTCTTCCTGCTCCGGCTGAAATTGGGGGGGCGCATGATACCGCTGGTCGGTGCCCTTATGTTCCAGTTCTTCGGAGGTTTCTATTCCAATGCCGAACATGTCGACATCATCAGAGCCTTCGCATTCATGCCATGGCTTTTGTTCGTCTTTTCCTTCGAACCTGGGGGGGCGGAGGCAAGCTGCAGACCACTGTGGCAGCAATACCTTTTCGGGAATAAGCCTAGGAATCTGTTCATTCCGCTTTTTATCTTCCTGATGGCAACCGGGGGATACCCTGGGAATTTCATCTCCGGGCTGTTCATGCTTGCGATCTATGTCGTGCTGCAAACGTGTCGCAGCTACCTTGCCTCGAGGTCCCTCGTAGTATCCGGCTCTATAGCCCTTCCTGCATTGCTGCTTACCATTGTCGGGCTTGCCATGTCCATCGTCCACCTCGGGCCGACATGGGTGGAGAAGGCAAGTCTCACCCGAGAGCAGACGTCGGCCACCATCCAGAAAATGGGATTGTGGCTGACAGAGATCCCGACGCTTTACCTCTCGAATGCGTCGCTGCCGGGTGAAATTTCGATGACATCCTGCTACGTCACTTTGCCGGCTGTGATCCTCTGTTTCTTCCTGCCGCTCCGGAAGTTAAAGGAATACTGGATCGAAGTCGTACTGTTGGTTCTTGCGCTTTTGATGGTGCCAGGCCCACGTAGCCCGTTCTTCACCCTCATAACAAAAATTCTCCCGCCGCTGAACTATTCCAGGTTTCCGACGAGCGACTACCGTATCTTCATCGGGGTCATCCTCATCCTTTTGGCTGCCGTAGCTTTGAAATCGTTGTCTCATGCACCACAGGGACTGGCAGCGCTGGTGACCCGAGCTTCGGCGTCAATTGTGTTCATCGGTTCTGGGTACTATTACTTTCAGAGTATCGATCCGTTGCTCTCGGTTTCATCGGCGCAATTTGCAGCCTTCCTGGCGGTTTCCATACTGACCCTCGCTGTGCTTTTTAGTATCGGCATGAAGCGCTGCATCCCCCTTGAAACGGCATTGATCCTCCTTGCACTTCTTGTTTTGGGAGACGGGCTCAGGGTCCTTCCAAAGATAGAGTTGCACAGGCCTGGAATGATCATCAGCACATGGCGCGATAAAGACGCTTACTCGGGATACAAGGCTTACGGTTACCCCCTCGGCGCCGGTAGAAAACTCGCCATATATGAAGCGATTAAAAACTCTCCGCCTTCACGTCCGCGGCGTATCGACGCTACGGACCACTTGTTGTTCACGTGGGCCGGGTACTTGACGGCAAACTATATGACTTCCGACCTTGGCGGCACGAAGATGACGGCACGGGAGGAGATTGAAAAACATCCGCTTACGAAGGAGATCATGATCAGCCCGTGGAGCATACTGTTACTGCGGCACGGCGAACCTGCCCCTTTGGCACCGAATGAGAGCCTTGAACAGAAAGCCTACGGCATCAATGATATCGCCTACGAGATATCACTGGAGAGTCCACGGTTGATGGTGGAGAATGAGATGTATTTTAAAGGGTGGACGGCTGATTTGAAGACAGCGAACTCTGAACTCAAAATAGCTGCAACGAGTATAGGGGAAGGGCTGAGGGCGTGGGAGTTGCCTTCAGGAAGATACCGTATGATTGCCCACTTTGAGTTCCCTAATCTCAACGTGTATCGAGCTGTGAGCATTTCAGCTATTTTGGTGTGGTTTATACTTTGCTTTCTCAGGATTGGAAAACCTGCCTTTCGGCGGGTTCAAGTCGCTGAAAGTGAGCTTAGTACGTAACCGGCCCTTTCGTTTTTGTGTAGGCTTCCACCGTGTTAAGAAATTGCTTCATTTCCTGCGATAGAATTCGACATTCGCTACACGGATTTCGGAACAAGCGGGCGCGCCGGTGCTTGAAATGGACATGCTTTCAGGCTGGTCCACAAAAAGCCAGTTGGGGGCGCTGTCCAGCGGGATCAGCAGGGATCCGTTCTCCGCAGTGAACCGTATGGAATTCTCCGCTCGTTGCGGGTCCTTCACCTTTTCCACCCAACTGAGCACCAAATCCTGCTGTGGGAATCTGGTACCGGATGCACAACTAAAGTCTACGCGCAAGAAAGAGGTCTCCGATCCTTTCAAGTGCAGAGGCTTGGTGTCAATTTGGGCCGAGGTCTTTGTCGTGACGGCAGCAGCCTTGCCTGTGGACGCCAACCTGGGCTGCAGGGAAGCCAATGAGTGCCCCCACGCCACGGGAATCTTCCCCAGAACTTCCGGTTTGAAGGCCTTGGAAAGCAGGGCTCTCTCCGTTTCGGCTTTCTTTGACGGGCTGAGGGGCTCCGTTCGCTTAAGGACAACAGTGCGCCATTGCGACAACTGAGACTTCCGCACCGGGGGACCACTAAACCGGATGGTTGCTCCTTGCATACCTGCGATGCTTCTTGAACTTCCGTCGGGTAAAACGATGGAGTCGCCCGGTGCCACAGCTAAAAGGTGGATGGGGTCTTCCAATACCAGGCCATTGCCGGCGGTCACCGTTCCCCAGGCGGCATCGTCTTTGGGAGCCAAGGGGACCTGCTCGAGTTGAGGAATGGTCGGAAGGGTACGGGCCCGGTCCGGTTGAACGAGGAAAATGAACCTGCCGCGTTTGATGGGCTGGTACGATAACGCCACGCGCCGGTAAATCGTGTTGGCGCGAAGCGGCAAGGGGCCGCCGTCGTGCAGGATGTTATCCCCCCAGACGAGGATGACCGGCGGAAGTCTGTCTCCGACCCGTGCCAGCATCCTTTGCTGCATGGCAGTGGACGGCGCATTGTAGATGGCCGCTTCGAGCAGAGGGGCCGGCAGGTTGAGAAAGTAGTACCTGGCGGCGTGGTTTGTCAGGTCCAGGTAGGTTTCGCCCTCATGCAACAACTCTGAAAGTTCTCTCCTTAATTCCACCAGCTCGTCAAAGCGTCTGTCCGGCAGGATGAGGTTGCCGATGTGCGGGGGGAGGGCGCTGTTTCGATCCATCGAGGCTCTGGCCTTCGCGTCGACCTGGACCTCCTGGAAGGGAAGCCTTAGGTAGTCAACAGGCTCAGGGTAACGGTCGTAAATCCCTGTACCCAAGCCACCGAAGAACGAACATGCTAAGGCGATAAGACTCCAGTGTCGGGGAGCCGTGACATGGAAGGCGAGGATCGGCACCACGCCGCCGACGAGCCACAGCGTCAGTGTCCCGGTGCGGGTTATCGCTGGGTCGATTCGACCGAAGCTGTACATGGAGGAGATCACCAGGAAAAGCAGAGTGCAGGCCGCCAGCGCCAGTGTCACATCAGGCCCGTTGCCTGATTCCTCCCGCGCGCGGCTCCAGATGAACAAGGTGAGAAAGGGCATGCAGATGACCCAGCCAAACCGTATGATTTCCATCAAGAGGGCGGACTTTAATACCCCATCTCCATCGGTGGTGCTGAAGAGCGTCGAAACCCAGCTGATGCCGTTTGCTGCCGTGTTCGCTGCGGAATTTTCTCTAAGAAAGGTGATTAGATTCAGAGCGATGCGGCCGGCAGGTGTAACTACACAAAGTAGCGCAACGATAACGGCAAGTGCACCCACCATGTAAAGGAAACCGCGAAGATCCCTTCTCCAGCCGCGAACCGCCATCAGTAAGGCGAACGGTGCCGTCGCCAAGGCAAAGGCTGTCCCTGTCGACATCATGTAAAAGACCATAAAACACGATGTCCCCATCCAAGCCACCAGCCAAGCCTTTTCACGTCGCAGCAGCTGCGGGGCCAATAGTACGAGAAAAGCGGGGAGTACGAAGTAGTAGTGCTCAGAAAGGACGGGTATCGTTAGCGCGATCACGAATGCGATAGCTGCGGGAAGCAGGTTTCTCAGCATGAGGAAAGTCAGTGCTGCCGTCGCTATGTAGATCATCCTTCCCACTATCATCATGGAAGGGGCTGATCCGTCGAAAAATAGCGAGTTGCTGAAACCGTAAAGCAGGTAAACCATTCCACGGGGGTAATTGAGGTCAACGAACGGCAGCTTGCCTTGGCTGGTCAGTTGTTGCCAAGGGAGAAGCTTTTCGCCGAAGTGGTAGTCGTCGCCCGGGTACACGGGGAGTGTGGCCCCATTGGCCTTGAGAAACACTATGATGGGCAGTAGCGACCACGAGCTGATCGTATCGCCCAGGTGCACAGGCTCCGTGCGGTTTCTCTTCAACAGCGCAGCGACTGATATGGCAACCACAGTCCAAATGACGGCGAACAGGTATGGGGAGGGAGAGTAGCCCTGAAACAACCGGTCATCCTCTTTCCATGGAGGAGGGACCAAGACAAACAAAAGCAGGGGGAGTGGGAGTTGAAAGGCTAACACCGCCCTGAAAATCCGTTGCTTCAGCTTTTCAACCGAATCGGACAGGGCGAAAACCAAAATGGCGGCAATCAAGGCCAGGATTGCAAAGATCCGTACAACTGATGTTATGTGGACTGCTTGCCCTAAAAAGACCAACCGTTCATGCAACTCTACGGAGGCCCTGCCGGCAAAGGTAAGCAGCGCAAGGATCGCCATGACGCCGAAGAATGCCATCAGCAGGATGCCACCCACGATGTCCGTGACGTCCCGAGCCGTTACTTCCTCCTTGAATCGGGTCAGGCCTGTCGCCGAAAGCAGGGTGAGCGCTATGGCAGCGCAAGAGATGGCAGGTATGCCGTAATCCGGCTTAAGCGCGACGAACTGTGCGCCGGCCCAAAGTAGTGCAGGGAGAACGCACGCTGAAGAAAGGTTGTTGAAGGCTTCTGCCATTGGGCCTCGTTCATCGCCTCTGCCCAGGGTAGCGATCAACATCCGGGAGGCCATGAAAACAAGACCGAAGACAGCGCAAAAAACGCCGATGGCAAGATAATCGTAGCTTTTATTGATGGCAGGCACGGTTATGGCGCCAACGATGAAGTCAGGATAGCCTTGTGAGGCCCTGAAATATCGGGCGGAAAGAATGACACCTCCTGCTGCGCACAGAGAAAGTACTAAAGCGGCAAAAACTACACCGATGCTGATTGCTTGCTCCTCTGATTTCCGCACTACGCCATCCCCTTGAGACCTTTCATCACTCCTAGGAAGCACCTAGCTGTCTCTCCTGCGCATTTCCCACCACAGGTATTTAAGCAGTCTTTTCGCGGTGGGGAGGATCTTGAAGTTGCTTTCCCCAAACGGACGAGCCACTTCATGAACCGGGAATTCACATCGCTTGATGCGAAGTCGATACGACCTTATAACCATCTCGATATCGATGGAGAGGCCGTGATCAACAGGGTTCATCCTCTTGAAACCCGATACGCTGAACCCCTTGTACCCATGCAGCACGTCTTTGATGGCATGCCCTTCACGACGCCATATGAGGGCAGCAAAGGTAGCTAACCCGAGGACGCCCCACTTTCTCGGCTTAAAAAGGGCACTGTCCTCTTCGTTTCGTCCGCCTTCGATATTGCGGCTTGCGACCACCAACTCGTACCCAGCTTTAAAATGCGGCTCGAAATCGAGCAGGGTCGAAGGGCATATCGTGCCCTTTGGAAAGAAAACGACCACGGCATCTCCGGTAGATTTTTCGACGCTGTGTATGTACGCAGCATTGAGTCCCTTTTTCGGTTGCTGGTACACGGGGATTCCCTTCGATTCTAGATACTCGACGGTACCGTCGGTGCTCCCGCCATCGACGGCGTATACCTCGTGAAACTGGCCTACGGGCAGCCTGGGTACATCGATCTTGCACCCTTCCAATTCATTCCATACCAGCAGACAAAGAGAGATCTTCATAGTGCCCCTTTACTTCCCCAGAAGTTTTCTGGCGGTTGCCATGCCGTGAGCCACGGCGATATCTGAATTCATGTGCTCCCAAGTACCCCATCGCCCTGCACCGACGATGCGATGTTTCTCTGCCCATGAAAGGATTTCGGCAACAGCGTCAGGCTTCCCGATGGTGTTGACAGGGTAGGCGTAGTCATTGCGGTAGTTCCATTTCCCATGGGTGGTGGCACGGTGCGAGTTGGTCTCGGTCCAGTACCCCCTGCTCCCTGCACAGAAGTTGCTGCGGTACAGAATTCGGTGATAGGAGAGATCTTCATCCGGTTCGTACAGCCAGTGGACGTCAGTCGGTGCCGTCTCTGGATGGTAGTCGATGTCGATGGAGGCGTTGCGCAGCGACGAAATCCGGCCTGCCACGACCGGCGGGAGATCTGAAACTGCTGTCCAGAGAGGCCAAGGGATGGTGGTGATTATGGTTTCGCCTTGGAACTCTTCGTTGACGATCCTTTTTGAGATGTCGATGCTGGTGACGGGGGTGCGGGTTCTCAACCTATCGCCCAGGGCATCGCCCATCCGCTTCCATACCTCGCCATAACCGTGATTCTTTGGGTAGAGGAAGGTGGCATGGGCCGGAAGGGTTCCGGAGGCCTTTGCTTCAAGGCAGCTTTGAAGCGTCTGGCGGAATGAAACGTCTGGTAACTTGTAAAGCCAATAGGTCCCGAGCTCACTCAGGTTCGTGCTCCATATTTTCCGGTTATACGGAAGCATGTACTCTTGCGCGATCCTTTCGCCCAGTTTCCAAACGATCCATTCGTCAAAGGCTTCAGGCATGGGGCTGTCGCTGACGCAGCCGGCTTGGGCGATTGACTCTAGGAAGTCGAGTTGGTCATCGACCGGCATTTGCCAAAGATTCGCCTCCAAGGGGTAGTCGAGTTCGTTTCCCCTGATCTTTATCCTCGAGATGCGATGGTACTCCCGCCACTCCGATTCTGGAAGGAACCCAAAGAGGAAATCAAGAACTTCACGGCGTTTCACGTCCAGAAAGTGCCCCCCTCCGATGTCCAGCGGGTGGCCGTCGACCTCGAGACTCCTGCACAAACCGCCGGCAGTCTCCTCCTTTTCGAGGACGAGGAAGGACTCTTCTCCCAGTGCGGCAAGAGTGTGTGCAATGGCCAAACCGGTGGGGCCGGCGCCGAGGATGAGGTATTTGACTTTGGTCATCGCTGCAGTTCCTTTCTACGTAAAATGTGGGCTACGCTGTTCGATACGGGGCCAGCTAGAAGGAAAAACAACCAGCCTAGCGGGTGGAGGTAGCGAACCGTGGGGCGTTCGATGAGCAGGCTTGCCGTGGCTACCACTGCAGAGGTCGCAATTAAGATCAGAAAAACTTTGTCACGGCCCACCTTGTTGAAAACGAGGGTGAAGGCGGCTAGGAGCGGTACGCACAACAACACGAGATACCAGGGCCAGGCAGCAAAAAAATAGGTGCCCGTGATGGTCTTCATGGTGGGAAGTCCGGCTGCATCGAGGTTGAAATCGGTCTTGAGAGAATGAAGCATTTCGGGAGGAAGCTCGCGGTCGCTCCCTTTGTCGGTGACCATGCTCGGCTTCAGCATCTGCGGGTCCCAATAGTCTGAAAAGCCTTGTAAGGCCAGTAAAGCGATGCCGAGAGGGTCGCGCTTCAGAGCATTGACTGCGGTAGTTTTTGCAGCGTTGTCTGCTTTTAGGAGGTCGGGAATGACCATGTTCATTCTTGCTATGAGCCCCCCTTCCATCCAGTGTTGCTGCCCACGGGCCTTTCTGTCCTTCAAATCAAAGACGAGCCCGGAAAAAATTGCAGGTGCAAGCCTTTGGTCGGGGAAATCCACGGGGGAAAGCACAGGTGCAAAATCGGCGGCGAGAAAGAGGCCGCTCTGGTACTGGTACGCTGCCGGCCCCTTTACCAGAAATCCGTTGAGATGTTTGTATGAGGAATGGCAGGCAAAGGTAACGGCAAGGGAAAAGGCAAGATGAGCGGCGACGATACGAAGAGCTTTAACAGGGAAGGGGCGGGACTTCAGTAGGGGCAACAGGGGGACGATCACAGCAAAACAGATTACGACGGGCAGGAAGCTCAACCTTACCGTGATCAAGGCAGTCCCGGCAATCTGCACTAGCGCCAGTCTCAAGTAGCTCCGATTGTCGAGGTAGTAACAGATGCCGAGAAAGTACAAGGCGAATATAAAGAGGGACAGGGTTTCCGTCATCACGTACCGCTCGTACAGCAGTTGCAGCGGTTCCATGGCACACAGAACGCCGAGCGGCATCGCGGTTCGGAATCTTGTTGCCAGGAATCTGACGAGTATGAAAATGAGGATTACAGCAGATGCTGTGCTGATGATGACTTGAAGGAGGACAAGGTAAAATAGCGAGCCCGTGGTTACCGCGGCGAGCCTTACGAAGAAACCGTAGACGAAGGAGCGATCCGGTGGGATTAAGAGGTTTACTGCCGTACCAAGATATGTTTGCGAGTCTCCCAGGAAAAACATGGGAAGCGGGTCCAGCATTAACAGAAGGAGTTTGAGGCCGGCCAGGGTGGCCACGCAAATGATCCACTGGCGGCTTGTCATTGTCTGGTCCGAATTCACTTCTCCCCCTTTTTCATTGCATTAAGCTGAACCGGCTACGTTTATCATCTTCACGGAGCTGCATCCGACCGCGAGGCGGTGCCGTCGCAAAGCTCAGACATGATCCTCCCAACCTTCCCCTGAAAGGCTGTTTGCGAGAAGTTGCAAGTGACGAATTCCCTTGCCTTGTCCCGGATGCTCTCCCACAGTTGCTGGTTGCTGTGCAACTCCGAGACGGCGAGTGCAAAGTCAGTGTGGGTATCCGCTATCATAATGCTTTCCTTGTCCACAAGGCCGATCCCCTCCGCACCAACGGAGGTAGTCACAACAGGAATGCCGTAATTGGCAGCTTCGATGATTTTGCCCTTGATGCCTGCACCGAAACGAAGCGGAGCGACATAGACTAGGGCTTTCTCGAAGAGCGGTCGAAGGTCGCTGACATAGCCCGTGAAATCTACTAGACTCAGGTCGAGCCCCTTGAGCTCGTGGTGTGACACTTCTCCCGCAACTGTTAGTCTTATCCCCGGGATTTCGATACTGAGTGGTGGAAGGATCTGTTGTATGAAGTAGCGCAGAGCATCCACGTTCGGCGGGTGCGTCCCACCGACGAAAAGGAGCCCCGTTCTTTTCTCGTAAGTAGCCTGAGATGCTTCGACGTCGTTTACCGGCAGGGGGATGACTTCGACGTGGGCATCCGGCAGTTCCTTCAAGATGATGTCACGCTCGACGGGACTGTGGATGCCTATGACGTCACAATTGCGGAACAGGTAGAATTCACGTTCTTTTATTTCTGCAAGAGCTGCAGCGTTACCACCTTCCTGCTCAAAGCGGCGCCCTTCGCGCACGAATTCCAGGTCGGGGTCGTGATACATGACTCTAGTGATATGCCGCCGCACCGTGTCGATGTACTTGATGGATATGTGGTTCCTGGTGAGGATAGCCGCGTCGAAGAAACTTCCATATTCTTCTAGATAATCGTTTAGGTTATGAGGCCCAATAATTACCTCCACGCCCATTTGCTGGAGGACCGAGGTGTATGGTTGGTGTGAATAGAGATTGTCGGGCCAGAATATAACCTTGTAGTCTAAAGCAACCAATGCCTTTAGCAAGCTATACATAAAGAAAGAGCCTGCGTCTTTGTCGTACATCGGTACGTAATGATCAATTACAAGTACGGTTTTATTGTGTCGGCTGCGGTCCCGCGCTTCGAAGACGTTTTGCCCGTTGGCGAAGTGATCACGCACTAGAACTTCCTGCCACCGTTGCAGGAATTTCGACTTATTTACCTCTTGGTAAGCCTTGATCCCAGTCGCCACATTCTTGCCGTGGGAAACTCCTTCAAAATGCACGACAACCGATTTGGGTTGATAAATGACGCGATACCCAAGACTGCGCGCCTGAAAGGCGAGGTCGGTATCCTCAAAATAAGCGGGAGCATATCTTTCATCGAAGCCGCCGACCTTTTCCCAAAGGTCGCGCCGCACCATTATGCTGGCCCCAGAAACGTAATCGACTTCTTTCACGTAGTTATAACCGGGCTTCTCCGGGTCGTCTCTCCAGCCAAAGTTCCAGCCGGATGCATCGCTCCATATGATGCCTCCGGCCTCCTGCAGCATTCCGTCCGGATAGACAAGTTTTGAACCGGCGATGCCGATTCTTTTGTCGGCATCCATAAGCGTGACAAGAGGGAGGAGCCAGCCAGGTTGAACGTTAGTGTCGTTGTTCAGGAAGAGGAGGTATTTGCCGCGGGCGGAAATAGCTGCATTGTTGCAGTTGCGAAGAAAGCCCAAGTTTTTGGAATTCCTAACGACTGTGATGTTTTTGACCTGCTGCTCGATATCGATGGTCTGGTCCGTTGAGACGTCATCGGCGATAATGACCTCGTATGGCACATCCCCGCTCTCCTCGATGATAGAGGCAAGGCAGGAGTGGGTGAACTCCCACTGATTGTGTACGGGGATGATGATTGAAACCACTGGCGCGTCGCAGCGAGGCAGGCAGAGCGGTGTGTGTGGTGAGATCGTCCCGTGGAGAATGACCGGTTTGAACTCGGTCGATTGGGACGATCTGCCAAGGAAATAGCCCATACCTTTGAGCAGGCCATTTATATCACCGTTTTTCATATACCCGAAGGCAAGCCTGACGGTGTCTCTGTTTGTGGCCCTGATGGTGCTAATGGGGTGAAGTAAAAGTTGTAGTACGAATTGTAGAAAAAGTGTCATTCTAAACCCCATATGCGTCTGCAATAAAGTCTCTTGTTGCGCACAACTGTGTGTTGAATCCACTCCCCCTGGCGCAGATACAAGCGATCTTATCTTCTCATACACAATTCGCAGCGGTTTGGTGATTCTCCATGAGATAGAACGATGAAATTCTTCTAGATGGATTTCCAAGGTTTTCAGATGTTGTTCTTTTAAGGACAGCTCGGCTTGGAGTGTCTCTAGCTGCTTCTGTTGTGATAGGACCACGGTGTCACGTTGCTTTACATCTTCAACCGTAGCCTGTGCCCACTGGGTACGTTCCTCAAGAATCAATTCTCTAATGGTGCCATGTTCGGCTGCTTTTTCGAAGAGAGTAACCACTTGATCTGGCTTTAAAACATTGAGTATGCCTAACAGCGTGGCGCCCTCATTTCCTCTCTGTGATCCTTTCTTTTTGCTGCCGTTGTAAGCCTCTGTTAGGACTGTCTCGATACCTGCAATATACTTCGCGGTAGTAAACTCAGTCTGTACTCTCTGACGACCAGCTTCACCCATTTCTTTCGCTAGTGTCGCATTGCCGAGAACCTTAAAGATGGCATCTGCCATTTTCTCAGGGGCACCAGGGGGGACTAGGAGGCCGGTGACCCCATCGAGTACGATTTCGGGGGAGGCTCCGGTATTAGTCGCAATGACAGGTTTGCCGGCTGCCATCGCCTCAATGGTGGTTCTTCCAAACGGCTCAGCTAACGAAGCCACAACAACAAGATTCAGGGACTTAAAGACATCCGGCATGTCCTCTCTGAACCCGATAAAGATCACATACTCTTCTAGATGTAACTGGGAAATAAGTTCAAGAAGAAATTTTTTATATTCTGTTTCCTCTTCCCCTATAATGATCAACTTGCTTTTAATACGTCTGTCTGCAACAAATCGAAAAGCTCGCACCAAGTCTTCATGGTTTTTATGCTTATGGATTTGTCCGATGATTCCGACCAAAGAACAGTCAGGATCCACAAATAGTTCCCTTCGGAGTTTGCCCCCATCCCCACACGCAAATGCTTCTGTATCAATGGCGTTGTGAACTACATTCACTTTTGAGGGACTGGCCGCAGAGGGAAATTGTTGGGCGACGGCACACGAATTGGCAATTATTCTGTCAGACAAATAATTAACTAAACTAAACGCAGTTTCTTGGCCGAAAATGCTCTTCAGTGGATGGTTCTCTAAAACCTCTCTGATGTGCCACACGTGAGGAACACCTGAAGATTTAGCGGCAATTGCGCCAGCCAAACGAGTTATGGTGTTGGTGTAAACGACATCAATTTCTTCTTCCTCAATTACCTCCGCATATTTTCTGATGAGTGCGAATTCATCAAGTGTGTTTTGGGCGACCTGGTGCATGTCTTCGCTGCTGATCCAGGAGTGGGCTGCAATAATGTGAAGTTTGTATTTAAGGTCTTTGACCTTATCAGCAAGCAACCCTTTGCTATCGGGAAGGACCACGATTGGTTCGAACTTTTTCTTGTCTAAATGTTGCAGGAAAAACAAAAAACTTTGCTCTGCACCAAAAAAGTTCGATGAATGTGAAATGCACAGTATTTTTAATTTCATATGAACATCCATGTGAGATTATTGATGGCAATACGCATATCTGGTTGTGCGCAATTAAATACTGTAATCATAAGATGCGGGTTATAGCTTGGTGTGAGATCTCCGCTGAGCTTTGCCAGCTGAATAGACGCGCTCGTGCAGCTGAGGCTGTAGCTGCCGTTACAAGGTCCATCTGCATCACCGTTTTTATCGCGGCAAGCAGTGCACCTTTGTCTGCAGGATCATAAATAATACCGAAAGATGAATCGACAACTTCTGTAATTATTCCCGTGGCAGGAGCAATTACTGGTTTGTCAAACGTTAGCGCCAGGAACAAATTCCCCGATGTAAAGACATTATTATAGGGAAGTAGGACAACGTCAGCTGCATTGAAAAAGAACTGGACTTCGTCTTCCTCGATAAATTTCAGGAACGGTTTTATCCGATCATCATTTTGAGCCTCGGCAATAACAGTTTCGCTGAGTCCTTTATCGGAAGGGCGTCCAGCAATAACCAGAACAGAGTCGGATATGTCCAGTAACTTGAATGCCTCTATCGCCTTTTCAATTCCTTTGTAAGGTCTCACAGGGCCGAAGAGGAGATACACGAAAGACTGTGGAGCTAATCCAAGAGCTGTTCTTGCTTCAGCTTTCGAACAATTGTTTTTGAAGATTGAAGAGAAGGTGCCATGGGGAATGATCTCAACGTTCTTGGTCCTTCCGAATAACAGGGATACCTTCTTCTTTGCCTGCGCAAAATGTACAAAAACTACATCCGCTAGCGAGGCTAGGATTACGCGCCCGATGTATTCCAGGATTATATTGTTTCTTTCATGAGGGAAAAGATTGTGAACAGTCCAGAGAATTTTGTAACCAGAGCGCTTCGCTTCTCTGATTGCCTGATAGAAGGAAAGCAGCTTTTGAATAAAGGCAGCAACACTGCTGTCCGAGTAGATATAGGCTGGCCAATGAAAATGGAGGATCTGCACGCGGTCCCGGTTTTCTTGCACCCACTCACAGTCGAAACTCTGCCCTCTTGTGTCTATCAATCTGTAGCCGTACTCTTCCAGGTGTTGGTAATAGAGCCAGAAATAGTAGGTGTCCGGGTTCGGCGTTGGGAATGATGCTATATTAATTCTAGGCTCCATACACGTCCTTGTAGCACGTCTACCACGTCTGGCTCAACTATTTGCCTTTAAAACCTATTAGGCTGGTAAGCTTCCTAAGCGGTTTGGTAAGCTTCCAGCTCAATGATGTTTGTAGCGCCAGTATTAGTGACTCTTGTTCTTGAATTTTTTCCTTCAAGCATTTTATTTCCTCTGTAAGAGGAATTTCTGCGGCTTCTTCATTGTGTGCAGAAACAGAACCATCCCGCAGGTGTGCTAACACTACCTTAAGGGTTCGTTGTCTTTGGAATTCACGCTCCAGGATTCCACTGTAAAGTGCATGGTAGATATAGCCGAAGGCATATCTTTGCAAGCACTTCCTGTCGAAGGGACTAAGTTGATCCCCAAGCTGGGGGAAAAGCAAGGATAGTTTCTGCTGGATATTCCGGTAAAGGTTTTGTCCTGTAGTGATATCGATCACAGCATCAGATCGCCCTTGCCAAAATGTGCGGCGATATAGCCAATGTTTTTGTGTTCGTTCCGCGGGAATCTTGTGATGGATAATGGCGTCAGGGCTAAAAGCTACCTTGCCGCCAGTAGCGTGTATTTTCCTGAAAAGGTCCTTTTCTTCACATGACAGCAGTGAATTTCCTATTCGCCCAAGATCCGTCGAAAACATCCCAACGCGACATATAATGTCTTTGCGGAAGGCCATGTTTGCCCCCCAAGGATAGTGCGGTGGACGAAACTCACCGAGTTCTTGTGCATGGTCATATTCATTTATGGTGTAGAAGCCTTGCCATCTTTCTGTCAACCAATCTGGCCTTTTGAAAGGCCAGATTGGGCGGATGGGCCCACCTGCTGCTACCACATTAGGGTCTGTAAATGGGGTAACGATGCTTCGAAGCCAGTCTCTCTCTGCATCAATGTCGTCATCGACAAACGCAATGATCTCGCCAGTTGCCTGCCGTATCCCTGTATTCCTTGCGTACGACAATCCTTGCCGACTTTCGAATACATACCGGACGTCGGGCCTCGACGTCGATGCAATGTTGTCAACAATAGACTTCGTGGCATCTTGGGAATTGTTGTCAACGATTATGATTTCGAATTGGTCAGCTGGAAAATCTTGGCGTTGTATAGCTGCAATTGACCCCTCGAGCAAATCTGCTCTATTGAACGTGCATATAACAACAGAAACCATCATTCTGACACTCCAAACCTACACTTGCTAAGTGCTCACCGACTGAAGTTAACCTTACATTACTACATTTAAACATTTGTTTTGACAGCTGCACAGTAACAATCAAGCTTTCTGGTTTTTATGTAACGCCAATAGTCTCTACGTTGATGAAAGGATCAGCTTCGTTACATTCACTTTTTTGTAATTGTCGAACAAATCGCTCGTAAAGGCTTCGTTATTTTCCAACTCAGACTACCCATTAAAGCCTTAATCCTGTCCCTTTGCTCTGTGAGTTCGAGATCCTTTGTCTTTAGTAGGTCCCCAAGTTCTTTAAGTTGAGCGTCTTTAAGCGTGTCCCCTTCAGGGCTTTTGTTTTTGGTGTCGACCACCTCGGACTGCTGTTTTAAGGCTTGATGTAGACGTCGAATCTCCGCTTCATATGCCTTGCGCTGAAGGCAAATGTGCTCGAGTATTGCTTTTGCATCTGCGGCTGTGGTGGGTGTGGACACGATTGCTGCCAGATGTAATGGGTTTTGGCAGTAATGGTCTACTAGCTTGTTTTGGAGATTTAGAGAAAACTCTTCAAAATGCGGGAGTGGGGTGGGATCTCCGCGGTCTAGGTCATCGTAGCCGGTTGTTCTTCTTTGTTCTGCCAATTTCGATGCCGCACAGGCAAACTGGCTTTGAAGAAGGATCTTACTCGTAGATATGGCTTGGTCCTGGACGCGATATTGAACGAGCATTTCAGGTAAATTCGCTATGGCGAAGGATTCAGCAATCCTTAACCATAGATCGTAATCCTGAGCGTATTGGAAAAATTCCCTGTACGTGCCGACCTTGTCGATGGCTTCTCTACGCATCATGACTGATGCGTGGCAGAATTGGTTTATCTTCGGAAGACGCTCTTGGAGTTTGTCGTTTTCAGTCTGCAGCATTGACCTGGAAATCACTTCACCTGACTGGTCAATGAACTCAAATCTAGTACCGAGTAGGCCCACATCTCTGTTTTCCTCTAGGTAGGCAACCTGTTTCGCTAGTCTCTCAGGCTTTGAAACGTCATCAGCATCGTGGCGCGCAATATATCTACCTCGGGCTAAAGATATACCTTTGTTCAGCGCTTTAGTAAGCCCTTCTTTTTTCTGGTGGATGAGGGTAATCCTATCGTCATGATATGCCTCCACGATAGCTCTGGTCGTGTCGGTAGATCCATCATCAATAATAATGAATTCGAAATCAGTGAAGCTTTGGCTGATAATGCTATCAATTGCTTCACGGATATAACGTTCGCCGTTGTGAACGCTCATGATGACGGATACAGTGACCATAAACGATGAAGTCATTCCTCTACGCACCACTCAGATCGTCCCCGCCACATCTTTTCAGAAATATATCGCCCAGCTTTTTGTCCCAGATTGGGGGCTCAAACTTTTCACGGCCAGCTGAGGGGTGGAGTGTAGCTTCTCCAAAGATCGGACGCCCGTTAAGATCATAAAAGTCTATTCGAATAAATTTTTCGTTTTTAGCGAGTCGTTCCGCCAGGCTTATCATTAGTTCAAAACACTCTGGTTTACGAATTTCACCTCGGAACGTTGGGTAAACATGATGGATAGGCAGAACTTCAAAGTTGCGATTCAGCATAGTCAGAGTGTGATTTGTGAAGCGATCCATGTCGACTTGTACCATCTTTACTTTGCCATGGAAGCAGAAGAACTTGTAATCATTTGGAATCTGGTTGTCCTCACTTCTTAGCAGTTCTTCTATTAATAGCTTCGGTTTAATCCACCGGTATTGCCACTCCGCAAACTGTGTAGACAGGTCTTTTGAGAGCCATCTTTGCGTCAGATTGTCAAGATGGTCCCAGTCAATTGAACTTTTATTGTAAACAATGAAATTTGTACCAGAGCCATTGTTCGCCTTTATGACAAACGAGTCGGGTAACTGTATTTTCCGTGCTTCTTGGATGTTTGTACCGAACCACAGTAGTTCGCATAAATATTGTTTGCCAATCGTGTTCTCAATGTACTCTCTAACTTGGAGCTTGTCTGCTAGTTGAGTGTAAATTGATTTCCGTGAAATAAACTTGGACTGTTGTATGCACTCATTAAATGTACTAGGTTTGATTAGGTTTGGAAATACTCCAAACCGATTCTTGTAATCGGTTAGGACTTTGTATATGTCAGAGGGAAGCAAAATTAAATCGATTAAGGTTTTCCATCTCTGGTTATCATACGGGAGCCTTTTTTCTTTTAAACGTATCCCGAATTCTTCCGTCGATTTAATAACTTTTTTCGTCATTTTATGATTGATGATATCAAACACAAAAGTGCCTCTTTTGCATAAACACTAGTTCAATATGACAACACCGTCATTGTGTATAAGTCCAAAAGCAAAATCTTTTCCGTATACTTCCAGGGCAGCTGCGTTACTCTTTATGTCTATGCTCTTATATTCAAAGTCGGTGGTATGCTCAGACACTGAAAGATTCAACATGTATTTACCTGGATTGAGCAACATCTTGCAAATAAAGTTAATCTCAATTTCATCCCCACACTGCTTATATCCTAGCGACATTCGTCGCTCATGGTAAGAATGTACACCAAGCAAATTCTGCCCCTGCGGGCTCTTGATCATCATTCCAACGCAAGGGTTTTCTACTTCTCCTGTAAAAACTACTTTCATCCAAACGCTAAAATCAGCACCGGCTCTTAAGGCAAATGTTTCCTCGCCTTCGTCATTAAAAACTTTGAATTCCGTAATTTCTGCAGTCCCTGAAATGAATTGGTCACGTTCTTTTTTTTGGGGGGGCTGAATGGATTTCTTTCTTAACGCACCATCTGGTTTAGTTCCCGCTCCGGTTTTATCTTGACGTGCGTGCTCCATCTCCCTTTGTAAACGGAAATAAGCTCGAGTTACCTCATTCGGTGCGCCATGGGCAAAAATTTTGCCACTATCTAACAAGTAGGCACTGTTACACAGAGAGGAAATCGTATTCATATTGTGTGTCACGAAAAGCGTGGTGACCCCACCAGACATGAGTGATCTAATTTTATCGTAGCACTTGGCCTGGAACATCATATCGCCTACTGAAAGGGCCTCATCCACTATTAAGATTTCAGGTTCGACGTTGACTGCGACTGCAAACGCAAGACGAACGAACATGCCGCTGGAGTATGTTATCACCGGCTGCCGGATGAAATCGCCGATGTCTGCAAAGGATAAGATCTCTTCCAATTTATTATCAATCTGGTCGTGAGTGTACCCCATGAGGGTGCCATTAAAGTAAACATTCTCAAGCCCAGTTAACTGCGGATTAAAACCGGCGCCAAGCTCCAGTAGCGCGGATATCTTGCCGTTCACGGAGACAGAACCACTGGTGGGTGTGAGAACGCCTGTGATCATTTTTAGTAACGTAGATTTACCTGCACCGTTTTGGCCGATTATGCCAACGGTTTCACCTCTTCTAATGTCCAAGCTGATGTCATCGATTGCGTGAAACTCTTTGTGATACTTTTTCCGTAATGGATGAAGTGCTTCCTTAAGTCGGTCCTGTGGAGAATCGTACAGCTTGTAAACCTTAGTTAGCTTGTTGATATTTATAATGATGTCTTCGCTCATTGGTGTTTTGTTGGCCTCTTCTTCGCCGGGCTCTGTTTGACTTGTCGGTAACTTCATTGCTGTATAAGGTGCTACAGCACGTCAGCAAAGTGCGGGCGAAGTCTTTTAAATACCATTGCCCCAGCAAAAAGGATCAAAGTGGTCAAACACCAGAAATATATCGTAAGCATATAATGAGACTCCCAAAACCACTGCTTGTATATAAAGCTTTCTCGATAGCCTTCTACAATGTAGTACACTGGGTTTAATTTGATGATATTCAAAGTCCCAGGCGATAGCCCTTTGGGAGACCAGAATATCGGAGTCATCCAGAAGGCAAATTGAAGAACCATTGTGACTACTTGCCCCGTATCTCGTAGGAATAGCGTGAGCGATGAGGTAAGCCAAGAGAGCCCAATCAGTAGAGTTATGGTACAGAATAGGTAGTAAAATACCTGAAGGTTGTAGAGCGAAGGAAGGTACCCATATATTGCAAACATAGCGAAGATAACTATGATAAAAAATATGTGTATTAAGAGGCTAGATAGTATCTTGATAAGCGGTAGCATCCCAATGCTAAATACCATTTTTTTGACAAGAAAAGCATTGTCAAGAATGCTATTAGATGCGCTAGCTAGGCATTCAGAGAAGAAGAACCAGGGAATTATACCAGCCAACATCCAGAGTACAAAAGGAAAGTTGTCCATAGGCTGCGTTTTGAAGCCGACTTGGAACACAAACCACACTATTGCGATATAAACAGTGGGGTGAACGAAAGCCCAAAACATGCCAAGTAGTGAACCAAGATATTTCTTCTTAAAGTCGGCCTTCGTAAGTTCTATGATTATTTGCCGTTTAGAGAGAATCTCGGTCAGGAATGAGAGGAATTGTCTAAAAAATTGCATAGTTGTTTTAATGTAATTGGGTGGCTACGATTGAATTCATTCAGAACTTAAGGAATCATAAGATAAACTAAAAGGTAAAAAAACACCACAAAAATTAGGCTGCGCCATGGGGTAGGCTTACAACGATGACAAGAGGCCTAATTAAAAAAATAGGGCGGTAGCTTGTCGCCACCGCCCTTGAAGTAAAAACTTTTTAACTGTGGCCGAAAGCTACCAAGGTAGCTTTTTCCATTGCAATGTACCACCCACCTTCACGCAAACTTCGACTGTATCATCCGTTGCCCCCTGAGTGATCCAGATGGTACCGCGGGTCGATGGATTTGCGTCATCACAGATGGGCTGCGAGAGAGTAGCGGTGTTTATTTTGACCCCGCCAGCAACCTCTAGTTTCTGGGATGGTGCATTACTCCCGATACCGACGTTACCGGAAGAGGTTACGCGCAAGCGCTCCACAGGGTCTTTGGCTCCAGACGGTGACGTGGAAAATACGATGTAGCCTGGGGAGTATGTTGAGAAGGGGGCTTCCGTAAACACTTCTATGCTCGCGGCACTGCTGTCTTGTTGCGAGGGATTAGTGTACTGCCCGTCGTAGGCCTTAAAGAACAAACTTCCGATCCTGTCACCAGCGCTCAGCGGCGCAGGCACGCCTGAGGTGCCACGTGCATGTGAGAAAATAAAGCCACCTGCAAAAGCCGAACTACGTATCGTGGTGAAAGCTCCATAAGGTCCGGTCCCATCCGCCCCTCTAACTTCGAGTGTTCTAGCCGGTGTACCAGTTCCTATTCCAAAAGTCCCACTCGGTGTTGCAGCAATCTTGGTGTTGCCTGAGCTGTCTTTTACCGCTAGTTTGACGGTCGTTGCTGCCTCAGTCGGACCTTGTTGAATGGCCAGTGCTACACTGTCTGTGGGGGCAGCTATTTTCGTAATAATTGTAGCAGTAGTCTCTACAGACGGTAATTGAGAAGTCGGAACCTTCCCTGTTGCATCCAACGATGCATAACCATTTGCTATGCCTTTAGCCGCTACAGATTCAGGGACATACCCTAAAGTGTTTTGTTTAGCATTTAAGGCGTTCTGAAGGTCTAATTGGCTGGAGATGGTGCCAGTTATAGAGCCCCATGACCCGCCGGTTGGGAGGTTCGTGAGCTGCGAGCCATCACCTATGAAGGCTGTTGCTTTTACCTTACCTGCGACCTCTAGCTTCTCAGAAGGAGAAGTACTACCAATGCCAACGTTACCAGTTGACGTTACTCTTAACCTCTCTACTGGGTCTTTCACTCCCGTTGGGGTCGTCGAGAATGTTATGAAGCCAGGTGAGTAAGTCGAGAAGGGCCCTTCTGTAAAGACTTCTATGCTTGCAGCACTGCTATCCTGTTGCGACGGATTGTTATACTGTCCATCGTAGGCTTTAAAGAACATGCTTCCTATCCTGTCACCAGCTGACAGGGGCGCAGGGATAGCGGAAGTGCCGCGAGCATGTGAAAAGACAAAGCCTCCTGCAAACGCTGAGTTCCGTATTGTGGTAAAGGCACCGTAAGGACCTGTCCCATCAGCTCCTCTCACCTCCAATGCCCTGACCGGAGTTCCTGTGCCGATACCAAATGTACCATTTGCAGAGGCTGCAATCTTCATGTTGCCCGAGGCGTCCTTTACTGCAAATTTCACTGATGACGCGGCTTCTGTCGACTCTTGCTGCACTGCGAGAACTCCGCCGCTGATAGGGGTGGCAATCTTGGTGAAGATGTCGATGGGAGTATCGGGAGATCCGGCTGGCCCCTGCGGGCCTTGGATTCCCTGCGGGCCTTGGATCCCTTGCGGGCCTGTTGCGCCTGTTGCACCGGTGTCGCCTTTCAAGCCCTGCGGGCCTTCCGGACCGGTGGCGCCGGTGTCACCTTTCGGACCCTGCGGACCGGTCGGACCTGCCGGACCTGCCGGACCGGTAGCACCGTCCGCGCCGGGAAGACCTTGCGCACCTGCACTCCCTTTTGCGGCCATCAACTGCCAAGCCGGGCTCGCACCGGGGACGTCGTTTACAGTCACTGCCGCTGCCGCGATGTAGCTGCTGCCTTCGTACTGGACGCCGTCGTCGGCCTTGTAGTCTCCGGCGACCCACTCGCCTTTCCAGCTCATGCCTTTTTGCCCTTGCGGACCGGTTTCACCTTGAAGGCCCTGGATACCTTGGGAACCCTGCGGGCCGGTCGGACCTGCGGGGCCTGCTACGCCTTGAATACCCTGCTCGCCCTGCGGACCCGCGGGGCCCGTAAGACCGGTGTCGCCTTTCGGACCTTGGAGACCCTGGTCGCCTTTGAGACCCTGCGGACCTTCGGGACCGATATCGCCTTTGGGACCCTGGATGCCCTGGTCACCTTTGAGACCCTGCGGACCGATCTCGCCTTGAGGCCCCTGGATACCTTGCGGACCCTGGGCACCGGTGTCGCCTTTAAGACCCTGGATGCCCTGGTCTCCCTTAAGACCCTGCGGGCCGATCTCGCCCTGGGGACCCTGGATACCCTGCGGACCTTGAGCACCGGTGTCGCCTTTGGGGCCTTGCGGGCCGGTTGCGCCTGCTGCACCGTCTGCACCTGCCGGACCTTGCGCGCCGGTCGCGCCGTCGAGGCCTTTTGCCGCTACGAGCTGCCATACGGTGCTTACCGGGGCGGGGACGTCGTTAACGGTTGCAGCAGCCACCGCGATGTAGGTGCTTCCCTGGTACTGCACGGCGTCGGTCTTCACGTAGTCGCCGGCCACCCACTCGCCTTTCCAGGTCATCCCCTGTCCTGCGGGACCCTGCAGACCTTGCTCGCCCTGCGGACCTACGGGACCCATCGAGCCTGCCACACCCTGGGGACCTTGCGGGCCTTCGGGGCCTGCCGGACCGGTGAGGCCGGTGTCGCCCTTCGGACCTTGCGGACCGGTCGGACCTGCGGGGCCTGCAACGCCTTGAATACCCTGCTCGCCTTGCGGACCTGCAGGGCCGGTAAGACCGGTGTCACCTTTGGGGCCTTGCGGACCGATCGGACCGGTCTGGCCTGCGGGGCCTACGATACCTTGAATACCCTGCTCGCCTTGCGGACCTGCGGGGCCGGTAAGACCGGTGTCACCTTTGGGACCCTGCGGCCCGATCGGACCGGTCTGGCCTGCGGGACCTGCGATACCCTGGATACCCTGCTCACCTTGCGGACCAGCAGGGCCGGTAGCGCCGGTATCGCCTTTCAAGCCTTGGATGCCTTGATCACCTTTGAGACCTTGCGGCCCGATCTCGCCCTGGATACCTTGGATACCCTGCGGACCTTGTGCGCCGGTGTCACCTTTCGGACCCTGCGGACCTGCCGGGCCGGTAAGACCGATGGGGCCGGTCTGGCCGGGCTCGCCTTGCGCGCCGGTCGCGCCTGCGGCACCGTCGAGACCTTTCGCGGCGACGAGTTGCCAGATGGCGCTTACCGGGCCGGGAACGTCGTTCACGGTTGCGGCTGCCACCGCGATGTAGGTGCTGCCGTTGTACTGCACGGCGTCTGTCTTGACATAGTCACCGGCAATCCATTCGCCCTTCCAGGTCATCCCCTGTCCTGCGGGACCCTGCGCGCCTTGCTCGCCCTGCGGACCTACGGGACCCATCGAGCCTGCCACACCCTGGGGACCCTGCGGACCTTCCGGACCTACGGGACCGGTGAGGCCGGTGTCGCCTTTAGGACCCTGCGGGCCGGTGGGGCCTGCGGGACCAGCAACACCCTGGATACCCTGCTGACCTTCAGGACCGGTCGCACCGGTGTCGCCTTTCGGACCTTGCGGACCGGTGGGACCTGCGGGGCCCGCTACGCCTTGGATACCCTGCTGACCTTCAGGGCCGATCGGGCCGATGTCTCCCTTCGGTCCCTGGATACCCTGTACACCCTGGTCACCCTTGTCACCTTTGAGGCCTTGCGGCCCTTGGATGCCCTGGTCACCTTTGTCGCCCTGCGGGCCCTGGATACCTTGGATACCCTGGTCCCCCTTGTCGCCTTTGAGGCCCTGAGGACCTTGGATGCCCTGGATACCCTGGATGCCCTGGTCCCCTTTGTCGCCTTTGTCGCCTTGAAGACCCTGGATACCCTGCGGACCCTGTGCGCCGGTGTCACCTTTGGGACCCTGCAGACCGGTGGCCCCTGCTGCACCGTCCGCGCCTGCCGCGCCGTCGAGGCCTTTAGCTGCCACGAGCAGCCAGGTGGTGGTGCTGGTTCCGGGGACATCGTTTGCGGTTGCCGCACTGGCGGCTACGTAGGTGCTGCCCTGGTATTGCACCGCCTCGGTCGCGTTGTAATCGCGCGCGGTCCACTCGCCCTGCCAGATCATCCCTCTGGGACCGGGGGCGCCTTCCGCCCCTTGCGGACCCTGCGGGCCTGTCGCGCCCATGGGACCGATCGGACCAATGGGACCTACCGGACCGATGGGGCCCTGGATGCCTTGCTCGCCTTGCGGACCGGTTGCGCCGGTTGCACCTGTTGCACCGGTGTCGCCCTTGGTACCCTGGATACCCTGAATGCCTTGGTCGCCCTTGTCGCCTTTGAGGCCTTGCGGACCTTGGATACCCTGGATGCCTTGAATACCCTGGTCGCCTTTATCGCCTTTGTCACCCTGGATGCCTTGCGGACCCTGCGCACCGGTATCGCCTTTGACACCCTGCGGACCGGTCAGGCCGATGGGACCCTGGATGCCTTGGTCACCCTTCGGGCCCTGCGGGCCGATCTCCCCTTGGATACCTTGAATGCCCTGGGCACCGGTGTCCCCCTTGAGACCCTGGATGCCTTGAATGCCTTGGATACCCTGGGCGCCGGTGGCGCCGGTCTCACCCTTGGCGGCCACGAGTTTCCAGTCGAGCGGCGACTGGCCGGGGATCGCGTTGATGTTGGCCCTGAGTGCCACGTAGGAACTGCCGTTGTATTGCACCACGGAGTCTTTTGCGTAGCCCGGCGTGGCGCTCCAGTCACCCTGCTGGTGCAGCGTGTTGGTGAGGTTGGAACCGTCGCCCGCGTAGGAGGTGGCGCTTACGTTGCCGTCTGCGGTCACGTTGAAGGTGGTGTTGCCGGAACTGTCCTTGACGGTGAGTCGGTTCACCTCGGCGTGTGCTGCGCCGGAAACCAGTCCCACGAGCAGCGTGGCCATGCCAAGGCTCCTGTAGTACTGTCTTCTCTTGAACTTCTTTCCCATTGGATCTGCCTCCTTTAAAAATTGAGCATCGAATAATTTCAATAAGTAAGTTTCACAGGGCTACTGCAGTACCAGCCCCTCCAGGACGGCCTCGCCGTTGTTTATCGTGAGCGAGTGGAGCTGTGTCGAACCTGTCTGGTTCTGGAACTGGCTGTCGTAGCCGCCTCTTACCGCGACGGAACGGTCCGCGTCGATCAGCAGGTCCTCGAGGGTGTTCACCGCGAGGCTCTGGATCACGCTTCCGGAGAAGGAGGCCTGGTAGGCTGCCTGCAGCGAGCCGTAGTACTCCTGGGTCCCCATGATGCGGAAGGGGGACTTGAAGAAGGCGTAGATGCTGTGGTCGCTGTTTGCCGGGCAGAAGGTGAAGCTCGAGGATGCGCTGTTCTGCCAAGCTCCGTCGACCTGGAAGTCGCCGAAGGTGAAGCCGTTATCCGGCGTGGTGGTGAAGCTCTGGCACGCCCCCGCGGCAACGTTCACGTCGCCGGAAGGGGAGATGCTCCCTCCTGCGCTCGCGCTCGCGTGGATCACGTAGCTGCTCGCAGCGCTGCCGGAGAGGGATACCTGCTTGTCGGCGGCGTACGGGTCGTTGGACGGGATGTGCAGGAGCGCGCTCTTGGCCCCTGCGCTTGCCGGAGTGAAGCTCATGGTGATGCTGCAGCTTGCCGCCGGTGCGAGGGAGACCCCGGCACAGCCGTTGGCGGTGATGCTGAACTGCGCCGCGTCGGTTCCGGTGATGGTCGCGCTCCCCACACTCAGGTTGTATTGCCCGGCGTTGGTGACTGTGACCGTCTTCGTGGCGCTCGCGTTGATGGAGACGGAGCCGAAGGCTGCCGGGTTGGGGGTGGCGGAGATGACGGGGAGGAGCTTCGTCGCGACCTTCAGGGCCGTGTTGGTGACGTCGTAGAAGGCGATGTTCACGTTGTGATTCGCGTCGACGACGAGTGCCGAGTACTGGCCGTAGTTGGTGCTGCCGCTGTCGGGGACCGCGGCCGGGGTGGTCCAGACGCCGTTGGGCGAGCGCTGCGCGTACATGAGCTGCCCGGTGCCGCCGCCGTTGTTGCTGTAGAAGGCAACGTGGACGATGTCCAGGCCGTTTGCCTTGATGGAGGTGAAGGCCCCGGCGCTGCCAACGGGACCGAGGTCGTAGGGGGCGCTCCACGTGCCGCCGGTGGACGCCTGCTTGTTGATGTACTGCAGGCGCTTGCTCGCGTCGACGTAGACCACGTGCAACAGGTCGTTGTTGTCGACGGTGATGGCCGGCGAGGAGACCGTGGTGTCGGTGAGCGTCGAGGTGGCGAAGCCGCTTTCCTGGGCGGTCGGGTTCTCGGCGTACATCAGGCGGCCGTGGCTGCCGTTGGTCGGGTTGTAGTAGACGATGTGGATGTTGCCGAGCGAATCAAGGGCGAGGTCGCTCTGTTTGCCCGAGCCCGCCTGCGGCGCCGTCGGCTCGAACTCGTGGTAGTACATGTCGCGCTCGTTCGCGTACCAGAGGTTGTAGCCGTCGGTGTAGCTGATGAAGGTGTTGCTGTTGGTCATGCTGCAGGGAGAGCCCTGGCAGAACTGCACCGCGCCGGTGAAGGTGTCGGTGGTTGTGTTGGAGATGGCAGGCTGCGGGTTACCCATGGGGTCGACGCCGCCCGCTATGTCCTGCAGCTGCCAGTTGTTGGCATCCACCGAGACGTAGAAGGGGGCGCCCGCGTAGTTGAGCGGATTGAGGTCGCTCCACTTGCGCGCCGAGACGTATTTCCTCTTGAGCGTCGCCGGATCGTAGGTGTAGGCCATGACCCTGGGGCCCGCGGGGGTGTAGACCGTCGCGGTCCCCGCGTTGGTGACGTTGGGGATTGGCACGGTCTGCGACGCGCTCCAGTTGCCGGAGGCGTTGGTGGCGAGTTTTAAGACCGGTGTCGCGGCGGAGTTGTCCAGGTAACCGATGGCGAGTTTGCCGTTGGCGGGGTTCGTCGCCATGGAGCAGTACTTGCCGGTGTCGCTCCCCGTGTTGTCGATGGTGGTGACCCCCCAGGAGGTGACCGGGACGACCGGGTAGAATACCGCGGTGATGCTGTGGTTTGCGCTCACCTCGGGGAAGGTGTACGAGGTCACCGCGCCGAGCGGCGTCCCCATGTTGTCCGGACCGGTGCCGTCCAGGTAGACGCCGGCGATGAGGTAACCCGGGTTCGGCGTGATGGCGAAGGTCTTGTTGAGCCCGCCCGCAGCGCTCACCGCGCCGGAGGGGGAGATGGTGCCGCCGATGTCGGGGACCATGGAGGTGTTGTAGACCGCGGTGTAGATGGTGTAGTTCGCGCTCTGCGCCGTGGTTCCCTTAAGCGTCACCTGCTTCACCGGGAAGTTCGGGTCGTTCGAGGCGACGTTCAGGAGGGCGCTCTTGTCACCGGCGGAAGCCGGCGAGAAGCGGACCTCGGTGCTGCAGCTTGCCCCGGGGGCGAGGGAAAGCCCGGCGGTGCAGCCGTTGTTGCTCGTCACCAGGAACTCGGAGGCGTTGGTCCCGGAGATGGTCGGGGCGCCGGAGAGGGTGAGGTTCGTGGTGCCGCGGTTGGTGACGGTGACGCTTTTCACCGCGGCGGAGCCCTGGGCCGTATAACCGAAGAGAAGCGGCGCAGGGGCGGCGTCGATGGCCGGGGCCGGTTTGGTCGCCACCATGAGGGCGGTGTTGGCCGCGTCGTAGAAGGCGATGTTCACCCTGTTGTACTGATCGATGGCGAGGGCGGCGTACTGCCCGTAGTCGCGGCTCGCACCGGTGTAGGTGATGGTGTCGGGGGCGCCGAAGGAGGAGCCTGCGGCGCCCTTCATGGTGTAGGTGAGGGCGCTCGTGCCGCTGTTGTACCAGGCGGCGTGTACGTTGTTCGCGCCGTCGACCTTGAGCGAGAGGGAGCCGCCGGTCTTGCCGCAGGCGCCGATGTTCACAGGGGCGCTCCAGGTGTTTCCTGCGGCGGGTTTGCTCGTGTACCAGACGTTGTAGCTCGAGCCGCCGCCGTAGCTGTAGATGACGTGGATGACGTTGTTGCCGTCGATGGCGATGGCGGGGTTCACGAGGGCGCTGCCGGTAGGGAGCTGCAGTGTCTTTGCCTGCCCTGAAGCGGTCGGGTTCAGCGCGTACATGAGACTTCCGGTCGGGTCGGCGTAGACCACGTGCACGTTGCCGTTTCCGTCGATGGCGAGGTCGCTTTGACTCCCGGTGGCAGAGACGCGGTACCAGTTCATGTCCCGCTCGTTGGCGTACCAGAGTCCGCGCTCGGCGGACAAGGCGTTGTCGCTGCCGTTGTTGTAGGTGATGAAGGTGAAGCCCATGTACTGGACGGCACCGGTCTGGGTGCCGGAGGCGATGGACCCCATTACGGGCTCGGAGGCGCCGGTCATGGGGTTGATCCCCCCGGCGATGTCCTGGAGCTGCCAGCCGTCGCCGTTGATCTTCCTGGCCGCCTGGTACATGGTCCGCCCCGTGGCGGGGTTGTACGAGTAGGCCATGATGCGCGGACCGCCGGGGGTGTAGACGGTCGCCGTAGAGGCGTCGCCGGCGTTGGGGAGGATGTTCTTCAGGCTCTCCGTGTACCAGCTCCCCGATACGTTGTTGGCGTATTTAAGATACGGGGTCCCCGAGGTCGAGGTGTCCAGGTAGCCCAGGTAGAGCTTACCGGCCGGGTCGACCGCAACGGAGAGGTTCTTTCCGGTCGCGATCGCCGAGTTGTCGACCACGGACGCGGTCCAGGTGGAGGCGCGGGCCGGTTGCCGCGACAGCAGTAATAGAATAACGGCTGCTGCGAGGTGATAGGCGCTTCTAAGTGTCACGGTACCCTCCTTTAGATTAAAATCTGCCGGCAGGTGGACGGCAGCGCTGAAATGAGAGCCGGGCGGGCAGTGCCGCGGCTCTCGCAATGCATGCTGAGCTTTAAAACAATTTTTGCGGCACTTGCCGTTACGCGGTCGGGTGTTTGCGGCGGGGACTGGAGAAGATCGCTTGGTAACGGTTAATTGGACGGGGGCAACGTTAGCAACATTGGTACCAAAATATGAATATCTTATAAGTATTCGATTTTCCAGATGTTCATATGTGGAGGTGAGGGGAGGGCGTAGGAAGTTGTAGGTGTTATACCCACATGTGGGTGAGGCAGGGGTGAATTTGCCCCATAACTAAAGATATAGGAGAGGCAATTGACGATTGACGATTGACGGGCGTGGTAGGTGGTAGATGGTAGGTGGTAGGTGTTCCCTTGTCTTGTCCATGAGGCGGCTGTCCCACTGCTCGGCAAAAAAAAGAGGACTGGCTCCTCGGTGCCAGTCCCCTTATCGATTATTCACCGGCGTCGAGGAGCTCGTGGAAGGTGAGCCGGTAGCGCCGCAATAAGCGCAGCATCTCAAAGGTCCCCACTTTCCGGTGCCGCATCACTTGGGCACGCTTCGCTAACAGCTGCGGAAGGGCGGCGACGGCGTCGCGCGTACCCCTCGCTACGGCAAGGACGCACTCTTTCTTGCTCCCGCTGGTCAGAAACTCCCCGCCTGTTCCTTTTGCCCCAATGACGACCCGGGCCTGCGTGAAATAACGCATCAGGGTGGTCACCGGGAGGAGCAGAAGGAGCGGGAAAGGAAGATTTTTTAACGCCGCGTAAAAATGATTGCGCTCGACCAGGTAGAGCTTGAACGGGGAGAGCGCACCGCCTGTCATGGAATATTTATGGTAGACGACGGCATCCCGCGCCAGCACGGCGCGCCAACCGGCAACTCTTCCCCTGAGCCCAAGGTCGGTGTCCTCGCAGTAGGCAAAGAAGTCACCGTCGAAAAAACCGATTTCATCAATCATAGCGCGGCGGTAGAGCGCCACGCAGGCGGATGGGAAAAGGATCTCCGGGGCTGCGGCCGGAGAGACTTCGGCAAAGCGCCTCCCCCTGCTGTTGCCGCGCGACATGCCGTCCAGGCAGACAGCCATTCCCAGGCTGTCGACCCGTTCCGGTTCCTGGTAGCTCAGGATCCGGCAGCCGACCATACCGGCGTCCGGATGCGCTTCTGCTACCGATACGAGCTTTTCGAGCCAGTCCGGCTCGGCCTTCGTGTCGTTGTTCAGGGTGACCAAGTATTCGCCGCGTGCGAAGGGGAGGGCGGCGTTGTTGCCGTCGGCGAAGCCCTTGTTTTCCTTGAGCGCAACAAGGCGCACCTCGGGGCGGCCCTCCAGGTAGGCGACCGAGCCGTCGCTCGAGCCGTTGTCCACCACGATCACCTCGAAATCCTTGAAGCTTTGGGCTGCCAGGCTGTCAAGGCACTCCGGTAGATGGACCAGGCCGTTCCAGTTCACGATGATGATCGATACGCGCACTCATACCTCTGTCTAAATCCCCCCTGTCCCCCCTTCGCAAAGGGGGGGACGTGAGGGCGCGTGCAGCGCTTCGCTGGCACTGGTTCCCTACCTGCTGCAATGAACCTTCACAGGACTGTTGTAGGACGAGACTTATTGGGGATCACTCGGTCCAGCGGCACTTACCGAACCACTGACACGCCTGTCGGTGTTTGTCTGTGTTTTTTTTAATTGCTTGCGGGGTGTTATTTATATTAAGATCGGGCGCCTTTGCAAGGGGAAAATTGGTCCGAATTTTGTATTCATTACCAGTCGACATGTTTTGCGGCTATTCGCTACGTCATATCACGTGGCCCCTGTGAGGGAACATGAAGATTCTGGCTATAATTCCAGCGTACAACGAGGCCGGTAACATCCAGGCCGTGATCGAAGACCTCAAGTCATTTGGCGGAGACATCCTCGTCGTCAACGACGGGTCGACCGACGCCACCGCCGCCATCGCCAAAAGCATGGGGGTTCTGGTGGTTTCGCACCCCTTTAACCTGGGCATCGGCGGCACGGTGCAGACCGGCATCAAGTACGCCTTCCAAAACGGCTACGACGCGGCGATCCAGTTCGACGGCGACGGGCAGCACCGCGGCGACCAGATCTGGAAGATCGTGGAGCCGGTGCAAAGAGGGGAGGCGGACCTGGTCATCGGCTCGCGCACCCTGCCCGGCGGCTACAAGATGGGGATCACCCGCTTCATCGGCTCGCGCATCTTCCACTGTCTCATCCGCTTTCTCGCCGGCAAGGCGATCGAGGACCCCACCTCGGGCTTTCGCTGCTACGGCAGGAGAACCCTCGCCCTTTTTTCCCGCTTCTATACCGACGACTACCCTGAGGTCGAGTGCATCATCACCGCGGCCAGAAACGGCCTCAAGGTGATGGAGGTCCCCGTGCTGATGCGCGGGCGGCTATCGGGGAATTCCTCGATCACCAGGAGAAAGTCGGCCTACTACATGATGAAGGTGACCCTCGCCATGGTGATCGACTCCATGCGCGGCAGGGAACTGATAGAGGAACCTTAATTCGTGGACCTGACGAAATTCGCTTCGCTTGCCATCAGTATCGGCATCTTCTTCTTCGTCCTGTGGCTGGTGCGCCAGCGCCGCCTGCGGGAAAAATACGCCATCCTCTGGCTTTGCACCTCGATCTTCGTGGTGCTCCTGACCGCGTCCAGGCGGGTGCTCGAGGTAGCGGCACTCTCGGTCGGTATCTATTACCCCCCCTCGCTTTTGTTCCTTGTCGGCGTCCTGTTTTTACTTATGGTGGTGATCGGGCAGTCGGTCACCCTCTCCAGGCTCTCGGAGAGTAACCACAACTTGGCCCAGGAGATGGCGCTTCTGAAAAAGAGGCTCGAGGATATGAGCGGGGAGCAAAAGGAAAGGAAGGCGGAGAAGGGATAGGTTCGCTGGACCGGCTTCCCCCCTCCCAGCCTCCCCCCTTTTGTGGGAGGGGCATGGGAAGGAGAGAAGCGGTCCTCGTAGCTTGATGGTCTTTACTTCGGGTGACCCGGGGGGAGTACGCTTTCCTCGGGTGCAGGTGCGGCGCCGTTACCGGCGACGCCTGAGGAGAAGTAAATCACGTCGAAGGTGCGGTTGAGGCTCTTGCTGGTGAATTTGTCCATGCGCATCCCCGGCAGGGCGGCCAGTTCGTCGCCTACCTTCACCTTGGTCACCGGCAGGGCGACCCAGACGTTTTTCCCGTCGCGCGCAAGGTTGACGTAGGTGTAGCCGCCGGCGTCCATGGTTTCCACCACCTTGCCGGAAAGCTCGTTTGTGAGCGCTTGGGATTGGGTATGGGGCGCTTTGGCGGCGGTATCGGCGCGACCATCGGTGAAGACGATCCTCTCGAAGGTGCGGTTGAGGGCGGCGCTCTTGAAATTGGTCATCACCATGCCTGGCCTGAGGGCGACTTCCTCGCCGACAGCTGTGGTGTCATTTCTGGTCATGGCAGCCCAGCCGCTCTTGCCGTCTTTTTCCAGACGCACGTAGGTGTAACCTCCGGCGTGCATAACCTCAACGACCTTGCCTGAGAGTGTTTCCACCTGGGGCGGGGCGGTGGTGGGCTGTACGGGGGGGGCTGCGGGGACATCCGCAACTTTAGCCGTCCCGGCGCAACCGGACTGCAGGGCGAGGGCAAGGCCCAGGGTCATTGTGGTGGCGAAGATGCTGCGTGTTCTTTTCATACAACCAGCTCCTTTGCAATTACAGTGAAGTTGAGGCAGCGAGCTGCCCACGATGCGGCAGATTCTACTACAGTTTCGCTCATCAATAAAAGGCAAATTCTGTAGCGGTTCGGTTTACATCTGGACGTCCCCCACGGGGCACAGAGGAGGCCGTCGCCCCTCATAATCGTGCATCTTTCGAGCAGCACGCGAAGATGCCGGTTTTAAAAGGTTGTATTTACTGGAAATATTTAGTATATGAATGCTTTGCCTTGGCCGGCGAGCGCTTCTTCGTGGCGTGAACCGGGGCCGGGGCGGTTGCTATGTTTTTACTCCGCCTGCTCGCTGGAGCGGGATGTCGGAGATGGAGGGCCCTGTTTTGGTCAAGTTCGTTCTTTCGTTGTTGTTGATGTCATTTCTCGTCTCTTGCGGGTCCATCTCGGCTCCTTCGGTCACCGGCAACGAGGCTGCGACCCCGCCGACCGAGCTCGCGGTTGCGAAGACGACCTCCACCTCGGTAGTCCTCACCTGGAGCCCGGCTGCAGGCGACGTCTACGCCTACAAGATCTACCGCGACGGCACCGAGGTCGGCACCACCATCAAGGCCGGCCCGGCAAGTGCCGCACCCACCGTCTACAGCGACAACAACCTGAACCCCTCCACCACCTACGTCTACTCGGTGGCCGCCTCCTCCACCTTCGGCAAGGAGACCGCCTCTCCGGACACGGTCATCGCCACGACCCTCCCCTCGGGGCCGCTCGACCCGCCGACCCGGGTCAGCGTGACCCAGACCACCGTCGATTCGGTCTCCCTCACCTGGGAGGCGTCCAACTACACCGTTCCCGGCGCCGTGCTCACCTACTCCATCTACAGAAACGGCACCCTGATCGGGACCACCACGGCAGCGGCGGGGCAGGGGGGGACCTTCACCGACACCAAGCTCTCGCCGGCGACCACCTATTATTACAGCGTCTCGGTTTCCACGGAGTCCGCGCTTTCGCCTCCGGTCCAGGCGACCACGGCAAGCACCAGCATCTCGCTTTCGAGTACCGTGGTCACCTTTGCGGGTAGCCCTGCGCGGCAGGGTTCCGCCGACGGGCTCGGCGGGTGGGCGACCTTCTACCAGCCCTACGGCATGGTGCGCATGGGAGGCTACCTTTACCTGGCCGACAGCGGCAACCACACCGTCCGCCGCATCGACATCGCCACGAGCGAGGTGAGCACCGTGGCCGGCACCGCGGGAAGTATCGGCGCCGCGGACGGCATCGGCACCGCCGCCCGGTTCAACACCCCGCGCGGCGTCGCAACCGACGGCATCTACATCTACGTCACGGACAGCGGCAACAACGCGATCCGCAGGTTCGACCCGGTCTCCGGATCGGTCATCACCTTCGCGGGCACCATGGGGGGGAGGGGCTTCCTCGACGGTACCGGTGTCGATGCGCGCTTCTACGCACCGCGCGGCATCACCTCTGACGGGGCGAACCTCTACGTGGCGGACACCTACAACAACGTCATCAGGAAGATTCGCATCTCCGACGCCGCCGTCACTACCTTGGCCGGCACGAAGGCCAAGGGGACCAACGACGGCACCGGGCCTGGGGCGGCCTTCTTCTACCCCTACGGCATCACCTGCGACGGTCCGAACCTCTACGTCACCGACACCTGCAACCACACGATCAGGAAGATCGTCATCGCCACCATGCAGGTGACCACGATCGCGGGGAGGGCTGGGTACTCCGGGAGCGGGGACGGTCTCGGGAGCGACGCCGGGTTCTACTATCCGGACGGGATCCTGAGTGACGGCACCAACCTCTACATCTGCGACACGAGCAACAGCACCATCCGGCAGGTGAAGATCGCCACCGGCATGGTCGCGACCCTTGCCGGGAAGGCGGGGGCGGCCGGCACCACGGACGGCTCCGGCACCGTGCCCCGTTTCCGCACCCCGCGCGGCGTTGCCATCTCCGGCAGCCAGCTCTTCATCACCGATTTTGCAAGCCACACGGTGCGCCGGATCACATTGCAGCCGGCAAACTGACCCGGACTCAGCCTATCGTTTGACATGGGAGGGGGGCCGTGGCTATAATGGCCCCCTTTTCCATCACCACACACCTTTGGAAAGGCGGTAGCATAATGCGCGCATTTTATTTGTTGGCGGTACTCTTTGGGCTCGTTCTCGGCGGCTGCGGCGTCGAGTGGTTGCCGCCTCCTCCCCAGGTGGAGCAATTCTCCTTCACTCCGAGCTCCGTGGACGGGGTTGCCACCGGTTCGACCCAGACCTCCAACGCGGTGACGCTTACCATGGACACCTCAAACGCCAACATCAGCGTGAGCAGTGGGGAATACTCGGTGAACGGCGGGACCTTCACCTCGACCGCCGGAACCGTGGTGAGCGGCGACACGGTACAGGTGCGGCATACCGCGGCTACCACGGCAGGTACCACGGTGACCACAACACTCACCGTCGGCGACAAGCGCGCCACCTTCTCGAGCACCACGGCCGGTGGCGCCGACGCCTTCTCCTTCTCGCCCGCCGCCGTCTTCAACGTGACGCCGGGCTCGAGCCAGACCTCCAACGCTGCCACCGTCAAGGTGAACGGCACGGCGCCGATCAGCGTTACCGGCGGTGAGTACTCGGTGGACGGCAGCTCCTTCACGAGTTCCCCCGGCACCATCGGCGCCGGCACCCATACGGTCCAGTTGCAGCAGACCGCAGCCGACGGGTTCCTCGCCACCACGGCCACCACCACGGTCACCATCGGCGGGACCAGCGCGAGCTTCCTCAGCTCTACGACGAGCGTGGCCGACCAGGTCGTCGCTGCGAGCGGGACCGCCAACGCGTTGGTGACGACGCAGGTGACCCTGCACCTGCTCAGCGGCAACTACACCCTTCAGGTCGTCGACGGCACCGGCTCCTACTCGCTTACCGGGGGAGACGATTACAAGGACATCTCGGCGGGGGCGGAGACCGTCAGTCTTACCGACGGGCAGACCATTTACCTGCAGGATCTCGCCTTGTCCGGGGGCGTCTCGACCACATTCTTCGCCATCGACGGCGGCACCATCGAGTACGACGTCACCGCGAAGTAGCACGCCGCGTCGCAAGGAATCATCAAGGGGAGCCGGCTCAGCCGGCTTCCCTTTTTTTGCGCCCGCCGCGCGCCCTGTGCGCCTCCTTTCATTGGACCATCCTTACCGGGAAGGGTTCCGGTGCCGGGGGAGAGCGCACCACGAAGCGGCTCCCTCCGCCTGATTGCCGGGCAACTCTCCTTGTCACCGCATATTTTCTCTTATATCGGTACAACTTTTTCTTACAAACGCTTGCTTTTCTACCTACAACGAGTAGAATCTCATGAGCCTGCGGCCCCTCTCTGCCTAATTAACCCATCGCCACCTTCCTCGTATCCATCGTAAAGCGTCACCGTTATTGGAGGTCTGCATGATCAAGAAGGCACTGCTGTTGCTCGTTATCCTCACCTGTCTCCCCTCGCTCGCTCTGGGGTGGACACTGACTGCAAGGATCGGGAGCCCTTCGGGGAGCATCGCCGGTGGTTCCCCATACAAGACCGTCACCACCGGAACCGGGTACCTGACCATCCCGGCCGGCGACACCACGGTCGCCGTCACCCCGTCCGCCGGGTACACGGTCTCGATGGTGACCCTCGACGGGGTCACCCTTGCCGTACCCGCCGCGGGGGGGAACGTCGCGATTCCGCAAGAGGGGAAAACCTCGCGCACCCTGATCGCCTACTTCACCGCGGCGACCTACTCGATGACGGCGACACAGTCGGCGGGGGGCGTGATCTCGCTGCAGCGCATGACGCCGACGGTAAGCGCCATAACCACGACGACGCTCACCGGACTGCGCACCGGTAACGTGGTGCGCGTCACGGCGACCCCTGACTCCGGAGACAGCGCCACTTCCCTCTCCGTGGCCGGGAGCCAGGTCTGGAGCGGAAGCTCACCCTCGGCCGTCACCTACGATTACACGGTCGGGACGAGCAACGTGAGTGCCCAGGCGAGCTTCGTGAGCATCCCGGTGGTAACGGCGCGCATAGCGACGGCGTCGGTGCTTACTTCGGTCAATACGCCGTTGTCCCTCGACGCCTCCGGCTCCACGAGCAACGATCCGCCTCTTTCCTACCGGTTCCAGGTTGTCTCCGGCGATCCCGCTGCGGTGACGCTCTCCCCGGCCGGGCCCGGATCCAGCGCTGTAACGAGTTTTTCCGCTTCCCTTCCCGGGGACTACGCGGTGCAGGTCACGGTCACCTCGGCGCGCGGCGCCACCTCCACGGCGACTACATCCGTCATCACGGTGCTGACCAAGGCGGGCTACGACTCGGCGCAGTGCGTCTCCTGCCACGGCAACCGGGACCCCGCGGTGGTCGCTGCGTACCAGCAGTCAACGCACTTCCTCGCCGCCGGGGTAAGCTGCTCCGGATGTCACAACCCGGACGGCAGCCTCGGGCACCCGTACCTCACCCAACCCGGCACCTCCTGCCTCCCTTGCCACTCGACGGTCACGCCGCAGATCACTACGGATTTCTCCGCCTCGCCGCACGTGGCAACCGGCTGCATCGGCTGCCATTACGACCATACGGCGACCTCGACCTTCAACCGTTGCAGCACCTGCCACGGCTCGCCGCACCCTTGGGAGAGCCTGGGAATCTGCGGCCGCTGCCACCTGACTCACAACCCGTACACGATCACGGCGCCGCCGCCGCACTTCAACTCCTTCACCACGGCGCGCTACGTAACCCCCCGCATCAGCTGCGACAACTGTCACAGGACCATCGACGAGGCCGGGGTGAGCACCTTCAACATCTACAGCGCTAACCGGCAGTGGGGACGCTCGGGCAAGGGGGACAGCACGTCGCCCTCCTACGTCTCCTACGACTTCAAGGCGCTCGGCACCGCGCTCCCGGCCACACTTGCCACCTCCGTCGGGCCTGACTGCGTCCGGTGCCACACGACGACCGGATACGTGAAATACGTAGAATCGGGCTTCAAGGACATCGCACCGTTCGAGGACCCGATCGGGCAGCGCTCCCGCGAGATGATCGTCTGCTCGGCCTGCCACACACCGACCCCCTTCCGTTCCTACGACATCGTGGACTGGGACACCTACACCTACGTGCCGGCGTTCAGCAGGCGGGATGTGCCGCAGGTGATCGCCTACTACAACTACAGCACGAGCGGGACGAAGGTGCTGAACCCGATGGTGATGCCGTACGACGCCGGGGAATCGAACAACTGCATCGTCTGTCACGCCGGACGCACGGGGGGGAGCACGCTGAAGCTCCTGGCGCAGCTCTACGGCAGTTCTGGCACCTTCTGGGGCAACGTTTCCTTCATCGACCCGCACGGCATGGCGGCGGCGGGGGTTCTCTACGGCAAGAACGGGTACGAATTCTTCAGCAAGAGCTACAGCGGCACTTTCGCGGTCCATGGGGCTTTGGGGGGCGACGACCCGGGGGCGTGCATCTTCTGTCATATGTCCGCGGACCAGAAGCATTCCTTCTCCCCGGTGGCGAAAGACGCTAACGGCGCGATAACGCAGATCACCGCCTTCGCCCCGACCTGCAGCGGCTGTCACGACCAGACGTCGAAGCCGATCCCGCTCAACGACCCGGCACAGCTCGAAGCGAAGCGACTGGAATACGCCTCGGCGCTTAAGGCGCTCGCCGCGGTCCTCGCACGCAAGGGTATCAACTACAACGGTGCGCTCTCGCCGTACTTCTTCACCACGGCGGATAAGGCCGCACAGGGTGACGCCACCGCATTCCGCAACTGGCGCGCCTTCTACATGGCGGGGAGTCCGCCGCTCTACAGCGGCAGCGACCTCATGGGGGCCGCCTTCAACCTGAGGCTTTTGGACGGCGAGAAGGGTGGGTACGCACACAACAGCTACTACGCGAAAAGGCTTACCTACGACTCGATCGACCTCGCCGATGACGGCAAGCTGAACGCAACGGTCGCGATGACGCTGCAGAACCTCCCGGCGACGGAGAAGTTCACCGAAGTGGACCGGGCACGTGCCGTCTCCTGGGTCGGGGTGAGGCCGTAGACGATGGATGATTGACAATGGATAATTGGAAAAATAACGGCTAGTTACCACAGCCCTCCCCCTGCGCGCCGGGGGAGGGCGTTTTTGCGTTTTTCAGTATTTTTTCATCTAGACAAAGGGTCTTGAGCTGGCGTATTATAGGGCGCCGTTTTAGCCTTCTCCGCACGTCATTCACCCTGTATACCCTCGCCTCACGGGAGAAGGGACGGGGGGGGACCGTGGCGTGTAAGTGGCGGGCAAAAGGCGTTGCCGTTCCGTCAATTGGCGGAATGGCGGGGGAGTGCACCCCAATGATAACCGGCACATCGAGCCAACTTGGCGTTTTATCTTGCTAAAGTCTCGTCCTTTCGATATTTTTTCTGCCGCTCTTCTTTGGGAGCACTTATTGCTACAGCATCTGTTGTCCCGGCAGGGCCGGGTCGAGAGCCGCGCCAGACGTGGCTCTCTGGGAGACAGGCCGAACCGCCCTAAGGCTTATGAGCCGGGTGGTGAACGAAGAGGAGGCAGGATGCTGTTCAACATTTTTAAGCGATTTAACGTAGTATCCGCCGCAGGCACGGCACTCGCCGGTGCGCTTATCGCGCTCGTGCTCCTTTTGGCGCCGCAGGCGGCGCTCGCGACGGCGACGGTGACGAACAACAACGTCACCACGAGCCACTGGAAGCAGGGGAACCAGGAAGGGTATTCCGTCACCGCGACGGTCACGGTGCCGCTCGCGCAGGCCGGCTGGGCCGTGATGAACCTCTCCGGCGCGCAGATTTCCACCCCGGTCGCCCTCACCCCGGACACCGCCGGGACCACCTACACCGTGACCGTACCGGTGTCAGCGCGTCCCGCTGTCGGCGAGGCCTACAGCGTTGACGTGACCTACTTCGACAACCCGGACACCCCGACCCCGCCCGAGACCCTGAACCTCACCGTGGGCACGGTGCTCGACTCGTTCGCGACTCTCACCTCCCCCAACTGGGGCGTCGGGGCGACCACCAACCCGACCTTCACCTGGCAGGCTCCGGCAGCACCCCCGGCGGGAGGCGTAGCCGGGTACCAGCTTTCCATCAGCGGCCTGGACGAGACCCCCTGGGCCTCCGCGCAGCTCGGCGCGACGACCCTCTCCGCGCAGTACACCCAGAGCGGGACCTTCCCGGCCGCGCTCACCGTCGGGGTCACCTACCCGTGGTCGGTGTACACCCTGGATGCAGCGGGCAACAGCGCCGAGAACCGCGACGGCCTGGTCATGATCGGCGCCAACATCTCCGGCACCGTGACTGACTTCTCCGGCGCCCCGGTGCCGGACGCCACCGTCTACGTGTACACCGTCGGCACTAACAGCCAGCTCATCACCTCCACCACCACGAGAGCGGACGGCAGTTACCTCGTCGGCGGGCTCAACACCACCAACTACTGGATCAAGTACTCCAAGAACGGCAAGACCGTCTACTACAACAACCGTCTCGACGCCTCGGACACCTTCGGCAACACCTACGGGGTGCTGAAGACCGGGGTGAACGCGGTCCTTGGCGGGTGGGGCGCCATCTCCGGAAACGTGGTAACCAGCACTGGTGCCGGCCTTGTCGGGTACACGGTGCAGCTTCTCACCTCGGGCGGCCAGGCGACCTCCTACCCGGCGGTCACCACGACCACCGCGGGGGCTTTCACCTTCCCGCTCCTCGCCCCGGGGACCTACAAGGTTCGGGTCATCGGCGCGAACGGCTACGCCACCCTTGATTACCCCTACTCGCTCACCGTCACCGACGGCTCCATCACCCAGCTTCCCGGCAACGCGGTGCTCTACAAGGTCAACTTCACCGGCACCGTGACCAACACTCAGGGAGCGCCGGTTCCCGGCGTCTGGGTCTATCTCTACACTTCGGGCGGCGCCCTGACCGATTTCCCCGGCGCCGTGACCGGTGCGGACGGCACCTACTCCGTCGCCGGAATCGCGGTGGGGAGCTACAAGGTCCTCTTCGACGCGGGCTCGAGCTACGCGAAACAGTACTACAACCACAAGGCGACCCTGGCCACCGCGGACACCCTGACCGTCGGGTCCACCGTGGTCACCGGTGTCAACGCGGTGCTCGGCACGGGGATCCCGACCGTCACCACCTTCACCGTCCCCGCGACCTCGTCGTCTCTTACCGTGAGCGGGATCACTCTCACCGCCAGCGAGCCGACCTACGGCGTCGCAGGGTACATGATCACCGAGAGCGCCTCCGCCCCCTCCGCTTCGGACGCCGGCTGGAAGACGACCGCGCCCACGAGCTACACCTTCACCGGGGTGGGTGAAAAGACCCTATATGCGTGGGCCAAAGGGGCAACCGGCCTCATCTCCGACTCCGTGGCGCGCAGCGTGACGATCGACGCCTCCGCCGTAACCCCCGGAGACAGCGACGGGAACGGGGTGATCACCATTTCGGAAGTGAAGTTGGCCCTCGATATGTATCTCGGGGTGCAACCCTCGGCATACTTTGTGGATACGGACAAGAACGGCTCGGTCAGCCTTCAGGAGGTCCAGAAGGTGATCAACAGCTTCCTCGCGCAGTAGCGCCGGGGATGGATTCTCATCCGCTAACCTAGTAACCAACAAGGAGAGGAGTATGAAGCTTAAAGGTCTGTTGATAGCCGTCTTGCTGCTGGTCGGTGCGACCTCGGCATTCGCGGTGGATGCGACGCTTAACGTCGGGGATGGGTTTTACACCGCCGGCGGAACGGTCACGGTGCCTATAGTGCTGAAGACCAACGGGAACAACGTTTCGGGCGTCGCACTGGACGTGAAGTACAACACGACGCTCCTCTCGGCGCCGGTCGGGACGCTCGGCGTAGCGGCGAACAGTGCGAAGAAGGCGCTCTACAGCAACGTGCTGACCCCTGTCGGCACTGAGGGCACCTATCGCATACTCATCGTCGGGGGCATGATCGAAAGTTCGAGCTATCCCAACGGCGGGATCATGACCGACAAAACCGATGCCGGAACCAGCGGACTCATGACCGATGGCGTGGTCGCCCTTGTCAAGTTCACCGTTGCCAACACCGCCAGTGGTGCAGTCACGGTACAGACCACTCCCGGCGCTACCGATCCCCTGGCGAACGCAGTGACCGTCACCGGGGCGGTAACCGACATGGTGGCCGGGGTAGCCGGCGATTGCAACGGGGACGGCAATGTTAACGTCTTCGACATAGTCAACACCGTCAATATCATTTTCAACAAGCCAGGTTTCACCTTCAATAAAAGATGTGACATCAACATGGTGAACGGCGTCTGGAACCCGGATGGCGGGGCCAACATTTTCGACATCGTCGCACTGTCCAATGTCATCCTCGGCAAGTGGAATCTCCCCGACCCCAAACCTTAAACGGAGGTTATAAGATGAAAAGATGGCTTATTCTGCTGTGTGCGCTGTTCTCTTTATACAGCCCGCAGTCATTGCTGGCGGCTACCGCAGCCCTGACCATTGGCACTGTGCAGGGCACTGCCGGCCAGAGCGCCTCTGTGCCTGTGAGCATCAACAACGGAGGAGCGCAGGTAAGCGGTCTTCAGTTGCAGATCGCTTTCGACCCGACGAAGTACTCCGCGCTGCCGACGGTAACTAAGGGCGCTGCCGCCACCGTGACGGGTATCGCATTCTCCTCGAACGTGTCCGCCAGCGGGACCATCACCATCCTGGCTTACGCGGACGGCTCTGTTGACGGTGCCGTGATCGCCAACGGGACTGTGGCCAGCCTGAGTTTCCCTGTGAAATCCGATGCCGTCGGCACCTTGCCCATCACCTTCGGCACGGCTCCCCTGGTAAGCGATCCGCTCGGCGCCGCTGTCAGCGTCACGTCCACCAACGGCGGTATCACCGTACCCGATACGGCGGCCCCGACGGTTTCGGCCTTCACCATCCCGACCACCTCAACCTCCAGGACCATTACCAACATCGCCATTACCGCGACCGACAACCTTGCCGTCGCCGCATACAACGTTTCCGAGAGTGCCACCGTACCCACAACCGGCTGGAGCACTACCGTTCCGACGCAGTACAACGTTACCGCAAGCTTGTCGACCGGCGTGGCCAAGAGTGTCACTCTCTACGGTTGGGCTAAGGACGCCGCAGGCAACGCCGCGTACAAGACCGCAGCGGTCACCATCACGCTGCCCGACACCACTGCTCCGACCGTCACCGGCGTAACCATCCCCGCGACCTCGACCACGCTTCAGGTTGCCGTCTCCGGTTTCACCGCGACGGACACCGTTGGCGTTACCGGCTACCTGCTGACCGAGACCTCGGGCACCCCGGCTCTGACCGACAGCAACTGGAAGACGAGCGGTACCGCATGGACCAGCTTCACCTTCTCCTCGGGCGGGGCCAAAACCCTCTACGCCTGGGCCAAGGACGCTGCGGGCAACATCTCCACCGCGCTGACGAGGAACATCACCATCACCCTGCCGGACGCAGAAGCGCCGGTGGTCTCCGCCTTCACCGTCCCGGCTACCTCCATTACGACTGTCATCCCGGTCAGCACCTTCACCGCGACCGACAACAAGGCGGTAACCGGCTACCTCGTGACCCAGAGCTCCACCAAGCCCACCGCCGCCACGGCCGGCTGGACCACCACCGCGCCCACGAGCTACACCGTGACCGGCACCATATCGCAGGGTGTGGCCACGAACGTCACCCTTTACGGTTGGGCGAAGGACGCTGCAGGCAACGTCTCCGCCGGTGTGAGCGACGTAGTCGCCATCACCCTCCCCGACACCACTAAGCCCGTGGTCGGCACCTTCACCGTTCCCGCCACCGCAACCAGTGCGACGGTAACCGTGTCCGTGGCAGCGACCGACAACCTGGCCGTCACCGGTTACCTGGTCAACGAGAGCGCTACCGCTCCGGCGGCCGACGCAACCGGCTGGACCGCTAACGCCCCGACCAGCTACACCTTCACCAGCCTCCCGCAGGGGACCACCAGCAAGACCCTTTACGCTTGGGCGAAGGACGCCGCAGGCAACGTGTCGCTCAGCAAGAGCGCGTCTGTTTCCATCACCCTGACCGGCCCGAGCCTGACCCTGACCGGCATGCTCGCCGACGGCGCGACTACCAAAAATGTGGCCCTCACCGTGGCCGGCACAGTAACCGGCACCTCGCTTTCGGGCCTCACCGTGAAGGTGAACTCCGGCGCTGCGCAGAGCATCACCTACGATCAGAACGGCGCGTTCTCCACCGCTGTCACCCTCGCGGAAGGGGCCAACACCGTCGTAGTAACCGCCACCGACGCCAACGGCCAGACTTCGGTGACCAGGAACATCACCTACAACCCGAACGCCGCCGACCTCGCGGTGACAACGCCGGCTGCCGACAGCTTCGTCAAGAGCTCTCTCGTTGACGTTACCGGTACGGTCGGCGCGCCGCAGACTACCACGCTGACCATCGCGCTTAACGGCGGCACCGCGGCGCCTGTCGCCCTGAACGGCGGCAACAGCTTCACTTACCAGCTGACCCTCGTGAAAGGGGTCAACACTATCGTGGTCACCGCTACCGACACGGTGAACGGACCGCACACCCAGTCCATCACCGTCACCTACGACCCGGATGCGCCGGTCCTCGCAGTCACCGCACCGGCGGACTCCTTCGCCACCGCCAAGTCGAGCGTAACGTTCAGCGGTACCGTGACCGATGCCCTCACCGCCCCGGCTCTCGTAGTCAAACTCGACGGCACGAACATCCCGACCCAGCCCGTGGTGGGCACCAACGGTTCTTTCAGCGCAACCATGGATCTGCCGACCGTGAAGACCTACACCGTCACGGTAACCGCCACCGACGAGTCGGGCAACAGCTCCACGGTGACCCGCACCGTCATCAGGAAGAACCCGAGCGGCAACGTGACCGACGGCGTTTCTGCTCCGACCATCACCGACGTTCAGAACGTGCTCAAGTTCGCCCTCGGGCTCGCAACCGCAACCGCCGATCAGAAGACCAACGTCGACGTAGCCCCGCTCGTCAGCGGCAAGCCGGCCCCGGACGGGGCGGTGGACGCAGGCGACGCCCTGGTGATCCTCGAGAAGATCACCGGTGCCGTCAGCTGGCAGTAGGCCATCAATAACTAACAGGAGAGAAACCTATGAAAATCTGGAAAGGACTATTCGTTGCAGCTCTTCTGATGCTCACTGCAGCCTGCGGTGGCGGCGGTGGTGGAAGTAAATCCACCACGGTCACCGGGGTCGCGGCCGCCGGTGTCATCAAGGGGGGGACCGTGAAGGTCTTCGCCCCTTACAGCAGCGCAACCGAAGCCGACAAGAAGCAGATCGGCGCCACGGCAACCACCGATGCGACCACCGGCCGCTACACCGTCAACCTGGGGAGCTACACCGGTCCGGTGATCGTCGAAGTGTTCGGCAGCTACACCGATGAGGCGACCAACCAGACCGCCACCATCCCGTCCACCGCCCCGCTGCGCGCCATGGCGGTCACCACCTCGGGGACGGTCGATATCGCCGTCACGCCGCTCACCGAGCTCGCTGCACGGCAGGCGGTCACCCTTTCCGGTGGCCCCGGCAAAAAGGTCACTGCCGCCAACATCGGCACCGCCAACGCCCAGGTCTCGGATCTGTTCAAAGTGAAAGACATCATCGCTACCCAGCCGCTCGACGCTGGCGCGCCGCTTGCCGGGACCGCGGACCAGAAGAACTACACACTGGTGCTCGCCGCGCTCTCACAGGTGGGGAACGACCCGACGAAGCTCGCCACAACGCTGAACACGGTTGCCGCCGGCATCAACACCTCCGGTGTCATGACCGATGCCGTGGCGACCAGCATCACCGATGCGCTCGACGCCTTCGTGACTAACACCAATAACAAGACCGGGATCACCGCTACGACGATGCCCGGCGAGCTGGCCGATATCGGCGCGACCACGGTGACGCTTACCATGGCCCTTACCGGAACCGGCGTGAAGAGCGTGCAGACCGACATCACCCTGCCCGCCAACGTGAGCGTTGAGACCGACAACACCGGCGCCTTTGCTTCCGGTGTGCTGACCAACCTGATCGGCGGGACCAACGTCTCCCTCGTCGGGAGCGAGCTCACCGCAAGCAGCGTGCGCGTGATCTTCAACCGGGCAGACGCGACGCCGATGCCGGCCGGGGATATCGCCACCGTGAAGTTCATGGTGGCCCCGGGTGTAGCCGTACCCGCCGCTACCGCCTTCACCACCGCCAACACCATGCTGAAGGACGCGAACGGTGCGGTAGTGACCGGCGCAAACCTCACCCTCGTCAAACGCTAGCGAGGTGGCCTTCGGGCCTGAACCTGCCGCAGTACAAAAAAGGACCTTCCCTGCCGGGAAGGTCCTTTTTTATTTGTTCATTGACGGAACTGGGGCCACGGGGGATTTTGCAAAGGGGGGACGTGATGACATGCTCAGGGCTTCGAGACCAGCGCACAGACGTTTCCTAGTATTTCCTGAGATCCTTGCCCAGGGGGGCCCGGAATGGCAACGAAATTAGGGATCAACGCCTCTTACGGAATCGAAAAAAAAGAGGGGCCCTGATGGGCCCCTCTTTTATGCTGCTGCGATGACCTGCGTCTTTACTGGTCTTCGTCGAGCACCAGTCCCCTGGAGAACACGATGTTCTCGAAGGTGCGCTTCAGGCTCTTGCTGGTGAAACTCGGCATGATGTTGCCGGGGAATATGCTGATGTCGGCACCGTTCTTCAGCTTGGTGACGGGAATGGCGGCCCAGGTCTTGCGCCCGTCCTTCTCAAGGCAGACGTAGGTGTAGCCGTTGGAGTCAAGGGTCTCAACGACCTTCCCGGAGAGAACCGGCTGGTAGGCCGGCTTGGCCTCAGCGGCAGGCTGTTCCATCGGCGGGTGGTTTGCCGGCATCGCACCGGCAGCCTTGGCGTCACCCGCAGCCTGGTTGAGGGCAGGGTGGTTGGTGGGCATACCGGCCGTCTGCCCCGCGGGATCCTTTTGCTGCGGCACTGCGTAGGGTTTGCCACCTTTGACCCCGGCGGAAAAATGGATGTACGGGAACGTGCGCCCGAGCGTCATGCTCTTGAAATTCACCATGTCGATCCCCGGAACCAGGGCGATCTGCTCACCGGTCTTCACGTCGGACAGGGGGATGGCGGACCACGTGCTGCGTCCGTCCTTCTCGATGAGGAGGTAGGTGTAGGAATCGACGTTCACCATATCCACTACTTTCCCCTCCAGCACCGGTTCCGGTACCGGTGCCTCTGCGGGAGCACTCTGCGGCTCGCGTGCCACGCGTGCGTTCTTTGTGGTCCCTGCGCAACCGGTCATTGCAGCCACGGCCACAAGGCCAACGGCGATTCTCATAGCAGTTTTCTTCATTCAATGCTCCTTCTCTGGTTAAATGGGACCGGCCGGTGTAAGTACCGTAAGAGACGGGTGACCGGCGACACGCCCACTATTTTTACCTCATTTCCACTATTTTTAAAAGATTATTGTGCCGCCGGCGTTTTTCTGATGCCTGCACTTCGCTGCTTTCATTTCCGGCGTTTATGTCTCAGCGCTCGTTCTTTCTGAAGCAGATCCCGATCCCGAATTTTTATGACAATTCCCTCGCCATCCATGCAGCGAACTCGTGCCGAGAGGAGGCGACGGACGGGCAGTTCAGATTTTGCTCACCTTTGCCCTTGCGGCTGCACACCCCTCGTTGCCGGTACTGCCAGCACCTGCGCAGCGACCCGTCCTGGGCCGGTGCGCCTGCTGCCGCAGACTCCCTGTGCCGAGGCGGGCGTGGCGATGGGCGCCTGCCGGGATGCTGGGGGAGGGGGGGATTCCCCGGCTTCACGGGCTGGGGAGCGGGAGGAGAAAAAATAGGTCGGCCAAAAGTGTGCAGCTCTTGAACAGGAGGTTTTTGAAAACAGAATTCATCGCCTCAAAAATCTTAGCAAAAATATGTAATAATTCTTGCAGCTTATAAGTTTTTTGTCGGCGTGCCACGTTCCGGTATCCCCCTTGTAATGGGTAAGTCAAACACCCAAGGAGGTAACGGAACATGCGAGCTAACAAAAGAACTAACAAAATCGTGCTGACGGCCGCTGTTGCGATGACCCTTTGCTCTGCCATCACCCAAGTGAACGAATCGGCGGCTTTCCAGCCCATCGGTGTGGCTTCCCGCGGTAACGGCGAAACCTGCGCGCTGACCCTGCAGATGCAGAACAAGCAGTTCAAGGTGCGTTACATGCAGAAGGTGGCACAGTATCAGGACGGCGCGGCCCCGAAGGTGGCAAGCGTCGAGGAGATGTACCAAAACATCGAACCGGCCTCCTTCTTCCCCGATGATAACGAGCCCGTTTCCAACACCATCGGTGTTGATCCTTTGAGCCTCGACTGCCTCGGTTGCCACGACGGCTCCAGGGCAAGCGACGTCACCATCAACCTCAAGAACGACCCGTTCCGGCGCCAGCAGATGCGGGGCTCTGCGAAGGATCACGCGATCGGGATGGATTACGCAGCCTATGCATCCAACCCCCGCGATTTCAAACCGGTCTTCGGCAATCCGAAAATGGTCTTTGTGGACGGCAAGGTCGGCTGCCTCACCTGCCATGATCCCGCCAACCAGGAACGCGGCCACCTCGTCATGAGCGACCGTCGCAGCGCTCTCTGCCTCACCTGCCACAACAAGTAACAAAAAAAGCGGCGCGGGAATCTTCCCCGCGCCGCCTCTTCTCTGCAATGACTTTACCCTTTTAGGGCGGGGTCACCTCGATGGTGGCCCTTCTGTTTTTCGACCTTCCTTTTTCCTCTCTGTTACTCTCGACCGGCAGACGGCATCCGAAGGCCTGCTCGGTAAGCTTCACCTTCACCCTGCCGATCTTCTTGACGAGCGCCTGCTTTACGCTGATCATGCGCGCTCTCGATAGGTCGACGTTCCTGTCTGAAGTACCGTTGCGGTCTGTGTGCCCTTCGATGTGCACCTCGCTTCCGGGGTGCTTCTTGACGTAGGCGACGATCCTGTTGATCTCGGTCATGAACTGCGGCTTTATCACGGCACTGCCGTTGTCGAAGAAGATGGTCGCCGACGGTTTCTTCAGTACCCGCTGTTTCTGCGTCGCCGGAGGATCGACGGGGCAGAGGATGGATTCGATCATCTCCTGCGAGGACGCGTCGGGAAGCGGTGCCGCGAACGGCTCGGCAAGTTCGACCTTCACCGGTACCCGCGTCTGCGGGGCGGGCTCGGGCTGGGGCGGCGCCTCGACCGGTTTCGCAGCGGCGGCTACCGTCTCCTGCGGCGCTTCGGCCTTGGCTTGCTCCGGTTGGTTCAACAGACCGGTGACCGCGGCGATTGGTGCTGCGATAACCGCGGCGGGAAGCGGAACCTGCGCCGGTGTCTCCGGCTCGGCCGGTTTCTCGGGTGCCTTCTTGCCCGGTTCCTGCGGCTTGTCGAAATCGATGATCGGGACGGCGGGTGCCGCGGTCCCTTTTCTGTCCGCCGGGGGAGGAGGAGGCAGCGGCAAGCGCCTGATCTTCGTGTCGCGGTCCATGAGGAAGCTGAGGCCGAGCATGTACTGGAAGTCGTTGCGGCTTCCGACGTTGAACAGGATGTTCTGGCGCACGTCCATCCTAAGGGCCAGGTACTCCGTGAGGAAGTACTTCATCCCGCCGCCCCAGGCCAGTAGCGGGGATCCCTCGGTCGTGGTGGGGCGCTCGATCACCATACCTCCGGCGCCGACGGCGAGAAAGGGGACCAGGCGCTTACGGGGGAGAAACGGATAGATCGCGTCGATCCTCATCAGGTAGGCGCGGGCCTTGGTGTTGTCCTTGGACGAAGTTGCGGAGGCGTAGGAGAGCCCCCCCTCGATGCCGAGGCTGTCCACTATGCTGGTGCCGACGATGTCGTAGCCGAACCTGATGTCGTACACGAGGCTGTGGCTCAGGTCATCCTGCCCGGAGAACTTAAGGCCGCCGGCGGAGACGTTAAAGGTGTAGTCGTGCGGGGTCTCAGCCGCCAGAACCTGTGACGTGTCGGCCAGCGCAGCGAGGAAAAGCAGGGCGCATGCCGCGGCCCTGACCCTTGATACCGGTTTTTTAACGGTTTTTTGCATAGGTGGCACTCTGTGGATGGTTATCTGCAAAAAAAATGTTCAAGGCGCGTTTCCGCGCGCCATGTCACACGTATTTCTCGATGAGCTCCTCGAGGATCTCGCCGATGGTGGTTCTGCGGTAGGCGGAGGCGATCTTCAGCTTCAGGTGCAGGTCCTGGCGGATGTTGGCGGTAAGCCGTACGTCCCCCTCCGGTACGAGCCCCGAGACCCCCTTCGGCGCCGCTTTCGAGAGGGGCGTCTTCTTCCGCCCGGGGGCGGCTCCCTTTCTGGGGCTGGGGGACTTTGCGGGCGCCTCGCGTACCGTGGAGGCAGGGCTTTTCTGAAGCGCTTTGGGAGCGGGTTGCGCTGCCTGCATGGCCGGAGCAGGGGGAGGGACCGGCGCGGGGGCTGCCTCGAAGAGCCCCATCTGGTTTTCCATATCGGACATAGGTGTTCCTTTGCGAAAAATCCCCGGCACTATAGCAAGCAACCCCTTGCCGGGGCAACTGTTTTTCGGCCTCAGGCGGCAGCGGATCAAGGCATCCTCGTCGGAAGCAGTCTCACCCAGGGAGAAAGTAACGGCGTGCGCGTCGCATCGACCTCGAAGGGCCTTTGACCGGGCGCTTTCGCCGCCGTGTCTGCCGGGATACGGCTAAGGGGACTGGCGCCGTTTCGTTAGCTCGGCGTAGGAAGACTCGATGCGCTCCAAAATCGCCTCCATGCTGAAGTTTGCGGTGACGAAGTCGTGGCCGCTTTGAGCCAGGCGCCACCTTTTGCCTTCGTCTTGCAGCAGTGCGATCACCGCGTCGGCGAAAGACTCGGGGGTGTCCGCCACCAGCAGATGCACTCCCGGAGAGGCGTTGATCCCCTCGTTGCCGATGCTGGTGGTGACCACCGGGGTGCCTGCGGCCATTGCGTCGAGAATTTTAACGATGATGCCGCCGCCGGTAAGTATGGGGGCGACGAATACCGAGGCACTCTTGTAAACCGGATCGGTATCCTCGACGAACCCGGTGACCTTGGTGCCGGGATCGGTCTCTGCCAGCCGCAAAAGCTCGTCGGGAGGGCCATAGCCTGCGATGACGAATTCCGCCCCTGGAAACTCGCGGCGCACGAGCGGCAGCACGCGAGAGTGGAACCACAGCGCAGCCTCCACGTTCACCGGCCGGTACCGGTACGAGGCGAGAAAGAGCAGGCGCTCGGGGATCCTCGGATAGCTGACATCGGTTACGTCCATTCCGGCCGGAATGGGAACGGTCGAGACGTCCAAGCGCGGCGCGAGTTCCAGCAGATAGCGCCGGTCGAATTCGGACATGGTGAAGATCCGGTCGAAGCGTGACATGATGGCGCGTTCCACGCCACACACCAAACGCCAGCGCAGGGCGTGCCAAAGTCTTGCCGCACCGCGGGAGCGCTCGAAGGCGCGCCGTGCCGGCTTGGTGATGACGTCGTGGGCGTCGAGCACCATCGGGGTGCTCCCGCGCCGGATAAAGAGGGCGGTCTCCACCCATTCGACCTGCACGAGATCGTAGTTGCCGGTGCGGATGAGCCGGTCGGCGAAGCGGCTGAAGGCGAGGTAGTTGGCGACAAGGCGCAGTGACCCTAAAATTCCCCTGCGGGAGATGCGCGGGTAGCTGAAGGGATGTATGCGGGCGCAGTAGGGGGCCAGCTCGGCGAGGGATGCTTCCTCCCCCTCTTCGAACCGGGTGGCAAGGTGGATCTCGTGCCGTTCCGAGAGCCGGCGCAGCAGCTCATTGACGTAGCGTCCCCCGGCATGATAGGCGTTTTGCTGTGGCAGGAACAGGGAAACGAACAGGATCTTCATGGCGGGGCGTGCTCCGCGGGGCGGCGCATGGACGCCCGGGTGATGTTCTCTGGGGCAACAGATTAACCCGATTGCGGCGCATTGGTAAAGCTAAATCTCTGAGGGGAGAGCGTCGGAGTTGTTGACACTCCGGGGTCCCCATTTAGAATGTTTAATTGTGCAGGCAAGTCACAACGACGCGGAGAAAGACATGAATCCGGATCTGACAAGGTTGACCCCGGGACAGAAGCTGATGAAGCAGGCGATCCACGAGATCGACGATTATTTCGGCGAGGGAGTGGCCTTCAAGAACATCGATTTCCTGGGAGAGTACATGCAGGCCCTTGCCATCCTAGAGCTCAAGGAGACGCTCAGGAACAAGCTGTAGGGCGCCACCTCGCCAGGGTCACACGGACGGCGGGAGTGTTTTCGGAAGCGAGAACCAGAAGCTCGCGCCGCCGTCCACGGTTCCTTCGGCCCAGACGCGTCCTCCGTGTCTCAGCACGATGCGCTGAACGATGGCGAGCCCAACACCGGTGCCCTCGAACTCCTCGTTGGCGTGCAGGCGCTGGAACAGCCCGAACAGCTTGTTGGCGTAGGCCTCGTCAAAGCCGACGCCGTTGTCCTTCACGAAGATGTCGGTTTCCTCTTTCAGTTCCAGTGAACCAACGGCGATTCTCGCCACCTCTCTGCCGCGCGTGAACTTGACGGCATTGCCGATCAGGTTGATAAGCACCTGCCGCAGCATCGCCGCGTCGCCGAGCACCACCGGAAGCGCGGTCACGTCCCACTCGATCTTTCTGTCCTGCACGTCCGTCTGCAGGTCCGCCACGATCTCACGCACCAAAAGACCCAAGTCCACCCACCCCTTCATCATGTCGCTGCGCCCCATGCGGGAAAAGGCGAGCAGGTCGTCGATCAGCATCCCCATCCTCGTGGCGGCGCCGCTGATCACCTCGAGGTAGTGCCTGCTCTTGTCGTCGAGATTGGTCCCCCCCTTCACGTTCAACAGGTCGACGAAACCGATGATGTGCCTTAAGGGCGCGCGCAGGTCATGGGAAACCGAGTAGCTGAAGGATTCCAGCTCCCGGTTGGTCGCGGCGAGCTGGTCCAACTGGTTCCTGAGGGTGAGGTTCAGTTCCAGGATCTTCGCCTCACCCTGCTTTTGCAACGTGATGTCGCGGATTACGGCGAAGACCCAGGTGGCGTCCTGCGCCGCGATCGGGTTCAGCATGATGTCGACCGGGATCTCCGCGCCGTTTTTGTGGCGCCCGTAGAGCTCGAGGCCTATCCCCATCTTGCGGGCCCGCGGGTCGCCGAAGTAGTTGCGCAGGTGCTGGCGGTGGCGTTTGTGGAAGCGCTTCGGGATGAGGAGCTCGATGCGCTGCCCAAGCATCTCCTCGCGCATGTAGCCGAAGATCACCTCGGCCTGCTGGTTCACCTTGCGGATCACCCCGCCGCCGTCCACGACGACGACGGCGTCCGGCGCCGTCTCGAAGAGGCGTTCCAACATGTTGCGGCTTTTAGTCATCGCCTCTTCCGAGGCGCGCCGCTCCGTGTTGTCGTGGAGGATGAGGGAGTAGCCCAAAATGCCGCCGGTATCGTCCTTGAGCGAGGTGAGCGCGATGGAGGCCCAGAAACGGCTGCCGTCCTTGCGAAGCCGCCACCCCTGCAGCTCCAGGCTCCCCAACGACCCCGATACCGTCAGTTCCCGCTGTGGTGCGCCGGACTTCACCTCTTCCTTCGGATGCAGCAGGGAGTAGTGCCGTCCCAGAACCTCGTCCGGCTGATACCGGGTTATCCGCTGGGCTCCACTGTTCCAGGAGGCGATCTCCCCTTTGGCGTCCAGAAGGACGAGGGCATAATCCCTTACCTGCTCTGCCATAAAACGGAATAGCTGGTCCCTTTCCGGCGTCGATGCCTGGGGTGAGCCAGCGGCCTTCTTTTCCATGTCATCTTTGTCTGTCATGACGTCCGCCCCGCCGTTTCTTGCCGCCGCCAGTGCGCGCGGGCATTTGCTATCTTGCCGGGACCACCGTAACGAAGCTCTGCATCCAGTCTATGCCGCCCCCCTTGTCAGCGTCGCCGCCGTCGTTGCCAGAGTATTTGTAGGTGAAGCGCAGCCGCTCGCCTGCGGTGACGGTTACGGGGAGCTTGACGGTGAAATCGGCGCTATGGTCAAGAGGCAGGTCGCTTGGAATGATGTAGGTCACGCCGCGCGTGATTTCCTTTCCGGCTGAGTCAAGGGGCACTACCCATATCTCCAGTCCGCGCATCATGTAATAGCGGACGTTTTTCACGATACCCTGCACGACGGTACCACCGTCGGAAGGTTTCACTTCCCATCCCATGACGACATCGAACTGGTTGTACCGCTGCGGCATGGACTGCAGGCGCTGCTGCTGCGGGTTCGGGGTCGGATAAGTCGCGCAGGCGGAGAGAAGGGCTGCTGCTAATGAAAGAATGATTGCCGGTCTTCTCATGATTTGTCCTCCTTTTTACCAGTGCCTATTTTACGCTAGGGGATGGTAATGCACAATGCGGGGGGCGGAAATGAGAGGCCAAAAGAGGGGGGGAGGGTAGTGATGGTAACAGGCCGGGAGGGGGGTCCCCTCCCGGCAGTTGCACGAGTCGGCAACTTCGTTCGTGGCTAGCGCTCCTGCTCGAGGCACATGCCGCCTAAGCCGCGCCCCTTCTTGAGCTCATTGAACTTCGCTGCCTGCTCCGGCGTCAGCAGGGCCAGGACCTGTTTCGCGACCGCTGCACGCGCCACGGCGAGATCAGCCTGCAGTGCGGCGACCTTGGCGGACTGGGCTCTGATCGCCCCCTCGTCGGCACTGCCTGAGTGCACGAGGTCCCGGAGTGCGCGGCGCTCGGTTCCGAGGGCTTCGAACGTCGGTTTGTTTTTCTGCCGCTCCGCCTCGAAGAGCGTACGCACCTGCTGCTTCTGCGCGTCGGTCAGGCCGAGCTCGCGGGCCATCTTTCTGAACATCCCGCCGTGCCCCTTGTGTTTTTGCTGTTCGCATCCGCCCATGCGTCCATCTCCGCCGGCACCATAGCCGGCAAAGGCGCTCTGGCTTCCGAGGACGGTGGTGGCGGTAATGCAGGCAAATAGCATCAGGCGCTTCATTTGTCTTTTCATGTCGACGCTCCTTTGTATTTCGCTCTTTGTTATGATTTCTCTGTTGTTGCCGAAGATGGAAAGACTCTACCTGCCGAATGTGTAGACAATGTGGAAGAAGTGAGGAAATCACGGCAATGGTCACAGGAGGCGTCCGAACGCTCAAAGAAGTCAACACTCTTACTCACGGCGATTTTTTTTGCCTGTGGGGTTCTTGCCATCGCTTTAGGTATTGATAAAATATCTTAACGATGCTTGCGCGACGGACCAGTATCTCAAGGAGGGATAGGTATGAAGATTCCGGTTGTGTTTGCGGATGAAAGACGCGGACTGGTAAAGGCGGAGGAACTCCAGAAGCTGATAGATCAGGCGGCGATCGTCTCCTTCCTGCGTAGTGACGGCGAGTGCGTCCAGGTCGGTGTCGACAGCCTGCGGGGGATGGGGGGGCGGGTCTATCGCGGCCCCGAACGCAGGGGTAACGTGTTGTTCTGCTAAACTTTTCAGGTCCGCATGGCACAGGGCCGGCCCCCGCGGGAGCCGGCCTTTGCTTTTTCTTCAGTCGCAGTCCTCACCGCACACCTCTTTACCTGTTATACAAATCCGCCAATATTTTCAATTTTGCAAAACATGGTGCGCCCCTTTCGCATATTTGCGAAGCGCCTCGGCGGGTCCGTCTCTCCGGACCAAGCTGCTGATATCACGCATCATACAGGGAAAACGGTACCGGGAACTGGCGCGAACCGCTTTCGCCGTTGTGCGAAAAGGGGACGCGATGAAAAACCGCTCCGGGACGATGCGCTCCGTCGTAAGATGCCGTAAACACGGCAGAAGTGAAAAATATACAAAACTTTAAAACATTGGTATGCAGGTTGCTAAGGTCTCTGGCAAGAGTCGCAAATCCAACTATGGAGGTATAAAGGCATGGCACAAGCATCATCTAACAAGGGCTGGCAGGTAGTCTCCGCCGGAACCGGTATCAACCTGGCGCTCGGGGTGTTGTATGCCTGGAGTATCTTCAAGGGGGCCATCAAGTCGTCCATCGAAAAGGGCGGCCCCGATGCCTTCCAGTGGAGCTTAAGCTCCATCAACGATCCCTACGCACTCTGCTGTCTCGCCTTCGCCTTCTCCATGATCGTCGCGGGCAAATGCCAGGATAAGATAGGTCCCGCGAAGACCGCGCTGATCGGCGGCATCCTCGTTGGGGCGGGCTTCACCCTCATGGGTTACTCGAACAGCTACGCCGCCTGGGTCACCGGCTTCGGCGTCCTCGCCGGCTCCGGTTTCGGCTTCGGCTATTCCGCCGCCACACCGCCCGCGCTCAAATGGTTCTCCTCCAAGAAGACCGGCCTCATCGCCGGCATCGTGGTCGCCGGCTTCGGCCTGGCGCCGGTCTACATCGCGCCGCTTTCCAGCTATCTCCTGGGCGCCTACGGCATCCAGCAGTCCATGTACATCCTGGCGGCGGGCTTCGCCGTCATCGTCTGCGGTCTCTCCTTCGCCCTGGTGAACCCCCCGAAAGGGTACGTCCCGGCCGAGCCGGTAATGAAGGGTGAGGAGAAGGCCGCTCCGGCCAAGAAATCCGTGTACGACGCGACGGTCAGCGAGATGCTCAAGTCGCCGAAGTTCTACATGCTCTGGGCCACCTTCTTCATCGGCGCCGGCGCAGGCCTCATGGTGATCGGTTCCGTGGCCGGTCTCGCCAAGAAAAGCATGGGCCCCATGGCCTTCGTGGCGGTCGCCATCATGGCGATCGGCAACGCCTCGGGCCGCGTAGTGGCCGGTGTCCTCTCCGACAAGATCGGCCGCCGCGCCACCCTGACCATCATGCTCGGCTTCCAGGCCATCCTGATGTTCGCCGCGGTCCCCGTGGTCGGCTCCGGCTCCGCCGCGATGCTCGTCGTCCTCGCCTCCCTGATCGGCTTCAACTACGGCTCCAACCTCACCCTGTTCCCCTCCTTCGCAAAGGACTACTGGGGCTTCAAGAACTACGGCCTCAACTACGGCGTGCTCTTTAGCGCCTGGGGCGTGGGGGGCTTCGTCATGGGGCGCGTTTCCGAGATGATGAACGCACAGCCGGGCGGCCTGAACAAGTCCTTCATCCTCGCCGGCTCCTGCCTGGCCCTCGGCACCGTGATCACCTTCTTCCTGCGTGAGAAAAAAGCGGTCGAGGTCGAGGCCGCCGAGGTGGCAGGCGAGAAGGTCGCCGTCAAGGTTTCCGCCTAGGATGCTTTTCAACTGATGTTGTAAAAAAGAAGGGCCATGCGATTTCTGCATGGCCCTTCTTTGCGTGATGATGCTATTATGTCGCACCCGGCTGTAACAAAACACCGCCCCATCTGGAGATCCCCGTGTCCGGAGAAGATTCAGCCTTGGATACCAGCTACGTCACCATCATGCTGGTCGTCTTCCTCGTGGTGACAGGCCTTGCCATCGACATCGGCTACATGTACGTAAGCGAAGAGGATTTGCAGCATTCCGCCGAGATGGCGGCGTTGACCGGTGCCCAAAACGTCAAGCAGCGCTATCTCCAGCAGGCCCAGGCCGACCCTAAGCTACTTGCCGGGGTCGCAAGCGACCTGGTGCAGGCGCAGGCGCGCAGCGCCGCGGTCGATCTCGTCACCGGCAAGCACGACGCCGCCGCCCTGGTGGGACTCCTCAACAACAACGGCAACGCGCTCACCGGCGACAACGACATCACGGTTGGCTTCTGGAACATGAGTAGCCGCAGCTATACCCCGGGTGCCACCCCTGTGAACGCCGTGCAGGTGAGAACGAGGCGCACCGCCGAGAGCAGTTCGGTGGGCCTTGGCTCCCTGGGGACCTTCATCGCCAAGATCAGCGGTACCGACAGCTTCGGCACCACGCCGGTCGCCACCGCTGCCCTCGTCCCCGGCACCCGCGCCAACATCGCCATCTGCGGCGAGGCGACCCCCGCCTCCTGCACCTTCCCGGAGATTTGCAGCATCCCGGAGCGGCGCATGAGCCACGCTCCGTGGGACGCGCAGGGAAAAGGCGCCCTCGCGAGCCATTACCTGTACACCTCCCTTTTGCACCCGGTCACCCTCACCAACACCATGTCCGACCTCGTCTGCCAGGAAATGCCGGTCCAGGAGGTGTGCGGTCTCCCGATCTTCACCGCGGCAAGCGGCAGCGACACGATCCTGCGTGACATCAAGGCCATGATGTACGATCCGCAGGTGGATCGCTCCAACAAGGAGTACGACAAAAACGGGAGGCTTGTCGGGTGGTGGCTCATCGTTCCCGCAACCGACTGCTCCGCCTTCGAGCCCGGTGGCAGCTATCAGCAGCACACCGTGACGCGGTATGCGCTGGTGCGTATCAGCAGGATCTGCACGGCGGGGGCACCGGGATGCGGCAAGGCGCAGGCACAGGCGGACCAGCCGGCCAATACCTGTGTTCCCGGCGGGGAAGGGCTGTACATCGACCGTATCTCCAGCGTCGCCTGCAACGATCCCGGAAAGCGCCTCCTCCCGGGATTGCGGCCGGTACTGGTCGATTAGGAATGGTTGCCTAGGCGTGAGGTGCCCCATGGATCAGTGCCGGGAAGAGACCCCGCAGGAACTGCTGCAGGCGATCGAGGAGTTCAACTCCGGCGCCTGGTTTGAGTGCCACGAGACGCTCGAAGAACTCTGGGTGGGGTCCAAGGGGGAGATGCGGGACTTCTACCAGGGGGTGCTGCAGATAGCCGTCGCGCTGCATCATTGGCGTAACGGCAACTTCAAGGGGGCCGAGGGGCTTTTGGAGCGCGCCTGCGAGATGCTGCGCCGGGTCTCCGCGGCATGCCAGGGGGTGGACGTAGCGCGGCTTGTGGAGGACGCGGGGGGGATGCGCGCGGCGCTTGTCTCCCTGGGGGCGGAGCGGATGGCCGAACTGGATCCCGCCCTGGTCCCGACGCTGCACCCGCCGCCCCGTACCGGGGACGCGCCCTGACCAAGGCCAAGACGCAAAAGAGCCGCCCACCTTTAAAGGGGGCGGCTCTTGATTTTTCAACCTGCGGAGCTACTTGAGCAGGGTGACCTTGCCGTCGTCGATGTCGTACTTGGCGGCGACGATCTTGATCTTCCCTTCCTGCACTTCCTTGGCGAGGAGCTTCGACCGCTTGGGAAGCTGGGCGGCAGCTGCGACCGGATGCCACGCGATATGTCCGCTAAGCGGCGTGATGGTTGACAAGGGGGAGCGCTTTGGGGCAGAGTGGGGCGGCAAATCAACGCAGCGAGGTGAGGATGTTCCTGTTGAACCTGTTGGGTATCGGGATACTGGTGACGGTCGGCATCGCGGCTATCGCGTTTTTGGAAGAGAAGCTCGTGAGCGGGCCGCGCCGCAAGCAGATCGCCGAGCGGGCGAAGCAGAAGCTGGCCGCCTCGAAGGAAAAGAGGGAAGGCTAGTCCCCCTTGCCGAAATAGATCCCGGCGGCCATGGCGCAGAGCACCACGATGGAGAAAAAGGCGAAGTGCCAGTCCCGCTCTTTCGTGAAGATGATGCTTGCCGCCACCACGCGCATGACCGGGGTTCCCAGCAGCACGAGGAGCCCGGCGGTGATCAGTTTCGGCGCGAGCACGGTCATTCCCATCGTCATGAGAGCTATCCCCACCGTTAGAAGCGCTGCGGCGATCAGCGACCCAAGCCGCAACAGCCGCGCCAGCACCAGCTCGATCGGGTGCACCTCCGCGCCCGCCTCTTGATCGTTTCCTACCACCACTTCACCCCCTTGTAGATCATCTCGATCGCCGTGTAGGCCAGGATCGGCATGAAGAAGAGCCTGATCTTGCTTGCCTTCATGTGCACCATGAGGCGCGCGCCGAGGATCGCCCCGATCAGCACCCCCAGAACGACCGGCCCCGCCACCAGCGGCTTCACGTCGCCGCGCGCGAAGTAAACCACCGCACCCGACGCCGCGGTAACCCCGATCATGAAGTTGGACGTGGCGCTCGAGGCCTTGAACGGCATCCCCATCACCTGGTCCATGGCCGGCACCTTGAAAATCCCCGCCCCGATCCCCAGGAGTCCCGCGGCCGCTCCCGAGAAGTACATGATGATGAGCCCCGGGATGGTGCGGCTCACCTGGTAGTCGATCCGGCGTCCGAGCGCCTTGTCGTAGTAGGAACCCTTGAGCCTAAGCCGCTGCGAGATGGCGTCGGGAGTCACTTCCTTTTTATGCTCTTCATTCCTTGTGCGGAACATGTTGTACGCCGAGTAGGCGAGGAGCACTCCGAAGAGGATGAACAAAAGGCGCTGGTTCACCCAGGCGGCTACCAGCGCGCCGGTCAGGGCGCCCGTGGCGGTCCCCATTTCGAGCCATATGGCAACCCGGGTGTTGGTGAGGCGGTCCCTCAGGAAGGCGACGGCGGCTCCCGTCGAGGTGGCGATGATGCAGACCGTGGAGGCGGCCACCGCGGTGCGCATCGGCATGTTGAAGCCGAGGGTCAGGGCGGGAACGATGATGATGCCACCGCCGAGGCCGAGCATGGCCCCCGCCACCCCGGCCAGGATTCCTAATACAAAAACGAGTATGAAGGTGATGACCACTTTTAAGCCCCTCCGACCCGGCAAACGCCGGCGCTTTGCAACCGGCACAATCTACCTTTTCTGCACACCCTTTACAAATAAAAAAGGCTAACAGCAGACCAATGTTACGCGGTCGGAGCCCCGGTCCTCATACGCACCGGTGCGCAGGTGAGACTGCTTAAACATTAGGCTTCTCTGCCTCTTTTTTGTCTCTGTCCGGCACTGGTGGCACATCTGCGCCTAATGATTACTGGGGTTTAGGTGCATGGATAGAAGCTGGCACGGCTCCTGCTAATTACAGCGCAAGGTACGAAGCACAGCGTAGTGCACGTGGCCGAAGAATGACAGGCAAAGGCGCCTCTCCATTACGGGTGAGAGGCGCCTTTTTTTATGCAAATTCAGTGAAAGGGGGAGGTTCAGTCGGAAGGCTGAAAGTCTGAGAGAGTTTGTTGCAAAGAAGATAGAACAAAAAACAATTACAAAGGAGTAACGACATGAAAAGAATCATCAAAAGTCTCATCATGGCAACGGCGCTGACCATCGCAACCACCGGGATCGCAATGGCGACACCCTCCACCCAGATCTGGATTCCGTCCACCGACGTGCAGGCCTTCAAGTCGCTGCACCTTGGTATCGACAACTACACCCGGACCTCATCCGGTGGTTCCGATTTCCGTCCCAATGTCTACGATCTTGGGCTCACCGCCGGCGTGCTCCCTTTCGAGAAGGTTCAGGCTGAAGTCGGCGTGGACTATATGACCTACGGGATCAACACCCTCGACAGCAACCCGCTCTCCTTCAACGCCAAGCTCGGCACTCCGGAAGACTCCCTCTTCTCCGGTTCCCCTGCGCTCGCCTTCGGCGGTTACGGCTTCGGCACCAAGAAGGACCTGACCGACAGCAACATCGTGTACGGTCTCGCCGCGAAGACCCTCCCGGTGGTGGGGCGCCTCTCCGCCGGCTACTACGTCGGCAACGACAAGGTGATCGGCGACAAGAACGACGGCGTGCTCCTCTCCTGGGACCGCACCATGAGCGAGATCTCGGACAAGCTCTGGGTTGCCGCCGACTACCAGGGTGGCGATAACACGGTAGGCGCTTTCAGTTTCGGTGCATCCTGGGCCTTCACCAAGAACGTCTCGGTGATTCTGGGCTACGACATCTACAACGACCAGTCGATGGCCGGCAAGAACACCTTCACCACCCAGCTGGACATCAACTTCCCCTAAGCCGGGCGGCGTGGAAGGCTGTAGCATAGGCGGGGGAGGTGCCGTGGCATCTTCCCCGTCGCTTTTTGTGCAGGTGCCCGACTGGTAGTTTTTCGCATCGTCGAAACTTTTTTCGACAAAAGGGTTGACTCGGCTGTGAAGGCTGTGTTACAAGTTGGGACTCAATGACGCGGGGTGGAGCAGTCTGGTAGCTCGTCGGGCTCATAACCCGAAGGTCACAGGTTCAAATCCTGTCCCCGCAACCAAAACATACAAGGGGTTAGCCGAATAGGCTAACCCCTTTTTTGCGTCTGCGTGTACCAGTTCGCAGCATGGAATTGCTGCCCACTGGTAAGCGTCATGCACCACATGAGTCTGTTTTGTTGATGCAGATCAAGGAAACGTGACTGTCAGCGTGCTATTCCTGTAATCATGAGCGTCATTCGCATGACCATACGGAACGTTGCCATCATTCTCCTGATGCTTGTTCTGACAGTGCCTGCCACTATTCATGCCTATACTCTGGAAATGCTGGCAGCTGAAACGGCGCATGCCGGTTTGTGCCATGATGCGGACAGCGATGCTGATCACGGCTCGACCGGCGATCATCAGTCCGATATCCGCTGCTGCGAACTTGATTCCCCTTACCTCCTGCCATCTTCCCTGGGCCTTGTGACCCCCACCGTGACCGGCACGCTTTCCTCCCCTTTCTACTGCAGGCAACTTGACGGTTACGCCCGAAGGATATATAAGCCTCCCCGACAATCCGGTTGTTGCAGTTAATTTCCTATCTCAAAGGCTTTAACTAACACGCACAACAACAGGAGATATTCGAGATGAAAACCATGCACATACTGAAGATGACTTTGACTGGAGTCGCCGCGGTCGTGGCTCTTTCTTTCGGAATGCCCCGCGATGCGGCGGCCCACTGTGACACGCTTGACGGCCCCGTCATTCAGGACGCGCATAAGGCGTTGGAGGCGAAAGACATCACCCCGGTTCTCAAATGGGTAAAAGCGAAAGATGAAAAGGCGGTCAAGGCTGCCTTCAACAAGGCGCTGGCAGCGAAAGGCGCTCACAGTGAAGCCGCCCACCACAAGTTCTTCGCCACTCTCGTGAAGATCCATCGTGCGGGGGAGGGTGCCCCTTTCACCGGATTGAAATCTGCCGGCGAGGTGGAGCCTGCGGTAGCGGAGGCGGACAAGGCTCTTGCCGGCGGATCGGCTGACGCCCTCGTGAAGCTTGTTACCGATGATGTTACGGCGGGTATCAAGAAGCGCTATGAGCGTGCCGCTGAGGCGTACAAACACAAGGATGAAAGCGTTGCCAAGGGGCGCGAGTTCGTCGAGGCGTATGTCGAGTTCACGCATTACGTGGAGAAACTCCATATGGACGCTACCGGCAAAGGTGCCCATGGCGAACATAAGGAGCATAAGGAACATGGCAAGCTGCACGGCGGCCATGCCGAGCACGGTGCCGACAAGCATTGACGTTCAGATTGAATAGGCGTCTAGTCTGAGATGAAAAAGGAAGTGCCAGTTGCGATCGCCGCAACTGGCACTTTTTTGTGTATGACCACCGTTCTCAGCCCTGGCCTGTGCTCAATGAGTCTGGGCCAGCTCGGTGGACCCGCAGCGATTAGCACCCCTCGAGCGGAATTCCTCCAGGCGCAGTGAAGAGGATAGTTGTCGGTGGACCGTCGAGCAGTTAACGGCTGGAGTGGACATCATCCCCATCAGAAACAGCTCGAAAGCCTCATCATGGGTTCCTATGTGGTGGAAGACGACTTCGCGCAACTCATAAAGATCGTTCAACCTGTGATGGGAGCGGGACCACCGCCAGCAAAGAGCGGCGATGGTTTTGCAGATCACCACATGATCAAGTTCATGTCTCGTCCTCTCTGGATAGTAGGTAGCCAGCATGGCCCCGTTTTCGGCACGGGCGTGGTCCATGGTGTTATTCAGTAGATGCTGGAGCCCTTTCTCCGCCCTTTTCACACAACCATGCTCGGCATTGAAGATGACGTCGTCCATGACTTCGAGGATATTGGCGTATCTGCTGTCGTATCCGTACCCGAGTTCATCGCGTAGCTGCAACTGCTGTTCCATGACTTTCCCGTCTCCGTTGTGTTTCCCGCCGCTTGTCTGGACGTCGTCCCGCCTTGATGCCCTACAGAAGGTCGAAGGTCTTGCTCAGTTTCAATTCGATGCGGTACCCCTCGGAGGGAGTATTGGCTTCATACCAGCGGGCGAAGGGGAACATGGCCGCCAGTCCCGCCGCGAAGCCGCAGGGCTTGTACTTGAACGCCACCTTGGGCCCGGCATACCACTCGTTCTTGGAGTCGTTCTGACTCTTGCCGTCCTTCTCGCTGCTGGCGTTCCAGTCGAACTGCGATTCCGCCCCCATGTCGAAATACTCGTTCATCGCATAGCCCCAGGCGGTGGTGCTCCTTATGTAGGTAGGCTTGCGGTAGGAGTGGGAGCCTTCGGTGAAGGTGTAGACGTGGATCTCCTGGTCCAAGCGGTGCGATCCGGTTGAGTAGGTGAGGCCCACCGCGCCGCCGGTGCCCCAGGCGGCGTTGCCGACAAAGTCGACGCTTTTGCTGTTGACGTCCGTCGTCGGCACCACGAGGCCTACGTCGACCGCCAGGTCGAAAAGTGCCCCTTTGGATTGGTTCATCAGCACATTGTGCAGGGCGATGGCGGTGTCGCCTATCCACCCAAGGTGCTCCCCTGCGCCGGTCACGTTGTTCTTCTTGTAGACATCGTACAGTGGGGTCGCCGTGCGGACGTCGAGACCTTCGGTTATGCCGTAGCGCAATTTCACCACCCCGACATTCTTGCTCAACTCATCGTTTTCGTTCACTTCATTGCTTCCCTTGCGGATGCCGTCGGTCTCACAGTACTGGTAATTGAGAAGGACGCCGAGTTTCCCCACCGGGAAGCCGGTGCCGGCGGGACCAAAGGCCGAGATGGTCGGCCCGAAGGGGCGGGGGGTGGCGGGGGCATCGGCGCCCCAGGAAAGGCCGGCGCAGGTGCAAAGTGCCACGAGGGAAAGCGGGATGATGCGCTTGCTGAATTTCATGACTTACTCCTTTGATCTGTGTCGCGTCGGTTGCTTACCGAACCGCGGTGAATGAAGCGTTGTCCTGCGGATAAGGCACCAATCTGACGCCTGCCTCTTTCGCCCTGGTCACCCCGCCGTCCACATTCGTCACGGAGGTGAAGCCGTGGTGCACGAGGTACCGGCTTACCTTGTCGGAACGATTGCCTGTCCTGCAGATGATGGCGATTCTCTCGTTGGGGGTGACATAACGTTTCAACCTGGCCAGAAAGGCGTCGGCATCGTAGCTCTTGTCCTCCCGGAAGAAGGTGAGGCCGAGGGCGCCCTTCACGACGCCGGTTTCCCGCCACTCTTTTTCCGTGCGGATGTCGATGATTTTCACTCCCGACGAGAGAAGCTCGGGAGTCAGGGGGGCGTAGCGCACCTGGCTCCCGGCCAGGGCGGCAAGGCTGCTGAGGATCAGGATTGAGACGGTAATGATCAAAATTCTCATGGTGATATGCCTCTTTGCGGATGGATTCAGGTGCCGGCCGGGAGCAATTGGTAGAGCACGGTGCTCATGGTGTTGAAGAGGCCGAAGAAGAGCAGGATCCCCACGATCATGAGCAGCAGCCCGGTGAAGAACTCCATCTTCCTGATATGAACCCTGAAGCGTTTGAAGAAATCGAGAAAGCCGTGGAAGAGCAGGCCCGAGACGATGAACGGGATGCCGAGCCCCGCCGCGTAGCTCCCCAAAAGGAACATGCTTTTTCCCGCCGAACCGGAAGTGCCCGCGGCCATGGCGAGGATGGCGCCGAGGATCGGGCCGATGCACGGGGTCCAGCCCGCCGCGAAGGCGATCCCGACGAGGAAGGTGCCCGCGAGTCCGCCCGGCTTTCTGTGCAGCTGGATCCTTTTGTCCCCGAGCAGGACTCCGAAATGGAACAGCCCTGACATGTGGACCCCGAAGAGGAAGATGAGTAACCCGCCGGCGCGCTGCAGCCAGACGAGCCCGTCCTTCATGACCGACTGGAAGGTGGTGGAGGCGACCCCGGCGATAGCCCCCATGCCGATGAAGACCGCGGAGAAGCCGAGGACGAAGGTGACCGAGTGGAGGAGGACGGTCAGGCGCACCTTCCTGGCCGGGTGGGCTTCCTGCAACTGCCCGAAAGAGAGTCCCGTTATGTAGGTGATGTAGGAGGGGATCAGCGGCAGCACGCATGGGGAAAAGAAGGAGAGAAAGCCCGCCGAGAATGCGATCCAGAAGGTGATGTCCGAGCCGAAAAAGGTCATGGCGGTGCCTCCGCTACAGCGACTTCAGGTAGCTTACGACCTGGGAAGAATCCCACGGGATCCCGCCGGTCACCCGTTGCCGCAGCACTCCCTTACGGTCGACGATGAAGGTGTCGGGCAGACGGCTCGCCCCGTAGCGCTGCTGCACGAAACCGTTCGCGTCGCTGAGAAAATCGAATGAGAAGGGGAGCTTGCGAAACCTTTCCGGGACCTTTTTCTCGACGTTGACCGCGAGGATCACGAGGTCCCCCTTGGGGAAGGCCTTTACCAGCCGGTCCATGGAGGGCATCTCGTCGCGGCAGTAGGGGCACCAGGAAGCCCAGAAATTCACGAGGACGATCTTGCCGCGGTACTGGGCGAGGCTTTTGCCTTCGCCGGCGAGACCGGGGAGCCTGAAGTCTGGGGCCGGCGCGCCGATCCGGACCGAGGGGTCATCCTGGGCTTTACCCGGTGCCGACATGGCAAGCACCGTCAGGGTCATGAGGCAGGCGCAGATATAGCGGACCAATCGTTTCATGGTGACAACCTCTTTGATGCGGTTTCCGGGGGTGGTGGAGTCGTAAGTTGCCTCAGGCTGAAGGAGATCCTTCAGCCTGAGGCGTTTTTGCAGGATGGTTACTTGTTGGTGAAGGCTTTGTCCACGCTGAACGGCATGGCCTGGTAGCCGGTCGTATCCTTCAGCTGGATTTCAACCGCCGGCTCTTTCTCGCCGTAGTTGAACTCCATGATGTACGGGTTCGGGTCGGTCTTGAACGCGCCGGTGGCGATGTCGAAATCCGCGCCGGCCGTCGCCGAGTAGACGAACACGGAGTCCTTGTCGGTCTGGTACTCGGTAAGCGAGGTGACCGGGCTGTACCAGCCGTTGCCGCGCTGTTTGCCGAACTCCCAGATCTGTTCGATGGTCATCTTCTTCTGGTCGATTTTGTAGATGACGGCGCGTGAGTATTTCATGCTCGGCAGGGCGGGCTGCTCCATGCCGCGGCTGTCGCCGTTGTCGAAGACGCTCACGTAGATGATGTCCCCTTTGGACTTGCTGTCGATCTTGAATGCGGTGTGCTGCGTCCAGGTCCAGTCGAAACCGCCCTCGTCGTTCTCGTAACCGGGGCACTTGGAGCCGCCGGCCTCGCATACGATCTTGTTACCCTTGGAATCGACCGGGGTCAGGAACTTGCCCAGGTATTCCTTTTTCCACCCCTCGGGGCTTCCCATGATCCACTTCACCTGCTTGTCCCGGCCGATCTTGACGACCGCCGACTGGTGGCGCGAGCTGATGATGATGGAATCGTCCTCGGCGTCATGGTCGACGCTGTTCACGTGCGCCCAGTTCCTGCCCGGTCCGACGCCGACGATGTCGCCGAACTTGTCGTTCGCGTCCTGTTTGGCGAGTTCCTCGGCGGTCATGGTGTGGCCTGCCTTGCTGGCGTCGATGTTGAGGCACACGGCCCCCTGGTCGAGCACCTTCATGTTGACGTCGCGATACGGGTCGAGGATGTCGAAGAGGCGCCACTCGTCCTTGACGAGGCCGGTGGAAGGCTCAACCTCGATGATCACGTCGCGCACGGTGCGGACGTTCCTGCCGTCGGCCCGCTTCAGGTTGGAGCTCGCCACGCGGAGGAAATAGTTGCCGTTGGGGGAGTTGTCGATGGAATGGGAGACGTCGTTGTAACCGGCGGGAAGCTCGCGGTTGAAGACTTCCTTGCCCAGGATGTCGTACTTCACGTAGCGCTGGCCGAAGCCCCAGCTCATGGCGCCGTCGTTGTTCTGCTTGAAGCCCATCATGACGCCGGCGTTGTAGATCGACTTAAGGTCATAGATGGTGTCGACTTTCATGTACCAGCGGACTTCGCCCTTGGTGTCGACGATGAAGTTCTGCGGGTAGTAGTTCCACTCAAGTGCGCCGCCGGTAGGGTTGTTCCAGACCGCCCTGGTCCCTTTGCCTGCCTTGTGCAGGAAGTTGTTCACGAAATAGAGTCGGTCGCTGTACTTCTTGTCGACCTTCTTCACGTCGGCCCCGGAGAAGAGCGCGGCCTTAAGGGTCTTGGTGGCGTTCGGCTCGGAGTACACCGGAGGAGCGTAGAGGGTGTAGCTTTCCTTCACCTGCTCCCACTTGCCGTTGAAGAGTTTCGAGTATTCGACTTCGACCGTGTTTACGTAGTCAGCATAAAGACCGAAGACAGGGATGCCGCCGTGGGTCAGAAGATGCTTGTTGGCGACGCGGTACTTGATTTCCTGCCCTTCCGCCTTGGGGACGATCCGCACCGTTACGTCCTTGAGGACGAAGCCGCCGTTTTTGATGACTGCGGTCAAGGGGGCCAGGTCATAGGGGTTCATGACCACCTCGCCGAGTTTCCCCTGGACCTGGTAGTCGACATGCGCGCCGCTTGCACCGCCGATGGCGAGGGCCATGGTCGGTACCGCCGCTCCGAGCATGGCGGAGCACAACACGAGCCGCGCCACTCTTCCGGTTTTCACCAATGCTGCTTTTCGACAGTTCATACTGATCTCCTTTTTTGTTGTCGGGGGCGGACATGCCGCCCCTCGCGCCGAGATTGTCGTTACGCCAACTTGCCGGTGTAGCTGGAAGTTTCTACGTGTGCTGCGGCTTGGCGCTTGCGCACCAGGGTGATGATCCAGCAGGCTGCCGCCATCAGCAGGGCCAGGAGGATGACGCCGAAGGTGATGACGGTGCACTGCGCCATGTTCATGAAGTGGGAGGGAGGCCAGAGGTACCACCCTTCGGAGTAGAAGTCGGTGATGGCCTTCTGCATGGAGCTCAGTTGCGCGCCGTCGGGGATGATCGGGTTGTCGTAGCCGCAGTCGCCCGTCGGCTTGAACCATTCCGGAGACCACTTGTCCAGCGGCAGGTGGAACGGGAAGGTGGGCTCCGGGGAGCACCCCTGCACGCCGAAGAGGTCGTCGCTGTGGGCGGCGTGGTGGATCTTGTTGAGCTTTATGCTGTAGAGAACACCTTTGAAGCTTCCCCAGATGGCGAACAGGTAGCCGACGATCTTCAAGCCGGGGTTCGAGGGCTTTATTGCGGCAACGATGCCGCCGAAGGCCATGGCGAAGAAGGCGAGCCTTATGTAGACGCACTGCTCGCAGGGTCTCATGTAGAGCCAGATCTGGAACACGGAGTGGGCCAGGATGACCATGAACAGGCTGAGTGCCGCCATGAAGATCCAGAGAAACCGCTTGTCCTGCCACTGGCTGATGGTTCCTGCCGGATCAGACCTGAAGTTGCCGATCATTTCTGAGAGTTTCACGACGCGTCTCCTTATTTGGTCTTCAGCTCGTTGATAAGCTTCAGCATGCCGTCTATGGAGGTGATGCTCTTGGTCATGACGAGGTACTTGCCGTTGACTACGAAGCCGGGAACGCCCTGGACTTTGGCGACGTCATAGGACTGGTCCCACTCTTTCAAAAGCGCCTTGACCTTGGGGTCCGCTTTCGCCTTGTCGAACTCTGCCTTGGACATGCCGACTGCGTCGAGACCGGTCTTCAGGTAGGCGTCGGGGCCCGCATCCCAGCGCTCTTTTTTGTCGTGGTAGGCGGTGTAGTAAGCCATCTTGGCTTTTTTCAGCAGGGATTTTTCGGTGTAAAGTTCGCGGTCGGAGAGGCCGGCCTTCTGGTCCTTCAGGAGCAGCACGGCGAAGAGTTCGCTACCCTGGACGCCGTATTTACCTTTGGTTTTCAGATGGAAGGGGCGGAACTTGAGATCGCTCGGCAGCTTGGGAACCAGGTTCGGAGTGATCTTCTTGTCGTACTTGTAGCAGAAGGGGCAGTCGTAGCTGAACACCTTGATCAGGGTACCCTGTGCGTTCGGGATCGGTTTGGCGAGCTTCACGTAGTCGGTCCCTTCGGTGAAGGCGAAGCTGGTTGCAGCGAAAAGGGCTACGAGGGCTAAACTTGCGGCGATTTTTTTGACGAACTTGAACATGATCTCTCTCCTTTGTGACGTATGGTTGTTAATGCTGTTCCTGGCCTCGTTCGGTATCGTTTGACATGCGGTTGCGGTGTCTCCCTCCTTTCCTCCTGGTGCCGGTTTGGTGATAGCGTTTACCGTGTTTGTGCTGTTGCCGTGAACTGTTTGTCTGTTTGTGAGATTAATTGGCTTTCCTGGTTTCTTTTAGTTTCATATTTTGCCTTTTGGTTTATTTAACAAAACCAAAAGCGGGACGTCAAGCATTTTTTTACAATTTTTTTTACTGCCACCGTTGCGGGTTCCTGCAGTAGCGTTTCCGTACTCTGCCGGTCCGCGAACGAGGTGCTGGTAAGACGGTAAAGTCGAGGGGTTACGGTGAAGTTGCACTGTGTGGGAGGCTGGCCGGTGAGTGGTGGCGGGGTGGTGACGGGGGAGTCTTTAAGGTGATTCGGACTTTTCGGTTTACTCGTTTGTTATATTGAAGTAAACTAAATCCGCTTTCCGGTGCAGTCGGCTGCGGCAGGGGAAAGCTTTTGTGCAAGCCGGACATGCCGTCTCACGAACCAGTGAACAGTTTTGACGAGGGTGCCTCAATGAAGAAGTTTCTCGAAGCGAGTAAAAACCGTATCGTCATCGTCACTTACGTGCTGCTCTTCTGCATGTTCTGCTTCTTTTCCCTGATGGATCTGCACAAAAGGACATCCGACTACGCCTATTTCGCCAACAAGATCAACACGTTCATCAAGAACGCGCACGACAGCGAATCGGAGTACCTCTGCTCGCGCCTGGTCAACTACGTAAGCGCCATCGCAAAGGAGAAGCACTTCGCCGAACTGCTGAAGGCGGGCGACGCGAAAGCCCTGCAGAAGGTGGCTGAACCCGTTTTCAACGACTTCGGAAAACGGTACGTTCCGGTCATCTCGGTCCTGATATTCGACGGCGCTGGAAATCTCAAATATCACATGGTCCCGCAGTTGATCACCCATGCCCCTGAGACTTACAGGCCGAGCGTCGGGAAAGAGGTCTTCGCCACCAAAAACTACAGTTACGGGTATGAAACCAACATCGTGCCCCTCTATTTTTGCACGGTTCTTCCGGTGCGGGACGCTTCCTCAAATGTGGTGGGGACGATCGAGATCGGCGTCGACGTGTCGTTCTTCCACTACAACCTCAAATGGTTCTTGAAGGATGTCAGGACGGCGATTTTTTCAAAGGGGAAACTGCTTGAAGTCGACCGCGGGTACAAGACGGATTCCGCGGAATACGTCTTCGATTATTACAAAAGGTTGAAAGCGAACGACGCTGCGTTCTTCAACCAGTTCAAAGACAAGATTGATTTCAGGCGGACGAAAAACGATATCCAAATCGGAGACAAGTATTACCTGGTAAGCACGTCCCAGGTTCTTAAAGACAACGGAGGCCGCGAAGTCGGTAAGTATCTTGTCGCCTATGATATGACCGAACTGCGGAGCCGACACTGGGGCTATTTCTACGCATGGCTGCTTTTCTTCGCCATCACCGCCTGCATCATGCTCTGTATCAACCTGGTCGGCTTCAGAAAGTATGAGCATATCATCACCGATCAGAGTAAGATGCTGGCCCAGCGGTCGAAGCAGTGCGCGCTCGGGGAAATGCTAGGGCACATCGGACACCAATGGCGGCAGCCTCTCTACAACCTGTCTCTCATCGTTCAGAACATCGGGCTGCAGAACCAGTTCGGCAAACTGGACGATGCCCTGCTCAGCAAGCAGATCATTCAGGCGAACCAGAACATCGAGTACATGTCGAACATCATAGACGACTGGCGTTCACTGCTCATGTCGGGCAGTAGCCGGACTATCATCGAACTGCAAAGTTCCGTCGAGCGCGCCATTGCCATGGTTGCTCCGGTCATGGAGCAGAGCCGGGTCACCATCGAGAACCGGATCACGAGGCCGGCGTACACCATGGGGTTTGTGAACGACCTGGTGCAACTGACCATAAACGTGCTGTTGAATGCGCGCGATCAGCTCTCCCTGGTGGACGGCGACCGCTTCATCCTGCTCTCCTGCAGCGAGGAGGCGGGAGAGGTGGTGACGGTCACCTTCCAGGACAACGGTGGCGGGATCCCCGATCATCTGCTGAAACGCATTTTCGAGCCCTATGTCACTACCAAGGACAAGGCCGACGGCACAGGACTGGGACTGTATCTGTGCCACCAGATCGTCGAGAATCTCGACCAGGGAAAGGTCTGGGCGGAGAACAGGTCCTTTGAACTGCATGGTGAAACGCGTTATGGCGCCTGCATCTGCCTGCAGTTCGCAAGAACAACCGAGGGAGGTAAATAGTATGAACGTCACCGCCTTGCAACAGATGACGGTGCTTTTTGTGGACGACGAGGAGACGGCACGGGAGCAGATGAAGATGGTCCTGAGCAGTTTCTGCAAAAACACGATCTGTTTGGGTAGCGCCGACCAGGCGCTGGCTGCGCTGCAGGAGCATCACCCGGATATAGTACTCACCGACATCCGCATGCCCGGCTTGTCGGGGCTGGAACTACTTAGCGCCATAAAGCAGAAAGATCCGGCGGTCGCCGTAGTCATGGTATCGGCTCATTCGGAGTCGGAATACCTGCTGGACGCGTTTCGCTACAAGGCGGACGGCTACCTGCTGAAACCGTTCAACTTCCACGACCTGCTCGAACTGCTTTCCGACATAGCGATAGAGAAGGTAGCCGCCGGCAGGGAATCCGGCAACGGTCCGGAGAAGAAGGAGTTCGTCCTCAGAATACTCGGCACACTCGGTGGAAGACGCGCCGAGATCATGGAGTACGTCATCAATCATCTCGATGAGGAGAACCTGTTCCACGGCACCTACGACGAGGTGGCGGAGGCGCTTAGTGCCAGCAAGCCCACCGTCGTGGCTACCTTTCAGATCATGTTGGAAAAGAAGGTGCTGACCCGGCTCAAGTACGGAACCTACCGCATGAACATGGAGGAACCTGCCTGATCAGCTGAACTTGTTATGTGTAGGTGGTGGCCCTAACAACTCGCCAACCGGGGGAGTACTGATGAAGTTATCCATCGTCGTTCCCGTCTACAACGAAGTCGATACCATCACGGAAATTCTCGCGCGGGTGCGAGCCGCTCCCTTCGATAAGGAGATCATCTGCGTCGACGACGGCTCGACGGACGGAACGAGAGAGCTTCTCTCCGCCCTTGCCGACGAAAACACCCGCATTTACTTCCATGACCGCAACCGCGGCAAGGGGGCCGCGTTACGCACCGGTTTCGGCGCAGCCGGCGGCGATATCGTCATCATCCAGGATGCGGACCTGGAATACGACCCCCAGCAGTATCCGCGCCTGATCCAGCCGATCCTCGAGGGGAAGGCCGACGTGGTGTACGGGTCCCGGTTCACTACCGGCGAATACCGTCGTGTCCTGTTCTTCTGGCATATGGTCGGCAACACGTTTCTGACCCTTCTTTCGAACATGCTCACCAACCTGAACCTGACCGATATGGAGACCTGTTACAAGGTTTTCCGCAGGGAGGTGCTGGAGCGCATAACGGTTGAGGAAGACCGCTTCGGCTTCGAACCTGAGATAACGGCGAAGGTGGCGAAGCTGGACGTCAGGATCTACGAGGTGGGGATTTCCTATTCCGGCAGGACCTACAAAGAAGGGAAGAAGATCGACTGGAAGGACGGCGTGTCCGCCCTCCGCTGCATCCTGAAATACAACCTGCTGCGCTGAAACCTGCCGCTTTAACCGCTGCGGCGGCAGCTTGGCTGAGTTCCCTTTACCTGGTCGTTTCCCATGAAAGACGCTATCGCATCAAACTACAGCCTCATTTACGCCGTCGTCGCCGCGATCCCGAAGGGGGAGGTGGCGACCTACGGGCAGGTGGCACTTCTGGCCGGCCTGCCGGGGCGGGCGCGCCAGGTGGGATACGCCCTGCACGCACTTGCCGACCCGTCGCTTCCCTGGCATCGGGTGGTGAACGCCAAGGGAGAGATCAGCCTGCGTTCAGGCGGAAGCGAGGGTGACCGTGTGCAGCGGTTGCGTCTTGAGGCGGAAGGTGTCGTTTTCGACCGGTGCGGGCGCATCGATCTTGAGCGTTACCGCTGGCGGCCATGATGCTCACCCCGTCTCGATTCTCGCTCGTGCTCTAACCCATCCCCCTGTAACTGTCACGCCTGCAGGATGCAAATCTTTTCCCCGGCACTGACAGTGGCGTTACCTTTACCGCAAAGTCTCATCCCCCTATGCCTTCCGCTGGCCCGCTCGCGCTACATTCAACTTCTGCCGTTAGACAGGCACATACCTCGACGCTATATTTCTATGACAGTAAATTCCCCGGTGAAAGGAGCCAATGTCATGAGTACGCAAGAGAAGTGCCCGGTAACGGGTAAGATCGGCAGGCCTGCCGCCTCCCGCGGTGCGTCGAACCGGGATTGGTGGCCGAACCAGCTGGACCTCAAGGTCCTGCACCAGCACTCAACCCTGTCGAATCCGATGGACAAAACCTACAACTACGCAGAGGAGTTCAAGACTCTCGATCTCGATGCCGTGAAGAAAGATCTGTTCGAACTGATGGCCGATTCGCAGCAGTGGTGGCCGGCGGACTACGGCCACTACGGCCCGCTCTTCATCCGCATGGCGTGGCACAGCGCGGGCACCTACCGCATCGGTGACGGCCGCGGCGGTGCCGGGATGGGGGCGCAGCGCTTCGCCCCGCTCAACAGTTGGCCCGACAACGCGAGCCTCGACAAGGCTCGCAGGCTCTTGTGGCCCATAAAGCAGAAGTACGGCCGGAAGATCTCCTGGGCGGACCTCATCATCCTTGCCGGGAACTGCGCCCTCGAATCGATGGGATTCAGGACCTTCGGGTTTGCCGGTGGGCGCGAGGATGTCTGGGAGGCGCCGGAGGACATCTATTGGGGGATGGAGGAGACCTGGCTTGGGGACAAGCGCTACTCCGGGGAGCGGGAGCTTGAAAATCCCCTCGCCGCGGTCCAGATGGGGCTCATCTACGTTAATCCGGAAGGGCCAAACGGCAACCCTGACCCGGTCGCCGCGGCCGGGGACATACGCGAAACCTTTGCGCGGATGGCCATGAACGACGAGGAGACCGTCGCGTTGATCGCCGGCGGCCACACCTTCGGCAAATGCCACGGCGCGGGGCCGGCCTCACACGTCGGGCCCGAGCCGGAGGCTGCGGGTATCGAGGAGCAGGGGCTGGGCTGGAAGAGCAGCTTCGGCACCGGGAAAGGACCGCACGCGATCACGAGTGGCCTGGAAGGCGCGTGGACCCCGGATCCGATCAAGTGGGACAACGGCTATTTCGACGTCCTTTTCGGCTACGATTTCGAACTCGTCAAGAGCCCTGCCGGCGCCCACCAGTGGATCCCCAAGGACCCGGCGGCGCGGAGCACGGTCCCGGACGCCCACGACCCCGCGAAGCGGCACGCGCCCATGATGCTCACCACCGACCTTGCCCTGAAGGTGGACCCGATCTACGGACCGATCGCAAAGCGCTTCCACGCGCATCCCGACCAGTTCGCCGATGCCTTCGCCAGGGCCTGGTTCAAGCTGACGCACCGCGACATGGGGCCGCGTTCGCGCTATCTCGGCCCGCTCGTTCCCTCCGAAGAGCTGATCTGGCAGGACCCCGTTCCCGAGCGCACCTATCCGCTGATCGATGCCGACGACATCGTGTCACTCAAGGGGAGGATCCTCGCCTCGGGGCTCTCCGTCGCGCAACTGGTGGCGACCGCCTGGGCCTCGGCCGCCACCTTCCGCGGCTCCGACAAGCGCGGCGGGGCGAACGGGGCGCGCATCCGGCTCGCACCGCAGAAGGATTGGGAGGTGAACCAACCGGCCCAGCTCGCCGTCGTGCTGCAGGCCCTGGAAGGGATCAGGACGCAGTTCAACGGCGCCCAGTCGGGCGGAAAGCAGGTTTCCCTGGCCGACCTGATCGTCCTGGGGGGCTGCGCGGCGGTCGAGGAGGCGGCGAAGAGCGCCGGCTGCAAAGTCGCGGTCCCCTTCATCCCGGGGCGCACCGACGCCGCGCAGGAGCAGACCGACCCGGCTTCCTTCGCCGTGCTCGAGCCGGTCGCCGACGGCTTCCGCAACTACTTAAGGAAGAAGTACGCGGTTCCCTCAGAGGAGCTCCTGGTGGACCGTGCGCAACTGCTGACCCTGACCGCACCGGAGATGACCGTACTGGTGGGGGGGATGCGCGTCCTCGGCGCCAACGTGGGACAAGCGCCGCACGGGGTGTTCACGAAGCGGACCGGGGTGCTCAGCAACGACTTCTTCGTGAACCTGCTGGATATGGGAACGGCATGGAGTGCGGTGCCGGGGGACGATGAGGTCTTCGAGGGGCGCGACCGGGCGACCGGCGCATTGAGGTGGACCGGCACTCGCGTCGATCTCATCTTCGGCTCGAATGCGCAACTGCGGGCCATCGCCGAGGTGTACGGCAGCGCCGATGCGCAGGAGAAGTTCGTGCACGATTTCGTGGCGGCATGGCAAAAGGTCATGCACCTCGACCGCTTCGACCTTGCCCGGTCCTGATTGGCCGCAGGGAAGGGGCTGGTTCCGTCCCCCCGGACCGAAGAAAAGGCAAATCCCCCCCGTCCCCCCTTCGCAAAGGGGGGAGCGTGAGTTCACTTGCGGCGCTTCGTGAGAACACACACCGCGCTCCCATGAATTCTCTGGAGGACAAAAGAAAAGGCACTTGGGAAAGTCCCAAGTGCCTTTTGTCGTTTTATCGGAAGCGGCCGCTACGGCAGCTCGGTCTCTCCCATGAGGAAGCGGTCGCACTCGCGTGCGGCGCCGCGCCCTTCGTTGAAGGCCCAGACGACGAGGCTCTGGCCGCGACGGCAGTCGCCGGCGGCGAAAACGCCCTCGACGCTGGTGTTGTAGCGGTTGAAGTCGGCCTTGATGTTGCTGCGGCCGTCACGCTCGAGGCCGAGCGCCTCGGGAAGCTCCTGCTCGGGGCCCAAAAAGCCCATGGCGAGAAGCACGAGGCTCGCGGGACGGACCTTCTCGGTGCCGGGCACCGGTACCGGGATGTACTGTCCCTTCTCGTTCTGCTTCCATTCCACCTCGACGGTGTGAACCGCCTTCACGTTGCCGTCGGCGTCGCCCTCGAACTTGGTGGCGGTGGTGAGGAACACGCGGGGATCGGCGCCGAACTTCGCGGCGGCCTCCTCCTGGCCGTAGTCGACCTTGTGGACCTTCGGCCACTCGGGCCACGGGTTGTCGGCAGCACGGGTGTCGGGGAAGCGGGGCATGATCTCGAGCTGGGTGACCGAGTTGCAGCCGTGGCGCAGCGAGGTCCCGACGCAGTCGGTGCCGGTGTCGCCACCGCCGATGATGATGACGTCCTTGCCTTTCGCGGAGATGAACTCGGCTCCCTCGTTCAAGACCGCCTTGGTGTTGGCGGTGAGGAAGTCCATGGCGAAGTGGATCCCCTTCAACTTGCGCCCGTCAATCGGGAGGTCGCGGGGGAGGGTGGCGCCGGTGGCGAGGATGACCGCGTCGAACTCCTGCTTCAGCTTTTCGACCGGGTAGTCGGCGCCGCCGATGGCAGTGTTGCAGACGAAGTTGATCCCCTCCTGCTCCATGAGCTTCACGCGGCGCAGCACGACTTCGCGCTTGTCGAGCTTCATGTTGGGGATGCCGTACATGAGAAGGCCGCCGGGGAGGTCGGCGCGCTCGAAGACGGTCACCTGGTGCCCGGCCTTGTTGAGCTGGGCCGCGGCGGAGAGGCCTGCCGGGCCGGAGCCGACCACGGCTACCTTCTTGCCGGTTCGCACCTGCGGCGGGTTCGGGGCGATCCACCCCTCTGCCCAGGCGCGGTCGATGATGCTCACCTCGATGTTCTTGATGGTGACCGCGGGGTCGATGGAGCCCAGGGTGCACGACCCCTCGCACGGGGCGGGGCATACCCGGCCGGTGAACTCGGGGAAGTTGTTGGTCCTCAAAAGCCTCGTGAGCGCCTGCTTCCACAGGCCGCGGTAGACGAGGTCGTTCCACTCGGGGATCAGGTTGTTGATGGGACAGCCGCAGGCCATGCCGCTCACCAGCATCCCGGTGTGGCAGAAGGGTATGCCGCAGTCCATGCAGCGCGCCCCCTGGGTGCGGAGGTGATCCTCAGGCAGATGCAGATGGAACTCGTTCCAGTCCTTGAGCCTCTCAAGCGGCTCGCGGTCGGCCGGGAGCTCGCGTTTGTATTCCATGAATCCGGTAGGTTTTCCCATAGCTATTTCCTATCTGAAGAAATCAGTCGATCTTCTTTTCTAGTGCGCCGCCTGGCGTGCGTTCTCTTCAAAGGCCGCGGAGAGTGCGTCGTCGCCGGTAAGCCCGGCCGCCTTGGCACGCTCGATGGCCTGGAGCACCCGCTTGTAGTCCGTCGGCATCACCTTGACGAACTTGTGGGCGTGGGTTTTCCAGTCGTGCAGGATGCGGGTGGCGCGTGCACTGCCGGTCCTTTTCGCATGCTGGGAGATCATCTCCTTGAGGGTCTCCTGGTCCTGCTCGTCGGGCTGCTCAAGCTTCACCATCTCGGTGTTGCAGCGCTCCTTGAAGTCCCCTGCGCTGTCGAGGACGTAGGCGACCCCGCCGCTCATCCCCGCCGCGAAGTTCCTTCCGGTCTCGCCTAACACCACGACGGTGCCGCCGGTCATGTACTCGCAGCCGTGGTCGCCGACCCCTTCCACCACCGCGTTCACGCCCGAGTTCCTGACGCAGAAGCGTTCCCCGGCGATGCCGCTTATGTAGGCGGTGCCGCTCGTGGCGCCGTAGAGGGCGACGTTGCCGGCGATGATGTTCTCCTCGGCCTTGAACGGCGAGCCGTCCGGCGGGTAGACGACGATGGTACCGCCGCTAAGCCCCTTGCCGACGTAGTCGTTCGCGTCGCCGGCAAGCTCGAGGGTCATCCCCTTGGGAACGAAGGCGCCGAAGCTCTGGCCTGCCGAGCCGTGGAACTTGAGCCTGATGGTGTCGTCGGGGAGCCCTTCCGCGCCGTAGGTACGGGTGACTTCGTTGCCGACGATGGTGCCGACCACGCGGTCGACGTTGGTGATGGCTACCTCGGCGCTCACCTTCTCGCCCTTCTCGATGGCCGGTTTGCAGATATCGAGGAGTTTGGTCATGTCGAGGGACTTGTCGAGGCCGTGGTCCTGGCTCTCGGTGCAGTAACGGCTTCCCTTAATGCCCATCTGCGGCTGGTACAGCACGTTGCTGAAGTCGAGCCCCTGGGCCTTCCAGTGTGCGATGGCCCGCTTGGGCTCCAGGCGGTTTGCGCGGCCGACCATGTCGTTGAAGGTGCGGAAGCCGAGCTCGGCCATGATCTCGCGCACTTCCTGCGCGATGAAGCGCATGTAGTTGACCACGTACTCGGGCTTGCCCGAGAAGTTCTTCCTGAGTTCCGGGTCCTGCGTCGCGACGCCGGCCGGGCAGGTGTTGCTGTGGCAGACGCGCATCATGACGCAACCCAAGGTGACAAGCGGCGCGGTGGCGAAGCCGAATTCCTCGGCGCCCAGAAGTGCCGCGATGGCAACGTCACGGCCGGTCTTAAGCTGGCCGTCGACCTCGACGATGATGCGGCTTCTCAGGTTGTTGAGAACCAGCGTCTGGTGCGTTTCGGCAAGACCGAGCTCCCAAGGGAGCCCGGCGTGCTTGATCGAGGAGAGCGGGGAGGCGCCGGTGCCGCCGTCGTAGCCCGAGACGAGTACCACGTCGGCGTGCGCCTTGGCCACGCCGGCCGCGATGGTGCCGACGCCGACCTCGGAGACCAGCTTGACGCTGATCCTCGCGCGGCGGTTCGCGTTCTTCAGGTCGTGGATCAGCTCCGCCAGGTCCTCGATGGAGTAGATGTCGTGGTGCGGCGGAGGCGACACGAGGCCAACGCCAGGAGTGGTGTGGCGGGTCTTAGCAACCCACGGGTACACCTTGTGTCCCGGAAGCTCGCCGCCTTCGCCCGGCTTGGCACCCTGCGCCATCTTGATCTGCAGTTCGCTCGCGTTGGTCAGGTAGTTGCTGGTGACGCCGAAGCGCCCCGAGGCGACCTGCTTGATGGCGCTGTTCTTCGAGTCGCCCTCGGCGTTGGTCCAGGTGAAGCGTTCCGGATCCTCGCCGCCTTCGCCGGTGTTGGAGCGGCCGCCGATCCTGTTCATGGCGATGGCGAGCGCTTCGTGCGCTTCCTGGCTGATGGAGCCGTAGGACATGGCGCCGGTCTTGAAGCGCTTCATGATCTCCTCGACCGACTCGACCTCCTCGATGGGGACCGGGATGCGGATCTCGGTGTTGAAGTCGAGAAGGCCCCTCAAGGTGTAGAGGCGCTCGTTCTGCTCGTCGATCAGCTGCGAGAAGACCTTGAACTCCTTGTAGTCGTTGGTCCTGGTCGCCTTCTGCAGCGCCTGGATGGTGAGCGGGTTGAAGAGGTGTTCCTCACCCTCCTTGCGCCACTGGTACTGGCCGCCGGGGTCCAGGGTCGGGTCGGCGGGCACCCGGTGCGGGTACGCCTTCTTGTGGCGCTGCAAAAGCTCCTGGGCGATGCCGGAGAGGTCGATGCCGCCGATCCTGGACGGGGTCCAGGTGAAGTACTTGTCGATCAGCGACTGGTGCAGGCCGACCGCCTCGCAGATCTGGGCGCCGCGGTAGCTCTGGATGGTGGAGATACCCATCTTCGCCATGGTCTTGACGATCCCCTTGATGGAGGCCTTGATGAAGTTCTTGACGCCGGTCTTGTAGTCGATGCCGGTGAGCATCCCCTCTTTGATCATGTCGTCGATGGACTCAAAGGCGAGGTAGGGGTTGATGGCGGTCACGCCGTAGCCCAAAAGCACTGCGAAGTGGTGCACCTCGCGCGGCTCGCCCGACTCGAGGATGATGGAGGCGTGGGTCCTCGTCGCGGTACGGATCAGGTGGTGGTGCAGGCCGGCCACGGCGAGCAGCGCCGGCAGCGCCGCGTACTCCTCGTTCACGCCGCGGTCGGAGAGGATGAGGACGGTGGTCCCCATCTCGATGTGGCGGATCGCGCTGGAGAAGAGGCTCTCGAGCGACTTCTCCATCCCCTCGGCGCCGTCGGAGGCCTTGAAGAGGAGGGACAGGGTGGCGGTCTTGAAGCCGGGGCGGTCGAGGCTCCTGATCTTCTCCATGTCCTCGTTGGTGAGGATCGGGTGCTCGAGGCGGATGACGCGTGCGCTAGTTGCCGACGGCTTCAAGAGGTTCGACTCGGAGCCGATCCTTACCGCCGTCGCGGTGATGATCTCCTCGCGGATCGGGTCGATCGGCGGGTTGGTCACCTGGGCGAAGAGCTGCTTGAAGTAGCTGTAAAGAAGCTGCGGCTTCTCGGAGAGGACCGCGAGCGGGGTGTCGGTGCCCATGGAGCCAAGCGGCTGCACGCCGGAGGTTGCCATGGGGCCGATGATGGTCTCCTGGTCCTCGAAGGTATAGCCGAAGGCCTTCTGACGCTGCACGAGGGGGGATTCCTCCTCGGCCTGCGTCTTCGCAGCTTTCGGGAGGTCGGCCAGCAGGTGGTGGTTCACCTTGACCCAGTCGGCGTAAGGCTTCGCGGTGGCGAGGTCGTTCTTGATCTCCTCGTCCGGGATGATGCGACCCTGCACCGTGTCGATGAGGAACATCTTGCCCGGCTGGAGGCGACCCTTCTTGATCACCTTCGCGGGGGATACCGGCAGAACACCCGCCTCGCTCGCCATGATGACCAGGTCGTCGTCGGTCAGGTAGTAGCGGCAGGGGCGCAGGCCGTTTCTGTCCAGCACCGCGCCGATGATGCGGCCGTCGGTGAAGGTGAGGGCGGCGGGGCCGTCCCACGGCTCCATGAGGCAGGAGTGGTACTCGTAGAAGGCACGCTTCTCACGGCTCATGGTCTCGTGGTTCTCCCACGGCTCCGGCACCATCATCATGACGGCGTGGGGGAGCGAACGTCCGGTCATGAGCAGGAGCTCGAGACAGTTGTCGAACATCGCCGAGTCGGAGCCGTTGGTGTTGATCACCGGCAGGAGCTTCTTGATGTCGTCGCCGAAGAGTTCGCTGTTGAACATGGACTGGCGCGCATGCATCCAGTTCACGTTGCCGCGCAGGGTGTTGATCTCGCCGTTGTGGGCGAGGTAGTGGTAAGGGTGCGCGCGGTCCCAGGAAGGGAAGGTGTTTGTGGAGAAGCGGGAGTGCACCACCGCGATGGCACTCTCGACCGCCTCGTCGCGCAGCTCGGGGAAGTACTGGTCCAGCTGGGCCGGCATCAGCATCCCTTTGTAGACGATGGTGCGGGTCGAGATGCTGGCGACGTACCAGTACGGATCGACCTCCTCGTCGCGGATCTCGTGGATCGCGCGCTGGTTCACGAGGTAGAGCTTCCTGTTGAAGGCGTCCTCGTCGGCGCACGAAGCGTCGCGTTTGAAGAAGATCTGGCGCACGAGCGGCTCGCCCGCCTTGGCGGTGTCGCCCAAGGACGAGTTGTCCGTCGGCACTTCGCGCCAGCCGATCACCTCGACCCCTTCCTCTCTTATGATGCGCTGGAAGACGTGCTTCGCCGCGCTTCTTTCGGTCGCCTCGGGGGAGGTGAAGAGCATGGCGACGCCGTACTCGCCGGCGGCCGGCAGCTCGAAGCCGAGCTCGGGGCAGGCCTTGCGGAAAAAGGCGTCGGGGATCTGGATCAGAATCCCGGCACCGTCACCGGTGTTGTGCTCGCTCCCCACCGCGCCGCGGTGGTCGAGGTTTTCCAGGACGGTTATCGCCTGCTTGACGATCTCGTGGGATTTCTTTCCCTTGATGTTGGTGACGAAGCCGACGCCGCAGGCGTCGTGCTCGAACTGGGGATCGTACATCCCTTGCTTCTTGGGTAATCCGATTGTTTTCATGATGCAACCTTTTGCGAGGTAGTGATCGTGCGCTGCGTCTGCGAAAGGGAGCAGTTACTATGCCAACTCGGCAGAAATGCGCGCGGAAAAAATGTTTACGGTGTAAGTGGCGGCTTTTGCGCCATCCCTTCCGGGCCGCTGCAGATGTGGCGGCAGCGGGTTGTAATACGAAGTGACTACTCTAGCTACTCAGGAGTGTACTCTGGTTTTGTTCGGCATGGCACGATGGTGCGGGGGAGATAGATCGAAAGATATAGGAAAATGTACCCAATGCCTTATTCAATGTCATCCTTCCTTCAGCTAGTTTGTAGGGAAATTTCTGGCGCTGTCTGTTTGGTGCAGTGTAACAGAGCACCTCTTACAGGGATGTGATGATAGATGCGTGATTACATTAACAGAAAATCGGTACGTTACCAGGGCCAGATCCCGGTGGAGGTCAAACAGGGGATGGGGCTTACCAGGAACTTCAGTACAAGCGGTATCTACTTTGTCACTGATCAGCCGGTAGCACTGGATGAACGCCTCGAAGTGGTGATGCTGCTTGACTATCAGCACATCGGCCAGCGGGTCAGACTGCACTGCATGAGCGACGTGGTGAGAGTTGAGCCGTGTGACGAGTTGCTGGGGGTGGCGGTGGCCGTCGAGGGGTGCCGCTTCGAGCTGGTGATGGAGGACGTAGAAGCGCCGCGCGTGGATGGCGGACCCTGCGGGCACGCCTGAGCCGTGAAGATCTTTTGAACGATTACTGTCCTGTCCGGTTTTAATTTCAATGCATGGAGATCAAAGGAGGAAGTGAAATGAACATGAAGACCTTATTTTCGGCTCTGGCCATCACGGCCGCAGGTTTTGCCACCGCGGTAAGCGCGCAGGCGGCCCAGAATGCGGCGACCCTGGAAGTAACCCCGGGGACCACCGTCGAGGCGAACGTCATCCCGAACCACCCGGCACAGCCCGCCAACAGCTACTTCTACAAGTACTCGGTGACCAACGGCGGGAAGATCGTCGACACCATCCCGGTAAAGATGTGCCTGAAGACCTCGACTGGCGACTGGACTTCTTTCGACGTCAATTTCAGTGATCCCAACGGCAGCACCTACGGCGTCCTCGTTCCCGGCAACACCAAGTTCACCCCTGCCGATCTCGACGTCGACCTGACCAAGTGCAAGGACGTCTTCATCGCCATCGACACTGAACCGCTCGTACTGGCCGACGCCGCCAAGGCCGAGGTGCGGCAGACCAACATAAGCATCAACCCGGAAGGTAAGAACCCCAACAACATCAACGTCAACAACACCTTGCCGAACATCCACATCCTCTACGAGATCAACCCGGCCGCCAACGACACCACCTGCTTCACCACCGACGGCGACGGCAACCTCCTGGCGGCATGCGACGGCACCGCGGTCACCGCATCCGGCAGCAACGCCGGCCGCTTCGCCATCAACGCCAACAAGAAGAACATCGAGGTGGCGACCAACCCCGGACAGTTCTATTACAACATCCTCTGGACCAACATGACCGGCGATGTGCAGGTGGTGAACGTAACTTTCGCTAAAACCGGTGTTGCCGCCAAAGGTGCTAACGCCATCCACGCTTACGCCTTCCCCCCTTCCTTCTCCGGCGTGACCCCCGAGGCCTTCCAGGTGGTGAATGACGGCATCGACAGCCTTGCGGGCGGCTCCGACGACTCCATCGAAGGTATCACTGTTCCCGCCGGTTGGACCCTCTGGGCGAACTACCATATGGAGTGGGCGGGGATCGGATCGATCCTTCCGGCCGGGATCGCCACCACCTGCGGCGTGGCCAACCAGAGCCTGAGTGTCCTCGGCACCGTCACCGATGCCAACGGAGTGCACACCTGCACCTCCGGCGCGCTGGGGTACAAGAAGTAAAGATTGACGCACCGACTGCGATCAATGAAAGAGGGGGGGCGGATTTTTCCGGCCCCCCTCTTTTTGTACCTGCTAGCGCTCCCCTCTCCCGGAGGGAAAGGGGAGATGTTTGTCATATCTGGACTCATTGCTGATCGGGTTTCTTGACCAGGGTGCAGAAAAAAACGCAGCACCTCGATAACGCGCTAAAGAAGGGGGCGATGCTTCCGAAGAGAATACAATAAAATGTAACACTGTTAGTGTTGCGGCGCCGAACAAGTACAACAGTCGAGGAAAGTCATGAAATCTCTCTTTGGTCTCTACCTGCACCTGCGCATCCGTACCCGCATCATCCTGCTCTGTGTCTGTTACAGCTTCTGCATTGTCTTCGCCGTAGGAGCGGGACGCTCCTTCTCCCTGTCGATCTCGGTCATATCCACCGCGCTCTTTCTCATTGCCGGGGCCTTCTTCAGTTCCCTGCTTTTCTGGTCGGTGAACGACGCGCTGAAAAGGATCATCGGCATCCTGGAGACCATGATCAGCGGGGACCTCAGCAAGCCGATCCAGGCCAAGCGCAACAACGAGATCAGCACCATCATCCGCTCCATCGACATGCTGCAGACCACGATGCGGGACATGATCCGCCGGATCCAGCAAAGCTCCGAGCAGGTAGCGCTCACCTCGCACCAGTTGCAGGACAACGCCGACCGCATTTCCGCGGGAACCGACGACGTCGCCTCCCAGACCAACGCGGTGGCCGTCGCCAGTGAAGAGATGGCCGCGACCTCAGGCGACATCGCGAGAAACTGCGTGCACGCCGCCGAGAACTCGACCCGTGCGAGCCGGGCCGCGAGCTCCGGCGCCGACGTGGTGCGGCATACGACGCTCGGCATGGAACGGATCGCAAGCCGGGTGCAGGGGGCCGCCAAGACCGTGGAGGAACTGGGCGCCCAGTCGGACCAGATCGACCAGATCATCGGCACCATTCAGGAGATCGCGGACCAGACCAACCTGCTCGCTCTGAACGCGGCGATCGAGGCGGCGCGCGCCGGGGAGCAGGGGCGCGGTTTCGCCGTCGTGGCCGATGAGGTGCGCGCCTTAGCCGAGAGGACGACCCGGGCGACCCGGGAGATAGGCGAGATGATAAAGACAATCCAGGGGGGGACGCGCGGCGCCATCGCCGCCATCGAGGAAGGGGTGGCTGAGGTGGGAAAAGGGGCGGAGTATTCGGCGCGCTCGGGCGAGGCGCTCGAGGAGATCCTGGCCCAGGTGGGCGTGGTGAGCGACCAGATCAACCAGATCACCACGGCGGCCCAGCAGCAGACCTCCACCACCGACGAGATCACCCGCAGCATCCAGAGGATCACCGACGTCGTGGAGCAGACGGCCCATGGCGTCACCGAGACCGCCGCCGCGGCCTCCACTCTCTCCCATCAGTCGGAAGAACTGCAGCGTCTGGTGCGCCAGTTCAGGCTTTAAAGTCGGCCGCTGGTGGGCCCAGGGGGGGGCTTCGGGACGGTCGCCCGTACGCCTGCCGGGCTTTAGCGGTCAGCGCCGCAGCGCTCTTTCGATGGCCTCCTTCATCGAAGCTACGTTGTACGGTTTCTGAATGAAGCCGCTTGGTATCTCTCCGCCTAGTTCCCGCGCAATTTCCTGCTCGTTGTAGCCGCTGGACATGATCACCGGGACTGCGGGCGCGATGCGGCGCAACTCGCCCAGGCATTGCTTGCCGTCCATCCGCGGCATGGTCATGTCGAGGATCAGGAAGCTGATCCCCGGCGTCTGCCTGAAGATTTCCAGCGCTTCCTCGCCGTCCTTTGCCAGTACCGGCGTGAACCCAAGCTGCTTCAACATCTCCGCTCCCACGTTGCGGACCGCCTCTTCGTCGTCCACGAGCATCGCCTTCGCGCCCGGTTGCATAGCCTCTCTTTGCCTGTCGGTACTTCCCACATCCCCCTTTACCGTGGGAGTTCCAACCGGGAGGAATATCCGGAAAGTCGACCCCTTGCCCGGTTCGCTCGTGATTCTTATCGCCCCTTTGTGCCCCTTTACGATTCCCTGCACTGCAGCCATCCCGAGGCCGCGACCGGTGAACTTGGTAGTGAAGAAGGGATCGAAGAGCCTCGCGATGGTCTCCCGGTCCATGCCGCACCCCGTATCGGTGACCGTGAGGCAGACGTACTCTCCCTCCGGGAGCTCCTCCTGCCATGCTTCGAGGATGTGCTTCGGCTCGCCCGCAGCACTGCCGGTCGTGATCACGATCTCTCCCTTTTCCCCACCGATCGCTTCCGAGGCGTTGATCACCAGGTTCATGACCATCTGCCGTAACTGTGCCGGGTCGCCATCGATGGCAGGGAGCGGCCGGTGCAGATGGTAGCTTAGCTTTGCCTGCCTGGAGACCGAGATCTCCTGAAGGTGAGCGAGCTCCTCGATCACCTGGTTCAGGTCCACGGCCTCGATCATGAACCTCCCCTTGCCCGAATAGGCGAGCATATGCTTGGTGAGGTCGGCGGCCCGTTGCGCGGACTGCTGGATTCTGTGCAGGTTTTCCGCCGCGGCCGCCCCATCGGGCATGCGCATGAGGCCAAGCTCGGCGTTCCCCATGATGGCCATGAGGATGTTGTTGAAGTCGTGGGCGATACCGCCTGCCAGCACCCCCAGGCTCTCCAGTTTCTGGGCGTGCAGCAGCTGCTGCTCGAGCTGGGCCGCCTGTTTTCTTTCCGTGATGTCCTGGATGATCCATATGGAGCCGTCCTCGGCCGCCTCGGGGTTCACCATCTGCCCCGCCACGTTGCACCAGATAACCGAGCCGTCCTTACGTTTCATCTTGAGGTCGGTGGAATAGATCTCCCCGCGCTGCAGCGCGCCGTATCCCGCTTCCCCGACGCTCTGGTACCATGCCTGGTCGACGTAGAAGATCGCCGTGTCCTTCCCAAGTGTCTCCCCCGGGTCATATCCCACGATCCTGTCGAAGGCGGGGTTCGTCCTCTGGATCACCCTGTTTTTCAGCAGGCAGGCGCCAAGGGGCATGGTGCTCAGGATGGTGCGCTGTTCGCTCGCGAGCCGCTCCACCTCACGCGTGCGCTCTTCGACCCGTTGCTCGAGCGAGTCGTTCAGGCGCTGCAGATCGGCCAGGTGTTGCTTTATGCTGTCGCTCATCTCCTTGAAGTTGACGATCAGGTTGTCGGTTTCCGTGATGCCGCTTTTTGGCCAGTCGACACTCCCCCCTGAGGCGAGCCTCGAGGGAAGGTCGCTGGTTACCTTGCGCAGGTTCTCGATGGTCGCCATGATGCGGCGGCTCAAAAAGTCAGCCAGGGCAAGCGACATGAGCAGGATGGCGAACAGGATGGTGAGCTTGCCGGTGTAGCTGTCGTGGAGCTTCTTCTGGAAAGGGGCCACCGGTTGTTCAAGGATCAATTTCCATTCCGCGAAGTCGCCTACCGCGGCCTCGGCGCCGTAATAAGACTTCTTCCACCGCTCGGAGACGGGGGTGTTCGGTGGCGAAACCGGCACCCACTGAGTGATGCCGCCGGGCAGGCTCTTGAGGGTGCCCTTCCCCCTTTGCAGCGGGGCCATGGTCTTCTGCCCGGGCCTGTTGCTCATGATAACTTTGCCGTTTTTGTCCAGCAGCGTGTAAAGGATGTCGCTCGACTCGGAAGCCTTGTCGAACTGGTCCTTCACCTGCTGCAGGCTGAGTACGCCGATCACGTAGCCGTTGTACCCTGCTTCGGTGACCACGGGGGCGAGGACGGAAACGACCGGCTGGGGGACTCCTATCCTCCCCATCACCACCTCCGAGAGCATCGGCTTCAGCGTCTGCTGCAGTTTCGGGATGAAGGGTCGGTCGGCGAAATTCTTGCCGATGTTATTTTGTCCCATCTCATCGGTAAGGGGGTAGAAGGCGATGGTAGTCGCCCCCTTGTCCAGAAGCCCCATGCGCTTGAAGTTGCTGTCGCTCCTGGCCGCCTGCTCCAGGAAGGGTTGCAGCTGCTGCGGGGGGAGGGATGCCGCCATTACGGCAAGCTGCACCACCGGCGCCTTGCGGCTTTTCACCCAAGTCTCCAGGCGTTTCGCCTCCCGCCCTATGTCCTGCGTTAGTCCCTCGCGTATCATGCGGTCCGTGTCCGCGAACTCGCTTCTGCAGCCGATGGCAAGAAGGATCAGGGAGGGGACCAGGACGAAGCCGGCGAGCAGGCTTGAAATCATCTCTCCGAACGGGATGCGCACCGATTTCGACCTGAGGGCGAACCCGGTGAAGAGGAGCCTCGCGATGATGGCGTTAGCGATGCCGTTCATTGCCTGCTTCGTCATGACTATGTAGGTGTTGCTCAAGGGGACCTGCATCACCCCATGGTAGAAAAGGTAAACCAGCGGCATGCCGACCACGATCCAGTACACGGCGTCGGCTGCGACCATGCCGAACCTGCGTCGCTGCATCAGCAACCCGACCAGGGCGGTTTCGGCTATGAGGATAAGGCAGGCGTAGGGGTGATTCCAGAGGAAGTAGGTGTAGCTGCCTATGGCGGCTGCAGCGATGATTCCGCGGGTGAGGCCGAAGAACTGCAAGGCGAGCATCGCGAAGATGCTGCCGAAGAGGAAGTCGATGTTGAGGAAAACGGTGAATTTGAAATAGTTGCCGGCAAGGCCGGCGGCCACCAGGACAAAAAGTGGTATCGGTGGTTTCTTGAAGTCTGACAACTCTGGCAAGGTCTTCTCCCGGGGCGGTGGATGACAGCGTCAACAAGGTGTGTCCAACTGTAAGAAGAAATGCATGACTGTCACAGATGACCGGATACTGTCATAGCTTGGGTGCTAATTAGCATAACAGGTATTCTATAAAATTTTAGTACAGTAGCCTAGGCTTTTTGCAATGTCATTCATCCATTGCGCAAATAGCTGATACCTTCCGGAGGAGCCCACGCGCAAAAAAAAAGCCGCCCGAGGTGGGCGGCTTTGGTCAAAGCAAGTGCGGCGCGTCAGGCCCGCACCCTGCGCTTGCCGTAGACGGCAAGTCCCAGCAAGCCTGCCCCAAGCAGCAGGAAGGTACCCGGTTCCGGCACTGGGGCCAGTTCCGCATCGAAGCTCGTGCTGGCGTGACCGGTATGGGTGATTTCCAGCGCCTGGGTCAGGGAGTAGGGAACGTCGAGTCCCAGCGCCGAAGCGGTGTTGACGTCGCTGAAGGCGAGGCCGCTGTAGAGTTCCTCGGTCAAAACCGTGCTCATGGCAAAGGCGGTGTTGGCGGCGTCGAAGTAGGTACTGTACTTGACCGTTCCTCCCGTGGTCCCGCCGATGGCGGCCTGGAAGGTGGAAGCTGCGCCGGTAAAGCCGGTGTCGGTGAGGTAGATGTAGAGCTTGCTGGTGCCGCTCGAGCCGCTGGTCACGTCGACCGAGTTAAGCTCCAGCCACGGGGAGTCCAGGCTCCCGAGGATAGGGTAGGAAAGCCCGGTGCTCACGTTGGTGGTGAAGGCACCGATGCTGCCGATGTAGGTGACGGCGCCTGCCGCAGGGTTAACGTCCCCCACCCCGTTGTCCCCTATGGTGACGGTATTGACGCCGCCGTCCGTCAGTCTTATGGATAGTGCGTTTGCAGATGTGGCCATCAGCGTCAGGGTGAGCATGATGACCGCCAATCCTCCTCTTCTCATTCGCATGGGTTACCCTCCTTGAGGTTGATACTTTATGTAACGCCCATACGCTCAGCATCATGCATGCCAGTCTCTGGTAAAGCATAAGATTTCAGATAGTTATGCCTGTGATGCCTGCTCGACTTGCCCCCCTTGTTTTACTGCGCGTGCTGCCGTGACCGGCGTAAATCGCGTGAAATCAAGAGCTTGCCCGCCCGAGACCGTGCTGCTGGCAAGCGCGTCAGGCTGTCCGTGACCGTAGCGGCTTTACACCCCTCCTTTACACTTTGAGGGAACCACACGAAAAAAATGAACCGTGACCGCTGTTTGCGCCTCTGAGGGTGGTGTCGGAAAATTAGACACGCTGTGTGTCCAAAACGAAAGGGACCGCCCCTGGGCGATCCCTCGTTGGTGTGTGCCGCTGTTCCGGCCCGACGCAGCACTGCGTCATTGGCCGATTGCCTGTTCGACGCAGTAATCGCGGGAGTCGCTCTTTACCCCCCAGCGCCGCAGGCCGAAGCTGACCGCACGCATGAGGTTGGTCCTGTTGTACGGCTTCTGGTTCAGGAAGAAGTGGGGATCGTCTCCAAGGCGGATGTAGAACTCTCCCGGCGCCTCGGGAGCCCCGGAGAGCGCGCATACCGTGGTGGCGGGGAAGCAGCCCGTTTTCCCTTCTTCCTGGCGGATGAGCTGCGCCGTCCTCGCACCGGAGATGCCGGGGAGGTTGTAGTCCAGACAGACGAGCCCGTAAGGGGTCTGCTCGCCGAGGGCCGTCACGAACTTCTGCAACGCCTCTTCCCCGGTTGCCGCGCAGTCCACGTGGCAAAACGGCTTCAACACCCGTTCCAGAAGCTTGCGGTCCAGTTCGTCGTCGTCGACTATGAGCGCGCGCATGGTACCTTCCTCCGTGTCCGATTGCGTTATGGTGCGGGAAAGAGGCCCGTCGATGGTCTCCATCCCCTGTGTAGTGCAGGTGGTGGCGCCGGCTGCATTGGGGCATCCTGCCCCGTTCCTCGGCGCCGTGCCGGTTGTCTGCCTGGTTGTGCCGATAGTTGATGCCTCGGGAAGGTTCACGCCGTCGTGGCCCTGGGCGATGGTCTCGAACTGGGGCAAAAGCCGCGTGAAAGCGGCCACGACGTAGGGGTCGAAACGGACTCCGCTCATGGAGACTATGTAGGCGCTCGCACGCTTCCACGAAAAGGCCTTCTTGTACACCCGGGAAGTGGTCAGGGCATCGAAGACGTCGGCCACCGAGACGATACGCGCCGCAAGCGGAATGGCCTCTCCCGCCAGGCCGTCGGGATACCCAAGGCCGTCCCAGCGCTCGTGGTGCCAAAGCGCTATGTCGGCGGCCATCTGGAAGACGAGGGCGCTCTCCTCGGGATTGCAGCAGGCCTCGCCGCTGTCCCTGTCGGCGGCGGCGATGATGTCGCGGCCGATGCGGGTGTGGGTCTTCATGACCTCGAACTCTTCGAGGTTCAGCGAGGCGGGTTTCAGCAGGATGCGGTCCGGGATGCCGATCTTCCCGATGTCGTGCAGCGGCACCACCCTGACCAGGCGCTCTATCCACTGCCGGCTCAGCAGGGAGGCGTAGGGCGAGTCGAGCTTCAACGCGTTTCCCAGTGCCAGCGTGTAGTCCTGCACCCGCTTTACGTGGCGCCCGGTCTCCCGGTCCCGTGCCTCGGCGATGCTCGTCAGCAGGTCCACCGCCACCTCGCACGCGTGTCTTTTGTCCCGGCGGTGGCGCTCGAGTTCACGCAAAAGGCGCAGGTTCTCAGCCTCCAGCATCCGCATGGGGTGGTCCTTTGCAGTCTTTTGCCGCTCTTGCGATGTCGGTACCGGAATAAACACGTGCGTCTCCTCATGCATCCCGCCATTTGCGCAGGGGGCACCGTTGAGGTTCCCTCTGCGCCTGCCCCGTTTCGGGGGATGGACGATGATCTCATTAATAGCAGGGACTTGTTTTTCTGTATGTCGGGCGCGGGACGTTAAAGGTGAGAGGCTTTTTCCGACATGCGGCGGTGGCGAGAGGGGAGGAGCGAGCCCTGCGGCGGGAGAGGCGAGGGGGGCCACCTCTCCCGCCGGGGGATCAGGCGTTGTCGCACAGAAGTCCGTTCTTCACGACGTAGGTGGTCAGTTCCGCGTTGTTCTTCATCCCCATCTTGAGCAGAACACGGGTCCGGTAGGTGCTGATGGTCTTGACGCTCAGGGCGAGCTTGTCGGCGATGCCGGTCAGGGTGAGCCCGGAGCCGATCATGCACATGATCTGGTACTCGCGGTCGGAAAGAAGCGTGTGCGGCTCCGCTCCGCGGGGATTGGCGAGCTCGGTGAAGAGGCGCTCCGCCAGGTTCGAACTCAGGTACTTGCCGCCTGTGTGGACCTTGCGGATCGCGTGCACCAGTTCCTGGGAGGCGGTCTCCTTGGTGAGGTAGCCGGCGGCGCCGGAGCGGATGGCGCGGATGGCGTACTGCTCCTCCGGGTGCATGCTGAGCACCAGCACCGGCGTCGTGATTCCCTCGGCCTTCAACTGTTTCAGGGCGTCGAGGCCGCTTCTGCCCGGAAGCGAGATGTCGAGGACGATGACGTCGCAGGCAACGCTCCCCAAACGGGCGAACAGCTCCTGGATGTCCCCCGCCTCGCCGACCACGGTGATGTCGTCGGTGTCGTGCAAAAGTCCCTTGAGCCCCTCGCGCAGTATCTTGTGATCGTCAGTGAGCAAAACCCTTATCATCTCTTTTTCCTCCTTCGTTCCACGGGCATTTCCACCCGAATCGTAGTTCCCTTACCGTGTACTCCCCTGATCTCGGCCGTCCCCCCCCAGCGCAGGGCCCTCTCCTTGATCCCCAGAAGGCCAAGCGACTGCAGGTTGTTGATCTGTTCTTCGTTGATGCCGCGGCCGTTGTCCTCTATTTGCAGCACGATGCCGTCCTCCCTTATGTCGAGCAGGATCTCGGCCTTTGTCGCGCTGGAGTGGCGCATCACGTTTGTCATGCTTTCCTGGAAGATGCGGAAGAGGGAGTTGGCCCGTTCCGGGTCGACCTCGGCGTCGCGCTGCGGGACGATGAGCCGGCAGTCGATCTGGCGCTGGCGGTAAAGCTCCAGCTGTTCCTCGATGGCGGCGACCAGGCCGAGCTCGTCAAGCATGCGAGGGCGGAGGTCCCGCGTGATGCGACGCGCGCACTGTATGGTGACGTTCAGGAGCTCGTTCATCGCCTTCACCTTCGCGGCGTACTTTTCGTCCCCATCCGGGATGCGCTTTTGGAACCAGGCGACGTCCATCATGAGCGCGGCAAGCAGTTGGCCCAGCTCGTCGTGGATCTCCTGGGCCACCGAAGCCCGCTCGTGTTCGGCTACCGTCTCGATTCGCTCCGCCAGTCGCCGCAGGTCCGCGGTCCGCTCGGCCACGGCGCGCTTTAACTCCTCCTTCGCCTCGTGCTGTGCCGTGATGTCGCGGGCGATGCCCAAAATCCCCAGCTGGTTTCCGGCGCGGTCCAGCATCGGGGTTTTCTTCGTTTCCAGCAGGATGCGCCGTCCTCCGCTGCTGTCGGTCAGCCATTCCTCGTGAGCGATCTGACGGCCTGCCGCGAGCACCTCACGGTCCCTTCTTACGAAAAGCTCCGCCTCTTCGGCGTTCCAGATGTCGTGATCCGTCCGGCCGATGATCTCGGCTTCCGGGTGCCCAGCCATCTTCTGAAATGCCGGGTTCGCTGCGAGAAATACACCGTTCACGTCCTTCAGAAAGATCAGGTCCGGGATGGTGCTGATGATGGTACGCAAAAGCGACCGCTCCTGCTCCAGTTGTTCCTCCATCCGGATGCGGTCGGTGATGTCACGGGAGATGGCGAAGATCCCGGTCACCGCGCCGGCATGGTCACGGATCGGCCCCTTCACCACGTTGAAGACGCGGGATTCTCCCAGGTGGTTACGGCGGGATTGTTCGAAGGAGACGATGGCGCCGGTTTCCAGTACGCGCCGGTCGTACGCGAGGATGACCTCCTCCTCTTCCGGCCCATAGATGCGGGTTTGCTCCCTGCCGATCGCCTCCCGTCCGAGAAACTCCAGTCCCGCCTTGTTCATCATGAGGTAGGTCCCCTCGCGGTCCTTGACCGAGATGGGGTCGGGCGTTGTCTCGATGACCGCGTTCAGGAGTTGCCGGCTTTCCCTCAATTGCGCGGTGCGCTCCTCGACGCGCTGTTCGAGGCTCTGGTTCAGCTGCTTGAGCGCCGCGTACGAGAGTGAAAGCTCCCTGGTCATCAGCTGCACGTTGTCGGTGAGCCCCTTGAATTCGCTGGTCACCGGTGGAGGCCACTCGATGGTGGTTCCGGCCGCTATCTGAGCGGGAAGCTCGCGCGTCACGCGCTCGAAGTCCGAAAGGATGGAGGCGATCCTGCCGGCGAAAAGCCTTGAGCAGAAGACCAGCAACACGAGCAGCAGACCGATACCGGAGAGCGCCGCGGTGATCTTCTCGGAGAGCGCAGTGATCGGGCGCCTGAGCGGAGATTCCACCACCAGCTTCCACCCCGGGTACCCGTCAAGCGGCATCTCCTTCACGTAGAACGAGGCAAGCCAGCGCTTGTACGGGCTCAACCCGGGCTTCGGGGCCGGGATCCAGTGGCGTATCCCCTTCGCCACCGGGATCAGGGAGCCCCCTGCAGGAAGAGCGTAAGGGGTGAGGGGGCTTAACTCCGGCTTGGTACTGAGGACCACCATCCCACGGTCGTCGACGAGGGTCACCTGCACGGAGTCTTCGTGCACGAGCTTTTGCAGGAGCTCCGTCAGGCTGCCGAGGTCGGCTACGCCGAATACGGCGCCCCGGTACCCTTCCTTTTCCAGCACCGGCGCGACCAGGATGAGTCTTGGCCCCGGCGCGCCGATCCTTCCCTGGAAGAGCTCCATCACCTCGGGGTAGGGTGGGGCGGAGACCTTCTTCAGGTAACTGCGGTCCGACAGGTCCAGTCCCACGGTGGCCGTCCCGTTCTCGTCGACGGCCGGGGAGAAGGCGATGGTGATGCCGTGCTCGTCCGTCATACCCAGGCGCTTGAAGTCGGTGAGCGACTGGCGCATGTTCTCCAGGTCGCGCCGCATGTCGGTCACCGGTCCGCCGCCGGAGGAGGCAAGGAAGCGGATCACCCCGAGGCTGTTGTCCAGCCAGGATGCCGCGCCGGTCTGGGCCGCGGTGGCGATACGCACCGTTGCCTCCTGGTGCCGCGCGAGGTCCTGACGCATCGTGTGTCTTATATCCAGGTAGAGGAAAAGCAGGGTCGGGATGGTTACGAAGAGCGATATGGCGACGAAGATCAGCTGGCGCAGCCCGGGAAGCCTTTCCTGCCGCCGCCGGTAAAAGCCGTAGCTCATGTGGAGTGCTGCGGCGATCAGGGTGTTGACGATGCCGTTGATCCCCTGCTTGAGCCCCATAACCATGGCGGGCAGCAGGGGAAAGTGCATGACACCGGCGTAGAAGAAGAGCACGAGGGCGATGCCCCCGCTGAACCAGTAGGCCAGGTTGTTGAGGACCGGGTCGCGGTCTTTGGAGAGGTTCAACCGTGCCGTGCAGAGCGTCTCGGCGCAGAAGATGATCACCGCCCAGGGATGGTGCCAGAGAAACCAGGTGCAGCTCGCGGCGATGAGCGTCGCCGTCATCCCTGCAACGAGGCCGAAACGCATGAGGGCGAACATGGAGAGGATGGAGCCGAAGATGAAGTCGACGTTGAAGAAGAACTCCAGCTTGAACCAGTTCAGCACGAATCCGGCGAGGCCGAAGGCGATCCCGATGGCTACCTGGTGCCGGTAGTCCGGCCGGGATGAGTAAGTCTTTTGCGCTTTCTGGTCCGGCATGGCCTACTCCTGAAGCGGTTGAGCGTGTCGGCGTGGGCGTCGATGGATCATTAATAGCAGAAGCTCTCCCGCTTATGGATCGGCCTACTTCCCTTTTTTCTGTAGTCTTTTTCCTACAAGCGGCGGACGCCGGGAGGCCGGAACTGTAGTCGCGACCCCTACAACAGTTGCAGCCTCTTTCGGATTTACACAAAAGCGCTTAGGGCGTTAAAGGTGAATCAGGTGGAGAGTCACCGCTGAGGAGGAGGGGGAAATGGGTGTACCAGGGCATGAGGCGGGTGGGAGCATGGTGGAAGAGAGGAGGGACGGCGTCCAGGCGGGAAGGGGGGAGCGCGTCGACGCCAGGATCGCCATCTTCGAAGGACCCTATCAGAAGACGCTGGTATTGAACTATTCGGTGAACGTGGGCCGAGGCGGCCTCTTCGTCGAGACTGCCCAGATCCGGCCGGTGGACACCCTTTTGACCATAAAGTTCAAGCTTTCAAACCGCGACGCCATCATCGCCTGCCAGGCCCGGGTGGCCTGGGTCCGTGAGCCGGGAAAGAAAAAAGAGAAACTTCCCTCCGGCATGGGCCTCTGCTTCGTCGGGCTTTCCCTCGCCGACCTGCATGCCCTGAGAAGGTTTTTGGAGCGCTCGAGCATCACCCCGGTGTGGTAGGTCACAAAGGAAGCGAGGTCCTGCTCACCACGGTGCGCAGCGCAAAGGATGACTGCACCCGCAGGACTCCGGGGAGCCCGGTCAGCTTGTTGTGCAGGCGCAGGTAGTCGTCCGTGTCCTTCACCGCGACGCGCATCAGGTAATCGACGTCGCCGGACATGAGGTAGCACTCCATCACCTCGGGAACCGTGGCGATCGCCTCCTCGAAGGCAGAAAGCCTCTCACGCTGCTGTCCGTCAAGCGTCACCCGCACGAAGACGTTCCCCGGTTTGCCCGCACGCCCCTGATCCACCAGCATCACGTAGCGGTCGATGATGCCGCTTTGCTCCAGAAGGCGCACCCGGCGCAGGCAGGCCGACTCGGAAAGCCCGACGAGCTCGGCCAGCTGCACGTTGGTCAGCCTGCCGTCTCTCTGCAACTCGTTCAGGATGGCCCGATCAATCCTGTCTACGGCTGTTTCCGCAAGATTCCTCATCGATTACCCCTTATGGTGAAATATCCTGCGAAAAAATACCGTTTCTGTCGCTTGTTCGCAAGAAAAAATCCCGGTCGATCTGGTATGCTGAGACGCCGGTCTAATGAACCCGGCCCGGACTGCGGTACAATGCTGACAGTCGGCACACTCATCAAGGGGAGAGGGAGCGCAGATGGTCGTCGGGATACTGAAGGAAATCAAGGTCGAAGAGAATCGTGTCAGCATGACCCCCGCCGGGGTCGAGGTCATGGTGGGGCACGGGCATACCCTGCTGGTCGAGAGTGGAGCCGGCAACGGCAGCGGATTCTCCGATGATGCCTATCGCAAGGCGGGCGCCGAGATCGTGGCCGAACCGGCCGAGATCTACGCACGGGCCGAGATGGTCATGCACGTGAAGGAACCGCAGTCAAGCGAGTACGAGATGATCCGCGAGGGGCAGATCGTTTTCACCTACTTCCACTTCGCCGCCGCGGAGGGACTCACCCGTGCCTTCATTAAGAGCGGGGGGGTTGCCGTCGCCTATGAGACCATCACCGGTCCCGGCAACACGCTTCCGCTGCTCACCCCGATGAGCGAGGTCGCCGGCCGCATGGCGGCGCAGCAGGCCGCCAAGTACGCGGAGCGGGCCCAGGGTGGGCGTGGCATCCTTTTGGGCGGCGTTCCCGGTGTTGCGCCGGGCACCGTCGTCGTGATCGGCGGCGGCGTGGTGGGGACCCACGCGGCGCAGATGGCCTGCGGCCTGGGCGCCAAGGTCTACCTCCTCGACATGAGCCTCGAGCGCCTGCGCCACCTCTCCGAGGTCATGCCGAAGAACTGCTTCCCGGTCATGTCCTCTCCCGCCGTCATCCGCGAGCTGGTGCAGCAGGCGGACGTTGTGATCGGCGCGGTGCTCGTGCACGGGGCGAAGGCGCCAAAGCTTGTGACCCGCGACATGCTGAAGGGGATGAAGCCGGGTGCTGTCCTCGTCGACGTAGCCATCGATCAGGGTGGGTGCTTCGAGACCTCGCGCGCGACCACGCATCGCGAGCCGACCTACCTGGAGGAGGGGGTGCTGCACTACTGCGTGGCGAACATGCCCGGCGCGGTGCCGCTCACCTCGACGGCCGCCCTCACCAACGCAACGCTCTCCTATGCCGTGTCGCTTGCCGATCGCGGCTGGCGCGAGGTCGCGCGCGAAAGCGCCGGCGTGCGTGAGGGGATCAACATCGCTTTGGGCCAGGTCACCTACCGCGGCGTCGCCGACGCCTTCGGACTTCCCTACACCCCGGTGGAGACGCTGCTGGGATAGATGGTGTGTGAAAGTCCCCCTTTGCGAAGTGGGATTCAGGGGGATTTAGCTGGCTGGCAAAAGAAAATCCCCCCGGCCCCCCTTCGCAAAGGGGGGAGCCACAAGCCTAAAAAAAGAGGCCGTCCCGGAAGGGGCGGCCTCTTTTGCGTCAGGTGCGTTAGTGGGAGGGGGGCTTCAAGTGCAATTTGCGCAGCACGCTCTCGTTGACCTGGAGCCGGACCTTGCGCGGGTCGACGATGGGGACCCGGTGCCCCCAGCTGGAACGCAGCAGGGACTGGGCCATTTCGCCCGCCTGCCCACCCATGTCATGTGGGTCGATGTCGAGGGCAACCGCGGCGCCGTTTTTCACGTACTGTCCGGTGAAGCTTACCGCCGGGACCGCCTGGGTCATCGAGAAGACGAGTAGCGCCTCCAGGTTGACCGTGGTGATGGCGGTGCTGTCCGGCAAAAGCCAGAGCAGGTCGATGTCCCCCTTCAGTTTCTCCAGTTTCCCCTGCAGGTCGCGGGGGTTGCGCAGCGTCTCGGTGACGATGGTGACGCCGTAGCCCTCCGCCTCGGCGAGTGCGCGTTTGACGTAGAGCCCGGAGAGCCTCGGGTCGTAGAGCACCCCCACCCGCTTGGCCCGCATCTGGGCGAAGAGCTCAAGGTAGTGCTCCGGTGCGGCGGTCATGGCGATGCCGCCTATATGATCCGGGACCGCCCTCTGGGTGAGCGCCAGGGATAGCAGGGCGAGCACCGGGACCTCCCTGGTCTTGCGGCATTCGTTCAGGGCGCGGTCTCCCAGAGCGATCAGAAGCCTCGGGCGCTCCTCCCTGACCAGACGCTGCACGTCGACGTCGGAGTAGTCCGAGAGCACGAGGGTCTTCGAATCGAGTTTGGCGGCGCCATGCAGGCCGCGCAGCGCGTCGGTATAGACGGGGCTGCGGCCGCTTTGCAGGATGAGCACGTCCAGAGCCTCGGCTAGGCGCGGCGACACCAGCATGATGAAGAAAAGCAGCATGTAGGGGATCGGTGTGCGCATCAGAAGCGTAGCCTCCCCCCGAACTCAAACCACCGCGGTGCCGCGGGGCGGAAGTTGTACTGGTACAGCTTGGTGTCCAGGAGGTTGCGCACCGAGAAGAAGAGCTCCGGTGACCGGTCCGAGGAAGGCGCGAGCTTCTGGGTCACGTGCAGGTCCAGGAACATTGCCGTCGAGTCGGCACCGGGTGTGGCGAGGTTCCAGTCGCTGTAGTTGGCGGTCAGGACAGAGGTGAGGCCGATCTCCTCGTTCTGGTAGGTGAGCGCCCCCTTGACCGCGTGGCGCGGGCCGCTCTCGCCGCCGCTTAACTGCTCCCCGGTTTTTTTGTTGCGGGCGTCGGTGAAGGTGTAGCCGCCGCTTAGCATGAAGCCGTACAAGGAAGAGGTGCGCCACTCCATGTCGACCCCTTCGCGGCTCTGTTCGTCCCGGTGCAGTACGTTGTAGCGGTCGATGGTCTGGATGTTCCAGACCTCGTTGTCAAACAGCATCACCTTGAGCCACAGGTATGGGATCGCCGTGCTCTCGATTCCCGCTTGCACGGTACGGATCTGCTGCAGTTTGTGCGGCACCTGTCCATCCATGGAGCCGTAGTTGCTGATGAGCGGCATGCTGTAGCCGTACGCCGCATAGCCGCGCAAAAGGGTGTTGTCGGTCAGGCGGTAGGTGGCGCCAAGGGTGCCGCTCAGGGCGTCGTCCAACAGGTTGAAGCGGTCGAAGCGAGCCCCGGGGAGCACGGAGAGCTTTCCGATGGTATAGGTGCCGCTCAGGTACGTGCTGTAGCGGGTGAGGGTTTTATCGATGTTGAAGTCGGGGATGGGCAGGATGAATTCACGTTGCTGCACATCGGTCTGCTCGTACTCCACCCCGGCCTTCAGCCCCCGGCTCGCATCCCCCCAGTTGAGTGCCGCCTCGTACCCTTGGTACACTTCACGCGCCGTTGCGTGCATGAAGGGGTTGGGCGTGGCGACGAAGTGCCCGACGACGTGTGCGGTACTGCGTTTCCCACCGCGGGCGTTCACCTCGAGCGATAGACGCTCGGCGAGCGGGTACTGCACCGAGAAGTAGCCGTTCAGATAACGGGCCGTCCCGGTTTCCCAGAAGTCGCGAAGGGAGGACTCGCTTAGGCTCATGTCAGCATCGCGTGCGTCGACTGCGAGGATTGCCCTGCCGCCGTTTAGGAAGTCGTAACTCAGCTTTCCGAAGCCGTGATTGAGATCGACGTCGTTTCGGGGGATGAGGCCGTCCGAGAAGAGCTTTCCGCCGGTCAGGTAATACCCGAGCCGCTCTACGGTGCCGCTAACCTCCGCCCTCAGGTCAGTGGTGGCGTTCTTGCCGATAGAGGCTGAGGCGAGGCCGGTCGCCGGGGTATCCTGTGCGGGGAGCTTGGTGACGATGTTGATCACCCCGCCGAGAGACGAGCCCCAGGCTGCCGAGGCTGCCCCCTTGATGATCTCGATGCGTTCGATCATCTGCACCGGGATGCTGCCGATATGGGCGATGTTGTCGGAGCTTACGAAATTCTGCGGCACCCCGTCGATCTGCACCAGGACGTGCCGGTTCGTGCTGCCGAGGATGTCGTAAAGGACGACGTTGCCGGGAGTCTGCAACAGGTCCACCTGGACGCCGGGGACCGTCTGAAGCACGTCGGCCACGGTGTGAGCGTTGAGCCGGGCAATCTCGTCGGCGTCTATTACGGTAACGTTTTCCGCGATGAGCGAAGCGGGGCGGGGGGAATGGGGGACTGCGGCGACATCTTCGCCGGACAGGCCGAGCGAGCGCGTCACCTCGTCCGTATCCTCGGCGCGAAGCTGGGTGACGGCCATGGGGGACAGGACCATCAGGGAGGCAAGCAGGATTGTGATGAGCTGTTTTGCCGTCAAAAGGGTTTCCCCGGAAAAGAGCCGTTGACAGTTGCAGAATTTCTAAATGAACTGGCACAGAGATTGTTGCATACCTATCAGGTTGATGCTTTTCTGTCAAAGGAATTTAGGTAATACAGTGCTTATGCGGCCAATGTTGGACGAAGCAACGATTTATTACAGTTGAATCCCGCAGCATATCTGGTATAGTTCTCCGCCAGACTCCATGTAATGCCTCGTGTACAAACATTCACACTGCCTCAGATCAGCGGCCTACAGGCTCAGCTCCAAAGCCCGCTCTGCACGCAGCTGTTACACACAAAGATGAAGCCGCCGTCTGCACCAGCCGGCCACTATTCGGCCGCGGCGCCGACCCCAACAAAGGCCTTGCCATGGACACGCCTTCTCCCGCCGGACGCTTAGGCGCCCTTCGCTCGAGCTTCCAATACAAGCTGTTCCTGCGTTTTACGCTCTTCTCCGCGCTGATCACCGTCGTCTGCGTCACGCTCTTCGTATTACACCAGATCAACCAGAACAAGCGGCACGCCGCCGAGATGCTCCGCCTGCAGGCCCATGCCCTGGCCGACTCGGTGCGGCTTCCCCTTTACGCGGAGAACACCGACCTGCTCGAGTCACACGCACGTCAGGCGCTTACCCTTCCCGAGATCCGTGGCGTGGAGATCGCAGCCGCGAATGGCAGGATCATGGTGCGTCTTGGGACTAACGCGGGGGCGGACCTGATCCAGCAGAGCGTGCAGGTGCGGGGCAACCCGCTTACCGTGCTTCCCGAGGCGGGGCAAGGCGAGCAGCGGCCAGGTGAGCTTATCGGCGAGGTGCGCCTTTTCCGCGGCACCCGTGACCTGTGGCGGGAGGGGAGGCGGCTTGCCTTTCTGAGCGTAGTGCTGGCCACGGCGAGCTGGCTCTTCATCCTCTTCTCCTGCTATCTGATCCTTAAAAGGGTGACCGCATCGTTCAACTCGCTGATGCAGGGGCTGGAGAACGTCCATTGCGGCGACTACGTCTCACGCATCGCCGTACTTTCAGATGACGAGCCGGGGCGGGCCTCCGCGTCGCTGAACGATCTGGCCGAGTCGCTCCGGCAACGCGAGGAGGAGAACCGTCGGCTGCACGCGGAACTGCTGGCAGCCATGGAGTTCGAGATCGCCTCGAAGGAACAGCTGGTCACCATCAACCTCGATCTGGAGAAGGAAATCGAGCAGAGGACCCAGGCGCGCCAGGAACTAAAGAACCTGGTGGAACAGCTCCCCATGGGGATCGTCTGGTCCGACGAGCGGGGCGGTGTCGAGTACCTGAACGCCTTCATGACGAAGAGCTTCGGTTATCGCCAGGACGAGGTTCAAGATGTCGACCAACTGCTCGCCCTGCTTTGCCCCGAACCGGAGTACCGCGAAAGGGTCGCCGGCAAGCGCCGCGCCGCCATCGAGGCCTGGGAGCAGGGGACCCGGGTCACCTTCTACGAGGTGAACGCGCTTTGCAAGGACGGCACCGTCAAACACCTGAACTGCAGCAACCAGCGCTCCGGCGCGCGTATCGTCGACATCATGATCGACATGACCGAACGCGAGCTTTTGCAGCAGCAGATCGTGAGAAACCAGAAGCTGGAGTCGATCGGCGTTCTCGCCGGCGGGATCGCGCATAACTTCAACAACGCCCTGACCGGTGTGCTGGGCTACATCTCCTTTGCGAAAAAGTTCATCGATCCGTCGCACAACTCCCACGAGCTTTTGCAGCAGGCCGAAAAGGCGACCATGCGTGCCGCCGGTTTCGCGAACCAGCTCCTAAGTTTTGCCAAAGGGGGAGCCCCCCTGAGAAAAGCCGTCCCGGTCGCGAGGCTGGTGGACGAGTCGGTGCAGCTTGCCACGCGCGGTTCCAACGTTACCTATCTACTTGATCTGCCGCCGGACCTCCCCCCGGTGTACGTGGACGACGGTCAGATCAGGCAGGCCTTCAACTGCATCTGCATCAACGCGGTGCAGGCGATGCCGGACGGCGGCACGCTGACCGTGCGCGGTAGAATGGCCTCGACGGACGCGGAAAGGCTTCCGGCTCCCCTCTGTGGTTGCTACGTCGAACTCTCGTTCCAGGACGAGGGGGTCGGCATCCGCGACGAGCACAAGTCGAGCATCTTCACCCCGTATTTCACGACCAAAGCGGCGCTTGGCACCGGGCTCGGCCTTGCCACGGTCCACTCGATCATCACCCGGCACGGCGGGGTGATCACCTTCGACACCCTCTTGGGAAAAGGAACCACCTTCACCCTCTATCTCCCCGTTTACTGCATCGAATCGGCGCAGCCGAAGGTGGAAGCCGACGCGGAGCGCGAAGCGCAGCAGGCGCTTGTCAGCTGCAGCAGGAGAGTCCTTGTGATGGACGACGAGGAGATGATTCGGCTCCTCGCAGCCAAGGTCCTCGCGGCCAAAGGGTACGAGGTGACCCTCTGTGCGAGCGGCGATGAGGCCGTCGCCATGTACGGAAGGGCATCAAAGGAAGGGGTGCCGTTTTTGGCAGCGGTTCTTGATCTCACCGTCCCAAATGGGATGGGGGGTAAGGAGGCGGCGCGTCTGATTCTCGCTCAGGATCCAGCGGCGCGGCTCATCGTGTCCAGCGGCTACAGCAACGACGAGGTGATGGATTCGTACCGGGATTACGGGTTTTGCGGGAGTGTGGTGAAGCCCTACGATTCCGACAAGCTCTGCGGGGTGCTGGAGGCGCTGTAAGAGGGGAGGGCTGAATGGCTGAATGAGGGTGGAAGCTCTCCCTTTTGCGAAGGAACATCCGGGAAATTAGGGGAGCCAGGTGTCTGTTCCCCACGAAGCTCCGCATGCGGCCTAACGTTCCCCCCTTTGCGAAGGGGGGGCAGGGGGGATTTGCTCTTTATCTAAAGCGGCGTCTACTCGCTTAGTTTCCTGAAAATCCCCGCGAGGGAGCGCTTTTCGTCGCAGTCGGCGCTGCAGGCGTCGTCCTCCACCTGACAGCTCTTCTCAAGGATCACCCGTGCGTCGGGTGAGGCGGATTCGATTGACTTCAGGCAGTCTGTGTAGTCAGTGGTGCATTTATCCCTGCAGGAAGGGGAATCATCCGCATACGCCGTAACGGCGGAAACTAGTACTGTCAGAGAAAACGCCAATACTCTGATACTTTTGCTCATATCTTTTCTCCCACTGTCACAGCGAAAAGTGATGCCACTATATCACATTCCGCCTTTGCTTTACCATTTCAATGTCGTCCTACAACTGACATACCTTTAGTCTTTTTTCCCAAAAAAAGTTTTTATCTTCTCCGTCGCCACGGCCTGTCGCAAATGGATCATGCAAGTTGGTGTAATCCTTTGGCAGAGGCGAGCTGTCCACGAAGCGGTGCGCGAGCCCCTAACGTTCCACCCTTTGCGAAGGGGGGGCGGGGGGGGATTTGCTTATTGTCGGCATTAGCGGCACCTCTCTCCCCCGATCACCGTCGCGTGGCAGAGGAACGTGGTTCCCCCCTCAATCTAGCTTGATGCGACAAAAAAAAGCCCGGAACTTTCGTTCCGGGCTTCGAAGTTACTGCAATGCATCAATCAAGTTGCCTGCAAGAGACAGGACTTAGGGAACTTCTACTTTCACAGACTGCGAGCTGACCAGGGTCGACCCGTTGAACAGCTGGATCGTGGTCTTGTAGGTGTACTTGCCGGTAGAAGCGTTCAGGTACTTGCTGTAGCGGTTGTACACGTGTGCCACGCCGCCTGCACCGTTGGCCGTTGCGAAGTCGAGCGCGGTCAGGGTGGTGGAAGAGCTGCCGTCACCCCAGAAGAACCTGACCTTGTCGTAGGTCGGAGGAGTAACCGGGAAGCTTACCGGCACCTTGGTCTGCTGTACCGTGTAGCTGTATGCCGGCCTGGTGGCGGTGGCTGCGATGGTCGTGGTGACCGGTGCGGTGGTGGTGCTGGTTACCGCGATGTACACCGGGTTGGTTACGTTGACGAGCTTGTAGCTGGTTGCGGTAGCACCGTCGACGTTGGTCACGGTCAGGGCGACCCTGTAGGTGCCGACTTTTTTGAAGGTGATGCTGGTGCTTGCCGCGGTCGGAGCGGTGATGATGGTGTTCGCATCCGCCTGTGTAGTATTAGCATCGACGTCACCTGCATTGGTCTGCCACTTGAAGGCGGCGCCGGCTGCCGGTGTGATGCCTGCGGCGAGTGCGAAGGTTTTGCCAACGTTCACGGTCAGCGGAGCTGCGATGGTGCCCGACTCGCCGTTTACTGCTGCGATGCCCGCTACCGGAGCCTGGCCGACGCCGAAGGCTGCCGCGTCGATGCCGTTCAGGTAGGCGACGTACTGATCGCGGGTGTTGTAGGTGCCGGAAGGACGTACGATCGGGGCTGCAGTCCAGAGAGCACCCTTCAGGCCGAACGGACCGACATCGGAAGCCTTGTTGATGCGGATCTGGTAGGTTCCAATTCTCTCCAGCTTGATGGCGTTGTTGACTGCCGGTGCTACCGCGACAGTACCGGTTGCCTTGTTGATGGCAGTGACGGTGAAGTAATTGCCACCGACGGTGCCGAGTTCGGCAACCAGAGTGTCTACGGAGGCCACCTTGTCGTTCATGACCTGGACGGTGCGGCTGGTTACAACGCCGTTGCTGTCCTTCGCATCGACTTTGAGAGTCCAGCCGAGGGTGGAAGTCGCACCCTTCTTAGCTGCGTTGAAGATGATTGCAGCATCTTCGCAGTAGAACGGGCTGGAGCCGTCAGCAGTGCAGGCTGCAGCGATCGCGCCGCCCTCGATGCTGGTGACCCAGTCCTGCTTGACGGTCTGGAAGGTTTTCTCGTAGAGGACTTCGCTACGGTCGATGTTGCGCAGGGTCTGGCCCGCGGTAGCGGTCTGGACGTAGGGGGTGTCGAACTTGGTGAGGATCGGAATCGGCAGCGAGCGGGTGCCGTCCTTGGTGATGACGTTCGGGTGCGAGTCGGTCACGTCGACGAGACCGTTCACCTTGGTGAAGGTGGTCACCTGGTTGGAGTCGAAGCTGAACTTGCCGTCCATGTTGCCGTTGATCGGGTAGGCGCCGTTGTAGAAGCCTGCGCCGGCAGCGTGGCACTCTTTGCAGCCGTTTTTACCCCAGGCCCTGTCGGCGGAAGCGATGTTGTGGCTTGCCTTGAAGGGAACCATGAGGAAGGAGAGCTTCGGCAGGAACGCGTTGGTTGCCTGGGTGGTGCCGTTGCCGAGCTGCGCCCTGATGCCGGCCGAGAGGGCGGCCTGCTGGGTGGCGATTTCGGCTGCGTTCACCACGCCGTCAGCGGTAAGGGCGTGCAGGCCGTTCAGGCGGTTGATGTTGGCCACATGGGTCTGCAGCAGCGGATCCATGCCGGCCTCGCGGCCGTCGTTGTTGGCGTCCAGGCCGCCGTTGGCGGTCTTAAGACCGTTCATGTCGCGCCAGAAGAAGGAGGTCAACAGGTTGGCCGCGTAGATCTTGCCGTCCTGACCCCAGCTGAGTGCGACGCCGTTGGCCATGTCGCCTTTGGCTACGTACTCGGTGTCGTGAACGGCCAGACGGCCTTCCTCGTCGGCACCGGTGCCGTCGACGAACGCGCCGCCGCTGAAGCCGTCTTTACGGATGTGGCAGGCGGTGCAGTCGATGAGGTCGATGTGGCTAACCTGAGCGCCCGTCTTGTCGTAGACGATGTTGGCGGTGAGGCCTGCCCTGTCGTGAGCGCCTTTGGAGCTCGGTGCGCCGAAGGTGGCGAAGGCCGGAGCGGTGGTGTACTCATGGCAGCCTTTGCAATCCTTGAACTCAACCTTGTCCATCTTGTTCCACATTGCGTCGAACGGAGATGCCCCACCTTTTGCGGGGTCGCAGAGGCCAAGCTTGGCCACGCCTGCGTCGACGATGTTGCCGCTGGTGCCGACATTGGCGGTTGCGCCTGCCTTGTCGCCGGTGCGCTCGTGGCAGCCCATGCAGCCGATGGCGCCGTGGACGTCGAGGATGGTGCCGTTCTGGGTCCACATCTCACCACGCTTCTTCCAGTCAACCTGGTACTTCTCGCCGCCGGTCACGGTCACTACGCCGGTGGTTGCGTTTTTGGTCTCGATGGTGTTGCCGAGGTGGCAGGAGGAGCACTGGTTGGAGGTCGGCTTGCCGACGATCTTGTACTCCATGTTGGCAACCAGTTGGTTGCTCGCATTGGTGGATACCGTGGTCGAGTTGTAGAAGACGTTCATGCCGTCTTTCGCGGAGAAGGCCAGCTTGGAGCCGACGGCGCGCGAAGCGTCGAACTCACCCTTGCGTACTGCGTCCCTGCGCTTGTCCCAGCTGTAGTCGTTCTGGTGGCAGATAAGGCAGTCCATCTCGAGAACGCCGTTGACGTTCTTGTAGTCCTGGACCACCACGTCGCCTCTCTTGGTCGTGTCGGTGTTGAAGATGTCGATCAAGGCGTTGAACGCCGTTACAGCGGTACCGAAGACGTAGTCGCGCAGCGAGGTGCGCTTGGTCGCGTCGTAGGTTGCGCTCACGGTCTTCGTCGGATCGATCATGTATTCCATGGCGCCGCCGCCGACGTGGCACTCACCGCAGTCGCGCATCTCACCGGCAACGGAGTTGTCAGCTTTCTGGGCGAAGGACGCGCCAAAGTCGAACGGGGTGTAATACGGGGTGGTGACGAGATCGGTTGCTGCTGTCATTCCGGCCGGAAGGACCTTTCCGAAAGGAGTGGAGGTGAATTGTGCTGCGGTTGCATCGTAGGTTGCGCCGTTACCGTCTTTGTACATTCTCGCCAACTGGCGAGCAGACGGCGGTCACCAAGATCCCACGTGCCCGGGACTCTGCACCCAGTTCTTGCCCTGGGGGCCTGCGCCGGCGCGGAATGCGTCGCTCGAGTCGATGTTGAACGGGTTGAAGCCGCGGATCTCGTTAGCGCCAAGCTGGGCGTGGTAGGAATGCTTCTCGATGTCGTCGTAGGTGTACTTGAGGACGCTCGAGGCGCCAGCACCCGTGTCACCGTGGCAGCCGGCGGTGCCGAAGCAGGTCGTCTTGATGCTGAAGGCTTTTGCGGAGCCGTCGCCGTTCTTGGTGATCGCCGCGCCGCTCGGATCCTTCAGCGGGATCTGTTTGTGGGCAGAGACGGAAGCCATCGCCATCCCCGTGCCAACCCCGATCAGGGCGGCGCAGGAAGCGGCGGTAAGCAGCACCGTCTTCTTGGTGGGTTGTTTCATCATGGGTCTCCTTTGTCTCGATTCAATGGAAGTACGAATCACATCTTGCGTCCGGTATGGGGGTACCGTTCGCCATCTGCAGTCCTGCTTCAGCTTTAGAGAGCCTGACTTCATCATTAGCACGGGGTATGCCGCTATTTTATTTTTCTCACTAAATTTTTAAAACCGTAGTAATTGCTAAAGCTTCCGTGACGCGGCTCATCGAGATGAAAGGGGATGTGGGAGGGGGTGGGGTGTTTGTTGGGGTAAATACCCCAAGTTCACCCAGTGTCTGGGGGGCTTTTACCCCAATGTGGGGGTTGGGGTACGTGAATGAAAAAAGAGCAGGTGGGGGAGGCCCTCCTGCTCTTTTGGTGTGTCTAAGTATCTGCGGATGCTAGGCTTTTTCTATCTTGGCCTTTTCCCTGAGTTCCTTGAGCAGGGCGGGGATCTCCGCACGTACCTTTTCGCGCTTCAGGTACTCCACGATTTTCGCCTTAACCTCGTCGAAGGGCTGCACGCTGGGGGGAAGGGCCTCGGTGAGTTTGATGATGTGGTAGCCGAACACGGTGGAAACGACCCCGCTAATCTCGCCGGGTTTCAACCCGAAGGCCGCTTTTTCAAACGGAGGAACCATGTCCCCCTGGCCGAAGACCCCCAGGTCGCCACCCTTCTCCTTGCTGGGGCAGGTGGACTCTTTCCTGGCGATCTCGGCGAAATCTTCACCTTTCTTGATGCGCTCCAACAGGGCATCGGCTTTCGCCTTGGCCTCGTCCTTTTCCTTCTGTGAGGCGCTCTGGCCGATGCCCACGAGGATGTGACTTGCCCTCACCCTGGCCCCCTGCTCGAAGTACTTGGTACGGTTATCCTCGTAGAACTTCTTCGCATCGCTCTCCGGCACCTGCACCTTGGAACCGAAGCGGGCTTCTATCATGTTGTTGATGGCGATGTCCTTGCGGGTGAATTCCTCAAGGTCATTCGGGGTCATGAGCAACTCGTCCATGGCGGCCTTGTATTCGGCGTCGCTCTTGAACCTCGAGCGGTTCTCGGCGAGGGCCTTCTTCACCTGCTGGTCCAGGTCCTTCATCTCGACACCTTTAGAGGCCTGGTACAAAAGCTCCGAATCGGTGAGTTGATCGAGGATGGTGTCCTGCGCCTTCTTGAGCGCTTCGGGGACGAGCTGTTTGGTGCCGGTCTGCTTCAGCATGATCTTCAGGGCGCGGTTGACTTCCTTGCGGATGATCGGCGTGCCGTTCACCTTCACCAGCGTCTCGTCGGGTGACGGCTGCGCCGCCTGCGCTGCCTTGGCCGCCAGGGCCGCGGCGTCTTTGACTGTGGCCTCTTCCGCAAACGAGATACCTGCGCCCATGGTCATGAGCATGATTGCGGCAACGGTGGACGATACGATCTTCTTCGGGTGCGGCATGGTTGATTCTCCTTGTCTTTGAGCTGCTCCAGGCGCGTCTTGCTCCCGACGTCGGCCCGAAAATCTTGTCCCTCTACCAAAAAGGGCCCGGAACTTTCGTTCCGGGCCAAGGATTTACTTCACTGCATGTTCATCGAAGTTCCATCGTTGCATTACTGGACTTCTACCTTCACAGACTGCGAGCTGACCAGGTTCGACCCGTTGAACAGCTGGATCGTGGTCTTGTAGGTGTACTTGCTGGTAGAAGCGTTCAGGTACTTGCTGTACCGGTTGTACACGTGTGCCACGCCGCCTGCACCGTTGGCCGTTGCGAAGTCGGTAGCGGTGAGGGTGGTGGAGGAGCTGCCGTCACCCCAGAAGAACCTGACCTTGTCGTAGGTCGGAGGAGCAATCGGGAAGGTTACCGGCACTTTGGTCTGCTGTACGGTGTAGCTGTAAGCCGGCCTGGTGGCGGTGGCAGGGATGGTGGTGGTGACCGGTGCGGTGGTGGTGCTGTTTACCGCGATGTACACCGGGTTGGCTACGTTGACGAGCTTGTAGCTGGTTGCGGTCGTGCCGTCCACGTTGGTCACGGTAAGGGCGACCCTGAAGGTACCGGCCTTGGTGAAGGTGATGCCGGTGTTTGCTGCGGCCGGTGCGGAGAGGATCGCGCCCGGTACTGCAGGAGGAACTGCGGTGTCACCAGCGTTGGTTGCCCACTGGAACTTGGCGCCAGCTGCCGGGGTGGTGGCGGGGGCGAAGTTGTAGGAGGTGCCCTTGACCAGCATAGCTGCGTTGGTGCCGGTTTCGCCGGCCACAGCCGCGATGGTTGCGACCGGTTTCACGCCGAGGCCTGCTGCAGTGGGGTTGAAGGTGGCAGCGATGGTTTCCATGTAGTCGGCATAAGCTGCGCCGTTCACAGGGGTAGCACCCGTTTTGATGCTGCCGTCGTCGTTGGTGTCGGCGATCTTGTAGTAGATGGCTCCGTCTTCAGGCGGATACAGGACGTCGGCGCGCTGAAGGTCGACGGTCCAGGTGTGGGTTTCATCGCTCTTCTCGAACTTCACGGTGCGCGGCTGGCCGAGCTTGTTGAAGCCTTCGAATGCGGTGCGGAGGTCGCCCTTAACTGCCTTGACACGTACCGGCTCAAGCGGACGCTCCATCAGGTTGCTGGCGGAGTCGAGGCCCGGTACGCCGGGCATGCGGGTGACGGTGCCGGTTGCCTGATCAACAACAACACGGGAAGTCGGGTTGAAGGTACGGTCGGCCGGGATAGCGGTGCCGACCATGTCGAAGCCGCCTTTGAAGAAGCCTGCGCCCTGGGCGTGGCAATCTGCGCAGCTCTTGCCTTTTACGTACTGCTGTACCGGCTTCACGCCGTGGGTGACCATGAACGGAGCGCCGATGTAGGCAAGCTCGGTTTTGGACCAATCCTTACGGAGTTCCGGTGCTTTCATGCTCTCAAGCTGGTTGCGGTAGGCCTTGTACTCGGTGATCTGGTTCGGTTCGGTGAAGGTGACCGCGCCGCTCCAAACGCTGACGTACTTCCAGTAGTTGGCCGGAGAGAAGGTGCCGTCCGGCATGAACGCGCTGCCGGAGTTGGTGGTCATCGGGTTGTTGAAGCCGACCGAGATGACGGAGAGGGCGGAAGGACCGAAGTTCATGCCGGCCTTCAGGTCGCGCTGGATCCACGGGTCGTAGATCGGGTCGCCGTAACCCTGGGTGTTGTTTTCATGCGGCGGGAGGCCGTCGAAGACGTCGGTGTAGCCGACCAACGAGGGCTTGGTCGGAACCAGGAGGCCGCCGGGGACGGTGTCGCCGTTCGCGTCTACGTTCGAGTCGGTGTTGTTCCAGATGACTGCGGAAATCGCGTTGCTCAGGTAGATCTTGCGGCGGAACTTCATGCCGCTCTTGGTGCCGTTACCCCAGGTGAGCGGAGCTTCCATGTTGCCAAGCTTCTGCCAGAGGTTAAGCGGTTCCCAGGTCTTGAGCTTGCCGCCCACAACGTGGGTGCCGGCCTGGATGGGTGCCTGGTAGCCGGGGCCCGGCTGGGTCGAGCAGTCAGCGCCCTGTGCTGCCATGTCGAGGCAGGCCTGGCTGCCGGCGACTGCAGGAGTTCCTTCTTTCTGAGTGCTGTTGGTGTAGCCGAAGTAGGTGTTGATGACCTGGTACATGCCGTTGTACTTCTGTACGGCACCGGCGTTGAACGCCTCAGGAGCCGGATCCTCGAACAGGCCGATCATCCCCTTGGAGGGGTCGGTGCCGACGATGGCCGGGAAGCGCATGCCGGAGGTGGCGTCGAGGGCGCGAACTGCCATGCTGGTTTTCTGCACGTGGCAGACGGTGCAGTCCATGACGTCGAGGTGGTTGCCGCGGCCGAGCTTGTTCTTGTCGGTGGTGAAGTCGGTGTGCTCGGGCACGCCCTGGCCGCCGAAGCCGCCCTGCTCTTTATCGAACTTGTCGACGATCTGGACGATGTTGTTGTTCAGGCCGTACTGAGTGTGTGCCGCATCCGGATTCGGCGCACCGAAGGTCTGGATTGCGTTGCCGTAGTAGTCCTTGCCGGTGATGTGGCAGAACTCGCAGCGCTTGACGGTGTTGCGGGTGTCGTGCTTTTGTACCGCTGCGCCGACTTCGGCGTCGCCAACGGCGAGGACAGGCTTGCCGTCTGCATCGAATCCCTTAACGACCTGACGTTTCCAAAGCGGCGGAACGCCGTCTGCGGTGGTGCTGGACATGTCGAAGCCGCGGCCCGGGTCGCACTGGTTCTTGTTGGTGCTGTTGCCAGTGAAGTGGCAGCCTGCGCAGCCGAAGGAGCCGTGGACGTCCTGACCTGCCTGCCATGCGTCGCCACGCTTGAACCACTCAGCGCGCGGGAACGGCATGGTGGAACGCTTGAGTGCGTTCTGGTCCATTTCGCTTTGTCCTGCCGCGGTCGTTGCGGCGGTTGCGTAATACAGCGGGCCGGACATTGCCGGGTTGCTCCCACCGATGAAGCCACCTGCGCTAGGGGCACTGGCTGCGGTGTAGTAGGTCTGCTGTGCCTGCACATACGGCATGCCGGGCATCATGTACTGCGTGTAGTTGCCCAAGTTGATGGACGGGGAGGTCCCGGACTGCATCCACATGGCGTTGATGTCGTAGGAGGTCATCCTCTTGCCGTTGGGGCCGACGCCGTTGGCGGGGTCGTAGATCATCGGCGCGGAGGAGAGGAAGCCGCTGCTGCCGCCGGTGACACCGAACATCTCGGGGAGATCCTTCAGGGTCTTGGTGGCGTGGCACTGCATGCAGTTGTTGGAGTCCGGGGCACCCTTGATCCTGGCGAGCAGGCTGTCGGAGAGCGTCACGGACTGCATCCCGTTGCCGGCATCGGCAAAGGCGACGTTGCCGTTGTACTGGTTGTACCCCATGTAGGTCGGGCTGGCCGGGTTCATGTCGAACAGCATGGCGCCCGCAGTTGGGGCCGCGTTCAGGCTGCCGGCCTGGGTCATGACGGAGGACATGACGTTGTCGTAGCCGGAGAGGTGGCAGAAGAAGCAGTCCATCTCCTTCACGTTCGGCATCATAAGCTGACCGGAGTAAACCGGCATATCTTGGTTGCTGTTCGGCTCCTTCATGGTCATGGCAACCTGGCCGATCGGCACGGCGTTGCCGTTTTTATCTTTGGTGACCCATGCGTAGGCCGGGTCAGCCATTACCGGACCGTTAGCCGGTTTGTTCCCTTTGTACTGCGGATAGATCCAGGGAGCGATGGTCGCGAAGGAGGTTTCGATCCCCTGCGTGGTGAAGTTCTCCCACACGGTGGTGGTGAAGGGGTTCACGTCGCCGGTCGCCATGTCGGTGAGGGTCTTGTAGGGGAGCCTGTTGCCGTTTCTGTCCTCTTCGTAGGCGATGCCGCCCGGGTGGCAGGTGCCGCACATGGTCGCCTGATCCCACAGGGAGAGGTCGACTTTCGGGTACTTGTTGTGGTTTGCGTCTTCGCCGCCGTTCAAGAAGATGTAGAGTTTGGTCCCGGGGGTCTGGGAGTCAACGACCGGGTTGCCGGTGTTCGGGGTGCCCGGATAGGTGATGCCTTTGCCGTCTGCTTTTTTCTGTAAGTCCGCCACCTGGCGGAGCGAGGGGGTTCACCACTTGCCGTTGTGGCCGTGGGACTGAAGCCAGGGTTTCTGCGGGTTAAGGCCCGTCTGCTTGCCGCCTTCGATGAAGAGGCCGCTGTCGGAGTTGTCCATCCACTCGGCGGTGCCGAGAGTGGCGTGGTATGCGCCTTTGGACATATCGGTGTAGCTCTTGAGCCCCTTGGTGTTGTTGGGAGTATGGCAACCGAGGTTGCCGCCGCCCATGCAGGTCTGTTTCGGGCTGTAGGGCATGCCCTGTTTGGAGGTCGGGTCCACCATTACCGGCATGGCGGGTGCGCCGTACTGCTGCGCTATCTCCTCATAGGTATAAAGCTGGATTGCCGGGTGTGCCGCTTGGGCAATCGTCCCGCCAACGGTGAGGCCGGCTACCGCCGAGGCCCCCGCCAAAAGCGAGATTTTCAATCCCCTTTTTTTCATAGGTTGTTTCCCTCTCAGTCTCTTGATTGGATTTGAAATGAATAGCATTGTGCTGCCTCTTTTGTTGCTGCTACTTCGGACCATCAGGTCGCCGTGTGAATGGGGGCACATGACGACTGCGCCGGACCAGGTTTAAGGCATCACCGGTACGGTGTGAAGAGAGCTTGTCAGGGTAATAGCAATTGTCGTACCCGCGATGCCGATCACTGCATCTCCCTCCTCAAAAAAAACGTCTCTGGTCGGGCTCGTGAGGAGTTCGTGCTTGGAAACTTATATAATAATTGATATATTGCACTCGCCCCTATGGAAGGATGATTTTGCGAGATGGTGAGAGTCTTGTGATTTCTTCCATATCCGGTGCTTCATCTCCTCTGAAAAGGTGCGGTGATATCCCCCGCATGGGGGGGCGTTGGGGTGAAATCGCCCACGTCTTTATCGCCCCGCGGTCGGCACGCGCAGGTGCGGGAAGGCCGGGAGGCCCGGAAACACGCTGTGCTGCGCTGTTGTGCGAAGGCGCCCGTCGCGCGGCTGGGCGCGTCCGAGTTGGCAGAGAGGTTGCACGCCCTTCGCGTGCTGTATTTTATTCATATCAGGAGGTCAGATGATGAAGAGGGTAGGTTTGTTGGTCCTGGGCGCGTTTTTGGGAGGGTGCCTGCACGCTGCACCCGGCGAAGTGAAAAAGGAAGCCGCGCCTGCTGCAGTGCAGGCGCCTAAGAAGCTGGAGCTTAGCGAGGCTTCGCTTGCGGAACTGATCGTGAAGGATAAGACTACCAAGCAGGAGGTCTTGGCGGCATTTGGCAGTCCTGTTACCGTCGAACCTAATCAGCGGCAGCTTTCCAAGGAGTTACTGGCCACCATCAAGATCGCCCTGCCTCCTATTGCCCGCACCAAGGAGTTCTGGAAGTACAACGCCCCTCCGTTCAACCCCGACGGCTCCATGAAAAGCAAGATACTGAGCGCCATGATCTTCATTGACGACAACGGCGTCGTGGTCGACTACCTTACCTCCTACACCCACGTCGCTCCTCCCCAGTAGTCCATCCCCGGGCAGGGCCTCTCATCCGCCCTTCAATCAACCTCCCCCCCTGCGGGGCGAACCCGGGGGGAGGGAGGGGGAAGTCTGCGGTGCGAAAAACGAGGCCGGCGGGAAAAGCGACCGCAACAAAAAAGGCTCCTCTTCTTTCGAAGAGGAGCCTTTTAATTTATGCGCAGGTGCCGCTTAAAGCTGGGGCTGATACCGTTGGGGATGACAGCTGACGGACGTACCTCCCGCGCACCCTTGCATCATCCCGACTGCCGCGTTCGCGCCACGGCGGGTGGGAGCGCTTTTTAGGCTAACCTGCCGCTCCATCGCCAATGGGGCCATCTCCACCCTGGGGGCCAGTCCGATCCCCGCTGCGAGGCAGGTAAGGGCGCCCACGAGGATCGCCGTGCATTTCTTGCTGAGTCTTTCCATTCCGCGGCTCCTTACCCCTTTGCTACCGTGTCGGCAGGGCTTTTTGCACCTGCTTGAAGGTGGATAGCTCGTCCACAGGGTAACCTGCCACCGGCTTGGCGAGGTTGTACGTCTGGGTCGGGTCCACCGTAGACATGATGTTCTTGTCGGTCACCGTGTCGCCGTCTAGTTCGAAGACGGTCCAGGTGTTACCGGCTTTGTTGGGGACGGTGTAACTCTTCACAAGGGTTGTGCCGCGGTAAAGCTTAAGCTGCGCGCCGGATTCGGCGAGGTAACCGGTGGCCGAGTTGTTGTAGACGTAGAAGCGGTAGACGCCTGCCTGCTGGGTCAGGATGGTGAAGGTCTCGCTGCCGTTGTCGACGCCGTGGTTCGCCTGATCCTGGTCGAGGTATGCCTCGGTGGTCGCCGTGGGGAGGTTCCTGAGGGTCGTGCCTGTGATGGCGCTGCCGTACGGGTAACTGGTCTGGGGGTCGGAGGTGCTGGTGCCGACGTGGAACCTCGGCGTGTTGCTGGACCCTATGGTGGTGAAGGTGTCGTCCGGGTTCAGGGGGCCGGTGACGTGGAGGTCGAGGTCCCGCTCGGCGCTTCCCCAGCTGAGGACGGCGCGGTAGGTGGTGGAGGGCGTCGTCCCGGTATCCGCGGTGAAGTTCTGGCTGTTGTTGTAGGTGGACACCCCGGGGACGGCGTAGACGGTGAAGTAGCCGTAGCTGGTCTCCACCCCGTCAACGAGTTTCAACACCTCCGCCGTGTAGCACCCGGCGGGGAAGTAGTCCTTGTAGTAATACCCGTAGCCGTCGGCCGTCTTGGCCTGGTAGTTTCCGGTGGTGGCGCCAAGCCCCGGGCGGAACCTGAGCGTCAGGGCCGCACCGGTGTTGTTGGAGGCGTTCAGGACATAGCCGTTGATCGACGTGGTGAGCGAAGCCTTGTCGGTCGTGAGCATGAGTACGGTTTCAAGTGCGGTGGCAGCACTCTGGCTCGGCTTGACGCCGTAGTAGTTCACGTCGCCGTAGCCGGTTTTGCTGAACACGAGCTGGTAGGTGCTGGCCGCCGAGAGCCCGGAAAGGCTGAAGCTGCCGGTGCTTTGCACCGTGGCGGTTGCCGCTGGCGTGCTTGCTCCGTCGGCGTACGCGGTCACGGTCGCCCCGGTGACGGCCAGCCCGGAGACCGGGTCCTTCACAGTGCCGGTAACGGCGAGCGCCGGGATCATGACTGGGAGCCCGAGGTAGGCGTTGACCACGTTGCGCAGCTCTGTTATCGTGACCGCGCCGCTTTGGTCGGTGTCCACGCAGGATGCCGCCGTCTTGTTGCCGAGGAACATGTTGATGGCCCCCTGCACCTCGATCATGGTGACGCTTCCGTTCCCGTCGCAGTCCCCGGGTAGCGCGGTTGCGAACGCGGAAAGGTTGGAAATGAGGAGGGCGGCGCAGGCGAGCGCGACGATGAGCCCCCGTTTGTACAGGTCTGCCAGCTTCATGTAGTTTCTCCTGCTTTGCGGTGCGAAAAAATGGCCCGTGCGGCCCCGCTGCGGCGCCACGACGGCTGCCGTTTTCCAGCAAATAGGGTGCCACTTGCCCCGTGCGCCGTCAGTGCCACCACCGCGCGGGTTTGCGTATTCCGCCCCACTGGGTGGTGGGGGATATGCCCCAGTTTTTGTCGGGCGTCGAGGTCGGAAGTGGGGCAAATCGCTCGATTGTGCCCCCTCACCCCCGTCTGCAGGCACGTTCGGCGCTCTGGCGCAGGTTTTGCTCCGCTGCACTCATTTACGGCGAGGTGATCATGAGTACCAACCTTTTTACCAGCATCGTGCTTAACCTGACCGACGGGATCTACGTGATCCAGGAGGGCAAGGCGATCTTTTTGAACGACCGCTTCGGGGCGATTTTCGGCTACCAGAGCGTCGAAGGGCTGATCGGCCGCGACATGTACGCGGACGTCTATCCCGACCGGCAGAGCGTCGACCTGTTCCGCCACGTGCACGAGCAGCTCTTGAATGGGGACCGCTCCACGGTCTCCTGGGGGCAGCCGTCGGCGCGGCTTGACGGCAGCGTCTTCTGGATCGAGGTGGAAGCGCGCCTCATCGAGGTGGAAGGTAAACCCGCCATCTTCGGAACCTTTTTGGACCGCACCGACTGCAAGCTGATCGGCGAGGCGATGCACGCGACCCAGGAGACCCTGCGGCTTCTTTTGGACGCCATGGAGGACCGCGTTTACGTCGTCACCGACGACTACCGCATCGTCTACGCTAACCGCAAGATGCGCGAGGGGCTTTTGGGGGACCTCGAGCAGGACTTCTGCTACCAGATCTGCCGCGGTCAGCAGACCCGCTGTGAGGACTGCTGCGTCGACGACGGGTTCTTCGACTCCGAGCGCCCCCTGCACAAGGAGTTCTACAACGAGGTGACCAAGCTTTGGTACTCGGTCATCGAGCTTCCCGTCCGGATGCCCGGCATCGAGCAGCGCACGAAGCTCGCCGTCGCCCGCGACATCACCGTGCGACGGGAGGCCGAGAACAAGGTGCGCGCCCTGACCCGGAAACTGCTAAGCGTGCAGGAAGACGAGAGAAAGCACCTTTCCAGGGAGCTTCACGACGACCTCGGGCAGCGCTTGAACGCCGCCAAGATCATCGTCGACGTGCTCGCCGAGGACCTCGCTTCCTCCCCGGGCGATGCCCCCGCCCGGATGCGTCATCTCTCCGAGGTGCTCAAGGACAGCGTGCAGTCGATCCGCACCATCTGCGCCGGCCTGCGTCCCTCGCCGCTTGAGAAGCTGGGGCTTGTCGACGCCATCCGCCACGACTGCGACAGTTTCTCGACCCACCACGGGGTGAACGTCCGCGTTTCCGCCCATGGTCTGGAAGGGGTGCGCCTCCCCCATGAGGGTGAAATCACCCTGTACCGGGTCTTTCAGGAGGCGCTGCATAACGTGGTGAAGCACGCGCGGGCAAGCGAGGTGGCCATAAGCCTCGTGGTTTCCCACCCGGTGCTCAGGATGCGCATCACCGACAACGGCAGGGGGTTCGATCCCGCCCGTGCCGTTCCTGCCGGAAAAGGGGGGCTCGGGCTTGTCGGCATGGCCGAGCGGGTCGAGCTTTTAAACGGCTCCTTCGAGCTCACCTCGCGCCCTGGCAAGGGGACGCGCATCGCCGTGGAAATTCCTATCGCCTAGCGCCCCTAGCGGCGCCGGCTTCAATTCGAGGAGGTTTTTTGCATGGAAGGAAAAAGCAGGGTCATCATCGTTGACGACCACCCCCTGTTTCGGGAAGGGGTGAAGGGGCTTGTGGAGCGAACCTCCGAGTACACCTGCATCGGTGAAGCGGGAAGCGGCGCCGAGGCGCTGGCGCTGGCCAGGGAGCTGAAGCCCGAGCTCATGACCATGGACATCTCGCTTCCTGATATAAGCGGCATCGAGGCGGTGCGCCAGATCATGCGCGAGGTCCCGTCGGTGAAGATCCTCATGCTGAGCATGCATCCCAAGTTCGAATACGTCGCCGAGGCCCTGAGGGCCGGAGCGCGCGGCTACGTGATGAAAGAGGCGACCAGTACGCGGCTTGTGGCCGCCATGGACGCCCTGCGGCGCGGCGAGTACTTCCTGGACGGGCAGGTCTCGCAGGACATCGTGGCGAACCTGGGTAATCCCGGTCAAGGGGAAGCTACGGTGTGCGACGAGCGGTACGCGCTTTTGTCCCCCAGGGAGCAGCAGGTCATGCGCTTGGTCGCCGAAGGCGGGGTCATACGACAGATAGCGTCGGATTTGGGGCTCAGCGTGAAGACGGTAGAGAACCACCTCACAAACCTCATGAAGAAGCTCGATGTGCATAGCCGGATGGAGCTCGTGCGCTATGCGGCGCGTCTTGGCGTTATTGACCTGGAGCAGTGGAAATAGGCGGGGAATTTGGAGGGGCCAGCCGGCAGAGGATGGTAGCTGCCGGCTGGGCCATAGCGGTTGTTACAGTTTTGCGGTAGTGTCTTTCTTGCCCTGCTGGTCCTGCATTTCCTGCTGTCTCTTGCGTTCCTTGAGGATCTCCTGAGCCCTGTGCTCCCTTTCTTCAGCCGCCTTGCGGTAGGCGGCATCGTAGTCCACCCCTTTCAGCTTGCCAAGGCCGTAGACCCCGATCTTGTTCTCTCCGAACTGGTTCGCCACGAAGATCACCTCGGACAGTTCGAAGTCCTTTTGAGCCAGTTTCTGGAAGTACTCCAGGTCCCTGTTGCTGATGGAGATGTCGCTTGGGAGGTTCATCCCCCCGACCGGAAGCTTCGCCGAGCCGAAGTAGCCCAACAGGCGACCCTTGTCGCTGAAGATCTGCACGTTCTGGTGGCCGGAGTCGACCACGTAGACGTAGCCGTTCTCATCCGTGGCGATGCCCTTCGGACGGGCGAACTGCCCCATGCCGTCGCCGAACTTGCCGAAAGTGCCGAGGAAGTGGCCGTCGCGGTCGTAAGAGGTCACCGTGCCCTTACCGGCGTTGGTGACCCAGAGGACCCCCTTGTCATCGAGGCTCATCCTGGTGGGGAGGCTCAGGGACTGGTTCGGGTCGTCCATCTTTCCGATCTCACGGATCTGCGATCCCGTCATCGGGTTCAGCACGCGGATCACGGATTTCCTCGTGTCGAGCACGTAGAGGTTCTCATCGTCGACCGCGATGTCGGTCGGCGTGAAGCCCAGATCCCCACCCACCGCTTTCAGGTACTCGCCGTTGTTGTCGTAGATGAGTACTTCTTTGCGCTCGGTGTCGGACACGAACACGAAGCCCGTGCTGTCCACGGCAACGCCTACCGGTTTCTTCAGCTTGCCCATCCCGTCGTTCCCCTTTAGCTGCTCCATCTTCTTGTTGGGGAGGTCCACGACGAAGAGCTGGCCGGCGATGTCGGTCACGTAGAGCTTGCCGCTTTTGGTGGTGATGCCGCTGGGCTTTATGATCCTGCTCACCTTCTGCTCTTCCTGTTTGCCGAAGGAGAGGAGAGACACCGTGTCGGCGGAGCCTCCCGCTACGTCGGCGGAGTTGCTGAAGCTGGTGAGGTACTGGAGCCTTGGAAGGTTCGGGGCGGGAGGGAAGAATACCGGGCCGTGGCTTTGCTGGGTAGGACCGGTGGCACAGCCGGCGGTTAGGGTGAGAACGGAGGCAGCGAGGAGCGCTACTGCGGAACGAAAAAGACGACCATGCATGTCTTGTACTCCTGTTTCTGTGTTGCTGTTGCCTGTTTCTCTTTTGTTACCGTCCCGGGGTTACCCCCGGGACGGCTGCCTTCTCGTTACTTGTCGTGGCACATCACGCAGAACTGCGAGTTCAGCTGCTTCTCGTAGAGGAACGCGGTGTCCTTGTTGTCCTTGTTGTGGACGTCGTGGCAGGAAGCGCAGGTCATGAGGAGCTGCCCTTTGCCGTTGTTGAAGCCGAGGGTGGTGATCGGCTGGGTGTTGAGGGTGGTGTTGTTCGGGGCCTTCAGGGTGTCCCTGATGCCGGCGTCTTTGGTGTGGATGCCGTTCAGGTCGAACCCGATCGGGTGGTCGTTGGAGAGGTCGGCGAACTTGCCGATGGCGATGTCGCCGAAGCCGTCAGCGGTGATCTTGCCGCCCAGTGCGGTGCCGGTGTTGCCGTAGTGCTGGTCGACTGCGATGACGCCGTCATGGCAGCTCATGCAGAGACGGCTCGGACCTGCGAGCGGGTCGCCTGCGATGGTGCTGTTGAAGGTCACGGACTCGTAGGGAGCGAAGCTCGTGTCTACGTTCACTTTGTGGGACCAGAGCGGGTTGTAGTCGAGCTCGGTAGCCTCGACCTTGTGGTGCGGGGTGTGGCAGAAGGCACAGACGCGGCCTTGGGCATCCGGTGCGGCACCAGAGAGCATGTTCATGTCGTGCTTGGAGCCGACGACCCCGCCGCCGTCGGCAGTGTAGCCGTAGGCGAGAGAGGCACCGAGGGTGAGACCGGCGATGGCGGTCAGGATGGTGATCTTCTTCATAGAGAGTTTTCCTCCGTCTTTTTCATTGAATGTAGAAAAGTTTTCAGCTTGCCTACGCAATGCTGCGGCTCTCTTCCGCTGCACCTGCCGACGTACCTCCCCCCCAGGAGACGCGCCGGTTGCCGAACAGGATGCAATGTTGGTGCCCGCCTCATGCCGTTTTTGCAAGAGCGGGTAACCACTGGAGTTTTACCTCCTCGTGACGGGAGCCCCCGGGAAAGCCGGGACGGTTGGGGGGGATTTGCCCCCATCGTCCTCAGCGTTGTGGGTGAAATGTCTCACACGGGTCGATGCATCCCGCTTCCCTTGAGCCGTTTGCCTTACTGCGGCGGGGCTCATGGGGTAGTTTCCCCAAGGCGACATGGGTGGCAAGGTCCTTGCTGTCAGGGGAGACACTATTAAGAATCCTCGGGAGGTGACATGAAATTTGTAACTCTGGCGGCCGCAGCGCTTCTAACAGCCTTGGCAGCGGCGCCTGCGTGCGGGTATGACGGCGTCGACATAGCGCAGATGAAAAAGCAGGCCGAGGCGGGGAGCGCCGAGGCCCAGTCCCGTCTCGGAGTGCTCTACGCGACCGGGGTGGGTATCCCGCGGGATCTGCAGGAAGCGGCGCGCTGGTATCGGAAATCGGCGGATCAGGGGTTCGTCCTCGGGCAGTACAACCTCGCCATGATGTACCTGCGGGGGGAGGGGCTTGCGGAAGACCCGGTCAAGGGGCGGGAGCTCCTTTTGAAGGCGGCCGAGCAGTGGCTTCCCGCGGCCCAGTACGACCTCGGCGTTGCGCATCTCTACGGCGTAGGTGGCGAGAAAAACCGTGACGAGGCGGAAAAATGGCTGCGCCGCGCCTCGACCCAGGGGTACCGTGCGGCGAAGAAGAAGCTCGAGGAAATAGCCGACGCGCGCTAGTGGGAGAGATTTAACTTGCCTGCCTCTGTAAATGCCGCTAAGTAAATGGGGGGGACGGCCCGGCGCCGTCCCCCCCATTTTTGCGACGACCTCTTCCAACTCCCCCCTTTGCGAAGGGGGGCAGGGGGGAGTTGCTTGGCCGGACCATGCCGGCACTTAAGCGGCGGGAGAGTATTGGGGGCGGGAGGGCGAATGATCATTCGTCCCTGACAAGTCCGCAGCAATGATTCAGTACACCAAGGTGCGAACATGAAGACGCGACAGTTCAAAAAGATCCAGTTGGCGACTCCCAAGGTGGAAAGTGCATGCACCCCTTCCCAGGATCCCGACGCTCCCCCTTGCTGAGGGCCGCGTACCTCCGTCGGTGGCGGAGAGATCACGGAAAAGGTGCCCGGGTTCGTGCGCTGGCTCGAGACGGAAGGAGGGCGCGTACCGCTGGTCACCTCCCGCCTCACCCCGGCCGACCATCTGGGCGCCTGCAAGGCCCGCTGGGGTATCAACAGGATGCACTTCCTCGTTCCCCCCGGCCTGTACGCGGTGGGCGAGCCCGACGCACAGGCGCCGGTAGTGGTGACCGCGAACTACAAGATGACCTACGACATCGTCCGGCGTACGCTTTCCGGGCGCAGCGTCTGGATCCTCGTGCTGGAGACCTACGGGATCAACGTCTGGTGCGCGGCCGGTAAGGGGACCTTCGGTACCGGCGAACTGGTGCGGCGCATCGAGGCGACCAGGCTGCGCGAGGTGGTCGGGCACCGGCGCCTCATCCTTCCCATCATGGGGGCGGCCGGCGTCTCGGCGCATCGGGTGAAAAAACAGAGCGGTTTCGAGGTGGCCTACGCCTGCGCCTACGCCGCCGACCTCCCCGAGTACCTCGACAACGGCCAGGTCACCACGCCTCGCATGCGCGAGCTCTCTTTCAACTGGTACGACCGGCTGGTCCTGATCCCGGTGGAACTGGTTCTCGTGGTGAAGCCTATCGCACCGGTTGCGGCCCTCGTTTTCCTCGCCGGTTGGCTCCTCTTCGGGAGTGCCGCCGCAGCCGCCGCGACCCTTGCCTTCCTGGGGGCGGTCGTCACCGGGGTGGCGGTCGGGCCCGCGCTCCTTCCCCTGCTTCCCTCGCGCAGCTTCGCCGTCAAGGGGGCCTTTGCCGGGCTCGTCTACTGCGCCCTGCTCTTCCTCTTTTTCGGTGGGAGCGGGTGGAAAGTGACGACGGCGTTGGCCGCTTTCCTCGCCCTGCCTGCGGTCTCCTCCTTCTACACCTTGAACTTCACCGGCTGCACCACCTACACCTCGAAATCCGGGGTGAAAAAGGAGATGCGCCTGGGGCTTCCGGTCATGGCGGGGGCGCTTTGCGCCGCGTTTTTCGTCCTTCTCGCCGGCCGGGTGCTCACCTGGGGGATGTCATGAAAGGATTCAGGTACCTGGCATCGGTGGTGACGCTCGAACTGAGCCCTCCGCTTTGCGTCGGCTGCGGCAGGTGCGTCGAGGTTTGCCCGCACCAGGTGTTCCGCATCGAGGATAAAAAGGCGGCCCTTGCCGACCGCGACGCCTGCATGGAGTGCGGCGCCTGCGCCCTCAATTGCCCCACCTCCGCCATCAAGGTGGACGCAGGGGTCGGGTGCGCGAGCGGCCTCATCAACGAGTGGCTGAGGGAGAAGAAGCTCCCCGGCTTGAAAGGGTCTGGTTGCTGCGAGTAGTGGCGCCCCAGGCTCCGGCTTGACTATCCAATCCGGTCTGTTAAAAACTCCCAATGCGAGAAGGGGGCCGAAAGGAGACAGACTATGGAAAAGCAGATGGTCAAGATCACTTCCTGCAATGTTACGCAGTGCGCCTACAACAAACACAATTCCTGCCACACGCTCGCCATCACCGTCGGCGGTCCCGGCGACGCCTGCCCCGAGTGCGATACCTTCATGCAGGGAAGCCAGAAGGGGGGCATCATGGATGTCCAGGGGGGCATCGGGGCCTGCAAGGTGGAAAACTGCAGCTACAACCAGTCCCTCGAATGCACCGCCTCCGCCGTTGATGTTGGCATGCACGAATCGCATCCCGACTGCTTTACCTACAAACCGAAGTAACCACCGTCGCGGCGCTTCCCCGTCAACCGGCCCCCTTCCGCATACCCATTGCCGCACGCGCCGCGGTCGTTAGACTTTTCCCCGCCATCGTGTATCTTTTACCCGTTTTGATAACCGGCAAGGGGAGGGGAGAGACCATGGGGAGCGAGCCGTACGTGGACCAGGAGATATGTATAGGATGCGGGCTTTGCGTCAGCATCGCGCCGGAGGTGTTCCGGCTTAACGAAAGCGGGGTCTCCGAGGTCTACGCCAATGACCCGGGGGAACGCGAGAAGGTACAGCAGGCGATAGACAGCTGCCCGGTCAACTGCATCAGCTGGCGCTAGGCACCGGGAGGGGAGGGGGCGATGACGAACGAACTGCGGGACGAGAGGTTGAGGGAGCTGGCCGAGAGCAACTACGTGATGCTGAAGCATACCTACTGCTCGATGCGGCAGCTCAAGGATCTGGTGGACCGCCTCCACGAGCGGTACCTCGAGCAGGGGACCACCCTCGAGATGGATACGGTCTCTGCGCTCAAGCTGACCGCCGATGGCGCCTTCGAGGAACTGGAGCGTTACCTGCGCCCGGAATGCGATCCCGACAGCGCCGATGACACGGCCCGGGCCGAATGAGCAAGGCGCCCGCTTGCATGGAAAAAGCCCGCCGTTACGGCGGGCTTTTCCTTGTCCTGAACCTTTCTTTCGCTACAGCTCCCTTAGGTTGCTGAACTCGCCCCATTCCAGGTAGGTCCTGGGCGTCTCCACGAAGGAGTAGATGTTCTCGATCTTCTCCAGGTGCCGGCGCTCTTCCGCCGCCAGTATCTTCAGGCTCCTGCGGGTCCTCCGATCGGGGGCCGCGGCCGCCAGTTCCTCGTAAAAGCGGATGTCCCGCTCTTCGTTTTCCACCGCGAACCGGTACAGGTGCGGATCCCGCTCGCACTCATCCAGCAGTTCACGCTGGCTGAGAAGCGGCCTGAAGCTGCAGGCTCCATGGTTGAGCCCCGTCACCGCTCCCCCTTCCATCCGTTGTTTCAGCCTCAACAGTCTGCTTTTGTGTTCCTCTTCCGAGGCGGCCAGCATGGAGAAGAGCATCTTCATCTCAGGCTCCATGGCCTCCTCCTTCAGTCCCTCGTAATATACCCGCGTCTCTTCTTCTATCTTGATCGCGCAATCGAATACGTTCATCGTGTTCCTCCTTTACCGTGACAGCGCTCCTGCCTGTCCATGCCTAATTATACCAAAACGAGCGCGATTAATGATAGATCAACGGCCTGCCGTGAGATGAGGTAAACACGGTGGAAAAGCGGGCGTGATTGAGGTATCTTTGTCCTCCGCCGCGGCCGTGGCCGCGCAAAAGAGCAATTGCATCATCGGGAGGTCCCTTCATGGCACAGGAAGAAAAAAAAGAGCCTTGGCTCAACTATCTCGCCCTCACCACCGTGGTCTTGGCCGTTTGTGCCACCCTGGCCACCTTCAAGGGGGGCGGCTATTCGACGAGGTCCATCCTGGTGCAGAACCAGGCCTCGGACCAGTGGGCCTTCTACCAGGCCAAGAGCATCAAGCAGTCCCTGGCCGAGATGGACCGCGGCCTTTTGGAGCGCGAAGCGCACCGCGCCGGGAAGGCGGATCCGATGCTGGCGGCTGGCCTCAAGGGGAACGCGGACCGCATCGCCAAATACGAGCAGGAAAAAGCGAAGATAAAGGAAAAGGCGGAGCAGCTGGAAAAGGAGCGGGACGCGGCCCAGCGCCACGGGCGCCCGTTCGGGGTGGCGGTCATCTTCCTGCAGGTCGCCATCCTGCTCTCGTCGATCGCCGCCCTCCTGAAGAAGAAGTACGTCTGGGTCACCGGGGTCTCGGTCGGCCTCATCGGTCTCGTCGAGTTCGCGAACGGCTTCCTCCTCTTCATGTAAGGGGACTTCCGCCGGTATTGGGGGGCGCGGCAGCGCTCGCCTTGAACCGGGAGGAGGGAAAGTGCAGTTTTCATCCGGACAACTCTGCGCCGTTCTTGCCGCCGTCCTGTTCGGCGTGTCACCGGTCTTTTGCAAGCTCGTCATAGGGGATATGTCGCCTGCCCTGCTTGCCGGGCTTCTCTACCTGGGTTCCGGGCTCGGGCTGCAGGGGGTGCTCCTCGCGCAGAAGAAAAGCTCACTTCAGGAACTGCGCGGGCTCACTTTGCGGCACCGGCTGAAGTTGGCCGGCGCCGTGGCCGCGGGAGGCGTCATCGCCCCGGTCTGTCTCGCCTACGGCATCAAGCACGGCACCGCCTCCGAGGTGTCGCTTCTTCTGAACCTGGAGACCGTCGCCACCACCCTCATCGCCTGGCTCGTTTTCAGGGAGTACATAGGTCCATACGTCTGGTCCGGCAAGGTGCTCATCCTGGCCGGGGCGGGCCTCGTGGTCCTGAAGGCCCAAGGGGCGCTCACCTTTTCCCTGCCCGGACTCCTCGTAGTAATCGCCTGTGTCTTCTGGGGGATCGACAACAACCTGACCCGCGACGTCGACGAGATCTCCTCCACGGTGCTCGCCTCGGTGAAGGGGCTTTGCGCCGGTGCCTTCTCCGTGCTCCTCGCCCTCATATTCCCCGGTGGGGAGGTCACGGCGGGACAGGTGATGGGGGCGATGTCGATCGGCGCCGTGAGCTACGGGCTGAGCCTCGTCCTCTTCGTCGAGGCGCTCCGCCGGATCGGTGCCGCGAGGACCGCGACCTTCTTTGCCGTGGGACCCTTCTTCGGGACCCTCCTGTCGGTGGTGCTCCTGGGGGAGCGCCCTCCCGCTGCCTACTGGGTTGCCACCGCACTCATGCTTTCCGGGATCTTCCTGCTTTACTTCGAGGTGCACTGCCATCGCCACACCCATGAGGACCTGGCGCATGCCCATCCCCACGTGCACGACGATCATCACCTGCACGAGCACGAAGAGGGGGAGGAGGGCGAACCGCACCATCACTTACACGTCCACCATCCCGTGACCCACTCCCACGTTCACGCACCCGACCCGCATCACCGGCACGGGCACTGAGCTAGAGCCAGCCAAGTCGTTTGGATGCGCCGTAGACGAGGTAGATGCCGAGCCCGGTAAGGAAGACCCCGAACATGAGGCGCAAATGCGGTCCCTTCATCTGGTTGGCGAGGTACGCCCCCATCCACGCCCCGACCAGCATGGTCGCCGCGATCAAGAGCGCCGCCTTTATGTCCACGTTGCTGTGCCGGTAGTACTCGATCGCCGCGGCGAGCCCGATGGGGGGGAGCAGGACGGCGAGGCTCGTGCCGGTCGCCCGGTGCTGGGAGAAGCCCGCCCAGTACACCAGCGCGGGGACGATGACGACCCCTCCCCCCACCCCGAAAAGCCCCGAAGCCACCCCTCCGCATATCCCGATGATGCAAAATAGCACCCATTGCGGCATGTTCCCCTCCCTGTGCTGACTCATTAGTCCACGGCCCAACCGCCTTTGAGAATACCAGATGCGGTGCCCTTTTCACCTCCGTGCGCAGCCCGGCCGCCTACCGCTCGCATTCGATAGATTGGAAAAATAAAATTAAAGTTTCTAAATTCGCATCCGATATCCCACCCATGCTCTTGAAACCGCGCGGAAGCCGCCGGCGTCCGCGCACCACGACAAAGCCAGGGAGGGTATATGTCGCTCGCTTCGAGGTATTCGTTGGCAACCAAGTTGGGAGTGGGGCAGGGGGTGGTGATCATCGCCGTTATGGCGGTTCTGACCGCGGTCATAACCGCCGCAGTGAGCAGGCGGGTCACAGGGGAGGCCGAGCGGCATCTCGCGTTGCAGACCGAGCTTCTGGCAGGCTCCATGTCCTCGTACCAGGGTGCGCTCAGCGACGGCGCCGTCAAACTCGGCGATCTCTTCCGTTCCGGCTTCCCCGGGGCTTTCGAAGTGGACCCTTCCGGCACGGTCAGAACCGGAGAGCGGGAGACCCCGGTCATGTTTTCCGGTACCACGGTGCTGAACGGGAATACCGGGATCGTGGACCGCTTCACCAAGGCGACCAGGGGGGTCGCCACCGTCTTCGTCAGAAGCGGTGACGATTTTGTCCGCGTCGCCACCTCCCTGACCAGGGAGGACGGCAGCCGCGCCCTTGGTACCACGCTCGACCGCAACCACCCCGCCTACCGCCGCCTTCTGAACGGCGAGGACTTCACCGGCAAGGCGACCCTTTTCAACAAGGACTACATGACACGCTACCTGCCGCTTAAGAACGGACAGGGGAGGGTGATCGGGACCCTGTTCGTCGGGCTCGATTTCACCGACGGACTGAAGGCGCTGAAGGACCGGTTCAGGGGGACCGTGGTGGGAAAGTCGGGGTACGCCTTCGCGCTGGAGGCGAAGGACGGACCGGACCAGGGGAAGATGGTCATCGAGCCGGCAAGCGCCGCGGCACTTCCTGCCGAGGTCGGGAAGTCGGTGCGGGATATGGTGCTCAGGAAGTCGGGCGTGACCCGGTACGCCGCCGCCGGGACGGGGGAGGAGCGGGTTCTTTTCTTCCGGTACTTCCCCGAGTGGAACTGGATCGTCTGCATCGGCGCCGCCGATGAGGAGCTCCACGCCGTGGCCCACGTGGTGCGAAACACCGTTGCCGGTTCGATCGCCGTCGTTTGTCTCCTGCTTGTCGGCGTCTCCACTCTCCTCGTGCGCCGGTGGGTGACCCGCCCGGTTGTGCGCCTGCTCGATGGGACCGCCCGTTATGCCGCCGGGGACTTCACCTCGGTGAGCGAGATGGCGACGGACGGGGCAGAGCCGGTGGACGAAGTGGAGCGCCTCACCAGGGGGGTGGACGCCATGGCGCTTTCCCTGAGGCAGATCCTGGTCAGGGTGGCGGACTCCGCCCGGGAGGTGAGCGCCGCCGCGGCGCAGGTGAGTGTTTCAGCCGAGCAGATCGCGACCGGCGCGGACGAGGTGGTGGGCAAGACCGCAGGGGTTGCGACCGCCGGGGAGGAGATGTCGGCGACCTCGAACGACATCGCCCAGAACTGCCAGATGGCGGTGGAGGAGGCCCAACGGGCGACGCAGTCGGCGCATAACGGCATGGAGGTGGTGGGGAGAACGGTGGCGGTGATGGACCAGATCGCGGCCAAGGTGCAGGAGTCGACGGCGACCGTGGCGAGCCTCGGCGCACGCAGCGACCAGATCGGGGAGATCATCGGAACCATCGAAGACATCGCGGACCAGACGAACCTCCTGGCGCTGAACGCAGCCATAGAGGCCGCCCGCGCCGGGGAGCAGGGGCGCGGCTTCGCCGTCGTCGCAGACGAGGTGCGGGCGCTCGCCGAGCGTACCACCAGGGCCACCCAGGAGATCGGCGTGATGATCAAGGCGATCCAGGGGGAGACCAAGGACGCCGTGGCGGTGATGGATCAGGGGGTGCAGGAGGTGAAGGCGGGGACCGACGAGGCCTCCCGCTCGGGTGCAGCACTTGCGGGAATCCGGGAGCGCATCGAGGCCTTCACCATGCAGATAAACCAGATCGCCACGGCGGCAGAAGAACAGACCGCCACCACCTCGGAGATCTCGCAGAGCCTTTTGCAGGTGACCGACGTGGTGCAGGGTACCGCGTCGTCGGCGCGCGAGTCCGCCGTCGCCGCGGCACAGCTAAACGGCACCGCGCAGGAGTTGCAGCGCCTGGTCGGCCAGTTCCGGCTCGCCTGACGTCCCACCCGCACATTCAAGGAGCCGGCGCGTCACCTCGTCGGCTCCTTGTCCTTTACCCCTTCTGTTTTTCCCCGATCAGGCACGCTGCTTCTTGAACTGCTGGTAAATCCACGAAATTTAAAGCCGAGTGCGTCGAACACGGTTGCCAGAAGGTCAATTCCCGGTATGCTCATCTGCGTCGACACCGTCCGTTCGGCACGGGGCACGACGTGGAGGGGCCTTTGATATGAGGAGGGGAATATGGAACTGGAGAACCTTTTGCTGGAAGTGAAGGATCGCATCGCTACTGTCACCATGAACCGCCCCACGGCCATGAACGCCATGACGAGGAGTACCCTTGAGGAACTCGAGCAGGTCGTCGCGGAGGTCGAGCGGGACCAGGAGGTCCGGGCCGTCATCGTGACCGGGGCGGGGACGAAGGCGTTCGTGGCCGGTGCGGACATCGCGGTCATGCGCGACATGATCTCGGCCGAGGCGCGGGAGCTGGCACTGTTGGCGCACCGCATTTACGCGGCCATGGAGGCTTCCTCGAAGCCCTTTATCGCCGCCGTGAACGGCTACGCCTTGGGCGGCGGATGTGAACTGGCGCTCGCCTGCGACATACGTCTGGCCTCGCAAAACGCCAGGTTCGGCCAGCCGGAGATAAACATCGGCATCCTCCCCGGCTTCGGCGGCTCACAGCGGCTGCCACGCCTTATCGGCAAGGGTAGGGCGCTCGAGATGATCCTGACCGGAGAGATGATCGACGCCGCCGAGGCGCTGCGCATAGGGCTCGTGAACCGGGTGGTACCTCAGGAGGAACTGCTTGAAGAGGCGCGCAAGCTGGCGGCGAAGATCGCCTCCAAGGGGCGCGTCGCGGCAAGGCTCTGCAAGGAGGCGGTGGTGCACGGCCTGGAGATGGACCTCGCGCGTGCCTGCTTCTATGAGGCGGAGCTCTTCGGCTACAGCTTCTCGACCTTTGACCAGAAGGAAGGGATGGGGGCGTTTTTAGAGAAGCGGCCGCCGGTGTTCCAGGACCGCTGACAGACGGGGTGAGTGATCACCCCTTCTTCTTGATCACGAAGAGGGCGCGGAATTCGGCCACCTTGGTCTCGCCGTTGAAGATGTCAGCCTCCCCGACGATCTTTCTCTCCCCCTGCGGGACGGCCCTTGCCTCGGCACGGACCGTCCCCTCATGAACCGGGGCGAGGAACTTCAGGTTCATCTCCACGGTGACGAAGTCGGTCCCCTCGGGGACCATGCTCTTGATGGCCATGGCGACGGCGGTGTCGGCGATGGAGGTGACCGCGCCGCCGTGCATGAGCCCCTTCCCCTGCGCGAGCTTCACCTTGAACGGCATGCTGAGCACGGCGCGGCCATCCCTCGCCTCGTCGATCCGCATCCCGAGGTATTCCTCGAAGGGGGCGCAGGCGATCCATCCAGGTAGCCGGAACCCCGGCCGGTCAGCGCTTACCAGCTCCTCGTAGTCGTACATCTATCGGTTTCCCCCGTTCATCATCTCTCCCCTCCGCCGCACACGCTCAGCACCTCTTCCATGGCCTTCTCGTCGATCCGGTGCCCGGTGTCGCAGACGACGTGGTGGTAGTCAAGTTCGCGGCTGAAGCTCAGCCAGGCGTAGCAGTCGAGGATGTAGTTGTTGGCGAAGATCTCGATGACGCGGCACCCCGGCTGCGACCAGACCACGTTGGTAAGGCCGGCGCCGTGCGTCCCCACCACCATCTCCGCCTCGTGGAAGAGCCATATCTGCTCGGCGAAGGAAAGCTCCTCGCTGTTGAGGATGGTGAACCCGATCTCCTCCAGCCGCTTTTCGAGCAGTTCCTCTCCGGCTAGCCGCCGCCTGCTTTTCCTCCTCGAGACGTAGAGCCTGACGCCTCGTCCGGCACGCGGTCGAACCCCATCAGCCACGATCTTCCCCTTCACCGCGTTGTGCAGCAGGACGATGACCTGGGGATCGGTGAATTCCGGTTGGGTGTGGTACTGCGGCACCACCAGCCGCTCGACCCGCACCGGACCCTGGCAGCGGATGAAGCGCTTCTCCGCGTCGGTGCCGAGCGCGGTGAAAAGCCCTTCGCTCACGTAGCGCGGCACTTCCTCCGGGAGCACGATCTTCACCTCGGGGAACCTCGCAACCGTGAACAGCAGGTTCGGCAGCACCTCCATGAGCCAGTGAAAGTAGTTTGCGGGATGGCAAACCACCACCGGCTCCGCGCTCGCAAGTGCGGTCACCGGCAAGAGCGGCTCGTGCAGCACGTCCCCCCAGTCCATGATGCGGCGCAGGGAGCCGACGCTCTCTTCGATGATCCGGTTCCCGATCCAGGCCATGCCGGAGAATGGGGACACCGTGACGTCCTTCAAGAGGTAGAGGTTGCGCCTGTTAAAGACCGCCTCGGTTCTTATGTATGGGGGATACGCGGTGCGGGGCTCGTGTTTCACGATGCGCGCGTCGGTTACCGGGATGATGTCGAGGATGTGCCTGCGGACGTTCGGGAGGTAGGACGCCTTCTCAAGCGACTCGATGCTCGATTTCGGCATCTTGCCCACCACCGGACCGAGGAGGTCCCTTGAGATGAAGCGCAAAAGCTGCTGGCGTCTTTTTGCCGTTGTCTCGCTTGCCTTCATGGCCTAGAGCCTGTTCGCCTCATTCTTGTGGTAGACGTCGAAGAAGATGACGCTGTTGTCGGAGACCTCGGAGCAGAAGCCGCATTGGGAGTGAAGCTTGTGCCCTTCCTTGCGGCAGAGCTCGCACCAGTGATAGATGAGCCGGTAGTCGCGCCGCCCCACGTACTTCTTCAGGCGGCCTTGGTACTCGCCGTGCATCCAGCCGTCGGCGTCGCTCGGGTTTAAAAGGAGCCGGTCGATGACCGACTGGATGCGCGCGTGACCCGGCGGGTCGTGCTTCTCGATCTTCGCTATCTTCGTCTTGAAGGAAGGTGTGGCGAAAAAACTAAAGGGCGTCATAACGACCTCTTCGGCATCGGGCGGCTCCTGGAGCCTTCGGGGATTTTCCTGACGTGCGGCCGGCCCGATGCTAGCACACCGTATCGCTTCTTTCAATGGTCTCCCTGCAGCCTGAAGGCGCCGGTTCCCTCCCGCAGGACGCCTACCTGGCCGGTGAGCTTCGCCGCCCCCACCTCGAGAAGCGCCGCGGCCTGCAGGCAGCGGTCCGCGTCGGCGTTGATCTCGGTCACCGCCGCTGCGATCTGGGTGCTCTCCTGGGCCTGCACCGCGCAGGCCTTTTCGATCTTCTGCGACATGTCCGAGACGTCCAGGATCGAGTTCGAGATGTCGCGCCCCACCTTGCTCTGCTCACGGGTCGCCCACTGGAACTGCGCGGCCAATTCCTTCATCTGCTCCGAGGCAACCATGATCGCCTCCTTGGCTCCGGACTGCTCCCTGATGGCGCGCTCGATACGCTCGGTCATGTCGGTCACCCGGTCCATAGCCTCCCTGATGAGGCTCGTCCCCTTCGCCTGTTCCGATGTGGCCCGCGCGATGCCGCTTATGTGGCTTCTCGCGGTGGAGACGCCGCTCACGATCTTCTCGAGCGCATCGCCGGAGCGTGAACTGAGCTCTTCTCCCGCCGCGATGCGCTGGTCCGTCTCCTTGAGCGCGTTCACCGCCCGCTCGGTCTCCTCCTGCACCCCGGCGATCAGACCGGCTATTTCGCTCGTGGAGCGGGCGGTGCTTGAGGCGAGCATCTTGATCTCCTCGGCGACCACCGCGAAAGCCTTGCCGTGCTGGCCGGCCTGTGCCGCGATGATGCTTGCGTTCAGCGCGAGCAGCGAGGTCCTCTTGGCGATGTCGTCGATCACGGAAGATATCGCCCCGATCTCGTGCGTCCTCGCGGTGAGCGTCGTGATGACCTGGTTGGTGACCCCGGATGAGGCGCGGATCTCGCTTATCCCCTGACGCATCGCCCGCACCGCCTCGACTCCCTTGAGGGCGTCGTGTTCCACGACCTCCGCCACCTCTGCGGTGAGTACGGCGTTTCCCTTCACCGTGTTGGTGGCCGCTTCCATCTCCAGGATCGATGACGCGGTCGACATGGAGGAGGAGACGAGTGCCACGGTGTGCTCGCCAATCTCGCCGCTGGCCGTTGCGCTCTGCATGATCGAGGCGGTCACCTCGGCGATCAGGGAGGTGAGTCTCTCCGCGTTCAGTGCGACCTCCTCCGTCGTCGCCGTCATCTCCAGGATCGACGCGGAGGACTCCGACGCCGCCCGGGCGAGCCGCTGCGTCTCGTTCTCGATCTCCTCTGCCTTGCCGGCGATGGTCGCAACGTAGGAGGAAGTCTCGATCACTTTGCCCTGCTGGCGACGCGCGGCCGCCACAGCACCCGCGGCTTCCGCGGAGAGGTCGGTCGATATGCCCTGTACGCTTTCCGCGGACCCGCTCACCCTGCTGATCATGCCGCGCAGCTCGGTCACCATGGTCCGAAGCGACTCGAGGAGCTTGCCGGCCTCGTCGCCTCCACCCGCCGGAATCGCCGCGGTGAGGTCCCCCGTCGCCACGGCCTCAGTGATGGAGACCGCCTTCTTCAGTGGGGCGAGCAGCAGGCGTGTGAACCAGGCGGCGATGCAACTGGCGAAAAGGGTGAAGGCGACTGCCAGGGCGATCACCGTGGTTCGCGTGTGTTCGAAGGACTGTAGGAAATCCGCGGTTTTCACCCCTACGTATAAAGCGCCGATCACCTGGCCGCTGTTGTCGCGGATCGGATCGTAGGCGGTGAAGTAGGGGGTGTTGAGGATCGGCGCGACGCCCCGGTACCCTTCCCCCTTCTTGAAGAGAGCATCATAGGCGGGGCCCTCGAGCCTTGTCCCCACCGCACGGCTGCCGTCTTCCTTCACTACGTTGGTGGCGACCCGCACGTCATTCATGAAGATGGTGGCGGTCCCGCCGCAGATCTTCGCCACCTTGTCGGGAAGTTCGTTGTTGCCGTTCAGGACGTAGTCCCCCGCCATCAGACGGTTCCCCTCGACCCGGAAGGCTCCCTTTTGCCTTAGTAACTCCCAGAAGGTGTTGATCCTGCTTTCCTGCGACGCGGTGGCCACGCGCACCATCTCGCGCTTCATCTTGGTCAGGGAGACGTACGTGGTGACGCTTACCGCGGTAATGACGATGGTGACGGTCAGTATGGTGCCCTTCTTTACGATGCTCAAATTCACCTGTGATCCTTGTCGTAACTTTGAAAGCGGCTGATGCCGGTATAAAAGTGGGATATGTCGTGTAGAAAAGCTTTTAGATAAGCCGTGCACCATTAATTTTTTCACTCGATGAAGATCATGGTGCAGATTGTAGTGCACTATTCGGTAACGTAATTTTAAAATTACGTATATATCACACGCCAAATAGCAAAATAAAGTGCGATCCGCGCAATTAACGTATACGGTATCCCGCCTGTAACTTATTGGCAGGCCATGTGATTTTTCAATAACAGGTGTCGGCTGGTCAATAACTTCTTGAATGGCGAAACGAAGGAGCGCTACGGGGCGGGGCAGTACGAAGGTTCTTCAGGGATTCAGGGGACAGTGGATTACAGCTCCCTACGAAGCGCTGCATGAGCCCAAGGTTCCCCCCTTTGCGAAGGGGGAGCTTGCCCCCCGTAGCGCGCTTCGCGAAGGGGGGACAGGGGGGATTTGATTTGCAAGGGGCTTAACTCAGGGGCTGCTTCTTCTCAGGCATCCGAGGGAAATACCCGCCCCGATGAGAGAGGCGCCCGCCGCGAAGCGCAGCAGCCGGGAGACGCCCGAGCCGACGCTGCAGCGACCCAAACGCGAGGAAGACGCGGCGTAGATGATGAGCACGCAGGAAGCGGTGGAGAGGTGTATGAGCGCAAGCGCGGCAAGTTGGCCGGCAAGCGGTTTCCCCGTCGTCACGAACTGGGGGACGAGAGACCCGAAGTACAAAAGCGCCTTTGGGTTCGCAGCGTGGAGGGCGAAGCCACCCAGGAAGGAGCGACCTGTACCGCCGTTGGCGGTGGCAGTCTGCCGCGTCACCGAAGCGGAGAGCCCCGAAAGCACGATCCGAACGCCTAGGTAGACCAGGTACACGGCGCCGGCCCATTTCATGAGGGTGAACAACTGGTACGATGCGGCGAGTATCGCGGAGAGCCCCGTTACGGAGAGGACGATATAGAAGGCGTCGGCGGCAAGGATACCGAGTGCCGCCGGAAGTCCCGAGCGCATGCCGCCGCGCATCCCCTGCGTTGTCACGTACAGGACCGCCGGTCCGGGGATGGCGGTCGACGCCAGTGAGACCAGAAAGAAGAGGGTGAGCAGCTTCATCGCGGCACGCTGGTCAGTATTCCTTGGGGGGCTCGAGGTAACCGCACTCGGGGTTTTCCTTGAGGTGCACGAAGTGCGCGACGTGCTTGTCGCCCGCGACACGCGGTCGGACCGGTTTGCCGCACTTGTCGCATTCGAAAAGAAGGGAGTACTTCTGTTCTGCGGTAGCCCCATTACGTATGGCGAGCGCTTTGTCGACACTGATGATGTGGCCGAAGAACTTGCACTGTAATGCCATGCCCATTTCCTGCTCCTTCACATGCTGGTTCTGTTTTTTCAGGCACTTAGCCCGTTGTGTGAGTCCCTTCCGCCATCGAAACGACGCCAGTTGAAGAAGTGCGGCATTGTCCCGATCGGCTAAAACAATGTATTATTTTTCTTTTGAATTGTCAACGATACTCTCCGTGCACCTCTTCGTCTTCTCAATTCCGGTAGAAGTCCATGAACTGGTTTCTCAGCCGCTCATCCGGGTTCTGCTCGTAGAACTCGTCTTCCGTGAACGAGAAGCGGTATCCCGCTATGTACTCCGACACGATCCGGTAGGCCGCGTTTATCAGGCGGATCCTTTCCGGGTCCCCCTGCGCATCGGCATCGGGATGATGGCGCTTGACCAGCTCCCGGTGCCGGGCCTTTATCTCGCCCAGCGTCGCGCGCTCCCCAAGCCCCAGTATCTGTAGCGCCTCCTGTAAGTTCGCGTAGGTCATTTCAGCGGCTCCGTAAGATAGCGTCCAGCGTCGCGTCGATCTCGGCTAAGACCTCTTCGGGCAAACGCTCTATGTGCACGATCCGCTGCAGGAGATCGGCCTGGACGAAGTCGGGGAGGAGCTTCACGATCTCGCTCGCGTCTTGCGCGGGGAGACGGGCGAGAAGAACCGCGATGGTCTGTGGCTGTTCCTGCAGCAGCTTTTTCGCTATGGCTCGGTAGTTCATGCTCTGCTCCTTTGCGCCGGGTCTTCCGCCCGTGCCGCATCAGACAAGCTCGGCCTCCCGGCGTGGCGCGTTCTTGAGGAAAAGCGCCGCGAGCAGGGGGAGGGTGAAGAGGAATGCGTAGAAGAGGAAGTAAAAACTCCGCGCCACGCCCGCCGCGTCGGCCAGCTTTCCGACGAGCGGGCCGCTCACCACGAAGAGAAGCCGGAAGGAAACCGACTGCAGGGAAAGCGTAGCCGCACGGTTGGCGCTCGTCGACTCCTTCTGGGTGTGGGACAGCATCATCGGCCCCCTTAACCCCCGCATGCAGGTCAAAAGGTAATAAAAGAGAAATCCCCAGAGCCCGCCGCTCAAACCAAGCCCCAGATAACCGGCGGCGACAAGCCCGAGGAAGAGAAGGACCATGCCGCTATCGCCCAGGCGGTTGTGCAGCCGGTGACTCGCGAGGGCACAGAGCGCGACGGTCAGGTTCGCGCCGGCCCATACCGGCCCGAACCAGGTGACCGGCACGCGGGCGTGCTGCATGTAGGGCTGGATCAGCCAGACCGGGTAAAAGGAGGCGACCCCCAGCACCGTGTTGAGGAGGATGGTGTAGCGCAGGTGACGGTTTTCCATGAAGGCGTAGCGGGCCGTGGCGACCGCCTCGGCGAGATGCGAGCGCTGCGGCGCATGCTCGCGCGGCGTTTCGACGAGCCGGGAGGTGACCAGGAGTCCGGCCCCCCATACTGCAACCTGCAGGACGAAGGGGAGCCTGGGCTCGAAGGCGTAGATCACCCCCGCCATTATCGCTCCGGCTGCCTCGCCGATCTGGGCGAAGCCGTGCATGCGCCCCTGGTGCCGGGCGTAGGAATGCTCATCCCCCTGCGTGCGCAGCGTCTCATACAAAAGCGCGCTGTCCGAGCCGCTTATGAAAGAGAGCGACATCCCGAGGGTGATCTCCGCCAGCAGCACGGTAGTGAAGGAGTCCGCATAGATGTAGATGCCCCAGCCCGCCATGCCAAGGGCCGCGGCGATGTTAAGGGCGCAGCGGTAGCCGACCCGGTCGCTTATGTAACCGGCCGGGTAATCGAGTGCCAGGGTCGCCACCGAGAAGATGCTCTGCAAAAGCAGGATCTGGGTCAGCGAAAGCCCGATGTGGTCCTTCCAGAAGAGGGTGATGATCGCCATCGGAAACAGCATCATCTGCAGGAAGGAGAAGACGTACAGCTTTCCTATGTTGCCGGATAGACTTTTCATCACAGCATCCGTACCCGCTCGCGTACGAATTTGCAAGGAGATTGTGGATATTCGGCGGCGTCCGTCGAGCGGAGCGAGCAGGGCGTCTCCCCTTGTTGACGCCTACATGCAAAGATGCTAGGGTTGACAACCGTAACGACTAATAGATTCGAGGAAAACATAGCCGTGATCTCAACCCGTCTTTTTCATGCCACTCTTTTTACCCGCCTGACCGCAGCCGCGTTGCTGCGCGGTCTCGCACGTTCTATGTCGGCGCCGGAGGGAAGGGTTTAGCTTTTATCGTACAGACCAACACCAAGACCCCCGCCGGCATGAGCCCGCGGGGGTTTTTTATTGCCCGAAAAAGGAGAAGAAAATGAAGCAAAACGGTAAGGGTAGACAGATATTCATCACGGAGTTCGACCTGGAGCGTCTTGAGGAGATGATCAGCAGTGTCGAGCAAAGGTCGTCGCGCGACGGCAGGTACCTTGCGGAACTGGAGCAGGAACTGACGAGAGCGGAAGTGGTCCCCTCCGAGGGCATCCCCCCGGACGTCATAACGATGAACTCGCGGGTGCGCCTGCAGGATCTCGATTCCGGCGAGGAGTTGGAATATACCCTCGTGTTCCCGCCGGACGCCGATCTGGAAAAGGGGCGGATATCGGTGCTCGCCCCTGTAGGGACCGCACTGATAGGCTACCGTGCCGGCGACCGTATCGCCTGGGCGGTGCCCGGCGGAAAGAAGAAGCTGAAGGTGAAGAAGGTCCTCTACCAGCCTGAAGCGGCGGGAGATTTCCACCTGTAGCTGCGGTCAGAGCAAGCCCCGCCGGAGGCGAGCCCCGGCGGGGAGCATGGCCCGGATGAGTCAGGCGGTGAGGCGTGTCAGCCAATAGACGGCAGGGAGGGTTCCGAAGGAGAGGATGATGCCTATCCCTATCATGGCCACGGCGAGGTCGGCCTCCATCCCGGCGACGACGGCGAGCGCACCGGCCGTCACCATGGGCGGCATGGCCGCTTCGAGGATCGACACGTCGACCACCATGCCGGCAACGCCCGCCATCCGGCAAACGAGCAGGGTGATGAGCGGTGCCGCCGCGAGCTTCAGCGCCAGCCCGAAGGCAAGCGGTCCGAGCACCCTGCGCGGCAGTCTGAGCCTCAACTGCAAGCCGATCGCCGTCATGACCACGGGAACAAGGGTGAGAGATACGTTTTGCAGCGCCTGGGCGAGCTTCTCCGGGTAAGGCCATGAACGGGCAACCAAGCCGACCAGCAGGGCGATGGTGGGGGGAAAGAGAAGCATCTTGCGCACCATCGCCGAGAGGCGTACCGATCCGTCCTTGCCGTACAGGGCGAGAATCATCGAGCCGTAGGTCACCATGATGATCATGGTTCCCAACTGGTCGTAAATGATGAGATAGGGAAGGCCCGCCGCTCCGAAGAAAGCCTGAACCATGGGGACGCCGAGAAACGAGGTGTTGCCGAGCGGTACCACGAGGAGCAGCACGCCGACCGATGCACGATCCCAGCGCCACAGCCGCGCCGCGCCGAGTACTGCGGCAACCGACAATAAAAGCATACCCCACGGCACGAGCGCGGCGGTGAGGATGTCGCGTGAGAAGACGATCTGCGGCACCTTGAGGAGGATAAGCGCCGGTAGCGACACGTAGAGGGCGAACATGTTCAGCACCTGTGCCGAGTCCTTCGGGAAGGCCTCGAGACGACGAAAGAGCATCCCGAGCAGCACGAACACGCCGATGATGATGAAATTTTCCATTACTGCCTGATTCTCCTGCTGGGTTGCGACCGGAGGCTCAGATCCGGTTCACGTCTATCATGGCCTCGCCCATCACGTACTCGGTCTTCGCGTCGCGGGACGCTTCGGCCAAGCGGGCCACGATCCGCCTTATCTTGTCCAGTTCAAACTGCATGTCCGACAGATGCGTGCGGGTTTCCTCATTCCCTTCTCCGAGCCCCTTGGAGGCGAGGCGAAGGTGCCAGAGGATCGCGGTCAAGGGGTTGTTGAACTCGTGGCTTATCGCCACTGCCATCTCCCGTAAAAGTTTCAGCCTTTCGAGCTCGACCGCCATCTGCTTCTCGCGTCTTGATGCCAGATGCAGCGTGACCCGTGCCAGGAGTTCCTCCGGGTAGAAGGGCTTCACGATGTAGTCGTCAGCCCCTGCCTCGAACCCCTTCACCTTTTCCCCTCCGGAATCGCAGCCGGTGAGGAATATGATGGGGATCTCGCGCGTCCTCACATCACCTTTCAACTGGCGACAGACGTCATAGCCGTTCATCCCCGGGAGGTTCACGTCGAGCAGAATCAGGTCCGGGGGCATTTCCATCACGGCGGAGAGCGCCGATGCGCCGTTTTCTTCCACCCTGACCTCATATGCGCTTTCGAGGATATCGAGCAGATGGGCCTGCGACACCTTGCTGTCTTCTACGGCGAGTATCTTTTTCATAGGTGCTCCCGAAAGACCGGATCTCCCGCTAGACCAAGTACCATTTCATAAAACGGACCGTTTGCCAATGCAAAAAAAGGTGCCGGAGTGTCGTGATTGTCTTCATCTCTTCTCAGCAGGTTGGGGCGCGAGGGGATTGGGCGTCTGTCGTTGCTTGACGGCATGAAATCTTGTGTTAAATTAAAGAAAATTTATCTTACAGGAGGATAGACATGTACGCTGCGGACCGATTCCTGATGAACCACGCCGCTATGGCCCCCTCGCAACTGGCGATATGGCTCAATGATGCCGCCACATTGCAGGAAGCACATTCCAAGATCAGCACACAGATCGACCATTGGGTGCCGTGGTCCCCGCAATTCAGGAGCCACAGAGAGAGAATCGAGAGTGAATTGCAAAAAGCTCTGGCGCTTAACGTGCGCACGACGAAAGAGCTCCAGGCGGCTACCTCGGCGGCGGTCGACGACGTGAATATAAACGCCGCCTACCTGGTGATCAGGGCGAAGTGTGAGAAAGACGAAGCTTGGCTCCACAACAACGGGTATATCTTGAAAGAAAGAGCGAAGAGGGTTTACGACAGGCCGGTTTCCAACTCTTCCCTGGCCCTTAGAGCGAAAAACGGGCCGAATGACGGGCAAGTTATCCTCAACTGGGACAGAGATCCCGGGGCAGGTTCCTATCAACTGCAGATCTGCAAGGGGCATCCGCAGGGAGAAGAGTCGTTCGCGGATTACGCGTACCTGACGAAAGTTCGGACCTCCGCTGACAGCCTCGATCGCGCAAGCTGGTATTACTTCAGAATAAGGAGTGTCGGGAACAACGAAAACGGCCCTTGGAGCGAGGCCGTCGGCATCATCGTGACCTAACCTGCAAAAAAATCCAGCTAACGGCCGGTCCCGTGGATACGAGACCGGCCCCCGCCTTTTTTTCCCTCCCCTTCCCATGGCTCAAACCAACGAAACGCACCGAAGACGTGGGGATACGCTTCCCGCAGTATGGATGACAAACTTTACGCAGCGATAGCGAAGCGCACCGCGGAGATCGCAAACTCCGCCCGGCGATAGCGAAGAGCGCCGCGGAGATCGCAAACGCCGCACGGCGATAGCGAAGAGCGCCGCGGAGATCGCAAACTCCGCGCGGCGATAGCGAAGAGCGCCGCGGAGATCGCAAACTCCGCGCGGCGATAGCGAAGAGCGCCGCGGAGATCGCAAACTCCGCGCGGCGATAGCGAAGAGCACCGCAGAGATCGCAAACTCCGCGCGGCGATAGCGAAGAGCACCGCGGAGATCGCAAACTCCACGCGGCGATAGCGAAGTCCGCCTCAGAGATTGCAAACCCCGCGCAGTGATCGCGAAGTTCGATACACAGGTCGTAAAATAGCCCCTGAGTGAGCGTCGTGCTGGCATGTATGGCAACACGCCGACGGCACGCACCAACTGCGCGACCGGTTCCTCTGAACAACAACACGTTGAGACCCCGTTTCGTACAAAATTGCTGTAATTTCAACCATGATTCCGTCTTTGTCGTAAATATTTAATGTTGTAATGCCTGTATGATCTGTTGTATTGAAATATCTTTACTTCGTTCGACCTATATCCACGAAGCTGCGAATGTGGGGAGGACGTTGGTATGAATTTCGATGAAGGAGGAGACTGCTACATGAAGAAAATGATTACAGCGGTACTGGGGGGAGTGCTTCTGACTGCGGCCACTGCCCATGCGGAGCACAAACTGCTCGTCACGGAGGTTCTCGATAAGAACCAGGTTGAGGCACAGGCGCAGTTCGAGTACGCCCACGCAAGCGGCGACGTGAAAGGCGCTGTTGAATCAGGCAAAATTTTTACGAACACGACGGAATCCATCTACTCCCTCGGCGTAGGCCTTGGGCACGGCTTGGAAGTGTCCGCCTCCATGCCGTACGTTTTCAGCGAGCGTATGAAGGTGCAGGTTGAGGGCCTCGAGCCCGAGTATGAGAAACGGGACGGCTTCGGGGATTTTGCGCTTCAGGCGAAATATCGCCTCCTCGGCGGGGAGGAGCATCCGTTCACCGTCGTCGCTGGCTTGGGCCTTAAGTTCGACACGGCAGGCAACGACGACGCCGGCACCGGCACCACCGACGTGAGCCCCTTCATCGCCGCGAGCACCAACCTGGGCGACCATAACACCCCATATGCCATCTATCGCGCAACCATCCGCAATCACGGCGAGCAGGACACCCATACCATCTCCCTCGGTCTGGAGAAGGAAATGAACCACACGGTGACCCTCGACGCGAAGATCGACGCCAACTTCAACACCTCGACGAGCAATCTGACAGCCAATGAGGAGTTCAATTTCGAACTCGCCAGCTACATCCAGATGGCGCACAACCTCTATCTGCTTCCGAGCGTTTCCTACGTAATCGCCACCGACCAGAAGGAAAAGGACCTGGACATCCGCCTCGAATCCGTGGACGGTTACCGCGCCGGGCTTTCCCTGTATTACCTCTTCTAGCAGGAAGAAAAATCAGGTAGTAGCCGCCCGCTTCAGAACATGCTGAAGCGGGCGTTTTTTTTAGCACCGCTGATCACTCATTATCTCGGGGTCTTACATCACACGCAATGGCTTAGCCCGTATAGACTAATTGCTTCGCACAGATCGAAAAATCTACCTTGTTGTGCGCCGAAGCGAAGAGGTGGGGCATCAGGCAGGAAGTGAACAAAGGGGCTCGTTCGAAAACGAAAAGGGGGGCGCACATACATGCGGCCCCCCTCGTTTATTGCTACTTCTTTTTTACTCTTTGCTCGGCGCGTCTTTTATGACCCCTCGCCATTATCTACTTTAACTACCTCGCTACGCGCACTCGGAGTAGCCGCAGACGCGGCAGACGGCGCAGCCGCCTTCGTGCTCCACGACGCCGCCGCACTCGGGGCAGGCGCCTTTCTCGAAGGCGGGAGCTTCGATGATTTCACCATGGCCGGTGATCGCCAGGTGCGACTGGATCGCCTTGGCGACGGCATCGGCGCAGGACAGGATCTTGTTGTCGCCGAAACCGCTCGGGCTGTGGCAGGAGATGCCGAGGAGCTGCTTCACTACCTGGCGTGCCTGCACGCCGCTTCTCCAGGCAAGCGATACCATGCGCCCGATCGCCTCGGACTGGCTGGCGGCGCAGCCGCCCGCCTTGCCCATGGTGGTGAAGACTTCGAAGAGGCCGGTGGCGTCCTCGTTGATGGTGATGTAAAGCGGTCCGCAGCCGGTCTGCATCTGGTAGGTCCAACCCTTGAGCGCCTTCGGACGCTCGCGCTTGCTGCGCTTTTCTTCCGCGGTCATCGCTGCGACCACCTTCGGCTCTTCCTTCTTGCCGACGGAGAGGACCTGCTCGTCGCGGGAGCCGTCACGGTAGATGGTGACCCCCTTGCAGTTCATCTCGTAGGCGAGACGGTACACCTTCTCGACGTCCTCGATAGTCGCTTCGCGCGGGAAGTTCACCGTCTTCGACACGGCGTTGTCGGTGTGACGCTGGAAGGCGGCCTGCATGGTGACGTGCTCTTCCGGGGTGATGTCGTGGGCGGTCACGAACACGTCGCGCACGTCCTCGGGGATGGCGCTTATGTCCTGCACGGTGCCGTGCTCGGCGATCCGCTGCATCAGTTCCTCGCTGTAGAAGTCCTGCTCCTTGGCGATCTTCTCGAAAAGCGGGTTTACTTCGACCAGGATGTTCTTGTCCATCACCTGGCGCACGAAGGAGACGGCGAAGAGCGGCTCGACCCCGGAGGAGGCGTTGGCGATGATGGAGATGGTGCCGGTCGGGGCGATGGTGGTGACGGTCGCGTTCCTGACCGGCGCGGCGCCGGGGAGGTCGTACACGCTCCCCTTGAAGTTCGGGAACGCGCCGCGGGTCCTGGCGAGCTCGCGCGAGGCCGCGTGTCCCTCGTCGTTGATGAACTGCATCACCTTCTCGCCCAGTTCGACGGACTCCTCGGAGCCGTAGGGGACGCCGAGCAGGATCAGCATGTCGGCCCACCCCATGACGCCGAGACCTATCTTCCTGTTCGAGCGGGTCATCTCGTCGATCTGGGGCAAGGGGTAGTTGTTCACCTCGATGACGTTGTCGAGGAAGTGCACGGCGCTCTTCACCGTCTCCTTCAGCTTGTCCCAGTTCACCTTGCCGCCCGCCACCATCTTGCCGAGGTTTATGGAGCCCAGGTTGCAGGACTCGTACGGAAGCAGCGGCTGCTCGCCGCAGGGGTTCGTCGACTCGATCTCACCTATGTGGGGGGTCGGGTTGTCCTTGTTCAGACGGTCGAGGAAGATGATGCCCGGCTCGCCGTTTTCCCAGGCCTGCTTCACGATGCGCGCGAACACCTTCCTGGCGTTTTGGCTGCCGGCAGGCTTCTTGTCGCGCGGGTTCATAAGGGTGTAGTCGCGGTCCGCGTCGACGGCCTTCATGAACTCCTCGGTGATGCCGACCGAGATGTTGAAGTTGTTCAACTGGCGCTGGTCGTTCTTGCACATGATGAAGTCCATGATGTCGGGATGATCGACTCGCAGGATCGCCATGTTCGCGCCGCGACGGGTGCCGCCCTGCTTGATGGTCTCGGTGGCGACGTCGAAGACGCGCATGAAGGAGAGCGGGCCGCTGGAGATGCCGGTGGTGGACATGACCACGTCGTTTGCCGGGCGCAGACGGGAGAAGGAGAAGCCGGTGCCGCCGCCGGACTTGTGAATCAGTGCGGTGTGCTTGACCGACTCGAAGATCTCCTCCATGCTGTCGCCCACCGGAAGGACGAAGCAGGCGGAGAGCTGCCCAAGCTCGCGGCCGGCGTTCATCAGGGTCGGGGAGTTCGGGAGGAACTCGAAGTTGGTCATCATCGCGTAGAACTTGTCGGAGAGCGCGGAGAGGTCGGCTTTCTTGTCGAAGACGGCGTCGGCCTGGGCGATCGCGGTCGCCACGCGACGGAACATGTCGGCGGGGGTCTCAAGAGGCTTGCCTGACTGGTCTCTCTTCAGGTAGCGCTTCTCTAGTACTGTCTGTGCGTTCTTGGTGAGGCCCGGGATCTGTCCCTTTTCGGCGGTCTTCTTCATAACGTTTCGTTCTCCTTGGATAAATTATCATGTCGCCATGCGGATCGCTCAATACCACATTTAGTGGGCGGCCAGAAATAAACCACAAGATGTATGACGAAGTCAAGCGTTAATAGATTAAAATTTCAGGCGCTCATAAAAAACGAAATTGCCGGTGTTTACGCCTCAGGGGCATTTACAACGGGAGCCCCGCTGTGTTATTAATGACGGGTTAATTTTTCCTCCCGGAGCCTCCATGAGCCAGTGTGATTGCAATAGCCAGAAGGAGTCGCTAGAGTCCCAGGTAAAGGGGCTAAAGGATCTGATAGAGGTCGCCAAGGCCGTCGTTTCTACGCTGGATCTGGATACGGTGCTGCAGGCGATTCTGACGAGCGCCATGCGGTTCGCTGGTACCCCGGCGGGTAGCGTCGCGCTCTACTACGACGCAAGACGCGAGCTTAGCCTGCACGCGCACTCGGGGCTCACCGCGGATTTCGTGAAGAAGGAGCGCTGGGAGGTGACCCCCGGAGGGCTCACCGAGCAGGTGCTTCTGGCCGGCGAGATCTTTTACATCGAGGACACCCAGCAAACCCCGTTCTTCAAGAACCCGATCGCCCTGAAGGAAGGGATCCGCTCGCTTGTGTGCGTTCCGCTCGTCTTCCAGGAGCGCATCGTCGGCATCCTTTACCTGGATGACTTCGAGCCGAGATGCTTCGACCGCGACAAGTTGAACCTCCTCTCGATTCTCGCGTCCTTCGCCGCGATGGCGATCCACAACGCGACGCTGCACAAGCGGACCAAGCTTCTCGCCATCACCGACTCGCTCACCGGGCTGCACAACCACCGATACTTCAAGCAGTACTTCCGGCAGGAGATGGCGCGCGCCAAGCGCTACCACAAGCCGTTCTCCATCATCATGATGGACGTGGACGACTTCAAGAGTTACAACGACAGTTTCGGTCACGCCACGGGCGACCGGCTCCTCGAGCTCATGGGGGAGCTGATCCTGCAGACGATCCGTTCCGTCGACGTCGCCTTCCGCTACGGCGGTGAGGAGTTCATCGTACTTTTACCGGAGACCCGCCTGGACCAGGCGATCCTCGCTGCGGAGCGTCTGCGTGACAGCGTGCAGCAGGGGACCGCGAAGCGGCCCGTGGACGGGGCGAGCCGTGGCGTCACCGTGAGCATCGGCGTTGCGAGCTACCCGGACAACGCGGACAAAATGGACGAGCTGTTCAACATCGTCGACTCCCTGCTCTACCTGGCCAAGCGCCGCGGCAAGAACAAGGTCTATCACCAGGAAAGCCTGCAGATACCAAAAAAATGAAGAGACATCCCATACTACTTATCCACGGGCTGCTTCTGGCGGCCCTTTTTTGCCACCAGGCCGCGGCCGCCGATGCTCCGTCATCCGTCGCGCCGGCCGCATCCGTTTCTGCTCCCGCTCCCGAGCGTGCCGTGGCGCCGTTCAAGCCGCAGAGCACCTATGCCGACCGCGTTCTCGCCGAGGACACCGTCTGGAAGGGTGAGGTGCTCGTCGAGGGGGCGGTGACCGTGGCCCCGCAGGCGACGCTCACCGTCGAGGCGGGGACCGTGGTTCGCTTCAAGAAAGGGGCGGGGGAGCCGGTTCTCGTGGTGCAGGGACGGCTGGTCGCCTCCGGGAGCAAGGAGGAGCCGATCCGTTTCTCGTCGCTCTTCGCGGCGCCCGCTGCCGGTGACTGGCAGGGGATCGTTCTCCTTGGCAGCGAGAAGAACAACCTACTGGAAAACTGCCGCATCGAAGGGACGGTGACCGGGATCGAGGCGCTTTTTGCGAACCTGACCCTGAAGGGGGTGCGTGCCGAGCGCAGCGCCACCGGGATGCGTTTCCAGGATGCGCTTGTCACCATCGAGGGGGGGGGCGCCTCCGACTGCGACACCGGCATGAGCTTTATCCAGAGCGAGGCGACCGTGCGCGGCGTGAGCGTGGTCGGCAACCGGGTGGGTATGGAGGTGCGGCACACTTCGATCTACATGCAGGATGGAAGTCTCGCCATGAACCGCTCCGCCTTTTCCTGCGACAGCTGTCGGTTGAAGCTTGCCGGCGGGGCGGTCCTCGACAACGGCCGCGGCGTTACCCTTTTCGAGACCGAGGGGAGCGTGACCGGGGTGAAGCTTGCGAGAAACAGCGACTATGGGCTGTCGCTGACCGGCTCGCGGGTGAGGGTGAGCGACAACGTTATCACCGGTAACGGCACGCAGGGGATGCTCGTCTTCGACGGCTCCGCCGTAGCGTGGGACAACGTGATCTCCGGTAACGCGGGGCATGATATCTACAACGCAGGCAACGAGGAGTTCCGCGCCCCCAACAACCACTGGGGCGAGGGGGGACCCAAGATCTACGACAACAGCGGACGGGGTAGGGTGAACGTGAACCCGAAGAGGTAGAGCCGTTCAACGTTCAGCGTTCAACGTTAGGGCTTTGACCTTTGCCGGAAGCAGGGGCGTCGGGGCGGCACGGACCGCTGCACGAGAAAATGATGGTAATCGCGCTTATTTGAGCGGACACATAGGACCAGGAAACAAGTAACGTAACTGCCGCAAGGTTGGCAAACGACACGTTGAACGCTGAACGTTGAACGTTGAACCGGTTTTAAAGGAGAGTCATGACACGCAGAAACGGCCGTGCGGCTGATGCATTGAGGGAAGTTAAAATTACGCGCAATTACCTGAAACACGCCGAGGGCTCGGTGCTGATCGAGTTCGGGGACACGAAGGTAATCTGCAACGCGACGGTCGAGTCGAAGGTCCCTTCCTTCCTGAAAGGGAAGGGGACGGGCTGGGTCACCGCGGAGTATTGCATGTTGCCGCGCGCAACGCACACCAGAAACCAGCGTGAGTCGGCAAAGGGAAAACTCTCCGGACGCACCCACGAGATCCAGCGCCTGATCGGCAGGTCGCTCCGTGCGGTGGTAGACCTGGAAAAATTGGGCGAGCGCTCCATCCTCATCGACTGCGACGTGATCCAGGCCGACGGCGGCACCCGCACCGCTTCGATCACCGGCGCTTACGTCGCGCTGGCCGATGCCCTGCAGACCCTTGTCGACGCCGGGGACCTCTCCCAGAGCCCGCTGCGCGAGGCGGTCGCCGCGGTGAGCGTCGGCATCGTCGATGGCACCCCCTTCCTCGACCTCGATTACCCCGAGGACTCGAGCGCCGAGGTGGACATGAACTTCGTGATGACCTCCTCGATGCGCTTCGTCGAGGTGCAGGGAACCGCCGAGGCGGAGCCTTTCACCCTCGACCAGATGGACGCCATGCGCGGCCACGCCATGCTGGGGCTCACCCGTCTCTTCGAGATCCAGAGAGAGGCGCTGCAGGCATGAAAGAGCTCCTGGTCGCATCGGGAAACAAGGGGAAACTGCGCGAGTTCGGCGAACTGCTGCGCGGCGTGGTGGATACCATCCTCTCGCCTGCCGACTTTCCCGATCTCCCGGACGTCGTGGAGGACGGTGCGACCTTCGAGGAGAACGCGATAAAGAAGGCGCTCTCCGCGGCGCGTTGCACCGGGCGGCCGGTACTTGCCGACGACTCGGGGCTTTGCGTCGATTACCTCGGCGGACGCCCCGGCGTCTACTCGGCGCGCTTTGCCGGTGAAGGGGCGACCGACGCCGACAACAACGCGCTCCTGCTGCGCGAGCTCGCGGGCGTTCCCGCCGAAAAGAGGGGTGCTGCGTTTCACTGCGTCATAGCGCTCTGTCTTCCCGACGGAACCTGCCGGACCTTCGACGGCGCCCTTGCGGGGGTGATCCTGGAGACGCCGCGGGGGGAGGGGGGCTTTGGCTACGATCCCCTCTTCATGGTGCCGGAGTACGGGCAGACCTTCTCCGAACTTCCCATGGAGATCAAGAACGCCATCAGCCACCGCGGACGCGCCATGCAGATGCTCAAAGAGGCGCTCACGCAAAGCCGCTAAGGCGCAATGAAAGGCCAAAGGACAAAGGGTTTAACGCAAAGGCGCCAAGGCGCGAAGACGTAAGGAAGGCAAGATCGTGGGATTTTTGGGTTCAACTTGGCGCCTTTGCGGCTTCGCGTCTTGGTGTTGGATGGGTGGTAAGTCGGCTCCGAGAAAATCTCGGGGCGCATAAAAAAGGTGTTGCGCGGCTCCAGAGGCTATGCTATAAACGTGGTTCTTGAATCGGGGTGTAGCGCAGCCTGGCTAGCGCACCTGCCTTGGGAGCAGGGGGCCGGAGGTTCGAATCCTCTCACCCCGACCACTCAATTGCAGGCTTTACTTCTGCGCCTGTAGCTCAGTTGGATAGAGCAACGGCCTTCTAAGCCGTAGGTCAGAGGTTCGAACCCTCTCAGGCGTGCCACAACTGAATATGGTGGGTATGGTGAAGCGGTTAACACAAACGACTGTGACTCGTTCATACGTGGGTTCGAATCCCACTACCCACCCCAACCATAAAGGCCAACCCCGTTAAAAGCGGGGTTTGTCGTTTCAAGCGTACGATTTTGCGAGAGTGGCGGAATTGGCAGACGCACCAGACTTAGGATCTGGCACCGCAAGGTATAGGGGTTCAAGTCCCCTCTCTCGCACCAGCAATGATTTCAAAAGGGTTATCCGGTAACGGGTAGCCCTTTTGTTTTTTTCTGCTCAAGGCGTGCAATCTCCAGTGCAACCTCTAAGGTATCGGGCAAGGACACCATTAGACTGCAGTTTGCCGCCATGATTCTAGATACCCATAAAGGTGATACGGTGGTAATCCGCAGCATGGACAGACTGGCGAGGAACTTTGACGACCTTAGAAGCAGATAAAACCCTCCTTCCACGGAAGGTTAGTTTTTCAGGCTTTAGCCTGCGGTAAAAAGGTGTCCGGCTAGGGTATACCCACATCAGACAGTTATCCGTGAAAACCTCTGAGCCGTGCTTCTGAGATTAAGGCTAGGTGGCTTCCATTAAACATCTCATTGAGGTGAGACAGCGTACCCGGCAGTAGTTCCTTTGCTGCGTATGTATCTATGGATAAAGCAAGCTTGTTGGCGCTCTCTGGTGTGGCGTCAGGAAGCGATAACATGATTAAGTAGGTAGAGGCTCTAACGGTGATTTTACCTCTAAATGCGAAGAAAAAACTTAATTTTATTAGTTTTATTGTAAGTGGTATTGACATCAAGCAAGTACGGCATGTGGTAAAAATACCTTTGTGAAAATACTTGAGTCCGTCCGTTAACTTGATCAACCAGTCTAGAACAACTACAAACATACAAGCGCACATCACAACTACAAAAACTACAATAACTATACTAAAGTAATGCTCACCCGACATGCTACCTCCTGGCTTGACAGTGCATAATATACGTTGTGAATCAAAGTCGGTGTATACCTTCTAGGTGTTTCGCAGCCTTGTGCGCTCCGTGAATCTACATCCGTACGGGAATAATGCAGTTAAGTCAAGGTAATAAGGGTGGGGTGGGGGCGTTGGTTGTGCTTCAAAAAGGGTTACCTGTTCCGGGTAACCCTTTTATTTTTTCCGCGCTGCTTCGTGCACCATCGTGACGGTCACTATGCGCTATGATACAGGCATGGGTGTCTCTTTGTCGTGCTGGCAAAAGTGAACGACCTGAAGATCATTCCAACGGGCTCATCGGTAATGTGTAAGTGAATGTAGTTCCGTCTGAGGCGGACGTTATGAATTCAACGGAACCTCCGAGGATCTGCTCACCAAATAATTTCATGGAGTAGGTGCCCATACCTCTTCCTATATTGCCCTTGGTGCTGAAGTTGCGTTGGAAAATACGCTGTGCGACTTCTTGTGGAATGGTTCCGGGATTCCAAACGTTGAAGGATATGGCATTTTGATGCGGGGTGGTCCACAAGGTTACTTTATCTTCGTGCGAGATGGCCTCCAGAGCATTGGTAATCATGTTTACAACGACTCGGGTTAATAAACTAAAGTCAGAAGTTATGGTTATAGCATCTGAACAGTAAATGATTTCCAAGCGCTTGCTGGCGGTTAAGGGGTGGTCACTGAAGATTTGCTCTATTTCATGGAGGAAATCGTTTAGACATTCATCTGTGTACAAAGGTTTGTAGGCACTGTTGATTGCTTTAGTCAGGGAGTCCTGTATGGCGATTTCCTGCGCTATTCTTATTACTATACGATGCAGCTCGGTCACTCTATTGCTTTGAGAGGTAGACTCAAGGGCCAGTAACTCGCTTTTCCCGAGCAATCCGCAAAGTATGTTGTTAATGTCGTGAAAAAATGCTCTATCGAGACATTCTTTTGATTGTTGCAGGGTTATGTCCTGCATAAACAGTAAGATATATACCTTTTCGTTGACAAATATCGGGCAGCTGCGAACGTTGAAATATATATCGGCTTGTTTATGATCTCTGTCTACTGTTATTGCGCAAGTTCTTTCTTGTGGCTGTAATGTGTCAATGGCTGTCATGATCGAAATAGCAGCACCGCATGTGGAACAATACTTTGAGGTGCCACATCCGCCAGCGGTCTCACACGAATGGACACAAGCAACATATTCACCGGGACGCAGGCCTATTGCCAGCTTTGGGTCGTCTATCCCCATCAGCTTCAAGAATTCATCATTTAAAGCAACTACCTGGCGATGTTTGTTCAAAACTGCAAAAAGGCCATTGGCTATTGACATTAGCCCGCTTACCAGTGGACTGTTAACGACTTCCTCAATGTCCCATACAAGTTCATCGGCACTTTGTCTAAACGCCGGTGCATAGTGGGTAAAAGTATCTTTCCGTTTTTTGGAGGAAGTATCATCAGGCATTTCGCCCCCTGTAGTTACCTAATGTCCTATGTCAACTAATAAGCTATTTATGATCGTGTGGGGCGATTATAGCTTGTGTTCTTTTTGAAGCAAGAAATCTAATGTCCTCCCTACTTAATGCCGTTCCGTTTGACAGTGAATCATCTCGCACTGGCCAGGATGCCGTCAATATTCGTTCGCCATGGCGAGGGCGCGCTCGACTTTGACGGCAAGGGTGGCTTCGCGCAGGGGCTTAGGGATGAAATCGAAAAAGCCGCGCTTGAGTGCGGTAGCCTCCTCATCCACCGTGGCGGTGGAGGTGATCAGTATCACGGGTACTTTCTCCGTTTCGGGGAAGGTGCGCAGGCTCTCCAGGACGGCGTAGCCGTTCAGCTTAGGCATCTCTTTGTCGGTAATGACCAGGTCGAAACGGTTCGACATGATTTCACGGAAGGCCTCCATGCCGTCACCGGCGCATACGGCGTGATAACCCTTGCGTCTAAGCGATGCGGAGATGAAGCTGCTCACCGCCTTGTCGTCATCGACGATGAGCACGCATTTCTTGTCGTTGGCCGCGGCCGGGGCCGATTTCAGGTAGTGCAGCTTGATGGCGGTCATGATCTCGCGCCGCGTGGAGACGTACGGCATTACCGTCACGCCGTGCTCCTTCTCGATGCTCTGCAAAACATCGCGCAGGGTGGGGTCGCTGGTTGCAATGGCCAGCCTGTTACCCTGCAGCTTCAGCGGGAAGACGAGGTTCGCCATGGCGACCTTGGGCGGAACCATCCTGAGCAGTTCGTCGGAAAACCTGTGGCGGTGAAAGTCGCCCAGGAACTTCAGGTTGTGCTGCAGCGCAAGGGCCTCGGCAAGTTCGTCCGGCGTCACCAGTTCCAGTTCTTCGAGTACCGTCCCGAATCGTTTTCCCTTCTTGCGGGCGTACCCAACGAGCCTTTCCACCGTCAGGGCGGATAGTATCCCCTGCTCCACGAAAATCTCGCCCAGCTTCTTCCTGGAGCTCCCCTTGCTTTGCTGTGCCGCCTCAGTCGATGGGTTCATCGGGGCCTCCCTGATAGCTCCGGCTTCTTTTCTGGACACAAAAAAGCCGGGGCTGAATATCGCATTGGATATTTCGGCAACCCGGCTGTCTCGTGGAGACCCTTTAGGCTTTCCGCCCCACTCTCGCGAATGGTTTAGTATTATCGTTTATCGCTGAAATTATTTTCATTGTGCTTACACTCATAGACCTTCCTTTGTCAAGATGAAACAAACTGCGGGAATCACATAGTTCTTCCGGGTTAGAGCGAATCCTGGCCGGAGTGTTTCATGATGCTGGAAATCATGTAGGTCTCCTGGCATCCGCTGGCCATCTCCGGGGCACGGAGCCTCGTGGCTGTCATGCTGATTCTGGCAAGGTGCAGCTTAGGTCGGCGGGCTGTTCGCGTTGATCGTCTCTTCCTTTTGCGTGCTCTGAACCCGTCCCCCCTCATCGATTTCCCTTCGTTTGCCAATTCATTCAAGACTCAGTTTCCCGCTATGACAGCAACAACTAAGACATTGTCAGGACTGTAAATAGTCCTGTGAATCGAGAACTCTCACAGGCTGGAGTTTTTTCGATTCTATGTAATAGTTGTTAAACTTTCACTCAGGGAGGTCGCATCATGCAAAAGCTGATTCGCATCGAGCCGTCCAAGTGCATCGGCTGCAAGAGCTGCGAGATGGCCTGTTCCTTCAGGCATCGCGGCGAATTCGCGCCGAGCAAGTCCCGCATCATCAACGAGGTGTTCATGGAGGAAGCCCAGTTCATCACGGTGACCTGCATGCAGTGCAACGAGCCGTGGTGTATGAAGGCATGCCCGAAGGGGGCCATAGAGAAGGACATGGCGTCGGGCATCGTCACCGTGGACGAGATGAAGTGTGTAGGCTGCAGAACATGCGTCAGCGCCTGCCCCTTCGGGATGATCCGGTACCTGGGCGAGACCGGCAAGGCGGACAAATGTAACCTCTGCGGCCCGGATTTCCCCGAGTGCGTCGCCTTCTGCCCGACCCATTGCCTGCAGTACTCCGAAGAGGATCTGCCGCTGAGGGAGAAGGTGCTGAGATTCGCAAGAACGATGAAAGACGGCCAGGGGGAGGTGTGATATGGGAAACGGCTGGCATGGCAAAGTGCTGCGTGTGAATCTGACCGACAAGAGCTGTACCGTTGAGCCGCTCAACATGGAGTGGGCGGCCGCCTTCATCGGGGGGCGCGGACTTGCTTCCAAATACCTGACGAGCGAGGTCGATGCGACCGTCGACCCCTTTTCCTCCGAGAACAAGATGATCCTCGCCACCGGCCCGCTCACCGGGACCTACGGCGCCGCGAACGGCCGGTACATGGTGGTGACAAAGTCGCCGCTCACCGGGACCATCGCCTGTTCCAACTCGGGCGGCTACTTCCCCTGCGAGCTTAAGTACGCGGGGTACGACCTAGTCATCATCGAGGGTAAGGCGGAGAGCCCGGTTTACCTGAAGATCAAAAACGGCGAGGCGGAGCTCGCCGACGCCGGGCATCTCTGGGGAAAGACCACCGCCGAGACCGAGGACGCCATCCGCGCCGAGTTCCACGGTGACGCCAAGGTCGCCTGTATCGGCCCGGCCGGTGAGTCGCTCGTGCGCTACGCCTGCATCGTGAACGACAAGCACCGGGCCGCCGGCCGTAGCGGCGTCGGCGCGGTCATGGGGAGCAAGAACCTGAAGGCGGTGGCGGTACGCGGGACCGGCGGCGTGGCAACGGCCGACAACGCCGCCTTCCGTGCCGCGGCCCGCGATACGCTCAAGATGCTGCGCCAGCATCCGGTGACCTCGGAGGGACTCCCGGCGCTCGGGACGGCGGTCCTTGTCAACATCATCAATCAAAGCGGCGCACTGCCGACGCGCAACTCCCAGTGCGGGACCTTCGACAAGGCCGAGGACATCTCGGGTGAGCGGCTGGCGCAGACCTTTTTGAAGCGCAACAAGGGGTGCATGGGGTGCGTCATCGCCTGCGGGAGGGTGACGAGGCTTACCGACCCGCGCTTCTCCGGTGCCGGGGAGGGGCCGGAGTACGAAACGCTCTGGTCGCTCGGTGCCGCCTGCGGCGTGTCGGATCTCGCCGCCATCGTCCAGGCGAACTACCTCTGCGACGAGTACGGCATGGACACCATCACCATGGGGTCGACGGTGGCGTGCGCGATGGAGCTCTACGAGCGCGGCCTTTTAGGGGACGCGGACACCGGTATGCCGCTTAAGTTCGGCGACGCGGACGCGATGGTCAGGCTCGTGGAGATGACCGGCAAGGGGGAAGGCTTCGGCGTCAGGGCCGGGCTCGGCTCTTACCGCCTCGCGGAAAGCTGCGGTGCGCCGGAGCTTTCCATGTCGGTGAAGAAGCAGGAGTTCCCCGCCTACGACGGACGGGCGATCCAGGGCATGGGGCTCGAGTACGCGACCAGTAACCGCGGCGCGTGCCACGTACGCGGCTATCTCGTCTCGCCGGAGATCCTTGGCGTCCCGGAGAAGCTCGATCCTGAAGCGGTGGCGGGGAAGGCGGTATGGGCGAAGGCGTTCCAGGACGTGACCGCGGTGGTAGACTCCGCCGGCGTCTGCCTTTTCACCACCTTCGGCATCGGCATCCCGCAGGTGACGCGCCTTTTCAACGCGGCGACCGGTTACGGCTATTCCGACGAGCAGATGATGGAGATCGGCGACCGGATCTACACCCTGGAGCGCCTGTTCAACCTGAAGGCGGGGATCGACCCGTCCCAGGACACCCTTCCGAAGCGGATCCTCGAGGAGCCGCTGCCGGACGGGCCTCTGAAGGGGGCGGTTTCGCACCTGCCGGAGATGCTGGCGGAATACTACGACGTGCGTGGATGGGAGAAGGGGATTCCGACGGCGGCGAAGGTGAAGTCGCTGGGGCTTGCATAACGGGGGAAGGGATGACCATGTTGCAGTTCGACATCGTGATCGTCGGTAACAGCGCGGCGGGACTGCAGGCGATCAGGACCATCCGCCGCCACGACCGCACGGTCAGCGTAGCCCTCGTGGACCGGGAGCCTTGTCCCGCTTACTCCCGGGTGCTCACCCCGTACTTCATCGGCGGGAAGACGCCCCGGGAGAACCTCTACCTCGTGGATCTTCCCTTCTACGACGAGATGGGGGTCACGACGTTCTTCGGCAAAAACGCCGTGTCCCTCGACCCCGAGCGCCGCGAGCTCGGTCTCGAGGACGGCATGACGCTCAGGTTCGGCTCGCTCCTGCTTGCCATGGGGAGCGAGGCGCGCCCCTTCAAAACCGGTTCCCGGCGCATCAGTACGCTCAGGCACATGGCGGACGCGGAGAAGCTCGCGTCCCTTTTGCAGCCGGCCAAAAGCGTCACCGCGCTCGGTGCCGGGCTCGTGAGCGTGCCGGTGCTTTCTCACCTCCCGCGGGACGTGGAGCGTCACCTGATCGTCGCCTCGGGGCGCATCTTCAGTCGTCTGCTCGACGCAGAGTCGGCGCTGCTTTTGGAGGAGCATTTCGAGGCTTCCGGGGTGATCCTGCACAAGCGGGACGACATCACCGAGGTCCTGGAAGGGGAGCGGCTGCAAATCTCCCTCGCCTCGGGTGGGACGCTTGCGACCGACGCCCTCGTCGTGGGTAAGGGGGTGGTCCCCAACACGAGGCTTGCCGCCGGGGCGGGGCTCGCCGTCAAAGACGGCATCCTCGTCGACGAGCGGTGCCGCACCTCGCACCCCGCGGTCTATGCCGCGGGGGATGCGGCGCAGGGGAAGGATTTCGTCACCGGGGAGACGACGGTGCAGGGCAACTGGATCACCGCCGTCGAGCAGGGGGAGGTGGCGGCCTGCAACATGCTCGGGCTTCAGCACGTCTACGAAGGGAGCATGAAAAACAACATCACCGAGGTGTTCGGCCTCGAGGTGGCGGCGATCGGTTTCTGTTCCGACGAAGCGCCGCGCTGCGTCGTGCACGGCTCGCTCGCCTCCGGCCGTTTTAGGAAGGTGTTTCTCGACGAGAGGGACCGTGTGATCGGCGCCGTGGTGATCGGGGAGACCAACGATTCCGGGCTCTATTACCAGATGGTGCGCGCGAGACTGCCGTTTCCGGGAAAGCGGGCGCTGCAGGGGGAGAACCGGTACGCGGGCTTCATGCGGCAGATCGCCTGAGGGGCACGTTCATGGTGCTTCTTCAGATTTACGGAACGCTGCGCATGATGCTCGGAGGAAGGGAGTCCGTGGAACTTCCATGTTACGAGGGGGATACGGTGGGGTCGCTCCTTGAGCGCTTCCAGGCCGGAGAGCGTATTGCTGTGACGCACAAGCTCGTCGACGACCGGCGCATGCTGCACACGGGGACCATCATCCTGTTGAACCGGCGCAACATCCTGCACCTGGACAAGCTGGAGACGCCGGTGCGGGACGGGGACGTCCTGGCGCTCTTTCCTCCTGGTGCCGGAGGGTAGCATGGAGGGACGGTACGCGAGGCAGCGCCTTCTCTGGGGGGACGACCGGCAGCGCCAGATCGGGGATAGCGAGCTCCTCGTCGCAGGCGTCGGCGGTCTTGGCGCCACCGTCTGCCAGATCATGGCGCGCGCTGGGGTGGGGCGCCTGCATCTCTATGATGATGGCGTGGTGGCCCTTGAGGATCTGCACCGCCAGAGTCTCTACGGGGAGTGCGACCTCGGCAGGAAAAAGGTGGTAGTGGCGCGGGAGCGCCTTCAGGCGATCAACTCGACGGTCGAGGTCGTGGTCCACGAGGAGAGGATCGGCTGCGGCTTCGCCGTTCCCGGCGGGGTCCGGCTCGTCGCCGACTGTCTCGACAACTATGAAGGTCGTTTCGCGCTCTGGGACGCGCTGCCGGACGGCTGCCGCTTCGTCCACGGCGGCGTGCAGGGGGACCGCGGGCAGGTGCTGACCCTGACGAAAGGGGAGTCGCAGCCGCTTTCCGAGATTTACGCGGGGAGCGTGCAGCCGGCGGGGGCGATAGAGGTGAGTCCTTACAGCGTCTTCGTCATCGCGGGGCTCATGTGCAGCGAGCTTTGCCACGTCATCGGGGGGGCACCGAAGCTTCTGGATCGGTTCCTGGTGGTCGATCTCGTCGACCTTTCCTTGTCTTTTCTCGACGTCTGATTTTGACAGAGGCCATTGTTTTGACAGCTGCTGGCAGGTCGGACTGGTCGGACGGCTGGCGGGGCTAGGCCCGGGCAGGTCTATCTGGCGAAGAAGGTGGCCAGTAGCTTGTCGACCGCGTGGCGCCAGGTGTAACGCTCACGCACCCATCCGGCGGCCGCTTCCTTCACCTCGCGGCTCACGCCGCGCTCCATCGTTCTTGCCAAAAGCGCCACCAGGTGCTCGAGGCTCGGATCCAGCCCCATTACACCTCCCTCGGCGCGCAGCGGCGTGCTCGCTATCTTGTCGGCAAAGCTGTCATCGATGAAATCGTCGGTCGGGCCGCCCGCGGTGCATATCACGGGGAGGCCACAGGCGGCCGCTTCCAGTACCGGCAGGTTGAACCCTTCGGCCATGTATGGGGAGACGTAGAGGTCGCACGCATTGTAAAGGGCCGCCATCTCGTGGAAAGAGAGGGTTTCCCCGATATAGACGAGCGATGCCTGCAGCCGCGCGGCTTCCTCCCGGGTCAGCAGATCGCCGCATTCCTTGAGGCACCGCTGCGACGGGTAGAGCCCGTCGAGCCCCTTCAGGCAGAGCTTCATGCGCGGATAACGCTGCTGCACCACGGCGAATGCCTTCAGGAGATAACGGATACCCTTGTTCCCGATCATGGTGCCGATGCTCAGGACGACGAACTCATCATCCCATCCCATCTGCCTTCGCACCGCTTCCCGATCCGCAGCAGGAAAGGGCCTGAAGATGTCTTCCCGCACCCCGTGGGGAACCACGACCACCCGCTCTTCCGGGGCGCCGCTTCGGAGAAAGCCGGCACGGGACCAGTTGGACGGGGTGATGATGACCGCGTCCGACGCGGCCAACTGCGCAGGCAGGTCCCCGTTACCCGCCAGCATCGTCGGCCGCACCACGCCATGCTCGGTGGTGCCGAAGACGAAATGGCGCTGCGCCTTGACCGGCGCTAAGTTGTAGGGGTAGTCGATCCGGTAGAGTACCTCGGGGGGGACGGCCGGATCGGGTGTCTTCAGCGCGCCCAGGGCGGCGGTCGACTCCACGTCGAAGAGACGGTACGACGGCGTCCACTCCGCCTTGAGATAGGGAAGGTCGCGGTGGTAAAGCTCGACGTCATCACGCCGGATGAGCTCAAGGCACTGCCACATGTTGACACAGGCGTAGGAGTGGGGCACGAAGCGCCAACCTTCAACGACGATTTTTTTCTTCAAGCTCGGCCTCGCCGGAGGGGGAACCCTCCTGTGGGAATGACCCCCCTGATGCAGGGGGGATGCCCCCTTCTCGCCGTCGGCGCCCGGCGCCGCAGGGAAGGAGAACTGCACCTCTTCTGCAATTGCCTTGCCAGCGATAGCGGCTTTGCGGTGCACGGAGCTGATGGCTATTCACGTTTCGTTGGCCGGCTACTCGCAGCGGCCCGTTTGGGTACTATTGGTAACAGCGTAAGCGCTTGTATGAAAAAGCCGGCGCTGATAATGTACAGCCCGGATAACAAAGATGCACGGTGCCCCTCTCGAACGGAACGGTAATGGACATAAAAACGCTGATTCTCGTTTTGGCTGTGGGGAACGCCCTTTTCAGCGCCGCGCTTTTCATCTTTCAACTCACCGAGGCGAGGGAAGATAGAAACCGGGACTGGACCAGGGGCAAATTGCTTCAGGCGGTGGGGTGGTTTTTGCTGTACTGGCGGGGGAGCCTTCCCGATGCCGTTACCTTCACCGTCGGAAACATCGTCCTCATTCTCGGCATAGCGTACGAAACGTGGGGTATCCTCCGCATCGCCGGCACCGTGGTCCGGCGACGGGTCCGCGGCATCGCGCTCATCGCGGTAACCTCCACCTGCCTGATCGTTACCCCGTTTCTTCCGGCCCTGCGCATCGGCGCCACCTCGCTTGCCGCCGCTTCCTTCTTCGCCGTAACCGGCCTGGGGCTGTTCAGAAGCACGGTCGGTAAATCCCCGCTGCGCACTACGCTTGCCTGGAGCTTCTGCCTGGTCGCCCTCGTCGTCGCCACCCGCGGCGTCCTTGCCCTGGTAAACGGCGATTTCAACCTTTTCACCGACAACCTGATCCAGGAAGCCACCTTCCTCGGCGTGCTGGCGGGCCTGCTCATCAACGGCTTCGGCATACTGCTGCTCGTCAAGGAGGACGCGGACCGCGCCCTCAGGGAGCTGTCGAGGGAGCAGCACGCCATCCTCGAAGCGCTGCCGACCGGGCTTTGCATCCTGAAAGACCGGATCATCTTCCGCTGCAACCCCGCCTTCGAGGCCATGTTCGGTTTCGCTCCCGGCACCCTGGCCGGGCGCCCGGCACGCTGCCTGTTCGAAAGCGATGAGACCTTCCAAAGCTACGGCAGGAAGATGTATGAGAGCATCCAGGCAACGGGACGTTTTTCCGACGAGGTCGAGTACGTGCGGCAAAGTGGGGAGCGTTTCTGGGCCATCGATCATGCCGTCAAGGTCTCCGGGGTGGCCGATTCCTTCGTCGTATTCTCGGTGACCGATATCTCGGAGCAAAAAGGGCAGCAGGAGACGCTCACGCGCCAAAAGGAGGCACTCCAGGAGACCCTGGCGAGGACGAAGAAGCTGGAGGGGATGATCTCTATCTGCATGCACTGCAAGAGTATCCACAACAAAAAGGAGTCGTGGGAGCAGGTCGAGAAGTACCTGACGGAGAATTCGGACGCCCAGTTCAGCCACGGCATCTGTCCGGAATGTTACAAGAAGTATTACTCCGGATAGCGCAGGTAGACGCGCCCGGCACCCGCCTCGCAGCATCCGCTTACTACCCCCCGCAGGCCCCGCTCAAGCTTCCCGCTGTCGTGCCGATAAGACGAGAAACTGCAACCCCGGAGCCCGCACCACATGCCCAACACCATCAGAATACTCGCCGTAGATGATGAACCGGTCTTCCGCTTCCTTTTGGAGAAGCAGCTTCGCGACATCGGCTATACCGTCCATACCGCGGTTGACGGCCTGCAGGCGCTGGAGCTCCTGGAACAGCAGCCGATCGACCTGATCCTCTCCGACCTGGTCATGCCGAGGATGGACGGGCTCGCCCTGATCGAGGAGGTGCAAAAGCGCAAAGCGGCCCCTCCCATCATCGTCATCACGGCCCACGGTAGCGTCGAGAGCGCCGTGGAGGCGATGCGGCGCGGCGCCTACGACTATCTGGAAAAACCCTACCAGCCTGACGACCTGCGCATCACCATCAAGCGCGCCATCGATTACCAGCACATCGTTCGCGAAAACGAGCAGATCAAGGGGCTGCTCTCGGACCGGTACACCTTCCAGAGCGTCGTCACCGTGAATGCCGCCATGAAGCAGGTGCTGGAACTCGCCGCGCGTGTCGCGGCGGCGCGACAGACCACGGTGGCGATCTACGGCGAGAGCGGCTCGGGGAAGGAGGTGCTGGCGCGCGCCATCCACTTCGCGGGGAAGGGGCTTCCCGCCGAGTTCGTGGCGGTGAACTGCGCGGCAATTCCCGAGCACCTGATGGAGAGCGAGCTCTTCGGACACGTCCGCGGCGCCTTCACCGGCGCCGACCGTGACCGCGAGGGGAAGTTCAGCCTCGCCCGCAAGGGAACCATCCTCCTCGATGAGATCGGCGACATGCCGCTCGCACTGCAGGCGAAGCTTTTGCGCGTCCTGCAGGAGCGCGTCTTCGAGAAGATCGGCAGCAACACACCAATCCCCGTTTCCTGCCGCGTCATCGTCGCCACCAACAGAAGCCTCGCCGAACTGGTCGCTGCCGGGCGCTTCCGCGAGGACCTGTACCACCGCATCAACGTCTTCCCGCTCACCATTCCGCCGCTTTGCCAAAGAAAGGACGACATCCCGATCCTGTGCGACCACATCCTCGAACAGCTGCGCCAGCACCTCGGGAAGCCTTTGCCGGGCATCTCGCCGCAGGCGATGGAGGTGATGCTCAACTACCGCTGGCCGGGAAACGTGCGCGAGCTGCGCAACTGCCTGGAGCGGGCGGCGATTCTCACCGACAACGAACTGATCCGTCCCGCGCACCTGGCTCTCGCCGGTGCCTCCCCAGGGGCCGCGGAACCGGCAGCGGACGGGGACCGGGTCAGCTACCACCTCTCGCTCTCCCCGGAGGAGCTTTCCCTCGATGCCCTCACCGAGCAGATCCTCGACGTCACCCTGCAGCGCTGCGGCGGTAACAAGTCGAAAGCTGCACAGCTTCTCAAGGTGAACCGTAAGGCCTTCTACCGGGCCTGACCGGCCCCGGCTCGCAGCACTGCCGTCGCCGTCCCACCTAAGCTCTCGCGCCTTCTCATTACTCCCGTCCCCAATCTGTACATGGTGTCCCGCAGGGGGACACCCCGGTGCTCACCTCCTTCAGTTAACTCTTTGAAAACATTACAAAAGCACTCTTGGCACCAGTCGTGCTCCTTACTGCAGTACAGACGCCGCACTGTTCCGCAGGGAACAGGGGCAAACGGACCGGCCGGAGAGGTAGCCTTCAAAGCTCCGCGGCCACAGAGCAGTCACGGGAGGATTCACAATGAGAACGATAAGGGATCTCAAGGTAGGAACGAAGCTGGCGGCCGGGTTCGCCTGCGTTGCGGTTATAGCGGCGGTGATCGGCTTCATCGGTATGAGGGTAACCAACAACCTCAACGCGGAAGGGAAAAGGACCTACGAAAGGGTTACCGTCCCGCTCGGGCAGCTGGCCGGGATGTCCGTCAGCTTCCAGCGCGTGAGGATCAACGTGCGGGACGCGGTCGAGGCGACCGACCCGGCACAGCGGAAGCTCTACGTTGACACGGTGGTGAGCTTGCGCCAGAAGATCGGTGATCTGGCCGGCCAGTACGAAAAAAGCATCGTCAGCGAGGACGGGCATCGCCTCTTCGCCGATTTCACCAAGGCCCGGTCGGGCTACCTCGGCTACGTCGACAAGATCCTCGCCCTTGACGCGTCGGGCAAAAAGGCGGAGGCCAGGGAGATCCTGCACGGCGTGGCGAAACAGGCTGCCCTCGATCAGCAGGCGCTTCTCGACAAGATGATGTCGGTAAAAGAGGAGCAGGGGAAAGTGACGGCGCACAACAACGAACTCGCCGCTGTGGCAGCCGGCCGCACCATCGGCGCACTGCTGGTCCTGGGGCTGGTCCTCGCTCTGGTCTTGGGTGTCACGATCACCCGCATGATCACCCGTCCCCTGGACAAGGCGGTCAAGGTGGCAAACCAGCTTGCCGAGGGGGATCTCACCGTGGAGGTGATGGTCGATTCCAAGGACGAGACCGGGCAACTTCAGGCGGCGATGGGGCACATGGTGGCGAACCTTCGGGAACTGGTTTCCCAGACGGTGCACATCTCGAGCAGCATAGCCTCCGCCTCAACGCAGCTGCAGGGGACTTCGGCACAGATCGCCACCGGCGCTGAAGAGGTCGCCTCGCAGACCGGTACCGTGGCGACCGGCAGTGAGGAGATGGCGGCGACAAGTGCTGACATCGCCCGCAATTGCGTGCTGGCCGCCGAGGCGTCGCGTCAGTCGACCGAGTCGGCCCAAGGGGGCGCCAAGGTGGTGCAGGAAACCATCACCGGCATGGGCGAGATCGCGGACCGGGTGCGCAACACCTCGAAGACGGTCGAGGCGCTCGGGGTTCGCTCCGAGGAGATCGGGGACATAGTCGGGACCATCGAGGACATCGCGGACCAGACGAACCTCCTGGCACTGAACGCTGCCATCGAGGCCGCCAGGGCCGGTGAGCAGGGGCGTGGGTTTGCGGTGGTGGCCGACGAGGTCCGGGCGCTCGCCGAGCGCACCAGCAAGGCGACCAAGGAGATCGGCGCCATGATCAAGGCGATCCAGGGCGAGACCCGCGAGGCGGTACGTGCCATGGACGAGGGGGTGAAGGAGGCCGAGAAGGGAGCGGTTTCGTCGCAGCGCTCCGGGGAGGCCCTGGAAGACATCCTCAGGTGCATCAGCGAGGTTTCCCTGCAGGTGAGCCAGATCGCGACCGCAGCGGAAGAACAGACCGCCACCACCACCGAGGTGACCAGCAACATCCAGCAGATCACGGACGTCGTGCACCACACGGCGCGCGGCGCCGAGGAAACGGCGATGGCGGCGGCGCAACTCGCCCAGCAGGCCGAGGAACTGCAGCAACTGGTGAGCCGCTTCAAGCTTGCGGCCTAGGAAAAGGAGAACGGTCATGGCTAACGATCTTCAGATAGTAGCGGGCAAGGCGCAGCAACTGCTCCAACTGGTCACCTTTCACGTGGGAGGCGAGGGGTATGCGGTGGAGGTGGCGAGTGTGAGGGAGATCATGCGGCTTCCCGTCATCACGAGCCTCCCGAACGCCCCGGCATACGTCGACGGCATCATCAACCTGCGCGGCGGTGTGATCCCCATCATCTCCCTGCGCGAGCGCTTCGGTCTCTGCGCCGTGGAAAACGACAGCCACACGCGCATCATGGTGATGACCGTGGGGGAAAAGGTGGTGGGGTTCCGGGTGGACGCGGTCTCCGAGGTGATCCGGGTCCCGCAGGGACAACTCCAGCCTCCTCCGCCGCTCGTCGCCGCAGGCGGCGGAAGGCAGTGCGTAACCGGCGTCATCGACCGCGGCGAGCGGCTCCTCATCGTCATCGACCCGGAGCAGCTTCTGCTGCTGAGCGAACTGGACTGGGAGGCGCACGCCGCCTAGCCGCAGGGCCGGGGGGCTGCACTAACGGTGGGGCTGCAGAAGCGACAGGGGATGCGTCATGAGCGTGGAACGTGGGCTTAAGATAACGGCGGGGGGGACCCTGCTGGCGGTGGTCATGCTGGCGATGCACGACAGCGTGATGCCGGACCTGCGGCTGTACGCCCTGCTCATCTCTTGCGGAGTGCTCGCATGGTTCCTCGCCTGGTGCTGGGCACCGGGGCGGAAGAATCCGGTGGGGGAGGCCGGGGAACGGGCCAGCCTTCTTCTGGAATCGGTCGAGGAAGGGGTGGTGGCGGTCGACGGCTCCGGTACGGTGGTTTTTGTAAACCGTGCCGCCCTTGAGCTTTTAGGCTACGGCGATGGGGAGCTGGAGGGGCGGGACCTGCGCACCGTGCTGCACGAAGGGGGCGCCGCACGCTGCGCCGAGTGCGGCAAGACGAACTGCCTTTTGAACCCGGCCTTCGGCGGCAGCCGCCAGCGCTCCTTCGACGAACTCATGTGGCGCAAGGACGGAACTTCCTTTCATGCCGACCTGAGCTGCAGCTCGCTTGGCGGCGGCACGCACCCCGGTGCGGTGCTGGCCTTTCGGGACGTGACGAAGCGCAGGGAGGCCGAGGAGGCGCTCAGGCAGAGCACCCGGGCACAGGAGGAGGCGAACCGCCAACTGCTGCGGACCGTGCAGCATGCCAATGAACTCGCCGTGAAGGCGGACCGCGCCTCTGCGGCGAAGAGCGAGTTTCTGGCCAACATGAGCCACGAGATCCGCACGCCGATGAACGCCATCGTAGGGGCAGGCCACCTGCTGTCCGGGACCGCGCTCACATCACAGCAAAGCGATTACCTGCAGACCCTGATGATCTCGGCAGACCTGCTCCTGAAGGTGATCAACGACATCCTCGACTTCTCGAAGATCGAGGCGGGCAAGCTCGAGATCGAACGGGTGGAATTCTCCGTCCGGGACGTGGTGGAGGAGATCCTCTCCGTCTACTCGGCGCGGGCCGAGCAGCAGGGGCTGGAGCTCTCCGTTGAACTGGACCCTGAGATCCCCACGTCGCTTCTTGGCGACCCGATGCGTATTTCCCAGATCCTCAACAACCTGCTCAGTAACGCCCTCAAGTTCACCCGGCACGGCTACATCAGTATTTCGGTACGGCTCGCAAGCCGCGACGGCGCCTCGGCGGAACTCCTCTTTGCTGTTCGCGACTCCGGCATCGGCATGCTGGCGGATGAGCAGGCGCAGCTCTTCCAGGCGTTCACCCAGGTCGACGGCTCCATCACCCGCACCTACGGAGGGACCGGGCTCGGCCTCGCCATATGCAGGCGTCTTTGTGCCGTGATGAAGGGGGAGATCTGGTGCGAAAGCGTCGCCGGTCTCGGGAGCACCTTCTCCTTCCGTCTCCCATTCGGCATCGCGAGCGTAAGGGGGCAGGTGCCGCAGCACAGGGAGTCCCGCGTAGGGAGGTTCCGTCAGCAGCACGTCCTCCTCGTCGAGGATAACCAGTTCAACCAGAAGGTGGCGCTGGCGCTTTTGGAGCGGGCCGGGCTGCAGGTATCGGTGGCCGGTAACGGTGCGGATGCGGTGGAGCAGGTGAAGCGTAACGACTTCGACCTGGTGCTGATGGACATCCAGATGCCGGTCATGGACGGGCTCACGGCGGCCCGGCACATCCGGGCCCTGGACCGCCCCGGGGCCGCCTCGCTTCCCATTCTCGCCATCTCCGCGAACGCCATGGAACGCGACGTTGAGGCAAGCCTCGCCGCCGGGATGAACGCACACATCGCGAAGCCGTTCACCCCCGGGACGCTCTACGGCGCCATCTCGGTCTGGCTCGATGACGGCGGGGCAGTCCCGACGAGGGGTGAGGCAAACGACATGGCGGAAGCGTCGCCGGCCGGACAAACGCTGCAGCGGGTGGATTTCGAGACCGGCGTGCGGCAGACCGGCGGTGACCGGCGCCTGTACCTGGACCTGCTGGGACAGTTCGAGTTCGAGTACCGTGAACAAGGCGAGGAGATCGAGGGCGAGGTGGCTGCAGGAAGGCTGGATGAGGCGGCACGGCTCGCCCACTCGGTGAAGGGGATCGCGGGGGTCCTGGCGGCCCAGCCGCTGCAGCGGGCGGCGCAGCGGCTGGAAAGCGCGCTCAAGGGGGAGGGGGAGTCGGCGCAGGCGCTGGCCGATTTCCGGCTGGAATTGAAGCTCACCATCGCCTTTCTGCGCGCCGGCGTGGAGCGGGAGGCTAAGGAGGAGTACCAAAGCCCCCCATGAGGTTCAGGCGAGCGCCTCGCGCACCTTGGCGGCGAGCTCAGGTATGGAAAAAGGCTTCTGAACGAAGTGCACACCCTCGTCCAGCACGCCGTGGTGGGCGATCAGGTCCGCGGTGTAGCCGGAAATGAACAGGCATCTCAGCTCCGGGTTCCCGGCGAGCAGGAGCCCGGCGAGTTCTTGGCCGTTCATCTCGGGCATGATGACGTCGGTGATGAGAAGGCTGATCTTCCCCCGGTGGTTCCTGGCAAGCTCCATCGCTTCTTTGGGCGAGGTGGCCGGGAGCACTTGGTACCCCTGCTTGGCGAGCATCATGGTGACTATGTTCAGGATGGCGCTCTCGTCCTCGACCAGCAGGATGGTCTCCTTGCCGCTGGGTGGTGGCTGCTCCGGGAGGCCTCCCCCCTCATGCACCTGTTTATTCCTGTGCCGCGGCAGGTAGACGGAGACGGTGGTCCCTTGCCCGACCTCGCTGTCCACGTCGACCCATCCCCCGTTCTGCCTCGCCACGCCGTAAACGGTGGCAAGGCCCAGGCCGGTGCCGACGCCCACCTCCTTGGTGGTGAAGAAGGGCTCGAAGGCATGGGCCAGGGTCTCAGGCGCCATGCCGCAGCCGGTGTCACGGATGCTGAGGCGAACGAAGTCGCCGGGAGAAACCCCTTCGCTGGCGCAACGCTCAGTGTCCACCGCGCTGTTGGCCGTCTCGATGACGATGCTTCCTATCTCTTTTATGCTGTCGCGCGCGTTGACGCAGAGGTTGGCCAGTATCTGGTCCACCTGGGACGGGTCGATCAGCACGCTCCAAAGCGCGGGGGCGGGTTTCCAGACCAGTTCGATACGCTCCCCGATCAGCCTTTGCAGCATGCTGAGCATGCTGCCGACCGTCTCGTTCAGGTCGAGCAGCTTCGGGGAAATTGTCTGCTTGCGGGCGAAGGCGAGCAACTGGCGGGTGAGGTTGGCCGAGCGTTCCGCCGCCTTCCTGATCTCTTCGAGCCCTGCCTGCAGCCGGTCCCCGGGTGGGAGGTCCATAAGCGCCAGGTTCGCGTGTCCTAGGATCACGCTCAGCATGTTGTTGAAGTCGTGGGCGACGCCCCCCGCCAGGCGTCCGACCGATTCGAGCTTCTGTGCCTGAAGCAGCTGGGCCTCCAGCCGATTCCTCTCCTCTTCCGCCTTTTTACGCTCGGTGACGTCCGTGGCCATCACCAGGAGGACCCGCTTCCCCTTGCTCACCCTGCCAAGCGGCGTGGTCTGGAAATCCCAGGTGCGCGTCGAGCCGTCCTTGGAGTTGAAGCTCCACTCCCCGTTGTACGCAGTCTTCTCTATGGCGAAAAGCCCTCGCAGATACTCCATGGCGGTCGGGCTCTTTTCTCCGAAGGACGCGGTGGCCCAATCCTTGAGGGTGGGGATATCTGCCATGGTGTACCCGGAGAGCCTGGTCCACCCCGCGCTCAGTTGCAGCACTCTGCCATCCTCGTCGCAGATCATGATGGGGTAGGGGGAGCTGTCGACGGCCACCTGGAGGAGCGCCTGGGCTTCGGTGAGCTCTGCGGTCCGCTCCTCCACCCGCCGTTCCAGGACGAGCGCCTGTTGTTCGATGACGCGGAAGGCGATGGCGTTTTTCAGTGCGAGTGCGATTGGGGGGGAGAGCAGGGCTATGATCTGGTTCACCTCCTCGATGCGGTGCAGCGCGTGCAGGTCGAAGAGGAGCAAAAGCCCGATGATCTCGCCGGCCGCAACCAGGCGGTAGCGCATCATCGAGCGGATCCCGGCGCGGCGCAACGGGGCGGACAGCGGGTGCCGCTCGTCGAGCTGGTCCGGTGTGAGTGGCAGCAGCTCGGGAAACCTCTTGTAGCAGAAAAGCTCGAGCTCTTCCGGGGTGAACATGGCGCTTCGGCGCTGCGGGCTCACGTTCAAGAGCTCGTGCCCCGGTGAGCGTGTCTCGTCGTGCAGCAGCACGATCACGGTCCGCGCCCCGGTCAGTTCGCGCAGGTGCTCTGTCAGCACCGCGCCAAGCTCGTGCGGAGACGATGAAACGAGCAGTTCCGAGATGACCTCGACCGCCATGAGCTGCGCCGCTGGGGATAATTCACCGCTCTTTTGATCCGTCACGTCTCATCCCCTTCGCGTGCTTCAGCCTCCAAAAGCCCGGCCAGAGCCGTTTCGAGCCGCACCCTCTCCACACGCCAGGGAAGACCGCTGTAGGCGGAGAAAGCCTCCATCTGCCGTTCGGGAACCGGTACGATTCCGGTGTCGAGATAGACCAGCACGGAACGGTGCTCCCCCAGCAGCTCGCGCGCCGTGGCGGGGTCGGGTCCCAGGGCGTCCGCCATAACCTCCTCCCAGCGCTCCGCCCATTCCGGCAGCACCAGGAAGGCCTCCTCGCGCATCAGCTCGCGATAACGCTTCCTGCCGAGCAGCAACTGGGCGCAGTTGATCGCGTTCACCCGCCCCGCCCCGGACTCGCGGGCGAGATCGAGCATCCCCGCGCAGCAGTCGCCGTAAACGAGCACGATGCGGTCTCCCTCTTCGCGGCGGCGCCGCAGCTCCTCGCTGAGCGTCGATTCGAGAAGTGGAGGGTTCATGTGCAGGAGGGAGTCGAGGAAGGTCAGTTTCCCGCCGATCCCACCGTCATGGCGCAGCCGGGTAAGCTCCTCGCGCAGGACGCCGCAGGCAAGCCAGACGGTTTCCCTTCTCATGCCACCTCTCCGTGGCCGACCGGGTAGCGTGAAACGCTCTCCCTGAACGCCTTCAGGTTCGCCGCTGGAGTGTCCTGCGGGAGGTCCCCGCCGGAGTTGGACAGCACGAAGTGGCCGGCCGGAGCTGCGACGGACAGGCAGTCGAGGGCGAGGCGGCCGATCTCTGCGGAGCCGGCGGAGGCGAAGGCCAGGTTGTCGAGGTTGCCGATCAGGTTGAATCCCGGTGGGGTGAGCCGGCGCGACTCGGCGATGTCGTCCCTGGAGCCGACGATGGCACCGACAACCCCGGGAAGCCCCGGGAGGAGATCGAGCACGTGGTTCATGCGTCCCCCGGTACTGCTGATCACCTTGGGGCCGTTTATCGCGCGGAGCACGTCGGTCAGGTGGGGCAGGATCGCTTCGGCGAAGATTTCGCGCGGCGCGATCTCGGCAGAGGCCATCCCTTCGGTGAAGACGAGGCAGTCGGCACCCGCCTCGAGAAGGGCGTCGGCGAAGGCGATGAGAAAGTGAGCGCTGTGTGCGAGGAGTCGTGCCGCCTGGTCCGGCTCGAAAAGGACCGTCTCCAGCCAGCTCTCAAGCCCGATCAAGAGCGCGGGGAAAACTCCGGGGCCGGGAAGTACCGCGATCACCGGTACCTCCTCCTTGTAGCACCGGGCAAGCCCCCTGGTCGCCTCAAGTGCTACGGGCAGACGCCCGGTCGAGGCGAGGGACGGCAGCGGCATGGCGAGCGCCTCGGCGACGCTGCCGGCGGGGGGACGCCTGACGTTCGGGGTCTGCAGTCGTCCCCATACGGTTTCTCCGCCGAAGGCCTCGGAGATGGCGCTGAAGTCGAAGGGGGCAAGCACGAGGTCGAAGCCGTAGCTCTCCTGCACGGCCTTTTGGCCGGCAAGGTAGGCGGCGGGGTCGCTGTACAGGGTGCGCAGGTCGCAGCCGGTGAGTGCGGCTCCGTAGGCACCCAGCACCGCGAAGACAGGCGGCCGGTCCACCGGGAGTCCGCCGAGGGTGTTCATGACGCGACGGTAGGAGTTCATGATGAAAGCTCCCGCGCCAGGGCCTGCTCTTGAAGGGCAGTGAAGAGCTGGTCCGCACCGATCGCGTTTCTCGTGGTGCCGTCGCCCCCCACCTCGGTCACCAGCTCGGGGCGCCAGTTGAAGACCGCGCCGCCGACGGCGAGCTTGATGCGGTCCCTTTCCCCCTCTCGATCGATCAGCTCGCGCAATTTTTTGATGTTGATGGCGGTGGTCTGCATCATCGCCGAGACGCCGATAACGCGGGCCCCGACTTCGAGCGCCTTTTCCAGGAACTGCTCGGCGGGGACGTCGTTGCCCAGATCCACGACCTGCCATCCCGCCGCGCCGAGGAAGAGCCCCACCGTCCGTCGTCCCAGGCTGTGGAAGTCGTCCTCGATGTTGCCGATCACGGCCACCCCCTTGCGGCAATCGGGATCCTCCCGGTCGGGGAGGCAGCGCAAAAGGGCGTCCTCGGCGATCTTCGAGGCGATGAAGTTCTGGGCAAGCGAAATGGATTCGCCCTCCCACCGCGTTCCGAGTTCCACGATGGCAGGGTCCAGGATGTGCGTGATGACCTCGGCAGGGGGGATGCCGCCTGCGAGCGCGCTCTCGACGACCTCGGCAGCGCGGGCACGGTTCGCGTTGATCATCGCGTCCAGCAGTTGCCGATACAATCCCTCGCAATCACATCCAGCACCACTTGATGACATCGCCGTATCGCCTCCCGGTCCGATTGATGGATAACTGCATCCTTGTTTGTACTAGGAATAGTCAATTAAGTGAGTATGGTTGAAAGTCTGATTTTCTGGAGCAGTATATATGAGGTTTGTTCACAGTCAATTACGATTTAACTGAGGAAAGGATGTGGGTACAAGGAGGGCGATGACAGTAAGATCGTGGGGCGTATAGTAAAAAACTTGTTCAGGTCGTTTCTTCAGACAATGGGAGTGGGAAAAGGCTGCGCCTTTCCGCGAGCGGACCCGGCGCAGCCTTTTTGTGACATGTTTAGTTACTTTGCTTTTATCATCTCGATCTCGAGGTTGATGTCGACCTCTTCGCCTACTGCCACGCCGCCGGTCTCGAGGGCCGCGTTGTAGACCAGGCCGAAGTCCTTGCGGTTGATCTTGGTGCTTGCTACGACGCCGCTTCTCATGCTGCCCCACGGGTCCTTGCTCTCCTTCGCCGGCCCTTCGACGTTCAGCACCACCTGCTTGGTCACCCCGTGCAGCGTCAGGTCGCCGGTCACTTTAAGCTTTCCTTTGCCGGCCTTCGCGACACTCTTCGAGACGAAGGTCATGGTCGGGTACTTGGCGGCGTCGAAGAAGTCGGCGCTCCTTAAGTGCTCGTCACGCTTGGCTACGTTGGTGTTCACCGAGGCGGTCTCTATGGTGACGGCGACCTTCGACTTGGTGATGTCCTTGTCGTTGATCTCGACGGTACCTTTGTGCTTTTCGAAGCTCCCCTTCACGTTGGACACCATCAGGTGACGCACCTTGAAGCCGACGTTGGAGTGGTCCGGGTCGATGTTCCAGGTCGATGCGGAGGCAAGGGCAGGAAGGGCAAAAGCTGCTACTGCGGCGATGGTTGCGATGGTTCTTTTCATGACGTTTCTCCTTTTCTCTTTGCGAGTTCTCTTTTTGTTTGAGTTGTTGTCTTTTGATATTGAACTATTATCCTAAAAAAAAGCCGTTTTCGTTCTTCCCGTCATCCCTCCCGTAATCCGAGTTTCTTGCAGATCCTGCCCAGGGTTTGTTGTTCTTCATCGGTCAGCACTCCCATCTCGGCGACGATGGCCGCCTCGACCTCGGCGAAGGTGGCCTCGATCAGCGTGCGTCCCTTGTCGGTGAGGATGACGGTGCAGAAGCGGCGGTCTTCCAGGGAGCGCTCACGCAGGACGAGCCCCTGTTTTTCCAGGTTGTCGATGACGAGGGTGATGTTGCCGGTGCTTTTCAGTATCTTCGACGCGACGTCGCGCTGGCACAGGGGACCCTTGTGCAGGAGGGCCTCGAGCACGCCGAACTGGCTTATGGTGAGACCCGCCTCGGACATCTTGCGTCCCACCCTTCCGGTCACGGATTCGGCGCCACGCATGAGCTTCGTGTAGGTGTTCAGCGCGAGTTTGGAAGTGCCGTCCTTTTTCATGATCTCTCTCCGTTTGCTCTCAACATCTTGTCGATGGTTTAAAGCTACAACTGAAACGATTAAATGTCAAACTATTATTTTACGGGTTTGGAAAAACACGGTAAGTCATCGTTCGGCAAGGGTAACCGGCGTGGCGATACTTGCCAACGCCGGCTTTTAATGGAAGAATAGCGCGGGTGTCCCAATGAAAAAGGAAGGCAGAAGCGTTAACGCAAAGGCGCCAAGGCGCGAAGGCGCAAAGAGAAGACCCTAAGTTGCCTGGCAAGCCGGGTCGGTTTCATGGCTCTTCGCTTTGAGCCCCTTTAACCTTTGCGTCTTGCGGCTTCGCGTCTTTGCGTTAAGAGGTTTCAGCCTGTTGTTGCGGTACCGTGTCCAGACTTCTACGGGAGGTGCGTCGATGAAACGGCTTTTGCTGGTGCTGCTGATACTGGTCCTGCCCCTTTGTGTGACGGCGCAGGAGCCGCAGGTCGGGCTCATCTCGTTGCGCGGGCCGATCAACCCGGTGACCGCGGCCTTCTTGAAGGACAACCTGTCCCGCGCCGGGGGGCGGGGGGAGCGGCTCATCCTCGTGGAGCTGGACACCCCGGGAGGGCTCGACCTCGCCATGCGCGAGGCGGTGCAGGCGATCTTCGCCGCGCCGGTCCCCGTGGTGGTCTACGTCACCCCGTCCGGGGCGCGCGCTGCCTCCGCCGGGGCGGTCATCGGCCTTGCCGCGGACGTCCTCGCCATGGCGCCCGGCACCAACATCGGCGCGGCACACCCGGTGTCACTTTCGGGCAAACCCGATCCGGTGATGGAAGCGAAGATCGTGAACGATGCCGAGGCCTACGTGGAGGGGATCGCCGGGAAGCGGGGGAGAAACGTCCAGCTCGCCGGGAAGATGGTGCGGGAGAGCATATCGCTCACCGCCGAGGCGGCGGTGAGAGAAAAGGTGATCGATCTGGTCGCGCCAAGCAGGGAAGAGCTCTTAACCCAGTTGGAGGGGCGCACCCTTTTGCGCGGCGGGAAGCAGACCGTACTGCATCTATCCGGCGCCCGCGTGGTGCGCCACGAGATGGGGACGCGGGACCGCATCCTCGACGCCATCAGTAACCCCGACGTAGCCTACATGCTGATGCTCCTGGGGATGCTGGGGCTTTTCTTCGAACTCTCAAACCCTGGCGTCATCCTCCCCGGTGTGATCGGGGGGATTTCGCTCCTGCTCTCCTTTTTCGCGCTGCAGACCCTCCCGGTGAACTACGCCGGAGTCGCGCTGATCCTGCTCGGCATCGTCCTCTTCATAGCCGAGATCAAGGTGGTCTCCCACGGCATGCTGGCGGTCGGCGGGGTGGTTGCCTTGGTCATGGGATCTCTGATACTCTTCCCGTCTCCTGAGCCCTACCTGCGGCTCTCCTGGGAGGTGATCGCGCTTACCGTCGGCATCACCGCGCTTTTTTTCACCGTGGTGATCGTCAAGGTGATCCAGGCGCACCGGGAGCCTCCCATTACCGGTGTCGAGGGGATGATTGGCGCCGCGGCAGTGGCCGAGACCGATCTCGATCCGGACGGAAAAGTCGTGGTGCATGGGGAATACTGGAACGCGACCTGCCCCGAGCCGGTGCTGCGGGGTGAAAAGGTGCGCGTGGTCGGGGTAAAGGGCCTGTTGGTCACCGTGGCAAAGGAGGAGCAAAAGCGTTGAGACGGAAGGAGAGGGGCCATGGCGGGCGGTAGCAGGCGGCAATCCGGGGACGTGAGGCTCGGCGACGCGCTTTTAGGGCTTCCCTGTCTGCAGCGGCAGCGTGCGAACTTGACCGGCGGGTTGCGGGAGACGGGGGAAATGCAGCACGGCGAGACCTGTCCGGTGTGCGGCATGGAGACGGACGAACTCATCTTGAAGGAAGGGACGCTGGGAAATACGGGCGTCGTGGGGCGCGTGCAGGAGAGGTTTCCGGGGTGGCAGCCCGAGGACGGCCTTTGCCGGCCGTGCCTCGGGCTGTTCGGTGAGACGGGAAGCTAGAAGTGCTTCGGCACCGGGAGGCAACCCTCCTCGCTGAGCGCGTTCAGGTAGGACGTGCGCAGCTGGACGAAGGCCTGGGTGAGCCGGTCGATGAGGGCCGTGTTGCTGCAGCCGACCAGTTCCAGGAGCCCGTTTTGTTTGTTAGCGACGAGTCGCTCGATGTGCGCCGCCCTGCGGTTGATGTCCACGTGGGTGTGCCCCTGAGCGTGGCTTACCAGGCTCAGCATGGCGTCGGTCACGAAGACGTCGATCGAGTAGATCGCCACCACCTGCGGGTGCTCTTTAAGCTGGAACACCACGCGGATGTCAGGGTGGGGGAATTCGATGCCGGGGAGCTGGTCCGGTCCCACGTAATGGGAGGCCGCCACCGGCAGCACTTCGATGTAGCAGTTGAGCAGTGTTGAGTCGATGTCGATGGGTGTCTGTACCGGCAGTTTGAGTGCTGCCCGTGAAAACTGTTCGCCGTGTTCGAGGTATAGTGAGAGCCGCATATGGTCACCTGTAAGTAGGAAGTTCAACGAACCACATGATAAAAATAATACCGACACTCCGTAAAAAGCAAGTGACCGCCCGTAATTATCCTGGCCTCCTCCGAGGACTTTGGGTGCATCTGTTTCAGGCGAAGTCGATTGACAGCGCCGCCCGGTCTATGTCATTAATTTCCCATTGTCCGCTCCGGTAATCCCCAGTAAAGGTACCCTCTCCTTGCCCTTTTTTACCTTCCATAAGGAAAAGCCCACCGCAGGCGGCGCGAAGCGCCCCGGTGCACTCGCGGCCATGTGGGCTTTGCTGCTCTTCCTGCTGCTGGGTTTCGTACCCGGGGTGCACGCCGACGCCACCGGACGCGGTGGGTTAGGCAAGGGAGTGGTCGTAGTCGGCGGCGATTACAACTATCCCCCTTACGAGTTCGTCGATCACGAGGGGAAGCCGACCGGCTTCAACGTGGAGCTGACCCGGGCCATCGCCGAGGTGATGGGGTTCAAGGTGGAGATCACCCTGGGGCCCTGGGACGGCATGCGCCGCGCCCTGGACCGCGGTGACGTCGACATCCTGCAGGGGATGGCCTTCTCTCAGGAGCGCACCAGCGAGGTGGACTTCTCCACGCCTCACGCGCTCCTGTTCCAGTCCATCTGGATAAGGCGCGACAGCCGGAAGATCAGGTCCATCGAGGACGTGCGCGGCAAAGAGGTCATCGTGATGAAGAACAGCATCATGCATGATTTCATGACGAGCTACGCCCCCACCTCGAGGCTCATCCTGACCGACACCCTTGCCGATGCGCTGAAACTCCTGAACCAGGGACGGGGAGACTGCGCGCTCGTCTCGCGGCTGACCGGCATGTACCTCGAGAAGGAGCTGGGGCTGAAAAGGATCATCCCGGTGGCCGAGCCGATCATGACCCAGGCCTACGGCTACGCGGTGAAGAAGGGGAACGCCGAGGTGCTCGCCCGATTCAACGAGGGGCTCGCCATCCTGAAGCGCTCCGGGCAGTTCCAGGAGATCCACAACAAGTGGCTCGGGGTGATGGAGTCGCAGCCGGTGTCGTGGGCGCGCGTGGTGCGCTACGTGACCCTGGTCGCGGCGCCGCTTCTCATCATCCTTTTGGGGACAGTGGTCTGGTCCCGGACCCTGCAGAAAAAGGTGGCGCAGCGCACCGAGGAGCTCGCACGCGAGGTGGCCGAGAAGCAGGAGGCCCTGGAGAAGCTGAGGATGCACCAGGACCAACTGGTGCAGGCGGACAAGATGGCCTCGCTCGGGGTACTGGTTGCCGGGGTCGCCCATGAGATCAACAACCCCAACGGCCTGATCCTATTGAACCTCCCCCGCTTCGAGGAGGTGTTCCGCGGCTCTCAGCCGATCCTCGACGAGTACCGCGAGCAGCACGGCGACTTCAAGCTCGGGCGGCACAGCTACGACCGGTTGCGCGAAGAGCTGCCGCACATGCTCTCGGAGACCCAGGACGCGGCGAAGAGGATCAAGCGCATCGTCACCGAGCTGAAGGATTTTGCGCGCCGCGACAGTGCCGATCTCACCGAGCTCGTGGATCTGAACCAGTGCGCCCAGGCGGCGCTGCGGCTGGTGGAGAACACCGTGGTGAAGAGCGCGCACGACATCGCCGTCAACCTCTCCGACGTGCTGCCGCCGGTGAAGGGGAACAGCCAGCGTATCGAGCAGGTGATCGTGAATCTGCTTCTGAACGCGAGCCAGTCGCTCGAAGGGAGCGGCAAGAGCGTCCACGTTGCCACGAGGCACGACCGTTTCCGCGACCTCGTGCTCTTGAGCGTGCGGGACGAGGGTAGGGGGGTGGAGCCGGAGCACCTGGCGCGGCTTACTGATCCCTTCTTCACCACCAAGCGCGAGGAAGGTGGGTGCGGGCTTGGCCTCTCCATCTCCGCGGGGATCGTGAAGCAGCACGGCGGGACACTGATCTTCGACTCGCAACCGGGCTTCGGCACCACGGTCACCATGGAGCTGCCGGCGCTTAGGGGACCCGTCGAGGTTTAGTTGGGATCGGGCTTTCCTGCTCACCATAGTGCCCACGAAGCGCAGCATTGGGCTTAACGTTCCCCCCTTCGCAAAGGGGGGAGCTTTGAGAATGAATACGAAGAGGAGTTGCAATGAGCGAAGCACTTTATCCGGCCTTCGGCGTTCTTTTAGTGGACGATGAGGCGCCATGGCTGCGCAGCCTGCGCATGACCCTGGAGGGGCCGGGGGCGATCAGCAACATCATGACGCTCACCGACAGCCGCGAGGTGATGGGGGTGCTGGACAAGGGGCACATCGGCCTCGTGCTCCTTGACCTCACCATGCCGTACCTCTCGGGACAGGAGCTCCTGGCGCGCATCGCCGAGGAACACCCCGAGGTGACCGTGGTAATCCTCTCCGGTCTGAACCAGATCGAGACGGCGGTCTCCTGCATGAGGCTTGGCGCCTTCGACTACCTTGTGAAGACCGACGAGGAAGACCGCATCCTCGACTCGGTGCGGCGCGCGATCCGGATGCAGGAGCTGCAGCTGGAAAACAAGGAGATGCGGCGCCGCTTTTTGAACGACCGGCTCGAGTGCCCGGAGGCGTTCGCGCCGCTTGTGACGAACAACAAGGCGATGCGTTCCATCTTCCAGTACATCGAGGCGGTCGCGAAGAGCACGCAGCCGATCCTGATCACCGGCGAGAGCGGCGTGGGAAAGGAGCTCATCGCGCGCGCCGTGCACACCTTGAGTCGCGGCGACGGACCTCTCGTCCCGGTGAACGTGGCGGGGCTCGAGGACAACGTCTTCACCGACACGCTTTTCGGACACAAGAAGGGGGCCTTCACCGGCGCCGACGAGAGCCGCAGCGGCATGGTGGAGCAGGCCGCCGAGGGGACCCTTTTCCTGGACGAGATCGGCGACCTCTCGCTTGCCTGCCAGGTGAAGCTCTTGCGGCTTTTGCAGGAGGGGGAGTACTACCCGCTGGGGAGCGATCAGCCCAAGCAGTTGCGGGCCCGTATCGTGGTGGCGACGCACCACGACCTCTCCAGGAAAAAGGATGCGGGAAGCTTCAGGAAGGACCTCTATTTCCGGCTGCGGGCGCACCACGTGCACATACCGCCTTTGCGGGAGCGAAAGGACGACATCCCGCTTTTGCTCGATCACTTCCTGAAGGAGAGTGCAGAGGTTTTCGGCAAGAAGGTGCCGAGCTACCCGAAGGAGCTCCTGACCCTCCTCGCTAACTACGGTTTCCCGGGCAACCTGCGCGAATTGCGCTCCATGGTCTTTGACGCGATGAGCGTCCACTCCTCGCGCATGCTTTCCATGAACAGCTTCAGGCAGGCGATGGAGGTGAAGGGGGGAGAGCACGGTGAGACGACGGTGCCGGATGGTGGTGTCGTGAGCGGCGAACAAAACGTCTTCGCCGCCCTGTGTGAGATCCCCACGCTCAGCTCCGCCGTTGAACAACTGGTGATCGAGGCGATGCGACGCGCCGACAACAACCAGAGCATGGCCTCCCGCATGCTCGGCATCTCGCAGCCCGCCCTCAGCAAACGGCTCAAGCTGCAAAGAAGCGGTAAGGATAAGGACGCGGAGGAGTGATGCGGATGAGCTAGGGTGTTCTCCTAGATGAGGTCACTAGTCCCCCTCTCCCCCCGGGAGAGGGCTGGGTGAGGGCGTCGGCAGCTGCAACTCCTCGCTTCGTGGCAACGCCCTCACCCGCCCTTCGGGCACCCCCTCCCTGACCCTCCCCCCCCGGGAGAGGGGACGCTTGCGGCGTTCTGCTTTCTTTTGGCCGCCGCCCCTGCTGCTTAACTTCCAGGCAGCGTCCTTCCTCGTGTCGTTCTCCCGCACCTGGATGCAACTGCTGTTTTTGCCTCCTTTTTCAGCAATCCCTCCCGCGCCGCCACGGCACCGTCTGCACCTCACCTCTTCCAGTCTTCCACATGGGGTATAACTTTAGTTAACTCTATGAGGATTGTTATACCTCTGCTAAACCTCCCTTTCTTCGCCCCTTTCGCATTTCACGGAAACGTCTTTCTGTTTACGGTTATACCCCTTTGTTTCTAATGCGGCGTTTCAAAGTCCTGTATTCGGATATTAATCCGAGTTCTTAGCCGTTTACGCCCGGGTTGGCACCCCCCTTGCTGTATATGGTGTCGCTTCATTAGCATACTGCCGAGGCCGGCGGTGAAACGGCGGTTCGCGCCGAAGGTAAAAGGCGGAACTGCCCATATCCTGTGCAGCAGCTTCGACTGACTCGATTGGCAACAAATAGAAAAGGAGCAGCAGATGATCAAGTTTGAAGGGGTCCACAAGTGGTTCAAAAAGCTTCACGTGCTAAACGGCATTGACCTCCACGTCAAGCAGGGGGAGGTGGTCGTTGTCTGCGGTCCGTCGGGGTCGGGCAAGTCCACCCTGATCCGTACCATCAACCAGCTCGAACCCATCGAGGAGGGAAGCCTCATCGTTGACGGCATGGACCTCAGGAGCAAGAAGACCGACATCAACAAGCTGCGCGCCGAGGTCGGCTTCGTGTTCCAGCAGTTCAACCTCTACCCGCACCTCTCGGTGATCGACAACATCACCCTGGCGCCGATCAAGATCCGCAAGAGCTCGAAGAAGGAGGCACAGGAGCAGGCGATGGAGCTTCTCGAGCGCGTGGGGCTCGCCGTGAAACGCGACGCCTACCCGACCCAGCTCTCCGGCGGCCAGCAGCAGCGCGTCGCCATCGCCCGCGCACTCGCCATGAAGCCGCGCATCATGCTCTTCGACGAGCCGACCTCCGCCCTCGATCCCGAGATGATCGGCGAGGTGCTCTCCGTAATGCAGGACCTGGCTTCCAGCGGGATGACCATGGTCTGTGTGACCCACGAGATGGGCTTCGCCCGCGAGGTCTCCGACCGCGTCGTCTTCATGGACCACGGCGTGATCCTCGAGGAGGCCCAGCCGGAAGAATTCTTCCGCAACCCGCAGCACGACCGCGCCAAGCAGTTCTTGAAGCAGCTGCTGTCGCCGATGCACTAGAACTTGCCTGTCTTCGGACCTGCCGGAGGCGCTTGTTAAATACCGAACATCAAAAGGAGATTCACTGTGAAAAGATTGGCTGCTGTTGTTATTGGTCTGGCTGCGCTCATGGGGACTTTCGGAAAGGCGATCGCCGCGGCTCCGGCCGACACCCTCGCCGAGGTAAAGAAGAAAGGCGTTCTCGTGGCGGGCGTTAAGGATTCCCTCCCTCCTTTTGGTTATGTCGATGAGAAAAGCCGCGAGATCGTAGGCTACGACGTCGACTTCGTTAAGGCCATCGCCAAGAAGCTGGGCGTGAAGGTCGAGCTGAAGCCGGTCACCTCCGCTTCCCGCATGCCGCAGCTCATGGAAGGGAACATCGACATCATCGCCGCCACCATGACCAAGAACCCGGAGCGCGCGAAGCAGATCGGCTTCAGCCACACCTACTTCGCCACCGGCCAGAAGTTCATCACCGTGAAGGGGAAGGTCAAGAGCCTGAAGGACCTCGCGGGCAAGAAGATCGGCACCGCCAAAGGTTCCACCTCCGAGCAGAACGTGAAGACCGCCATCCCGACCGCCACCGTGCTCTCCTTCGACGACTACCCGCAGGCGTTCCTCGCGCTGCAGCAGGGTAAGGTCGCCGCGGTGACCACCGACGAGGCGATCCTCGCCGGCATCCTTGCCAAGGCCCCGAACAAGGCAAAGTTCGAGATCCCGAACGTCCAGATCTCCACCGAGCCGTACGGCCTCGGCATGAGGAAGGAAGACGCCAAATTCATCGCCTTCGTGAACAAGACCATCATCGAGATGGAGAAGAGCGGCGAAGCGAAGCGTATCTTCGAGAAGTGGTTCGGCAAAGGTACCCCGTTCGCTCTGAAGAGAACCTTCAAGATCGTGGCTGACAAGTAACAAAGATCCAGGCTGAGGTGGGGCCGAGGTTGAGAAAAGGTGTTGTGCTGATAGCCTTACTCTCAACCTCGTCCCCGACCTCCCTGTCAGTAACAGCAACAAGGATTTCAGGCAGAGGTTGAGACAGTACCTTCCATCCGGTTGTTCTCTCAACCTCGACCTCAACCTGCCTTCAAGGGGTTTTACGTGCTAAAGTACAATTTTGACTGGTCCATCGTCACTTCCGGCAAGTATTTCGAATGGCTGGTGTCCGGGCTAAAAGTTACCCTGGAACTCTCCGTCGTCGGTATAGTCTGCGCCTTCATCCTGGGACTGCTGATCGCCGTCCTGAGGATGAGCCACTTCCGTCCCGTGCGCTGGATCGCCACCGCGTACCTCGAGTTCTTCCGGAACACGCCGCTTCTGGTCCAGATCTTCTTCTGGTACTTCGGCTCCTACAAGGTGCTCCCGACCGTGGTGAACGACTGGCTGAACAGCACGAACTTCGAGTTCGCGGCGGCCGCCATCGCGCTTACCATCTACACCTCGGCCTTCATCGCCGAGGACATCCGGTCCGGCATCCTCTCCATTCCCAAGGAGCAGATGGAGGCGGCCCGAAGCGCCGGCTTCTCCTATCTGCGCTCCATGCAGTACATCATCCTGCCGCAGGCCGTGCGCATCACCGTGCCTCCCCTGGTGAACCAGTTCCTGAACCTCGCCAAGAACTCCTCGCTCGCCATGAGCATCGGCGTCATGGAGCTTACCTACCAGGCGCGCCAAGTCGAGAGTTACACCTTCAAGGGGTTCGAGGCCTTCACCGCGGCCACCGTGGTGTACCTGGTGCTTTCCGTGATAATCACGGCGCTCATGGACCTCTACAACAAGAAGGTGCTCAACCCGCACCGCGCCTAGGACGCGCTCGCTTCGGGATCAAGAACGGCAGCTTTTCCTGCGGGAAATGGAGAACATAAATGGAAGAAGCACTTAACTTTCAGGTAATCATCGACAACTTGACCTACTTCATGATCGGGCGCTACCCCAACGGCCCGCTCGGGGGGCTGGGGCTCACCATGTACCTTGCGGTGGTCTCCTGCGTCCTCTCCTTCTTCGGGGGACTCATCCTCGGGCTTTTGAGCCTGTCGCGGCACGCGATCATCCGCCACCCGGTGAACCTCATCATCAACGCGGTGCGCGGCATCCCGCTTTTGATGGTCATCTTCTGGATGTACTTCCTGCTGCCGGCCATGATGGGCAAGACGGTGCCCGAGGCCACCACGGTCATCATGGGGCTCACCATCTTCACCTCTGCCTACATGTCGCAGATCGTGCGCGCCGGCATCCAGGGGATTCCCAAGGGGCAGACCGAGGCGGCCATATCCACGGGCCTCAAGCCCTGGCAGGCGATGCTCTACATCATCCTGCCGCAGGGGTTGAGGAACATGATCCCGTCCTTCGTGAACCAGTTCGTCTCGCTCATCAAGGACACCTCGCTCGCCTTCATCGTCGGGGTCTCCGAGCTGACCCACGTCGGCACCCAGATCAACAACAGGACCATGGCCTACCCGACCGAGATCTTCATCTTCATCGCGGGGGTCTACTTCGTGCTCTGCTTCGCCTTCACCAGCTTCTCGCGCTGGCTCGAGGGAAGGCTCACCTGGAGAAAGTCGATCTAGTCCTGTCTTTGCCGCAACGTTTCCGAACGCCCCCCTTGGTCTGCCAAGGGGGGCGTTTTCGTTGGTGGCTGCTGAATTGACCATCCTCCCTCTCCCCCCGGGAGAGGGGTGGGGTGAGGGCGCTGGAATCGCCGAAGCTGTTGCCGGGGCGCCGCCCTCACCCGGCCTTCGGCCACCCTCTCCCGCCGGGAGAGGGGATGGACGGGGGGAGGCAGGCAATGGATGGTGGTAGACAGGGCCGGGAGAATGTTCGGTTGCCATTCGGGACGGTCTGTCCTATCCTTTGCTCTGGCTGAAATCGGCTAATGTGACGGCAGGGGAGGGGAGATCATGAAGGCTGAGGTCGTTTCGGTACGCTACCGTATCCCGCTTACCGGGGTGCAGGCGGAGAAACTCAGGCGTACCTGGCCCAACGGCGAGCCGTTCTACCCGTACGAGAAGATGGAGCGCTACCTGGAACCGCTCCTCGTCGAGGACCTGAACTGGCACCACTACTCCGGGGACTACCTCTACTTCACCGTGTACGGCGGCGACATCGAGGCGACCCTCGCCGACGCCCTCAAGGTTTTCGAGGAGAGGCTCGCGCTTTTGGAGGGTAAAAGACGATGAGAAGGATACTGCAGGCTGTCATCTTCCTTTTCTGCACGACCGCCGTTCTCCCGGTCGGGAGCGGCGTCGCTTCAGGCGCACAGGGGGCGGGAGAAGCCGATCTCGCGCGTCAGGTGCTCGCCGAGACCAACCTGGCCCGCACCGCACCGCAGCGCTACGCGAACTACCTGAGGGAGTTTCGGAAGCGTTTCGTGGGGAAGGCGTACCGGGTGCCGGGGACCTTCAACATGGTGATGACCTCGGAGGGGACGAAGGCCTTGGACGAGGCGGTGCGCTATCTCGCGCGCCAGCGCCCGGTCCCGGCGCTTTCCTGGTCGCCTGGACTTGCCGAGGCCGCAGACGACCTGGTCCGGGAGCAGACCGCTTCGGGTGAGACGGGGCATGGGGATGCGGGAGGCATCAAGGGGAGGATCGAAGACCACGGTTCTTGGACCTCGACCATCGGAGAGAACATAAGCTACGGCCCCGACACCGCGCGCATGGTGGTGATGGGGCTCATCATCGACGACGGGGTCCGGAACCGGGGACACCGCAAAAACATCTTCAACCGCGCCTTCGCCACGGCGGGCGCCGCATGCGGGCCGCACCCGGTGTACCGCACCATCTGCGTCATGGACTTCGCCGGCGGGTTCAAGGAGCGCTAGCGCTACCCCCGGTTGATGAGGAGTGCCAAGCTCAGCCGGTTGCCGGCGGGGAGCTTGCCGTAGACCGAGGTGAGGTGCGCCTTCACGGTGCGCTCCACGATGCCGAGTTCGGCGGCGATCTCGAGGTTGGTCCTCCCCCCGGCGATCAGCTCGGCCACCTTCCGCTCCATGGGGCTAAGCGGCGCCAGGAGCTCGTCGAGCCGCCTTTCCCTTCCCGCCGCGGCGTTTTGCGCCGCCTCCAGGATCAGTTGCTGGATCACCTGTTGCCCGAGCCACACCCCGCCCCCGTCGATCACGTTCAGCGCTTCCTTCAGGCGCTCCGCCGAGATGTACGTGTTGGCGTACCCCACGATCCCCACCTTCAAAAAGGCGAGACCCTCGTCCGGCTCAGGCCGGTCGGAGAGGAGAAAAAGTCTCGATGCCGGCGACGCGGCGCGCAGGGTGGCGCACTCCGCCTGGTCCACCAGGTCGCGGTGCAGCATGACCAGGTCGGGCCTTGCCGAAGGGACCGTCCGCCTCAGCTCATCGAGGGTGCGGACCTGTACGATTTCGTTTCCTTCGGCAAGCAGTCCCTGCCAACGGGTGAGGACGGTGCCGCTTGCGCTTGCCAGCAGGATGATCATGCGTTACCTCTCGCGCAGTGCGCTGTACTTCGCCTTCAGAATCGGTTTGAGGATGTACGAGAGGATGGTGCGCTTGCCGGCCAGGATGTCGACCGTGGCGACCATGCCCGGAATGATCGGGAGCGGCTTGTCCTTGGTTCCCAGGTAGTTGCGGTCCGTCCTGAGCGTCACCAGGTAGTAGCTCTCCTTCTTTTCGTCGGTGATGCTGTCGGCCCCGATCTGTTCAAGCCGCGCGTCGAGCCCGCCGTAGATGGTGTAGTCGTAGGCAGAGAACTTCACCATCGCCTTCTGGTTCGGCTTCAGGAACCCGATGTCGGCCGGCTTGATCTTCGCCTCGATGAGGAGGGTCCCCTCGTTCGGGACGATCTCGACGATGTTCATGCCGGGCTGGATGACGCCCCCTATCGTGTTCACGAGGATGCGGTTCACCGTGCCGTTCACCGGAGAGCGCACCAGGGTGCGGTCCAGCCGGTCCTTCAACGCCATCGAGGAGGCGGCTTCCTCGCCAAGCTGCGCCGCAACCTCGTTGTACTCGGTCTTTGCCTTGTTGGAGAAGTTCAGTTTCAGTTCCCGCATTGCGGAGTAGCTCTCGCTGATCTTCGACTGAATGCGCGGGATCGACTGCTTGATGGTCTCAATCTCCCCCTTCATCTCGCTCGCCTTGCGCTCGAGCTGCAAGAGTTCCATGTCGGAGACGGCACCCTTCGCGACAAGCGGCCGCGTGATGTTGATCTCCTTTTGATAAAGGGAGTAGGTCTGGCTGAGCTCCTTGAGCCTCGTGTTCAGCTCCCTTAATTCCCCCTGGCGCTGGTCGATCTGCGACTGTTTCACGTCGAGGGAGTTCTTCAGTTCGGCGCGGCGCGATTCGAACAGGGCGCGCTCGCTCGCAGCGATAGCGGGGGGGGCGTCGGGGGGTGGGGTGAAACTCACGCTACCCGCCGCCTCGGCGCGCAGACGGGCGGCCTTGGCCTTGTTGGCGCCGGATTTTGCCTGGCTCTGCTCCAGGGAGGAGACGAAGCGGGTCTCGTCGATCTTTAGAAGGAGCTGCCCTTTCTTCACCGGGTCGCCCACCTTCACGTGCAGCTCGGAGAGGATGCCCCCCTCCAGGTTCTGGATCACCTGCACCTGGCTGGCCGGGATCACCTTCCCTTCGCCCCGCGTGGTCTGCTCCACCTCGGAAACGCCGGCCCAGATGAGGAAGATGACGAAGAGTAGCAGGGTCGACCAGAGGATGGCGCTCCCGCCGCGCGGGGACTGCACCAGGATCGAGGTCTTGATGTCGGTCACGAAGTCAACTTCTTCATCGGGCATCCTGCGGAACACCCCGTTCGCCTTGTTCTTGTTTATCTCCACGACATTTCTCCGCTAGATGTTCAGATGCCCGCGTTGCAGCGCTTCGAGGACCGCCCCTTTCGGGCCGTCGGCTACCACGGTGCCGTTGTCGATGACGATGATGCGGTCCACGAGCTCGAGCAGCGAGGCGCGGTGCGTGATCAGGATCATGGTCTTTTCCTTCGCCCCCTCGGCCAGGTTGTTCTTGAGCCTCAGCTCGGAACGGCTGTCCATGTTGCTCGTCGGCTCGTCGAGGACCAGGACCGGCGGGTCGAGCAGGAGCGCCCGGGCGATGGCGACGCACTGGCGCTGCCCGCCGGAGAGCCCGCGGCCGAACTCCGCCACCTCCATGTCGAAGCCGAGCGGGTGTTTCTTCACGAACTCGCCGACCCCTGCAAGCTCGGCGGCACGCATGATGGAGTGGTCGTCGACGTCGTCCGCGCCAAGGGTCAGGTTCTCGCGCACCGTCCCCTTGAAGAGCGAGATGTCCTGCGGAACGTACCCTACGTAGTGGCGCAGCTCGGCGGGGTCGATCTGCCTAAGATCGGTGTCGTCCATGGTGACCATGCCGCTTCCCGGCTCGAAGAGACCGAGGAGCAGCTTGCCGAGCGTGGTCTTTCCGGAACCGATCGGGCCGATGATCCCCACCTTTTCCCCCGCCTCGATGTTCAGGGTGATGTTGTTCAGCGCGTTCACCGACTGGCCCGGATAGGCGAAGGAGAGCCCGCGTACCCCGATCCCACCGTGGAAGCGGGTGCGGTGCAGGAAGGTCTTGCCTGCCGGGCGCTCCACCGGGAGCTTCATGATGTCGTCGAGGGTCTTGTACGCTTCTTTCGCGCGGTGGAAGCGGGTGGCGAGGTTCGCGACCTGGGCGACCGGGGCCACCACCTGCCGGGAGAGGATCACGAGTGCCACGAGCCCCCCTTGGGTGAGCTTGCCGACCGAGATGGCGTAGACACCGGCGACGACGAGGCCGACGACGGCCAGGTTCTGCACCAGGTAGGCGACCTGGTTCACCGAGGAGGAGAGAAAGCGCGAGCGCGCGCTCCATGTCGCGATGTAGCCTACCGCGTCCTCCCAACTGCGCTGCACGTGGGATTCCGCACCGAGCATCTTCACGGTCTCGAGCCCGGCGAGCCCCTCGACCAGGATGGCGTTTTTCTGACTGGAGGCGGCGAAGGTGTTTTCCACCGCACGGCGCAGGGGCGCCTGGATGCATGCGGAGTAGAGCATCATGATGACGATGCTGACGATGAAGATGGCGAGAATGACCTCGCCGCCGATGTACCAGATGACCCCGAGCCCGAGTATCACGAAGGGGACGTCGATCAGGGTAGTGATGGAGAAGGAGGTGATGAAGTCGAGGATGGACTCGAATTCCCGCAGGTTGTTGGAGAAGGAGCCAACCGACTGGGGCCTCACCTCGAGGCGCAGGTTGAGGACGCGCTGCAAAAGAACCGATGAAATCCGGAGGTTTGCCTTTTTTCCCGCCTCGTCGATGAAGTAGCCGCGCAGCCCCTGCATCAGCATGCCGAAGAGGTAGACGACGGTGACCCCGATGGAGAGCACCCAGAGGGTCTCAAAGGCGCTGTTCGGGATGACCCGGTCGTAGACGTTCAAGACGTAGAAGGTGCTGACGAGGCCGAAGACGTTGATGAGCAGGGAGGCGACGACGACGTCGCGGTAGATGCGCCAGGAGGAGGTGAGGGTGCCCCAGAACCAGTGACCCGTCCCCTCGGCCTCGCGGGCGACGCCCCCCTCCCTGCCTAGGCGGTACTTTGGACGGACGAAGATGGCGAACCCGGCGTAGAGCTTCTCGAGCTCGGCACGGGTGATGCTCTTTTCGCCCGTCCCCGCCTCGGGAAGGAGGATCTTGAAGGTGTCCTCCTCGAGGTCGCGCTCCACCACCGCCACCGCCTGACGGTTGTGCAAAAGCAGGACGGCGGGGAGCTGCAGCTGGCTTATGCGTGCCAGAGGCCGTTTGACGATGCGGCTGGAGAGGCCGGCGCGCTCGGCGCAGCGGGGGAAGAGTTCCACCGTCACGCGGTTTTGCACGAGCGGCAGGCCCGCAACGATACCGGTGCGCGAGGCCGGAAGCCCGTGCAGCTTGGCAACCAGCATCAGCGCGTCGAGAAGGGGATCGTCGTGACGATCCATGTCCTCGCCAAGGTTCCACTGTGTTTCAGGTGCGGTTCTATCTGTCTCTTGCACGTCGTTTCCTCTTTATGCAGACAAGCCGTCAAAAACAAAAAGGTGGATTATTGTAGCATAATAGGTTTCACATTGGTAATCGTTTTGCGTTATACTTGGGCCTGTTGTCCGGTGTCAATGATTTTCGACTAATGCCTTCGCCCGCAGACCACAGAGAGGAAACCGCATGCTCTACATAGAGAGAGGAGAGGACGGCAAAATCGTCGCCCTGCACAAAACCCCCATCACCCAGGACGCCGAGCAGAAGCCGCTGATGGACACGGAGGTGCTCGCCTTCTTGAACGAGAGCGGCGCCTGGGGCGAGTCGCTTGCCTTCTCGGACGCCGCCACGGTCCGCGTCATCGAGGACCTGGTCGACCTTCTGGTCAGAAAGAACGTCATCAACTTCACCGAGCTTCCCGAGCAGGCGCAGCAGAGGATCAAGACGCGCCAGAGCCTGCGCGAGAAGATCTCCGCCAGCGACCTCCTGGTGCACGACATCATCTAAGCGGCGGTAAAGGAGGAGAGCGGCCGCGGCCTGCCGAAGAAGTAACCCTGCATCGCGTCGAGGTTCAGCTCCTTCAACACCGCCGCCTGCTCTTCGGATTCGACCCCTTCCGCCACCACGGCGATGTCGATGCTGTGCGCCACGCTGCAGAGCGAGGCGACGTAGAAGCCGCTGTCGTTCTCCCCGCTCAAGAGCTCGCCCGTGTAGGCGCGGTCGATCTTCACGTACTCGGGACGCAGCGACTTCAGGTAGCCAAGTTTTGAGAAGCTCCTGCCGTAGTGATCGAGACCGATGCCGTGTCCGCACGCCCGCACCGCGGCGGCGAACTCCCTGATCATTTCCAGATGCTGCACCGCGGCGAACTCCGAGAACTCGAAATTTATGTGCGGTGCGCCGGCCGGAAGCCCCTTCAGGTAGCCGTGGAGCCAGCCCCGGAACGCTTCGTCCTCAAGCGAGGTGGGGGAGATGTTGACGGCGATGCGTTCCACGCCGATGCTGCGGAAGTCAAAGCGCAGCGCCTCCTCGATCACCATACGGTCGATGGCGGAAACAAGCTTCAGGCGCTCGGCGATCGGCAGGAAGAGGGCGGCGTCGAGTGCCGTGCCGTCCTCCTGGGCGATGCGGGCGAAGAGTTCCAGCTGCCGCACGCCGCGCTCCTTAGTGTTCGCGATCACCGCCTGGGCGTCGAGCGTCACGCGCCGTTCCTCGAGCGCCTTGACGAGTGATTCCTTCCACTGCTGCTGCCCCATGGGGAGCGCCGATTCCCCGCTCACCGCGCGCAGTTCCCAACCGTTCGCCCCTTTGCTTTGCGCGGCCGAGAGTGCAAGGTCCGCCTCTGAGAGAAGCCGCGACAGGGTGACGCTCCCCTCGTAGGCCGCAACGCCAAGGTTCGCGATGTTGTCGGAGAGCGAGAGCCTCTCCCGGGCGAGGCGCCCGAGCTCGCTCGCAATCTCGGTGGCGACGATTTCCGCTTCGGCAGAGGAGTGGTGCGGCAGGAAGATGCCGAAGTCGCCGCCGGTGAGTCTGCTCAGCACCGCGTCGCCGTAGCCGGAAACCGCTTCCTGCAACAGCAAGGCGACCCGCTTCAAAAGCTCGTCCCCCGCCTGCAGTCCACGCTCCGTGTTGAGCGCCTCCAGGGCGTGCACGCGGGCGAGGATGAGCAGGCCACGCCCTTGCCCCTCGCCTAGATCGGCTCCCACCTGGGTCTCGAAGTAGCGCCGGTTTCCGATGCCGGTCAGCGGGTCGTGGTAGGCCCGCTCCTGCAGCCCCTCGGCCCTTGCCGCCTGTTCCCCGAACATCTCCTTCACCTTCACCGTCATCCGGTTCATCGCCTCGGCCACGCTTTTGAATTCGCGGGTGCGCGGGAGGGGATCCTGCAGCTCGTACTCGCCGCGCCCGAGGGCGTCCGCCTGGCGCTCCACGGCGGCAAGCGGCTTTAAAAGGAGCTTGAGACCAATGCCGACCGCGGCAAGCATGAAGACGGCGCAGCCTGCGAACCAGACGGTCATGGAGATCACCTCGTTCCAGAGCGTCTCGTAGGCGTAGCCCGGGTGGCTCTTCACCAGGATGGTCCCCCCCTGGTTCCAACCCGCCATCACGTCCGCCTCCGCCTCGGGGGTCTTAAGCGGCACGAGTTTAACGAACCACTGCGGCACGTCCTCGACCTTGACCGGGAGCGTCCTGTCTATAAGCACCTCGCCGCGCGGGTCGGTGTAGGTGATCCTCTGGTAGTAGCCGCGGTCGAAGAGGGCGTTGATCATACCCTCCACCGTGGTGAGGTCCTTTTGCGCCACGTGTGGGGAGACGGAGAGGGCGAGCGAGGTCGCGGTATCCTGCACGTGGGATTCCAACTGGTCGGTCAGGAAGGTGCGGGTGTTGGCGAGCTTCGCGTACCAGGTCCCGGTGAAGAGGAGCAGGAAAAGGACGACGGTGAAGATGATGAGCTGTCGATACAGAGTCATATGTTTTTCCTTTGCCCGTTACAGTTTGTTCTCGGACATCTTCTGCAAAAGATCCTGCCAGAGCCTCAGCCGGTTCGACTTGCCGGCGAGCTTTCCCTTGCCCCTTTGCTTGGCGAGCCACAGCCCGGAGCCGTTGAAGCTCAGAATCGGCATGAGGTCGGTGCGTCTGGAGGCGTGGTCTATGGAGTCGACCAGGTTGTCGAGCACGAGCGGCTCGGCCTCAGGGTCGCTGTAGTAGGTGAGTACCATGTGATGGATGTTGTAGCGCAGCGCCTTGACGTAGGTGATGCGCAGCTTGTCGTCGTCGACCCCCATCGCCTTCAGGGTGAAGTACTTGGCGATGGCGAAGTCCTCGCAGTCGCCGGCCCCCTTCGCCAGGAACTCCACCGGGGTCGCCCAGTAGTCCTCGACACCCCACACCTCGCGGTCGGAAGCGAAGCGGATCCGCTCGTTGAAGAAGCGGTTCACCTTCTCGAGCTTGTCGCGGTCGTGGCGGCTCCTGTCGTGTGCGATGAGCTCCTCCCAGGCGATCAGGCGCTGGTAGGCCTCCCGGCCGTACTTCTTTTCCGCCTGCTGCAGAAGCTGCCGGTCGACGCTGAAGTTGCCGGCGGTGAAGACGGTGCCGGCAACGCAAAGCGCCGCGACAAAGGCGGCCAAGGACAGCGATAGTAGTCGTTTAAGGTAGATGCCCACGGCGCTCCAGGGAAAGCCCCTTTTGTTAAAAAAAAGCCCGGACCGTCGGTAACTCGCGGCGATCCGGGACTCTGTGTCACGTCTGTTGGCGGGAGGCTACGGCGTGCTGCTTGCCGTAGTCACCTTGCCGCCGGCGTCTGGCGCCTGCAGGCCGAGGGTCGGCAGCAGGCGCGACATCCCGTTCAGAATCCGGTATTCGGCGTACCTCTGGTCGTATTGCGCGTTCACCAGGCTTGCCTTGGCGTTGATGAGCTCGGCCTGGGTGTCGAGCAGGTCGAACATGGTCCTTCTGCCGATGGACCACTGTGCAGCGAATGCCTCGGCGGTCTGGCCGGCCGCCTTGACGTAGTCGTCGAGGAACTTCAGGCGCTCCCGCGCGGAGTTGTTGGCGTCCCAGGAGAGGCGGATGGACTGCACCGTCTGCCTCTTCGTGTTGTTCAGGATCTCCTCTGCCTCGTACACCTCGCTTCGGGTCTGCCCCAGGCGTGCCTTGTTCCAGCCGCCGTTGAAGATGTTGAAGGAGATGGTGGCGGTCCCGAGGAACTCCTCGCGGCGTCCCGGCAAGTCGTTGTAATCCTTTTGCCAGCGATAATCAAGGGCGAGATCGAGGGTGGGGTAAAGAAGGCTCTTGGCGGCTTCGTGTTGTGCCTTTCTCTCCTGCAGGTCGGCGCCTGCCGACTTCAAGGTGCGGTTCCCCTGTACGGCAAGGTCCTCGGCCTCCTCCTTGGTCTTCGGGATCTCCGCATTTACCGAGGGCGGGTCGGCGAGTTCGCCGGGGAGGTAGCCTACCACGGCCTGGTAATCGGCGAGGCTGTCGTCGAGGTTCGCTTGTGCTGCGGCGACGTTGGCCTGGGCGAGGGCCAGACGACCCTTCACCTGCTCGAAGTCGGCGCGGCGGTCGACGCCGGACTCGCTTCTGAGCCTTACCTGGTCATGGATCCTCAGGTGGTTGGTCAGGTTCTCCTGGGCGAGCGCCAGGAGTTTCTCGTTTCTAAGTACGTTCAGGTACACCCTGGAGGCGAGCAGGGCGTTGTTCTCGGCGGTCCCCCCGAGGAGGTACTCGCGGGACCTGGCCCGTGCCTCCTGGCGTTCCACCTCGTGCTGAGTGCCGAAGAAGCGGAAGACGTTCTGGCGCACGCTCACCACGGCGGTGGCGGGAGCGACGGTGTTGAAGGTAGGCTCATGCTGGCGCGACACCCCTGCCGACGCGGATGCGTCGATGGTGGGAAGGTACCCCGCCTTGGCCTGGCGCACCTCTCTCTCGCGCGCCACCTTGTTGTAGTACTGTGCCCGGACTTCGGGGTTGGATTGCAACATGTACTTCACGGCTTCCTGGAGCGTCTCGGCGTGGGCCGTGCCCGCTGCAGAGGTTAACATGCCAAGCGCCACTACGGTCATTACCTTACTGGTCAGTGCCATAAACTACCTTCCTGTTCGTGGTATGAAAGTCAACCACCATTGCACATGCCTAACAGCGGGGCACGATAAATGGATCACTCATGTTGATACACATATTATATGTGAATAATAAATTTGCAAATGGTAATTTTGTATGGTTAATTATATGGAAAGAGGCCAGTAGTCAAGTATAAAAATTTCTAAGAAATGGGAGCATTTGACATGGCAGAATTTGATAGTAGCTTAGTAGTACCTTATGGCAAGCCTATGAGGCAGGCACGCTATCCCAGTGACAGTGCGCCTCCGGGGCTCATCCAGAAACCGAAACGGAGACGTGACTTGAAGAAAAATTCATTGGCCATCATGACTGCAGCACTGCTATGCGCCGCCTCCCTCCCCGGGACCGTGTCAGCAGCTACGACCTCACCCTTCTCCATCTCCCCGATGGTGGGCGGTGTTTCCTTTGCCGGAAAGGAACACCTGGAAACCTCTCCGGTCTTCGGGTTGCGTGCCGGCTACAACTTCACGAAAAACCTGGAGCTCGAGGCGCTCTACGACTACGCGAAGCTCAGAAACAGCCGCAACGGCAGCGAGCACGACTTCAACCGCTTCGGCGGGGACCTCCTGTGGAACTTCCGCCCGAATGAGAAGTTCGTCCCGAACCTCGCCGCAGGTTATGCCGGCGTGCAGCTCCCCCCCGGCACCAAGGGCGCCTTCGACCTTGGCGGGGGCTTCAAGTACTTCGTGACCGAGGATGTCGCCTGGCGCGGCGATGTACGCGGCATCTTCTACAACAACAAGTTTGAGGACTACGTGGTCGAGTACACCACGGGCCTGTACATCCCCTTCGGCGGAGCTCCTGCCGTTGCCAAGCTTCCCGAGCCGCCGGCCCCGCCGCAGTCGGTACCCCGCACCATGCCGCAGGCGCAGCCGACCCTGAACCTGACCGTGCCGACTCCGCCTCCTCCGGTCGTGGTCGCGGCTCCCGAGGTGGCGCTTGCCGCCTCCCCCACTTCGATCAAGAAGGGGGAGCGCTCCATTTTGAGCTGGAAGAGCAAGCGCGCCGACAACTGCGAGATGCGCCCGGATTTGGGTGACGTCGCCGTGAACGGCTCGATGACGGTGACTCCTGCGGCCGACACCGTCTACTCCCTGACCTGCACGGGCAAGGGGGGGACCGGTGCAGCCAACGCCGCGGTCATGGTGGCCCAGCCGACCAAGGCTGAGAAGAGGTTCTGCAACCAGCCCGCGGTGCTCATGATCAACTTCGACACCGACAAGTGGAACGTGAAGCCGCAGTACCACGCGGAACTCAAATCGGTGGGCGACTTCCTGAACGAGTTCCCCGAGGCGTACGGCGAGATCTCCGGCCATACCGACGGCACCGCCAGTGCCGACCACAACCAGAGGCTCTCCGAGCGGCGCGCCCAGGCGGTGCGCGATTACATCGTGAAGAACTTCCACATCGATCCGAAGCGGCTGACCGCCAAGGGCTACGGCAAGAGCCGCCCCATAGCGAACAACAAGACCGCCGTGGGACGTGCGAAGAACAGGCGCATCGAGGCGAACCTCGTGTGCCGGAAAAAGGAGGCCGCTTCGGCGGTGACTCCGGAACCGGCCGTACCCCAAAAGGAGAGCTCGCTCGGAAAAAAGCCCTTAGCCCTGGCGACAGCGAAGGGTAGCGCACCGCTTGACGGTGGCGTTACCCCGGGCTCGCGCCAGGGTGAACCGGAAAAACTGTTTGTACCGCAGGTAGCCGCGCCCGGCGCGGCCCTGCCCGCAGCACAGCGCAAGGGGGAGACGGAAGCCGTTTTGCTCCCCTCAGCGCCGACAACCGCAGTAGCGGAGGGGGCCGTCCCCCCTCCGCTGCCTTCCGCGCAGCGCAAGAAGGAAATCGAATCCTCCTACGTGGACCGTCCCGTAGAGGCCGCCCCGCAGGGGGCCGCGGCACCCGCGGCGATCCCCGCGGCGCAGCTTGCACCGCAGCCTGCCCCGCTTCCGGAGGGAGAACCGGCCCCCGGGCAGGTTGCCGCGGCGAAACTGCCGCCTGAACTCCCCTCTGCACAAAGGGCAAAGGAAGTGGCAGCCCCCGCCGCAAATACTCCCGCCGCACCGGAGCCGACGCTCCCCGCTGTAGCCGCACCGGAGGTACCGCTGCTCGTTCCCGTTCCTGAAGCCGAGCCGGTCTCGTCCGCGCTCAGGAAGCAGGAGCCGGTGCCGCCCGCCCCCGACGAGGAACCCTTCGTCCTCAGGGGCGCCCCATCAACGCCGACGCCCGAGGGAAAGATCGCCCTGACCGGGGTCACCATCGACAAGAACGGATTGAGCCTCTTCACCAACGGCAAGGTCAGCGACTTCCGCGTGATCACCATGGTGGAGCCCTACAGCCTGGTCATCGAACTCATCGGTGCGGTGAACGGCATGGGGGCCCAAGGCGCTGCGGTCGACAAATTCGACCTCACCAACGTCCGCTTCCGCGAATTCCCCGATTATCTGCAGATCACCCTCGACGCCGGCCGGGAGGAAATCATCCCGTACCGCACCTTCAAGATCGACACGGGGTTGAGGATCAACATCAAGCCTAGAAGCACCCATCACATAGGACCCTGACCGGCGCGGGGCGCGATGCCGCTCCGGGCAGTGGATCACGATACGTGAGCTTGCTTTAGCTCACTCGTGAAGAGGAGTCGGATATGTATCACAGCGTTGCATTGCGATGGAAAACGGCCGTCGTGGTGACGGCAGTGGTGTCCCTTCTTACCGCCTCGGCTCTTTTCGCCGCCGAGCCGCAGGGCGTTGCCGCGCCCGCTCAGGAGCCGACTTCGGAGCAGGCGAACGACTTGGGGCTCGAGCTGAGACTCCAGACTGTGAAGAAGGATCTCTTGGTCTTTTTGAACTTCGCCGAGCACTTCATCGCCAGCGGCGAGACCAAGACTGCGGCGCAGCTCCAGGCACCCCTCGACGACTACTTAAGAAGGCATGTCGACTACCTGGTGACCCAGGCGGTGGACGGCTCGAACATCGAGATGACGCAGCTCTCAGCCGAGATCGCCCTCGTCAAGACGCGTCTTCTCATCGTGCTCAACTACCGGGACGACGCAGGAACCGTACTCGGCGAGATGAAGAGGCTGTACGCCCCTTACCAGAAGATGTCGGTTCAGATCCAGGGGAAAACCACCACGCTGGACGAGGCCATCCGCCAGTTGGACAGCGACCTGGCGCGCATCGCCAAGAAATAACGCCAAGGAGCCGACGACATGGACATTCTGGGCCTCATCACCATCAACCCCATGAGCTTCAACATCTGGTCGCTCAGGGTCTCGCTCACCCTGACCACCTGCATCTTCGTCATCGCCATGGTCCTCGCCGTGCGCGCCTTCATCCACGCGAAGTCCATGGACCACAAGCACCTGGACAGCGTGAAGGACAAGAACGCCTCGCCGCAGGACACTTTAGCTGAGAGCGTCGCGAAGATGCTCTGGGCGACGAGCCAGAGTGACGGCGCGGCCGGACAGCCGGCCCCGAAGGAGTTCCTCTACGATGCCACGCGCGAGGTGGCGCAGAACAATTTCAACGGCCTCTTCGTGAACCGCATTTACATGTGCGCGAACCTGCTCCCCCCGATCGGGCTCTGGGGGACCGTGGCGGGGATGATCGTCATCTTCCTCTATACCGGCGACCCGGGTAGCGCCATCAACAACGGGGCCATCGGCGCGAAGCTCTGGTCCACCTACTTCGCCCTCATGTACTACGTGCTTTTGCAGGCTATCTGCGTCTGCCTCGACGTGGTCGCGAAGCGCTCGATCAACCGCGGCCTGCAGGTGAAGATCTAGGGGGACGCCATGCGCACCGTCGGAACATCCAGAAACCAGTGGCTCATCTCCTTCACGGATGTTGCCTTTCTGCTCCTTCTGGTCTTCACCCAGATGTCGAGGATGGACACCTCCAGCAGCCAGGTAGCCGAGATGAACCTCCCCGCCCCGGTGGTGGAGCGAAGCCCCGAACTCGTGGCGATGCAGTCGAACCCCGATTACCATCAGCTTCTCGTGGACCGGCACGGCGCGAGGCCTTACTGCCTCGTGCACGTCCAACGCGGCAAGGAGGCGGCGAGGACCGCACCGCTTTCCTACGACGAGCTCTGCTCCGCGCTGAAAAACCTCCAGGAGACGAACCGGGAACATCCGCGCCCGGTGGTGGTGCCGCTTCCCGAATCGTACAGCAGCGATCTGTTGTCCGCGGCGGCGGTGGTGAGCAAATACTGGGGCTCCGACGGGCTTGCAGTGGTGCGCACCTCGCGCACCGGTGATAAAAGATGAGCGCGCGCCTCCAGAGCACCTGCGGCTATGGCGGCACGCGGCTTAAACGGATCCTCGTTTGCGCAGACCATGAGCTGCGCCCCCCGGTCCCGACTTGGCTGCGTCTCTTCGTCGCCCTTGTGCTCGCAACGGTCGCGCTTTGCGTGAGCCGGTTTCAGATGCCGGGCGTACCGGTGTCGAAACGCACCATCATGGACGTGAGCAAACTGGATTTGAAGGCCCCACCGGTGCAACCGAAAAAGCTGGCGCCACCTATGCATCCGGTCGCGGAAAAGGTCCAGCGGCAGCGCACCGTGTACGCGCTGGATGCCAAGCCGCCGCAGTACAACGCGCCGGCGGAAGAGGGAAGACGCCCGGAGAAGACCTCACCCGGCAAAGCCGCGCAGCGGCACGAGGCGAGCTACCCCTCCGAGACGCCTTACCCGGTCGTCGCCCGGTCCTACGGATATCAGAGCGGGTCCGAAGTCTCTGTTTCTCCGGTGGTGACCCGCGAGCGTCAGGCCGCTGAGGGATTCGAGCCGGCCGCAGGCAGCGCCGGTACCCCGACGACGAGGCTTAGGAAGGAGGCGACCGCGGAGGTGGGGGCGCGCCCTTCGACGAAGAGCACCTATATCTATCGCATGCGCGGTGGCCCGACGGCCGCGCTCCCCTCGGCCAGCGAACCGGCCCTCTCGCCGCAGCGCCCGACCCGGCCGGTCGAGGCTGCCGCGAGCGCCCCGGTGCCGCGTGTCGCCGCGGTACGAAGTGCGCCCGAGGCGACCATCGAGGAGCCGAAGGCAAAAACGTCCCCGGCCGCCCGGGAGCGCAGCAAGAGCCCGGCGGGAAGTGCCGCTGCCGGTTCCGATGTCTCGTTGTCGCGCGGGGTGTCACTTATGAGCCTTAAGATCTGCGACAGCGCATTACAACAGGAGGAAGCGATCAAGTCGGTGCTGAGCGTTGTCGGCTCGCGCCACAGTTGCACCAGTGACAAGGGTGAGTTCCAGTTCAAGGGAACCAAACGGGTATCGTCCTTCAACCTCATCATCTTCCCCTCCAGGGGGCGAGAGCCATCCCAGCGATGCGAGGAGTTGGAATATGCGTACGACTGCCTTAGGAAAAACTAGCCCGAAACGGATACTTTCATTCATCATCTTCTGCGCCATCTGCCTTTTTCTGGCGGCAGCGCCCTCCTGGGGCGCCACCAAGAAAAAGGGGCACGCCGCGTCGGCGAAGAAGGAACACAAGACGGCCCCGGCCAAGGTTGCGGCCCCGGTCGCCGCCCCGCAGATCAGGGAGTGGGGCCCCTACCTCGACGTCGCCTACGAGCTGACCTACTGGGACAAGAACGAGATCAAGGATTGGCGTGAAAAACGCGACCAGGAGATCGGCGAGACCCTTGCCTCCTACATCGCCACCTGGAGCGGGAAACTCGCACCCGGACAAAAGGGAGCCGAGCGCCCCGGGGAGCAGCCGCAGCTATTTCGCGACCGCGACTACCTGAGGCTCGCCATCGCCCAGACCATCGATTACCTGCAAAGCGACAACCCCGAGAGCCTCGCCGCCGCGGCGAAGACCATCGAGAGCCTGAAGGGGAAGGCCTCGATGCCCGAGATCGCCTACTGGAGCGGTATGGTGAAGGCGCTGCAGGCTCTGGAGCGTGACGACGCCGATGATTTCGTGGCGCAGGTCTACGGCATCTGGAACGGCTCGGTCCTCTACATCGAGAAGAACGAGATCGCCACCGGGGCGACGAGCGGCGCGGTGCCGACCAACACCCCCTTCTACTATCGAAACCTCATCAACCTCGTGGTGAACCGGGCCATCATCGCCCGCAAGCTGGACGGTCTGAATGCGCTCGGGCCCCTGTTCGTAATGATGAACGACAGGAACCTCGGGGAGAAGGACAGCGAAGGGAAGTACACGAAGACGCTGGTGCAGCGCATCGTGGACGGGCTTGGCGCCCCGGACTCGGACCGCTATCGCCTGAACTTCACCGTAGCGGCGATCGAGTCCAAGCGCCTGCAGCAGGTGGCAAGTTCCAAGCTCGACGCCGAGGGGATGACCGAGTCGGTACAGAAGACCTACGAGCGTGCCAAGACCTTCAACGACCTCTGCTTCAAGTGGGCCGCGGGGCCGAGGTCAAGCGGCGTGGTCATGGCGGCAGTGGACTACCTGGACATGACCAGTTTTGCCATTCCGCGCCTTGCCGACAACGAGAACGCGGCCGCCTACAAGTTTTTCTCGACCCTCCCCGACCAGGAGGGGCGCACCGCCCTTTTGAAGTCGATGGCGATCTTCAACGACATCGCCCCGTACTCCGCGGGAGGGTGGGAGCGGGCCGGCTACCAGAGCCGGGAGCTGTACCTGAAGTCCACGCACCGTCTCTGGCGGGCCATCATGGAGCTCTCCCTTTGGACCGGCGACTACTACCTCGTGAAGCTCAACACGACGCAGGACGCGCAGAACATCCAGAGCTACGCCACCTCGATGCAGATGGCGCTCAACTCCTACCTGAACTTCCTCACCGCGCAGCAGGGTAGGGGATTCAACGACGTCATCCCGGATTCGGCATATTTCGGAGCCTTCGAGGCCTCCGACAAGGTCTCCTATGCCTACCGCAGGGTGAGCGAGTTCAGCACGGACAACGGCGCCTACAACCTGTGGTTCACGCACCGCCTGCTCTCGGCCGAGCTCTTCCCGCTCTCGCTGCGCGAGGTGCGCCAGACCTCGGCTGCGCTCAAGAAAGACGGGCGTTACAACCTGTATCTCGACTACTTCCTGCCGCTGGCGAGCCGGATCAAGCAGTCCCCGGCGATCAAGAAATGGGTGAGCGCGCAGCGTCCCGAGACGGCGACGGCGAGCTTGGCCTACATAAACGCGGTCGACAAGCTCTTCGCCGGGACGGCCCCGGCCGAGGTACCGACCGACACGCAGCTTGTCGCCTCGTTCCAGAGCATGCGCGAAGAGATGCAGAGAAACCCCGATCATCCGACGCACAACCTGTTGAAGCTCTTCTACCTGGAGGAGATCCAGAAGAACTCGAACTTCACGAAACTAGTCAAGGAGCCAAACCGGCTGGATAGGCCGTTCTGAATTCATGTTGCGCCACGAAGCGCTGTAAGTGAACTCGCGTTCCCCCCTTTGCGAAGGGGGGGCAGGGGGGATTTGCCTTTGCCCCTCAATCATAAGAAAAGCCCTCAGTGTCAAGGAGGGCTTTTCTTGTCTGTGAAAAAACAGTCGTTCTGGCAGACGAATTTTCCGTTGTCACGGCAGCAGATATACAGGATGGCTGAAGAAAAATGAGCCCTATGTAATCTTGATCACTATGTCAATCTAGTACCAAGGTACAATAGACATAGTCCTGCCTGAGAGATATGTTTACGCTAACCGAATTTAGAGAAGCCCCCTTCAGCCAATAAATCTAACAGTGGAGAATGGTCATGGCACAGAACACTCACGCAGCAACGGCAGGCGCCGGGAACCAGGTGGTTGGTAAGGTTGTGATTCTGTACGGGACAGTGAAAGCGATATCCCCGGATGGTGCGGTAAGGCTACTCATGCCGAACAGCCCGATCTATGCGAACGATCGTATCGTCACCGAGAGTGACGGTAGCGCGTCGATCGTTTTTGACGGAGCGCAGGATAATCATCTGGATCTGGGTCGTATGACCAATGTGACCATCGACCATGACGTATATGCGACGGTGACCCCCGAAGAGGTATCCGACGCGGTGTCAGAAGTAGAGCAGATTCAGCAGGCCCTTCTGACCGGTGATCAGCCCATTGAGCTCGAAGCCCCGGCAGCCGGTGGTCCCGCCAGTGCCGGCGGTACCCATCCGCTCTTCGTCGTCGCCCCGACCGGTGCGGAAGTGACTCCGACGAGCGGTTTGACCACCACGGGGGTCACCTTCGGGACGACCGCGACGATCGAGGCGGCGGGGACCGATGCTGTTAGCACGCCCACTGTTCCGACGACAAACACGGTCGTGGTCACTGGCCCTGCGGATGTCAACGAAGGAGGGGAGATTACCTACACAGCGAACGTTTCCCACCCGGCACAGGGCGATATCACAGTCAATCTCTCGAATGGAAGCAGCATTATTATTCCGAATGGTGCTACCAGTGGCAGTGTGCATATCCCTGTTCATCCGGATAACCCGTACATCGATGCCGGTACTGTTACGACATCGGTAACCTCAGCCGCTGGCGGCACTGAGAATATAGTTGTCGACCATACTCCTGTTGTTACGCAGGTGCATGACGTTCCTACTCCGACGACTGTAAGCCTGGGCGTGAGCCCGGCAAACATTACTGAGGCGGGTGCGACGGTTACCTACACTGCGACTTTGACGAATATCGCTCACGGTGACGTCACCGTGCATCTGGACAACGGCCAGACGATCACCATCGCAGATGGCCACACCACCGGTTCCGTCGATTACACCTTCGCCAACAGCGACGACGTGTACAACGATGCGAGCAGCGTCCATACCGCGATCAGCGACGCAAGTGGCGGCAACTTCGAGAACCTGTCCCCGGACAAGACCCCGGTGACGGTCCAGATAGATGACACCAAGGACACCACGACTGTAAGCCTGGGCGTGAGCCCGGCAAACATTACTGAGGCGGGTGCGACGGTTACTTACACTGCGA
>NZ_SRSC01000006.1:0-146252 GCF_004791675.1 Geomonas terrae
ACGTCGGTGGTCCTGAAGTAGAACTGCGGACGGTAGCCGTTGAAGAACGGGGTGTGACGGCCGCCCTCTTCCTTGGAGAGGATGTACGCCTCAGCCTTGAACTTGGTGTGCGGGGTGATGGAGCCCGGCTTGGCAAGAACCTGGCCGCGCTCGATGTCCTCACGCTTCACGCCGCGCAGCAGTGCGCCGATGTTGTCGCCAGCGCGACCTTCGTCGAGCAGTTTGCGGAACATCTCAACACCGGTGACGGTGGTCTTGGTGGTTGCCTTGATGCCGACGACCTCGACTTCTTCGCCAACCTTCACGATGCCGCGCTCGACACGACCGGTTGCAACGGTACCACGACCCGAGATGGAGAACACGTCCTCGACCGGCATGAGGAACGGCTTGTCGATGGCGCGCTGCGGCTCCGGGATGTAGGCGTCGACTGCGTCCATCAGCTTCATGATGGCCTGCTCGCCGAGTTCGCCCTGGTCACCCTCGAGGCCCTTAAGAGCGGAACCCTTGATGATAGGGATATCGTCGCCCGGGAAGTCGTAGGAGGAGAGGAGTTCGCGAACTTCCAGCTCAACCAGCTCGAGGAGTTCCTCGTCGTCCACCATGTCGGCCTTGTTCAGGAACACGACGATGTAGGGGACGCCGACCTGACGCGCGAGCAGGATGTGCTCACGGGTCTGCGGCATCGGGCCGTCAGCTGCGGAAACAACCAGGATCGCGCCGTCCATCTGCGCTGCACCGGTGATCATGTTCTTTACGTAGTCGGCGTGGCCCGGGCAGTCGACGTGAGCGTAGTGACGCTTGTCGGTCTCGTACTCGACGTGTGCGGTAGCGATGGTGATACCACGCTCACGCTCTTCCGGAGCGTTGTCGATCTGGTCGAACGCCTTGAACTCAGCCTGGCCCTTGCCTGCGAGCACCTTGGTGATCGCTGCGGTCAGGGTGGTCTTGCCGTGGTCGACGTGACCGATGGTACCGATGTTTACATGCGGCTTGGTTCTTTCAAATTTAGCTTTTGCCATTTCGGAATCCTCCTCAGTAGGGAAATTGAATTATCTTAGCCTTTGGCCTTCGCTACTATTTCCTCGGCAACCGATTTCGGTACCGGCTCGTAATGATCGAAGGTCATGGAGTAGGTCGCACGACCCTGGGTTGCGGAGCGCAGATCGGTGGAGTAACCGAACATCTGGGCCAGCGGCACCATCGCGGTGACGACCTGTGCGCCTGCGCGCCCTTCCATGCCCATGATGCGGCCGCGGCGGGAGTTCAGGTCGCCGATGACGTCGCCCATGTACTCTTCCGGAACCACGACCTCTACGGACATGATCGGCTCCAGGATGATCGGGGACGCCTTGGCGCAACCCTCTTTGAAGCCCATGGAACCTGCGATCTTGAAGGCCATCTCCGAGGAGTCAACCTCGTGGTAGGAACCGTCGACCAGGGTGACCTTGATGTCGACCACCGGGAAGCCGGCCATGACGCCGTTGTCCAGCGCTTCCTTGATGCCTTTGTCGACCGCCGGGATGTACTCGCGGGGAACGACGCCGCCCTTGATTGCGTCAACGAACTCGTACCCTTTACCGGCCTCCTGCGGCTCGATCTCGAGCCAGACGTGACCGAACTGACCGCGACCGCCGGACTGGCGCACGAACTTCCCTTCCGCCTTGACCTTCTTGGTGATGGTCTCGCGGTAGGCGACCTGCGGCTTGCCGACGCTTGCATCGACCTTGAACTCGCGGAAGAGACGGTCCACGATGATCTCGAGGTGCAGCTCGCCCATGCCGGAGATGATGGTCTGGCCGGTTTCCTCGTCGGTCTTGACGCGGAAGGACGGGTCCTCGGAAGCGAGCTTGCCAAGCGACAGGCCCAGCTTCTCCTGGTCGGCCTTGGTCTTCGGCTCGATGGCGATGGAGATAACCGGCTCGGGGAACTCGATGGACTCGAGGATGACGGCGTTGTTCTCGTCGCACAGGGTGTCGCCGGTGGTGGTGTATTTAAGGCCTACCGCAGCGGCGATGTCGCCGGCGTAGACTTCCTTGATTTCTTCACGCTTGTTGGCGTGCATCTTCAGGATGCGGCCGATCCTCTCGCGCTTGCCCTTGGTGGCGTTGTACACGTAGGAACCGGACTGGATCACACCCGAGTAGACGCGGAAGAAGCAGAGCTGGCCTACGAACGGGTCGGTCATGATCTTGAAGCCCAGAGCCGAGAACGGCTCGGAGTCGGATGCGTGACGCTCGATGGGTGCCTCGGTGTTGGCGTCGACGCCCTGGATAGCCGGGATGTCGGTCGGGGCCGGCATGTAGTCGAGCACGGCGTCGAGCAGGTGCTGCACGCCCTTGTTCTTGAATGCGGAACCGCAGATGACCGGGCAGATCTTGATGTCGAGGGTCGCCTGGCGGATGGCTGCCTTCAGCTCTGCGTTGGAGATCTCCTCGCCGCCCAGGTATTTCTCCATGAGGGCATCATCGTGGGAGGAAACTTCTTCGATCAGGAGCTCGCGGTACTCGTTGGCCTGGTCGACGAGGTCGGCCGGGATGTCGACTACTTCGTACACGGCACCCATGCTCTCGTCGTTGAAAACGATCCCTTTCATCTCGATGAGATCGACGAGACCTTTGTAGTTCTCCTCGCTCCCGATCGGGATCTGCAGGGCGACCGGGTTCGCCTTGAGGCGGTCCTTGATCATGGCGATACCGCGGAAGAAGTCGGCACCGATACGGTCCATCTTGTTGATGAACGCGATACGCGGTACGCGGTACTTGTCCGCCTGACGCCATACGGTCTCGGACTGCGGCTCAACACCACCGACCGAGCAGAAGACGGCAACAGCGCCGTCGAGAACACGCAGGGAACGCTCGACCTCGATGGTGAAGTCGACGTGGCCCGGGGTGTCGATGATGTTGATACGATGGTCCTTCCAGTTGCAGGTGGTTGCTGCGGAGGTGATGGTGATGCCACGCTCCTGCTCCTGCTCCATCCAGTCCATAGTAGCGGCGCCGTCATGGACCTCGCCGATCTTGTGGGAAACACCGGTGTAGTAGAGAATACGCTCCGTGGTGGTGGTCTTCCCTGCATCTATGTGAGCCATGATCCCGATGTTACGGGTCATTTCCAACGAAACCTGACGTGCCACTTACAGTTCCTCCGAGTTGCTTTCTAAGCCTTAAGGGGTGTCGCCGCGAACTACCAGCGATAATGGGCGAAGGCGCGGTTGGCCTCTGCCATCTTGTGGGTATCCTCACGCTTCTTGACCGCGGAACCGCGGTTGTTGTAAGCGTCGAGGATCTCGCCGGCAAGCTTGTCGGTAACGGTCTTCTCGCTGCGGGCATTGGAGTACTTCACCAGCCAACGCATGGCCAGGGACATGCGACGCTCCGGACGAACTTCAACCGGAACCTGGTAGGTGGAACCACCGACCCTGCGGGACTTGACTTCCAGCATCGGCTTGATGTTGTCGAGGCACTTCTTGAGAACCTTGACCGGCTCGTCGCCGGCCTTGCCGGCAGCGATTTCAAGGGCACCGTAGAGGGCTTTCTCGGCGGTGGACTTCTTGCCGTCCAGCATGATTATATTGATCAGCTTGGCAACCACCCTGTCACCGTATTTCGGGTCCGGGAGGATCACCCGCTTTGCTACTTCTCTTCTTCTTGGCATGTCTTAACCTCTCACTTAAAATCGGTTACTTGGGTCTTTTTTGCACCGTTCGGTTACTTGGGCCTTTTCGCACCGTACTTGGAACGGCTCTTCATGCGACCCTTGACGCCGACAGAGTCGAGCGTGCCGCGGACGATGTGGTAACGAACACCCGGAAGGTCCTTGACCCTGCCGCCCCTGATAAGGACAACGGAGTGCTCCTGGAGGTTGTGACCAACACCCGGAATATAGGAGGTCACCTCGACGCCGTTGGTAAGCCTTACCCTCGCTACTTTACGAAGCGCGGAGTTCGGTTTCTTCGGAGTTGTGGTGTAAACCCTGGTGCAAACGCCCCTCTTCTGCGGGCAGCTCCTGAGTGCCGGAGCAGTGGATTTTTCACCCTTTGACTCCCGACCATGACGAATAAGCTGATTAATAGTTGGCATACATTCCTCTCACGCGATTCTTAATCCGCGCACAGACAGACCCCGCGCGCGGAAGCGACGAAAATAGCAACAACGTACGTGCTTGTCAAGTTTTATTTGATAGAAGTGAGACGCCGGCCAGTGAAGCGGGGAACCCGCTCTCACTGGCCGGATACTGGACTAGGCTTCTTCTTCGTAGATCTCTTCATCTTCCGGCTCAACAGGCTCCGGAATGATTACTGGCTCCTCAGCAACCATGCGCAGGTTGCGGTAAAGAGCCAACCCCGTTCCCGCCGGGATTAAGCGGCCCATGATCACGTTTTCTTTCAGACCACGAAGACTGTCGACTTTACCTTCAATGGATGCCTGTGTCAAGACTTTTGTTGTCTCCTGGAAGGAAGCAGCAGAAATAAATGACTCAGTCGAGAGCGACGCCTTGGTTATGCCAAGGAGCAGAGACTCTGCCGTAGCAGGACGCCCGCCTTTATCCATAGCCTTCTCGTTCTCTTCCTCAAAGACCCAACGCTCGATCTGGTCATCGATCAGCAGGTTGGTATCGCCCACATCCTTGACCCTGACGCGACGCAGCATCTGACGTACGATGGTCTCGATGTGCTTGTCGTTGATCTTGACGCCCTGGAGACGGTAGACCTCCTGCACCTCGTCGACCAGGTACTTGGCCAGTTCTTTCTGGCCGAGGACGCGGAGGATGTCGTGCGGGTTGGAGGAGCCGTCCATGAGCGCCTCGCCGGCGCGGACGTGATCCCCTTCGTGGACGCTGATGTGCTTCCCTTTGGGGATGAGGTATTCCTTCGGCTCGCCGACCTCGGGGGTGACGATGACCTTGCGCTTGCCTTTGGCGTCCTTGCCGAAGGCGACCACGCCGTCGATCTCGGTGATGACCGCGAAGTCTTTCGGCTTCCTCGCCTCGAAGAGCTCGGCAACACGCGGCAGACCACCGGTGATGTCCTTGGTCTTGGTCGTCTCGCGCGGGATCTTGGCGATCACGTCACCCGCGTTCACCACGGTGTCCTCAAGGACGTTGATGTTGGAGCCGACCGGCAGGTAGTAACGCGCCATGCTCTCGCCGACCTTGGCGGTCTTGCCGGACTCGTCCTTGATGGTGATGCGCGGACGCTTGTCGGAGTCGCGGGTCTCGATGATGACCTTCCTGGAGAGGCCGGTGACTTCGTCGACCTGCTCCTCCATGGTGACGCCCTCGATGACATCCCCGAACTTGATGCGGCCGGAGATCTCGGTGAGGATCGGCATGGTGTACGGGTCCCACTCGGCGAGCGACTGCCCCTGGGTGACCTTCTCTTCGGGGCTCACCTTGATCTTCGCGCCGTAGACGATGCCGTACTTCTCGCGCTCGCGCCCGGTCTCGTCCACGATGGCCAGCTCACCGTTACGGTTCATGACGATGTGGTGACCTTCGGAGTTGGTTACGTAGTGCAGGTTGATGAACTTCGCGTAGCCCTCGTTCCTCGCATCCATGGAGGTCTGCTCGGCGCGACGGGATGCGGTACCACCGATATGGAAGGTACGCATGGTCAGCTGGGTACCCGGCTCGCCGATGGACTGTGCTGCGATGACGCCGACCGCCTCGCCGCGGTTCACCAGGTGACCGCGTGCCAGGTCGCGGCCGTAGCACTTGGCGCAGATACCGCGACGGCTCTCGCAGGTGAGCACGGAGCGGATCTTGACCTTCTCGAGACCGGCGGCCTCGATCTTCGTGACCAGGGTCTCGTCGATTTCCTGGTTCGCCGCCACCAGCACGTCGCCGGTGACCGGGTCGAGGATGTCGTCCAGGGCGACGCGGCCGAGGATACGGTCGCCGATGTGCTCGATGACCTCACCACCCTCGGTGAGGGAGGAGACGGTCAGGCCGTCGATGGTGCCGCAATCCGACTCGGTGATGATGGCGTCCTGGGCGACGTCGACCAGACGGCGGGTGAGGTAACCGGAGTTCGCCGTCTTGAGCGCGGTATCGGCCAGACCTTTACGTGCACCGTGGGTCGAGATGAAGTACTGGAGCACGGTGAGGCCTTCGCGGAAGTTCGCGGTGATCGGGGTCTCGATGATCTCGCCGGACGGCTTGGCCATGAGTCCCCTCATCCCCGCCAGCTGGCGGATCTGCTGGGCGCTACCCCTTGCACCGGAGTCGGCCATCATGTGGATCGCGTTGAAGGACGGCACCTTCACCTCGTTCCCCTGCGGGTCGATGATGGTATCGCGGGAGAGGTTGTCCAGCATCTCTTTCGCGATGTCCTCGGTCGATTTTGCCCAGATGTCGATGACCTTGTTGTAACGCTCGCCGTCGGTGATGAGACCCTCGGTGTACTGGTTCTGGATCTCCTGCACCTCTTCGGTGGCGCGGTTGATGATGGCCGGCTTCCCTTCCGGGATGACCATGTCGTTGATCGAGATGGAGATACCCGCCTTCGCCGCGTAGCGGAAGCCGATGGACTTCAGCTTGTCGGCGAGGATGACGGTTTCCTTGTTGCCGGCCAGACGGTAGCAGGTGTCGACGAGGTTGGAGAGTTCCTTCTTCGTCATGACCTTGTTGATGGCCGAGAAGGGAACCGCGTCGGGAAGGATCTCGCGCAGCAGCACGCGCCCGACCGTCGTCTCGATGATGGCCGGTTTCTCGTCGCTGACGAGGTTCTTCATCCTTACCTTGATGCGGGCCTGCAGGTGCACCTCGGTCGCGTCCCAGGCGATGGACACCTCATCCGGGGAGGCGAATATCTTCCCGTCGCCCGGCGCGAAGTGCTTCTCGCGTGTCATGTAATAGATCCCGAGAACCATGTCCTGGCTCGGCACGATGATCGGCTTGCCATGCGCCGGGGAAAGGATGTTGTTGGTCGACATCATGAGGACGCGCGCCTCCACCTGGCTCTCAACCGAGAGGGGGAGGTGGACCGCCATCTGGTCACCGTCGAAGTCGGCGTTGAAGGCGGTGCAGACGAGCGGGTGGAGCTGGATCGCCTTGCCCTCGATCAGGACCGGTTCGAAGGCCTGGATGCCGAGACGGTGCAGGGTCGGTGCGCGGTTCAAGAGGACCGGGTGCTCCTTGATGACCTCTTCGAGAACGTCCCAGACCTCCGGTTTCTCCTTCTCCACCATCTTCTTGGCGCTCTTGATGGTGGTGACGAACCCACGCTCCTCGAGCTTGTTGTAGATGAACGGCTTGAAGAGTTCGAGGGCCATCTTCTTCGGCAGACCGCACTGGTGCAGGCGAAGCTCGGGGCCGACGACGATAACGGAACGGCCGGAGTAGTCGACACGCTTACCCAAGAGGTTCTGACGGAAGCGGCCCGACTTGCCCTTCAGCATGTCGGAGAGGGACTTCAGCGGACGCTTGTTGGGGCCTGCGATGGCGCGGCCGCGGCGACCGTTGTCGAACAGCGCGTCGACCGCCTCCTGCAGCATGCGCTTCTCGTTCCTGATGATGACCTCGGGGGCCTGCAGTTCCATCAGGCGCTTCAAGCGGTTGTTGCGGTTGATGACGCGGCGGTACAGGTCGTTCAGGTCGGAGGTAGCGAAGCGGCCGCCGTCCAGGGGAACGAGCGGACGGAGCTCCGGCGGCAGTACCGGGATGCACTCGAGGATCATCCACTCCGGCTTGTTGCCCGAGTTTTTGAAGGCGTCGATGACCTTAAGGCGCTTGGCGGTCTTCTTGCGCTTAGCCTCGCTGGTCGCCTCCTGCATCTCGATGCGGAGCTGCTCGGAGAGCTGGTCGAGGTCCATCGAAGTGAGGCAGGTGCGGATCGCAGCGGCGCCCATGCCGGCCTCGAAGCCGTAGCTGTATTCCTCAAGGGCCTTCTGGTACTGGTCCTCGGAGAACACGGTGCCAAACGGCAGGCCGGTTTCCTTCGGGTCGGTCACCACGTAGGCCTCGAAGTAGAGTACCTTCTCGAGGTCCTTCAGGGTGATGTCCATCAGGTTGCCGATCCTGGACGGCAGAGACTTGAGGAACCAGATGTGCGCCACCGGGGTGGCGAGGTCGATGTGGCCCAGGCGCTCACGACGCACCTTGGACGGGATGACCTCGACGCCGCACTTCTCGCAGACGATGCCACGGTGCTTCATGCGCTTGTACTTGCCGCAGTTGCACTCGTAGTCCTTGGTCGGTCCGAAGATCTTGGCGCAGAAAAGACCGTCGCGCTCCGGCTTGAAGGTGCGGTAGTTGATGGTCTCCGGCTTCTTCACTTCCCCGAAGGAACGCTCGCGGATCTTGTCCGGCGACGAGATCGAGATCTTGATCGACGAGAAGTGGAGCGGATCTTTCGGCTTATCGAAAAAATTGAAAATATCTTCCAAAGTATTTTCCTCCTTAGCGGTAGGAGTTACGTTATCGGTTTCAGGCAGCTTGTCGGACTCTGACCGGTCGGACTAGTCAGACTAGCCGGACCGGTCAGACAGAACAACCTAGTCCTCGTCGCTTTCCAGCAGTTCCACGTCGAGACCCAGGGACTGAAGTTCCTTGATGAGGACGTTGAACGACTCCGGCAGACCCGGCTCAAGGGTGTGCTTCCCTTTGACGATCGCCTCGTACATCCTGGTGCGGCCTGCCACGTCGTCGGACTTGACGGTGAGGAACTCCTGCAGCGCGTACGCGGCGCCGTAGGCCTCCATCGCCCAGACCTCCATCTCCCCGAGTCGCTGACCGCCGAACTGCGCCTTGCCCCCCAGCGGCTGCTGGGTGACCAGCGAGTAGGGACCGATGCTCCTGGCGTGGATCTTGTCGTCGACCAGGTGGTGCAGCTTCAGGAAGTACATGATCCCGACGGTGACCTGGTGCATGAACTTGTCGCCGCTCTTTCCGTCGTAGAGGGTGACCTGACCGGTGGTGCTGAAACCGGCGTGGGTCAGCATCGACTGGATCGACTCCTCGCTCGCCCCTTCGAAGACCGGCGACGACATCGGGATGCCGCGCTTCAAGCGCCTTGCCACGTTGAGGAGTTCTTCACCCTCGAGCGTGTCGAGGAAGCGGTCCATTTCCGGGTTGTCGTACACGCCCTTCAGGAACCTCTTGATCTCGTCGTGCGGGGTGTTCTTCTCGAGGAATTCCTCGATCTTCCAGCCAAGTCCCTTGGCGCCCCAGCCGAGGTGCATCTCGAGGATCTGACCCACGTTCATACGGGACGGAACGCCCAGCGGGTTCAGCACGATCTCGACCGGACGGCCGTCTTCCATGTACGGCATATCCTCTTCCGGAAGGATCCTGGAGACGACGCCCTTGTTACCGTGGCGGCCCGCCATCTTGTCACCCACCTGGAGCTTACGCTTGATGGCGATGTAGACCTTGACCATCTTGATGACGCCCGGCGGCAGGTCGTCGCCGCGACGCAGCTTCTGCACTTTGTCGTCGAAGACGTACTTGATGATGTCGATCTGCTGGTTGAGCGTGGAAAGGGTCTGCGCCACTTTCTCGTCGATGGTGTCGTCGTCGGCGATGGAGATCTCGTCCCAGCGATCCATGGTGAAGGAGTTCAGCATCTCGTCGGTGATGGCCGCCCCTTTCGGGATGAGCACCTTGCCGTCGACGCCCTCGATCTTGACCGCCGCGGTCTTGCCCATGAGAAGCTTCTTTAGCTTGCCGCGGGCGGAGTCGCGGATGATGCGGATCTCGTCCTGCTCGTCCTTACGCAGGCGCTGTTCCTCGGCCTTCTCGATGATCTCGGTACGGGCGTCCTTGTCGGCACCCTTTCTCGAGAAGATCTTGGCGCCGATGACGGTACCCTCGACCCCCGGCGGAACCCTGAGCGAGGTGTCGCGCACGTCGCCCGCCTTCTCGCCGAAGATGGCCCTTAAGAGCTTCTCTTCAGGGGAGAGCTGGGTCTCGCCTTTCGGGGTGATCTTGCCGACCAGGATGTCGCCCGGACGAACCTCGGCGCCGATCCTGATGATGCCCGACTCGTCGAGGTCCTTGAGGGTCTCCTCGCCGAGGTTCGGGATGTCGGAGGTGATCTCCTCCTTGCCGAGCTTCGTGTCGCGGGCCACGGCCTCGAACTCCTCGATGTGGATCGAGGTGTAGCGGTCGTCCTTGACGAGACGCTCCGAGATGAGGATGGAGTCCTCGTAGTTGTAGCCGCCCCACGGCATGAACGCGATGAGCACGTTCTGGCCGAGAGCCAGCTCGCCCATGTCGGTCGAAGGACCGTCGGCGATGATGTCGCCAGCCTTCACGTGGTCGCCAATCTTCACCACCGGCCTCTGGTTGATGCAGGTGTTCTGGTTGGAACGGGCGAACTTGATCAGGTTGTAGATGTCGACACCGGTGCCGGTTGCATCGTACTGGTCCTCGTCGATCTTCACGACGATGCGGGAAGCGTCGACGCTCTCGACGATGCCGTTGTGGCGGGCTACCGAGGAAACCCCGGAGTCCCTTGCCACGACGCGCTCCATGCCGGTCCCGACGAGCGGGGAATCGGCACGCAGAAGCGGTACGGCCTGGCGCTGCATGTTGGAACCCATGAGTGCGCGGTTCGCGTCGTCGTTCTCGAGGAACGGGATCAGCGAGGCCGCGACCGACACGAGCTGCATCGGTGCAACGTCCATGAGCTCAAGCTCGTCGCGACCGACCAGCACGAACTCGCCGGACTTCCTGGCGGAGATGTAATCGGCCATGAAGCGGCCGGTCTCGTCCATCTCGGCGTTGGCCTGGGCGATGGCGTGGCCTTCCTCCTCCAGTGCGGAGAAGAAGCGGACCTCGTCGGTCACCTTGCCTTCCTTGACCACGCGGTACGGCGTCTCGACGAAGCCGTGCTCGTTGATGCGCGCGTAGGTGGACAAGGACGCGATCAGACCGATGTTCGGGCCCTCAGGGGTCTCGATCGGGCAGACGCGGCCGTAGTGAGTCGGGTGTACGTCGCGGACCTCGAAGCCCGCGCGCTCGCGGGTCAAGCCCCCCGGTCCGAGAGCCGAGAGACGACGCTTGTGCGTGACCTCGGAGAGCGGGTTCGTCTGGTCCATGAACTGGGAGAGCTGCGAAGAACCGAAGAACTCTTTCACGACGGCCGAGACCGGCTTGGAGTTGATCAGGTCGTGCGGCATGAGGTTCTCGACTTCCTGGAGACTCATGCGCTCCTTGATGGCGCGCTCCATCCTGACGAGACCGATCCTGTACTGGTTCTCGAGGAGCTCACCCACGGCGCGCACGCGGCGGTTGCCGAGGTGGTCGATGTCGTCGATGTTACCCTTGCCGTTTTTCAGCTCGATCAGGTAACGCACAACCTCGAGGATGTCCTCGCGGGTGAGCGTCATGCAGTCAAGCGGCACGTCCACGCCGAGCTTGTAGTTGAGCTTCAGGCGGCCGACGGCGGAGAGGTCGTAGCGCTCCGCGTTGAAGAACAGGTTCTCGAAGAGAACCAGCGCGCTCTTCAGGGTCGGCGGATCGCCCGGACGCAGGCGGCGGTAGATCTCGATGAGCGCCTCGTCGGTGGAGCCGATCTTGTCGATCAGGATGGTGTCGCGGAAGCTGGAGGTGACATGCAGGTTGTCGATGAAGAGCACCTGGAAAGAGGTAATCCCCTTCTGTACCATCTCCTCGAGCTTCGCCTGGGTGATCTCCTCGTTGCACTCGACCAGGATCTCGCCGGTGGCGGGATCGTAGATGTCGTGGGAAGCGACCTTGCCGACGACTTCCTCCTCGGCGATCGGGATCTCCTTGATGCCGTGCTCGGCCATCTTCCTGAGCGCAGCCTTGGTGAACTTGCGGTTCGCCTTGAGGATCACTTCGGCGGTAGCCGGGTCGACGATGTCCGCGGTCGCCTTCTGGCTGGAGAGGAGTTCCGCGTCCACGAGCTTCGTCATGGCGCCGTTCTCACCGACCTTCACTTCTTCAGACTTGTAGAAGTAGTTGATGAGCGCGTCATTGGAGTAGCCAAGGGCCTTCAGGAGCACGGTGGCCGGCATCTTGCGACGCCTGTCTATGCGAACATAAAGGATGTCTTTATGGTCAAATTCAAAGTCAAGCCACGAACCGCGGTACGGAATCACGCGGGCCGAGTAGAGCACCTTGCCGCTGGAATGCGTCTTACCCTTGTCGTGGTCGTAGAACACGCCGGGGGAGCGATGCAGCTGGCTTACGATAACGCGCTCGGTGCCGTTTATGATAAAGGTCCCGTTGTCGGTCATCAGCGGGATTTCGCCGAAATAAACCTCCTGCTCCTTGATGTCACGGATCGACCTGGTACCGGGATCCTTCGCGACGTCCCAGACAACCAGCCTTACTTTCACCTTCATGGGGGCGGCAAAGGTCATGCCCCTCTGGTGGCACTCCTCCACGTCGTACTTCGGCGCGCCGAGCGAATACGAAACGTACTCAAGCGATGCGGTGTCGCTGAAGTCCCTGATCGGGAAAACGCTGCGGAAAACGGCCTCGAGGCCTGAGTTCTTGCGTGCGTCTACGGGAGTGTCGAGCTGGAGGAATCTCTTGTAGGAGTTTTTCTGGATGTCGATGAGGTTCGGTATGTCGATGATCTTGTGGATCTTGGCGAAGTTCTTGCGCAACAGGGGGTTATTCGCGATTGAATAAGCCATATCTTCTCCTTGTGGTGAACGCCTTGGAAGACCTCCACCCCCTTGAATTTCCTGCTGTTTTGGTCGGGCGGGGCTGCGGGGTGAAGCGGCCTCAAACTAAAATAGAACAGCCAAGGCCGCAAAAAGCGACCTTGGCTTTGGTAAAGATCGGTGCGGAAATGACTACTTGACTTCCACTTCTGCGCCAGCCTCGACCAGCTGCTTCTGTGCGTCGGCAGCCTCATCCTTGGAGATCCCGGTTTTGACCGGCTGCGGTGCGCCGTCGACTAGGTCCTTAGCTTCTTTGAGGCCGAGGGAGGTAAGGCCACGGACGACCTTGATGACGGCGATCTTGTTAGCGCCAGCGCTTTTGAGGATGACGTCGAACTCGGTCTTCTCCTCAGCAGCTTCAGCCGGGCCAGCAGCCGGGCCAGCAGCAGCAACTGCAACCGGAGCGGCTGCGGAAACGCCGAACTTCTCTTCGAGCTCTTTCACGAGGCCGGCAAGTTCGAGGACGGACATGTTCTCAATGAAGCTGATTACTTCTTCTTTGGTGATAGCCATTTCTTTCTCCTCCAGAGAATATTGTTAGATGTTTAAAGCGAAAATTGTTGGAGACTGCGACTAGGCAGCCTTCTGAACCCTGATCTGTTCCAGCGCGCGGACGAAACCGCCCGGGACAGCTGCCAGAACGCGTACGAAGTTGCTTGCCGGTGCCTGCATGCTGCCCAGCATCTTGGCGAGAAGCACTTCGCGGCTCGGCAGATCAGCGAGAGCCTGAATCTCGGCCACGTTGATGGTCTTGCCGGTAAGCACGCCAGCCTTCAGAGTGAACGGGTTTGCGGCTTCCTTGTTGAAGCGCGACAGCACCTTGGCCGCTGCGACGGGATCGTCATAGCAAAGGGCAATGGCGGTCGGACCAGCGTAGTACTGGCTCAGACCTTCCTTGTCGGTCCCTTTGGAAGCGATATCGAGCAGGGTGTTCTTGACGACTTTGTACTCGGCGTTAGCCTTCCTGAGCTCGTTTCTGAGCTCGGTCGCCTGGCCGACGTTCATCCCGCGGAAATCCGCAAGGAATACCGCCTGGGCCCTCAGGAGCTTGTCGTGCATTTCGGTAACAAGTTCTTGTTTGTTTTCCTTATTCAAGCGCCTTCCTCCTTTCTTTTGGTATACGGGTACGGAACCCCGCCAAAGTCAGGAAGTTGCGGAACATGCTTTTTCGCGCAACATCTTGCAAGTCTCGGTTGGCCGCCCAAGGCGATTAAGCACCGACGATACAACTGGCGCACCCACTGTCTTTGACTTTGGCTTTACTGCTGGATACTGCCTTTATTTCAAGATCGCGCTGATGTCAGCGAGATCGATGTTCACGCCCGGGCCCATGGTGGAAGATACGGAGATCTTCTTCATGTAGGTACCCTTGGCGGCAGCCGGCTTGGCCTTCTGAAGGGCTTCCACCAGTGCCGAAACGTTCTGCTTCAGAGTCTCGGCGGTGAAGGACACCTTGCCCACCGGGGCATGGATGATACCGGCCTTCTCGACGCGGAACTCAACCTTACCGGACTTGGACTCCTTCACGGCGCGGGCCACGTCGAAGGTGACGGTGCCGACTTTCGGGTTCGGCATCAGGCCGCGGGGACCGAGGAGCTTACCGATCTTGCCGACCACACCCATCATGTCCGGGGTTGCGATGGCGGTGTCGAAATCGAACCACCCTTCCTGGATCTTGGCGACCAGGTCGTCGGCGCCCACGTAATCGGCACCGGCCTCGCGGGCCTCCTTCTCCTTCTCGCCCTTGGCGAAAACGAGGACGCGTACGTCCTTGCCCAGACCGTTCGGGAGCACTACGGCGCCGCGCACCATCTGGTCGGCGTGACGGGGATCGACGCCCAGCTTCACAACCAGGTCGACGGTTTCGTCGAACTTCGCGTAAGCCGCGCCTTTAACCAGCTCAAGACCCTCGGACAGGGGATAGGTTTTGGTCCTGTCGACCTTGGCGCGAGCCTCTTTAGCTTTCTTTGTCATAGACATTTCTGATAACCCTCTCTTTATCTTAAGCTATTTCAACGCCCATGCTGCGCGCGGTACCTTCGATGGTCCTCATGGCAGCCTCAAGGCTCGCGGCATTGAGGTCAGGCATCTTCTTGGTTGCGATCTCGCGCACCTGCTCCTTGGTCAGCTTGCCAACCTTGGTCTTGTTCGGAACGGCGGAGCCGCTCTGGAGACCGAGAGCTTTCTTGATGAGAACCGGAGCCGGCGGAGTCTTGGTGATGAAGGTGAAGGACCTGTCGGCGTAGACAGTGATGACGACCGGAGTGATGGTCCCTTCGTCTGCCTGGGTCTTCGCGTTGAAAGCCTTGCAGAACTCCATGATGTTGACGCCGTGCTGACCGAGTGCCGGACCGATCGGAGGAGACGGGTTAGCCTTCCCTGCGGGTACCTGCAGCTTTATGTAACCGGTAATTTTTTTCGCCATTTTCCTACTCCTTTATCTTTCCTTCGAACTGCCTGATTCTTCTATCGATAACAGCGGGTAACCCTACTGCTTTTCTACCTGCATGAACTCGAGCTCGACCGGGGTGGCGCGCCCGAAGATGCTTACCATGACCTTGAGTTTCCCCTTGTCCGGCTTCACGTCCTCGACAACACCGGAGAAGTTGAGGAACGGACCGTCGATGACCCTGACCGTCTCGCCCACTTCGAAGAGAACCTTCGGACGGGGCTTCTCGGCCCCCTCTTCCATCCTCTTGGTGATCTTGCCGACTTCTTCGTCCGGGATCGGGAAGGGGTTGTTGCCGCCGACGAAACCGGTGACCTTCGCGGTCTCCTTGACCACGTGCCAGGTGTCGTCGTTCAGCTCCATGTTGACCAGGATGTATCCGGGGAAGAACTTCCTGGACGAAGTCTTCTTCTCCCCCTTCTTCAGCTCGACGACGGTTTCGCACGGGATCAGGATCTCGCCGAAGAACTCCTCCATGCCGAGGTTCTTGATGCGCTCAGCAAGGGTGAGTCGCACCTTGTTCTCGAAGCCGGAGTAAGTATGTACGCCGTACCATTTGTGTGCCATTTAATCAGTCCTCTAGCGGAGTATCGACCTGATGAGCTTAGTAAGGACCACGTCGCAGGCGCCAAGGTAAAGTGAGATGAGCACGATGATGACTACAACTACCTGAGCGGTAGAAAAGGTCTCCTTGCGGGTGGGCCAAGTTACCTTGGCGAGTTCCGCCTGAACATCCTCAAAAAAAGACTTGGCTTTCGCGATCACTTGTCACTCCTCACTCAGTGAAGATAAAAAAAATGGCAGGCCAGGAGGGATTCGAACCCCCAACACCCGGTTTTGGAGACCGGTGCTCTAGCCGTTAGAGCTACTGGCCTGCGGCGGAGGTTCCCGGGCGATTCCCGGGAACCCCAAATCAAACTATTTGGTTTCCTTGTGCGGCGTGTGCTTCTGGCAGAAGCGGCAGTACTTGTTGAACTCCAGCTTCTGCGGCGTATTTTTCTTGTTCTTGGTAGTCGTATAGTTACGCTGTTTGCACTCGGTGCAGCCAAGGGTGATGATGTCTCTAGCCATTGTCTTTCGTCCTTTTCAAGCTATTTTCTCATCCCGAACTTCCGGGACTCAGAGTCCGTCGCTGTTACTCGATGATGGAGGCGACCACGCCGGCGCCGACGGTACGGCCGCCTTCGCGGATAGCGAAGCGCAGACCTTCGTCCATGGCGATCGGGGTGATCAGGTTGACGGTGACCGAGACGTTGTCGCCCGGCATAACCATCTCAACACCGGCTTCGAGGTCAACCACGCCGGTGACGTCGGTGGTCCTGAAGTAGAACTGCGGACGGTAGCCGTTGAAGAACGGGGTGTGACGGCCGCCCTCTTCCTTGGAGAGGATGTACGCCTCAGCCTTGAACTTGGTGTGCGGGGTGATGGAGCCCGGCTTGGCAAGAACCTGGCCGCGCTCGATGTCCTCACGCTTCACGCCGCGCAGCAGTGCGCCGATGTTGTCGCCAGCGCGACCTTCGTCGAGCAGTTTGCGGAACATCTCAACACCGGTGACGGTGGTCTTGGTGGTTGCCTTGATGCCGACGACCTCGACTTCTTCGCCAACCTTCACGATGCCGCGCTCGACACGACCGGTTGCAACGGTACCACGACCCGAGATGGAGAACACGTCCTCGACCGGCATGAGGAACGGCTTGTCGATGGCGCGCTGCGGCTCCGGGATGTAGGCGTCGACTGCGTCCATCAGCTTCATGATGGCCTGCTCGCCGAGTTCGCCCTGGTCACCCTCGAGGCCCTTAAGAGCGGAACCCTTGATGATAGGGATATCGTCGCCCGGGAAGTCGTAGGAGGAGAGGAGTTCGCGAACTTCCAGCTCAACCAGCTCGAGGAGTTCCTCGTCGTCCACCATGTCGGCCTTGTTCAGGAACACGACGATGTAGGGGACGCCGACCTGACGCGCGAGCAGGATGTGCTCACGGGTCTGCGGCATCGGGCCGTCAGCTGCGGAAACAACCAGGATCGCGCCGTCCATCTGCGCTGCACCGGTGATCATGTTCTTTACGTAGTCGGCGTGGCCCGGGCAGTCGACGTGAGCGTAGTGACGCTTGTCGGTCTCGTACTCGACGTGTGCGGTGGCGATGGTGATACCACGCTCACGCTCTTCCGGTGCGTTGTCGATCTGGTCGAACGCCTTGAACTCGGCCTGGCCCTTGCCTGCGAGCACCTTGGTGATGGCTGCGGTCAGGGTGGTCTTGCCGTGGTCGACGTGACCGATGGTCCCTATGTTTACATGCGGTTTAGTTCTTTCGAATTTAGCTTTAGCCATGAGGAATCCTCCCTGATGTATCTACTACAGCCTTAAAGTTGGATGCTTTTTTTCTAGAAGGGGATGGAGCCCACAACCGGATTCGAACCGGTGACCTCTTCCTTACCAAGGAAGTGCTCTACCTACTGAGCTATGTGGGCGTATTCTGTTTTGGAGCGGGAAACGGGACTCGAACCCGCGACCCTCAGCTTGGAAGGCTGACGCTCTAGCCAACTGAGCTATTCCCGCCAATTCCCTGCTTTGAAGTTTTTTGACTCGACTCACACCCCACTCAACCAGTACCAACGATCCGCCAGGATCTCCTGATTTGAGCAGAAGCTCATCTCGTCTGAAGTTTGTATGGTGGAGGGAGGAGGATTCGAACCTCCGAAGTCGATGACGACAGATTTACAGTCTGTTCCCTTTGGCCGCTCGGGAATCCCTCCAGACAGAAGTGATGCTATTCTTTTTTCAATCTGGAGCTGACGATGGGACTCGAACCCGCAACCTGCTGATTACAAGTCAGCTGCTCTACCAATTGAGCTACGCCAGCCTGATTCGCCATCATCTGCTACCTTTTTTGCCTCAGCGCCTTGCGTTGCGAAGCGAATCCCTGTTCTAAAGCAAAAGGGTCTCAGTGTCAATATCTTTTTTCTCGGCATTCGAAATATTTTTCGCTGCCTGTCGTATACAACTTAACGCCAACGACGCCACCACTCCGTATGCGTCGAGAGAAACGTCGCAGTATCGCTGCGTTGCCCAGCCAGGGCCTTGCCGCATCCGGAACCGGCAAAGGGACAGGCCCCGCCCCCCATCACACGCTTTTCGTTATTACGACCGCATTCTTCGTCATCGCGACCGCATTCTTCGTCATCGCGACCGCACGTTGCGTTATCGCGACCGCACGTTGTGTTATCGCGACCGCGCGTTGCGCTATCACGACCGCACGTTGCGTCATCACGACCGCGCGTTGCGATATCGTGACCGCGCGTTGCGTTATCGCTACCGCGCGTTGTGTTATCGTGACCGCGCGTTGTGTTATCGCGACCGCACGTTGCGTTATCACGACCGCACGTTGCGTTATCGTGACCGCGCGTTGCGTTATCGTGACCGCACGTTGTGTTATCGCGACCGCGCGTTGCGCTATCGTGACCGCACGTTGTGTTATCGCGACCGCGCGTTGCGCTATCACGACCGCGCGTTGCGTTATCGTGACCGCGCACGGTAGAGGGATTGCCCGCCCCCCCCAATGCTCGTCACGGGTACAGTTCCCCCATTTCACGGCAGGAACAGCAACAGAACCGAGCAACTGTCAGGGAAGGTAATCAACATTCCTGTGTCTGTACTCATTTCCAGCGTAGAGCTATAGTCGCATCATAACGCTGAAAGGAGGCGATTATGGACTGTTCGCTTGAAAAAGGGGAGGTGTTGCGGCTTGGTGGTGGGCCTGGTTTGCGGCTGCACTGCAGGCAAGGAGCCATCTGGATCACCACCGGTGACGGGCGGGACTACGTGATCCGTGCGGGTTCCTGCTTCGAGCTCGAGAAGGGGTGTACCGCCTTAACTGAAGCGCTCGCATCGGCAAAACTCTGCGTCGACATCGAGCATGCGACCGACAGCACCGCGATTTCCTTGAGGACCTGCCGACATGCCTCTCACAGCGGCTCTCTTGCCGCGAGCGCCTGAAGAAACGGCAAGCGGTGACGGCGGCCTCCATGAGAAGCCGCCGCCCAGCCGCAGCTAGAGCTTGAACCCATCGACCACGTGCCGCAGCCTCTCGGCAAGCTCCGAGAGCTGCCCCGCGGCCTGAGCCGACTGCTGGGCCCCTTGGGCCGTCTGGTGCACCACCGCGGTAATCTGGTGGATGTTGCCGCTGATCTCGCCGGTGGTTGCGGTCTGCTCCTCCGCGGCCACCGCAATCTGGCTTACCTGCTGCGTCACGTTGTCGATCTGGCTGATGATGTCCTGCAGCGCTTCGCCCGACCGGGCGGCTTCTTGCGTTCCCTTTTCGACTTCCTTGACGCCGCTGTCCATGGCGCTCACGGCGCTGCGGGTCTCGGCCTGAATAGACTTGATCATATTGCCGATCTCGCCGGTTGCCCTCGTGGTCCGCTCGGCAAGCGCCCTGACCTCGTCGGCAACGACGGCAAAGCCTCGTCCCTGTTCGCCTGCGCGGGCCGCCTCGATCGCCGCATTCAGCGCGAGAAGGTTGGTCTGATCCGCGATTTCCTCGATGGTCCCTACGATTTCACCGATCTGGTCGGACCGCGTCCCCAGGCTCTCCACTGTCTGCGCCGACGTCCTCACCCGCTCCGCGATCCTTCCCATCCCTTGCACAGTCTCCTGTACCACGGCGGCACCGGTTACCGCAGCATCGCTGGCCCGACGAGCACCTTCTGCCGCGATGGTGCAGTTGCGGGCGATGTCACTGGAGGTCGTCGTCATCTCTTCTCCGGCCGAAGCGACGGTCACCGCCTGAGAGGCCACCTCCTCGGTTCCGCTCGCCATCTGCTCTGCCGTGGAATTAAGTTCCGCCGCCGCGGCCGATACCTGGTGCGTCGTCTCCGCGACCGTAGCGATGAGGCCATGCATCTTGTCCAGGAAGAGGTTGAAATCATGGGCGAGATGTCCCAATTCATCACGCGAGGTAATCTCGAGGCGCCTGGTGAGGTCACCATCCCCCATCGCGATATCATCCATCACCACGCTCATCTTGCGGATAGTTCGTTTCAGTTCCACGGCCACCAGGAGAAGGAGCAGTAATGTGCAGAAGATGGCGAAAACGCCCAGGCATAGGGATAAGATGAGAGCCCTGTCGGAGGTGGCCACGACACTCGCCTTGGTCCCCTCCATCTCTTTCTGACTTGCGCCGCTCAGCTTGAAGAGCTTGTCCTTCACCTCGCGCCACTTCGGCGTCTCGTCCTTCACCAGCAACGTCAACGCCTCATCCTTTTTCCCTTCTTTCGCAAGTGACTGCACCTGTCCCCGCAGCGCTGCCGCTTCCTTCCAGACCGCCATCACCTGCTCTACATCCCCCTTCACCTTGGGAAGGTCCTTGCTTTTAGCGAGGACGACACGGTAGGCCTTCTCAAAATCATCCATGGCCTGGGTGTAGTTCTTGGCCGCCTTCTCATCGGCCGGGTTCAGGAGGATGTTGCGGGTCGCCTGCTCGGTCTGCAGCCCTTGCGCGTACATGTCTTTAAGAGCAAGTGCAATGGTCTGATCCTTTTCGACGAAACTGGTGAACCCGCTGGACATCTTCTTTATGCCGACCACTGAAGCCGCCAGCGACAAGCACAGCAATACAGCACTGATGCCGCCGACCAGTCCGAATTTTTGTGCCAGTTTTACATCCTGAAGGACACTCATAGCCGTTGCTCCTTTGATGACTTTCGCTTTTCCAGACCAAAATTTAATTGGCAAGAACTTGTTACAGTCAGTATCGGCGCGGCTAACTAAATCTTGAGAGAGAGAACGGCGGGAAAGGAGACTGAATAAAGCGAGGAATGGAGAGTGGCAGGTGGGGGCTTGCGCCCCCTGGATGTAAAGCGACGACAGTAAACCGGTCAGGAAGGATGCACCGGAGCGTGGGCCTGCGGGCCGGCCACGGTATGCCAGCCGCGGACGGTCCACTTCCGCACCAGCCCGTTCAGTACGTAAGGATCGGCCTTGGCGAAAGCGGCAGGAACGTCGGGCGAATCGGCGGCGAAAAGGAGAACGGCACCGTCGGCCGGATCGGTGAGGGCACCGCCGAGGAGCAACTCGCCACGCGCCGCCGCTTCCCATGCAAGAGCAAGGTGCTCATCGCGGAACTCGCCGCGGCGCTCCAGGTAATCGGGTGCCACTTCGTACAGCAACAGATAATGCATTTCTACCTCCTGTTGTTGCCGCCGAACAATTCGGCAGCGGCGTCCTCGCGGCCGCATTCCCTAAGCGCCGCCAGGCAGTTCTTCCGTTCTTCCGGCACGTGGTACAGAAGCAGGGCCTTCTGCAGCCCCTTCTCCCTGTCCGATCGCGCAACGTACACCTTCTCACCGGTGAAGGGATCGATCCCGGTGTGATAGATGCAAGTGGAGAGCGTTCCGGGCGTCGGGGTGAAGTCCTGGACCTGCTCGACACGCATTCCCCATCTTTTCAGCATGAGCGCCAGATCGACCATGTCGGACAAAGTGCATCCGGGATGCCCGGAGATGAAGTAGGGGACTATGTACTGTCTTTTCCCGGCTTTGGCGCTCTCCTTCTGGAAGGCATCCCTGAAGCGTTCAAAGCAGTCGTGCCCCGGCTTGCGCATCACCGAGGTGACCCGGTCGGTGAGGTGCTCCGGCGCCACCTTCAAAAGTCCGCTCACGTGCTGCGAGACCAGTTCGCGCAGGTAGCGCGGTTGGCGCTCCATCAGGTCGTAGCGGACCCCGGAGGAAACGGCGACGTGCTTGACGCCTGAGACGCGGCGAGCTTTGGCGAGAAGCCTCGAACTGGCGGCGTCATCGGTGACGAGGTTCTTGCAGATCTTCGGAAAGAGGCAGCTGTCCCGGCGGCACTTGTCCCCCGCCTCCTTGTCGCCGCAGGAAAGGCCGAACATGTTGGCGGTTGGTCCCCCGAGATCGCTCACACTGCCCCGGAACCAGGGAAGCGACGCGAGTTGCTCCAGTTCGTTCAGGACACCTTGCTCGCTTCTCGATTGTATGGTCTTTCCCTGGTGATGCGTGATGGCGCAGAAGGCGCACCCGCCGAAGCAGCCGCGGTGCGTCGTGATGGAATTGCGGATCTGTTCGTAGGCGGGAATCGCCTCTTTGTAACTCGGGTGCGGCGCCTTCACGAAGGGAAGCGCGTATATCGCATCGAGATCGGCACCGGAAAGCGGCCAGGCCGGCGGGTTGCAAACCAGGTAGCGCGTGGCGTGCTGCTGGATCACGACTTTGGCGCAGCCGGGGTTCTGCTCGCGCGAAAGCAGACGGAAGGATTCACCGTAAGCCGCCTTGTCCGCGGTCACCTTCTCATACGAGGGCAACTCAACCACCTCGCCGGCCGTCTCAGGAATCGCGGACGCGGCGCATGCGGTACCGCGGATGTCGCGGATCGAGGCGAAGGGCTCACCTTTTTGCAGCCGCTCGACGAGCTCGAGAAGCGGGTTTTCCCCCATCCCATAAATCAGGAGATCGGCCTTCGCGTCGAAGAGTGCGGAGCGGCGCACCTTGTCTTCCCAAAAGTCATAGTGGGCGAAGCGCCTTAGACTCGCCTCGATCCCTCCGATCACCACGGGGGTGTCGCGGTAGGCCTCTTTGAGCCTCGAGGTGTAGATGATGGTGGCTCGATTCGGGCGGGCGCCGTGCCGGTTGCCGGGGGTGTAGGCGTCGTCGCGGCGCAGCTTTCTTGCCGGGGTGTAGTGCGCAACCATGGAGTCCATGGCACCGGCCGCCACCGCGAAAAAAAGGCGCGGGCGCCCAAGGGCCATGAAGGGCTCCTTGCTGCGCCAGTCCGGCTGCGGGATGATGCCGACCCGCAGGCCCCTGGCTTCCAACAGGCGTGCGAGAAGCGGCACACCGAACGAAGGGTGGTCCACGTAGGCGTCGCCTGAGACGAAGATGACGTCGAGCTCGTTCCAACCGCGAGCTCTTGCTTCGGCGGAGGTGATGGGAAGAAACTGCGCGGGAGACTTTTTGGAAGGGTGCTGCGGTGACTGCTTCTTTGCGGGTCGTGCCTGTTTCATAAAAACCTTGTGACGTCATCCCCTCTCCGAGCAGGAGAGGGGATGTCTGAGCGTCCCGTTACGGGAAGATCCCGAGGAAATCGAGGCCGAGGGTCTCGGGGAGACCGCACATCAGGTTCATGTTCTGCACCGCCTGACCGGAAGCCCCCTTCACCAGGTTGTCGATCGCCGAAACCACGATGATCCTGCCGGTCCTGTCATCCACGACGACACCGATGTCGCAGAAGTTGGAACCTCTCACGTGCGCCGTGGACGGGAGGACACCCTCCGGGAGCACCCGCACGAACGGCTCACCCTCGTAGAAGGTCTCGTACAGCGTGATGAGTTCGGAGGCGCTCACCTTGCCGGTCGGCACGCTGTAGATGGTGGAGAGGATGCCGCGGTCCATCGGGACCAGGTGTGGCGTGAAGGATATGGCGAGCGGGCTCCCGGCGAGAAGGGAAAGCTCCTGCTCGATCTCCGGTATGTGACGGTGCACACCGCCGACGGCGTAGGCCTTGAAACCCTCGTTCACCTCGCAGTAGAGGTTGTCGACCTTGGCGCCGCGCCCCGCACCCGAGGTGCCGGATTTGGCGTCGACGATGATGCTCTTCGGATCGATCACCTTTCCCTTCAGAAGCGGCGCGAGCCCGAGGATAACGCTCGTCGGATAGCAGCCGGGGTTCGCGATGAGGGATGCCTCCTTGATCTTGTCACGGCGCAGCTCGGGGATGCCGTACACCGCCTGGGGGAGGAGCTCGGGGGTGAGGTGCTTTTCGTACCACTTCCCGTAGACGTCGGCGTCGTGCAGGCGGTAATCGGCGGAGAGGTCGACGACGTCCTTGCCCATCTTGAGGAAGGTGGGTACCACCGCCATGGCAGCCTTGTGCGGGAGCGCGGTGAAAACCACGTCAACCTGCTCGGCGATCCCTGCGGGCTCCAGGGGCTCGAGGATGAGATCGCACCTGCCGCGCAGGGTCGGGAACACGTCGCTCACCGGGCGCCCGGCGCTCTGTTCGGAAGTAACACAGGTAACGGCCACCTCGGGGTGGGCGTGCAGAATACGGATCAGTTCGACGCCGGTGTAACCGCTGGCACCGACTATGGCAACCTTGATCATAAAGGCCTCCCTTGCTCACAACGGAAAGAAATAGAAGTTGGATGTTAGCACAGCTGTGGCACAGTTGACACGCACAAACCTTGAAGCAGTTTTGAAACAGCAAAAGGAGGAACCCTGACGGATTCCTCCTTTGCAATGAGACAGCAATTGTTCCCAGCGAAGAATTAACGCTTGGAGAACTGGAAGCTTGCGCGAGCAGCCTTCTTGCCGTACTTCTTTCTTTCCTTGATGCGCGAGTCGCGGGTAATGAACCCGGCCTTCTTCAGGGTACCGCGCAGGTCGGCATCGGCCTCGATGAGAGCCTTGGTGATGCCGTGCTTGATGGCGCCGGCCTGGCCGGAGTCACCACCGCCCTTCACGGTGCAGAAGATGTCGAACTTGCCGACGTTCTCGGTCAGCTCAAGGGGCTGCATGACGACCATCTTGGAGGTCTCGCGGCCGAAGTAGCTGTCAAGAGTCTTGGTATTTACAATGATCTCGCCGTTGCCGGGCTTGAGCCAAACCCTGGCGATGGAAGACTTCCTTTTCCCAGTTGCGTAAAAACTCACTGCCATTTTCTATCTCCTGATGAACGAATTAAATGTTCAGATTCTTAGGATTCTGAGCAGCATGCGGATGAGCGCCGCCACTGTAGATCTTCAGCTTCTTGAGCATGTGACGGGCGAGCTTGTTTTTCGGAAGCATGCCCTTCACTGCTTTCTTGATCAGCTCTTCCGGCTTCTTGTCGATGAGCTTGCCGGCAGTGATCTCTTTCAGGCCACCCGGGAAGGAGGAGTGGCTGTAGTAGGTCTTGTCGGAAAACTTCTTGCCGGTCAGGGCGATCTTCTCTGCGTTCACGACGATGACAAAGTCGCCGGTGTCCACACTCGGGGTAAAGGTCGGCTTGTTCTTGCCGCGCAGCACGTTGGCGATTTCAGTCGCGACACGGCCGAGCACCTTACTATCCACATCAACCAGGTACCAATCCCTGGTCACTTCTTCTTTTTTGGCGACTTGCGTCTTCATCGAAAACCTCACAGCTATCTGGAATTAGCACATTAACTTACAGAAGATTGAGAATTTAATCGAATCGCCCGCCCATGTCAAGACAAAAAACCGGGCAGGAGATTAAAGGACTGTTAAAAGCCTGTCATTCACCGTCCTGTTGGGGGTAAAAAACCTGCATAAGACAGAGCCCCTGGGGCGGAACCGTCATCCCTGCCTTTTGACGATCTCCCCCATTGAGAAGCCGCGTCACGTCCGCCACGGAGAGTCTTCCCTGCCCGACATCTATGAGCGTACCGGTGATGATGCGGACCATGTTTTTGAGAAAGCCGCTGCCGTTGATGTCCAGGTGAAGCAGGCGCCCATCCTGCACAAGCTCCATGCTGTAGATGCGGCGCACCGTGGTCTTAGCGGCGCAGTTCGAGCCCCGGAAGGCGGCGAAGTCGTGCTCGCCCACGAAGACCTTGCACGCCGCACGCATCGCCTCGATGTCGAGTTTTCCCTTCACGCGCCAGGCGGTGTGGCGGGCAAGCGGCGAACGGAGGTCGTCCAGGAGCATGGTGTAGCGGTAGTGCTTCGCCTGCGCATCGAAGCGCGGGTGGAAGTCGAGCGGCACCTCGGCGGCGGCGCGTACCGCGATGTCGCTCGGGAGGATCGTGTTCAGCCCCTCACGGAAGGCGCGCAGCGGTATGGTGCGTTCGGTCTTGAAGCAGGCGACCATGCCGCGGGCGTGCACGCCGGCGTCGGTGCGGCCGGAGGCGTGCAGGAGGGTTCGCTCGCCGAGCATCTGCGCGAGCGCCTTCTCCACGACCTCCTGGATGGTGAGCGCGTTGGGCTGCACCTGCCAGCCGGCATAGGCGGTGCCGTCGTATTCTATTATCAGCTTGATGTTGCGCATAGTGTTCCGGGGTTCAGCGGTCGGACCAGTCGGACCAGTCTGACTTCAAAGGCTACTTCAGATAGTCCTCGATCATCAGCTCGGCGATTTGCACGGCGTTGGTGGCGGCACCTTTTCTCAGGTTGTCGGCAACGACCCAGAGGTTCAGGCCGTTCTTGATGGTAGCGTCCTCGCGGATGCGGCCTACCAGGGTGAGGTCCTCCCCGGCCACGTCCATCGCCATCGGGTACTCGCCGTTGCCCGGGTTGTCCACCAGCTCCACGCCGGGCGCATCCTCCAGAAGCTCGCGCGCCTTGGCGACGGTGATCTTCTTCTCCGTCTCGATGTTCACCGACTCGGAATGCCCGTAGAAAACCGGCACCCTGACGCAGGTGGCGGTGGTGGCGATGTCCGCCTCCATGATCTTCCGGGTCTCGTTCACCATCTTCATCTCTTCCTTCGTGTAACCGTTGTCACAGAAGGAATCGATCTGCGGCAGACAGTTGAAGGCGATGCGGTGCGGGTAGATCTCGACCTTCGGGGGACGGCCGTTCAGCAGTTCGCCGGTCTGGACGCGCAGCTCGTCGATCGCCTTGTTCCCGGTCCCGGAAACGGCCTGGTAGGTGGAGACGACGATCCTCTTGATGGTGCCGAAGTCGTGCAACGGCTTCAATGCCACCACCATCTGGATGGTGGAGCAGTTCGGGTTCGCGATGATCCCCTTTTTCTTGTAGCCGGCGATGGCGTGCGGGTTCACCTCGGGCACCACGAGCGGCACGTCGGGGTTCATGCGCCAAGCGCTGGAATTATCGATGCAGACGGCGCCGGCCTTCACGGCGGAGGGGCAAAACTCCTCGGAGCGGGCCCCGCCCGCCGAGAAGAGGGCGATGTCGATCCCATCGAAGGAATCGTGGGTCAGTTCCTCAACGGTCACCGGCTTGCCGTCATATTCGAGCACCTGTCCGGCACTTCTCGAGCTCGCCAGGAACTTGACCTTCCCTACCGGGAAGTTCCTCTCCACGAGACACTCGATCATCTGGGTTCCCACAGCGCCGGTCGCGCCCACCACTGCTACGTTCCACGTTTTCTTCATACTTGTTACATCTCCTCAAGACAAAAACGGGAGCGCGCCACCCAAAAAGAAAGGGGCGACGCGCTCCGTTGTAGTTCGACCAGTCGGACAATCGTCAATTGTCCATCGTCAATTGTCCGCTGTTCCTAGCGCTCCTTCAGGATCTGCAGCATGCGGCGCAGCGGCTCGGCGGCACCCCACAGGAGCTGATCGCCACAGGTGAAGGCGGAGAGGTACTGCGGCCCCATCTTCATCTTGCGCACGCGGCCCACCGGTACGGTGAGCGAGCCGGAAACGGCTGCCGGGGTAAGCCCCGCCAGGGAGTCGGCCTTGTTGTTGGGGATGAACTTCACCCACTGGTTGTCATTCTTGATCATGTCCTCGATCTCACCGATCGGGATGTCCTTGGTGAGCTTCATGGTGATCGCCTGGCTGTGGCAGCGCATGGCCCCCACGCGGACGCAGAGGCCGTCCACCGGGATCGGGTTCGTCGCACCGAGGATCTTGTTGGTCTCTGCGTATCCCTTCCACTCCTCGCGGCTCTGGCCGTCTTCGACCTCGCGGTCGATCCACGGGAGCACGCTGCCGGCCAGCGGGAAGCCGAATTCCTTGGTCGGCATCTCGGCGCTTCTCAAGGTGGCGGTAACCTTCCTGTCGATTTCGAGGATCGCGGAGCCCGGGGTGGCGAGCTGATCGGCAACGGCGCCGTGCAGCACGCCCATCTGGGAGAGGAGCTCGCGCATGTTCGGAGCGCCGGCGCCGGAGGCCGCCTGGTAGGTCATCGAGGAGAGCCACTCCACAACGCCCGCCTTGAAGAGGCCACCCAGGCCCATGAGCATGAGGCTCACGGTGCAGTTGCCGCCGATGTAGTCCTTGACCCCTTTGGAAAGCGCCGCGTCGATGACGTTGCGGTTGATTGGATCGAGGATGATGACCGCGTCGTCCTCCATGCGCAGGGTGCTTGCCGCGTCGATCCAGTAACCGTTCCAGCCGGCCTTCTTCAGCTCGGGACGGACCGCCTTGGTGTAGTCACCCCCCTGGCAGGTGATGATCACGTCCAGTTTCTTCAGCTCGTTGATGTCCGAGGCGTCCTTGAGCGTCCCCGCGTTCATGGGGGCTGCCTGACCTACCTGCGAAGTTGTGAAGAATACCGGCTCGATTCCAGCAAAATCGTTCTCTTCCTGCATGCGCTGCATGAGAACGGAGCCAACCATGCCACGCCAACCGACCATACCGACTTTCATAGGCGATCTTCCTTTCTGTTGAATTGTTTTATAGACACCGGCAGGCGTACCTGCCTCCATTGTGATTAAAGGTTCGCGATGATGGCGTCGCCGATCTCCTTCGTATTGACCAGCTTCTCGCCCGCCTTCTCCTGGTAGATGTCGCGGGTGCGGTACCCTTCGTCGAGCACGCGGGCGACGGCGTTGTCAATGGCGTCGGCCGCCTCGACCATGCCGAAGGAGTAACGCAGCATCATCCCCGCGGAAAGGATCTGGGCGATCGGGTTCGCGATTCCCTGGCCGGCAATGTCCGGGGCGCTGCCGCCGGAGGGCTCGTACATGCCGAAGGTCCCTTCGGCAAGCGAGGCGGAGGGGAGCATCCCGAGCGAGCCGGTGAGCATGGCAGCCTCGTCGGAGAGGATGTCGCCGAACATGTTCTCGCAGAGGATGACGTCAAATTGCTTCGGCCACCTTACCAGCTGCATGGCGGCGTTGTCCACATACATGTGGGAGAGCTCGACGTCCGGGTATTCCTTGGCGATGTTGATCACGATCTCGCGCCAGAGCACCGAGGTGGAAAGGACGTTCGCCTTGTCGATGGAGCAGACCTTCTTGCCGCGCTTTCTCGCTGCCTGGAAGGCGACGTGAGCGATGCGCTCGATCTCCGGCACGCTGTAGCGCATGGTGTCGACGCCGACGCGCTCGCGCCCTTCCCCGTCGATCCCCTTGGGCTGGGAGAAGTAGATGCCGCCGGTCAATTCGCGGATCACCAGGATATCGAAGCCGCCTGCGATCACCTCTTCCTTAAGGGAGGAGGCGCTCGTGAGCGACGGGAAGATGATGGCGGGACGCAGGTTCGCGTAGAGTCCGAAGATCTTTCTGAGCGGCAAAAGGGCGCCACGCTCCGGCTGCTCGTCCGGCGGCAGGGTTTCCCACTTGGGCCCGCCCACGGAACCAAAGAGAATGGCGTCGGAAGCCTTGCATATATTTACGGTGGTCTCAGGAAGGGCGCGCCCCTCGAGATCGATGCCTGCGCCGCCCACGTTGGCGTGCGTCCGCTCGAATTTCACGTCGTAGCGTTTTTCGATCGCATCGAGTACCTTCAGTGCCTCTGCCATTACCTCCGGACCGATGCCGTCACCCGGCAGTACCGCTACCTTAAAAAGCTGTCCCATTGCACAACCTCCGATATGTATTAAATAGGCGATTCTATTTGCGGGACTGTCATATTGTCAACATAAAAAAGGCCGTCAAACATACGTTTAGCGTCCCAAACCTTGACGAGAGTTAAAACGGCAACGCCTCATCCAGTCGACGCATGAAAAAGAACACTGCGACAACCGTTTTATTAGAGAACGGTAAAACATTCAGTTTATCTCAATGAAGTGTTGTGGTACATTCTCCGCACCGTTTCAGTAAAGCCGTACTTGCTATGCGGTGCAGCCTCACCCCCTCTTCGCCCCCTCTCATGACGAGGGGCTGCTGGACAAGTTCATTAGAGAAGGTATCATTACCTGCGCAACCGAACAGCCTTTTCCGGAGCCGTGACATCATGCCGGCAAAACCGAAACGACTACATCTGATTCAGGAGACGCAATGCCATTCGCAGCCCGCTTGGGGCGGCTCGCCGCCGTCCTCTCCCTTCTTGCCATGACCGCCTGTTCCACGACCTCCGCCGGAAGCCACGTGCTCGGCAACCCTGAGAACCCATACCCGCTCTCCGCCCCTCCAAAGGTCGGCGACATCATCCATCTCCCGACCGGGATACTGGTGACACCGCAGCAGATGAACGCCGTGGTGACCGACGCCCGGGTCGTCTATGTCGGGGAGACCCACGACAACCCGGCGGCGCACCGCCTGGAGCTGGACGTCCTGAAGGCGATGGAGGAGCGCAAACCGGGGAAGGTCGCGCTCGGGATGGAGATGTTCACGCGCTCCCAGCAACCGGTGCTGGACCGCTGGGTGGCGGGTGAATTGGACGAGAAGTCCTTCATCAAGCAGTCGCGCTGGTTCGACACCTGGAGGATGGACTTCGGCTACTACCGCGATCTGCTCCTTTTCTGCAGAGACAAGCACATCCCGGTGATCGCCCTGAACGCCGAGAAGGAAATCGTGCAGGCGGTGCGCAGCGGCGATCTTTCCGCACTCACCGCCGAGCAGAAGGCCCAGCTTCCGGAGATGGACCTCACCGACCGGTACCAGCACGCCCAGACCGAAAGCATCTTCGCCGACCACAGCCACGGCAAGATGGCCGTCGAGGGGTTCCTGCGGGTCCAGACCCTGTGGGACGAGACCATGGCCGAGACGGCGGCGCGCTACCTTGCGAGCCCCGCCGGCAAGGAGCGCAGCCTCGTCATCATCGCGGGAGGAAACCACATAGGCTACGGCTTCGGCATCCCGCGCCGGGTGTTTCGCCGCGTCCCCACCTCCTACGTCACCATCGGCGGCCGTGAGGTGGTGGTTACCAGAAAGGAAGAGCCGGTGACCATGAACGTCGATCTGCCGGACTTTCCCGCGCCGCCGTACGACTTCCTGGTGCACTACGCCTACGAGGGGCTCCCGCAGCCCGAGGTCCAGCTAGGCGTCATGTTCGAGCCGACCGGCAAGGGCTCCGGTCTTACCGTGAAAATGGTCCTCCCGGATTCCAACGCCTCGCGCGCCGGGCTCCAGGAGGGAGACGTGATCCAGGAGATGGACGGAGAGCCGCTGAAGGAATCGTTCGATCTCGTGTGGGCCATCAAGCAGAAGCACCCGGGGGACAAATCCAAACTGAAGGTTGAACGCAAGGGGGAGACGCTCTCCCTAGATGTACTCTACAAGGAAGGCAAACAGCATCAGCACGGCAAGCCGTGACCCGGCATGTAATCGCAAAAGCATCCAGGAGGATATGTCATGTACGCCATGAGTAATGTCGGGAACACCATCGCCATGGTGCTTGCCGGAGGCAAGGGGGAAAGGCTGAGCCCCCTCACCATCAGAAGGGCCAAGCCGAGCGTCATGTTCGGCGGCAAATATAAGATCATCGACTTCGTGCTGAGCAACCTCTTCAACTCGGGGATCAAGAAGGTCTACATCCTGACCCAGTACCGCGCCTATTCGCTCAACAAGCACATTCGCGAATCGTGGGGCAAATGGACCGGCCTCGGGGAGTTTTTCGTGGCCATATCGCCCGAGACCAGCACGGAAAATGAGGAGTGGTTCAAGGGAACCGCCGACGCGATCCTGCAGTACCTGCGCTTCGTCGAATCCTCCGACGCCGACTACGTCGCCATCTTCGGCGGGGATCACATCTACAAGATGGACGTAAGCCAGATGATCGACTACCACCGCAGGAACCGGGCCGACCTCACCGTTGCGGCACTCGAGGTGCCGGTGCAGGAGGCTAGCCGGTTCGGCGTTTTCTCCGTGGACGAGGACTACAAGATCACCGACTTCAAGGAAAAGCCGAAAAAGCCCGAGAGCATTCCCGGCCGGGACACCTGCTTCGCTTCCATGGGGAACTACATCTTCTCCACCAAGAAGCTGATCGAGGTACTGCTGGAAGGGAAGAAGAGGCACGAGGATCTCGATTTCGGCAAGCACGTCATCCCGATGATGCTGGAAAACCGTGACAAAGTCTTCGCCTACAACTTCAACGACAACATCATCCCGGGGATGAAGGCGGAGGAGAAGGGGTACTGGAAGGACGTAGGGACCATCGAGTCTTATTACGAGGCGAACATGGACCTGATCCACGTCTCGCCGCAGCTGAACCTTTACAACTACAAGTGGCCGATCCTGACCAACCAGGGGAACCTGCCGCCCGCAAAGACCGTCTTCGACGAGGAAGGAAGGCGCGGCGTCAACATCGACTCCTACGTCTGCGCCGGGTGCATCACAAGCGGCGCCACGGTGACCCGCACCATACTGGGCCCGCGCTGCAAGGTGAACAGCTACAGCACCGTGGAGGATTCCATCCTCTTCGAGAACGTGACGGTGGGGCGACACGTGAAGATCAAGCGGGCCATCATCGACAAGAACGTCGTAATACCGGACGGGACGGAGATCGGCTACGATCACGAGAAGGACCAGGCCAAAGGGTATCGGGTGACTGAATCGGGGATAGTCGTCGTCTCGCTGGCTTCGTAGCAGTTAAACAACAGAGATAACCCCGGCCACCGCAGCCAGACGCCTTCCGGCGGGAGCACGCATGCGGCGAGCAATCAAGAAGAGCCAGCAACGCGAGATCCACGAGATCGTGGGGGTCTATGCCCTTTTCGGCAGCGCCTGGATCTACCTTTCCGGGTATGCCCTGATCTGGCTGGTCACCGACCGCCACATCGCCGACAAGATCGAGGTCTACAAGGGGCTACTCTTCATCCTGGTCACCTCGTTCCTGCTCTACCAGTTGATCGGGCGCTTCACCGGACGCCTTGCCGAATCGATGACACAACTGGAGCAGAGCGAGGCGCGCTTCCAGGCGATCTACCACAACGTCAACGACGCCCTCTTCATACATGACGCCGCGACCGGTGCCCTCGTCGACGTGAACCGGACCATGTGCGACATGTTCGGCTATACACAAGAGGAGGCCATAAACATCACGCTGCAGCAGCTGAGCCTCGGCGAGTCCCCCTACTCCGAGGAGGAGGCGCAGCGCCTGTTGAAGCTGGCGGCCCAGGGGACGGCGCAGACCTTCGAGTGGCGCAGCAGGAAAAAGGACGGCTCCCTGTTCTGGTCAGAGGTGAGCCTGCGCCGCGCCGAGATCGGCGGCATCGACCGGATCATCGTGCTGGTACGCGACATCACCGCGCGCAAAGAGATCGAGGAGGCGCTCAGACAGAACGAGGAGACCCTCAAGGTGCTCATGGAGGAGATGCCGGCGGGGGTCGCGTGGGCCAACGAGGCGGGCGTCATCGAGTACGTGAACGGTTACGTGAGCGACTGGCTCGGCTTCGTCTCCGCCGACCGCCCCACCCTTGAGGAGCTCATGCAGCGGGCCCTTCCAGATCCCTCCTACCGCGACGAGATCCTCGGGTCCTGGCGCGCCGGGATCGGCGAGACCCTGGAGAGCGGGGTCATCGCCCCCATCGAAGCGAAGATCACCTGCATCGACGGCACCTTGCGGCACGTCATCCTCAACACCCGCCTGGTTTACCACCGCATCCTTTTCACCTTCACCGACATCACCAAGTGGGAAGCGATGCAAAGCGAGATCCTGAAGGCCCAGAAGCTCGAGTCACTGGGGGTCCTGGCAGGCGGCATCGCACACGACTTCAACAACATCCTCACCGGGATCCTCGGCAACCTCTCCTTCGCGGAACTGATGCTTGAGGGAAACCACCCTGCCCTGGCTCCGGTCAAAAACGCCGAGAAGGCGTCGCAGCGCGCCGCCGAGCTCGCGCACCAGCTCCTCACTTTTTCCAAGGGGGGACAGCCGATCAAGAAGGTGGTATCGGTCGCGAAACTGGTGCAGGAATCTCTCTCCCTCGCGCTGCACGGCACCAAGGTGCAGACCAAAGTGGACCTTCCCGCCGACCTGCACGCCATCGAGGCGGACGAGGGGCAGATAAACCAGGCCTTAAGCAACGTGATCATCAACGCCTGCCAGGCCATGCCCGGAGGGGGCGTCCTTTCGGTGCAGGCGGAAAATATCCCGCTACCCGAAGAGAACCCCATGATGCTGCCGGCGGGGGAGTACGTGAAGGTATCCTTCACCGATGAGGGGTGCGGCATCCCTTACCAGGAGCAGAAGCAGATCTTCGATCCCTACTACAGCACGAAGCCAGGTGGGAGCGGTCTCGGGCTCGCCTCGGTCCACTCCATCGTCAGCAGGCACGGCGGCAAGGTGGAGGTCGATTCCGCACCGGGCGAGGGGACCACGCTCACCTTCTACCTCCCCTCGGCGGGGGAAGCCGCGCCGGAGCAGGAAGCGCAGGCGGAGCCCGCATCGCCTCGCGGCGGGAGCGGGGGAAGCGTACTGGTGATGGACGACGAAGAGCCGATAAGGACCCTGGCGCAGGAGATGCTGCAGTACCTCGGTTATCGCGTGACGACCTGCGGCACGGGCGAAGAAGCGGTGCGGCTCTATCGGGAAGCGTTCGAGGGGGGAGAGGTGTTCGCGGCGGCCATCATGGACCTGACCATACCTGCGGGGATGGGGGGAAAAGAGGCGGCGCAGCGGATTCTGGAACTCGACCCGAAAGCGAAATTGATCGTATCGAGCGGCTACTCGAACGACCCGGTCATGGCGAGTTACACCGAGTATGGCTTCTGCGCCGCGGTAGTGAAACCGTACCGCTGCAGTGACCTGCAGCAGACGCTTGAAAAGGTGGCCTGCCGCCGGTAGCGCACCGGGAGCGGTTACCCGCCTATCCCTTCTTTTCGCCCCACAATTCCTTCAGGCGCCAGTTGCGGCCGCATCCATCATGGTAGCGCTGGTAGTGGTACGGGTTCTTCTTGTAGTACTGCCGGTGGTACTCCTCGGCCGGGTAGAACTCCGACGCCGGACGTATCTCCGTCACCACCGACGCCCCCAAAAGGTTCATCCGCTGCGCCTCGTCGCGCGATTCCTCGGCTTCCCGGCGCTGTTCCTCGTTTAGGTAAAAGACCGCGGTCTGGTACTGGGAGCCGTAGTCGCAGAACTGCCTGTTTTTCGTGGTGGGGTCTATGTTGCGCCAGAAGACCAGCAGCAGTTCCCGGTAACTCACCAGCGAGGGGTCGAAGATGATCTCCACCGCCTCGAGGTGCCCCGTTTCACCCTCGCAGACCTGCTGGTAGCTGGGGTCGGGCAGAAAGCCGCCGCTGTAGCCGGGCATCACCGAGAGGACGCCGGGGATGCTGTCGAAGACCGGCTCCATGCACCAGAAGCAGCCGCCGGCAAAGATGGCGGTTTGGGTGAGGCTGTTGTTCATGGTTTCTCCTTTGGCGCCAACTGCACCGCGTCCGACTGGCCCGACTGGTCCAACTGGTCCGACGCGGCCAGCCTGGTCAGTGGTCGGCCCTACCCTGTCACCGCGATTACCTCTTCGTAGGTGGTGATCCCCTCCAGCATCTTCCTCACGGCAAGCTCCCGCAGGGTCACCAGGCCGTCTTTGTGGGCGGCCCCCTGCAGCTCGCCCAGGTCCATCCGCTCGGTGATCACAGCCTTGATCGACTCGTTCACGTCGAGCACCTCGAAGATCCCGGTCCTTCCCTTGTAGCCGGTGCCGCGGCACTCAGGACACCCCTCGCCCGCCCAGACCGCGGGGGTGCGCTTGAGCCCCAGGTACTCGGCCTCCTCCGCGCTCAGGTGACGCTCCTTCCTGCAGGCGGGGCAGATCTTCCGCAAAAGCCGCTGCGCGATGATGCCCACCACGGTGGAGGAGATCAAAAAGGAGGGAACGCCGAGATCCAAAAGGCGCGTCACCGAAGACGCGGCGTCGTTCGTGTGCAGCGTGGAGAGCACCAGGTGCCCGGTGAGCGCGGCCTGCACCGCGTTCTCCGCCGTCTCCTTGTCCCTTATCTCGCCGATCATGATGATGTCCGGGTCCTGCCTCAGCACGTTTCTCAGCACCTTGTCGAAGGTCACCCCGATCCCGGACTGCACGCCTACCTGGTTGAACTCCTCCATCACCATCTCGATCGGGTCCTCGACGGTCACGATGTTCACCTCCGGCGAGGAGAGCGTCCTAAGCGACGAGTAGAGCGTCGTTGTCTTGCCGCTGCCGGTGGGACCGGTGACGAGGATGATGCCGTTTGGTCGGCGCAAAAAAGAGCTGTAGAGCTGGTACTCCCTCGGGTAGAAGCCGATGGTGTCCAGTTCCTGCATCAGGACGTCGGGGTCGAATATCCTGATCACCACCTTCTCCCCGAAGGCGACCGGAAGCGTCGAGACGCGCAGTTCGACCTCGCGGCCGTCATGGCTCGTCTTGATCCTGCCGTCCTGCGGGCGCCTCTTCTCGGCCAGGTCCATGCGGGAGAGCATCTTGATCCGGGAGACGATCGGGGGATGCAACTGCTTCGGGACCACGTGCACGTTGTGCAGCACCCCGTCCACCCGCAGGCGCACCAGGGACTTCTCCCGCTTGGGCTCGATATGGATGTCGCTCGCCCTCTGGTCGAAGGCGTACTGCAGCAGGAAATCGACCGCCGAGATGATGTTGCGGTCCGTCCCCTCGATCTCGTGCCCGCTTTTAAGGCGCACGAACTGCTCGAGGTTGCCTAGATCTACGGAGGCGGCGACCTCGCTCTCGGCGGCCTGCACCGACGCCCTGAAACCGAAGAACTCCCGCAGGATCTTCAGGATGTCGTTACGCGAGGCGAGCACGCGGCGAAACTCCAGCCGCTTAATGCTCCTAAGCTCCTCGATCACCTCGTCGTTGAAGGGGTCCGCGACGGCGAGGGTAACCACACCGTCGGCACTCCCCACCGGGACGATCATGTGCCGCAAGGCGAAGGGGCGCGAGATGTGCGCGGTCACGACGTCCAGGTCGAGCTTCATCGGGTTGATCTTCATGTACGGCATCCCTACCGCGGCGGCCAGCACCTCGGTGATGGCGTCCTCGGTGAGAAGCCTGCCGCCGGAGCCGGGGATCTCCAGGTTGAGCGACGCGATGACCTCGGCGGGAGACGGCTTCTCCGGCCCCTGCTGCAGCCTGCGCGAATACCCCGCCTGCTGCGCCCCGGCCAGCCGGTGCCCCTGTGCCTCACCCTTCTGCATGAGCTCCTCGAACTGCTCGTGGCTGATCAGCTCCCGCTGCATGAGGATAAGGGCTACGTTCTTTATGGTCACCGCCTTCTTTTTCTGCATGGCTCCACCTTCTAATGGGACTAAGCCTGCGAGTATCCGCGAGAAACATAGTGATGTCAAGGACGTGCAAGTTTGACAATGGAGGCCCCGCCGGTATCATTAATTGGCGCCTATGAGTAAGGCGATCCACTACAGATGCCAGAGGAGGGGTACCATGTTCGAACTGTTCGAGAAGGCAGTGCTGACGGCTCTCGGTGCGGCGGCGATCACCCAGAAAAAGGGCGAGGAGATGATCCAGGAGATGAAGTCGCGCTACAAGATCAGCGAGGAGGAAGGGCGGGCGTTCCTTGAGCGGATCCAGGAGATGGCGCGCACCGGGCAACAAAAGAGCGCCGAGATGGCCGAGACCGAAGTGAAGAAGGCGCTGGACCGGATGGGTATGGTGTCGCGGGAGGAGTTCGAAAAGCTGGAACGGCGCGTGAAGACGCTCGAGGCGCTGCAGGCCGAGGGCGTCTCCTCGCAGCCGGAGGATGAGTGTTTAGGATAGTAAACATAAACCGCAACGTCAGGAGCATCAGGCGCTACCGCCAGATCATCACCGTCATCGGGGGTTACGGGCTCGGGCACCTGCTCGAGTACCTGAACCTCGGGCAGGTGGTGGATTTCTCACGCCGGGTCCTCAGGCGGCGCCCCCCGAAGGCCGCCCACCTGTCGGCGCCGGAGCGCCTGCGTCTGGCCCTCGAGGAGCTCGGCACCACGTTCATCAAGTTGGGGCAACTCCTCTCCACCCGCGCCGACATCATCCCGGCCTCCTTCGTCCAGGAGCTCACCCACCTGCAGGACAAGATCCCGTGCATCCCCTTCGAGGAGATCAAAGAGCAGATCGAGCACGAGCTTGGTGTCCCGCTCGAGCAGCGTTTCCTGTACGTGGAGCCGGAGGCGATCGCGGGGGCCTCCATCGCGCAGGTGCACCGCGCCACGCTCGTCACCGGCGAGGACGTGGTGGTGAAGGTACGGCGCCCGGGCGTGGTCGAGGCGGTGGAAACCGACATCGACATCCTCATGGGGGTGGCCCTTCTTTTGGAGCGCCACATGGCCCGCAGCGACATCTACGACCCGGTCGGGGTGGTGCGCGAGTTTTCCTACACCATCAGGCGCGAGATGGACCTCACCCGCGAGGGGCACGCCATCGAGAAGATCCGGGACAACTTCAAGGGGGACGCGACCCTCTACTTCCCGAAGGTCTACTGGGAGGCGACTTCGAAAGGGGTGCTCACCACCGAGTACGTGGAAGGGATCAAGGTGAGCGACACCCTGGCCATCGAGGAGGCGGGACTCGACCACCGCGAGATCGCCGCACGCGGCGCCAGGGTCTTCCTGAAGATGGTGCTCGAGCACGGCTTCTTCCACGGCGATCCCCATCCCGGCAACGTCCTCATCCTGAAGGACAACGTGATCTGCCTCCTCGATTTCGGGATGGTGGGAAGGCTCGACCCCGCCGTGAAACGCTACCTGACCGACGTCCTAGTGGCGGTGATCAACCGCGACGTCGAGGGGCTTGCCTACGTCATCGTGGAGGCGGGCGACGCCGCGGAGACGGTCAACATGCAGGCGCTCAAGAAGGCGCTCGCCGAATTCATCGACAGCTATTTCGAGATCCCGCTCAAGGAGATCGAGGTCGGGCGCATGCTCATGGAGTTCATCGACCTGATCTCCACGCACCGCATCAAGGTGCACCCGGACCTCACCATGCTGGTGAAGGTGCTGGTGGTGGTCGAGGGGATGGGGCGCCGGCTCGACCCGGACTTCGACATGGTGGGGCACCTGCGTCCCTTCCTGGAGCGCGAGTTCCGCCGGCAGCGCTCCCCGGGGCGTCTCTTCCACGAGATGGAGCAGGGGATCGAGGGGTACCTCACCCTCGCCCGCAACCTGCCGCGCGACGTGAGGGAGATCCTCAACAAGGTAAACCGCAACAAGTTCCGCATCGACCTGGAGCACCGCGGCCTGGACCGCTTCTCCAAGGAGCTGGACCGCTCGGCAAACCGGCTCTGCCTCTCCCTCATCATCGCCGCCCTGCTGATCGGCTCGTCCATCGCCATGCAGGGAAACCGCGGCCCCATGCTCTGGGGGCTCCCCGCCTTCGCATTCTTCGGCTACACCTGCGCCGGCCTGGTCGGCATCTGGTGGATGATCGCCATCCTCCGCTCCGGCAGACTGTAGCAAAAAAGCCACACCGCTCGTTGCGCTGACACCACAGGCGCATTTTTACCACACCCGTTTTCCCTCCCCCTCCTCGAAACGATCCCGTCTACAAGAGCGTAGCAGCGTGCTTTTTTCCAATGAGAAGCGCGGCGGCCGATTTGGCGCACAACTTGCTTGATGGTAAGCATACTGATTATCAGGAGCAAGCAGATGATATTCCAACAGACTTTGGGGAACAAGGTAACCTTCAGCGGCATCGGCCTGCACACCGGCAAGACGATCACCATCACGCTGCGTCCGGCAGATCCCGGCACCGGCGTCGTCTTCCACAGGGTTGACCTCACCCCGGCAGTTTCCATAGAAGCACACGCGATGAACGTCGTGAACACGAAGCTGAACACCACCATCGGCAACGGCGAGACGACCGTCTCCACCATCGAGCACCTCATGGCGGCTCTCTACGGCTGCGGCATCGACAACGCCCACATCGACATCAACGGCCCGGAGGTTCCCATCATGGACGGCTCCGCCGCCCCCTTCGTGGCCGCCATCGCCAAGGCCGGCATCAAGGAGTCGAAGAAGGCACGCAAGTACCTGGTGGTCAAGAAGCCGGTTTCCATCACCGAGGGGGACAAGAAGGCGTCCATCATCCCTTCGCGCCATTACAAGATCTCCTTCGACCTGCACTTCCCGCACCCGGCGGTAAAGAGCCAGGCCCGTTCGCTTGAGTTCACCCAGAGCAACTTCGCCGACGAGTTCGCCTCCGCGCGCACCTTCTGCTTCCTGGCCGAAGTCGAGATGATGAAGGCACACGGCCTGGCGCTCGGCGGTTCGCTGGACAACGCCATCGTCATCGGCGACCAGGGGGTGCTGAACCCCGAGGGGCTCAGGTTCCAGGACGAGTTCGTGCGCCACAAGATCCTCGATTCCGTAGGCGACATGTCGCTCGCCGGTCACCGCCTGATCGGTCACGTGAAGGCGTCCAAGTCCGGACACGACCTGAACCACAAGCTGGTCATGGAGCTTTTGAAGCGTCCGGACTGCTACACCCTGATCGAGTTCACCCCGCAGGCCTTCAACGCCCCCTTCAACATCGCCCTGCCGGAGCTTTCCTGGCTGGAGGCTTAGAGGCTGACCGAGGGTCGGATAGAGATCGAGATAAAAAAGAAAGCAGCTCCTTACGGGGGCTGCTTTTCTCGTTTCCAGTGTCGCGTCGAAGTACTTGAAATCCCTAGCCCGTTCGTATAGAGTGGCCTGATGCCGATGTCTGCCCAACAAGGAGGGCTTCCCCCGCACAGCCAGGGAAGCGATCTTTCCCCCAGCGAGATCAGAAAGAGAAAGCGCGAGGCGGTCATCGTCGTCGTTTCGCTCATCTCTATCGTCCTGCTCACCTACTTCGAGATCCACCTGTCGCGCCTCTCCTCCGAGGTGCCGATGGTAAGTAACATCGTCATCTTCGGCATCATCAACGTCATCATCCTCCTTATCATCCTCCTCGTTTATCTCGTGTTCAGGAACATCACGAAGCTGTTCCTCGAGCGACGCAAGAACACCCCCGGTGCCAAGCTGCGTACGAAACTCGTGCTCGCCTTCGTCACCCTGTCGCTCGTGCCGACCATGCTCCTTTTCTTCGTGTCGGCCGGTTTCATCACCAACAGCATCCAGAACTGGTTCAACAAACAGGTGGAGACCTCGCTGAACGAGTCGATGGAGGTGGCACAGGTCTACTACAAGACCTCCGCGGCCAACTCCCTCTACTACGGCCAGCAGATCAGCGACACCATCAAGGAGAGAAAGCTCCTAAACGACGAGAACCTGCCCCAGTTGAAGGCCCTGGTACGCCAGAAACAGGAGGAATACAACCTGGGCGTCGTCGAGGTCTTCTCGGCGCAGCGCGAGGAGCTCTTCCGTGCCGCGAACCCGAAGCTCCCCTTGAGCGAGTTCACCAACCCCTCCTCCGAGGACATCAACGTGGGGCTCGCCGGGCAGAAGCTCACCCGGGTGAACGCGATCGGCAAGGCGGACCTGATCCGCGGCATCGTGCCGATCCGGAGCAATTTCAACGACAAGGACGTCGTCGGCGTCATCGTCGTAAACTACTACGTCCCCTACTCCCTCGTCTCGAAGATGCGTGAGATCTCCGCCTCGTACCACGAGTTCCGTCAGCTGAAGATCCTCAAGCACCCGATCGCCACCGGCTACATCCTCACCCTTTTCCTCATCACCATGGTGATCGTGTTCCTCGCGGTCTGGTTCGGGGTGTACCTCGCCCGCAGCCTCACCATCCCGATCCAGGAACTGGCCGAGGCGACCCGGCAGGTGGCGGAGGGGAACCTGGATGTGCACCTCGGGGAGGGAAGCGGCGACGAGATCGGCATGCTCATCGCTTCCTTCAACCGGATGACCGAGGACCTGCGCGCGAACCAGCTCGCCCTGCAGCACACCAACGAGGAGCTGCAAAAGAGCAACACGGAGCTGGAGCAGCGGCGGCGCTACATGGAGGCGGTCCTCGCCAACGTGACCGCCGGCATCATCTCGGTGGACAAGGACGGGCTCCTCACCACGGTGAACAAGTCGGCCGAGAAGCTCCTGCTCATCAACACCGACAAGGTGAACGGCAAGAACTTCCGCGAGGTGCTGCAGCCGGATCACCTGGACATCGTCAAGGGGCTTTTGCGCGACATGGTGCTCCAAAAGCACGACTCCATCGTGCGCCAGGTGACCATCCCGATGCGCGACGGCGAGCTCACCCTGCTCACCAACCTGACCGTCCTGAAGGACGAGAACGACGCATTCATGGGGATGGTGGTGGTGCTCGACGACCTCACTTCCCTGATCAAGGCACAGAGGATGGCGGCCTGGCGCGAGGTGGCAAGAAGGATCGCCCACGAGATCAAGAACCCGCTCACCCCGATCCAGCTCTCGGCGCAGCGGCTCAGAAAGCGCTACCTGTCACGCTTCGAGGGTGAGGAGGAGGTCTTCGACCAGTGCACCGCCATGATCATCAAGTCGGTGGACGAGTTGAAGGGGCTGGTGAACGAGTTCTCCAACTTCGCCCGGATGCCCGCATCGGTGCCGAAGCCAAACGACCTGAACGGCATCCTGAAGGAGGCGCTCACCCTCTACGAGGAGGGGCACCGCCACGTACGCTTCTCGCTCAACGCCGACGAGAAGATGCCGCCGATCATGCTGGACCGTGACCAGATCAAGCGCGTGGTGATCAACCTCCTGGACAACGCGGTCGCCGCCATCGAGGGAGAGGGAGAGGTCGAACTCGCCACCTGCTACGACAGCACGCTCAAGATGGCCACCTTCACCGTCTCCGACACCGGCCACGGCATCCCCGCCGAGGACCGGCCGCGCCTGTTCGAGCCGTACTTCTCGAGGAAGAAGAGCGGCACCGGCCTCGGGCTTGCCATCGTGAACACCATCATCTCCGACCATCACGGTTTCATCCGTGCCAAGGAGAACTACCCGAAGGGAAGCCGCTTCATCATCGAGCTGCCTGCCGACGCTTAGCGGCAGCCCATCAAGTCAGCCACCACCATCTGGACCCGAGGACGGTGCGGGGATTGCCGCCGCTTCCCGTCACGGAGATATCGATATGACGTTTAAACGTGTGCGCGCGTGGCTCCTGCCGCTCATCGCTACGATACTCACCATCGCGGTACTTGCGGCGAGCCTTCTTCCCCGGCTGCTGGATCTCGACACCTACAAGGCCGACATCCTGGCACAGGTAAAGAGCGCCCTGAAACGTGACCTGCAGTACCAGTCCGGCGCCTTCACCGTCCGCCTCACCCCGGCCTTCACCTTCACCGGCGTCACCATCAAGGAGAAGGACGGCAGCTCCGACTTCGCGAGCGCCGACCGGCTCACCGTGCGCATCGCCATCCTGCCGCTTTTAAGCGGCAAGCTCGTGCTCTCCCGCATCCAGTTGGAACGCCCCGTCGTCCATCTCTGGCGCGACCGCCAGGGGGTTTTCAACATCTCCGACATGCTCACACCAAGCGGCGGCGAAGCCCCGGGCATCCGGCGCGTCGAGCTCAAAAAGGCGAAGATCCGTTTCGCCGACTACGCATTTTCCGACCAGCCGGTGGTGACCGAACTCTCCGACACCGACCTGCAGCTAAGCCGCATCATCCGCGGCAAGGACTGCGACTTCAAGCTCTCCGGGCAGCTCGCCTCCGGTAGATCGATGGTCCCCATCGAGCTTTCCGGGGTTGCTGAGATCCCCGCAGCCGGCGCCTCCCTCGCGGCGATGCCGATCCACGGCAAGATCAAGACCGGCCCGGTCGACGTCGGGCACTTCTGGCCTTATTACAGCCGCTTCGTGCCGTTCAAGAGCCTGGCCGGCGAACTGGCGCTCGAGGCGAGCATAAAGGGGCGCTTGAACGCCTTCACCGCGAAAACGGAATACCGCTTCACCAGGCTGAACCTCGACTACCCGCAGGTGTTCCACGCCCGGCTCACCCCGAAACTCTTCAAAGGCTCCTGCTCCCTCGAGTTGACCAACCGCGATCTCGCCATCGAACACGTCAAGGTCGACCTGGACGGCTTCAAGGTGAACGGCAAGGTGAAGCTCTCCGACCTTCGTTCGGGCGATATCCGCATCACCGCCGAAGCCACCACGAACAGCTTCAACCTGCGCAACTATAGGCAGTACATCCCCTACGGGATCATCGTCGACGACACCTCGCATTTCATCGAGCAGAAGATCACCGGCGGCGTCTATCGACTGGACCAGGGACGCCTGGACGGCCGGGTGAGCCAGATCCTGCACATGGAGCGGGGACAGAACTACAACGTCCTCTACATCAAGGCGCACGTCGAGGACGGGGTGGTGAACTACGGCTCGGGGATCCCGGTTTTCACCGGCATCAAGGGGCAGTTGGAGCTCTCCGGCAAGGACTTCCTCCTGAAGGGGATGACCGGCCGCTTCGGCACATCCCCGATGTCGCTCGAAGGACGCATCACCGATTACCCACTCGACCACCCCTGCCAGTACCCGTTCACAGCCAAGGTGCAGCCCAGACAGCCCGAGGTGGTGTGGCTCCTCGGGAAAGGGATCGCCTCGTTCACCACGAACGGCATGGTGAACCTCAAGGGGGAAGGGACCACCGCGCTGTACCGGCTCTCGGGTGACAGCGATCTCACCACCGCCTCCTACGCCTTCAAGGACCTGGTCGCCAAACCGGCGGGACGCCCGAACAGCATCTCCTTCAGCATGGACTTCGACAAGGAGAAGTTCCGCATAAACGCCCTCAACTACCAGCTCTACCCCGCCGCCCTCTCCGCCACCGCGGTGAGCCGCTACGACGGCCCGGTGAGCTTCGACATCCGGACCAACCAGTTCCAAAGCAACGAGGTGGGGCAGCTCGTCCCCATGGTGAAGAAGTACCACCCGACCGGCCAGGTACAGCTTGCCTTGCACGCCAACGGCCCCGACATGGATCGGCTCTTCTGGACCGGCAACGTAGGTCTCGCCGGGGTGACCCTGAAGCCCTGGGACAAGGGGAAGCTTTTGACCGGGGTGAACGGGACGGTGAGGATCAACGGCGAGAGCTTCGAGACCTCCCAACTCCAGGTGCGGCTCGGCAACACGCTCTTTTCCGGGCGCGGCGTCGTTACCGGGATGCAGAACCCGATCTGGCAGATCACCTTCAGCTCCCCGTCGGTCGACCCGGCCGATCTCGGTTACGCCGGCAGCGCTCCGGCTCTCCGCGTAGAGCGGGTGCACGGCAGCATCACCTACCACAACGACAGCCTGCAGATCGCCTCGCTTTCCGCCATACTGGGCAAAAGTTCGCTGCAGTTGAAGGGGGGCGTGAAGGACCTGCAGCACCCGGCAATTGAGCTCCAGGTGAACGCCGGGTATCTAGACCCGAACGACCTGCTGCCGCTTTTCGGCGGCAACCAGGGGGGTGACAGCCGCGTGACGGTTCGTGCCCATGTCGCCGCCACGGAAGGCGTCCTGAACGACTTCCCTTTCCAGCACCTGCGCACCAGCGTCTTCTACGAAAACCGTGTGCTGCAGCTGCTCCCCTTCGAGTTTGCCTCCTTCGAGGGAGAGATGACCGGCAGGCTGCGTACTGAGTTCACCGGCGGGCAACCCCGTCACACCCTGTCTTGCAGCGCGCAGAAGGTCTCCGCAGACCGGTTGCTGCACGCCCTTGGAGTGAAGAAACAACAGGTGACTGGATCGCTGTCGCTGCAGGCCGAGCTGACCGCACGCGGCGAGACGGGTGCGGAACTGAAAAGAAGCATCCAGGGGAGTGCGAAGGTCCGCATCGAGCGCGGCACGATCCGTAAGTTCTCTACGCTCTCCAAGGTCTTCTCGATCCTGAACGTGTCGCAGCTCTTCAAGGGGGAGCTCCCGGACATGGTATCGGGGGGGATGCCCTTCAACAGGATCACCGGCGACATCACCTTCAACAACGGCATCGCCTCGACGCAGAACCTGTTTCTGGACAGCAACGCGATGAACATATCGGCAGTAGGCAAGATGGACCTGGTGAAAAACGAGGTGGACCTGAACATAGGGGTCCAGCCGCTGCAGACCGTGGACAAGGTGGTGAGCAAGATCCCCATCGTCGGCTGGATCCTCACCGGCAAGGACAAGAGCCTCATCACCACCTATTTCGAGGCGAAAGGGCGTATCGACGACCCCCAGGTCACCGCGGTCCCGGTGAAGTCACTGGCTAAGGGGGTATTCAATATCTTCAAGCGGGTGTTCGAGCTTCCCGCGCGCCTCATCACGGACACGGGAGAGGTTGTCATCGGGCGCTAGCCGGGGAATGAGGGGCGGTATATCAGACTTTTTTTAGTTGTAAAGTCCGAGACGGTTATGCTATTTTTTGCAGCGCTGTCCATTTCTTAAATCCATCCAACTTGGAGGAAACTGTGAAGAAGACTTTGGTCGTAATGTTGGCAATTGTTGCTGTGGCAGCTGCCGGCTGCAAGAAAAAAGAAGAGGCGCCGCAGGCCCCTGCACAGGCACCGGCTGCAGCTCCCGCAACCCAGATGCCCGCAGTAGCTCCGGGCACCGACCCGCATGCCGGGCTCAAACCTCAGGAAGTCAAACCGGGCGCAGGCCACAAGGGCAAAGTCCTTGAGACCATGGACTCCGGCGGGTACACCTACGCACAGATCGAAGAGAAAGGCGAGAAAATCTGGGTTGCTTCCATGCAGACCCCGGTGAAAGTCGGCGACACCATCGAGTTCCAGGATTCCCCGCCGATGATCAACTTCCAGAGCAAGACTCTGAAGCGCACCTTCGACAAGATCATCTTCGCTCCGGGCCTTGCCGTCAACAAGTAGGCCTCCCGGCACAGCAGATTAAAAAAGGCGCCCCCGCAAGGAGGCGCCTTTTTTATTGTTTCCGTTTCCCGCGTTTTCCGCCGCGCCCTCGGGCCGCAAGCGCCGCGCCCTCCAGCGCGGCCTCGTCCTCCGGTGCAAGCTCCAGGGCTTTTGCGTAGTGTTTGGACGCAGCCTCCCTGTCGCCAGCCGCGAGCGCCAGCTCCCCAAGTGCGAGCCAGGCGGGCAGATGCCGGGGGACCAGTTGCGCGAGCGTTCCGTAACAGCGCAGCGCGCCCGCAAGATCCCCTTCCCTTCCCTGCAGGGCACCCATTTGCAGCCATCCCCACGGGTTGTCCGGCTCCTTGCGCACCATGCCGCGGTAGACCCTTTTCGCCCCGTCCCAGTCCCCCTCCTGCTCCAGCGCCTCGGCCTCCAGCATCTCGGTGACGAAGGAGTACCCGACCACCTTGCGCTGCGCCGCGAACTCCGCACTGGTAAAGGAGGCCTTTTCCCCGGCCTTTTCCAGCGCCTTCAGCATCGCCTGCCTGGAGCGTTCCACGAAGGGGTCCCGGCGCACCAGGAAGCCTTCCCCTTCCCGCTCCTCGAAGAGGTGCTCGGAGACCTCGCGCTGCCGCACGGCGCGCATGAGAAGCTCGGTCCCGGGGTAGTAGACGAGCGGGGAGACCTGCCCGTCCTGGGGCTTGATCCGCTCGATGAGCCGCACGGTCTCCTTCAGGTCGGCGTCCCCCTCGCCCGGTATCCCGGTGATGAGGTAGACCGAGAGGTTGATCCCCGCCCTGCGCACCGCCGCCGCGGCTCGCTCCACGTCGGCCGGCAGGATCCTTTTCCCGAGCGCCTTAAGCATCTCAGGGGAACCGGATTCCACGCCGAACTGGATGCATTCGCACCCGGCGCGCTTCATGGCGACGAGCATCTCCTCGTCCACCGCGTTTACCCGCGACTGGCAGTTCCAGAGGATGTGCAGGCGCTCCTCCTCGATGAGCCGGCAGATCTCCATGACGCGCGAACGGTTGGCAGTGAAGGTGTCGTCACGGAAGGAGAAGTAGATGAGGCCGTAACGCTCTTTGACCATGCGCAGCTCGCGTACCACCGACTCGGGGGAGCGAAAGCGCACGCCGCGCCCCCAGAAAAGCGGGGAGGAACAGAACAGGCAGCTCGCCGGACAGCCGCGTGAGGTGATGATGAACTCGAGCTGGCGCCTTAGGTCTACGCCGACGGTTTCGCCCAGCTCGCCTGCGGTGAGAGGGAGCGCGTCCAGGTCGGTGATCGCCCCGCGCGGCGCGGTCCGGACCGGCTTGCCCGCTTCGCGCCAGGCGAGGCCGGGCACCGAGGCAAGACTTCTTCCGGCCCCGCGGGCCTCCACGAGCTCGAGCAGGGTCTCCTCCCCCTCCCCGAGTACGATGGCGTCGATCTCAGGGTACCGCTCCAGCTGTTCCTGCCACGCATGCGTCGCATGCGGTCCGCCGAGCAGGGTGAAACACCTGGGCTCGATCTCCTTCACCAGCCGCGCAAGCGCCACCGACTCGCTCCTGTTGTGGGTGAACTGGGAGATACCGACCATCTCCGGGGCGAGCCTGCGGATCAACGCGCGGATCGCTTCGGCGGAGAAGGAGGAGAGGTTGGCCAGGGTAACCTGGTGGCCGGCGCGCTTCAAGACGGCGCTCAGGGAGAGAAGCCCCACCGGCAGAAGCGAGGTGTACGGGTCGGCAGCCCCTTCGGGATGGCATTTATAGGCGAGGAGTATCTTCATGCTGCGTCCATAAAAAAATCCGGCCCGAGGGCCGGATTCGTTGAATGATTGTCAGGGACGGGGCTAGTTGCTGGAGAGGCCGTCCTCTTCCATGGCGTTGTCGGAGTTGTCCTCTTCGACACCGAGGATCAGGTCGTCGAGCCTGAAGACTTCCGGGTTCACCTTGGCGATGCGCTTGGCCCCCAGGAAACGGGAGCGGTAGTAGGAGGTATTGAGGGAGGAGATCACCACCTTGCGGTCGCGCGAGGAGGCATGGATCATCTTGTTGTTGCCGAGGTAGATACCGACATGGGAGGGATACGAAGCGTAGGTGGCGAAGAAGATCAGGTCCCCCCTCTGCAGGTCCCCCGGCGCTACGGCGTTGCCGACCTCGAACTGCTCGCGCGCGGTGCGCGGCAAAGAGACTTCCAGTTCCTTGAAGACATGCTGTACGAAGCTGGAACAGTCGATGCCGGAGCGGGAGCTGCCGCCGAAGCGGTAGCGGGTGCCGAGGAAGCCATATGCCGACTTCTTCAGCTCCTTCAGGCTGTCCACCTTCAACTCGGCGTTCTTGGCAAGGTCGACCTGCTGCTCGGGTTCGAGCGAGGCCAACTCCTGCAGGCTCTGCTCGTAATCCTTCTCGTTGAAGAGGTCCGGATGACGCAGTTGGAGCTTCTTTGCTACCTTGACCTTCGGCTCTTCCGCAGGCGCACTTTCCCTGAGTACCAGCATCTTCCCCGGCTTTACCCTCACGCTGCTGAGGCCGTTGAGCCTCTTCAGTTCGGCAACGGAAACCCCCGTCTTTTTGGCAATGCGGGTAAGGGTCTCGCCTTTTTTCACCTTGTACGTCTTGGTATCGCCGGCGGATGCGCTCTTGCCTTCAGAGACGGAGCGCGGCGGGATGACCAGGAGCACGCGCGGCTTGACGCTGTTGCCCACCAGGTTGTTGGCGGCCTTCAGTTCTTCCACGGTGACGTTGTATTTCTTGGCGAGCGAATATAGGGTTTCGTGCTTTTTTACGCGATGGGTCTTTGCGGCGAAGGCGAGCGAAGGGAGGGAGAGCATGATGATGCACACGGTCAAGAGCTTCAGGCTTCTTATCATGAGTCCTCCTTCATTGTTTTAGAAAAAACAGCGGGTGCGTCAATTTATATAACAAACGATGTGCCCTGTCAACTTTTATGACAACCCTTTAGCTCCATATCGGGCAAACGGCAACAACTTTTAGGGAGTTACCGCTTGCGTCCCGACGCTTTCGGCTGTTTCTTTTCGGCCGTCACACGCACCAGCGAGCGGTCGAGGTTCACCACCACTACGCCCGGCGGAAGCTTTATCTGGTCCTTGCTGACCTGCACCGTGTTGGCCCCCTCGTGCACCTTGCCCAGGTCCAGATCGACCACGATATCGAGATTCTTCGGAGAGCCGACGAGGTTGGAGAAGGTCTTCAGTTGCAGGTCGATCTCATCGGGATAGCTGCGAGTGAGGGTCAGGTTCTCCGGGAGGTTGTGGAAGGTTACCGGCGCGGTGACGCTCAGGATCTCTCCCTGGCGGTAGGTGATCAAAAGCCAGCTCGCCACCACGAAGCAGAAGATGGCGACCTTGGGCCAGAAGTTGGCAAAGAGCCGCCGCATGATCCCCACCCGCTCCGCCTCGCGCGACAACGGCTGCAACAGCGAGGTGAGCCGTTCGTGCAGCTGCGCCTGCGTGTGTATCGCCTCGAGCTTCCCGTCCACGGCAAGAGACACCGCCCCGCGCTCCTCGGAAACCACCACTACCGCCGCATCCGAGCGCTCCGACAGCCCCAGAGCGGCGCGGTGCCGCGTCCCCAGGTGCTGCGGCACTTCCGCGCTCACCGAAAGCGGCAGATGGCACGAGGCGAGTGCCACCCTGCCGTCTTTGACGAGGACCGCCCCGTCGTGCAGCGGCGCTCCGGGGATGAAGATACTTGCGACGAGGGAGCCGCTCACCAGGGAGTCCATGGGGACGCCGTGCAGGATGAGATCGTCTAAGAGTTCCTCACGCTGGAAAACGACCAGGGCGCCGGTGCGCTGCGAGGCGAGCGAGAAGATGGTGGCGGAGAATTCCAGCAGGTCCAGGCGGACCGTGCTCTCCTGGTGTTCGAACAGGTTGCGCAAAAGGCTCAGGCGGTAAAGGGCCTGCCGGATCTCAGCCTGAAAAACGACGATCAGCAGGACGAGGAGCACGGTCCCCAACTCCTGCAGGATCCAGCTGGTCATAAAGAGGCCGAGGCTCTTGGTGACGAAGTAGATCACACCGAGAAACATGAGCCCCATCACGACCTGAAGCGCTTTCGAGTTTTTGAACCAGCTGTAGAGCTGATAGACCAGGAAGGTCATGATCAGAATGTCAGCGATGTCCTGGGGCCTGATTTGCGGGAACAACAGGTGCCTCCTTGGGCGGCGCGGACGGATGGGCGTGCGGCGGCGGGGCGCGGGTGGTGAGGCGATAGCGGCCGCTTTTTGCTGGCATGCCGGTGCGCTTTGTGTTAAGAATCAAGCCTTGTGCTGGGCTCCCCCACAGGGAAGAGGCTAGATTTTATAGCATTTCACGGACGAAAAAGGTAGGGAAAATGTACGCATTGTCGGAGAAGGGTGAACGAATTCGCGCCATGTTCGGGAGCATCGCCCCGCGCTACGATCTGTTGAACAGACTGCTGTCGCTTGGGATCGACCGGCGCTGGCGTCGCTTCGCAGTGGGCAAGATCGGTGTGAAGGGACCGGGCAAGGTTCTCGACGTCGCCACCGGCACCGGTGACGTCGCCCTGGAGATCGCCTCGCAGACCCCCGCCTCCGTCGAAATCGTCGGCATCGACTTCACCCCTGAGATGATCGAGCTTGGGCGCGTCAAGGTGCAGCAGTCGCGTCACGCGCAGCGCATCCAACTCCAGGTCGCCCCCTGCGAGGACATCCCGTACGAGGACGGCACCTTCGACGCCGCCACCATCTCTTTCGGCATCCGCAACGTAGTGGACCGCATCAAGGGGCTCACCGAGATGCGCCGCGCCCTCAAGGTGGGGGGCAAGATAGTCATCCTCGAGTTCTCCACGCCGACCCTGCCCGTTTTCAAGGATCTGTACCACTTCTACTTCCTTAAGGTGCTCCCGAAGATCGGCGGCGCCTTTTCCCGCTTCAGCGCCTACCAGTACCTCCCTGACTCCGTGCTGGAGTTCCCCTCCCGCGACGAGTTCAAGGGGATGATGCAACAGGTCGGATTCAAGGACGTGCACCACTTCGACCTGACCGGCGGCATTGCCACGGTCTACGTCGGGACGAAATAAGTTATAACGGAACCGGGATCAAGGTTGCCGCAGTGGGCGCTGAGCCCTTAGCTCAACCTTGATCGCCGCCTTAACCTTCCTTCTGGAACATCACCCGCGCCACCGGCATCTCCGGGGCGTCCACATCCTCCTCAAGCAGCAGCACCTTCCCCGGATAGCCCCCGAAGATCCGCCCGAGTTCTCCCGGCTGCAACAAGAAATCCTTCCGGTGCTCTCCCGGCATCCCGGGTGCGTCGAGGATGGTCTCCATCAAAAGCACGCCCCCCGGGGCCAGCGCGGCAATCAGGCTCGGGATCAGTTCCCGCATCAGAAAGTTGAAGTTGAGGATCAGGTCGTAGTTCTCGCTTGGGCGCCACAGGTCAAGGTCCGCCTCGACAAACTCCACCGTGACCCCGACCTCGGCCGCGCGGCGTACACCCCGCTCCAGCCCCTTGGGAGAGATATCAACGCCGCAGGCCCGGAAACCGTGCTGGGCAAGGAAAATGGCGTTACGCCCCTCTCCGCAGGCGAGGTCGAGGGCGCGCCTCCCCGGCACCAGGGCAAGGATCTGCTCCAGGCTCTTCGCCAGAAGCCGCGACGGACTGAAAGAAAAGAAATGCTCCTTCCCGCTGTAACGCTCGTCCCACTTGATACGGTCTGACTCCATCGCGCCCCCCTGTCCCCAAGATGGCCCAATGTGGCATTTCCCGCCGGATTGTCAAGCTTTTCGACGCCACGCCCACGCCGCTTTCCCCTCCCTTACAACCGCACTCCACCAGCTGCGACATATTTTGTCGCACACCCGTGGTTTCCTGTACAAAACAGGAGGTGCACCATGATCTATCTGACCAATGACGCGCTGGACCAGGTCGTGTATTTCGAAATGCGGAGCAAGGAAGCCCTCAGAAGCGGCAGCAGCATCCAGCAGGTCTACCACGGGCTGCTCGGCAACGGCGTGCACGAGGTGGATGTCACCATGAAAAAGAGAAGAGGCTCCGTCGAGATCGCCTTCGGCTCCAGTGCGCTTTTCTGCTTCGTAGAGGAGGATGCCCTGCGCCGCATGCTGGAAGGGATGGTGCGGAAAAAGACGGTGCACTGAGCGTTCCCATCGACAGTCCGCGCAGCGCACCGGAGTCCCCCCTTGGGCTCGCGCTGCGGCACGGCAGATCCTGGCCGCCTCCCCTTGACTTCCCCCTGACCGGCGATATTGTTAGCACTCGCTAATTATTTCCGGCCACACGGGGTTCACATGGGACGGCGCTGCCGTCAAAGCCAGATCCCCTTCGGCCGTAAAAGGCCGCCTGACGCGCCGCTGCAGCTTTGCAGTCGGGCGCGGCAGACGACCGCCGCCAAGGGGGGATCACATGAGAAAACGGCTTCTGTGTGCTCTGCTGCTCTGTACCGGTTTGTCTCATGGCAGGTTGTGCCAAGGCGCGGGGTTCAAGGTGAGCGAGCAGGGGGCCAGGGCCATGGGGATGGCGAACGCCTTCGCCGCCCAGGCGAGCGACCCGAGCGCCCTCTACTTCAACCCGGCGGGGATCGCCTTCCTGCCGGGAATACAGGTGAACCTCGGCGCCCTGGGGATCATCGTCCCACAGACCGAGTTCAACGGGACCACGCCGCTCTCCGGCACCCCGCCCCTCGACACCGGCACCACTTCCGTCACCGAGCGCTCCCGGCGCGACATCTTCATCGCCCCGACCGTCTACGCCACCTACTCCCCCGACAACCTCCCCGTCTCCTTCGGCATCGCCGTCAACTCCATGTACCCGCTTTCGAAGACCTGGGATGACTCGAGCGTCTTCCGTAACCAGGTGCAGATCGCATCGATCAAGCCGATCAACATACAGCCGACCGCGGCGTACCGCTTCGACGACCTGAACCTCGCCGTGGCGGCGGGACTCGACGTCACCTACGCCGTCGTTTCGCTGCAAAAGGCGCTCTACAGCCCGGTGATCGACCCGTCCGCGCCGGCGCCCCCCATCGGGGCGTACGAGCTCGGCTCCATGGGGGTCGACGGCACGGCGACTGATCTCGGCTACAACCTGGGCGTTCTCTGGAAGCCGCGCTCCGAGGTGAGCCTTGGGATCGCCTACCGCAGCAAGATCACCCTCCATATCGACGGCGAGGCGAACTACCTCGCCACCACGCCGACGGGCCTCGGCGCCATCGGCCTTGGCGACACCGCCCTCTTCCCCTATACGCGTGCCAGGGCAAGCAGCAGCGCCTCCACAACGATCACCCTCCCCGACACCCTCGACCTAGCCGTCGCCTGGCGCCCCACCGAAAAAGTCACCCTCGAGTTCGACGCGACCCGCACCGGCTGGAGCAGTTTCGACAAGCTCCTCATCGATTTTCACTCCGCAGAGTTCGCCGCCTTCAACGACCAGCCCGATCCCAGGAACTGGCGCGACGTTTGGAGCTACAAGTTCGGCGGCGAGTACCGGGTCACCCCGCGCTTCGCCCTGCGCGCCGGCTACAGCTTCGACAACACCCCGGTCCCCGGCGCGACCGTCGACCCGCTGCTCCCCGACGCGGACCGGCACAGCTTCTCCGTCGGCACCGGCATCGGCAACGCGCTCGCCACCCTCGACCTCGCCTACATGTGGGTGCACTTCGTCGACCGCAAGGTGCAAAACCAGGACATGGCCAACCTGAGGGGGGCTAACGGCACGTTCAAGAGCGACGCCTACCTCCTCGCTGCGAACCTGAACCTTACCTTCTAGGACGGCCCCTCCGGCCGCGAAGGAGAGCACATGAGAGAGCAACTGCTACGCCTTATCTGCGTCATCTGCCTGCTGTTCACCCTGGCCGGCTGCGGCTCGGACTCCGGCGTCCACCAGGAGGAGAGCCCCAACACCGCCCTATTCGACCCGAGCGCCGGGGTCGTCCCGCTCCCGAACGTGCTCGCTACGGCAGCGGCGCCCGACCCCATCACCCAGTACACCGACCCGGCAACGGGAGTGGTGGGGCTGCGCCCCGCGAACCGCCAGATGCAACCTCTGGAGGCGCTTGCCTACGTGAACCGGTACGAGGTCGGGGGGACCGGCGCCGTGGCCGGGGTGAACGCCCCTATCTATATCCGTTTCGCGCGGCCGCTGCGCCCGGATACGGTGAACGGAAGCAACATCAGGGTGTTCCAGGTCGGCGCCGACAGCGCCCTCCCCGACGCCACCGAGAACGCGCCCCTTCGCTTCACCGACGTGACCGCCGGCTTCACCTTCAGCTACCGTCCCGGCGCCGGCGACGTCTCGCTCTTCCCTAAGTTCCCGCTCCTCCCTGCGACCCGGTACCTCTACCTGGTCACAAACCGTGTGAAGGACGCGGCCACCGGCGGCTCGGTGGGAAGTTCCGTCTACTTCTCGGCGCTCAAATCCACCGCGGCACTGGGAGGGCCCTTCTCCCCCCTGGAGCGCATCCGGCAGAATACGACCGACGCCGACGGCAAGGTCCTCTTTTCGGGCTACGCAAAGGTCATGAACGACCTGATCGCGGCTCCTACCCAGAGTACGGTGACGAGCCGCAGCCAGATCGCGCTCCTCGGGCGTTTCATCACCACCGCGGCAGGCTTCATTACCGTCGACCCCGCCGATCCGCTCGGAAGCATCCTCCCCGTGGAAACCGCCCTGAGGGCATTCGCCGCCGGGAGCGACCTCCCCGGCGGGCTTTCGGGCAAGAGCTGGCTCGGCGCCGGACTCAACGCCGCGACGGTCACCGCCACCCTCGCACCCGCCGTCTACTGGGGCGCGGTCCTCGCTGGGACCGGTCTCCCGGTCGTCGTACCGCCGGCGGTCGGCTCCGTCGTCACCGGGAGCTTCACCAGCGCCGACGTCTCGACGAACCCGGTGGTCGCACGCGGCAACCCCGCCATGAACCAGAACCTCGCCTTCGGCAGCTACAGCGCGGCGAGCGCGGTGCTCCAGCCGTACCGAGAGCCGGGGACCGGACGGCTCACCGGCTTCTACTACACCGAACGACAGGTCCCCTTCGTCTACTTCGCGCCCGCCGGCACGCCCCCCGCTGGCGGGTGGCCGCTCGTCATCTTCCAGCACGGCATCAACGGCAGGAAGGAGCAGGCCATCGCCGTGGCGGGTGCGCTCAACGGGGCAGGCTACGCCGTGGTCGCCATCGATCTCCCGCTGCACGGCGAGCTCGCCCTGCCCGGACACGTGACCGGAACGAAATGGGGCGAGGACTTCATCGCCCTGGGCGCGCCACTCGCCGCACGGACCAACATCCAGCAGGCCGCGTTCACCCTGGACCGGCTGGAACTGGTCCTCGCCACCCCGACCTTCGGCGCGCCCTTCGCGGCACAAGGGTTCGCCCCCCTGGGAACACACGCGCCCAATCCGGCGATCAAACCGAAGTACGTAGCTCTCAGTTTGGGCTCCATCGTCGGCGCCTACTACCTTGCCGGCAACACCACCCTGTCCGGCGGCACCGGCGCACCTCCCTACACGCAGGCGAGCCTGGACTCCGACATGAAGGGGCTCTTCAGCGTCCCCGGCGGGCGCATCGCCTACCTGCTGCGCGACAGCGCCGACTTCGGCCCGAGCCTGAACGCGGGGCTCGCCGCGCAAGGGGTGATGTCGGGAACCCCGACCTACGAGCAGTTCTTCCAGCTTACCCAGTCCGTACTCGACCCGGTCGATCCGGCGACGATGACGACGCCCCTCCCCAACCTCGCTACGGCAGCCCTCCTCCCCTCGCGCCTTTCCGGACGCCTCCTGATGCAGGAGGCGACCACCACGAGCTTCGCCGACGGCCGGCCGCTGAACGGCGACCTGGTGATCCCGAACTCGGCGACCCGCTACCTGGGTGATGCCCTCGGCGGACGCGGCGTGCTCGGCGCTCCCGCGGCGCTCGCCGTGGCGCCCGGCTTCGACCAGTTGAGCTACCTCTCCGGCCGCGTACCGGAGCCGTTCATGATGACTCTTGCCGACGGCGTACCGGTCTTCAAGATAGCTACCGCGGCGGGGGACGCCGCCGCGACCACCCCGCGTGAAGGATACTTCCAGTTCGACCGGCAGGATGCGACACACGGCATGCTGATCGACCAGGCAAGCTCCCCGGTCACCTTCCAGCTCGCCCAGCGCCAGATGGTGTACTTCGTCCGCAACGGCATCGTCATCGACCCGACGGTCACCTCTGCGGCACTGCAGCGCGCGGCAGCCGTCGCCGGGACGACGCTCCCTTACCGGGCGCTCCCGCCGCGCGTGATGAGGCTCTTCACGCCGCGCGACTAACGCCCCCTCCGCCCATCACTCCCTTGCGCCTCTCCCCTCCCAGCCTCCCCCCTCCGGGGGGAGATGCTAGGCGCCCTCGCCGACGATAGGCGATTCAACCGCTTCCACGGCCCGTCCGGCATTTCAGGACGGGCCTTTCTTTTTGGGCTTCATTCGGGCCAACTTACCTCTCGACAAAGTAAGACATTTGCAATATATTCCGGCAGTACTGTATACAATTTTCTGCCGCACTCCCGGCAGGCACCGATACCAGCCGATCACCATCAATCCCACGCAAAGGAGAACAGAACCGATGGCAACTCCAGAGTTCAAGTACCAGGAAGCTTTCCCGCTCGGGCCGGACACCACCAAGTACCGCCTCATCCCGGACTCCAAGCAGTACGTTTCGGTCGCCAACTTCGATGGCCAGGAGGTCCTCAAGGTCGCACCCGAGGCTCTCACCGTGGTGGCCAACGCCGCCATGAAGGACCTCTCCTTCCTGCTCCGCCCCGAACACAACGAGATGGTAGCGAAGATCCTGGCCGATCCGGAAGCTTCCCAGAACGACAAGGGTGTCGCCCTCGCCTTCCTGAGAAACGCCGAGGTTGCCGCCAACTTCGAACTCCCGATCTGCCAGGACACCGGCACCGCCATCGTCATGGGCAAGAAGGGTCAGCAGGTCTGGACCGGCGCCAACGACGAAGAGTACCTCTCCAAGGGGGTCTACAAGACCTACACCGAGGAGAACCTGCGCTACTCGCAGACCGTCGCGCTCGACATGTACAAGGAGATCAACACCGGCACGAACCTCCCGGCCCAGATCGACCTCTACGCCACCAAAGGGGCCGAGTACAAATTCCTCTTCATGGCCAAGGGGGGCGGCTCCGCCAACAAGACCTACCTCTACCAGGAGACCAAGGCTCTCCTTAACCCGGACAGCCTCGTGAAGTTCCTGGTCGCCAAGATGAAGACGCTCGGCACCGCGGCCTGCCCGCCGTACCACCTGGCCTTCGCCATCGGCGGCACCAGCGCCGAAGCAAACCTTAAGACCGTGAAGCTTGCCAGCGCCAAGTACCTCGACGCGCTCCCCACGAGCGGCAACGAGCACGGCCAGGCCTTCCGCGACCTCGAACTCGAGAAGCTCCTCCTCGAAGAGGCGCAGAAAAGCGGCATCGGCGCCCAGTTCGGCGGCAAGTACTTCGCCCATGACGTACGCATCGTCCGCCTGCCGCGCCACGGCGCCTCCTGCCCGGTCGGCATGGGCGTTTCCTGCTCCGCGGACCGCAACATCAAGGCGAAGATCAACAAAGAAGGGATCTGGGTCGAGCAGATGGACGACAACCCGGGCCGCCTGATCCCCGAGCGTTTCCGCGGCAAGCACGAGCACGGCGTCAGGATCAACCTGAACCAGCCGATGAAAGATATCCTCGCCGAACTGACCAAGCACCCGGTATCCACACCGCTGCTGCTCTCCGGCACCATCGTGGTCGGCCGCGACATCGCGCACGCGAAGTTCAAGGAGATCCTCGACTCCGGCAAGCCGCTCCCCGAGTACCTTAAGAACCACCCGATCTACTACGCCGGCCCGGCAAAGACCCCGAAAGGGAAGCCCTCCGGCTCCTTCGGCCCGACCACCGCAGGGCGCATGGACTCCTACGTCGACCTCCTGCAGGCCAACGGCGGCTCCATGGTCATGATCGCCAAGGGTAACCGCTCGCAGCAGGTAACCGACGCGTGCAAGAAGCACGGCGGCTTCTACCTCGGCTCCATCGGCGGCCCGGCCGCGATCCTCGCTGAAGAGAACATCAAGAAGGTCGAGTGCATCGACTTCCCCGAACTCGGCATGGAGGCGGTCTGGAAGATCGAGGTTGAGGACTTCCCGGCGTTCATCCTCGTGGACGACAAGGGGAACGACTTCTTCAAGCAGCTTGGGATCTAGTAGGGAAGACAGACAGTAGGACGAAAAAAGCCCCCGTTGCCGTAATGGCAGCGGGGGCTTTTTCATGTGGATGGTGGAGGAGCCGTTTCAGTCGGCCCGGTGCGGTCCCACGTCCAGGCCTTCCCTCTTTACATGTAGACCATGACCCGGAAATGGAGCCTGCCGTCCATGGTGGTGAAGGGGATGGTAACCCCTTTACATTGCACGCTCATGCTCCCGTCCGTGGTGCAGGCCTCGGGGGGATCGGTCATGGGACGCAGCCGCCCCGACAGCACCAGGGGAAGCCCCAGGGCGACACTGCCGTACTGTTCGTGGTACTTGGTCTTGAAGACGCCGGCGATGTTGTTCGCCACCTCGCCGACCGCATCCGAGATGGCTTCGTCATCGGCCTCCTCGATCATCAGCAGGTCCTTGGCGATCTGCTCCGCGGGCCCTTTCTCCGTGGCGAAGATGATATAGCCGACGCGGTCGCCGGCAACCCCCACGATCCCGACCACGTCGGAGTGCAGCGGGTTGATCTTCTTCTCTACCTTGCCGGCAAAGATGTCCGTGTTCATGTAGCTCTTGAAGGTGTCCTGGGTGGCCGACATGATGGTGAACATGATCTCTTCGAACGTTATGCTGTTGCTCAAGGCAACCCCCTTTACAACAATTGATGATTGACGATGGACAATTGACAATGGAAAACAGTGAGGGCAATTGCGTCGCTACCTTTGCTATTCGTCATTCACCGAAAAAGCTTTAGCGATGCGTATACAAGACACTCATTGCGTGCCATCTGCCTGCCGTGCGAAAACGTTGTCAATCAATGGTCAATTTGGTTCAGATCCCTGTCAGCTCTGCCACTTTAAGCTCTATATCGTCTCCGTTTACCCTCACTATCTTCCCACCTTCTTCCTCGGTGCGGATCACCCCTTCGTCGATCCATACCTTCAGACGCTCCTCTTCCACGCCGAAGTGCTCGCAGGCTTGCGTCACCGTGAACCAGGTCTTCGATGCCAGCATGATATCCCCCTTTAACCTGCTCCGGCCCCAGCTTGGACGCGTTCTCATAGAAAGGCGCGGGCTCGGTTTTAATTACAGATTCCACCGTTGGATGGTACCGCTCTTGCCTGCCTTGTCAAGCAGAGCGGCGAGCTAGCACCGCAAAAACACTACGAGTTTGCCGGATGTGCATTTTTTGCTTTCCCAATGAGCGTCCGTGCCGATAAGTACAAGGCGGCTGCTTAATGAGCCATCGGAGATCTTGAAGATGCCGACCAAAGAGCTACAACGCGAGACGGTCCTGTTCGTCGACGACGAGAGGAGCTACCTTGCCTACACCAGCGAACTCTTCGAGAACCGGGGGCTCAACATCCTCACCGCCGGCTCGGCGATGGAGGCCCTCGAGATCGTGGAGCACCATTCGGTTGCTGTGGTGGTCTCGGACAACGAGATGCCGGGTATGCGGGGGGTCGAGTTGTTGTCGCGGATCAAGGAGGTCTCGCCGCACACGGTGAAGATCATGATGACCGGCAGCGCCGATCTCGCGACCACCCTTGCCGCGATCAACAGCGGAGAGGTCTTCCGCTTCGTGCTGAAGCCCTGGAAGAAGGCGGATATGCTGCGCGCGGTGAAGGACGGGCTACGGCGCTACCGGGTGCTGCAGTCCCTCAAACGGGAGGACGAGTTCATCCTGCACTCCCTCGCTCAAACCATCGAGCTTAAGGACGCCTCCACGAAGGGGCACTGCGACCGCGTGGCGACGCTTGCGCTGCGCCTGGCGGAGCGTCTGGGGATCTCGGAGGACACCCAGCAGGAGATAAGGTACGGCAGCTGGCTACACGACTGCGGCAAGATCGGCGTCCCGGAAGCGATCCTCAACGCGGAACGCGCCCTGACCCAGGAGGAGTTCTCCATCGTCATGAAACACCCGGAATGGGGGCGCGAGGTGGTGCGTAAGGCGAACCTCTCGAAAACGGTCCAGGAGATCGTCCTGTACCACCACGAGCGCTACGATGGCAAGGGATACCCCTTTGGGCTTGCCGGAGACAAGATCCCTCTGGAGGCCCAGATCGTCGCCACAGCCGACATCTGCGACGCGCTCACCATGGACCGCCCCTACCGCAAGGGTTTTGACCGGGACGAGCTTCTCTGGACCATGAAGGGGATGAGCGGGTCGAACCTCGATCCGAAGCTGGTCGAAGTCCTTTTCGAACTGCTCGCCGAGGAGGAACCGAGCGAGGTGTGACGAGGGGCAATGAGGATTCAGGGCGCCGCCAGATGCAACCAGTAGTCACGGGACCGGCAAAGCCAGGTAGATCAATCATCCGTCGCGGTGCATGACTTCTCCATCGCGTTAGATTAATCATCCATCGCGTTGCACGACTTCTCCATCGCGTTAGATTAATCATCCATCGCGTTGCACGACTTCTCCATCACGTTAGATTAATCATCAATCGCGTTGCACGACTTTTCCAACGCGTTAGATTAATCATCCATCGCGCTGCACGGCTTCTCCATCGCGTTAGATTAATCATCCATCGCGCTGCACGACTTCTCCATCGCGTTAGATTAATCATCCATCGCGCTGCACGACTTCTCCATCGCGTTAGATTAATCATCCATCGCGCTGCACGACTTCTTTATCGCGTTAGATTAATCATCCATCGCGCTGCACGACTTCTCCATCGCGTTAGATTAATCATCCATCGCGTTTCACGACTTCTCCATCGGGTTAGATTAATCATCCATCGCGGTGCATGATTTTCCCATCGCGTTAGATTAATCAACCGCGGCCCGGGCAAACAAAAAAAGGGGGGAGCATCCTTCATGCTCCCCCCTCTTCGTTTCCGTGCAACCGACGCTATTTCTTCTTGCGCACCTGCTCGACCGCCTTCTCGAAACGCGTCACCTCAAACCCTTTAAGGATCTTGGCGTCATCACCTATGACGATGACCGGAACGCCCTGGCTCTTGTACTTGCCGGTCACGAGCGCCATCGCGTCGGGGTCCACCTCGACGTCACGGTTTATGAACGGGATGTTGTTCCTGGTGAAATACTCCTTGGCCGCCCTGCAGTGCGGGCACCAGGAGGTGGAGAAGAGAACGATCTTCGGATACTTCGTTTCCTGTGCACGCCCCCCCAGCGGACTCTGAGGAAGTTGCTCGGCGCCGAAACCGTTAAGCGGGAGCAGCAGGGATGCAGCCAGGATGGCGGTCAGCAGAATACGCATGTCAATTCCCCTTGGGTTGTGTTTTGTTGCCGCCGACGGTGAGCTGACGCCGGATCATCTTGAAACTTAGCGTTTTAGGGTTGCCGGGACGGCGCACCAGGATCAGGACCGGTGTCCCGGCGTGCCCCCTCAGGCGCCGGTCCACGATGAACTTGAAGTCGCTTCCCGCGGTGGGCGTGCCGTCCACCTGGATGATGATGTCGCCCGCCTTGATGCCGGCCAGATGCGCGGGGCCTCCCGCCACCAGCTGCCGCACCGCTATGGTGCCGTCGGCCCTTGGGACGCCGTCGATGCCGACCCCGCCAAAAGCGGCCCCCTCGCTGGAGATGGGCAGGGCGAGCAGGAGCAAAAGTTGTAATAAACAAATTATCCTGATCATGGGGCGTCAACTTATACGAAGGGCGCCCCGGCTGTCAACTATGCTTTTGCCGCGCTTTCCCCTCTGTGTTATAAATGATGCGTCCAAATCCACCAACGGAGCTACCTATATGACTCTTCGAACCAAGGTGAAAGAAGCCCTCTCCCAAGGACGCCCCGGCAGCACCATCCTCGTGAAGGGGTGGGTGCGCACGATAAGAAACAGCAAGGAGGTCACCTTCATCTCCTTGAACGACGGTTCCTGCCTGTCCGGGATCCAGGTCGTCGTCGAGCCGGACCTTGCCGACTACCATGAGATCACCGGGATCGGAACCGGCAGCGCCCTGGCGGTCACCGGGGTGCTGCAGGAGTCGCCCGCCGCCGGGCAGGCGCTTGAACTCAAAGCGAGCGCCATCGAGGTAGTGGGAGGCGCCGACCAGGATTATCCAATGCAGAAGAAGCGGCATACCTTCGAGTACCTGCGCACCATCGCCCATCTGCGGCTGCGCAGCAACACCTTCGGAGCCGTCTTCCGCGTCCGTTCCGCCCTGGCGCAGGAGGTGCACCGTTTCTTCGCCGAACGAGGCTTTCTCTACGTACACACCCCGATCATCACCTCTAACGACTGCGAGGGGGCGGGAGAGCTCTTCCGGGTCACCACTCTGGACCTGGCGCATCCCCCGCTGGAAAACGGCGTGGTGGACTTCTCCGGCGACTTCTTTGGCAGGGCCACCGGTCTCACCGTGAGTGGGCAGCTTGAGGGTGAGCTTTTCGCCCAGGCCTTCTCCGACATCTACACCTTCGGCCCGACCTTCAGGGCCGAGAACTCCAACACGGCACGCCACGCCGCCGAGTTCTGGATGATCGAGCCGGAGATGGCCTTTGCCGACCTATCCGACGATGCCGATCTCGCCGAGGCCTTCCTGAAGAGGCTCTGCCGCTTCGCCCTCGACAACTGCGAGGAGGACATGAGGTTCTTCAACGCGCAGATCGACAAGGGGCTCATCGAGCGCATCGAAGGGGTCGCGGAGGCCTCGTTTGCCCGCATGGATTACGGGGAGGCGATCGAGCGGCTGAAAAAGGCGCCGGTATCGTTCCAGTTCCCGGTAGAGTGGGGCCTCGACCTACAGTCGGAGCACGAGCGGTACCTGACCGAACAGGTGGTTGGGGGACCGGTCTTCATCATGAACTACCCGAAGGAGATCAAGGCGTTCTACATGAGGCAGAACGACGATGGCAAGACGGTCGCGGCTATGGACCTCCTGGTCCCGAAGGTTGGGGAGATCATCGGCGGGAGTCAACGCGAGGAGAGGTTGGAACTTCTGGAGCAGCGCATGCTTGAGACGGGGATCGAGCCGGAGTCGCTTTCGTGGTACCTCGATACCCGGCGCTGGGGCTCCACGCCGCACGCCGGTTTCGGGCTCGGCTTCGAGCGGCTGATCATGTACCTGACCGGGATGGAAAACATAAGGGACGTCATCCCGTTCCCGAGGACGCCGAGGCACGCGGAGTTCTAGGGACGCTTCGCTTTCCGGGCGGGCAATTAAATTGAAAGAGGCAAGGGCCGCGTGGCCCTTGCCTCTTTTTTTCACTGTGAAAGCTGCTTCCTACCGCTGCGCACTCTGCGGCCAGTAACTCCCCCCGACCAGCACCGCCTTGATCTTGCCGATCTTCACCTTGGTGGTGACCATCACCGGGATCTTGAGCGCGTCGTCGGTGAGCCAGACCTTGATCTCGCCGGAACGGTTGAAGAAACCGTCCGCCTTCATAAGCGGCTGCACCACTATGGTCTTGAAACGCCCGACCGGCGTGTCGATCTCCTCGCGGTTCAGGACCTTCACCTCGGTGTTCCAGAGTTTCTTGCAATCGTAGATATCGACATGCAGCGACTTGCCCGGGCTGAGTTGCAGGCTGCGCACGTAATAGACGATGGAGAGCGGGTCGAAGGTGTTGGGCCCTATGTCGTCGACGCGCTGGGTCTTATGCAGGAGGTCCCGTGATTCGACCTTCAGTTTCTGCTGGTCGAAGCGCGCCTCTTTGAGCTTTCGGTGGGTCCCTTCGCTGATCTTGTTGCGGAAATAGGTGGGGACACCGAACCGGTCGCCGCTGCCGCGCTGCACGACGGATTCGGCGCGGTCGTCCACCTTGAAAAAGGTATCCAGCCAGGGCATGGACCGTGTGGTGGTGACGATGTGGATCTCGCCCCCCTTGGTGGTCGCCTCCTGCACCGTAGTACCCGCCTTGACGCCGGTCCAGCTGACGTCATAGATCAACTTCTCGTTGGGACTCATGGCACTGGCAGGTATAGCGGACAGGGAAAGGACGAGAACGGCGGAAAGGGACAATAATGCTGAAAGTTTCATATCAACAGATTAGCCCCTCGCTGCTCATTTATTCAAGGGAAAAAGCTTAGGGATTACCTAATGTTAGAGCGTTCACACGAAGCTGACAGACTGCCGAACCGGGCTCTCCCCGGGCCAGGCGGGAAGCTCTACGCGCCGCTGCTCTTGGTGATCATGATGACACCGATGGCGACCAGCACCGTGCCGGCCCAGCGCATGGGGCTCACCACCTCGTGCAGGAGGTACTGGGAAAGAAAGGCGACCAGGATGTAGTTGAGCGCCTGCATGGGAAGGGCGACGGAGAGGTCTTCCCAGGAGAGGACGGCGAGCCAGAGGAAGAAGAAGATGGCGAGCATCGCCGTGCCGAAGACGAGTTTCGGCGTGGTGAGTGCCTGCACGGCGACCCGGAGGATACCCTTCAGGTTCATGGTCGAGATGTCGCCCAGTTCCTTCATGCCGCTGGCAAGGAGCAGGTCGCCGATGGTACCGGCGGTAACCGCGGCCAGCATGACCACTACCGTCTTAAACATACGTCTTTTCCTCTCCCCGGTAATTTCTCAGCCGAAGGCCGAGCCGGGCCATTTTCTCTCTCACGCGCGGGCTGGTGAGCGCCGCCAGCTCCGCCTCGTGCTGGTAGTCGGGCATGCGCCGTTTAAGGGTGGAACATGGATGGCAGCCGGGATGGAAGTAGATCTCGGTGAGCCCCTCCCCTACCCCGTCGAGTGCCGAGAGCAGGTACTCCTCGGTCATCTGCCCCGAGTTCAAAAGCCCCTTCACCTCGGCAGCATAGCGGATGCCGAGCCGGTCCAGGCGCGGACGACAGCGGTCGGCGAGCCGGGCGAAGATGAAGGCATCCGCGCACTTGCCGACGACACGCCTTTTGTCCAGCGCGAGGTTCGCAGGAAGGTTTTCCCTGGTGAGCCGGAAGCTCTTGATGCCGTAGGTGGGGATCAGCTCGCAGAGGATGTCAAACACCACCGGGTGCATGTGGATGTTCAGGTGGCCGTCCACGTGGGTGAGCTCGACTCCTGCGTCCCGGCACTTCGCGAGCTGTGCGTCGATCTCCTGGCGGAGTTTCTTCCTGAGCCCTTTGAGGAAGAAGTAGCGCATCCCGGCAAGCACCGGGTCCTCGGTGAACTCGCCCACGGCGTCGGTCAGGGCGGGAAGCCCCTGCTGCTTGAGGACCGCGCTCCCCTGCACCAGGGTGAGGTGCAGCCCAACCTGCAGGGCGGGGTTCGCGCGCGCGAAGGCCGCCGCCTCCTCGAAGGCGTCCCCTCCCACCATGAGGGAGGTGCTGGTCAGCATCCCTTCCTGCCATGCCTTGATGATGCCGCGGTTCGCGCCGGTGCTCAGCCCGAAGTCGTCGGCGTTCAGGATCACTTCTTTCATAAAGAGTTCTACGTTCTATGTTCTAGGTTCTACGTCAACTACCCCACTACGCTCAGCAGGCGGCCTTCTTGCGCTTTTTCATGTAGCTCAAGTACTGGGCGCCTTCCTTCAGGAGCTTTCTGCGGACCTTCGCGTCGACCAGCATGCTGTAGATGCTGCGCGCGATGTAGCGGGGGCGGAAGTAGAACTTGTTGTAGAACAGTTCCACGGCGTCGAAGATCTCCTGGTTGGTCAGGTCCGGATAGTTGATGACGCACTTCTGGTGCCCGGTGGCGTCCAGGAAGCTGTCGGAGGCGATCCAGCCGTTTTCCTTGGCCATCTGGTAGAACTCGGTGCCGGGGTACGGGGAGGCCAGGGAGACCTGGATCGAGGTGAGATCGAGGTCGATGGCGTAGGCGATGGTCTCCTTGATGGTTTCGCGCGTCTCGCCCGGAAGCCCGAGCACGAAGGCGCCGTGCACCGTGATGCCGAGCTTCTTGCAGTTCTTGGTGAACTCGATCGCCTGCGCCTTGGTGACCCCCTTCTTGATGTTCTTGAGGATCTGTTCGTTGCCCGACTCGTACCCGACCACGACGTGGTGCATGCCTGCTTCGGAGAGCTCCTTCAGGGTCTCATAGTCGGTGTTAGCGCGCGCGTTGATCACCCAGGAGACGTTCAGCGGCTTAATGGCCCGGGCTATGGCGATGGCGTGCTGCTTGTCCGCGGTGAAGGTGTCGTCGTCAAAGGAGATGTCCTTCACCTGGGGGAGGTTCTCCTTGATCCACTTCACCTCCTCGTAGACGTTCTCGGGGCTTCTCTTTCTGAGGGTTCTCCCGGAGAAGGTCTGCGGCCAGAGGCAGTAGATGCAGCGCGACGGGCAGCCGCGGCTCGCGTAGATGGAGACGTAGGGATGGCGGAAGTGCGGGATGACGTACTCCTCGATGGGGAGGTCCCGCTTGTACACCTGGCTCGCAAAGGGGAGCGCGTCGAGGTCCTGAATCGGGGGGCGGTCCTTGGTGTGGCACACCTTGCCGTCCTTCATGAAGCTGATGCCGTCGACCTCTTCCCAGGGTTTCCCCGCGCACAGCTCCGCGGTGGAGTAGTCGAACTCGCCGCGGCAGACGATGTCGACCGCGCCGTCGGCGAAGCGCAGGCTCTCCTCGGGGAGTACGCTCACGTGCGGGCCGGTGAGCACGGTCACCGTCTCGGGACGCTGTGCCTTGACCCGGCGCGCCGTTTCCACGTCGATGGCGAGGGTCGGGGTGGAGGTGTACATCACCACCATGTCGAAATCCTTGGCGATCTTCAGGCAGGCGTCGAGATCGAGCCGCTGCACCGGTGCGTCAACGACGCGCGCCCCCGGGATCATACCCGCGGGGTAGGTTAGCCAGCCGGGAAACCAGAAAGAGGTTACCTCCCGGGAGGCTTGGTAGCGCGCTCCGGCGCCTCCGTCGAAATCCTCGAAGGTGGGCGGGTTCAAAAACAGCGGCTTCATGTACCCTCCAGATTAATGAAGTCAAACAAAAAAGAACCCTGACTATAAGACGGCAGGGGCGGTTTGTCAAGGCGAACCCTGGCCGGGTTCGGAAAGCGTTGCGGCGGTGCCTCCCCTCTGTTAAAGTGGCCGGTCGAGAGGAACGAACCGCTATGACTACGGAAAAAAGAAGTCTGGGGGTGGTGGCCGCCATGCCCCAGGAGATCGCGCCGGTCCTTGCGCGCATAAAGGGTTTCCGCCAAGACACACTCGCCGGCCGGAACCTGTACCGCTTCCCGGTGGACGGCAGACCGGTCTTTATGATCGAGTCCGGCATGGGACCTGAGCACGCTGCGGCGGCAACGCGTGCACTCATCGCTCACGCGGCTCCCGAGGCGCTGGTGAACTTCGGGTTCGGCGGCGCCGTACTCCCGGGGCTTGAGGTCGCGGAACTGGTGCTGGCCGAACGGGTTTTCCACCTGGACGGCGATGCCCTCAGCGAACTCCCCCCGCCCGACCCGGCCCTTGCCACCCTCGCCTCGGAGCATTGCTGCAAGGTAGGAGTGCAGTTGCGGCGCGGCGGCTTCGTCACCGCGAGCGCCATCAAGAACAAGCGGGAAATGGCAAGCCGCATAGGTGCGGCCACCCCCTTGCCGCTTCTCGAGATGGAAACGGCAGCCGTCCTTCAAGAAGCTCAGCAGGCGGGGATACCGCTTTTCGCGCTTAGGAGCGTGAGCGATGCGGCCGACGAGGAGTTGGGGTTTGCCATCGAGGATTTCTGCGACGCGGAGCTGAACCTGAGCCCTTGGCGCGTGGCCCTTGCCATCGCGAAGCGCCCCTTGTTGGTGCCGCAGTTGATCAGGCTTTCAGGGAATACGCGCAAGGCGGGAAGAACGCTTGCCCTGGCGGTGGAACTCACCCTGCAGGCGTTCGCCAGGGAGTCCTGAGCCGTCTCTAGTCGAAGCTCTCCGAGAAGCGCGCCGCGATCTCCCCCTTCAGGTAGGCGTCAGCCTCGGCCGCGGTGGCGAAGTTCAGTGCCTTCTGCGCCACGGCGCGCGCTTCCTCGAGGGTGCAGCGGCGCAGGATCTTCTTCACCCTCGGGATGGAAACCGCGTTCATCGAGAGTTCGTCGTAGCCAAGCCCGAGCAGGATGGGGAGGTACTCCGGGTCCCCCGCCATCTCGCCGCAGATGCAGGCGTCGATCCCGGCGGCATGGGCCGCGTCGACGATGGTCTTTAGCGACCTGAGCACCGCGGGGTGCAGCGGCTGGAACAGCGAGGAGAGGTGCTCGTTGGTGCGGTCGATGGCGAGCGTGTACTGGATGAGGTCGTTGGTGCCGACGCTGAAGAAGTCGACCTCGGCCGCCAGGAGATCGGCGATCACCACCGCCGACGGGATCTCGATCATGATCCCCACCTGCACCTTTTCGTCGAAGGGGTGCCTGCCGCGCAGTTCCTCCTTCACCTCTTCCAAGAGCGCCTTGGCGGCGCGCACCTCGGCCACCCCTGACACCATCGGGAAGAAGAGTTTCACCTCGCCGAAGGCGCTCGCCCTCAGGATCGCCCTCAACTGGGCCTTGAACGACTCGGGCTGGCGCAGGGAAAGCCTAATCGCGCGCAGCCCCAGGGCGGGGTTCATCTCGTCGGAGAGGTCGAGATCGGTGAGGCACTTGTCGCCGCCTATGTCCAGGGTGCGGATGGTGACCGGCAGCGGCGCCATCTTTTTCACCAGTGCCGCGTAGGCCTCGAACTGCTCCTCCTCGGTCGGGAGCGTACTGCGGTTGAAAAAGAGCATCTCGGTACGGTACAGGCCGATCCCGTCGCTGCCGTGTTTCTCCAGGGATGCGGTCTCCTCGATGAACTCCACGTTACCCTTAAGGCGCATGCGGTGCCCGTCGAGGGTCTGCGCCGGTAGGTCGCGCAGCTTCAGAAGCTCGCGCTCCACATACTCGTAGCGCTGCTTTTTCTGCAGGTATTCCTTGAACTCATCCTGGCTCGGGTTGATGATGACCACGCCGGTAGCTCCGTCGATGATCAGGGTGTCGCCGTCCTGCACCTCCCCCGTGATCCGCTCAAGCCCGACCACCCCCGGGATCTCGAAGGCGCGCGCGAGGATGGAGGAGTGCGAGGTCTTGCCGCCTAGGTCGGTGATGAACCCCATCACCTTCTCCTTGTCGATCTGCAGGATGTCGGCCGGGGAGAGGTCGTGGGCCACCACGATCACCTTGCCGTCGATCTTCGTGAGCGGCTCCTGCTTTTCCCCCACCATGTTCCTGAGCACCCGCTCGACGACCGTTTCCACGTCGTTGCCGCGCTCGCGCAGGTAGTCGTCCTCGACCCCCTCGAAGAAGGTCTTGAAGCGTCCGAGTGTGCGTTTCAGCGCCCCTTCAGCGTTGATGCCGAGCCGCTCGATGTACTGGGTGGTCTCCCCGACCAGCATGGTATCGTCGAGGAGCATGAGGTGCGCGTCGATGACGCAGAGGTGCTCGGGGCCGTGGGTACTGGCGAGCTGGTCCTTGAGGGCGTAGAGCTCCCCCTTCGCCCGCTCGAGGGCGCTCGTGAAGCGCTCCACCTCGCAGGGGATCTCTTCCCGGGCCACCATCACCTCGGTCACCGCCACGCGGCGGCGGTCGGTGATGCGCACCTCGCCGATGGCGATGCCGGCGGAGGCGCCGATTCCCTTCAGTTGTCTCGACTCATTCCTCTCCGAATCCATTGCGGATCAGTTCCCCCAGTGCGGCATAGGCCTCCACCTCGTCCGCTCCTTCGCACTTGAGCGTGACGGTGCTCCCCTTTGCCGCCGCGAGCATCATGATCCCCATGATGCTCTTGCCGTTCACCTCGATCCCCTCCCGCTCGATCCTGATTTCGGAGGAGAAACCGCTGGCGGTTTTCACCAAAAGCGCCGAGGCTCTCGCATGCAGCCCCAGCTTGTTGGGTATGACGTATTCGCCTTCTATCATATCTGCCCTCACCCACCTACGCCAAGGCTACGGTGGGTAAACCCTCCTTGTTATTACGTTTCCAAGGCCTACGCCAAGGCTACGGTGGGTAAACCCTCCTTGTTATTACGTTTCCAAGGCCTACGCCAAGGCTACGGCGGGTAAACCCTCCTTATTGTTACGTCCACAAGGTCTACGCCAAGGCTACGGGGGGTAAACCCTACTTATTATTACTTCTTCAGGAAATCGCCGGCTACGGTGATCCCTTCCTGGGCGCTCTCTTTCAGCTTCAGCGCGAGTTCGGCGACGCCACAACGCCCGCGCTCCTGGGTGAAGCGGATCAGCATGGGGAGGTTCACCCCGGTCAGTACCTCGACCTTCCCTTCCTGCAGGAAGGAGATGCTCATGTTGGAAGGGGTGCCGCCGAACATGTCGGTCATGATGATCGCCCCGTCGGCGGAAACACGCCCCACCGCCTCCTTTATCGAGGCCATGACGTCGGTGGCCGACGCGTCGGGTGCGATCCCCACCGCCTCGGCGAGTTCCAGCTTTCCTACTATCATCTCCGCCGCGGCGAGGAGCTCCCCTGCCACGCCGGCGTGTGCTACCAAAAGCAGTCCTATCATCCCTGTCCCTTCTCTATATCCCGGTGGGATACCTTGATGTTCACGTTCCGTTGCCGGAAGTAGTGGTACAACTCTTCTGCTATGGCGACCGAGCGGTGCCTGCCGCCGGTGCAGCCTATGGAAACTGAAAGGTACGATTTTCCCTCGCGCCGGTACCCCGGCAGCAGAAACTCCAGCATGTCCCGGAAGCGCTCCAGGAAAACCTCGGTCTCTTTCTGTCCCAGGACGTAGTCGCGCACCGCAGGTTCGAGGCCCGAGTAGGGGCGCAGCGCCGCCACGAAATAGGGGTTCGGGAGGAAACGGACGTCCATGACCAGGTCGCTCTCCAGCGGCAACCCGTAGCGAAAACCGAAGGACTGCAGGTTGACCTGCATCTCGAGCGCCCCTTCGTTCCCCTTCACGAGGCCGATCACCACCTCGCGCAGGCGGTGCACGTTCATCTCCGAGGTGTCGATGATGGCCGTAGCGATGCGCCTAAGCCCCGCAAGCTGGTCGCGCTCAAAGCGTATCCCCTCGGGCACGCTCGCCCCCTCCAGCGCCGGGTGGCGGCGCCGGGTCTCGGAGAAGCGGCGGATGAGCACCTGGTCGGTGGCGTCGAAGTAGAGGATCTTGACGCTGTGCCCCGCCGTGGCGATGGCCTGGAAGACCTGGTCGTATCCCTTGATGAAGTCGCGGCTCCTGATGTCCATCACCAGGGCGACGTCCTTGATGTCCTCACGGGAATGCTCGACGAGCTCTATGAAGGTGGCAACGAGCGAAACCGGGAGGTTGTCCAGACAGAAGAACCCTTCGTCCTCGAGCGCCTTCACTGCCGTCGATTTCCCCGACCCGGAGAGGCCGGTTATGATGACGATGCGCATCTACTCCACCTCGTTGCCCAAGGGGCGGAACTCCAGGCGTGCCAGGAGCTTCTCGTGGAACTCCCTGGCCGAGTGGTATCCCATCCCCTTCAGGAGGAAGTTTCTGGCGGCGACCTCGATGATCGAGGTCAGGTTGCGCCCCGGCCGGACCGGTATCTTCACGTGCGGCAGGTCGACGCCCAAGATGGTCTTCATCGGCTCGTCGATGCCGAGCCGCTCGTACTCCTGGTTTGCGTCCCACTCCACCAGCTCCAGCACCATGTCGATGATCTTCTTCTCGCGGATCGAGGAGACCCCGTAGAGGTCCTTGATGTTGATGATGCCGAGGCCGCGGATCTCCATGTGGTACTGGATGGTCTCGCCCGCCTGTCCGACCAGTGCCGCCGGCATCTTCTTCTTGATGTGGATCACGTCGTCGGCGACCAGCCGGTGGCCGCGGATCACGAGGTCCAGGGCGCACTCGCTCTTGCCGATACCGCTTTTCCCCAGCAAAAGCACCCCCACGCCCAAAACGTCCACGAGCACGCCGTGGATGTGGGTCGAGGGGAGCAGGCTCTCCTCCAGGAATTTCGTGATGAGGCTTATGAAGGTGGAGGACTGGTGATGGGTGACCAGAAGCGGGATCCCCGCCCCTTGGGCCGAGCGCTTCAGGAATTCCGGGGGATCAAGCCCCTTGGTGACGATGAAGCAGGCGATGGGGTAGGTGCAGAGCTTCTCGATATGGCGCGAGCCGACCTCCTCGGGGATCTGGCTCAGGTACGAGATCTCGGTGTTGCCCAGCACCTGGACCCGGTCCGGATGCAGGTGCTCCGTGTAGCCGGTGAGGGCCAAGCCGGGTTTCTGGATGCGCGAGCTGTAAAGCCGGTTCGTGAGCCCCGCGTCGCCGCACAAAAGCTGCAGGTCGAGGCCGTACGCCTTGTCTTCCAGGAGGTCCTTAATGCTGAGGCTCATGCTTGTCAATGCTGCGACCCTTCCCCCGTGCAAGCGAAAAGCCCCAGAGGGGCCGTTATCACAACGGGAGGCGCCACGGGGACGCCTCCCCTCGCTTCCATGTCCCCGGGGCGAACCCCGGGGAGCTATCTGGATGTCAGGAAGTTACTACGGGTTCTCCGGAGAGATGAGGCCGTAGTTGCCGTCCTTTCTGCGGTAAACGACGTTGATGGTTTCGGTGGAAGACTCGGTGTAAACCAGGAAGTCCTTGTGCAGAAGTTCCATCTGCATCACCGCCTCCTCGACGGACATGGGCTTCATGGTGAAACTCTTGGTCTTGATGATGACCGGAGCCTGGGTCCCTTCCTCGATCCCCTGGGCCTGAACGATCGCCTTCTGCACCTGGCGCTCGCGGGCGTCGGCGGCCGGCTTATGTGCCTTGATGCGCTCCTTGAAGCGGCGCAGCTGACGCTCGATCTTGTCGGATACGGCGTCGATGGAGGCGTACATGTCGTTGGTCTCTTCAGCGGCCTTGATGGTGATCCCTTTGGCGGTAATGGTCACCTCGGCCAGGTGGCGGATCTTTTCCACGGTCAAAAAGACCTGGACGACGATCGGGTCATCGATATATTTCTTAACCCTCTCCAGCTTCTCCTCAGCGTAGCTTTTCAGGGCTTCGCTCGGTTCCATGTGCCTGAATGTCGTGGTTATCTGCATACGAAGTACCTCCCTTTATTGTCAATACACGCGACTCGCCCGCCGCCGCCGACGGCGGTGTCCGCGTTAGAAATGCTTCTTGCGCTCCGAGGAGGAGCCGATGCGGAGCATCTCGCGGTACTTGGTGACGGTGCGCCGCGCGATGACGATGTTGTGGTCGGAGAGAAGCTCGGCCAGGCGCTGGTCCGAATAGGGGCGCTTGGGGTCCTCGTTGTCGACGAGCTCCTTGATCTTGCTCTTCACGCTCTCCGAGGCGATGAAATCCCCCTCGCCGGTGGAGATCCCCGAGTTGAAGAAGTACTTGAGTTCGAAGAGCCCCTGAGGGGTCTGCATGTACTTGTTGGTGGTGACGCGGCTGATGGTGGACTCGTGCATGCCGATGTCCTCGGCGATGTCGCGCAAAACCAGCGGGCGCAGATGCTCGATGCCGCGGTCCAGGAAGTCGCGCTGGAACTTCACGATGCTCTTCGCCACCTTGAAGATGGTGCGCTGGCGCTGCTGGATGCTCTTGATGAGCCAGATGGCGGAGCGCATCTTCTCGCCGATGTAGTCCTCGGCCACCTTGTCCACCGGTCGGCTCGACTTGGCGTCCGGGGCGTAGAGCGGGTTGATCCTCAGGTTCGGCATCCCCTCGTCGTTCAGCATCACCACGTACTCGTCGCCCACCTTGTGCACGAAAATGTCGGCCGAGATGTACTGTACGTCGTCGCTGCCGAAGACGCGCCCCGGCTTCGGGTCGAGCTCGGCGATGATGCGGGTGGCGGCGAGGATGTCGTTCACGTCCACCCCGAGCACCTTGGCGGCCTGCTTGTACTTGTGGCTCTCCAGGTCCTTCAGGTGGTCGCGCAAGAGCGCCTCGACGAGGCTTCCCCCCATACCGAGGCTCGCCACCTGCAAAAGCAGGCACTCGCGCAGGTCGCGGGCACCGACGCCGACCGGGTCGAACTCCTGGACCCTTTTGAGCACGGCATCGACGAGCGGTACGAGGACGCTCCCGGCGTAGCCGTCCAGCGCGTCGTTCACCTGCTCTTCCGGTGCGTTGCCGGCGACACCGCCCCACTCGAGCGCCTCCTCGCGGAAGGGGGTGGCCTGCACGCAGGCCTGCGCCACGTCGTCGAGCCCGGCACGCAGGTAGCCGTCCTCGTCGATGTTCCCGATGATCTCGGCCCCTATCGCCATCTCACGGTCGGTGAGACGGGTGAGGCTTAACTGCCAGATGAGGTGGTCGAAAAGGGTCGATTTCTTGGTGAGGAGGTTCTCGAAAGAGGGACGGTCCTCGTCGTCGTAGTACTGCTCGCCGGAGCTGTAGTTGTAGCCGTCGATGTAGGAGTCCCAGTCGGCCTCGCGGGTTTCCTCGCCGGCGCGCACCTCCTGGAAGTCGCTCGCGGCAGCCTCCGGTTCGGCCTCCTTCTCGCGCATTTCGAGCTGCTCTGGCTCGCGCACCTCCTCCTGTTCGATAACCTCGTCGAGGATCGGGTTCTCTTCCAGCTCCTGCCGCACCACGTCCTGGAGTTCCAGCCGGGAGAGCTGGAGCAGCTTGATGGCCTGCTGCAACTGGGGGGTCATCACCAGTTGCTGACTCATCTTCATCTGCTGGCGCATCTCAATTGCCATAAATCCTCACTGCCGAAACCTGAAAACGTTCTACGTTATGTTCTACGTTTAAAAAACCGCCGTTTCCTGCGATTGTTTCCGAATTCCGTGCCGTGTAAGAAAGGAAAAGCTCCCATGTTCATGGAGTCCCGGCTCTCTTTGTTCTCATTATAGCGCAAGGAAGGAACTTTGGCGACCTGCCTCGCATTTTTAACGTAGAACGTAGAACCTAGAACATAGAACGTGCTTCTTCCTTACAGCCTGAACTTGTCCCCGAGATAGATCTCGCGTGCCTTCTTGCTTTGGGAAATCTGCACCGGATCGCCTACTTCGAGCACCTCGCCGGCGTTCATGATGTAGGCCTTGTCGCATACACCGAGCGTCTCGCGGACGTTGTGGTCGGAAATGAGAACCCCGAGCCCCTTCTCCTTCAACGCGGTGATGATGCTCTGGATGTCGATCACCGCGATCGGATCGATCCCCGCGAACGGCTCATCCAAGAGGATGAAGGCGGGATCGGTGGCAAGCGCCCGGGCGATCTCGACGCGGCGCCTCTCCCCACCGGAGAGGGCGTAGCCGCGGCTCCCCGCGATGTGACCGATGCGGAACTCGGCGAGAAGCTCCTCAACGCGCTCGCGGCGTCGTACCGGGGTGAGATCCATGGTCTCCAAAACGGCCAGGAGGTTGTCCCTCACCGTCAGGCGCCGGAACACGGAGGGCTCCTGCGGCAGGTAGCTGATGCCGCGCCGCGCCCGCTGGTACATGGGAAGCCCGGTGATCGGGTCGCCGTCGAGGAAGACCTCCCCCTCGTCCGGCCTGGTGAGCCCGACCACCATGTAGAAGGTGGTGGTTTTACCGGCGCCGTTGGGGCCCAAAAGACCCACCACCTCTCCGGAATGGAGCTCGAGGTCGACCCCCTTCACCACCATCCGCTTATTGAAACCCTTGGCGAGCCCTTTCGTGTAGAGGGTGCTACCGCTTCTGCCCGGCATCTTTACCCCCCGGATGGATGACCGCTTCCACCCGCTCCTTCGGACCGCTGGTGACAACGCTTTTCTGCTCGTTCACGTAATATACGATGACCTTTCCGGTGACGACGTCTTCACCGGACACCACCCTCGGGTTGCCGTCCAGGGTGATACGTGCTGTTTTCGGGTCGTACACGCCGTGGGCGCCGGTCGCCTGCCGCTCAAGCTGCACGATGCGAACGTTGCCGAAGGCCTCGACCTGGCTCACCTCGTTGCCGGGGCCGCTGTAGGAGACGACGAGACGGTCCGCGTAGAGCGTCATGTCCCCCTGGCGGGCGACCACTTTCCCCTCGAAGGTGGCGGTCTTTTTCTCGTTATCGGTGGTAAGCGTGTCGGACTTTACTTTTAAAGGCTCTTTGCTGCTTCCCGTCGCCTGGGCGCCGAAGGCCGCCGCCGCGAAAAGCGAGAGAGCGAGAACCGAACCGAAGAGGATACGTCGCATCATTTCCCCTCCTGCCGGTACACTGCGGTGACCTCTTTCATCAGCCTGAACTTCCTCGTCTGCGTCTGATACTCCATTCCCGTTCCTTCCAACTGGCTCCCGATATCGGTGAGCCTGACCCGCTCCGCGGTCGTCAACAGGGTGCGCGCCGCGATGTAATTTACGCGGGGGGCAAAGAAGCCGTACCCCTTGTCGCTCTTACCCCGTACGTCTCCTATGAGGGAGACATCCCTGGTGCCGTTATGGTACTCGGCGTGCTGTGCGGTGATCTCCAGATCGCCCACGCCGCCCGCGCCGTGCACCAGCATCCGCACTCCGGTCAGGTAGGAGATGTCGGTTTTCTTGTTATACTCGGCCCGGTCCGCGGTGAGTTCCCACCTTTTAGCCCCCTGTTTGGTTTCCGTGTAATGGAACTTCTGCAGGGAGACATCCACCTGCACGGGAAGCTTGCGCACCGCGAGCCTGGGTGCAGCTTCCTGCTGCATTCGGAAAACTATGGTGGCTATCACCAACAAGGAGGCAACTACTGCCAGGACGCCGAGGAATCGCTTGAAATTATTGAAGTTATGCATGATTTCGAGGCAAAGTATAGCATCTAAAAAATTCACTGTAAAGCGCATTTTGCTGCGCCGTGAAAGTTTTGGCACAAAGATTGAAAAAGGCAAAAAAACAGCAGTTCACGGCGTGGAGGATGCGTGGGCGGCGTTCCAGGTGAGGGGTGACCGCCCCGGTCAAACCGGGACGGTCAGTGCGGCAGGATGTCGGGAAAGTTAACGGTTCAGGCGCGGTTTTCCAGGTACCACCGGTAGGTACTCGCGAGCCCCTCTTCGAGCTCGATCTCGTGGCGCCAGCCGAGTTCGTGAATCCGGCTCACGTCGCAGAGTTTTCTGGGGGTGCCGTCGGGCTTGGAGCTGTCGAAGAGGGTCTTTCCGGTGAAGCCGACGACGGCGGCGACCTTCTTCGCCAGTTCGCCTATGGTAAGCTCCTCGCCGCTCCCGATGTTCACCGGATCCCACCCCTCGTAGCGCTCCATGAGAAAGAGCGAGGCGCGGGCCACGTCGTCCACGTGCACGAATTCGCGGTAGGGGGTGCCGGTCCCCCAGATGGTGACATCTGCGGCGCCCGCCGCCTTCGCCTCGTGGAACCTGCGGATGAGGGCCGGGAGCACGTGCGAGGTGGTCAGATCGAAGTTGTCGTTCGGGCCGTAGAGGTTGGTCGGCATGGCGCTGATGAACCTGGTGCCGTACTGGCGGTTGTAGGACTGGCACATCTTGATGCCGGCGATCTTCGCGATGGCGTACGGCTCGTTGGTCGGCTCGAGCGGACCGGTGAGCAGGGACTCCTCCCTGATCGGCTGCGGCGCGAGCTTCGGGTAGATGCAGGTGGAACCGAGCATGAGGAGCTTCTTTACGCCGACTAAGTAGCTCGAGTGGATCACGTTGTTCTGGATCATCAGGTTGTCGTAGATGAAGTCGGCCGGAAAGCTGTTGTTGGCGACGATTCCCCCCACCTTGGCGGCGGCAAGGAGAACGTAATCGGGGCGCTCGGCCTCGAAGAAGGCGCGCGCCGCCGCCTGGTCGCGCAGGTCGACTTCCGAGCTTTTGCGCAGCACGAGGTTCTTAAAGCCGCGACGCTCCAGTTCCCGCACCAGGGCGGACCCGACCAGGCCGCGATGGCCGGCGACGAAGATCTTCGCGTTATTTTCCATCCGCCCGTTGCTCCCTTTCGGCGTAGGCCAGGTCGGCCTGCGTCATCATCCGCACCAGCTCGGCGAAAGAGGTCTTCGGCTCCCACCCGAGCTCGCGTTTGGCCTTGCCCGCGTCACCCAGGAGAAGGTCCACCTCGGCGGGGCGGAAGTAGCGCGGATCGATCTCGATGACGGTCTTGCCGGTGGCCCGGCTGATGCCGACTTCCCTTTCCCCCTCTCCTTCCCAGGAAAGCGGCATGTCGAGGCTGCCGAAGACGATTTCGGCAAACTCGCGCACGCTGTGGGTTTCCCCGGTCGCCACCACGTAATCGGCGGGCTTATCCGCCTGCAGCATGCGCCACATCGCCTCCACGTAATCGCCGGCAAAGCCCCAGTCCCTCTTCGCCTCGAGGTTACCCAGGTAGAGGCGCTCCTGCAGCCCGAGTTTTATGCGCGCGGCGGCGCGGGTGATCTTCCTCGTCACGAAGGTCTCGCCGCGGCGCGGCGACTCGTGGTTGAAGAGGATGCCGTTGCAGGCGAACATGCCGTAGCTCTCCCGGTAGTTCATGGTGATGTAGAAGGCGTACGCCTTGGCGCAGGCGTACGGGGAGCGTGGGTAGAAGGGGGTCGTCTCGCGCTGCGGCGTCTCGACAACCTTGCCGTAGAGCTCCGAAGAGGAGGCCTGGTAGAAGCGGGTGTTGAGCCCCGCCTCGCGGATCCCCTCAAGGATGCGCACCGCACCGAGCGCGTCGACCTCGCCGGTGTACTCGGGGACGTCGAAGGAGACGCGGACATGGCTCTGGGCGCCCAGGTTGTAGATCTCGTCGGGGTGGATCTCACGCAACAGGCGGTTGATCGAGCTTGCGTCGTTCAGGTCGCCGTAATGGAGAAAGAGGCGGGTGTTCTCCTCGTGTGGGTCGCGGTAGATGTGATCGATCCTGCCGGTGTTGAAGGAGGAGGAGCGGCGGATCATGCCGTGCACCTCGTACCCCTTGGAGAGCAGAAGTTCCGCCAGATACGAGCCGTCCTGCCCGGTGATCCCCGTGATAAAAGCTTTTTTCATGACCCCTCCGGAAAAATTAAGAACTCAAAATGAATAGCATAGAAGCGGCGCACCTCAAGCCCCGGCGGCGCACTTTCACCCCGAAGCGAGGATCTTTTCGATGATCCTGGTCGTGGAGCGGCCGTCGACGAACTCGATGAGGGCGACCCTACCGCCGTTGGCCTCGACCACCTCGCGCCCGACCACGTTCTCGATGCTGTAGTCTCCACCCTTGACCAGCACGGCAGGGCGCAGCGCCTCGATCACGGAAAGAGGGGTGTCCTCGTCGAAGAGCACCACGTAGTCGATGCAGCCAAGGGCCGCGAGGATGTGCGCCCGCTCCGATTCCTGGATGAGCGGCCTCCCCTCCCCTTTAAGGCGGCGCACCGATGCGTCCGTGTTGAGCCCCACTACCAGCAGGTCCCCGAGCTCGCGCGCCTTCTGCAGGTACTTCACGTGCCCCACGTGCAGAAGGTCGAAGCAGCCGTTCGTGAAGACCACCTTCTTGCCGCGCTCGCGCGCCTTGGCGATCAGGTGGGTGAGGACGTCGAGGTTCTTGATCTTCGCGTCGCTGTCGCTCAGGCCGTGCGCCGCCTCGACCACGATCTCCTCGGGGGAGACGGTGGAGGTGCCGAGCTTGCCCACCGCGATGCCAGCGGCGACGTTGGCCACCCAGGCGGCGTCGGCTATGGTGAGGCCGCAGGCGATCCCCAGCGAGAGGACCGAGATCACCGTGTCCCCAGCGCCGGTCACGTCGAAGACCTCGCGTGCCACGGTGGGGATATGCACCGCCTCTCCGTGGACCGGGAAGAGCGACATGCCCGCTTCGCTGCGGGTGATGAGGAGCGCATCGAGTTCGAGCTCGGAGAGGATCGCGCCGGCCGCCTTTTCCAGCGACGTCATGTCGGTGATGGCGACCCCCGAGGCGATCTCCGCCTCCTTGCGGTTCGGGGTGAGGAGGGTGGCGCCGCGGTACTTGCCGAAGTCGTTCCCCTTCGGGTCGACGACGACCGGCACGCCGAGCTCGCGCCCCTTCTTGCAGATGGCGGTGAGGACCGCCGGTGTGAGCACCCCCTTCATGTAATCCGAGACGACGACGACGTCGAAGCTCTTCAGGTGGGCGTCCATGTAGTCAAGGAGCACCCGCTCGCTTGCAAGGCCCAGCACCGACTTCGTTTCCCGGTCGATGCGCACGATCTGCTGGTGAGCGGCAAGCACACGGGTCTTCTTGCTCGTTTTCCTTTCGGGGTCCTGGAAGAGCCCAGCGAGGTCCACGCCTTTTTCCTCCATGGCGCGGCGCAGCAGTTCTCCGTCCTCGTCGTTGCCGATCACCGAGCATACCGCCACCTGGCACCCGAGGGCGATCAGGTTGTTGACCACGTTGCCCGCGCCGCCAAGGCGCAGGTCCTCATGGGACACCTCGACCACCTGGACCGGTGCCTCCGGCGAGATGCGCTCCGCCTTGCCCCAGAGGTACTCGTCCAGCATCAGATCGCCGATGACCAACACCCGTATCGATCCGGCGCGCTCGAAAAGTGATTCTATTTCTCGTCTATCCATAACTTCTCCCAAAAAACGTTCAGCGTTCAACGTTCAACGTTCGCCGGCACCTTCTTCCAGGCCGGCTATGCCTTACGTTGGGACGTCTTCAAGAACCTAATAAATCCATTCAGTGTGTTGCTAATCCGGTTACAGCGCATGATCACGTCCTCAAAGGCTTCACGGCTGAAGTAACCGATGTCCAAGCCGGCATACGCAAGACTTTTGACCTCCGAAGCGGACCCACGGGAAACGATGAGATACTGAATAAGTTCCCGGTTGCTGCCTCTGTCAAAGCCTTCCGCAATATTGGACATAACCGAGACGGCTGCTCGTTGTATCTGATCCTTGAACCCATAATCCTTGCATTCACCAAGGAATTTGTAGATATCGGCCACAAGCAAACGAGCTTGTTTCCACGAATCAACATCTTCAAAGCGCTCTATTCTCAAGACGTCACCTCCTATTCGGCTAACAGGCAAGATTTCTTGAACGTCGAACGTTGAACGGGGTTAGGCGATCCTATCCAGTATCCCCGCCGCTAAGAGCGGGATCATGATCTCATGGTGTCCGGTTACGGTGTAGCCGTGGCTCTTGCCGGAAGTCGGACGCTTCACGACGTTGGTAAGCGGACGGTAGTGCTGCTGCATGTCGAAGTTCGCCGTGGTGAAGTGATCGACGTGGTGACCCAGGTTCTGCGCGATGGAGAGGGCCTTCAAGAACACCTCGGGAAGAAGCACGGCGCTGCCGATGTTCAGGTAGACGCCGCCGTCGCCCAGCTGGGAGACCACGGAGGTGAAGATCTGGAAATCCGTGTAGCTCGCCGCACCGATGACCGCGCCGTCGGCGGAGGGGTGCTGATGGGTGATGTCGGTACCGACCGCGACATGAACGGTGATGGGAATCCCCTTCTTGGCGCAGGTGGCAAGAAGGCTCTGCTCGCGATAGGGGAGCTCGCGCTCCAGGATCATCCGCCCGAGCGACTCGCCGTGCCCGAGCCCCTTGGCAACCCCTTCCTTGAGTGCTGCGTTGATCTGCGCCCCGGTCTCCTCGGCCATGCCGAAGTTGCCTGCGTGCAGAACGACGCCCACATCCTCGCTGGTGGCGCCGATGAGCGCGATCTCGAAATCGTGGATGGAACCGGCCCCGTTAAGCGCAACGGCGGTGATCACGTCGGCCTCGATCAGCGCCTTCAATACGGGCTGCAGCCCGCACTTGATCACGTGCCCGCCCATGGCCATCACGACCGGCTTCCCCTTCGCCCTGGCCGCCACCACGGCATCGATGATCCGGTTCAGGGCCTGCGCCCCCAACTGGTTCGGCATGGCGGCAAGGAGATCGGACACGGTCATGCCGGAACGCACCGGCTGGGCGAAGTCGTGCTTGACGTTCATCTTGTTCTTGCGGGTAGCGATGGGATAGGTGGTGACACCTGAGAAATCCATTGGTTTGTAGCTCATTTTAGCCTCTCCTGCCTCTCGCGCATGGGGTAGCACTCCTCATGTCAGCAACTCGTAAAAAGTACATCTTTCAGTTCTCGAATGTCACGAACCACTTGCATCTGGTCGAACGTCACAGCCGGTTTCTCTTCGGCAATGAGGATGGAAGCGCAGCCGAAACGTCGCGCCATCTCCATGTCACTTGTGAAGGAATCCCCCACCACGGCGATCTCGTCCTTGTTGAGCCCCCAGTCCTGACAAAGAAGCTCCATCATGAACGTGTTGGGTTTGCCGGCCATGTAGTCGGCCTCCCTCCCGAAGAAGCTTTCCACAGCCGCGACGATGGGACCGCAACCCGGCAACAGCCGCCCTCCCTCCACGGGAAAGCTCCTGTCCCTGTTGCAGACGATCAGCCTGCAATCCCCGCCGATCATCGGCCCGGCTTCGGCAAGCCTGTCGTAACTGAAACCGGGGTCGAGCCCAACGATCACCGCCTGAGCGCTGCGGCCGTCCTCGGTGACGCTGATGCCTCGAGAACCAAGTTCGTCCCTCAGCCCCTGGGTGCCGATGCAAAACACCTCTCCAAGTGACGCAGCGCAGGCGTATTGCGCACAGGCAAAGCCGGAGGTATAGACCTGCCGAAGATCCGCCTCGAGCCCCAGTCCTACCAGCTTTTGTCGCACCTGCTCGCGGGTCCTTCCGGACGCGTTGGTAAAATAGAAAACCATGAGCCCCTGTTCGCGCAGGAACGCCAGGGTCTCGACGGCGCCGTCTATGGCGCTTTGCCCCAAGTAGATCGTCCCGTCCAGATCAAAAGCGATCCCCTTCAGCGAGGGGAATCGAGGCCTGCATTCCATAGTCGGCTCCGTGGAGCGGGCGGGCAGGTGCCGCCCGCACAGACGCTATTCGTACTTTCCGCCAGCTTCTTCGATCAGACGACGGTACCTGCTCTCCAGCATGACGATGCGCTGGTTGTCCTCGGCGTAAATCATGCCGTAGTAGTCGCGCTTGTTCTTAAGCCACATGAGCTCGAAGCCTACTGCCTTCAGGATCCCTTTGTCGTAGCCGTCGGAGAGCGCTGCGGGGCACTCGAAAATGACCTTGCGGGTCTCGTAACGGTCCACGAAACCGGCCGGGAGCTCCTTGATGAAGGGGACCGTTTCCTTGGAGACGCCGCCTCCCACCACGCACTCCATCCCCTTGGCCTTGGCCTGGCTGAAGATCTCGCGGGCGATACCCAGCACCTCCGGGGAGTTGACGTATTCGCGGTCCTTGCCCATGGAGCCGGTCAGGTCGACGCGCCCCAAAACGACGCCGTCGAGTTCCGCGATCTCTGGGAGTTCCAGCATCTTCCCGAAGTTGCGGCAGGCGTCGATGGTCTCGATGTTGACGAGGAAGTCCACTTCATCGCGCTCTTCGGGAGGAAAGGCAAGCTTCACCGCGCCGAGATACTTGTGCAGCGCGTACGGGGTCTCTACCATCGGTGCGACCAGGTGCTTAACACCGATGGCGCGGGCGTTGTACATGTCGAGCAGGGCTTCGCAGCCGCCCACCTTCACCGTTAGGTCGAGCCCCGCCTTGGAGATCACGTCCTTGAGGCGCAGCGCCTCCTCCATCCTCGTCCCTTCGGCTTCAAATTCGGCTTTCACACCCGTAACGTGATGATTCTCACGCAGGTCGACCAGCGCTTCAACCATCCGTTTTTCGAGATTGTTCATTTAATCCCCCCTGTTGATAGCCAGCACAAAAGATTTATTCAGATTTCCACTCATCAATCAGCATGTTCTGGGCAAATTCATCCCGATCGAGGAACGGGTACATGTCCTCGAGAGGCTTGGACACGATCCGGCCGTCGGGTTTCTTCTCGGATGAGAGTTTCGGTTCGAAGGCGTAGTCGGGCAGCAGGCGAACATCGCACACGACGGGGCCCGGCATGGCGAGCACCCGGGAGAGCGACTCGGCCACGGCTTCGTTGCGGTCGATCACGGCGGAGCAAAGCCCGTAAGCGGTGGCGATCTTCGCCGGATCCGGAAAGCTAACGCCGCTTCTTGCGTCGCACCCGGCGAAGCGGCCGTTGAAGAAGGCGCTCTGCGTCTGGCGGATCGAGATGTAGCCGTCGTTGTTGAGCACGAACAGTTTTATGGGGAGCCGGTAGTGCGCGACCGTCTGGAGTTCCTGGATGTTCATCTGCAAGCTGCCGTCGCCGGCGAGACAGATGACCTGTTTCCCCCCGGCGGCGATGCAGGCGCCGATGGCGGCAGGGAGGTCATACCCCATGGAGGCGCAGCCGGAGTTCCAGAACACGCGCTGTCCCTTTTTCACCTTCGCCGCCTGGAACAGGACTACGCAGGCCGTGCCGTTACCGGCTACAACGATGGCGTCCTCAGGCAACTGCTCGGTCAGGACCTGGATGAAGTGGTAGGGGTTCACCAGTCCCGTCGCGCTCTGCTGCTCTGGGAGCACCGCGGGGTAGCGCCGCCTGCGTTCGGCGCACCAGTCGCGCCACGTACCGAAGTCGGGAAAACGGGTGCCGGCAACCTGTCGCAGCATTTCCAGGCAGAACCCCTTCGCATCGGCGCGAATGGCGAGGTCCGGGCGCACCGTCGGCTTTGCGAGCTCCGCGGGGTCGATGTCGACCACCACCTTGTAGGCCGCACGCGCGAAGGTCTGCCAGCCGTAGCTTACCTGCCTGATGTTGTTGCGGCTCCCGATGGACAGCACCACGTCCGCATTCTGCAGCGCAAAGTTGCCGGCCCGGTTGCCAATCGTGCCTATGCGCCCGACGTATAACGGGTGATCGCCTGGCACAAGGTCCATCCCGGAAAAGGTGGAGAGAACAGGCACGCCGATCAACTCCGCAAGACGCAGGAACTCCTCGGCACCGCCGGAGAGACGGATGCCGTGTCCGGCCACGATGACCGGCCGCTTGGCACCGGCAAGCCGTTCGAGCACCTGGGCGACCAGCGCGGGAAGCTCCGCCTCGCCCCCGGCACACTCGGGCTCCGGGCTGAACCCCTCCAGGCTTTCCTCGTCTACCAGCGCCCCCTGGACGTCCAGGGGAACATCGAGCCAGACCGGCCCCGGCCTGCCGTGCGTGGCCAGATGCAGCGCCTTCTCCAGGAGGAAGCGGCACGACTTGGGGTCGGCGATGCTGGCGGCGAACTTGGTCACCGGGCGCACCATGTCCACGATGTTGATCTCTTGATCGCCCAGTTGGCGCAAACCGAGTTCGCGGCAGCTGTCGATGGTGGTCTCGCGCTTCACCTGACCGGAAATATAGAGACCGGGAACGGAGTCGAGCCACTGACCGATGAGGCCGGTGAGGGTGTTGGTGCCTCCGGGGCCGGAGGTGACGACGCACACGCCGATCTCGCCGCTCACCCGCGAGTACCCTTCGGCCCCTATCGCCGAGGCCTGCTCGTGGTGGTTGCAGATGTAGTTGAGCTCCGGGCAGGACCCGACTGCGTCGTTGAGGTGCATCGCGCCGCCGCCCGTTATCATGAACACGTCCTTGACTCCGTATTCGACGAGCCTTTTCACCAGGTAATCGGCCACTCTTATCATGCGTATCTCTCTCCTACTTACTTATCCTGCAGCAGTTTTTCCCGGGCAATGAGACCTATGTTCTCCTGGTACCAGCGGTACAGCCGGTCCACCGCTTCGACCATGGGGGTGAAGGACAAGCCGGGGAGTTCACGGTGCAGCCTCGCGTTGTCGCCGGTATATTCAAGCCCCATCCCCGGCTGTGCGACGAGGACCTCCAGATCCTTTCCCGACCTGGCCCGCACCAGCTCGGCAAGCTCCAACAACTCGACGCTCCGGTCCGGCGTCACGTTGTACGCCGTGTGCCGCATCGGGTTCTCGATGCAGTGCTCCAGAACCGGCATCAGGTCATCGGCGAAGAGGTAATCAAACCTGCGGTTTTGCCGCAGCGTTATCGGCAGATCGAAGAGCGTCTTGCAGATCGCGTTGGAGATGAACCGGATGGTCCAGTCTTCATGCGCCCCGAACACCCCGAAAAGACGCAGGTTCACCATCTGTCCCGGGAACCGCTCCATGTAGGCGGAGGCAACGTACTTGGAGAGCCCCCCCTCGTCGAGCGGCAGGCTCGCTCCGAATGCGTCCTCCGGCACGCGGCTCAGGTTGCGCCGCACGTCGTATTCGCTACCAGAGCCGAGCAGGATGAACCTCTCCACCCTTGCGGCGTTCCTGGCGAGGTTAAGGAACATGCGGGTGTTCGCGTAGAGCACCCCGGTGGGATCCGCCGCGTTGCGGTGCCCTGGCCTTGTGGCGGCGTGGATGATCACATCGATGTCGCTCTTTTTGAAGAAGGCGTCGACGGCCGCGTCGTCGGTAAAGTCGACCTCAGCTCTTCCGGGCGCGAGGACGCGGTACCTGCCCGACAGCGCCGCGACGATGCTTCTGCCGACGAACCCGCTCCCCCCCGTTACCAGGACGTTCTTCACCGACTCTCCCGCGGTCGCGCGCAAAAACACAACTGTTCAATCATGAAGTCGAGCATCGCCTCACTCATGCCGGGGTAGACCCCGATCCAGAAGCTCCTCTCCATGATGATGTCGGTGGTGGCGAGTGCGTCCGCCACGCGGTACCCCTCTCCGCTTGCACGCATCTCGTCAAAGCAAGGGTGCTTCACGAGGTTCCCGGCGAAGAGCATCCTCGTCTGGATCCCTTTAGCTTCGAGGTGCTGCACCACCTGGTCCCTGGTGAAGGGGGCCTCGGGGCGCACGGTGAGAAGGAAGCCGAACCAGGAGGGATCCGCGTTCACGGTAGGCTCGGGGAGCACGAAGTGATCGGCGAGGTGGTCGAGCCCCTTTCTCAGGTGCTGCCAGTTGCGTTTCCTCGCCTCGACGAAAGCGGGGAATTTCTCAAGCTGCGCGCACCCTATCGCCGCCTGCATGTCGGTTACCTTCAGGTTGTAACCGAAGTGCGAGTAAACGTACTTGTGGTCGTACCCGGCGGGGAGCTCGCCGAATTGCTGTCCGAAGCGGTTGGAGCAGGTGTTGTCGCGCCCGGAAGGGCACCAGCAGTCACGCCCCCAGTCCCGGAAGGACTCGATGAGCCTTTTCAGCATGAGGTCGTCGGTATAGACCGCCCCCCCCTCCCCCATCGTCATGTGGTGCGGCGGGTAGAAGCTCGAGGTACCGATGTCGCCGATGGTCCCGGTGAAACGCCATTCCCCCTTGTAGAGGTAGCGGGAGCCGAGCGCGTCGCAGTTGTCCTCGATGAGCCACAGCTTGTGACGGTCGCAGAACTCCCTTACGGCGGCGAGGTCGAAGGGGTTCCCGAGCGTGTGGGCCACCATGACGGCGCGGGTGCGCGGAGAAAGCGCCCCCTCGAGCTTGGCGCAGTCGATGTTGTAGGTCGGCAGCGTCACGTCCACGAAAACGGGGACCGCGCCGTATTGGATGATGGGGGCGACCGTGGTCGGGAAACCCGCCGCGACGGTGATCACCTCATCGCCGCGGGCGATCCTCCTTGCACCGAGCTTGGGCGAGGTCAGCGCCATGAAGGCGAGGAGGTTCGCCGAAGAGCCCGAGTTGGTGAGCGAGCAGTGGGCGACGCCTAGGTAGGAGGCGAGTTCCTTCTCGAAGCGCTCGGCGTACCGTCCGGTGGTAAGCCAGAAGTCGAGCGAGGAGTCGACCAGCGTCGCGATCTCGCTCTCGTCGAAGACCCTTCCCGCGTAGGAGATGCGGTCGCCGGGGGCGAAATCCTTCTTCTTCGCGTGCTTCACCCGGTAGTGCTTGAGGGCCGCCTGGATCGCCAGTTCCCTCAGCACTTTCTCGAGGAAGTCCTCGGTCACCGCGGCAGCTTCCCCCGCAATGGCGCTTTTCGGGAGGACGTACTTCTTGTCCAGGTGCACCACCGAAGGATGCGGCAGACCCGGCCCGTCGAAGACCGCAGGGGTAAGTTCAAGGCGAGAGCCGCTCCCCTCGTGCTCCGTGGTCGTGATAAAAAGAAACTCGATGTCCCCCGCCGCGTCCGGCTCGCCCAGGGCCAGCGCCGGGCGCTGTCTCTGCTCGCCATCGCTGCCGAAGGCGAGCTTGAAAACCCTGCCGCTATAACTCATTCCAGACATCCTCTGCCTCCGAGGAAAGCACCTTGACCAGGAAGCCGCCGGCCTGCTGCAGTTGCGTGCAGTCGTCCGCCTCCGGGACAAGGGAGATCCCCCCTGCTGTTTTTTGTATGATGACTTCCACCCGCTCCCCCATCCACTCCGGCACCCGGATCAGCAGATGGCGGTCTGCGGGAACGTCTTGCACCAGTCGGACGCCGCTCACCGCGCCGCCCCCGCGACGCCCTGGTACGCATCGATCTGCGCCTCGCAGACCAGCCGCAGATCCTCGCCCCGCTCATAGGCACGGGTCCAGTCGACGATCATGTCGATGGCGGTCTCGAGACTCCAACGCGGCCTCCAGCCGAGGTGTCCCCGGGCTTTCGAGCAGTCGAGCTTCAGGTAGTGCGCCTCGTGCGGGTGCTCGCCTTTATCGACGACGTAGGAGGCATCCCCCTCCCAACGCTCGCACATCCGCTGCACGATCCACTCGACCTCACGGGCATCCTCGTCCTGCGGGCCGAAATTCCAGGCGCCGGCGCAGCGCGGCCCCTCCTCGTAGAGCCTCTGGGCAAGCGTGAGGTAGCCGCAGAGGGGCTCCAGCACATGCTGCCAGGGACGGATCGCATGGGGGTTCCTGATGCGCACCGGCTCTCCCTTGAGAAGCGCCGCGATGCAGTCCGGCACCAGGCGGTCCGCCGCCCAGTCGCCGCCCCCTATCACGTTGCCGGCGCGCGCCGAGGCGAGTGCCACGCCGTGGGTCTCGTAGTCGGCGGGGTTGAAAAAGGAATTGCGGTAGGCAGCGGTCACCAGCTCGGAACACCCCTTGCTGCTCGAGTAGGGGTCGTACCCACCCATCGGCTCGTTCTCGCGGTACCCCCAGGGCCATTCCCGGTTTTCATAGCACTTGTCCGTCGTGACGTTCACCACCGCACGAACCTCTTTTGCGCTGCGGACAGCCTCCAGGAGGTGCACCGTCCCCATCACATTGGTCGCGTAGGTTTCCACGGGGTTCACATACGACTCGCGCACGAGCGGCTGCGCCGCCATGTGGATCACGATCTCGGGGCGCGCCCCCACGAGCTCCCGGACGAGCGTCCCTTGGTCGCGCACGTCGCCGGTCACCGAATGGACCAGCTCCTTCAACCCGGCAAGCCCGAAGAGGCTGGGATCGGTGGGGGGATCAAGTGCGTAGCCGGTGACCTCGGCGCCCAACCGGTGCAGCCACAGGATCAGCCAGGCCCCCTTGAAGCCGGTATGGCCGGTGACAAAGACACGCCTGCCGCGGAAGAAGGCAGGATCAAAGCCAGGTTTCCTTTTGCTCATACGCTACCCGTCCCGCTCTCCCCGGCTGAAGGAGTGCAGATGGCGGAGCTCACCACTGTTTCCACGGGGCATCTCCTGATTTCCAAAGCTCTTCCAGGTAGTTCTTGTCACGCAGGGTGTCCATGGGGTGCCAGAACCCGCTGTGGGTGAAGGCGACCAACTGGTCCATCCGCGCAAGCGACTGCATCGGCTCCTTTTCCAGTACCGTAGCGTCCCCGGCGAGGAGGTCGAGCACCTCCGGCTCCAGCACGAAGAAACCGGCGTTGATCCAGGAGCCGTCCCCCTTGGGCTTCTCCTGAAAGCCGCGCACCCGCTTGTCTTCGGCAAGGTCCAGCGCGCCGAAGCGCCCGAGCGGTTGGGTGGAAGTGACGGTGGCAAGCTTGCCGTGGGAGCGGTGGAATTCGAGCAGTTTGTCGATGGGGACGTCGGAGACGCCGTCGCCGTAGGTGAGCATGAAGGTCTCCCCGTCGAGGTAATCCTTCACCCTCTTCACGCGTCCGCCGGTCATGGTCTCGAGCCCCGTGTTGACCAATGTGACCGACCACGGCTCGGCGGAGTGGTGGTGGATGAGACGCTGGTTGGCATTTTTGAAGTCGAAGGTGACGTCGGACTCGTGCAGGAAGTAATGCGCGAAGTACTCCTTGATGCAGTACCCCTTGTAGCCTAGGCAGACCACGAAGTCGTTGAACCCGTAGTGGGAGTACATCTTCATTATGTGCCAGAGGATGGGACGCTCGCCGATCTCGATCATCGGCTTGGGCTTTAGGTGGGACTCCTCGCTGATTCTGGTGCCGAAACCGCCGGCCAGTATCACTACCTTCATGCGCTCTCCTGAGATGTTCGTTATTGCATGACAAATCGCCGTCGTGCGGCCGTGGCGCCGGTGCCCCCCTCGGCAAGCGAAGCGGGGGCTCCGGGCGACCCGGCCGGGCTAGACGCGGTAAAACTCCCGGTACCACTTGACGAAGCGCCCGATCCCCTCCTCGATGGAGGTGGCGGGCCTGAACCCGACGTCGGCCATCAGGTCGTCGACGTCGGCGTAGGTCGCCGGTACGTCGCCGAGCTGGATGGGGAGGAGGTTCTTCTCCGCCTTTTGCCCCAGCGTATCCTCCAGCACCTCGATGAACCGGAGCAGCTCCACCGGGGAGTTGTTGCCGATGTTGTAGATCTTGTACGGGGCGTAGCTCGTGCCCGGATCCGGGGTGTCGCCGCTCCAGGCGGGGTTCCCCTGCGGCACCTTGTCGCTCACCCGGATCACCCCCTCGACGATGTCGTCGACGAAGGTGAAGTCGCGGCGCATCTTCCCGTAGTTGAAGATGTCGATGGGGCGCCCCTCGAGGATCGCCTTGGTGAACAGGAAGAGCGCCATGTCCGGCCGCCCCCACGGTCCGTAGACGGTGAAGAAGCGCAACCCCGTGGTGGGGATGCCGTACAGGCTCGAATAGGTGTGGGCCATGAGCTCGTTGGCCTTCTTGGTGGCGGCGTAGAGGGAGACCGGGTGGTCGACGTTGTGATGCACGGAGAACGGCATGGTGGTGTTGGCGCCGTAGACCGAGCTGGAGGAGGCGTAGACCAGGTGCTTCACGCCGTGGTGCCGGCACCCCTCTAGGATGTTGATGAAGCCCTGGATGTTGCTGTCGATGTAGGCGTAGGGGTTAACGAGCGAGTAGCGCACCCCCGCCTGCGCCGCGAGGTTCACCACGACGTCGAAACGCTCCTCCTCGAACAGGCGGTGCAGCGGTTCCCGATCCTCGAGCCCCATCTTCAGGAAGCGAAAGCCGTCGCGCTCCTTCAGCAGGTCGAGCCTGCCGAGCTTCAGGTTGACGTCGTAGTAGTCGTTTAGGTTGTCGATCCCTACCACCTGGTCGCCGCGTGCCAAAAGCCGCTGCGTCAGGTGAAAGCCGATGAAACCGGCGGCGCCGGTAACCAGTATCTTCTTCATGTTGACCTCCCAATGGACCTGGTGCGGCCGGCGGGGTGCCGCTGCCGCGGATAGCCCCGGCCGCACCGGATACGGAAACGGATTATATGCCACCTTCGCGGAGCACAAGTAAATCTTTTTTTACGTTTTCCGCAACACCGTCCCTTACCTTTTCTCCAGAACCTCCCCGATCACCTCCAGGGTTTCCCTGCTGTTACGCTGCATGGTAAGGGGTGCCGCAGCTTCGGCGGCCGCCGCCCCCATCCTCAAGCGGCGCAGCGGATCGGCGAGCTGTGCCACGGCCGCCGCGATCTCCCCGGCATCGAGCGGATCGCGCAACACGACCCCCTGCTCCCCGTCGCGTATCAGCTCCGCCACGCCGTTGTAGCGCGAGGTCACCACGGGAAGCCCGCAGGCCATCGCCTCGAGCGTGGCGTTGCTGAAGGGGTCGTAGAGGGTCGGGAAGGCAAAGATGTCGCAGCCGAGATAGAAACGCTCCACGTCGCGCACCGGCCCGGTGAACACCACCTGCTGCGCCACCCCCAGGCGCTGAGCCCGGCGCATAAGCGCCCCGGTGCGCCCCTTCCCGACGATGAAGAGCTTGAAGGGAACGGTGATCTTCGCCGCAGCCTCGATCAGGGCAGGGACACCCTTGCGCTTGAAGCCGCTCCCCACGTAGAGGATGCGCAGCTCTTCCCCGAGCCCGTACGCTTCGGCCAACCGCGCCCGGTACTCCTCGCGCCTTTGCAGCGGGAAGCTGGCCGCGTCCACCCCGTTGTACACCACCCGGATCTTCTCCTCGGGCACCCCGTAGAGCTCCACGATCTCGCGCTTGCCCATCTCCGAGTTGGCGATCACCGCGGCAAGGGCTGGATCGGTGTAGAGCCGCCGTTCCAGGGCCATGTAGGCGAGCTGGAACGGGCTCAGGTAGGTGGCAAGCCGCGCGAGCCACCCCCGTCCCAGGTTCTTGCGCCTAAGCCAGATCCGGTGGCAGCCGTCGCCGGCGCGGTAGATGTCCTGCCTGAGCGTCCGCTCCAGGCTGAAGACCACGTCGAAGCGCTCGCGTTCGATGATGCGCTTGCATCCGAGCGAGAAGGTGAGCGACTTGAGCCAGCCGGGCTTGCGGGCCACGGAGACCGGGTGCAGCCGGATCTTCTCGCCACCCTCCGCGTCCCAGCTCGACGCCAGGACGTGCACCTCGTGCCCCAGGGCGACAAGCTCCTCGATCAGTCGCACCATGTAGCGCTCCGCCCCGCCGAAAGGGGTGTATTTCTGGCGGATCAGGGCGACTTTCATGGCAATCCCAGCCGGAAGGCGAGCTGCGGGAAGCGCTGCACCAGCCCCCGCTTGGTCAAAAACGGGAGGCGGCAGGCCTTGAGCGAGCGATCCACGTACTCGCGGTAGTTCGCCGTATCCCCCATCTCGCGGTAGGCCCCGGCCACCTTGAGCATGATCTTCGCCTTCCGCTTGCGGTAAGCCCGCAGGTGATGCGCGGGGGCCGCCGTCGGGTTCTCCCCGAGGAAGTCGTCCAGGAGCCGGAAGTGGTTGTCCCGCTGGAAGCCGGGGGAAATGGCCCTGAGCGTGGCGGTTCCGGACGCGGTGTGCTTTCTGTAGTAGATGAGGTAGTCGGTGATCACGGCGAGCGGGACGCCGTTTTTAAGGTAACGCAGCCACAGGTTCAGATCCTCCGGACCGACGTAGGCGTCGCTCCAGAGCCCGGCCCGCTCCAGCGCGCCCCTCCTGGTCATGAAGCTCGGGCAGACGATGAAGTTCCCTTCCCGCAGGAAGATGGGGAGGAAGGCGTCCATCCCCCCCCAGAGGTACCCGTCCCCCTGTTTCATGGCGCCCCCCGGTTTCAGGAAGCGCTGTTTGCAGCGGCGCGCCTGCTCCAGGTCGTCGCAGAAATTCTTTGCCTTGCAGAAGACGGCGCCCACCTCGGGGTTGGCGTCGAGGATCTCCACCTCTTTTTGCACCAGCGTGGGCTGGTACACGTCGTCGGCATGGTAGAAGGCCACGTACTCCCCCTTCGCCATGGCGAAAAGGGTGTTCAGGTTCCCTACGTACCCGAGGTTTTTCTCGTGCCTTACGTGAACGACCCTCGGGTCGCGTGCGCAGAAGCGGTCGATGATCTCGCCGGTGGCGTCGGTGGAGCAGTTGTTCCCCACCAGGATCTCGACGTTTTCATAGCTCTGCGCGATCACCGATTCGAGGGTCTGTCCGATGAACGCCGCGCCGTTGTACGCGGGTATGCAGACCGAAACGAGCGGCTGTGTCATAACTCCTCCTAATGCCCTATCGGGCGAAAAACTTCCCCATGCCGCGCATTGCGTCGACGGCTATTCCGGGACGCGGCGCAGCCCCCCTGATGGGGCGGTAGGCGGCATCGAGCACCTCGATATCGCCTGCGGGGTGGGTCACCGTGATGCGGTCGGGCTCGTTCACGCTGAAGGTATCCCAGGAGCTGATCACCGTGAAAGGGCGTGCCCCGGTATCCAGCAGCGAACGGCCGTTACTGAAGGCCCCGGGCTCGTTGCGGCAGCCGAGGAGCTCCTTCATCAGCGTGGGGACCAGGTCGAGGTGAGTGGTAGCATGGCTGTAGACGTGCGCCCCCTTGCCCGGCCAGAGGATCACCATCGGGGTCTGGGTCTGGTACCTGGAGAAGTTGCCGCCGTGCCCCCAGTAGTTGAGCTTGAGGTCGTTGAACTCCTCACCGTGGTCCCCGGTGATCACCACCACGGTCTGCTCCATGAGCCCCTTTTTCTCAAGGGCCACGAGCACCTCGCCCACCAGGGTGTCCACGTAGTAAACCGAGTTGCGGTACCTGTTGTAGAAGGGGCGCGGATCGTACTCGTTGTTCAGCTTGAGGTAATTGACCTCTTTAAGCTCCGGCTGGAACGGCGCGACACCGGGAGGGTGCCCCTGGGTGTGCGGCGCGTCGTAAAACATGAAGCCGAAGAACGGCGCCCGCGCGGACTGGGCGTCGATGAACTTGAGCATCTTGTCCGTGATGGCCCGGTCCTTCGCGGCCGGGGAGTCCCCCCCGGTGCGCAGGTCGATCTTGCCGCGGATATCGGCGAAGACGGTGCGGTCGAATTCGGGGCTCACCAGCGGGGCGCTGGCGTAGATCCCCATCCGGTAGTCGCGGCGCAAAAGCTCCCGCATCAGCACGGGGCTCCGCTCCTCGGCCAGCACCGCGTGCCAGTAGGTGCCGTAGAGGCCGTAAAACAGGCCGAAGATCCCGAAGCGCGTCGCGTTGCCGGAGCTTAGGTGGTTTTCAAAGCGCCACGCCTTTTGCGACAGGCGCCAGATGTTGGGGGTCTCCTCGGCGGTCAGGTTGTCAAAGCGCCAGCTGTCTATGGCGATGACCAGGAGGTTCAGCCGTTGCGGCGGCTCCCGGAAGGAAAGCTGCTCCAGGGGATAATGCAGGCCGCTGTGCGGGCCGGGGATGGCAAGCCCCCCCTCTTCCCGCTTGCCGGCAAGCCCGAGCCTTGCGAGCAGACGCTTCGCGGTGAGGGGCTGGAAGGCGGGAAGGTAACGCGCCTGGCTCGTGACGGAGGTGACGTAGTTGGCGTCGGCCCAGGCATACACGGCGTGGGTGGAGAGGACGAGCAGCGTGACGGCGAGGGCCACACCTCCCCCCACGCTGCGCCTTCTTTTCTCGACCCAGCGCCAGCAAACCCAGGCGATGGCGTACTCGGCCAGCGTGCCGACCAGCACGGCGAGCGCCAAAAGGAGCCAGAGCTTCCCGGTCATCGGGAGCACCTCACCGGCGGCGCCGCTGGCGAGCAGGTTCAACACCATCCCGTTCAGGTGAAAACGGTACTGGGTGAACACCAGGGTGTCGATGACGACCCCCAGCACCAGGGCAAGCTGCAGTGCGGCGGAAAGCCCGGAAACCGCCCATCGGCGCGGGTAGAGGGCGATCATCAGCGCGCTTGCCGGGAATAGGTAGAAGGCCAGGGAGAAGAAATGCCCGAGGTAGGAGATGCCCAAAGAAGCGGTCGCCAGCGCCGAGTCCGGCGGCGGCATAAGCTTCAGGTACTGCACGGATATCAGCATGAGCACCACCGCGTTGGCCGCGGTGAACCACGCCGTCCAGCGGAACAGGGTGATGCGGGGACCGGTCCTTTTGAAGGTAGCCGCCTTGTTGATCAACAGGAACCACTCCTTTGCCACGCCACCGGCCGACCGCGCCCGCCTGCCCTGACGGCGCCGGGTCCGGCCTGCCGTGTCCGACAGGCGCTCACCGCCCCTTCTTCCTCGCGTCCAGAATACGGTGGTAGAACTCAAGCGTCCTTATTGCCATCATCTCTTCGGTGTACCCCTGGAGCACATGGTTGCGTGCGGCGGTGCCGAGCCTTCCGCGCAGCGCCTCGTCGCGCAATAGCTTCGCGATGGCCGTGGCGTAAGACGCCGGGTCGCCGCTTTGCGCGCGAAAGCCGGTTTTGCCGTCGAGGACCAGCTCGGCGAGCCCCCCCACCGGGGCAGCCACCACGGGGAGCCCCATGGCCATCGACTGCGTGATCCCCTGCGGCACCCCTTCCAGCTCCGAGGTGAGCACCGCCACGTCCGAAATGGCGAGCAGCTCCGGGATGTCGCTGCGGTAGCCGGTCAGCGTCACCTGGTGCTCGAGGCCGGCCTCACGGACCAGTCCCTCGATCGTGGCACGCCCCGCACCGTCGCCGACGAACAGGTAGCGCGCCTGCGGGAACTCATCCTTCAACAGTTGCGCCGCGGCCACCATGACGTCGTAGCGCTTCCCCTTTCGCAGCATGGCGATCATGGTGATCACCGGGGCGTCCTCCGGTATCCCCAGCTCCTCCCTGAGCCCGGGGTTGACCGGTCGGCTCGGGTCGAAGCGCTCCAGGGAAACGCCAGTGGCGATGGAGACTATCCGCTCCGGCGCCATGCCGTTGTCCTTGATCATCGCCTCCCGGACCGCTTCGCCCGTAGTGACGATGCCATCGGGCATGCGGTAGACGAAGTTGAAGGGGCTCTGCGAGATCGGGTTCGCCATGTGGCGGGTCCTGATCAACAGCTCGACCCCGGCCAGCTTGGCCGCCAGGCCGCCGGACCAGCTGTCCTTGCTGCTGTGCGTGCTTACCACGTTGATGCGGTGCTTTTTGATGGCGCGGTAGATCTTCCAGACCGCGGCGGGGTCGAGGACCCGGCGCATCGGCACCTCTTCCACCGGGATACCGACGTGCTTCGCGTTCTCGAGCACCGCACTCCCGGGCTGGCAGGCGATTACCACGTTGTGCCCCATCTCGCGCACCCTCAGGCACTCCTGGATGACGCGCCGTTCCTGCCCACCCCAGCCGTCTGGAGACCACTCGGTGTGGAGGATGTTGAAGGTGCGGCTTTGCTTTTCCTGCATGCATGCTTTTTCTGTCACTCTTTGAACCTGTATCCTTCCCGCGGCACCCGTAAGGCCGCGGCATCGCCCCCGGCCCTAGCCGCGTCGAAGCTCCTTTTCCGCGCGGTTCAGCTCGATCGCCTTGCCGTACTTGTAGAAGGTGTAATGGGCGTAGATGGTGCTCAGCACGAACCCCATCCCCCCTTCGAGGAAACCGAGCTTCAGGACGTACATCTTGAAGAAGGTGAAGAGGGGTTTGAAAAGAAGATGGGCAAGCCCAGGCCGCTTCCCCTTTTTGACCAGCTCCCGTGCCGCCAAGGTGGAGTAGCGCTCCATCCGGATGACGTAGTCGGAGAGCCCGGAATAGGTCTTGTGCACCAGATTCCCATCGAGCTCCCCCACCCTCCCCCGGCACTCCAGCGCCTCGTGGACCTCTTTCTCGCTGAAGGCGCATTCCCTGCGGTCGTAGAGCCGCTTGTTGAAATCGGGGTACCAGCCGCAACGCCTGATCCAGCGGTCGCCGAAGTAGTTCTCCCGCGCCACCCGGTAACAGGGAGCCCCCCCCTCGGCCACCTTCAGGATCGACTCCTTGAGCCTTGGCGAGACCCGCTCGTCGGCGTCGATGTTGAAGATCCAGTCGTTTTGCGCAAGCTCCGCCGCGGCGTTTTTCTGCTTGCCGAAGCCGGGCCATGCCCGGTGCACGAAGCGGACCTTCGGGTTTTCGCGGCAGATCTCCTCGGTACGGTCGGTGCTCCCCGAGTCGACCACCACGATCTCGTCGGCAAAGTCGAGGCTCTTTAAACAGTCGCCGATGAACTTCTCTTCGTTCAGGGTGATGATGGTAGCGGTTATCTTCATGAATGATCCGTCAACAGTTTCTCGACGCAGGCCAGCACCGCCTCCACCTTGATGGTGTCGCGGCAGGCGAGGTCTTTGTCGCATTGCTTGCGCAGGCAGCGGGCGCAGTGCATGGGGGACTGCAAGACGGCGTGCTGCTCGCCGCGCGGCCCGACGCTGCGGGCATCGCTGGAGCGGTAGAGGGAGACCGTGGGGGTGCCGAGTGCGGCCGCGAGGTGCAGCGGGCCGGAGTCCACCCCCACCACGAGGTCCGCCTTTTTCATCACCGCCGCGAGCCCATTCAGGTGGTACGCCTCGAGCACGCGTGCGCCGCGCCCGATACCCGCGGCGATGCGGGCCACCGCCCCTTTTTCACCGGCGTTCCCCCAGGGAAGCAGCATGGTCGCGTCCGGGAAACGCTCCAAAAGCGCGGTCCCCAGGGCGATCCACCCCGCCTCGCTCCAGAGCTTGGTCGGCAGCGAGCTGCCGCACTGGAAGAGGAAGACGAGGCCGTCGGAAAGGGTCGCGTAGAGCGCCGCCGCATCGGCGTCGTCCTCGGCAGAGACGCCGATCGTGACGCAAAGGGGCATCTGCCTGAAGTCCTTGCCGAAGGGGATGCTCACCAGGCGCAGGTACTTGTCGGCCAGGTGCTGGTCCTGGCGCCGCATCGGGATCCGGCGCGTGGTGAAAAAGGCGTTCACCCCCTCCTTCAGATCCTCCTTCTCGAAACCTATGCGGTTCGGGCAGCCGGTCAGCTTGCAGATGAGGCCGCTTTTCAGGTCCCCCTGCAGATCGAAGACGATGTCGTAGGCGCGCTCGGCAAGCGCCCCCCTGAGCGCCGCCACCTCGTTGCGGGTCGAGGCGGCGAAGGGCTGCCGGCGCCAGGCGTCGGGGCGAACCGTGTGCAGCAGGCTTACGTCCGGATGACCTTCCAGCACCTGCCGCAGCGACTCTTCGACCGCCCAGTCGATCTCGATGCCGGGCGACGCCTGCTTCAGGTAGTCGAGCACGGAGAGTGCGATGGCCAGCTCGCCCAGAGGCGAGGTCTTGATGATTAGTACACGCATAGAGCCTTCTGCGAGCAAGGGTTAGCGAAACAGCTTATCGAGCTTGTCCAGCAGCGCGCCGCTCTCCTCGAATTCGATCTCGAGCAGCGTCACGAAACAGTTGCCGAGCCTCTCCCGGTACGGCGCGAGTTTCACGGCATCCTTCTCGGTGGTGATGAGAACGGTGCTGCGCGAGGCGTCCCGCAGCCGGCAGATGGCGGCGATCTCGTCCTCGCCGTAGCTTGCGTGGTCCGGAAAGGCCAGGGTCGCGGTGAGCCTCACCCCGCCCGCCTCCAAAAGATCGAAGAAACCGGCGGGGTCGGCGATGCCTGAAAAGGCGGTCACCCGCGCTCCTGCCGCACTTTGAAGACCGACGCGGGCGCCCCCCGCGAGCGGCATAAGGCCGGTGAGCCGGTGGCTGCTGCGGCAGGCGGGCTTCTGCGCGACCGGTTCGGGGACAAGCCCCGGGACGCAGCGGGTATAGACGATGAGATCGGCTCGCTGCACCGCTCCCGCAGGCTCCCTCAGAAACCCAGCGGGAAGGGTCCGGCCGCCGGCCAGCGGACGCTTCGCGTCAAGGAGCAGGATGTCGAGATCGCGCTTCAGGCGCAGGTGCTGGAACCCGTCGTCCAGGATGAAGACGTCCGGCTGCAACTCTTTGAGCGCGAAGAGCCCGGCGCGGTACCGGTTCGCCCCGATGACGGTCATGAGCCCCGGGACCTTCTGCGCCAGCAGGTACGGCTCATCCCCGGATGCTTCGGGGGGAAGGAGCATGCTCTTGCCGTCGCAGACGATGTGGAGCTCCCCTTCGGCGGAACCGCCGTACCCGCGGGAAAGGACGGCGACCCGCTTGCCGCGCTTTATGAGGTACTGCGAAAGCCAAGCGACCACCGGCGTCTTGCCGGTGCCGCCGAGTGCTATGTTCCCGACCGAGATGACCGGGACCGGCAGGCGGTGCGACGGCAAGAGGCCGATGCGGTAGAAAGCCGCCCTAAGCCTCAGCACCCCCGCGTAGGGAACGGCCAGAGCACGCAGCAGGGCGAGGAGGAGCCGGTCCCGCACAGCCTCTCGCTTTCCTTCCACGAGCTCGCGGTAGTAGTGCTCCGAGGGAAGCTTCACCGCCCCCCCTTGCCGAGGCCGAGCCGTTGGTAGAGGCCGTCCGCCGCCTCGATCACATCGCCCGCGGTCACCGCGGTCATGCAGCGGTGGTCGATGGGGCACTCCCGCTTCATGCAGGGAGCGCAGTCGGCCCCCCGGCGCACGATGGCGCCGCGCTCGAAGAAGGCGCTCGTGGTGCGGTGGTCGGTCGGACCGAAGATGGCGACAAGCGGGACGTCGAAGGCCGCGGCTATGTGCATCGGCCCGGAATCGTTGGTGATGAAGAAGTTGCAACGCTTGATGAGCGCCATGAGCTGCCTTACCGAGGTCTTCCCGGCGAAGTCGGCGCAGTCCCCTTCCAGCAACTCGGCGATCTTCCCCGCCATCTCGGTTTCACCCGGTCCGCCGGTGATGATGACCCGGGCGCCCCAGCGTCCGGCCAGCTCGCGCGCGGCCTCGGCGAAGCGCTCGGGATACCAGCGCTTGGCGGAGCCGTAGGTGGCGCCGGGGTTCACGCCGAGGACGAAGTCCCCGGGGGCGATCCCCCGCGCCGCGAGGAGCGCCTCCATCTCGGCGTCCTCCTCTGCCGATGTCTGCAGTCTAAGGTGCGCCGGCGAGGGGTTGAGGCCGAAATACTCCAGCATGGCCAGGTAGTTCAGCACCTGATGCGTGTCCGGCTTGAGCAGTACGCGGGGAAAGCGGTGCGTGAGTATGATGCTGCGGGCGTCGCTGTCTTTGCCGACGCGCTGCGGGATCCCGGCAAGCCAGGGGACGAGGGCGGCATCGAAGGAGTTCGGGAGCATGACGGCCAGGTCGAAGCGGCTGCGGCGCAGTTCGGCGGCGAGCCGCAGACGCCCGAGGGCACCCTTGTGACGGCCGTTTCGGTGGAAGGTGATCACCCGGTCCACGCCGTCATAGACGCGGAAGACCTCGGAGACGGCCTCGTTGGCAAGCACGGTGATTTCGGCTTCGGGGAAATTGGCGCGAACGGTGTCGACGGCCGGGGTGGTCATCACGGCATCGCCGATCCAGTTGACGGCACGGATGAGGATTTTGCGAACACGGCTGCGGTCTATTGGCTTCATCGGGCACCCGTAGCGCCGCTGGGGCTGCCCCCAGCGCAGGACGGACCGGCGGGACGAGCGGACTTATCAAAACGTGGAACTGATTGCATTATGGCTTTCTCGGCGTTGAAATCGGGCAATGATGCCATAACCACGCCGATATGGGAAGTAAATTAAGGGAGTTTGTCCAGGAACCGGTCCATGAGCGCCATGTGTTTCGCGGTCGCCCCGCCGCTCTCCCGCATCATGCAAAGCGCGTTGTGCCCGAGTTCCCGGCGCCGGTCCGGGTCGGCGAGAAGCTCGCGCCAGATCTCGGTCAACTCGCCCGGCGACGGCACCTGCACCCCGCCGCGGTAGCGCTGCACGAGCGCCGCGATGTCGCGGAAGTTGTTCATGTACGGCCCGAAGGTGGAAGGGATGCCGCACGAGGCGGGCTCCAGCAGGTTGTGCCCGCCGAGCTCCACGAGGCTTCCCCCCACGAAACAGAGGTCGGAGAGGGCGTAGAGCCTCATCAACTGTCCCACCCCGTCCACGAGGAGCACCTCGCCCGGCGCAAAGAAACCACTCCACCCGTCGAGCGCGCTGCAGCGCCGGTAGGTAAAGCCATCCCGCTCCAAAAGCGCGGCGATCTCCGCGGTCCGCTCGGGGTGGCGCGGCGCGAGGACCAGGAACAGGTCGTCGCGCTCCCGCTTGAGCTCCCGGTAGGAGGCGAGCAGGTACGCCTCCTCCCCCGGCCTAGTGCTCCCCGCGCAGATGACGGTAGCGGAGGCGGGGACCCGGTACTCTTCCCGGAGCCGCGCCTTTTCTGCGGCCGGTACCTCGCGGTACGGGACGTCGTATTTCAGGTTCCCGGTCACCACGCTTCGCTCCGGCGGGGCGCCGATCGCCAGCACCCGCTCCAGGTCCCCCGCCGCCTGCATGCAAAGCAGGGAAAAGAGGCGCAAGGTCGGGCGGAAGAACCAGTCGAATTTGCGGTAACGCGGGAAGGAGCGCTCCGAGATCCTGCCGTTCGCGAGGACCACCGGGATGCCGCGGCGCGCCGCCTCGCGGGTGAAGTTGGGCCAGATCTCCGTTTCCATGATCACCACGAGCTCGGGTGCCACGACGCCCAAGGCGTGCCGCACGGAGGGGAGAAAATCGAAGGGGAAGCAGACGATGGCGTCGATTTCGGGGATCCCGGCGGAGACGGCCCGGCCGGTGGCGGTGGTGTTGGAGACCACGAGGGCCCAGTCGGGGCGGCGCTCCTTCAGGGCCTTCAGGAGGGGACGCGCCGCCTGCGTCTCGCCGACCGAGACCGCGTGGACCCAGATCACCTTGCGCCCCCGGATCTTTTGCACCTGCTCCGCCGAGATCGCACCGAGGCGCTCGGCAAGTGCCGGCGGGTTCTTACCGGCCAGGAGCTGGAAAAGATGAAACGCCAGCAGCGCTGGAAAAAGGATCAGGGCGGCCAGGTTGTAGAAAAGAAGGAACATGCAGCTCTCTCTCCCGTCCCGGGTGTCGAGCGGGGGACGGGGGGTCGCGCCTGACGGCGGGACCATGGTCGGTCGGCGCCTTGGGCGCTAGGCGCCCGCCTCGCCTTGGCGGTAACGGCTGCGCCACACCTCGACCTTGTCGAGGACGTCCTGCACCGTGATGCGCGCCATCCGGTCGGGATGGTTCTCCATGGTGATCGGGTAATCCTCGCCCGGTTCGCCGTAGGCGTCGATGGCGAGGTCGCCGAACTTGCGGTACGGGCCGACGCGCTTCGGGTTCGAGTACCCCATGAGGGCGATCACGGGACGATCAAGGGCGACGGTGATATGCAGCGGGCCGGTGTCGAGCGACAGCACGAGCGCCGCCTTGTCGAGCACCCCGACGAGCCCGCGCAGGCCGCCGTTACCCAGGTTGCTGAAGGGCTTGATGCGCGCCTTCTCCATGATGATCCGTTCCGCGTTCTCCTCGCGCGGGGAGCGCCCACCCACCAGCACCGGCTGCAGGCCGAAGTCGCCGTGCAGCGCGTCGCACACCTCCGCCCAGCGCTCGGGGACCCAGTCTTTTTGGGCCTTGCTGGTGGCGACCACGATGGGCACCACCGGACGGTCGAATTGCGCGTAGAAATCGCGCTGCCAGGTGCGCTCCTGGTCGTTCCAGGGCCCGAGGTTCCACTCCACCGGGGAGGTCGGCGCGCCGAGGTACGAGCAGAATTCCAGGTACTGGTCCTGGACGTGCTGCATGGCATGCGGCGGAATGCGGTGCGTCGTGAAGAGCCAGTTGAGGTCCCGGGCACGCGCGAAATCGAAGCCGAGCTTCACCGGCGCGTTCACGAAAGAGCAGATGATGTTGGCCTTGAAGTACACCTGCAGGTCGAGCACGAGGTCGAAGCGGCGCGACTTCAGCTGCTCCCGTACCTCCAGGTAGCCGCGCCACCCCTTGCTGCGGTCGAACAGGATGATCTCGTCAACCAGCGCGTGTCCGCGCACCAGCATCGCCGGCCCGGGCTGCAGGATCCAGGTCACCTTCATGGCCGGGTTGGCGCGCTTTAGCGCGTGAAGCACCGGCAGCACGTGCACGGTGTCCCCGACTGCGCTCATCATGACGATACAGACCCTATCTGTGGCAAAACGCATCAATCTTTCTCCATAGCGAGGGATGCCAGCCGCGCCAGCGCCTCCTCGTCGATTTGCAATCCCCACCGGTCGCGCCACTTGCGCGCCGAGCGGGCGAGCCGCTCATAGTTGCGCCGGGCGACCTCCGCTTCCGGAGGAAACAGCACCCGGTCCACGTCGAGGAGGTAAGCGGTGGGGACCGGGGCGTGCGTCAGGTAGATGTTTTTCATGTTGAGATCGGGGTGCCAGGCACCGCACCCTTCCAGTCGGCGCAAAAGAAGCGCCACCGCCTGCATGAGCGCCTCGCGCCCGGCGGCATCGCTCGCCTGCCAGCGCTCCGGCAGGTCCCCCCCCGCAGGGAGGCGCCGGGTCATCACGTCGCAGCGGACGAAGGGGAACGCCGCGGGATAGAGCGCGTAAGCGACCACCTCGGGGGTCGGGACCCCGGCTTCCGCGAGCCGGACCGCGTTGGCGAGTTCCAGCGGCGCCCGGGTGGGGGGGAGGAAGCGCTCCCCGGTCAAGTAGCGCAGCAGGCCGCCGTGCCGGTTGCGGCGCACCACGACGGGTACCGGCTCTGCCCCGGGGAGGGTGACGCCGTAGCAGGCGCCGCGGCCGTGCATCACGTCGCGCTCCGGCCGGGCTGCCGCCCAGTCGTGCAGAGTCGGCGCGGCCAACGCCTCGCGGACGGCGTCTGCGGCCCAGGCGCGCGCCACCACCCGCCTGCCGGCGACGACAAACTCAAGGTACGAATCGGGGTTGGCCATACGTGTTGCTGCGGGGTCTGCCGTCATCCGGCCTCCAAAATAATCCGGGAACCTTAGTGGGGAAGCCGCCGGCCCCTATGCGATCAAACGCGGGTGCGGCCTCGGCGCAAAGCGGAGGGGTTACGGTTTCGCCCCGTCCGCCGGACCTGCCGGCTGCGGAGCGCGCTTCCAGCGCTGATGGACCCAATACCACTCGGTCGGGTGTTGCACCACGTAATCCTCGAGGCAGCGGGTCATCTGCACCGTGTCCTGCACCTCGATATCCGCGTGCGCCGCCCCCGGTTCCAGTTCCAGTTCCGGGTGGAACTCCACCACCTGGCGCTCCCCTTCACGATGGATGAAGGCGGGCACGAGCGGCACCTGGTTCTTGCGCGCCAAAAGGGCAAGCATGTTGGTGGTCCAGGCCGGTCGGCCGAGAAAATCGACCAGCACCCCGTTGCGGGTCCAGGTGGCCTGATCGATCAGGAGCCCTACGACGCCGTTGCGGCGGAACTGGACGAGCATGTTGCGCAGCGCCCCGTCGGCGTAGATGACCGAGTTCCCGTGACGCCCGCGCACCTTCTCCAGCACGGCGTTCAGGGACTGGTTGTCCTGGCGTTTGGCCACCACGCTGATGTTTTGCACCCGGCTGCCGAAGGAGAGCGCCATGAGCTCCCAGTTGCCGCAGTGCCCGGTGAGAAGCGCCACGCCCCGCCCCCGCTCGCGCGCCTTCTGGAAGTGCTCCAGTCCCCGGAACTCGACGGCATCGATCATCGCCTGTCCCTTGTCGTGGTACAGGCGGCAGACCTCGACCGCGGTACGACCGAGGTTCTCGAAGGTCTCACGGGCAAGCTCGACGGCACTGCGCCGTTCCCACCCCGGCTGGGCTTCCAGGAAGGGAAGCGAGCGCTCGATGTTTTGCACCGCGATCTCGCGACGCCGCTTCAGCAGACGGAACAAAAGCCTGCCGAGCGCCGGCCCGACTGCGTTCGCGGCACGCAGCGGAAGGCGCGCCACCAAGTTGGAGGCGGCCATGAACACAACCGACTCCAGTCTCCAGCGCAGCTTCCTCGTTGCAGTTACCCTGCGGGCCACGATTTCGTCTCCTTGAACTGCATGCCGTGCAGGCGGCTGTAGAGCCCTTCCTTCTGCAGCAGGTCTTCGTGGGTCCCCATCTCCGCGACAACACCCTTCTCCAGCACCACGATGCGGTCGGCATGGGTGATGGTGGAGAGGCGGTGCGCGATGACAAAGGTGGTCCGGTTCTTCATGAGGTTATTGAGCGCCTTCTGCACCATCTGCTCGCTTTCGGTGTCGAGCGCGCTGGTCGCCTCGTCGAGTATGAGGATGGGGGCGTCCTTCAGGATGGCCCGGGCGATGCACAGCCTCTGGCGCTGTCCGCCGGAGAGGCGTACCCCGCGGTCGCCGATGTTGGTCTGGTACCCCTCCGGGAGCTCCATGATGAAGTCGTGGGCGAAGGCGGCCCGTGCCGCGGCCTCGACCTCCGCGTCGGTCGCCTGCGAGCGTCCGTAGCGGATGTTGTTGGCGATGGTGTCGTTGAAAAGTATCGTCTCCTGGTCGACCAGGGCGATCTGCTGCAAAAGGTTCTGCATGGTCCGCTTGCGGATGTCGACGCCGTCCATGAGCACCGCGCCGCCGGTCGGATCGTAGAAGCGGGTGATGAGGGAGACGAGGGTGGTCTTGCCGCCGCCGGAGGGTCCGACGAGCGCGATCACCTCGCCCTTCTTCGCCTTCAGGTTCACCCCCTGCAGCACGTAGTCGTCCTCGTACTTGAAGCGGACGTCGCGGAATTCCACCTCGCCGTTCACCTTGCCGAGGTCCCGGGCATCCGGCGCATCAACGATCTCGGGTTTCTCGTCCATCACCTCGAAGACACGTTCCGCCGCGCCTATGGAGCGCTGCAGGTTGTTGTAAGAGGAGAGAAGCCTCTTGATCGGGTTGAAAACGAGCACCATGCCGGTTATGAAGGAGAAGAACTCCGAGGCGCTCTTCGTGCCGTGCATGACGTTGCTGCCACCCACCCAGATGACGGCCGCGATGCCGAAGGAGGTGATGAACTCCATGATCGGGGTCGAGAGGCCGTCGTACTTGATGTTCTTCCTGGTGAAGTGGTAGAAGTCGCTGTTGCGCGCCCGGAAGCGCTCGATCTCGCGCCCCTCGAGGCCGAAGGCCTTCACCACCTTGATGCCGGAGTAGGTCTCCTGGAGGATGCTGGCCAGGTCCCCCATCTTCTCCTGCCCCTGGCGCGCCACCCGCTTGATCCGCTTGCCGATCTTCGTGGCCGGGATCACGGTGAGCGGGATCACCACGAAGGAGATCAGGGCGAGCTGCCAGTCGCGGTAGAAGATGACGCCGAGCAGGGCGATGGCCGAGAGCCCGTCGCGGAACAGGCCGCTGATGACGTTCGCCACCCCTTCCTGCATCATCCCGACGTCGGCCAGAACGCGCGACATGAGCATGCCGGTCTCGTGGCGGTTGAAGTACCCGACGCTCAGGTGCATGTTCTTCGCGTAGAGGTCGTTTCTCACGTCCTGGACCGCCAGCTGGCCGGCGCTCTTGATGAAGTAGTCGTTCGTGTAGCGGCAGACGCCGCGCAGGGCGTAAAGCAGCACGATACCGATCGGCAGCAGCATGAAGATGGCGGTGTCCTTGCCGGAAAAGATCTTCCTCAAGACCGGCTCGACGAGGTAGGCCATGGCGCCGTCCATCCCGCCCACCCCGAGCGAGCCCACGGCGGCAAGTGCTATGCGCCACCAGTGAGGACGGCTGTAGCCGACCAGCCGCATGAAAACGTTTACTTTCTTCGGGGGTGTTGCACTCATTTCATCATCTCCATGGCGAGCCGGGCCACGCGGCCCAAGGCGCCGCCGCTGCCCAGCTTAACTCTCATCGCTGCGAAATCTTCCCGCATGGCGGCCGTGTAACCGGGGTTGTTCAGGAGCGCGTCGATCTCGTTTGCGATCGGCAACGGCTCCGCTTCGTCTTGCAACAATTCCTTCACCATCCGCTTTTCAGCGACGATGTTGCTGATCCCTATGTGCGGCACGTTGATGACCCGTTTCCCCACCTCGTAGGTGAACTTGGACATCTTGTAGATGATCACGTGGGGAACGCCGACCAGGGCGAGCTCCATGACCACGGTACCGGACGCTGCGATCACCGCGTCGCAGGCGGTCATCACGTCGTGGTTTCTCCCGGCGATCACGGCGACGTCGAGCCCCGCCCCGGAAAGGCAGGGGGCCAGGTCCTCATCCTTGAGCGAGGAGGCGCGCGGCAGCACGAACTGCAGGTCCGGCATGCGCTCCTTCAGGATGCGCGCCGCGTCGAGGATGACGGGGAGGAGCTTCTTCACCTCCGCGAGGCGGCTGCCGGGGAAAAGCCCCACGCAGCGCCTTTGCGGGTCGAGTCCGAGCGAGGCGAGCGCCTCGTCACGCCGCATGGTCGGCTTTACCAGGTCGAGCAGCGGGTGCCCGACGAAGGTGACCGGGACCCCGGCCTTCTGGTAGAAGGGGACCTCGAAGGGGAAGAGCACCGCCATCATGTCGACGACGCGGCCGATGCCGTGCACGCGGTGGCTTCTCCAGGCCCAGACCTGCGGGGAGATGAAGTAGAGCACCTTGATGCCCGCCTTCTTCGCCACCTTGGCGAGCCTCAGGTTGAAATCCGGGTAGTCGATCAGGATCAGGAGGTCGGGAGGATCGGTGTGGAGTTTGTTTTTGAGCGTGTTGAAGCCGTTTATGATGGTCGGCAGGTGCGCCACCACTTCCACGAGCCCCATCACCGCCATCACGTTGGCGTCGACCAGGGTTTCCACCCCGGCCTCGCGCATGCAGTTCCCCCCCATCCCGAAGAAGCGGGTGTCGGGGGAAAGGGTGCGTATCGCGGACGCGATCTGCGCGCCGTACATCTCGCCGGAGGCCTCCCCGGCGACGATCATCACTGACTGTTGCTTTTCTTGCAAATAGAACCTCTAAAAGAGATCAAGGTCGAGGCACGGGTCGGAGAAAGTCCGTCCTGCGGCACCCCGACCTTGACCCTCCTTTTTTTACCTTGTGACGCCCCGTTTGGCGGTCTCGATGAACTCGATGAAGTGGTCCACCTCGGGGCACTTCGGCACCTCGGTCTTCATCTTCTCGACCGCCTCGGCAAGCTTCAATCCCGACATGGAGAGAAGCTTGTACGCCTTTTTCAGGCTGGAGATGCTCTCGTCGGGGAAGCCGCGACGCTTCAGTCCGACCAGGTTCAGGCCGCGCAGCCGGCTTTCGGAACGGTCACCGGTAACGATGGTGTAGGGCGGTACATCGAGGGTTATCGAGGTCATCCCCCCCACCATGACGTGCGAGCCGATGCGCATGAACTGCAGCACCGCGGAGAGCCCTCCCATGATGGCGTAGTCCTCGACGGTGACATGTCCGGCCAGGGTGGCCGAATTGGCCATGATGACGTTGTTGCCGATGTGGCAGTCGTGCGCCACGTGGGAATAGGCCATAAACAGGTTGTTGTCTCCGACCGTGGTTTCGCCGTCGCCGGTCACGGTCCCGAGGTGCAGGCTCGCGAACTCCCGGATGGTGTTTCCGTTGCCGATTTTGAGCCAGGTCTTCTCGCCCCGGTATTTGAGGTCCTGCGGGATAGCCCCGACCGATGCCATCTGGAAGATGGTGTTGTTCTCGCCGATCTCGGTCCAGCCGTCGATGACGGCGTGCGGCCCCACCTTGGTCCCCTTGCCGATGCTCACGTTCTCGCCGATCACGGCGTAAGGGCCGATCTCGACCCCCTCGGCGATCTTGGCGCCGGGCTGGATGATTGCGGTGCTGTGGATCATAGATGTTCTCCGTGCCTACTTGTCGGCGAGCGTTGCCTTCAGTTCCGCTTCGGTCATGAGCGTCTCACCGACGTAAGCCTTGGCGGCGCAGCTCCAGATGCCGCGCTTGTTGAAGAGGGTCTCCACCTCGATTCTCAGTGTGTCGCCGGGCTTTACCGGCTTCCTGAAACGCGCGTTGTCGATGGCCATGAAGTAGCTCACCTTGTCCTTCGCGTCCCCCCCCATGCTGAGGTATGCCATGGTGGCTGCGGCCTGGGCCATCGCCTCGATGATCAGCACACCCGGCATGACCGGGAAACCGGGGAAGTGCCCCTGGAAAAAGGGTTCGTTCATGGTCACGTTCTTGATGGCCACGATGCGTTTCCCCGGCTCCAGCTCGGTGACCTTGTCGATGAGCAGAAACGGGTAACGGTGCGGCAGAATTTCCATTATCTGGACGATATCAAGCATTGCCTGTCCTCTCCTTGCATCGGCCGACAGCCCGTCGGGCTTGAGCCGAGTAATCATTTCAGTGTTACTGGGGCTATTCCCCTTTTTCGGCGAGCTTCGCCTCCAGCTCGGCCACGCGCTTCTCCAGGGTGTTCAGGGTCTTCCTGAACTCCGGGAGTTTCGGGAGCAGATTGGAGGATTTGAGCCACTCGCGGTGCGGCATGACCGGGATCCCGGAAAGGACCTGGTTAGGCTCCAGGTTCCCCGCCACGCCTGACTTGGCCCCGACCATGACGTTGTCGCCGATCTTTATGTGTCCGGCGACGCCGACCTGGCCTCCCAGGATGACGTGGTTGCCGAGCTGGGTGCTGCCGGAGACACCTACCTGCGAGACGATCATGCAGTCCTCGCCGATCACGCAGTTGTGGCCGATCTGCACGAGGTTGTCGATCTTTGTGCCGCGCCTGATGCGGGTGACCTCGAGGGCCGCGCGGTCGATGACCGCGTTGGAGCCGATCTCCACGTCGTCCTCGACCACCACGATGCCGATCTGGGGGATCTTGTACCAGGAGCTGCCGTCCGGCGCGTAGCCGAAGCCGTCCGAGCCGATCACCGTGCCGTCGTGGATGATGACGCGGTTGCCGATGCGGCAGCGCTCGCGGACGCTCACGTTGGCGTAGAGGGTGACGTCGTCCCCGACGCTGGAGCCGGGGTAGAGGACCACGCCGGGGTAGAGGGTCACGCGGTCGCCGACGGTGACGCCGGGGCCGACGGTGGCACCCGGGTAGATGGTGACCTCCTGGCCTATCTTCGCACCCGGCGCTACGAAGGCGCCCGGGAGCACGCCCAGGCGGGGTGCCGGCTGGGTGTAGAACAGGGTCAAAAGCTTGGCGAAGGCGAGGTAGGGGTTCGCGTGGAAGATCGCGTTTTTGCCGTGGGTGTTCCCCCCCGTCCCCATGAGCACCGCCGAGGCGCCCGTGGTGGCCACCTTGCTTGCGTACTTCGGGTTCGCGAGGAAGGTGAGCTGCCCTTCGCCCGCGTCGTCGAGGGTGCCCAGTCCGCCGATCAGCACGTCGCCGTCGCCCGAAACCGTCCCCCCGAGATACTCGGCTATTTCTCGAAGCGTCTTTTTCATATGAACGTCCTTGGAAACCGTTCTACGTTCTACGTTCTATGTTCTACGTAAAAAACGACAAGTCCCCCTTCGTGAAAAGGGGGCTCATCGTAACGATCCCGGAAAAGCCGCTCGCGCAGCCTCCCGCGGGGTATTGCTAACGTAGAACTTGGAACGTAGAACGTAGAACGGCCGTAAGTTACTTCTTCCTGTTCTCGTTGAACGCCTTCAGCACCGCGTCGGTGACGTCGGCGGAGGGATCGAGGAAGATCATGGTCTCGTTCTTGACGAAGATGGCGGTGAAGCCGTTCTTCTTCCCGAAGTCCTGCGCCACCTTCACGATCTCGTCCACGATCTTGCCGGTGAACTCGTCGTTCTTCGCCTGCAGGTCGTCCTGGGCATCCTTGAGGAAGCGCTGGTACTCTTTCAGGCGCTGCTGGTAGTCACGTTCCTTCGCGCCACGGGCGGAATCGTTCAGCAGCGTCCCCTGACTCTCCAGCTCGCCTTTGAGCTTCTTCAGCTCACCTTCCTTGCTCGCCTTCTCCGCCTCGTACTTGCTTGCCTTCTGGGCCAGTTGCTCCTTCGCTTCCTTCCCTGCGTCGGAGGTCAGCAGCACCTTCTGCACATCGACCGAACCGATCTTTGAACCATCGGCGGCCATCACGGACAGCGGAAGTGCCAGAACCAGCGATAATGCGATGATGAAACGTTTCATGACTTGCTCCTTGCAGTGCATCGATTTTAGAAAATGCTCCCTATGGAGAACTCCAACTTGCCGCCTTTGCTGTCTATCCCTTCCCTCGGGTTGATCGGAATGCCGTACTCGAGCCGCAGCGGTCCGATCGGGGAGAACCACCTGATGCCGGCGCCGTAACTGGTGAGTACGTTGGAGAAGGTGGACTTGAAGTTGTTTTCGCAGTTGCCCGCGTCGAAGAAGAGTACCGCCTTGAGCCCCGCCTCCTTCAACAGCGGGAAGGTGTACTCGGCGTTAGCAACCGCCTCGACCGCGCCCCCCAGGTAGACACGGTTGTCGCTTTTGCCGTCGGCGCCGCCGACACCGATCTTCGGTACCAGGCTCGTTTTGTAAGGGCTCACCGTTCTCGAGGAGTAGCCGCGCAGCGAGCTGATGCCGCCCAGGTAGAACTTCTCGTCGATCGGGACGTCCTTGCCGCCGTAGGACTGCACGTACCCCAAGGTGCCGCGCAGCGACCCCACACCCCACAGCACCGGGTGGAACAGGGTGTGTTCGGTCAGGTACTTGATGTACCTGTTGCTGCCTCCAAGACCGGCGAACTCTATGGAGAGCGTGTTGATCATGCCGGTCGTGGGGTCGGGACGGTAATCGGTGGTGTTGCTGGTGAGGCTCCCGACGATGGCGCTCGTCGTGGAAGTGGCCTCGGGCGCAAGCACCGACCCGTTGTGGATGTTCTGCAGGAGGTCCACAGACTCGTCGAAGATCTCCTTCTGCTCGTACTTGTAAAGCCAGAAGGTCCCGAGCGTGTCGGAGAGGGAGTATCCCGCCTTGATGTCACCGCCGGTCGCCCTGCGGGTGTAGTCGAGGTACTTCCGCTCGGTGCGGTAGATGTCGCCCCCCACGGTCCACTTGGTGTCCATGAAGTACGGGTCGGTGAGCCCCAGGTTGTAGGTCTGCGACTTGCTGCCGAGGCTTGCGGCCGCGGTCATCTTGAGCCCGAGCCCCAGGAAGTTCGCCTGCTGGACCGACCCCTGCCCTATGATGCCGTCGAGCGAGCTGTAGCCGGCGCCGATGCTGAAGGTGCCGGTCGGCTTCTCCTTCACCTCGACGTTCATGTCGAGCTTGTCCGGGGCGCTTCCCTTCACCGTGGCGATGTTCGCCTCCTCGAAGAAGCCGGTGTTCATCAGGTTCTGCTTGCTGCGTTTGAGCGCGGTGGAGCTGTACTGGTCTCCCTCGTCGAGCCTCAGTTCACGGCGCACGACCTTGTCGCGCGACTTCGTGTTGCCGGAGATGTTGATCCGGTCGATGGTCACCTTCTGCCCCTTCTCCATGTCGAAGGTGATGTCGATGGTGTGGCTATCCGCGTTCAGCTTGGTGAGCGGCGACGCGTTGGCGAAGGCGTACCCCTTGTCCGCGTAGAGGTCGGTGAGGGCGAAGACGTCGGTGCGCAGGTCGGCGCGGCTGAAGAGCTGGCCGCTCTTCTCCTTGAGCTTTCCGGCGAGCACGCTCTCGTTCTCGAGGAGCTCTCCCTTGAAGGCGAGCTTGCCGAGGCGGTACTGCTCCCCCTCGGTGATGCCGATGCTGACCTTGAGGCCGGTGCGATCGGTCAGGAGTTCGACCTTCGGCTCGCCCACCTTCACGTTGACGTAGCCGTTGTTCATGTAGAGCTCGGTAAGGAGGTTGACGTCGTTTTTGAGCACCTCCTCCTTGTAAGTACCGGCCCCGGTGAGCCAGGAGAGGAACCACTTCTCGTCGGTCTCCATCGACTTTTTCAGCTTCTTGTCGGTAAAGGCGTGGTTGCCGTCGAACGCGATCTTCTGGATCAGCACCTTGTCCCCTTCCTTGATGCGGAAGATGACGTGGATATCGGTGTCGGAGCGCACGCTGATGTCGCCGGAGACCTCGGCCAGGTAATACCCCTCGTCCGCGTACAGCTTCTTCACCTTCTTGACGCTCTTTTGCAGCGCCTTGGCGGAAAAGACGGAGTTCGGCTTGATCTCGACGGCCTCGCGCACCTTGTCCGCGCTTATCTCCTTGGCCCCCTCGATCTTTATCTCACGGACGATCGGCTTCTCGGTCACGACGTATTCGAGGACGAGCGCCCCGTCCTTCACGTCGGTCTGCGCCTTCACGTCGGTGAAGTGCCCGAGCTTGAAGATGGCCCGGATGTCGGCATCCACCTTCTCCGGATCGAGGACGTCGCCCGCCTTGACCCGGAGCGCCTGCATGACGGCGGCGCTCTCGATGCGGTGGTTGCCGCTGATCCTGACCGCGGCTATCTTGTCGCTTGCCGGCTTCTCCTCGACGGGCTTCGCGGCGGCCTTCTCAGCCGCGCTCTTCTCCGTGGAGGTGGCGTCCGGTGCGGCCTTTCCGGCAGCGGGCGGTTCGGCCAGGGCGTAGGATGCCCCGAGCAGCTGAACGACAAGCAGAGCTGATAACGATTTACGCAGCAAAGGGTCCCCCCGAAAAAGCCAAAAGAAAATATGCGGCTACAAAAGAGCCGTCGCCAAAAGGGGCTTACGCCGACTCGACGACCTTGCCGTCCACCATCCTGATGGTACGGGCCATCCCCGCGGCCAACTGTTCGTTGTGCGTCACGATGACCAGGGCGATGCCGGTCTGCCGCTGGATCTCGTACAAAAGCGCGTGCACCTCTTCGCTGGTCTTCATGTCCAGGTTGCCGGTCGGCTCGTCGGCAAGGAGCAGCTTCGGCTCGCGCACGAGCGCCCGCGCGATGGCCACGCGCTGCTGTTCCCCCCCGGAGAGCTCCCCCGGCCGGTGCGTCACCCGGTGCGAGAGCCCCACACCCTTTAAAAGCTCAAGGGCTCGCCCTTCGGCGCGGGAGCGCCTCTCGCCGCCGATGAGAAGCGGCATCATCACGTTTTCCAGCGCCGAGAACTCCGGCAGGAGGTGATGAAACTGGAAGACGAAACCTATGGAGCGGTTGCGGAAGGCGGCAAGCGGCTGGTCCGAGAGGTTGAAGATCCTCTCCCCTTCGAAGAGCACCTCCCCGGAGGTGGGGCGGTCGATGGTCCCCATCACGTGCAAAAGCGTGCTCTTGCCGGCGCCCGAGGGGCCGACGAGCGCGATGGTGTCGCCGGCCGCGACGTCGAGGTCGATCCCCTTCAGCACCTCGACCGTGGCGCCGTTGCCGCCGTAGGACTTGAAGAGTCCCCTTACCTCGAGGAGGTTACTCATAGCGCAGCGCCTCCGCGGGGGCCATGCGCGAAGCCGCCCAGGAAGGGTAGAGCGTCGCGGCGAAGGAGATGATCACGGCGGTCACGCTGATCAGCACGACGTCGGACGGAATCACCTGGGACGGGAAATGGTCCAGGTAGTAGATGTCCTTGCTGAAGAGCTCGAAGCCGGTCACCTTCTGGATCGCGCCGACGATCGGCTCCAGGTTGAGCGCGACCAGGAGTCCCCCAAGCACGCCGATGATGGTGCCTAAGACCCCGATGATGACCCCTTCGAAGACGAAGATGCGCATGATGCTCCGGCTGGTCGCCCCCATCGACTTCAGGATGGCGATGTCGCGCGTCTTCTCCATGACCACCATGAAGAGCGTCGAGGCGATGCCGAAGGCGGCCACGAGCACGATCAGGGTCAGGATGATAAACATGACGCTCTTCTCGGTCTTCAGCGCGAAGAGGATGTTCTTGTTCATCTGCATCCAGTCGCGGGCGTGGTATGGGGGACCGAGTTCCTTGTCGATCGCCTGGGCGAGCTCCCCCGTCTTGTACACGTCGCGCACCTTCAGCTGGATCCCGGTCACCACGTCGCCAAGCCCCAGGAACTGCTGGGCCTCTTTCAGCGAGACGTAGGCGAGCGTCGAGTCGTACTCGAACATGCCGGTGTTGAAGATGCCGGTGATGCGGAAGCGGTTCAGCTTGGGCATCATGCCGAGCGGGGTGATGTTGCCCATCGGCGAGATGACGTCCACCGTGTCGCCCAGGATGAGCCCCAGGTTCTTGGCGAGCTCCTTGCCGATCACCACCCCCGGCGTCTTGCCGACCTCCGCGTCGAGCGAGTCGAGGCTACCCTCCACCATCGACTTGTGCAGGTTGGTCACCTTGGCGTCGGTCTGCACCTCGATGCCGCGCAGCACCACACCGGAGACGGTCCTGCCGGTGGAGAGCATCACCTGGTTGTAGATGAACGGGGTGGCGGCGACCACGCCGTCCATCCCCTCGAGCTTCTTCACGACCTGCGGGTAGTCCTGCACCGCGCCGAGGCCGTCTAAGACCACGATGTGCGCGTTGGTCCCGAGGATCTTGTCCTTTAGGTCCTCCTCGAAGCCGGTCATTACCGCCAGCACGATGATGAGGGCCATCACGCCGAGCGCCACGCCGGCGACGGAGATCAGGGTGATCAGCGAGATGAAGGTCGATTTACGCTTCGCCTTCAGGTAGCGCAGCCCTATGAGGAGCTCAAAGGGCATTACTTGCCCTCTTTACGCAGTTGCGGGAAGAGGATGACGTCGCGGATCGACGGGGAATCGGTGAGCAGCATGACCAGGCGGTCGATGCCGATCCCCTCCCCCGCGGTCGGAGGCAGACCGTACTCCAGGGCGCGGATGTAGTCCTCGTCCATGTAGTGCGCCTCCTCGTCGCCTTTATCCTTGGCGGCGACCTGGGCCAGGAAGCGCTCCTTCTGGTCGCGCGGGTCGTTCAGCTCGGAGAAGGCGTTGGCCATCTCGCGCCCGGCGCAGAAGAATTCGAAGCGGTCGACGTAGTCGGGGTCGTGGTCGTTCTTCCTGGAAAGGGGGGAGACCTCGGTCGGGTAGTTGGTAATGAAGGTCGGCTGGATCAGCTTGGTCTCGGCGACCTCCTCGAAGATCTCGGTGATGAGCTTGCCGTACCCGACGTCCTCGGGGAGTTCCAGGCCGATCTTCTGGGCGTAGGCGTAGGCGAGATCGCGGTCCTCGAGGCTCTTCGCGTCGATGTCGCCGTACTCGAGGATGGCTTCCTTCACGGTGAAGCGCTTCCAGGGGCGCTGGAAGCTGATCGGCTCGCCGCCGTAGGTGAAGTCCAGGGTACCTAGGAGTTCCTGGGCCACGTGGCACAAAAGCTCTTCGGTGAAGTTCATCAGGTCCTCGAAGGTGGCGTAGGCCTGGTAGAACTCCATCATGGTGAACTCGGGGTTGTGACGCACCGAGATCCCCTCGTTTCTGAAGTTGCGGTTGATCTCGAAGACGCGATCGAAGCCGCCGACCACCAGGCGCTTCAGGTAGAGCTCGGGGGCGATGCGCAGGAAGAGTTCCATGTCGAGCGCGTTATGGTGCGTGACGAACGGCTTCGCGGTGGCGCCGCCGGGGATCGGGTGCATCATCGGGGTCTCGACTTCGAGGAAGTCGTTCTTGGTCATGAACTCGCGGATAAGGTGCACTACCTTGGAGCGCTTGTAGAAGACCTCGCGCACCTCCGGGGAGACGATCAGGTCGACGTAGCGCTGGCGGTAGCGGGTTTCCACGTCGGTCAGGCCGTGGAACTTCTCAGGAAGCGGCAAAAGCGACTTGGTCAGCAGGCGCACGGTGGAGACGGCCAGGGAGAGCTCGCCGGTCTTGGTGCGGAACGGGGTGCCGGTGGCGCCGATGATGTCGCCGATGTCGTAGTTTTCGAACTCGGCGAAGAGCTCCTCGCCCAGGGTATCTTTCTTCATGTAAAGCTGCATGCGTCCCTTGCGGTCCTGCACCTGCACGAAGGCCGCCTTGCCGAAGGAACGGCGCATGATGATGCGGCCGGCGACCACGAAGGTCTGCGGGTCCTCCTCGATGACCTCCTTGTCACCGTAGGCGGCGCGCACGTCGGCCGAGGTATGCTGAGGCTTGTAATCGTTCGGGTACGGGTTGATCCCCGCCTCCCACAATGCATCTACCTTACGTCTTCTCTGCAGCAGCAGTTCGCTCAACTCTTCCATGTTATCTGCAACCTTTCTTTACCGCTTTGGGCTGTGAAACAATCCGTCAAACTAAACTATTTGCGTCAATCAAGTCAAGGCTTAAAACCCCACTCGCGCGGGCGATTACCCCTACTTGAACTTCACCGTTACCGGTGTCTCGAAAAACGCCACGGTATCCTTCACCACGGGGTTGCCGAGCTGTCCGAGATCGTTGTTGCCCCAGCCGTACCAGACGCCGTTCACGAGGGCGAAGGAAGCGGTGCCGAACGCGGCGATGTCGGAAACGCCGGCGCTCCATTCGGGGTTGAGGGCGGTGTAGACCGCGACCAGGCTGCTGGTGTCGGTGGTCGTATTGTTGCCGAGCTGTCCGTAGAAGTTCAGGCCCAGCCCCTGCACGAACCAGGTGCCGTCGTTGACGACGCTGTCGCGCGGCCCCATGAGGAGCAGCACGTGGTTGATACCGGTGACGATCTTCTTTATGACGAAGGTCTGCCCGTCCGTGACGGCGATAGTCGGGATGACCTTGACCGGCACGGCGCTGAAGGCGCGCAGCGGGATCAGCGAGCCGAGCTCACCGGAGTCGTTGTAGCCCCATCCCCACAGGGTCTGGCTGGTGATGTTGTTCTGAACGTCCCGCTGCACCTCGAGGGCGAGGCTCGCCCTGGAAAGCGCGGCGATCTGCTCGACCCTGCCGGTCGCCTCCGGGATGGTCACCTTTCTGGGACGCGAGCTGGTGCTCGAATAGGTGCTGAAGGCGAGCTGTCCCTTCGCGTTGCTCCCCCAGGCATACACGTCACCGTTGGAGAAAAGGGCCATGGAGTGAAGCCACCCCGCAATCACGTTGCTGGCGGTCAGCTGGGTCAGGTCCTCCCCGTCGTGCCCGGTGGAGAGCTGGGCCGGGGTCTTCGACTCGCTGCTTGAGTCGTTGCCGACCTGACGATAGCCGTTGGAGCCCCAGCCGTAAAGCTTCCCTCCGGCGATGGCGAGGGAGTGGTACCCCCCCGCGGCGATGTCGGTTACCGGGTCGGAGAAGGTGACCTTCACCGGGGAACTGCTATACGCGTCGGGGTAGCTCGTCGAAACGGTGGCGCTGCCCAACTGGCCGTAGAGGTTGTACCCCCAGGTATGGATATCGTTGCTACCGTTCATGACCATGGTGTGCTCGGCACCTACGCCACCCTTGGTCATGCCGGTCATCCCCGGCACCGGCGTGGCGCTCTCGCGCCGATCCAGGGTACCGTCCCCCAGTTGCCCGAAACCGTTGTACCCCATGGTGAAGGTGGTGTGGTTTCTGAAGATGAGGCTGTGCTCGTAGAAGATGGAGACCGTGGAAGGAATGGTGTCTTTGGTGGATGAGCCGCCGCAGCCGTAGATGGCGACAGAGAGAAGCCCGGCGCAGATAAAGAACCCGAAACGCCTGCTGATTTGCATGAGGGTACCCCTTGTGAGTTAGTACAATCCGGCGGATTTAACTATACATAAAGTAGAATGTCAAGGACGGACTCCCGGCCGATCGCGGTTGACACGCCGCGGTCGTTGCATGTAATAATGGCCGCTTAACAAAAGGCTGCAAATGTTGACAAATCCATACGGAGGTGACGATAAAAATGGCGATCGACCCGAACAAGGTCATCTACTCCATGATCGGGGTAAGCAAGTTCTACGACAAGAAACCGGTGCTGAAGGACATCTACCTCTCCTACTTCTACGGCGCGAAGATCGGCGTGCTCGGTCTTAACGGCTCGGGCAAGAGTTCCCTTCTGAAGATCCTCGCCGGCGTGGACAAGGAGTTCAACGGCAAGACCATCCTCTCCCCGGGCTACACGGTGGGCTACTTGGCGCAGGAGCCGCAGCTCGACCCGACCAAGACGGTACGCCAGTGCGTCGAGGAAGGGGTGCAGGAAATCGTCGACCTCGTGAACGAATTCAACGAGATCAACATGAAGTTCGGCGAGGAGATGAGCGACGCCGACATGGAGAAGCTCTGCGACCGCCAGGCGAAGGTGCAGGAGAAACTCGACCACCTGGACGCCTGGGACCTGGACAGCCGCCTGGAGCTCGCCATGGACGCCTTGCGCTGCCCACCGCCGGAAACGAACGTCGCGAACCTCTCCGGCGGTGAGAAGCGCCGCGTCGCCCTTTGCCGCCTGCTTTTGCAGAAGCCCGACATCCTGCTTCTGGACGAGCCGACGAACCACCTGGACGCCGAAAGCGTCGCATGGCTCGAGCAGCACCTGCAGCGCTACGCCGGCACCGTCATCGCGGTGACCCACGACCGTTACTTCTTAGACAACGTGGCCGGGTGGATCCTCGAGCTCGACCGCGGCCAGGGTATCCCGTGGCAGGGTAACTATTCTTCCTGGCTCGAGCAGAAGGAGAAGCGCCTGGCCCAGGAGGAGAAGACCGAGAGCGAGCGCCAGAAGACCTTGAAGCGCGAGCTGGAGTGGATCAGGATGTCTCCGAAGGGGCGTCACGCCAAGGGTAAGGCGCGCATCAGCTCCTACGAGGACATGCTGAACACCGAGAGCGAGCAGCGTGCGAAGGACCTCGAGATCTTCATCCCGCCCGGGCCGCGTCTTGGCGGCGTGGTGGTCGAGGCCGAAAACGTCAGCAAGGGGTACGGCGACAAGCTCCTCATCGAGGGGATGGAGTTCCGCCTCCCGCCGGGCGGCATCGTCGGCGTCATCGGCCCCAACGGCGCCGGCAAGACCACCCTCTTCCGGATGATCACCGGTGATGAGAAGCCGGACTCCGGCAGCTTCAAGACCGGCGAGACGGTGAAGCTCGCCTACGTGGACCAAAGCAGGGACGCGCTCGATCCGGACAAGACCATCTGGGAAGTGATCTCCGAGGGGCAGGAGCAGCTGCAGCTCGGCAAGCAGTTGGTGAACTCCCGCGCCTACGTGGCCCGCTTCAACTTCTCCGGCGCCGACCAGCAGAAGAAGGTCGGGATGCTTTCCGGCGGGGAGAGAAACCGCGTGCACCTGGCGAAGACGCTGAAAGACGGCGGCAACGTGATCCTTCTGGACGAACCGACCAACGACCTGGACGTGAACACGATGCGTGCGCTCGAGGAAGCGCTCGAGAACTTCGCCGGTTGCGCCGTGGTAATCTCCCACGACCGCTGGTTCCTGGACAGGATCGCCACCCACATCCTCGCCTTCGAGGGGGACAGCAAGGTGGTCTGGTTCGAGGGGAACTACTCCGAGTACGAAGAAGACCGCCACGCGCGCCTGGGGACCGCAGCCGACCAGCCGCACCGCATCAGGTACCGCCAGCTCACCAGGGCGTAAAGCTTTGGAGAGCCCGTGCGAAGCAAAGAGGGGCGGCCAATTGGCCGCCCCTCTTTTTTTGTCTGACCTGTCCGACTGGTCCGAGCCGCCGAGCTAGCCGCGGCTACCCGCTCTTGCGCACCACGCCGTACACCACGTCGTAGGTGGCGGGTATTCCCTCTTCGCCGCCGAAGTGCTCGCGGTAGCTCCGCATCATGTCCAGCATGACCCGCCGTTCGGCAAGCCCCTTCCCGCTTGCCGGCGCGGTGCTCCCGGCGCCTATCTTCTTGAGCGAGCGCAGAAGCTCCGGCACGTCGGGGTGCAGTTCCACCTCCAGCTCGGAACTCACACGCGCGCCGCTGAACCCGGCGCGTTCGAGCGCCTCCAGCACCTCTGCGCAGGAAAAGAAACTGTGCGTGCGGTCGAACGCCCCCTGCAGGACGCTCCGGTAGGAATCGCGCAGCTCGAAAAGGGTCCTCTCGCCGAAGAGTGCGAAACAGAAGATACCTCCGGTCGCTAAGACGCGGCGCGCCTCGGCGAAGGCCCGGTCGAGACAGGGAAGCCACTGGTAGGTCGAGGTGGAAACGACGACGTCGAAGGACTCCGCCTCAAAGGGAAGCGCCTCGGCGTCGGCGGGCATCACCTGCACCCGCCGCCCGGCTAAGTTATCCGCCGCCGTGGCACACATCCCGGGGGCAAGATCTACCCCAACCGCGTCCATCTCCGGGTAGAGCTCGGTCAGCCGCGCAAGCAGCCGCCCGGTCCCGGCCCCGATGTCCAAAAGCCGCACCGGCGCAACCCGCTCCGCCTGCAAAAGCCCGACGACCTTCTCGATCACCCGCCCCTGCACCACGGCGTGACTGTCGTAATCGGCGGCCTGCCGGTGAAACGAATCCCGCACCCTCTCTCTGTCTATCTCTGCCGCCATAACCACCTTTCCGAATAAATCGAACTAACTAGAGCCCCGCGATGAATTCCCTGAGCTGCTCATTGAAGCGCTCCGGCCTGCTCATGAAGGGAGCGTGGCCGCACCCAGGATAGATCTCCACCCGCGCCGACGGGAGCCGCTCCCCCATGTAGCGCGACGCCGAGGCGGGACAGACGGTGTCGAGCTCGCCGTGCACGAGGAGGACGGGGCGGTCCACCTCGGGAAGCCTTTCCCGCAGGTCGGCGCTCGACAGGATGTCCAACGATCGTAGCGCCGCCTCGGAGTCCGGGGCACGCCCCCCCATCACGATCTCGTGGACGATGCGCTGGTACAGCGCGTGGTCCAGCTCCCCCTCGGCGAACATCCCCTTGAAAAAGTCCCCCATGGTCTTCTGGCGGTCGCGCCGCAGCCTGAGCCCCATCCCCTTCACCTCGACCGGGGCCTTGCCGTGCGGGTAGTCGTCGGTGCTTGCGTACCTCGGGTTACCGCCGACCAGCACCATCCCGGCCAGGCGTTCCCTGAGCGCGGGGAAGGCATGCAGCGCCACCTGCGTTCCCATGGACCAGCCGACGAGGACCGCGTCGGTGAGCGCGTGCCCATCGAAAAAGGAGACGAGATCGGAGGCGTAGTCGTCCAGGGTGTAAGAGTCGGCCGGAGCCGACTGGCCGTGCCCGCGCAGGTCGAGAAAGATGAGGCGCCCCGCGTCGGCAAGCTCACGCTGAAAACTCCAGGCTGTTCCGGACATGGCCCAGCCGTGCACGAATACCACCGGCCTTCCGGCCCCTATTTCCTGAAAATGCATCATCATAAAACCTCTAAAGCTCAACACAGAGGACCCGGAGGTCCACAGAGGGCACGGAGAAAGACTTTCCTCTGTGATCAAGCTTTCCTGATTTAAATCACGCCCAGCTTCTTACCCACGTGGGCGATGGTGTCGGCGGCGGCCTCGAGATCCGCGGCCTCGTGGGTGGCCATGATCGTGCAACGCAGTCGACAGCTCCCGGCGGGGACGGTCGGGGGGCGGATCCCCTGCAGGAAGATCCCCTCCTCGAGGAGTTCCTGGCTGAAGCGCATGGTGGCATCCGCCGGACCGACGAAGATCGGGACGATCTGGGTCTCGCTACCCATGGTGTCGAAGCCGGCTCCGGCCAGCCGCTCCTTGAACAGGGCGACGTTTGCCGCCAGCCGGTCGCGCAGCCCCTTTCCTTCCGCGGAGTCGACCAGGTCGAGCGCCGCGATGGACGGGGCGAGCACCGCAGGGGGCATCGAGGTGGAAAAGATGAAGCTCCTCGCCTTGTTGACGAGGTAGTCGCAGATCGTTTCCGACGCCGCTGCGTAGGCGCCGAAGCTCCCCAGCCCCTTCCCCAGCGTTCCCATGTGGATGTCGATGTCGTCCATGACGCCCAAGAGTTCGGCGGTGCCGCGACCGGTGGCGCCGAGGACGCCGGTACCGTGGGCGTCGTCAACCATGAGGAGCGCGTCGTAGCGCCTGGCGAGCCGTGCCATCTCCTTGAGCGGAGCGATGTCCCCGTCCATGCTGAAGACGCCGTCGGTCACGATGAGGCGCCGGCCGCTCCCCCCCTTCTCCTCGAGCAGCCGCTCCAGCGCGGCGACGTCGCGGTGACCGAAGCGATGGAAGTTGGCACGGGAAAGAAGGGCGCCGTCCACGATGCTCGCGTGGTTCAATTTGTCGGAGAAGATGGCGTCGCCGCGGCCGACCAGGGCCGAGATGATACCGGTGTTGGCCGCATAACCGGAGTTGAAGACGAGAGCCCGCTCGGTCCCTTTGAACCGGGCGATGCGCTCCTCGAGGCGCGCGTGCAGCTCCATGGTGCCGGAGACCAGGCGCGACGCACCGCTGCCTACCCCGAACGCCACCCCCATCACCGCCGCGCTGCGCAGTGCCTGGTGGTCGGCAAGCCCCAGGTAGTTGTTGGAGCAGAGCATGAGCACCCGCCTCCCTTCCAGCTCCACGTGGCTTCCCTGCGCGCCGCTGATCACCCTCATGCTGCGGTACAGCCCCTCTTCACGCAATTTATCCAGTTCTTCTGCGAATGTCGGCACGGTCTCTCCTTTCCACTCAGGGTCAGAGTCGAGCCTCTGTTATTAGCACAGCGGCCGGGACACGTCAACCTGGCAACCTGCACTGGTTGACAACTGCATGCGATTATTCAAATATCGTGGCGCACCCGGCGGGACCCGCGCGCCGGGACGTTTGCACTCTGCATGACGATGTGCTACCTTCGCCGTCGACAAGCGGTAGGTAAATCTGAGAGGTAAGAAGTGATGCGTGGACTCAAATATCTGGCGGGCTATTCGGAGCAGGTGACCTCAAAGGTGCAGCGACTCCTCGACGCGAACGAGCTCGGCGGCGTGCTCCTTTCCAAGTACCCCACCCCGCACGGCTTCACCACGGACCGGTCGCTCTACGACTTCACCATGGGCATCAAGAACGAGTACCTTCGCAAGTCTCAGCCGCTCAGCAAGGTCGTCTATGACCCGAAGATCAGCGTGATCAACCACGCCTTAGGGCTCCACAGCTTCGTCTCGCGGGTGCAGGGCGCGAAGCTCACGGCTAAAAACGAGATAAGGGTGGCGAGCATGTTCCGGGTCGCCCCGGTAGAGTTCCTGAGGATGATCGTCGTGCACGAGCTCGCCCACCTGAAGGAGAAGGAGCACAACAAGGCCTTCTACCAGCTCTGCGAGTACATGGAACCCGACTACCACCAGCTCGAGTTCGACACAAGGCTGTACCTGACCCACCTGGAAACAGCCGGGGCGCTCTACAAGGAAACGTCCCCCGCATAGCCCCCCTTCGAGACTTCCTCCCCCGCATTGACAACGGAAGCCCTCCCGCTAGCATTTGAGCTGTCGCAAGATTGGAAGACTCCAATACGGCTGTTCACGGAGGTAGCCATGTCATTTGCGCTCTACATCATCGGCTTCATCCTCATCATCTCCGGGGTCGCCTGGGCCTTGGTCACCGCCGGCATCGCCGTCTTCAAGATCGCCATCGTCTGCATCATCCTCCTGGGCATCGGCATCCTGACCGGCGTTGTGCACACCCGCCCGAAGGACCCGCCGCGGGGCCCACTCGCCTGATCCGATGCATCCCTACCGCAAAAAAGAGACCCGCCGGGTGCCCGACGGGTCTCTTCGCGTTTCTGCCTAGCGGCTCCCTAGACTGCCAGCACCGTCGGTGGTATCGGCAGCACCTCCCGTTTCGGCCCCTCCACCTCCACCTGTCTGACAAAAGGCATGCCGAGGGTTTTCCCGAGGGTGAGCTGCGCCGGGTCCTGGAAGCCGGCGACACCGATGATCACCGAGTCCTGAAGAACATTCAGCTTCAGGGTGCGGTGCAGGTGGTCCGGCCAGGAGAAGATGGTGCTCCAGTTGGAGTCGGTCTCCCCCCTCACCACGGAATGGTGAATGCCGTGCATCCTCGGGGTGACGATCAGGTGGCACAGACGCCGCTCGACACGGTGCGGGAGTCTCACGTTCGAGTGATGGAACAGAATCGCCATGAGGGTAAGGGTCTGCCACATGGCAAGGGCGAAGGGGGAGACGCCGATCAGCCGGACCTGGGCCGCCCGCCACGGCACGGACAGGAGCAACTCGCCGAAGTGGAAGCGAAGCGCAGTACTCGCGTCGAGATCGAGGTCGACGTGGTGCGGCTTGTGAAAACGCCAAAGGAGCGGGATCTTGTGGGTCAGCACGTGCCAGATGAACAGCGTGTAGTCGAGCAGGAGCACCGACAGCGCCACCTCGGCCCATGGGGGCAGCCCGAGCAGCTTGACCGCGCCCAAACCCTTTTTCTGCACATGGTGGGCAAGGGGAACCACCGCCGGCTTCTCGGCGAGGCCGACCGTGGTCGCCGCGATGAGTGCGAAGGCCGCGTTGCGCCCGTTTCTCCTCAGTTTGTCTTCCCGCTCCTTCCTGAGCGGACGTCTGAGCTCCATGACGGCGACGGTTGCCACGGTGCCGACGATCAGCACCGCGTTCAGCCACCGGGGAAGCTCCCGTCTCATCGGGTCAACGGTCCTTGCCATGCACGCCCCTCCTCTGCAAACTCATTCAACGCCCTTTTCCCACCACACGATGCACCAGTTCAGCGGTCACCGTCCATGCGATGTGATTTCCCATTTCCTTCACGCTTGGCTGCCAAGGGATACGTTTCAGCCCCGGCGACATGCCGAGCCCCGGAGCGATCACGCCGTCGCAGGCGAAGAAGAAGGGGATCGCGAAGGGGAGCCCGCCCCAGCGGGAAAGCACCGGGAACTTCCTCCGCAGCCCCCCATGGATCGCTCCCCACCCAAGCCCGTAGAGCACACCGAACACCGCCTTGGCGCGCTCCTTCTCCTTCCTGTTCAGCCTGCGTCCCGCGATCTTAGCGGCGAAGCGCGGCCCTGCCACCTGGTGCGCCGGCGCTTCGCGCACACGCCGGCCGCGCCTTTTCTGTTGCTCGCTCACCAGCCGGTCCAGGAGTCCGTCCGAGGCGCTCGCCGCCGCACCGGCGATCAAGCCGGCGGCCATCGCGATGAGGACCGGGTGTCGCTGCGTCATCGAGCCGGCATTTCCCGTTGCCATGGCATACCTCCTTACGATCTCGCTGTTTTATTTCTGGCGCCCGGCGGGGCCACGCCCATTGTAACGATGCCGGAGCGCCTGTCAATTTTGGGCGCCCCCCTTTCTTGCCGCATGGTTTCAACATCGCCGTCGGCTTGACCGCATGAGAGGGCGTTTTATAATTGGCTAGTTCAAGAAATCCAGCAGGTACGATACGCACAAGGAGGCTCCCATGCTCATCCGCACCCTTCAGGTGGTGGTTCATTGCGAGCACAAGACGCTGTGGGACATGCTGGTCGACCGGCTGCACCACCCGGAGCGCTACGCATTGGGGATCGCCGACGTCCGGCTCTCCGAGGAGGCACCGGATACCTTCATATCCGAGATGACGGTACACGGCGATCCGGTGCGGGAGCGGGTGATTTTGCGCCCCTACGACGGGGAGATGCGCCATGAACTGCTGGAACACCCGCAGTTCACCGGGTTCATCGTCCGCAAGATCCTGAAATCGGCTCGACAGAGCCCGGTGGCGCCGCTCTACCTTGAGTACGACCTGGATCTCTTGCGCAAGTCCCTCAAGGTTCACGGGCTGGTGCGGGAGGAAGAGGAGATCATCACCGACCTGGAGACGGAGATGCAGAAGATACGTTCGCGGGCTGAGGAATTGGATGCAAGGGGGTGAGAGATGCGGGTAAAACTTTTTCTGCTGAGCATGGTTGCGGTGGGGATGATGGCTGCGTCGGCCTTTGCGGCGTCGCCTGACTGGTTCAAGCTGGACGAAAACGAGGACTCGAGCTTCTTCTTCGACCGAAGCGGCGTGACCCCGCTGCGGGAAGGGGTCATCCAGGTGAGGACGCGGGTGGTGTACAGTGACCAAGGAAGAAAGGACGCCCTGAAGGTCCTCGCGGAACTGCCGGACTCCACGCCGCTGTACGAAACCCTCTACAGCTACGAGATCAACTGCGCGGAGCGGGAGGGGCATCTCCTCGCCGCGACCCATCTCGACAAGAAGGGCGGCACGCTGAGAAGCACCGACCTCTCCGCCGTCACCGAATGGGAGGAGTTCCCCCCCGATACCAGGATGGGGCTAGTCATCGTGCAGGCCTGCACCCGCTAGCCTTTAACGCTTCCGGTATTCCTGCCTGAGCACGAGGTCCATGAGCACCAGGGCGGCCATCGCCTCGACGACGGGGACGGCGCGCGGCACGATGCACGGGTCGTGGCGCCCCTTCGCCTCGAGGACGGCCTCGCTGCCGTCGAAGCGCGCCGTCTTCTGCGGCAGTGCCACCGTCGCCGGCGGCTTGAAGCCCACCCGGAAGTAGACCGGCTCCCCGTTGGAAATCCCCCCCTGCACGCCGCCAGAGTAGTTGCTCGAGGTCCCAAGCCTCCCCCCCTTGCTGACGAATGGGTCGTTGTGGGCGCTCCCCAGCATGCGGCTGCCGCTGAAGCCCGAGCCGATCTCGAACCCCTTGGATGCGGGGATGGAGAGCATGGCGTGGGCCAAAAGGGCGTCCAGCTTGTCGAACACCGGCTCTCCGAGCCCGGCGGGGATGTTGCGGCAGACGCAGGAGACCATCCCCCCGACCGAGTCGTTTTTGTCGCGCACCTGGGCGATCAGGTCGGCCATCGCCTGCGCCATGGCGGGGTTGCCGCAGCGCACCGGGTGTGCGTCCACCTCCTTGCGGGTGATCCCCGTGAGGTCGACCGGCCCGGCATCGATCGCCCCGACGGCATCCACCCAGGCGACGATCTCGATCCCGTAACGTTCGAAGAGGTACTTCTCGGCGATGGCACCCGCCGCGACCCGGCCGATGGTTTCCCGTGCGGAGGAGCGTCCGCCGCCACTCGAGGCGCGCACGCCGTACTTCATCTGGTAGGTGTAGTCGGCATGGGAGGGGCGAGGCACCTCCGCCATCTCCTCGTAATCCCCCGGGCGCTGGTCGCGGTTATGCACCATGAGACCGATGGGGGTCCCGAGGGTGACGCCGAGCTCGACGCCGGAGAGGATGGTGACGATGTCCTCCTCCTCGCGGGGGGTACTGAGCTCGCTTTGCCCGGGACGGCGGCGGTCCAGTTGCGGCTGGATGTCCGCCTCGGACAGTTGCATCCCGGCCGGTGCCCCGTCGATAACGGCGCCGACCGCCTTGCAGTGGCTCTCGCCGAAGGTGGAAACCCTGAAGATCGTTCCGAATACCGATGACATGTTCAGCTCCTTGTCCGGCTCGCCGTGCGGTTTTTAGCCACGACCACTACGAGGCTGCGGGGGGGAAGACGGTAACTCTCACCCTCGACTAGCGGCAACTCGTCCCACGGGGCGATGTCGTCGGGGGAGTCGAGCGAGGTGTCAATCCAGCGGTGCCATCTCCCACCCGGAAGCTTCCTGGGCGAGGGGAGCATGAAAGAGAGCGGCTCCCAATAGGCGTTCACCATGTAATGGAACACGAGGCTCTTCGTGTTGCTACGGACGGTGAGGGCGATGCTGTGCGACTCGTGGCTCCAGTCCGGCGTCCCGAGGCGGACGCCGTGCCACTCAAGGCGCGCCTGCCCAAGCAGCTGGCTGAGCGTGATGGAATCCGCCGACGCCTCGCTCTGCCTGAGGCGTGCCCGAATCAGTTCCTTCGTGAAGCGGTGGATGTCGGCATGCTCCTCGACCTTGTTCCAGTCGAACCAGCCGATTTCGTTGTCCTGGCAGTAGGCGTTGTTGTTTCCAAGCTGGGTGCGCCGCGCCTCGTCACCCATCAGGATCATCGGCGTTCCGAGGGCGAGCAGGGTGACCGCGACGAAGTTCTTCACCTGGCGCTTGCGCAGTGCCTCGATGGCGGGATTGTCCGTCGGCCCCTCCACACCGCAGTTCCAGCTTGCGTTCGCGTCGGAGCCGTCACGGTTCCCTTCCCCGTTCGCCTCATTGTGCTTTTTGTTGTACGAGACGAGGTCGTTCAGGGTGAAGCCGTCATGGCAGGTGACGAAGTTGATGCTCTGTTCCGGCTCGCGCTCCTGGTGCCCATAAATATCCGGGCTCGCCAGGATACGCGCCGCAAAGCGGGAGACCATCCCCTCGTCCCCCTTCAGGAAGCGGCGCACGTCGTCGCGGAACTCGCCGTTCCACTCCTTCCAACTGTCCCCGATGAAGCTCCCCACCTGGTAGAGCCCACCCGCGTCCCACGCCTCTGCGATGAGCTTTATGCCGGCTAACGCCGGGTCGGACTCGATGTCCCAGAGGATGGGGGGATCCTTGAGTGGACGCCCCTGGCCATCGCGGGAAAGTATGGAGGCAAGGTCGAAACGGAAGCCGTCGACGTGCATCTCTTTTACCCAGTAATGCAGGGAGTCGATGATGAGCCGGCGCACCACGTGGTGGTTAGCGTTCAGCGTGTTGCCGCAGCCGGTATGGTTCAGGTAGCTGCCGTCGGGGGCGAGTGAGTAATAGACGTCGTTGGCGAAGCCGCGGAAGCAGAAGGTGGGGCCGTTGTGGTCTCCTTCGGAGGTGTGGTTGTAGACCACGTCGAGGATCACCTCGATCCCCGCCTTGTGCAGCGCCTTCACCATGTCCCGAAACTCGTCCAGGGGGCCGAGCGGTCCCTGCTTTGAGCTGTAGGCGGCGTGGGGTGCGAAGAAGGAGACCGGGCTGTAGCCCCAGTAGTTGCGAAGCCCCAGGGGAGCGTCGAGCGGGTCGAACTGGAACACCGGGAGCAGCTCCACCGCAGTGATGCCCAGCTCCTTCAGGTAGGGGATCTTCTCGATGAGCCCCGCGTAGGTGCCGCGCTTGTCGTTGGAGACTCCCGAAGATGGGTGCCTGGTGAACCCGGCCACGTGCATCTCGTAGATGACGGTGCTGGAATAGGGGCGCTTGAGCGGCAGGTCACCCTCCCAGTTGTAGCCGCGGGGGTCGGCCACCACGCTCTTCATGGCGCTTGCCGCGTTGTCGCCGGGAAGGCACGCGTCCCCCCGGCAGTAGCCGTCAGGGACCGCGACGGCGCGGCCGTAGGGGTCGATGAGGACCTTGCCGGGGTCGAAGCGGCGTCCGCGCTGCGGCTCGAAGGGACCGGCGACGCGGTAGCCGTAGAGCTGCCCCGCGCCGATGCCGGGGACGAAGACATGCCAGTAGTGGTAGGTGCGGTTCTGTTTGGGGTCGAGGGTGATGACCCGGGAGGGGACGGCGTCGTCGGCGCGGTCGAAGAGGAGCAGTTCGACGCCGCTGCAGTCCCTGGCGAAGACGCTGAAGTTCACCCCGCCGGGGGTGACGGTCGCGCCCAGTGGGGAGGTATTCCCCTTTAACTGCTCCGCGTTCTTTCTGCCCGATCTTCCGCTCGAATTGGCCATGGTACCTTCTGTCCCGTGGGACCGTCTCTAGTTGGGAGGCTGTGAGACCCGCTTTTTCCCTGTCAGACTATAAAGCATTCTGTTTCCCAGTCAAATCGCGCCTGTTTGATACAGTCACCAAGGTTATGGCACCGAGCGAGATGACTGCGCAGAGCCAGCCGATCCAGTCGCCGAAAGCACCGTACACTGTCGTACCTTCCAGAAGCGGCACCCGGTCCACAAGGACCTCCCTGGTCCAGACGCCGGTGCGGCTCGTGATGCGCCCAGCCGGGTCGACGAAGGCGGAGATCCCCGTGTTGGTGACCCGCACCAGGGAGCGGCGGTTTTCGATGGAACGGAAGCTCGCCAGGGCGAGGTGCTCCATGGGTTCGGTGGAGTTGCCGTACCAGGAATCGTTGGTCAGGTTGAACATGACCGCAGGGGTCCGCCCCTCACTCCCCCCGCGCATCAGCTTCCTGATATGGGTGGGGAAGATGTCCTCGTAGCAGATACTCACCGACAAGAGATGCGGTCCTAGCTTGAGCGGCTCGACGCTTTTCCCCGAGAAGAACTTGCTGCTGTACGGGGACCACGCGTACAGGACCGGGAAGACGTCCCCGAAGGGGATGTACTCGCCGAAGGGAACGAGAACGGTCTTGTCGTAGGTACCGAGGATCTTGCCCGAGGCGTCGGCGAGAAGGGCGCTGTTGTAGAAGCGGGTCTCCCCCTCCTCGTTTAGCTGGAGGCAGGCCCCGAAGAGCAGCGGGACCTTGAGGTCGCCGAGGGCCCAGGTCGGGATAGTCCCCTCGCGAGAGGGAAGCCCTAAGCTCAGCACCCCCTCCGGCCAGACCACGAGGTCTGCCTTTTTTGCCGCGAGCAGCGCCTTCGACATATCGCGGTGCTCCTGCTGTATCGCTCCGGCCGAGAGGTGGAGGTCGGCAGCGCCGCGGTTGGTCTGCACGAGCCCGACGGTGAGGTGCTGCGCCGCGGCGACCTTGCCGTCCACCTCGCGGATGCGGAACTCGCCGTAAGCGACAACAAGGACCAGGGTAACCCCGAGCGCCGCCGCAGCGCGCCACGGCACCCCTTTACCTTCGAACCGGCAGGCGAGGATACGGTAAAGCGTCGCGTTGATGTAGACCACAAGGAAGGAGACGCCGAGGACACCGGTGAAGTCGGCGATCTGGGTGAGGTGCGGGACCTTGTACTGGCTCGCGCCCAGGTAGTTGGGGAACACCTCGGGCCAGACCTTCTCGATGGCGGTCCATAGTACCGGGGCGATCCATACCAGGTGGCGCTCCCGTCCGCGGGTGAGCAGGCTTACCCCCCAGGCCCAGACCGCCAGCACGACCCCGTTGGCCGCCGCCAAAAGAACGAGTCCAACGATGCCGACCGGTAACGGAGCACCGGCGAACTGCTGGAACATCTGGATGATCCAGTAGAAGCCGCCGCCGTGTCCCACGATGCCGGCGACCCAGCCGAGCAGGAAGGCGCGTCGCGGGCGCACGTCGCGGATGGCCCAGAGAAGCGGGAGGAGAAAGATCCACTCGAGGTAGAACTGGTCGAAGCCGACGTAGCCAAGGAACAGCAGGACGCCGGTAATTATGGCCGCGCCCCAGGGAGTAAGGGGGGGGGAGTTGCTGGAAGTAGTCAAGACGACCTCTGTTTTTTGGTGATGGCGCCTCGCGCGCCCCCGCACGATACCACAACGGCATGACAACCACAATCCGGGAAGCCCGTGCGGCACCTCCTATCAAAAGCCCCGTCTCATTACTCCCAGGCTTCCCAGTCCTCCCATCATTCCCAGGTTTTCAAAGTCACCCAAAAGAAAAGGGCGCCCTCTTCTCAATAGCGCTCCGGATAGTAATCCGGCGGCACCGAGTACCCCCCCGGAGGCGGCGGAGGAACATAGGTTCTCACGCGGCGCGTCTTGCGCACGTTCCCCGGAATCTGGTTCCCCTTGGCGTACATGCACTGCACGTAGGTGTTGTCGTAACGCCGCTGCGCCTCGTAGCCGTAGACCCGGCCCGACTCGGAGCCGCTCGCCGCGCCGAAGAGAAGACCGGTGCCACCGCCGATGGCCGCACCCGCCCCCGCATTGCCGCTCGCCGCGCCAAGAACCGCCCCGACCCCGGCACCGATGGCGGTCCCCACCACGGCGCTCGTCGCGGTGTTCTGGTTCGCCGTATCCTGCGGGCTCATGCCGAGTTGCTGCTCGGCATACCTGCGGCAGACGGCGTCCTCAGCCATGAACTGCTCGAAGGTCTTCCCCGGCGCGGGGAGCACACGGACGCTCGGTCCGGTCGGCATGGTGACGCACCCCCCCAGAACCAGCAAGGCAAGCAGCGAGCAAAAGTTGGTCAAAGTCCTTGTCATGATCATTCCTCCTTGTCTTCCTGTTCCTGACTGGGCGGCGTCGTGTCCGGCACCACTTTCAACCACCCTCCCGGGCAGCGCTCCACGTAGGGGTAGTACCCCTGCGGTTTGCGGCAGTAGTACCAGTACTGCCCACCCTCTTGCTCCTGCTGCGTGTCGGGGGAGATGTACTCCTGCGGTTCCTGCGGCGCGACCACCGTCGGGGGCGAGTAGTAGTACGGATAGGCAGGGTAGTTGTAATAGTACGGGTAGAAGAAGGGGTCATAGTATCCCCACCCCGGTCCGATCCAGACACTCCCCGAGAAGTGAGAGTCGTGCCGCGGCCCGACGTACCGCGTATAGCTCCCGCGGCTGCCATAGCTCCCACGGCCGCCATAGGTAACTGATCCGCCGGAGCGCCCTACCGAGCGAGCGACAGCCCTGTCACCTCGTCCGCCGGAATCAGCATGACTGGTCACGACGGTAGAACTTATTGACGCTGCGACAAGAAACAGTGGAAGAAGCAGGGTGCAAATACGGTGGTTTCTCATGACGTGCCCTCCTTTTTCGTGGGCTTTTATGACCAACTCATTGTACAACGCGGCCACTATATCTGCAAAAACTAAGAAAGGAATCATGGCACACGGCAACAGATCCTATCGGCGCGACATGAAAAGGCACCGCGTCCTTCACTCTGCCTGTCTTCCCTAAAGGCGCCGAAGCCCGCAGTACGGTTTGACTTCCCCGGCGACCGTGGAAAAATTAGCGGGTTCCAATATTACATCCCAAAAGGAGCCTGGTATGAGAAAAGACGCCACCGTTGTATCGTCACTCGTTATTGCAGCCGCCCTCATCCTCCCCGCCGTCAACTCCTGGACCGCGGAGGGGCAGCCTTCCCGCAAGGCGCCGCCGGACGCGGCGATGGAAGCCCAGATGCCGAGGGACGTGCCGGCTACTCGCCCCGAACAGCAAAGAGGAAGCCACGACCAGTCCGACATCTTCCATGCGACCAAGGCGGAGCCTTCCTCCACCGCGTTCAAGAACCAACCGGACGAAGGAAAGATCCTGGGGTTCGACTTCTACCGCGACCCGCTGGACGCGAAAAAACCGATGATGACCTTCCAGGAGGTTTATCAGAAGGATGCCGGTGAAAAGCCCAAGGTAATGGAGACGCAGAGGCGGCTTCTGGAGTCGCGCTACGACCTGCGCCCGCGGCTTGCGCCCGATGTGAAGATGTCGCGTGGCAAGCCGGTCGCCGTCGGGCCGACGGCACGGCTGGCAAAGGGAACGACCTGGGAGAGCCTGGCCGCGATGAACCCGGCAGATATGAGGTCGAAGAACCTCTTCCCCTACCCGCCGCTGCCCCATCCCAAGCAGGTTAACGGCGGGCAGGTCTTCCCGCAGATCCAGATCGACATGTTCCCGAGGCTGCAGCGTTTCGACGTCGACTTCGACCTCCCCGACGCCTTTCTTCCGGAGTTTCCACCCGCGATATTCCTGCAGAACCGGCCGGAACTGGGCGACGTCTCGCGCGGCGAGGTGGTCTCCATAAACAACTACTACCGTCTCTTCAAGAACCTCCTCACCCCGGTGCAGCTCGACGGCCTGCGCATGCTGGTCACCCCCTTCCCCCAGGAGGAATTCAACCCGACCGACGACCGCAAGTCGCCACAGCCGAGCCTCGGAGTTGCCTGTCTCGACTGCCACGTGAACGGCCACACCACGGCACAGTTTCACTTAAGCCCTGACATCCGGCCTCAGGAGCGGCGCTTCCGCCTCGACACGGTGAGCCTCAGGGGGCTTTTCAACCAGCAGGTCCACTCCTCCAAGCGCAGCCTCCGTTCGGTGGAAGACTTCTCCGAGTTCGAGCAGCGCACCGCCTACTTTAACGGCGACGAGATCCACGCCGCCAAGAAGGGGATGAACATCATCAGCCGGGTGCAGGTGTCGCACATGGCACAGATGCAGAACATGTTCGACGTCCCCCCCGCCCCGAAACTCGACCCGGCAGGCTTCCTCTACCCGGTGAAAGCGACCCAGTCGGAAATGGCAGGCCAGCAGGTCTTCTTCGGCAAGGGGAGGTGCGGCGTCTGCCATCCCGCTCCGTTCTACCTCGACCAGATGATGCATGATCTGCAGCTTGATCGCTTCACCAGGGAGCCCGGCGACGGTCCCATCAAGACCTTCACCCTGCGTGGCATCAAGGAGAGCCCCCCCTACATGCACGACGGCCGCTGCCTCACCCTTGAGGACACGGTGAAGTTCTTCGACCTGGTGCTCGGTTTGCGACTCACCCAGCAGGAGCAAGATGACCTGGTCGCCTTCCTCAGGGTGCTCTAGCCTTTAAAGAGGAACGGGCGCGCTGAACGAAAAAGAGGGGCTTCGCCTCGCGGCAGAGCCCCTCTCCTTTTGCCCGTCTGCAACCCCGACTACTTCTTCGCGGCGCCCACCTTCTGGGCCATATCCTTCGCGTGCTGCAGGTGCTGCTCCAGGGTCGGCAGAGTCTTGTCGATCCATGCCTTGATCTCGGGGTCTTTCACCTTCTTGCTAGCCTTTTTGAAGTCCTCGACGTCCTTCTTGTGGTCTTTCACCATCGCTTCCGCGTACTTCTTGTCGAACTCGTCGGCCGAGGTTTTCTGAAGTTTCTCGACCATCGCCTTGTGCTTCAGTTCCATCTTCGCGGGAAGTTTGTACTTGTTTCCCACCGCCGTCTTCAGCTCGTCGTTCGCCTTGCCGTGATCGGTCACCATGAGCTGGGCGAAATCCTTCACTTCCTGCGATTTTGCCTTTTCCTTAGCCAACTGTCCCAGTTCGACCTCCATCATGCCGCCGCTCGCCGCCTTCTTGACGAAGGACTTCTCGGACATGGTCAGCTTGTCAGCCGCCAGTGCCGGAAGAAGCATGCTGCAGAATGCGAACAGGGAAACCACCGCCATCCATACCAATCTCCTTTTCATGTTGCCTCCTTTTGTGGCCGAAGCCATGTGGGTTGTCAGATTAGCAAAATCTAACCGTGAAAAGGTATCCGGCTTTGGCTTCTTGTCAACCGGTCCGGCACCTTCGCCCGCTTCGCGAAGGACAATAAAAAAGCGCCCCTATGGGGGGCGCTACAGGCGACAACTCGGTAACGGCGGGTCCGGGGGACCGTAAGATGCTACTGGTACAGCAGTTGTTCCTCGGTGTAGTAGGTCCGCTTGGACTGGACGTTCTCCTTGATGATCCTGGCACCGGTGGGAGAGGTCTTGAGCTCGGGGCGGTGCACCTTCAGAAACTCACGGTATTCACCGGAAACCATGTCCGGGTGGCGCTTTCTCAACTCCGCAACGGCATCGTTCAAAACCGCGGGAATCGCCTCGGCGAGGGCCCGTACCGCCTCCGGGGGGAGCTTGCCGGCGGGCGACTTCGGGGAGATGCGCGCGGCCCAGAGGATTTCGTCGGCATAGGCGTTACCGATGCCCCCGATCAGCGCTTGGTCGAGAAGCAAAGGCTTGATCATGGTGCGCGGCTTCCTGGCGCACAACCGCTGCAACTCCTCCTCGGTGAGCGCCAGCGCGTCGGGCGCTTCCTTCTCGGCGCCGGGGTTCAGGGTGACGCTCGCCCATCCCTTCTCGTCGGCCACGGCAAGGGCAGAACCGTCGGCAAAGAGCAGGGTGAGCACCGGGTAGCGGACCTCCTTCACCGCGGAAGAACCGGTGAGAACGAACCCGCCGGTAAGCATCAGGTGGATTTTCAGCGCGGCGCCGTTGCCGAACCGGAAGGTTACCTGTTTGCCGGTGCGCTCCACAGCGGTCACCTCGGCACCCGCGACGGCGGCGGCAAGCTCCCCGGCGGCAACGTTGAGGCGTCCCCTCCCGTGGTACTCGCCTTTCTCGATCCTCTTCCCCACGAGGGCCTTCCCAAGGTTTTCGGCATAGATGGTAAGATCTGGAAGCTCAGGCATGGCTCCTCCTCGTGCCGCAGGCGGCGCTTTGATGTGCTTGCAGCGTAGTCGATGAGATCCCTGGTGTCAAAGCGACGGGCGGCTAGTCGGCGGCAGCCCCTTCGGCCTCGCAACCGATGCCGGAGTAGCGCTCACGCAGGCGCTTCACCCCCAGGGGAAGCACTACCGCGGCGAAGATGAGGGCGCAACCGGTCCATTCCTCGGCGGTGAGCCTCTCCCCCAGAAGGAGCGTCCCCCCCAGCATGCTCCAGACCGGGTCCATGGTGTAGATGAGCCCCGCCTTGGTGGGGGTCGTGTAACGCTGATAGGCGTTTTGCAGGGTGAAGCAGACAACTGTCGGGAAGACGGCGCAGTAAACGAGCGCCCCCACCGAAACCCAGGTGACCGTGAAGGGAGGGGATGGAAGGGCGACGTTCAGCACGCCCCCGACCGCCGCCACGGTCGCGAACTGGATCAGGCTCAAAAGGTAGACGTCCTCCTCGCCGACCAGCCTGGAGACGGCGATGATCTGCAGCGCGATGAAAAGGGCGCACAGGGTGGAGAGAAGGTCCCCCTGGTTGAAGCCGTCCACGCCCCCCTTGGCGAGGAGCCAGAGACCGGCCAGGGCGAGGAAGAGCCCTCCCGCGCTCCAGCGATCCAGGCGCTCACGCCAGAAGACGAAGCACAGAAGCGGAATGAGCAGCACGAACAGGTTGTTCAGGAACCCCGCTCGGGACACGCTGGTGCCGCTCACCCCGAGAACGAAGGAGAGGTTCGTCGCCGCGAGCGGCAGACCGACCAGAACCCCGGTCTTCAAGGTGCCACGGTCGAGCTTTTTCAGGCGCGGCAGGCAGAGCACCGCCATGAGGAGCGTAGCCAGCGCGAACCTGTAGAAGAAGAAATCGAGCGGCGGGATCTCGCGGAAGCCGATCTTGTTGAAGATGAAGCTGCCACCCCAGAACACGGTGGTAACTATCAGCCAGAAGGTGGCTCTGGCAGAGCGCGGGTCGTCTTGTGTCGTCGTATGCATCCGCATATTAAAGACAGGGGCAGGTCTATATGTCAACAGATGTTGTGAGACAATTTCTCTCTCGTCGCGCCTTCTTATTGGAGGCTCTCTTTTAAACGCACCAGGTGCTAAAGAATTTTCGAGCAGGACCGATACGTGGGGCAGACACCATAAGAACTGGTGCCAGCGCAGAGGAGGATCTATTTTGGCAGTGGTTCACATCGACAACCTCGCACCGGGCATGGTCCTCAGCCGCAACGTCTGTGACCGCAGCGGACGGCTCCTTTTGCCGTCGGGTGCCGAGCTCACCGACAAGCATTTCTCCATCTTCCGCATGTGGGGTGTCCTCGAGGTCGAAATCGTCGGGGAGACCATCGCGGAAGACCCGGAAGCCCCTCCCTCCCCCAACACGGAGATCGATCCGGAGCTCCTGGCCGAGGCGCGTACCGAGGTGGAGCACCTTTTCGTCTACAACGACCCCGAGCATCCCGCGATAAAGGAGCTGATGCGCATCTGCACTGAGAGGAGGGCGACCCGTGCTGCGTAAACCCCAGCTCTCCGTCGAGCACATGGTTGAGGATGTCTCCACCATACATTCGCTCCCGCTTTTCTACTCTCAGCTTTCCGAGGCGATCGACCACCCCCGCAGCTCGATAGGGGACATCGCCAAGATCATCTCTGAGGACCAGGGGCTCACCGCGAGGATCCTCAAACTCGCCAACAGCCCCCTCTTCGGTTACTTCTCAAAGATCGACACCATCACCCAGGCGGTCACCATCATAGGCGTCCTGCAGGTGCGCGACCTGGCCCTCGCCCTTTCCGTCATGGACGTCTTCAAGGGGATACCGGAAGACCTGGTCAACATGGAGCAGTTCTGGAAGCACAGCATCGCCACCGGCCTGGCTGCCAGGACTCTCGCCACCAGCCAGCGGGAGGCGAACCTGGAGCGCTTCTTCGTCGCCGGAATACTGCACGACGTAGGGAGGCTCGTCATGTACGTGAGGGTCCCGGAGATCTGCCTCGAACTCCTCGAGGAATGCCGGAGTACGGGCATGATCCTGCAGCGAGCCGAGCGCGAGCGCTTCGGCTTCGACCACGCCGACGTCGGCGGGGCCCTCCTGAAGCGCTGGAAGATCCCACCGCGCGTGGCCGAACCGGTGGGGACGCATCACAACTGCAGCAAGGCCGACCAGTATCCCCGTGAGGCCTCCATACTGCATTTCGCCGACATCATCGCCCATGCCATGCAGATCGGCAACAGCGGCGAGATCTTCGTACCGCAACTGGACCACGCGGTCTGGGAACGGTTGCAGATCTCCTGCTACTTCCTCCCCACGCTCATCAAGCAGGTGGACACGACCTACGAGCAGACGGTCTCGGTCCTTTTCGGGGGTGAAGATGGCGCCCGATGACCCCAGGGATTTCCAGATCAGGAACCTCCAGGAGCGAGTGAGCTTCCTCGAAGAGACGAACCTGAACTACGTCCGCACCCTCGACGTACTCACCGCCTGCAGTGATCTGCAGTCAGACATCTACCGGGTGAAGGAGTCGTCCTTCGTGATCAGGGCCGTCTTCGGGCAGTTAAAGCGCCTGATCCCCTTCGCCACTCTCTCCATGTTCGGCATAGACGACGATTCATCCTTCGATCTCACGGTCTGTGAACCGGAACGGGCCGGAGCGGCTATCAGAAAGGAAGTAGAGGCCCGGGTCCAGGACGGCACCTTCGCGTGGGCACTGAACCAGAACCATCCGGTGGTGGTCCCCACCGTGTCCGGGACCGACACCCTCGTATTGCACGTACTTGCCACCAACAGCCGCATCAGGGGGATGTTCGCCGGCATCATGCGTGGAAGCCACCTGAGCGCCGAGGTCTCGACCCTCAATGCCCTGAGCAGCATCCTGATCAACACCGCCTATGCGGTGGAGAACTCGGAGCTTTACGAGATGCTCCAGGAACACATGCAGAACCTGGAGCTCAAGGTACAGCAGCGGACCACCGAGCTTGAGCACGCCCTGGTTCGCGCCGAGGCAGCCACCGCCGCGAAGAGCGTCTTTCTTGCCAACATGAGCCACGAGATCAGGACGCCCATGAACGGTGTCATCGGTCTGGCGAGACTCCTCATGGAAACCCCACTCGACAAGGTGCAGCGCAACTATCTCGAGTCGCTTTCCGACTGTGCCGAAAGCCTTCTCACCATCATCAACGAGATCCTCGACATCTCCAAGGTGGAGGCAGGGATGATCACCCTCGAGGCGATCGTCTTCGACCTGCACCGTTTCCTCGACCGCTGCCTCCAACCGTTCATGCTGCGCGGGCAGGAAAAGGGGGTGCAGGTGCTTCTCGACGCCAGCCCCGACCTGCCGCAGTTCGCAGTCGGCGACCCGGTCAGGATAGGGCAGGTGCTTGGCAACCTGGTAGGCAACGCGCTCAAGTTCACCCACAAGGGGTCGATCACCGTGAAGTGCCTGCTCTTGGGCACGAACGACGGTGAGGCCCAGCTCAAGTTCGCCGTTGCCGACACCGGTATCGGTATAGCCCCGCATGCCCTGGACGTCATCTTCGAGAAGTTCTCCCAGGCAGACAGCTCGACTACCCGTCTCTACGGTGGGACCGGACTCGGACTCTCCATAAGCAGGAGCCTCGTGGAACTGATGGGGGGCAAGATCGTCGTGGAGAGCCGCCTCGGAGAGGGAAGTGTCTTCAGCTTCACCCTGAAGAGCAGACTTCCCCAGCCCGGGGAGTTCCCCGCTGTCGATGAAGGCGATGAACAGCCGGCACAGACGGCACGGCCGCTGCGCATCCTGCTGGTCGACGACGTCCCCATCAACCAGCTCATATCGCTCAAGCTGATCGGCAAGACGGGCAACCACGAGGTCGACTGCGCCGAGAACGGCAAAGAGGCGCTGGAAAGGTGGGAACAGGGGGGGTACGACCTCATCTTCATGGACGTACAGATGCCGGTGATGGACGGACTGGAGGCTACGCGGACCATCCGCGAGCGGGAACACGGCACGGGGCGACGTATTCATATCTGCGCCATGACCGCCAACGCCATGAAGGAAGACGTCGCCATCTGCCGGGAGGCCGGCATGGACAGCCATATTTCCAAGCCGGTGCGGGAGCGTGACCTGAAGTCGGTGATTCGCAGGATCACGGCAGAGGTTGCGTCGGAGTCTCCCGCCGCGGGCGCTCCGACTAGCGAGGTGGAAGTGCCACCTCCTTCTGCCGCCCCCCTGGACTTCGACGTTGAGGATCTGCTTGACCGCCTGGGCGGCGACCAAGAGATGGTAGGTGTATTCGTCGACAAATTCGTGAGTGCAGTTTCGGAGCACCTTCGTCTGCTCGGCGAAGCGCTGCAAAATGGCGACCACGAAACCTGTTATTTCAAGTCCCACACCATCGCCGGAACCGCCGGCAACATGGGCGCGGTACGCATGCGAAACCTCGCTGCCGAGATGGAAGCTCTCGCCAAAGTGCAGCAACTAGGGCCGCTCCCCGGACTGTTCCATCAGCTGCAGGAGGCGTACGCAGCTTTCGTAGTGGTTGCCTGCGGCAGCGATGCTTCGGCAACAAAAATGGAGGCTTGAACCACAGCCTCCATTTTTCGCCCGATTGCTTGATAAATTAGATAACCGTCAAGCCCCTCCCCGCGTCAGGACCTCCATGGTGCTTATCGCATCTTTAAGCTGGAATTCCAGGCTCCTCAACTCCTCATTCGTGTACACGCTGTTGCCTTTACTGATCTCACGGTGCAGCCGATCGATTCTCTGCTGCAATGAGTCTACACTGTCTTTGCATGTCTGAGCGACCAGCAGGCACTGGTCTTTGTTCGTGCTGTTGTCAGGGCTCATCCCCATCCCGGTGTCGGCTGCCAGTACGGAAATTACTGACATGAGAGAGACAGTCGTAACGACAGCAAATGTTCTCACAAGTCGTTTCATGGCAAACCTCCTTTTCTTTCAACTCCATAGTGAGAGTATAGAAGAGACCTCTCAGGCTTTGCAACTAAAAATCATTATCATTCAACGACTCGTTTTTATACTTATCAACGACAGCTTCATGGCCCCATCCTTTACCCTGTGACAGTGGGCCTCGCCCCCGCCTCTGCTTCCCCTCCGGCCACAAACTGTATACAATTTTTGTCATACATTTTCTAAAGATTCTCGACAGTAAGCCGATAAAGCTTCAAAAACGTAATGGTTTTAACAACACCCATTTGCAACAAGAGGTCTTACCAATGAACATCAGCAAAAAGATCTTCATCGCTAACGTAGCCATCGTCCTGATCGCTACCATAACGACGTCGGCTGTCACCCTGTACGTAATCAAGAAGGAGATAACCCGGCAAGTCACCGTCGGGCTTACCTCTCGCACTAAAGCGTTCAAGGAACTAGTCGCGCCCAACGGCGCATCGTTCACCCTTGCCGACGGGAAGCTGCAGGCAAACGGCGTGCCCCTTGACGGACGCAACGATGTGACCGACAAAATGAAGGAAATCTTCGGCGGTGAAGCCACCATTTTCCGGGGAGACACGCGGGTTGCGACCACCATAAAAAAGGACGACGGCACCCGCGCGGTCGGTACGAGTCTCCAGGGCCCTGCCCGTGATGCTGTCATCGACCGGGCCTCCAGCTACCTAGGGGAAGCAAAGATCCTCGGGACGCCTCACTTCGCCTCATACCTGCCGCTGCAGGACGGCAGCGGCAAGGTAATCGGTGCGCTGTTCGTGGGTGAGAAAAAATCGCAGTTCCTCGCCGTCTTCGACCAGCTGAAATACCTGAGTTTCGGTATATCCGCGCTGCTCGCCGGCCTTCTTGCCCTGGTCGCCTACCTGGTCATGCACCGGGCTTTAGAGCCGATGCGTGCCCTGATCGCGACCCTGAAGGACGTCGCCGAAGGGGATGGCAACCTCACCCACCGCCTGAGGGAAGCAAACGACGAGATCGGCACGGCAAGCCGCTACTTCAACAGGTTCATTGAACAGGTTCATGCTATCGTCGAGTCGGTGGCCGATAATGCCAACGCTGTCGCCAACGCGAGTTCCGAACTGCACGGCAGCACCCAGAAACTTGCACAAACCTCGGAAGACGTCGCCGGGCAGACCGAAACGGTCTCCACCGCCGGTGAAGAGATGGCCGCAACATCGGCGGACATATCGCAGAACTGCCTCCATGCTGTAGAGAGCGCCCAGCGCGCATGCGATCTAGCCACGATCGGTTCGGCCGATGTGCAGCGCAGCATTCGCGGCATGCAGCTCATCAATGAAAAGGTCCATCTCACCTCGGAGAGCGTGAGTTCCCTTGGCGCGAAATCCGAGCAGATCGGCGACATCATTAGTACCATCCAGGACATCGCGGACCAGACCAACCTGCTGGCGCTCAACGCAGCGATAGAAGCCGCGCGGGCTGGAGAACAGGGACGCGGCTTCGCCGTCGTGGCCGACGAAGTGCGCCGACTCGCCGAGCGAACAACCAACGCGACGAAACAGATTGAAGTTAACATCCACTCCATCCAAGAAGAGACCACCAGGGCGGTGCAGGTGATGCAGGAAAGCGCAAGCGAGGCGGCCAAGGGGGCCGAGGATTCAGTCAAGTCGGGTCAGAGCCTGGAGGAGATTCAAAGGCAGATAAACGAGGTCACCCAGCAGATAGGCCAGATTGCCACCGCTGCCGAGGAGCAGAGCGCGACCAGCCGGGAAATAAGCAACAACGTGCACCAGATCACCGGCATCATACAGGGGGCGGCCAGGGCGAACCGCGAATCTATGGCCACGGCAAACCAGCTGAACAGCCTGTCGGAAAACCTTAAGGGGCAGATCAAAAAATTCAGGTTCTAGCAGCAGTGACGTTGGCACATACGTAAAAGGCCCGGGCGAATCACCCGGGCCTTTTTTTTATGGTATCCAGTCAATCGGATCAAGACCGTGCCGGACGAGGTAGGCGTTGGCCTTGGAGAAATGCCGACACCCCAGGAAACCGCGATGGGCGGAGAGCGGCGAGGGGTGCGGAGCCCGCAGCACCAGATGCCTCCTTTCGTCGATGACGGCCCCCTTCTTGTGGGCATAAGCTCCCCACAGCATGAACACCACGTGGTCCTTCTTCTCGTTGAGAACGGAGATGACCCGGTCTGTGAAGGTCTCCCACCCTTTTCCCTGGTGCGACGCCGCCCTGCCCGCCTCCACTGTCAACACGCTGTTCAAAAGCAATACTCCCTGCTCAGCCCATGAAAACAGATGCCCATGGCTGAATTCCGAAGCGGGCAGCCCGAGGTCGCTCTGGATCTCCTTATATATATTCACGAGCGACGGAGGGATATCGACGCCTTTAGGGACCGAGAAACACAGGCCGTGGGCTTGATCCGGTCCGTGGTAAGGATCCTGTCCGAGGATGACAACTTTTACCCTGTCGAAGGAGGTGGTGTTGAGGGCATTGAAGTACTCACTTCCTTTTGGATAAATGACCTTCCGTTTCAAGATCTCCTGCCTTAAAAAGCCTTTCAAGGCGCACATGTATGGCTTTTCGAACTCTTCAAGAAGGTGTGATTTCCAGCTCTCATCAAGCCGTATCTGTGCTTCGGTCGACATGGCAAAATGCTCCGAATGTTGGTATGACGCAGCCAGAAATTAGCACACCTGTCGGCCACGATCCAATAAATTCTTGCAAAGTACGCGTGCGATGTAAGGACGTTGTGTTGTGATGCCCCACTTCGTTGGCGCTGAGTGACCATGCAACAAACATTGACAGGTTTTAATGCCGAAGTAGACTGGTGGGGTTGCAAAATCGGGGAACCGACTCTCCAAGGAGGAGCAATCAAATGCCACTAGAGTGTGCTGTTCTAGGAAAGGACGTCGCCATAACAGAAACCACCATCCCGGTTATTTCCCCTTATTGGCGCCTGAAGCGGAACGGTCACTGGACACTTTTGTGTCGTTACGATCACGAGAGGCCCCGGTACTGTGTTCTGTCTCCAAAGGCTGGTGCCGCCTTGGCACTTATGGACGGGCGTCTAACAGTCAGACACCTGACCATGATCGCACAGTACGCATTTAACCTGGAGTCGCAGGAAAAGTCACAGGAGTTTATTACTAGGATAATAAGTGAAGCGAACCGAGAAGACGATGCCGTCGTCAACATGACTCCCGAGTTAGAGGCGTACGTAAAACGCATCGACCCCTTTGATTTCGTGGTAAAAGCCTCCAGGTGGAAGGAGCAGCAGCGCCTCGCCACCCCGATCTCGCTCAACGTAATGTTCAGCAACGACTGTCAGCCTAACTGTGCTTTCTGCTTTGCCAAGGGGCACTGTGTCCCCGAAGGGAAGTTGTTGTCAACCGAGCGCTGGAAAGAACTGTTGCGGGAGGCGAAGGGACTTGGGATCGACCAAGTGACGCTCTCCGGCGGGGATCCTCTTTTGAGAAAGGACTCGCTGCAGTTGATAGAGGAAATGATCGCACTGGAGATGCTGTTCACCCTGTCGACGAAATGCCATATTACCGAAAAAATTGCAGACAGCCTCGTCGCAATCGGCATGACACAGCCAGTGAACCAGTACGTCCGAGAGATCCAACTCAGCATGGATCCCGATGAACCTACTGCCGACAAACTCGCCGGCAGCCCGGGGTACTACAACAGGGCCGTGCGCAGTATCGGAAACCTTCTCAAGAGAGGGTTCAATCTCAGAGTGAAATCAGTTGTGACCGCATTGACCGCTCCATACGTTTACGATTGGGTCGAGGAACTTCAGGACATGGGGTTACGCCAGATATCTATCGCGGCCTACAATAGAAGCTTAACAGGCAACACGGACAAGATGTTCCTCGGAACGGAAGGGCTGAACTCCATCCTGGAGCAATGCCGTCAGGCTAGGATCGATTTCCCTGAAATAGACCTCTCCACAGCGGGACTGGAGCACGGTGAGCAGTCCTGGGACAGGTACAGTGAACCTTTCGGGCCACTGCCGGGAGAGGACAAGGGGATCGCGGAAAAGATAACACTCTGCCGGGAGGAAGGGCGCTACGGCGCACACAGCAGCATGACCATAACGCCGGACGGCAAGGTGATGCTGTACGACACGGTGCCACGAGACGAGATGCTGTTCGTGGGCGATGTGTCAAAGGACTCGATAGCTGAAGTTTGGAACAGCGATGCGCTGCGGAACTTCACCCATCCAAGATCAGAGCAGTTCAAGGGCGCGGCCTGCTACGACTGTAAGGATCTGGCGAAATGCCAGAGCAAGGCGGGGTACTGCTTCCGCGAAGCGTATTTCAAATCAGGAACGGTCTTCGTGCCGCCGGCTGAATGTCCGATGATCCAGGCTGAGGCGTGAGCCATGACAGGTTGGTAGAAGGCAGAAAAGCGAAAAGCCCCACCGGATATCCAGTGGGGCTTCTCTATTAAATTCCCTGCGGCGACCTACTCTCCCACATCGTTACCAATGCAGTACCATCGGCCCAGAGAGGCTTAACTTCCGTGTTCGGGATGGGAACGGGTGTGGCCCTCTCGGCATTGCCACAGAGAAACTCTTC
>NZ_SRSC01000007.1:0-68432 GCF_004791675.1 Geomonas terrae
GAAGAGTTTCTCTGTGGCAATGCCGAGAGGGCCACACCCGTTCCCATCCCGAACACGGAAGTTAAGCCTCTCTGGGCCGATGGTACTGCATTGGTAACGATGTGGGAGAGTAGGTCGCCGCAGGGAACTTAATAGAAAAGCCCCACTGGATATCCCAGTGGGGCTTTTCGCTTTCCTGCCTTCTACCAAGCTGTCATGGCGGACCCGCCGCCGGCGGCCCTCTTACCCCCTGCCGTCTCCCTCTCCCGCAGATCAAAGCGCTTCCTCCTGTACCGTGTCGTTGCATTCCGTCGGCCCCCGGCTAAAATGTGGGCTGGTCAATTCTTGGGGGAGGTGTCTCATGGGAAACTTATGGCTCGTAATCCCGTTGTCGGTGCTCCTGGCTGGCTGCGCCAGCAAAGGTTATGTCGAAAGACAGATCGATCCGGTGTCATGCCGGGTGGACGTCCTCGAGTCGAAAATGGGGGCAGCGGAGACGAAGAGTGCCTCTGACGAGCAGCGCCTCAACGCGCTGGAAGCGAGGCTTGCCACCATCGAGGGGCAGGTAAGCCAGGCGCAGCTCGCCAACAAGGCAATGCTGGACGAGGCTACCGCCAAGGCAGCCGACAGCGCCCAGAGGGCCGAATCTGCCGCATCTTCGGCAGCACAGTCGGCGGAACGGGCGCAAAAGATCTTTGAACTAGGGCAGAAGAAGTAGCCTGCACGGCACTCCGATGCTTCGTCCCCTCGCCAGGTTGATTACTTCCCTTGGTCTTGTAGCCCTTGCAACTACAGCGGCGCAAGCGCCGGTTGATGCCGTCTACTATGACGGCTACCTCGGAAAAGTCTTCCAGTACCGGGTGCGCGAAGGCGAGTCGCTTTTGGAGATTGGTCGCCGCTTTGACCTGGGCTTCAACGAAGTAACCGCCGCCAACGTAGGCGTCGACCCCTACATGCCTTTTCCCGGCACTTTAGTTACCATCCCGACAGCGTGGATTCCGCCCGAGTTGTCTCCCCGCCCCTCGATCGTGGTCAATCTGGCTGAACTCCGGTTGTACTTTTTCCCGAAGGACCCTGCCGACCCACTCCTTTCCTTCCCGATAGGTATCGGAGATGAAGGGACCGATACACCGCTTGGCCTTTATACGGTGGATCGGAAGTCACTCAACCCTTCATGGCACGTACCTGCCTCCATACTGCAACAAAGGCAAGATCTCCCGCCCGTTGTCCCTCCCGGCCCGGAGAACCCTCTGGGAACCCGAGCCCTGCATCTCGCAGGTAACGACATCCTGATTCATGGCACAAACCGCCCCTGGGGGATTGGCAGACGTTCGAGCCACGGATGCATCAGACTCTATCCGGAAGATATCGTGCGGCTGTTCGAATGCGTGGGGAAAGGGACGCAGGTGCCTATCGTGAACCGCCCCGTCAAGGTTGGCCTGAGAAAGGGCAAGGTCTTCCTGGAGGTGCACGGGGAAGGGAATTACCAAGCAGAGCCCGGCGAGGTCCTGCACCAGATGGCGCGGCTTGATTTGCTGGCGAAGATTGACATCGGCCTGGTGGTCAGAGCGGTTTCCGAGAAGAGAGGATATCCTGTTGAGGTGACCTCGATCCGACGATGATCAAGGCATGGTCTTTCCGACGGAGGTGGCATCCCTCCATCGGAAAGGTCCGTTGTAGAAGTCACTTCTTTGGTTTCAGCGGGCTTTGCTTGTAAAAAATCCCAAGGACGCTCTGCTCATCAGCGGTGAGCTTCACCCCTTTGAGTTCCATTCTGTGTTGGATCTTTTGCATGTCCTTGCCCGCGGCAATGGCGCTCTCGATGCGCTCTGCGGTATGGCATGAGACGCATTTCTTGTCTATTACCAGGTGCGCTTCCTTGAACGTACCGCCAGTCACGGCGCCCAGGTCCTTACCTGACGAGGGGAATTGTGCGGCAAGTACAGTCCCGGCGTAAATGAGTGTCGCAGCAGCTCCCAATGCAATCGCATGTCTCATTGCAACTCCTTTGTCACGGGTGTTTTGAAACTGATATGACTCAACATATATCAGGTTTTCTGCGAATTGCTCAGTCTGCTTCTCATTTACTTGTTCTTGACAGCAAATGTGAGAGGTCTATTATCCAAAAAGCGCCGCTCGTTAGCATCTACTCACCGCCGGGGTTAAGCCGAGGTGACAGTGCCGGCCTGAGACCATAATTCTCTTTTCAGGAGGTCGTTATGGCAGTGCAAGCAGCAACTACTGTGAGGATGTTCGGAGCCCTGCATGGTATCAGAAGGGACCGCGGGTTACCTTCAGTGGTCGATGTGGACATCCCCGCTGACGGTTGTGCTGCCAGCGCGATAGCTGTAGCGCTGGAACTGCCCCTGAACCGGATTGACGGAGTTTTTATAAACCACAGGGTATATCCACTGGACCACCTGGTTCTCCCCGGTGATCGCGTTGCCTTCATCCCCGTCGGGGTGCCTGGCGGATCGGGGTTATTCAGCAGGCCTGTCTGTCGCTAGTTCATCTTCCACCACTTTCCTGCATGGCTCCACCTGTCTTTGCGAGCCTCGTTCATCTGTCTTCCAAGTCAGCCGTACGACCTTTCCTGAAACGAAGTGACAGCGGCTTGGTGAATCGCTTTGAAGACGTGGTAAACTCTGTCTGTTCACGGGACAGCCTATCCGGCCGATGCTCCTAATCATCTGACATGACAGACACGGAGATGCGGGAAATGGTAAAGCTAAAGCGCATTCTGTTGGTGGAGGATAACGCAAACGATGCCGAACTCACGTTGGAGGCGTTGGCAGAACACAACCTCGCCAATGGAGTCGATGTTGTCAGGGACGGTGCCGAAGCTCTTGATTACCTCTACCAGAGGGGGAAATACGAAGAGTATGAGCCGGGCAACCTGGCCGTTATCCTTCTGGATCTGAAACTCCCCAAAGTCGACGGCCTTGAGGTGCTGAGCGCCATTAAGGCTGATGAAAAGCTTAAATTCATCCCGGTGGTGGTTCTCACCTCGTCACGCGAAGAAAGAGACGTCGTTGAGAGCTACCGGCTCGGCGTGAACGCCTATGTCGTCAAGCCGGTGAACTTTTCCGAGTTCATCACGGCCGTCAAGGAAATCGGTGCCTTCTGGGCCATCGTCAATGAACCGCCCCCGATGTCTTCCCGAGGTTTGAATAAATGACGCAGCGTCTGCGCATACTACATCTTGAAGACGATCCGATGGATGCCGAGCTGGTTTTAATGGCGCTCAGCGCGGAAGGTGTGGATTGTGAAGTCGAGGTGGTATCTCGGCGTGAGGAGTTCCAGAATGCTCTGGAGCGGGGGGGGATGGATCTCATCCTCGCCGACTTCGCCCTCCCGGCCTTTGACGGTATGACGGCCCTCGCCATGGTGCGGACCAAGCTTCCCGACCTTCCCTTTGTCTTTGTGTCGGGCAAACTGGGCGAGGAAGCGGCGATCGAGTCCCTGAAAAGCGGCGCGACGGACTACGTGCTGAAAAGCCGGCTGTCTCGACTGGTCCCCGCGGTGCAGCGCGCGCTCACCGAGGCGAAGGAGCGGGCGAAGCAGCGGGAGACCGAACGGGAACTCGAGGTGGCCCACGCTGAGATTGAGAAAAGGGCCGAGGACTATCGGAACCTCTTCAACAGCATCCGGGACGTGATCGTGGTGTCCAATCACCACCGGACCATACTGCATGTGAACCAGCCAGCCCTGCGCGAGATCTTCGGATACGACTCCGAAGAGGTAATCGGCAAGAGCAGCAGGATTCTCTACGCAGACAAGCGTGACTACGAAAGCACCGGTAAAGAGGTGTTCGATGTACAGACCCCGGTGAAAGGTGCGCTATCGGAACTCCACTTCCGCAGAAAAAACGGCGAGGTGTTCATCGGCGAACTCTTCGCCATGAAGCGCCTGGACCGCTTCGGCAAGGTCACCGGCAACATATCCATTTTCAGGGATACAAGCGAACGCAAAAAAGCGGAGGCAGACCTCCGCGAGAGCGAGTTGCGCCGCATGCAACTGCAGATGGAGCTCGTCTACGCGGCCGAGATCCAGGCGAAGCTTTTACCACGTTGCTACCCGCAGATCCCGCACTTCGAGATGGCCGCCCGGTGCCTACCGGCCAAGCAGGTTGGTGGGGACTTCTACGACTGGCAGCAGGTGTCACCGGCGCTGTTCAATCTGACCCTTGGGGACGTGATGGGGAAGGGGATGGCGGCGGCCATGCTCATGGCGACCGTTCGGGCGGCGCTGCACGCGGTCACCCTGTACAACCAGCCCGCCCAGGCCGTGCATCTTGCCGAGAGGGCGCTCAACGAGGACCTGGAAAATTCAGAGAGCTTCGTGACCCTCTTTCACGCACAGCTCGACTCTGGCACGAGGACTCTCTCCTTTGTCGACTGCGGCCACGGCTACGTTTTTCTCCGGCGCGCGAACGGGAAGGTGGAGACACTGTTGCCGCGGGGGCTCCCGCTCGGTGTGAAAGGGGAGGAGATCTACCAGGAAGGCAGGATTCGCTTCGGGAGGGGGGACGTCATGGTCCTTTACAGCGACGGCCTGGTGGATGCGAAGCCGCAACTGGAACTGACCCACGAACTGATCGCCCGGCAACTGGCCGGCAAGGAGAGCGCCCTAGAGATGGTGGACAGCCTGATCGCCCTGACCGACAAGCCGGACCCGCAGCCGGACGACATAACCGTACTGGTGCTGCGAGGGCTGTAAGCCCCCGCGCCGGGTGCCGACCGCCTCGACCTCTCCTACTCGCCGATGATCTTGATCAGCACGCGCTTTCTCCGCATGCCGTCGAACTCCCCGTAAAAAACCTGCTCCCAGGGACCTAGATCCAGCTTCCCGCCCGTCACCGCAACGACAACCTCGCGCCCCATGATCGTCCTCTTCAGATGAGCGTCGCCGTTATCCTCGCCCACGTTGTGCCGGTAGCGGCTGTGCGGCTTTTCCGGGGCGAGCTCTTCCAGCCATTGCTCGAAGTCCTGGTGTAGCCCGCTTTCGTCGTCGTTTATAAAGACGCTGGCGGTGATGTGCATGGCGTTGCAAAGCAGCAGCCCTTCCCTGATGCCGCTTTCGGCGAGAGCCGCCTCTAAATCGCGGGTGATGTTAACGAACCCCCGTCTGCTCTTGATCTGGAACCACAGTTCCTTCCGGTGGTGCTTCATCTGAACTCCTTGTTTGTACGGTCTCCGCCCGCTTGGTAGCGCGTTGCGGTGAGCCGGCGGCGAAGGCTGCGTCAAGCAGGGCCGGGGCCGCCTTCCAGCGGTTGGGTGAATGCATGATGACCAGGAGCACCTTGCGGTCCTCGCGCTCGGCGATCGCCACGAGGCACTGTCCGGCGTTGGGTGTGGTGCCCGTCTTCACGCCGACGGCGCCGGGATAGCGTCCGATCAGCCTGTTCTTGTTTCTGAAGTAGAAGCTCCGCCTGCCGTCGACGGTCGAGATGCGCATGTTTTGCCGGGCGACAAGTCTCGCGAAATAGGGTATCCGCATACCCGCCTCGGCGAGGCGGGCGAGGTCGTGGGCGCTCGAGTAGAGCCCGGCGCTGTCGTGGCCGCAGGCGTTACTGAAGCGGGTGTTTTCGAGGCCTAACGCCCGGGCGCGCGCGTTCATCTGTAACACGAAAGTTTTCTGATTACCACAGGCGTGATCGGCGAGGGCCCGGCATGCGTCGTTAGCCGAGGCGATAAGGGTAGCGGCAAGCAGGTCACGCACCCTGAACTTCTGCCCACTGCGCAGACCTATCCTGCTCCCGGTTTCGCGGGATGCCGCACGGGAAACGGTGACCACGTCGTCCAGGTCGCAGCGCTCCATTACGACGAGGGCGGTCATCATCTTGGTGAGGCTTGCGGGCGCGCGCCTTAGAGAGGCGTTACGCTGGCGGTAGATGTGCCCGTCGATCTTCAGCAGATAGGTGGGGGCGGGGTAGCTTGATGCCGCGGCTGCGGGGGGGGAGGGGACGCAGACCAAAAGGAAAAGGATGAGAACTGGCTTTATTGGTGAGAAAATTTTCATCCTGCACGTTATAGCATCCTTTGCAGGTGCCGCAACGCGCAAGCCGGCGGCTCCGCCTCACGGAGCAATCTTGAATTTACAAACCGTCGCCGGTTAAGGTATCTTGGCTCCTTCGATTAACAAGATGGCTGTGAGGGACGACATTGGCTACAAAGATCCGCATTCTTCCTGAAAATCTCACCAACAAGATCGCCGCCGGCGAGGTGGTGGAGCGTCCCGCCTCCGTCGTCAAGGAACTGGTGGAAAACGCGCTCGACGCCGGTTCGAAAGAGGTGACGGTGGAGATCGAGTCCGGCGGCAGGCGGCTCATCAAGGTCACCGATTCGGGGAGCGGCATGTCCCGCGAGGACGCCCTGCTCGCCCTCGAGCGCCACGCCACGAGCAAAATCGCCAGCGACGACGACCTCTTTTCCCTGACCACCCTTGGTTTCCGCGGCGAGGCGCTGCCGTCGGTCGCCTCGGTGTCGCGTCTCACCATCGCCACCCGCACCGCGGAAACCCTGGAAGGAGCGGAGATCTACGTCGAAGGGGGGCGCATCAAGGAGGTCAAGGAGTGCGGCATGGCCTCGGGGACGGTGATCGAGGTGCGCAACCTCTTCTTCAACACACCGGCGCGCCTTAAGTTCATGAAGAGCGCGGAGACCGAGGGGGGGCACGTGGGCGAGCTGTTGACCCGACTGGCCATCTCCCGCCCGGACGTCCGCTTCACCTACAAAAACGACGGTAAGGTCGTCTTCCGTGCTCTCGACGCCGACCTTAAGGAGCGGGTGGCGACGCTTCTTGGTCGCTCCATCGCTTCCTTTCTCTACCCCGTCTCTTACGAAGACGGGGGCGTAACGGTAAGCGGACTGGTGGCGGCGCCCGAGTGCAGCCGCAGCGCGGCAAGCCATCTCTACACCTACATAAATGGCCGCTTCATCAAGGACAAGGTGGTGCAGCACGCCGTTCTCCAGGCCTACCGCAACTTCATGGAGCGCGGACGCTATCCGGTGGTTGCGGTCTTCATCGATATCCCTCCCGGCGAGGTCGACGTCAACGTGCACCCGACCAAGCACGAGGTGAGGTTCAGACAGCAGGGGCGTGTGCACGACGCGATCCAGTTCGCCGTGGAAAGCGTCCTGAAACAGACGCCGTGGCTGAAACGTCCTGCCGCGCCGGACGCTGCGCGCCCGGCGGAGACGCAAGCCGCGGCGGCGACTACGGCGACGAGGCCGCTTTGGACGCAGGCGGCGCCTCCCACTCAGGCTGCCCCGCCGAAGCAGGAGCGCTTTGAGGTACCCGCGGCGGCTCCCGCGCTGGAGCAACCGGCACCGTCGGTCAGCGAGGCCAAGGTGGCGGAGATTCGCGAACTGCTCACCGGGTACCAGGCGAAGCCTCAGCCCGCCCTGCGGCAGCAGTTACACTTCCCTTCCCAGTCGGAAAAGCCGCAGTCTGCACCCGAGCCCCCGGTCGTGCCGCAGCCGATCAAGGAAGAGGAGGCGGAAGGCGGCGCGCCCGGGTATTTCTCCTCCCTTGCCGTGATCGGCCAGTTCAACGCCTCTTACATCCTGTGCCAGCGGGGCACGGACCTGGTGCTCATCGACCAGCATGCGGCCCACGAGCGCGTTGCCTTCGAGAGACTGAAGGGGGAGTTTTCCGGGCGGGCGGTCGACAGCCAGGGGCTTCTCTTCCCGGAGACGCTGGAACTCTCCTTCAAGGAGTCTGCGGTACTCATGGAACATCTGGAGGAGTTGCGCCGACTCGGCTTCTCCTTCGAAGAGTTCGGCGGCAACACGTGGCTTTTAAACGCCGTGCCGCAGCTCTTGGCAGGGAGTGACTACCTGCGTACCGTGCGCGACATCCTGGAGGAACTCTCGAGCCTGAGTCGCAGCCGCACCTTCACCGACGTGCAGGAGGATCTGCTGGCGCGTATCGCCTGCCACAGCGTGGTGCGCGGGCGGCGCTCCTTGAGCGCCCAGGAGATTGCCGCTCTCTTCAGGCAGATGGATGAGACCGACTTTTCCAGTAACTGCCCGCACGGCAGGCCGGTCATGCAGACGCTCACCCTCTCCGAGGTCGAGAAGATGTTCAAGAGGGTGTAGCGGGGCATGACGGAGACTGCGAAAAAGAAAATCAAGCTGCTTGTGATCGGCGGCCCGACCGGTTCGGGGAAGAGCGATCTGGCCCTTAGGCTTGCGGAGGAGATCGGCGCCGAGATCGTGAACGCGGACTCGATGCAGGTCTACCGGGGCATGGACATCGGCACAGCGAAGCCTAGCCCCGAGGAACTCGCCCGCGTGCCGCACCACCTGATCGACATCGTGTCGCCGAACCAGGACTTCACCGCGTCGGAGTTTCGGTGTGCCGCCACCGCCGCCATCGAGGACATCGACCGGCGCGGCAAGAAGGCGATCGTCGTCGGGGGGACCGGTCTTTACCTGCGTGCCCTCTTGGAGGGGCTGCTCGACTCCCCGACCGGCGACCCGGAGCTGCGCCGTCAGTTCGACGATGTCCCGGGGGAGGAACTGCACCGTCGCCTGCTGCTGGCAGACCCGGAGACCGCGGCCCGGCTGCACCCAAACGACCGGGTCCGCCTGATCCGCGCCCTCGAGGTCTACCTCCAGACAGGTCGGCCCATCTCCGCGTTTCGTGCCGAGCATGGCTTTTCCGGTGCTTACTTCGATGCCTTCAAGGCGGCCATATCAGTGGAGCGCCAGGAGCTGTACCGCCGCCTCGAGCTCAGGGTGGAGCGGATGATAGCCGCCGGGCTCGTGGACGAGGTGAAAGGTCTCCTCGCCTCAGGGTACCGCCGCGACATGAAGGCCATGCGCTCTATCGGCTACAAGGAGATTTCCGCCCATCTGGATGGAAAAATTACGCTGGATGAAGCAGTTACGCTGATAAAGAGGGACACGAGGCGTTACGCTAAGCGGCAGATGACATGGTTTGCCAGGGAAAATGAAATTTATTGGCTTGAATATCCTACAGGTTTTGCTAGTATCCTTGGTCATGTGATTGAATTTTTTGGGTAAAGGAGCGGAATCATGCCGAAAACGCCTTTTAACATTCAGGACCAGTACCTCAACCAGTCCCGCAAGGAGCGTGTAAAGGTCCTGGTGCAGCTCATGTCCGGCGAAAAGCTGGAAGGGCATATCAAATCCTTCGACAATTTCTCCGTGTTGATGGAAGTGCACGGTGATATTCTCATCTACAAGCATGCGATCTGCAGCATCACCTCGGTAGACGGTGTATTCCGTCTGCACCAGTAGTTCAATAACCAGGGAAAAGCCACAGCAGAACCATGCGGCGCGGACCGAGATCCATCGGTGCGTCCCTTCCGGTTCACCGAAGTCCTCTCCCCAACCGGCCCGTTAGGGCCGGTTCGTTTTTTATCTGTTGCCAAAAACCTACTTCTCCTCCTATCATTAAGCCTGCATGCGCGCCGCCTGCTCCGCCCTGCGCCGAGAGAGCGGCAGTTTTCGCAGCCGGAAATACCTGCGTCTGCTGCAAGGCATGCACATCACAGGAGGAACCCCATGTCAGGGCTTACCATAGACCGGATCACACCGGGAAGCATAGCGGATGAGCTGGAGCTCCAGCCCGGTGACCGGCTCGTTGCGGTGAACGGTCACCAACTGCGAGATGTTATCGACTACAACTTTTACGCCGCGGACGACGAGCTCGAGCTGCAAGTTGAGAAGGCGGACGGGGAGCTTTGGGAGCTCGAGGTCGAACGCGAAGAGGGTGAGCCGTTGGGGCTTTCCTTCCAGGCGCCCGCTCCGGCGCGCTGCGGCAACAACTGCGTGTTCTGCTTCGTGCACCAGCTTCCCCGAGGGTTGCGCGGCCCTCTCTACGTGAAGGATGAGGATTACCGGCTCTCCTTTCTTTACGGCAACTACGTCACCATGGCGAACATCGGGCGGGCCGAGCTGGAGCGGATCAAGGAGCAGCGCCTTTCGCCGCTCTACATCTCGGTGCATGCGACGGAACCGGCACTGCGGGAGAAGCTACTCGGAAAGAGCGGCATCCTTTCCATCCTCGACGTGATCCGCGAGCTCGCCGAGGCGCGCATCACCATGCACACCCAGGTGGTACTCTGCCCCGGTTGGAACGATGGCGACGTCTTCGCGAAGACCGTCGCGGACTTGGCGGCGCTGCACCCGTGGGTGTCGTCGCTTGCCGTCGTTCCGGTCGGTCTCACCGAGCACCGCCATAATCTTCCACCCTTGGCGCCGGTCACCAAGGAGTTCGCCGCCGCCTTTGTGGGGGAGTGGTTCCCGCAGTCGCAGCTCCTCGAGGAGCGCCTTGGTGCGCCGTTTCTCTTTCTGGCCGATGAATTCTATATAAAGGGGGAGGTTCCTTTCCCGGACGTGGCGAGCTACGGCGACCTGCCGCAGTTGGAGAACGGCGTCGGGATGATACCGCTTTTCCTCTCCGAGGCCGATCAGGTGCTGCAGGAGGCCGAAAAGCTGAAGTCGGGACGCTTCACCGTGGTGACCGGCGAGTCCCCGTACCGCTTCCTCGCGGAGTTCCTGGAGCGCCTCTCCGGTGCCACGGGGGTCGCCATGCATCCGGTACCGGTACGCAACCGGCTCTTTGGCCCCACCGTCACCGTGACGGGCCTCGTGTGCGGCGCCGACTTGGTGGCTGCCCTGCAGGGAGTGGATCTTGGCGACGCGGTACTCGTGCCGGACGTGATGCTAAAGGAGGGGGAGGGGGTCTTCCTGGACGACCTTAGTCTGCATGACGTTGAGCAGCAGCTGGGTGCCCCGGTCCAGGTTGTGGAGTCGACCCCCTACGGGATCTACGACGCACTGGTGGAGCGGCTCGGGTAGGTAACGAGAGGCGGTGGCAGGATAATAAAAAAGCCGGAGGGGATCCATTCCCTTCCGGCTTTTCTCTTGTGGACTTCTTTTCCTAGCGGCTCATCGCGTCGATCGCCTCAAAGTCGAAGACGCTTTCGGCGGTGGACTGGATCAGGCTGATCTTCTCCACGTCGTCCGCGGTCATCTTCGAGACGTGCTCGGTCAGGGTGAGGAAGGCGTCGGCCGTGTTCTGCGAGGTGCGCAGGTACGGGATGTTGCTGTCATCCAGGATCTTCTGGGTGATGGCGGATACCGGCGCCGAGCCAGGGATGACCATCCCCGCCAGCTTGTGCCGGTAGGCCGGGATGTTGTACAGCGCCGACGCGGTGACGATGAGCTCGTCGCGCGAACTGGTGGTGATGAGGAGCGTCGAGTCCTGCAGGGTGTCGATGACACGCTGCGACGAGGCGGCGCCCAACTGGATGTGGTTGATGATCCGGTTCTTCCCGTCCTGATCCCCCTGCAGTGGCAGTTTCAGAAGCTTGGAGAGGTCGAGGAGGGTCGGATTCGCCAGGGTGCGGGAGTAGTCGAAGGCACCGGCGACACGCTGCTGGCGGCTTTCGAAGAAGGTCCGCAGGAACCCGAGCGTCTCTTCGCGCTTGGCGGAGAGAAGCTTGTTCACGAGGACCAGCTTCACGTCGGCACCCTGCTGCTGGAACAGGGAAAGGTTCAACTGCACCGAGTCGATGACGCAGCCGATGCCGCCCGCGGCGACCATGATCACCGGCGCATCGAGCGTCCTCGCCACCTGAGCGTTGTTGATGCCGACCACCGAGCCCACGCCGCCGTGTCCGGACCCCTCGATGATGAGGAAGTCGTTCTTCGCCTCGAGCTCGCGGCACGCCTTCTTGATCGCCTCAAGCGGCGCTTCGGGCGCGATCTCGCCGGAGAGGTACTTCTTCGTGTACCCCTTGCCGACGACGACCGGCGACATGAGCTTGCGGTCGGCCTCCAGGCCGTACACGGCGGCGATCAATGCGGCGTCCATGTCCATCTCGACACCGTCCAGCACGAATACCTTCGGGCCGATCGGCTTGATGAAGCCTACGCGGGCGTACTTCTTTTTCGCGAGGTGCAGCAGCGAAAGACTGATGGTCGTCTTCCCTACATGCTGTCCTGTCGCGGCTATGAAAATCTTCTTGCACATCTGGTTGTAGCCTCTTTGCAGCCCTTTCGGACGTAGTTCAGCTATTCACCCGGATTATACTGGTTTAGAAAAACGGGGGCAACATGGTATACGGTACCGCCGCGACTCTCTTCGCAACCCTTCAGCCTCCTTTCTTCTGTCTGGCCCGGAGCGCCTCCACACACTCCAGCTTCCCGTTATCTTCTTGACGGTTTAACGAGATTCTGCAATAATCCGCCGGTCCAAACGCCTGTTTGTTTACATCAAAATTTTCTAAGCTTCACCATCACCGACTACAGCAAAGAAAAGGAGCGTAAACGTGAAAAAGATCTGGGTTATCCTGTCGTCTCTGCTCGTCCTTGCCTGCGCCGTCTCGGCCTTCGCCGGCGACGGGTCCTTCAAAAGGGTGAAAAGCGCCGGTGCCATGACCATCGGGCTCGATGACGCGTTCCCCCCCATGGGCTACCGTAACGACAAGGGGCAGTTGGTAGGCTTCGACATCGATGCCGCCGAGGAAGTGGGCAAGCGTCTGGGCATCAAGATCAACTGGCAGCCGACCGCATGGGACGGCGTCATCCACGCTCTCAACTCCAAGAAGTTTGACTGCATCTGGAACGGCATGACCATCACCGATGAGCGCAAGAAAGAGGTCGCCTTCACCAAGCCGTACAAGATGGACGGCCAGGTAGCCGTGGTCCGCTTCGCCGACAAGAAGCACAAGAAACTTGCCGACCTGAAGGGCGCCAAAGTGGGCGTTCAGAAAGGTTCCTCCGCCGTCGAGGCGGTCAAAAAGCTTCCCGCTGCCGCAGGCGAAGTGCGCGAGTACGAGGACAACCCGAAAGCGCTGCTCGATCTCGAGTCCGACCGTCTTGACACCGTCATCATCGACGACGCAACAGGCCGCGACTTCATCGCCAAGCGCCCGGGCAAGTTCCGCATCCTGCCGGGCAACATCACCAAGGAGCCGTTCGGCGTCGCCTTCCGCAAGGAAGATGTCGAGCTGCGCGAAGCCGTTCAGAAGACCCTCGATAAGATGGTCAAGGACGGCACCATGGCGAAGATCTCCAAGAAGTGGTTCGGTGAGGACATCACCAACCCCAAGAAGTGGAAATAGTTAACCGTTTTCCCCTCCCCCTCGCGGGGAGGGGAAGAGTCACAAGTCCAGTCAGGTGTGCCGATGAAATTCTTTAACGGCAGGATTGCCAAAAGGTCGATCCTGCTTTTTTCATGCGTGCTGCTCTTCGCAGCCTCCATCTGTTTTGCCAAGGATTACGACCAGCTTTTCACCGAAGCCAATGACGCGATGGCTCAGGGTGACCTCCCCGCCGCCATCTCCATCCTGAAAAAGGTGGAGTTCGAGAAGGGGGACGATAGCGGTGCCTTCGTCAGGAGCAGGATGCAGATCGCGCGCCTGCAGTTCGCCCTGAAGGACATGAACGCCGCCAGCGCCGCCGCCAAGGAGGTGCTCGCCGTATACCCCGACAACAGCGAGGCGCTCAATTTCATGGCCTCGGTGCAACAGGAGCAAAAGCCCAGGTACAAGGTGTTCATCGAGGACTGCCTCCGCTTCCTGCCGCAGCTGTTGAAGGGCGCGGTGATGACGATCACCCTGGTGGTCTGCATCATCCTGATCTCTCCCGTCGGCGGGCTCCTCATCGCGCTCGGGCGCATCAGCACCTTCAAGCCGGTCTCCGGTCTTTGCTGGTTCTTCATCTGGCTCTTCCGCGGCACGCCGCTTCTTCTGCAGCTCTTCTTCATTTACTACGGCCTTCCGTCCCTCGGCATCACCTTCAAGCCGTTCACCGCAGCCATCCTGGGCCTCGGGCTCAACTACTCGGCGTACCTGGGCGAGATCATCCGCGGCGGCATCCAGAGCATCGAGCACGGGCAGATGGAGGCCGCTAAGGCGATCGGCATGACTTACTGGCAGGCGATGCGCCGGGTGATCATCCCGCAGACCTACAAGCGGCTCATGCCCCCCATCGGGAACGAGTTCATCGCGCTCATCAAGGACACCGCTCTCGTCTCCACCATCGCCATGGTCGAGTTGATGCGCTCCGCGGACCAGATGTTCAACGCCTACTTCAACGTGACCGCGTTGATCCTGGCGGCGCTCATCTACCTGCTCTTCACCACCATTTTCACCTTCATCTTCGAAAAGATCGAGATTCGGGCCGGCATCTATGAAAACCGCTAACCAACCGTTGTTAAGCCTCAAGGGGATCACCAAGCAGTTCGGCTCGCTCACCGCCGTGAACGGCGTCGACCTGGACGTCTGCCCGGGGGAGATCGTGGTCATCATCGGCCCCTCCGGTTCCGGGAAATCGACCCTTTTGCGCTCGATCAACTTCCTGGAGGAGATCGAGGAGGGGACCATCCTCTTCGAGGGACAAGAGATCGGTTACGTGACCAGCAAGCACGGGCGCCGTCACCTGGACGCGCCGCACAAGATATGCGCGCTGCGCTCCGAGATCGGCATGGTGTTCCAGCACTTCAACCTCTTCCCGCACATGACCGTCCTCGGCAACGTAATGGAAGGTCCGCTCACCGTGCAGAAGAAGAGCCCGCAGGAGGCGCGCGCGATCGCGATCGACATGCTGGCCAAGGTCGGCCTCTCCGACAAGCGCGACGTCTACCCGGCGACCCTCTCGGGGGGGCAGAAACAGCGCGTCGCCATCGCCCGGGCGCTTGCCATGCGTCCGAAGCTAATGCTCTTCGACGAGCCGACCTCCGCGCTCGACCCGGAACTGATCGGCGAGGTGTTCGATACCATCCGCGACCTCGGCAAGGAAGGGATGACCATGATCATCGTCACGCACCAGATGGGGTTCGCGAAGGAGATGGCGGACCGGGTCATCTTCATGGAGAAGGGCTCCTTCGTCGCCCAGGGGACCCCCGAGGACTTCTTTGCCAACCAGATGGAACACGACCGCATCAAATCCTTCCTGAACCGCATCCTCTAAAAAGCCGGCGGCAGCGACCCTGCCGCCGTTTTCCGCTATCCGCACTCCACTCCTTTTGTTCGACAACCCCCTGCCGCGTGCTACAATCTTCCCGTTGTCGCCTGGCCTATTATTAATGCACCGAAGCAGTGCGTCACATGGGGACCTGGCTCCGTGCTCTTTCACGGGCAGCCGGGAAAGGGGGAGAACATGATTAGAGCGGAAGAGGTTATCGGAACCATTCGTGCCGCCTTGGAGAGGGAAGCACGGGTGAACCTGCACGGGCACCCCATCGAGCTTGCTTTCGCCGACGGCGTGGTCACCATCTCGGGCGAGGTCGGTGGGATCGCCGCGAAGAAGCTCGCCCTCGAGATCGCCGCACGTCCCGCGCCGGTCACCGGCATCGTGGACCGGCTGCGCGTCGAGCCCTCCGAACCGATGGAGGACGGTGCCATTAGGGACCACGTCTGCAACGCGCTTTCCAGCGAGCCGGCCTTCATGCAGTACGCCGTCCAGGCGGTGGTGAAGCAGGAACTGGAGGAGGTGCGCGGCACCGCGCAAAGAGGGCTCGAGCGGGTGATCGAGGTTGAGGTCACTGACGGTGTCGTCGTCCTGAACGGCAGGGCCGAGAGCGTGTCGCACAAGCGTCTCGCCGGCGTGCTCGCCTGGTGGGTCCCCGGCAGCAGGGACGTGGTGAACGGGATCGAGGTCTGGTCCGACACCGAGGAAAACGACGAGGAGCTGGTCGACCTGATCAGGATCGTCCTGGAGAAGGATCCCCTGGTGAACGCCTCGCAGATCACGGCGCGCAGCACGGAAGGGGTCGTTACACTCGAGGGAGCCGTGCCGACGCCGAACAACAGGAGGGCCGCCGAGTCGGACGTATGGTACGTGCTCGGCGTGAACGAGGTGGTGAACCACCTGGTGGTAACCGGGTGAAGGAGCGACCGAAAGAGCCCTTCGTCCCGGCGCGGCGTCACGAGACCCTGCGCCGGGAGCTGGTTGCGCTGCTACGGGGGGAGACGCTCACCGCGAAGGAGCTCTCCGGCATGGTGGGGATATCCGAGAAGGAGGTGCTGGAGCACCTCGAGCATATAAAAACCGCACTCCATGGCAAGCTGGTGGTAACCCCGTCCCGCTGCCTGGAGTGCGGTTTTTCCTTTCAGAAAAGGGAACGTGTGAAAAAGCCGGGGCGCTGCCCGGTCTGTCGCAGCGAACGTATCGTGGATCCCGCCTTTAGCGTCGAGGCGGGGGATTAGACGTCCAGCACCACCGTCGCCCGCCACCCCTTGGCCACCTTTTCCAGCTTGTAGCGGAGCATGGTGACCGCCTTCACGTCCGTGTTCATCTGGTGCCGAACGACGTCGATCTCTTCACCGGACAGCCTCGCCCGCAACACGAAACCGCCGTCCGCGGGGGCCACGCTCACCTCGGTGGGAAGCAGCAGCAGTCGCCTCGCGTCCTTGTAGAAGATGAGCTCGTTCAAAAAGTCGAAGAGGAGCATCTCCTCGTTTTCTTCTTCCAGTTTCACCTCGAGCGTCTGCGCCGGACGCACCTCGCTCAGGTTCTCCACCATGACCTGCATGGTCGCCCGCCCCGCCTCTTGGAAGAGTTCCTCCAGGGTCGGCGCCCAGGCGTCGAAGGCTACGTCGGCGTGCGCTATGTCCCCGCGGTATGCAAACGGCATATACCCTCCGCTACCCCTTGATGTTCCCGATCGGTACGAGACGCGCGACGCGCTTACTGAGCCCGGCCAGCTCGGTCGCCGCCACCACCTCGTCGATGTTCTTGTAGGCGGGGCCCGCTTCCTCGGCGAGCCCGCCGAAGGAGTCGGTACGGACGTAGATGCCGCGCTGTTCCATGTCGCGCTGCAGCTTGTCCCCCCGAAAGCTCTTCTTCGCCTCGTGCCGGCTCATGGTCCTGCCGCTGCCGTGCGCCGTGGTGAAAAAGGCGTCCGCGCCGCTGGACATGCCTGCGAGGAGGTAGGAGCCGGTCTCCATGCTCCCTCCGATGATCACCGGCTGCCCGGTCTTCTCGTAGCATTCCGGCAGGCCTTCCCCTCCCGGAGGCCAGGCGCGCGTCGAGCCCTTGCGGTGCACCAGGAACTCCTTTTGTGTACCGTGCACGGCGTGCCGTTCGAGCTTCGCCGTGTTGTGCGCCACGTCGTAGACCATGCGCAGGCCGAGCTCGTCCGGAGAGGCGTGAAAGACGTCCGAGAAGACCTCCCTGATCCGGTGCAGGATCACCTGTCGGTTGGCAAATGCCATGTTGACCGCGCACTTCATGGCGCTGAAGTAGGCCTGTCCCTCCGGGGAATGGAAGGGGGCGCAGGCGAGCTCCCGGTCGACGATTTTTATGCCGTACTTTCTTTCCATGACGGAGAGGAAGAGCTTCAGGTAATCGGTTGCGACCTGGTGGCCGAACCCCCGGCTGCCGCAGTGGAACATGATGACGACCTGGTTCGGGACGGCTGTGAGCCCGAAGGCATCGGCTAACTTACGGTCCATGATGTTTTCCTGGCGCACCACCTGGATCTCGCAGTAGTGGTTGCCTCCCCTTTTATTTAGAAAAAAAAATTCACGATTGCAAGTGTGTGTGTAGATACTCACTCCTTATCGTGAAATTCACGATTAATATTCAAGCGGAAAAAGTTTAGAAAATATGGTTTGAGGGCAGCCGACCGATACCGGTGTTGCAAACTGCGCAGAACTCACCAACCCTGTTATAATAGATTAACATATTGCAAGGAGGTGGAGTATGGCCTTTCCGCATGACATCAAAAAAATCTCCCCGACGGTGTGGGAGTTGCCTGTTCATTACAAAGAGGGGATGCTGGTTCCTGCGCGGATATACGCAACAGAAAAGCTCTTGATGGCCATGGATGAAGGTGTGTTTGAGCAAGTGAGTAATGTCGCCTGCCTTCCTGGTATTTTGAAGTACGCATTCTGCATGCCAGACGGCCACTGGGGATATGGGTTTCCAATAGGTGGAGTGGCAGCAATGGATCCTGTGACAGGAGTAATCTCTCCTGGGGGAATTGGGTTCGATATTAATTGCGGTATGAGACTGGTGTTGACAAATCTAACGCACGAGGAAGTCGCCCCGCGTATACATGAACTCGTCGATGCCTTGTTTAATCGAATTCCGACTGGGGTGGGATGTAAAGGATTTATCAAGGTTTCCCAAAGCGAGTTTAGAGATGTTCTTGAAGAAGGCTCCAAGTGGTGCCTGAAAAAGGGATTTGCACGACCTGAAGATATTGAAGTGACAGAAGAAGGAGGATGCTTTGCAGGTGCTGAGTCATCTTCAATAAGTGATAAGGCAATTGAACGTGGAATAGACCAAATTGGAACTCTCGGTTCAGGTAATCACTATTGTGAAATACAAGTTGCAAAGGATGTGAATGTTTTTGATGAAATAATAGCAAAAAAATTTGGGTTCACTGTTCCAAATCAAGTTGTAGTAATGTTTCATTGTGGAAGCAGAGGCTTTGGACATCAGGTCGCTACGGACTACTTAAAATTATTCCTACAGGTAATGGGCAGCAAGTATAAAATAAATATTCGAGATAGGGAATTAGCTTGTGCTCCCTTCCATTCTAAGGAAGGTCAGTTATATTTTTCAGCTATGAAGTGTGCAGTGAATATGGCATTCGCCAATCGTCAGGTGATTTTGTACAGGATAAGAGAAGTTTTTAGCCGCATTTTTAGCAAAAGCCCAGAAGACTTGGGCATGGATATGATATATGATGTTGCACATAATACTGCAAAATTAGAGACTCACATAATAAACGGGGCAACGAAAGAAATTTTGGTTCATAGAAAGGGATCAACCCGTGCTTTTGGCCCAGTAATGGAGGGAATTCCTTCTGTTTACAGGGAGATAGGGCAACCAGTAATCATCGGCGGTAGCATGGAAACGGGCTCTTACCTCCTTGCAGGTCTTGAAACTGGTGCGGAGACCTTCTATACCACGGCCCATGGAAGTGGTCGCACCATGAGTAGGCATGAGGCAAAAAAAAACGTAAGGGGGAAGAAGCTTCAGCAGGATATGGAGGCGAGGGGAATTTATGTCCGTACCGATTCTTGGGGCGGTTTGGCTGAGGAGGCAGGTTCAGCATACAAAAATATAGACGAAATTGCTGAGTCAACAGAATTGGCCGGGCTGAGTAGACGTGTGGTTAAACTGGTTCCTATTGGGAATATAAAAGGTTAACTCGAACTTCACGGTCCACTGTGTGCTGTTGGGATGGTGCCTCCGGTGGTTGTTGTGGGAATCCTCCTGGGGCTCTTAAGACCAAGCCTGCCCAAATAACGGATCCTGGGACAGTGCTACCGCTCCCGGACTCTGTGGTAAGATAGGGGACACTGATGCCAGGATGTTGAGCTTCTCCAGCTGAAACCATTCCCTCGCCCCCAAGCGGAGATTATCTCATGATTGCCTTTGTAACTTTGAAGACCAATCTTAATTTTTCCTCCGATGCGTCCTTCAACAGATCTTCAACGGAAGATACCTTTAAGGTTTCCCCTTGCAAATGATCGTAATCAAAGAAATCTTTTAGCTCGACCTCTAATGTCCTGGCCATCTTCTCCAGCGTATCCAGGGACGGGTACGTAGCCCCGACCTCAATTCTGCTGACGAAGTTGGTGGCAATGCTAAGCTTCTCCGCCAAATCAGCTTGCGACAGACCTTCACTCCTTCTAATCTCTTTTATCCGTGCACCAAGCAGTTGCTTTGTCGATTTCATTAATCCCCCAGGGAAAAGTGAAATCTTAATGCTTTCTCTCTTGCTTTAGAACAACCTGTTGGGTTGTAAAACTTGCAAAAAATATAACTGAGAGGTATAGTTTGAGCTTGAGACAGCCCAGACCGCCTCCCCACTCGCGAGGCTACTGTGCGCATTTTTCCGCCACGTCGGATGGGCAGTTGCTCTGAAGGTGGTAAACGAGGTCGTCAATGCCGTACGTGGATAAGGAAAAGCAGCGGAAGTTTTGTCGTGAGCATTTGCAGAAAAAGAAGCAGGAAAATCCTAAGTGGCATATGGAGTTAAAGAGACGCCATAAGCAAAAACGGCAAGTGATTCATGATATAGTGGACCATATTAAAAGGAGCTTTGGTTGCCTTTTGTGTGAAGAAAAAAATCCCAAGAAGCTTCAGTTTCATCATGTCCTGCCAGAGTTAAAGGAAGTAACAGTAGCAGAGTTGATCAGCAAGAGGTCAAAGCTGATCACCATTTTAAAAGAAATTGATAAATGCGTCTGTGTCTGCGTCGCTTGTCACCGCCTCTTGCAGTCCAATCTGACTTTCGTTCATGGGGTCATGAGAAATGAAGGGTGGTACACAGACTGGGGTCTTCACGAGGCGCTATGGTGGGCAGATTCGCACCCTCAATACCGGATGAGAAAGCCGGAGTTTTTAGAGATCATTAAAGCCGTGATTAGAAATTCACAATTGCAGGATCTGAAAAAGTTCAGGCTCTTGGCTCCATAAGCTTTGTAACTGGAGAGAGATGTGGCTACTAATAAAGCTGAGCAGATCAAAGAGATAGTTAAAGCAAGCATTTGGGCGACGCCATCTGTTGCAGATCAGCCGTCAGTTCGACTCGTGCGTTGGTCGGTTATGCAAACAACTGAAGGGCATCAGCATTTTGTAGGTTACAACGTGGATGGTCGTGAAGGTAGAGTGAGTACGGAAATCCAGTGCTTCAATCCGAAAACGGCACAAGGCTTAACCCGATCAGGCAGAATATATCAACTCGTTGGGCCAGCAGGCCACGATTCTGACGGGTTATGGGTATGGAACAACCTGGCAAATGCGCGGAAACTGCAGTGGTGGGACGTTACCGAGGAATTTCAGCGTCTGCTACGTGATGAAGCAGAATAGTGAAAACAGAGATGCTGTTCAGAAGGAGATGATTTGTTCGTCGTATTAACAATCGCCAGAGTAGTGCGCAGTTCCGCGGGAAACCACAATTGGGTGTTATGTGAACTCAGGCACCCCTGCCCACACACGTGAATGGAAACACGGTAATATCCCTGCAAGGCCTTCTTTCATAACTGCAAGTTAACACGGACATGCCTTACCTCGAGGGCAGTTTTACAAATCGCTGTAGATTGACATGGAGGAGTATATGGTCCTATCCTTAGTCATTTCCAAAGCTGATTGCCAGAACGAAGCAAGAATTACCTCGGGTTCCGACCTTAGGGAGATTCTTCTTTTTTTGAATTTTTTGGGTGCTGATTGCTGGCAATTATACGATAAGGGCACAACGAGATTAGAATCGAACTTATCAGAGGTCTATGTGGCGATCGGTCCACTCAACTCTGATGATAGGGAAAAGTTTCTTGGACAAGTGGAATCATGTCTAATGGCGGTTTAAGTATCCGACTTGACGAGATTTAACAGGTCTCCCTTCACTTTCGTGGTGGACAAAATCCTTACCTTCCTCATGGCAATATCCAATTGCCCGCGAAGAATTTTGACCTCCTCCTCAAAATCACGCAGCTTGGCCTCGGCTTTTTTCCGCAAGGTGCTCTCTCTCTCCAGTTTATTCTCAGTGGAGGTAAGCCTCTGCCTCAAATCATCGACTTTCTTCAAGATGTGACCAAACTCCTTCTCGTCAAGTTGATCAGGAGAGGGCAGTGCAGATGCAGCGACCTCGTCGGCACCTATCCCCCAGCGCTTCAGGAGGTACTCTTTCACATGCTTTTTGCTAAAAGTCGCCGATGCTACACCTGAGGCTAGAGTTAGATTTCGACGAGTTATGCAGCGCCCCTCATCTCTTAACGTTCCTGCCGCGGTTTCGATTTTGTCATAGGTTTCCTGGCGGTCCCTCTCTTGCTTTAACCTAAGTGCCTCAGGTATTTCCTTCTTTGCCATCAGATCTCCTTTGCTGCCATGGCCGCTCTTAGATCAAAACCCACGGAAACGGATGAGACATTTGGTTCAGCCTCTATTGCGCGGGCAAAGGCCTGCCAGTTACCCACAAATACCACTTGCAGTCGTGCCCTCGTCAATGCCGTATATAGCAATGATCGATCAAGCCCCTTTGATTCCGTCACCGGAACGACAACCCGATTGAACTCCGACCCCTGTGCCTTGTGTACTGTGATGCCGTAAGCCAATTCAATCCCAACCTCAACCATCTGCTCATCGTCAAGCGTAATTTCCCTGTCACCAAAAAGGAATACAGGGTTGTACCCCTCTAGCCGCACCAATTGTCCTAACGTTCCGTTAAATAAGCCCAGTTCGTAACAGTTGCGGGTCACGATCACCGGGTCACCCACAAAGAAGCCCCATCGCGCCAAGTGCACGCAAGTCTGCGCATCCGAGAGTCTGTACTGAAAGTAGCGGTTCACCTTGGATGATGAATCGTCGCCAAAACGACGACGGACACAAAGCACCTGGCAGTCAAAGCTGAGTTTCTCACTTATGACGTAAAGCACAGCTGCAATATCGGAGTTGTCGTCAGCGCTGACAAAAAAAACTCCTTCTGCATGTCCCTCAAAGGCCTCAACGCTTGTAATCATCTGGAGGCCTGGAACGCACCCTACTCTCACGGATCTTGATATACCTGGTATGCCGGTGGTATCTTTCTGGCGGATGATCTTCTTAAGCTCAACAGTTCTAATGCCTTCGACGCCAACCAACAAGTGAAAGACGACACCGAAACCAATCGGCGGGAGTTGCCCGGGATCACCGATGAAACAGATCTTAACTTTATCAGGTAGGAGACCCAGCAACTTGTGAATTAAGGTCAAGTCGACCATACTGGCCTCATCTATAATAATATGGGCCCCTTCTTCGACCACCACAGCATCTTTGCTGCCTGGCATTTCCTTCCCCTTCTTCAGGTGCTCAATGAACGCATGGAGTGTATAGGCTTTCCGCCCGGTGGCCTCTTCAAGACGCTCCTTCGCACGCCCAGCCAGAGCCATTTGGAAGACGGTCCCTGAGGTCCGGTCGACCATATCATGAACGGCTCTCAGGATAGTCGTTTTGCCGGTGCCGGCGCCGCCAGAAACCACGCAGAGGTGTGAGGAACAAATCATGCGAACAGCTCGGAGTTGCTCTGAGTTTAAGCCGCTGCCATTACGCTCCGTAAATTTTTCATCAACCTGCGCTAGTAGTACCTCGAGGTGGTCAGCGTCTAGAGAAAACAAATTCTCGTAAGAGGATGAGTGGTCTAAGCGTGCTAACGTCACCAACCTGGATTCAACGCGTGCTTCCATACTGGCAGGGCCAATCGGCTGAAGCCCGTCCCCACACCGAACTAAAAGTTTCTCGTTTGTAGCGGCACGGATGGCTTTCTCAAACAGCGCATCAGACTTAGTTCTTAGAAGCATCTTAACCAAGGGCTTCAACTCATCTAGGGTGGTTGCTGTGTGGCCATCTGCCAGCCTATCATAAAGAGCCTGCGCGACTGACGCTGCAATTCGCCTATGATCTTGGCTGCCGATCCCCAAAAGCGCGGCGGCGGCCTCGGCCTTCTTCCACATGCTCTGCGTGGGCGTCCCGAAGGCAATCAGCCGGTATACGTTATCGTTCAGGCGAGAAACTACGTTTTCCTTAAAAACCCTTCGTACAACAACAGCGAGTGACCTGTCGAAGCCGTAGTTGTCGAGGAACTCGTAAATGTTGGCTGATTCACTGGACTGGAGCCATGCCTCGACCAACTTCTCAACCATTCCGACTGGCAGATACTTAGACATGAGCTCAACCTGCCCTTCATTAAGTGCATCTCTGACTGAAATGCCTTCAGTAGCTAAGCCAGCTTCCAGTCTGTCTAACTTACTTGCACCGAAACCGAATCCGCGAAACTGCTCACCCTCACAGAGGAATTGTTTGGTCAGCTTTCCCAAGGGAGGCGCGACGGAAATTGCATTCTTCACGTGGATAGTTTTAGGGTTTCTGGAGAAAGGTTTTTTTACACCCTCGACCCGCCACACCTCGCCCTTAACCGGCAGGCGCCCTTTCCATTTGTAGTCAATGGCCGCTGATATTTCATGGCCAGCGTCATTTTCGCCGTAAAAAATGGCTCCACCTCTGCTGCCAGGGAAAACCCCTTTAACAAAGAACACTGCAGTTTCGTTCTGATTTATCAACGGCTTCTCCTGAGCACTGGGTGGTAATGTGAACGAGCGGTGCTATAGCAAAACCCGTCTACCAGTCTCGAAAAGATGGTCAATTGCAGCACTCTCTTCCTGCCTGCAGAGGCGGGTCCGCTTAAGGTCTCCCTCTAGTCGCTTTACTAGATCCTTCAAACGAACATTCTCCTCAGTTAACGAGTCGATTTTTGCTTGCAGGATACTGTTAGCAGAGTCTAGTCGATCAGCGCGTTCAGTTAGCGCATCCTCACGTGTTTTTTCTTTCGTTTTTACCCGCGACTCCTGACCAATTTCTGCAAGGCACTCTGTGTGTTTTTTGCTGATGTGAGGGTTCTTGTAAAGGTGCTGTCGGTCTTCTTCCCGACCAAAAGCCGCAACGGCGATATCCTTTGTGGTTCCGGGAAAGCGACGCCCCTCTTTTTTCAGTCGTGTTACATAGTCCTCATACCAATATGAGTAAAGGAGGCTTATTTCAGAAGGGGACAATTTGAGTTTTGAAATACACTCACGGTCACCGGGCTTGATGCCCCTCAACATCCTGTCAGTACTAGCCACTGGTTGCTTCCCCTGCCTGCATGAAAAGGCTAAGCCGAATCCTGTCCAGCAGTTTCTCGTACTGCTGGGCCATATAGCTGGCTTGCTCAGCCAAGCTTCTGTTGCCACTCTTCGTATGCTTTACGATCCGATCAGCCCACTTTCCGTACTCGGCGGCATAGTAGTCCTCATTGTCGGCATCCGGTACGAGATACTCGCAGTCGAGGCATTCAAACAGGTCGCTTCCACATGAGGTCACGTCAGAACAGATGCCAAGATTGCCGATGCGGTATGCGCGAGGGGTCTTGAGGAGCTGTTCCTCTTTCTCAGTAGACATGTTCATAATCCGGCCCCTGAACAGGACAGGTGGACCTTGCTCACCCCTCTCTCGTCGCTCCTTGGCACGGGCCTTGATTTCTTCATCCTTGACGTGAACGTAGGATGTCGTCAGCATCTGAGTACCATGGTGCCCCGACATGTCGCGAATCTCGACAAAGGTGAAACCCTCGTAGAGCCGCTCGGTGATGCCGTTGTGACGGAAACAGTGCGTGATCAAGTCGTAAGATTTGCCATCTGTGCCAATCACTTTGAAATGCTCTGTCATTTGCTTCATCCTCCTGCGAACCGTGGGGCCAGTCAAAATAAAAGGTGCCAGTTTCCGGTCTTGGTCGCTACCGGCAAGTATCGCGTTAATCATTCGGTTATGTGGAGAAATCATCAGGTATCCCTTATCACTTTCGGGCAGCACATCCTGTAGCTCCTTCGCAACCTTCTGTTGGGCGCGTACCATATCGAGCAGGAACTTGCCGTGTCCTTCGTCCAAGATATGTATCAACTTTTTCCTCGCTTTGTGTTGATTGGCAGCTTGCTTATAATCCGGCACCGTGAGGATGAATCCTTTTCTGCCGTTGAACACATATGGACGAAGGCACTTTAGTCGGATGGAGCATAACTCGCCGACGCGGGAGGGGATGCTCCTAAGAATCCAGTAGCATAGACGATCCTCAAGAGGAACGCGTTCGTCGCGGTACGCCAGGTCAAGCTGTTCGAGAACCATCTCAGGAACAAGGCGCTGACTGTGTTTTCGATCGAGTTCTGTCCGAGAGAAGGGGTTTCCCGGCGCAACTGGTGTTGCGTCGGGCATGTATGGCCAAGTCTGCATGTCCTTGAAGAAGTTATTTACGGCGCTCCACCAACACTCCTTGCTTGACTTACTAATGTCCCTGCGTGGCAACAGGTAATCCTCATATGCCTCAATAACCAGACGGTTGATCTCTGAAAGGTCAGGGGCACCGACTTCCTTGATAAAGAACTTGAGGCAATTGGCCATACTCACAACATTGCTGGATTGGGTGCTTACGGCCCCTCCGTTGCGCAGCCTAAGTAAGACCCAGAAACGTACCACATCCCTATACATAGCAGGAATGCTTGCGAAGTAGATCTTATAGTTGCCATCGCTGTGACCAGCCGAGCGTTTAAGCTTGTCTAAGAACCAGATGGTGTCAGTAAAAGCCGATGCGCTCGTCAGGGTCTGAAAATAATCCTTAAGCTCGGTTTCAATGCCCTCGGTGTACTCGTCAGCTATCGCAACGTCTGTTAACATAAGGTTCCATCATAGGATTCGATGTTTTCTAACGTAGAACTGTAGGCCATCAGCAACCTTTTCGATTTCTGGTACTCGCGGTACTCACAGTATTCCGACTCAGGAATGCCGGCCTTAGCATAGACAGCTTCAAGTTCCGCTGTCTCGCGCCTCTGCGACTCTACAAGGCTTAGCCACTTCGGCTTGAACTGTGGACCAGTGCAAAGATTTTTACAGGTGGCACAATTCGTCTCGCCTGGTCTCTTGCTACAGGGGCCTTCACTGGCGTGCTTGACACACCGCCCCAATTCAACGTCACGCTGGCCTAAAGCAAACTCTGTGTACAACACTCGACGTTCCTCTTCACTGAACTTACTCAACTGTTTCTGCGGCACTTGGGCACGGAATTTTTTCTCGAAAAATTCATGGTTCAGCTCCCCCTGCCGAAGCTTACGAACCTCTGCATAGATTCCGTCTGTCGTCTTCTGGTCGAGATGGCCGAGAAACTGCCTGACCTCAATTGGACGTGCTTTGTTTTCAACCATCACAACGGCAACGGTTTTCCGACACTGGTGAGATTTAAAATCCCACAAATTACCGTCATGATCAGTAATGTTGTGCTTCGCGATGAGCATCCTGATTGGGTGCGTGAAGCCGTGAGCGCTCAGGACATTAACTTTGGACGACTCATCGGAAGACTTCTTCACGAAGATCAGCTTCGTTCCGGTCTCAGCCCGAAGTGCTTCGCTAGCCCGCTCCTGTTCCAAGAGGGCTCGAACGACATCCAGATCCTGGACTCCGACCTCATGGTACAGGCTAAGCCCCCTCCTCACTCGGTGGTTCTTCGTCTTCTGCGGAATATATTTCAAGATGTGCATCTCGATGTCATCGTCATAGGTGAGGCCCCCTTCCTCAATCATCACTGCGTCTAGGTACCTAAGCCCCATTTCCATCATGATTGTAAGACAGCGATTGACCTCAATTGGCAATTCGGTCTTATGGAGAAGCAATTGCAGTACTATCTCCTCCGGAATATACTCAGTAGATGCAGTGTGATCACTTTCGTTCTTGAAACTAACAGTGCGGAAAACATTTTTCAGAACAGGTGGTTGGCCGTCCGGTACAATTACAGTTGTTCGTGCCAGCCAATCGAACATCTGGTTCAGAATCTTGAAGTGGCCTCGGACGGAAGCCATGGCAAGAGGCTTATTTTTATAGGAGCGGGCTTCACAGCACAGGTACTGTACGAGCCTTCTGATGTGTGTGGCAGTTACTGCCGATGGAGTTGCAACGCCAATCTTATCCGACAGGAAGTTGAAAGCCCTCGCGATCATTCCTGTAAAAGTTGATCCGCGAAAGCTGGTCACCTTATTGCGCCATCGCTTGTTAATGAGCCAATATTTGAAAGCTGACTTAAAGTAGGGGTTTTTGACTACAGAGAAATCAAATTCAGCACTCTGCAAACTGGTTCCTTCTGATTTAACCCAGAAGACCTTCCACACGTCGGTGTCCATTCGCATGGCGGCGGCGTTTGATTTTGGCAGAACAACTTGCTGCACCTTCTCCGCCTTGCCGATAATGTCATAAACATGCCTCTTGAAGGTCTTAAATTGTGCAATTTGGTGTGGCTCATTGCCACCTTGAAATTCTCCGATTTCAATGCCGAATACCGTCCTGTAAAAAGAGCTCTGATTAATCTTCTCTCTCTTCGCAGTAAAGATGCTTGCCTGCCTTGTTAGATAGTCCCGGAATTCGACTGGCCACAGAGTGAAGCCAATCTTTAACACGGATGTGATCCCATGCCTCTTTACATGGCATACCAGGGTATCCTCACCATCCAGGGTAAACCTCAGTTCATAGATCTGCTCACGAAGTTCCAGGCCAAGGAATTCTGTGCTTTCATCAATATGTTTCAGTGCGAGACAACGTTCCGACATTGAATCCTGTGGTGGAATGTCAAGAAACGAACGGCAAAGTTTATAGAGGGGCCTGTTGCGTCCACCGTTCAATTCTACTCCCATATCCACCCCCCATCGTGTTCCCTACTTATCTGTCATATGCGCCGTTTTACCAACGGCTTCGCCGCCTTTCGGCAGCATTTTTGATTACTTTCTTGCTTCGCGTGTCCCTATAGGCGTCTAAAGGTTTTTGGGAAGCCCAGCCAACCATCTGGCGGATAATTTCTGGATCTTCTCCTTCCTCTAACTTCTCTTGGATAAAACTTCTACGCCCCACATGGGTCGCAATCTCGGTTGGGTCAATGCCAACTTTTTTTGCAGCCGTCTTCAGTACTCCCCACCAGTTGCGGTAGGTGACAGCTTTCCCGTAGGAAACATCATGCTTCTTCAGATTCACAAACATTGGCACCAAATAATCATCCAAGGCCGTCTCCACGTCCGCTCGCTCCGTCTGTATGTACCGGTCGATGTACTCAGAGGTCCGCTGGTCATGGAACGCGATAATCCTGAACTTGTCCTCGTACTCGTCCGTGTAGCCTTTCGAGCGGGATGGCTTTACCGTCAGGTCGTCGCTGTCATATGCTGAATATTTTATGCTCAAAGCCTCATCGATACGCATGCCCTCGCATAAAAGCATGAAAATCGCCTTATCTCTCTCGGTGTGGAAACTGTCTAGGAAGGCCTTCTTCTCTGCTTCTGTAAGCCAGTGCTTCTTATAGCCCGATGGCTTAAGACGCATATTCTCAATGTCCAGGATCTCGTCAACATGAACCTCATAGATCTGGCCGTACATAAAGCTGTGCTTTACTTTGTTACGAGCATTAAACTTCCTCTGAGCGCTCGTATGAACAGGTACAAATACTTCAACATGGCCTGCAAACCACCTATAAAATCCTTGAATAGCGATTATTGCCCTTTTCAAAGTGCTGTATGTAATCTCACTTGTGATTTTGAGTACACTGCTATTACAGTAAAGACCGTAAGCAAGGTAGTCTTTATAAGCTTCTATGTCGGGTAATGTAGCTTCATGGTACTCAGTCTTGCGCCGATAGAGAAAGTTTAACCACGCCACAAGGTCATAAGCATATGTTTTCCCCGTGCTAGGAGATCGACCACTTTTCTTATGTATGAATTGGTTAATTGCATTAACAGGTAGGCAGTCGCGATAGACATACCACCTCTGAACGTACCCTCCTTTGTCATTGGGAAGAAGAGCTTCTTTGACTTCATGCGGACTGACAGGTTGTCTGTTTGTCACTTGCGCGCGCCTCAACCAGCTCGTTTAGTTATTGAATTTTTGCCCTCATTTCGGTTTGTCCTGCACTATTTGGCCTCCAGAGGTGTGTCAGCAATGTGGAATATCAGAACCTGTAACGAATTTGAGCACCCGATGTGCCGCGGAGGACGCGGAAACGGCAAGGTCACGGAATGAGAAACTATTAGTTGCCGCCGCACTTCCCGCCCCCTTCCAGGCAATGGGAGAGAGACAAGACGTCACTCTTGGGTATTTTTGCTAGTGGCCAGTCTTAGGAGTAGTCACCCCTTCTCAAAGATGGTAGGCTTTGTAAACCGGGGTTCGCTGTGAACCTGGGTTTACAAAGGTATACTTAATCATACGCAACATGTCAATGCGATTTAATTTCGATATGGAGATGAGATAGTGGGTGATAATTTCAGCAATCTACTGGACGAGTTTAAAGCAAAAGAAGGGATCAGGAGCGATGCGGCATTGGCAAAGAGCCTTGGTGTAACCCGCACGTTTATCTGTGCAATCCGAAATGGTAGAAAATGCATGCCACAGACCCTGCAAGACCATATTTCACTGAGGTTGGCTACTGACGTGGCAGCTGAAAGCCAACTACAAGACTACGTTGTTAAGCCTTCTCCCAAAAGCTATCCAATTGATTTAACGGTCATAATAGCCGCTGCGACGAGAGCAAATGGTAAATGCGAGCTTTGTGAACAGCCCGCTCCGTTCTTACGTGCTAACGGGGACCCATACCTTGAGGCACACCACATCAAGCCTCTAGGTGAAGGTGGACTCGATACGGTGTACAACGTCGCGATGTTGTGCCCTAACTGCCACCGGAGAATTCATTACGCAAAAAACGAAGACGATGATAAAAAACTAATCTCAGGCTGCAAAAAATGCACATACAAGTTCTGAAGCGTTTGGAGCCAGAGGGTCCCAGCCACCTCTAGACGTCATTTGCGTAGGTCGTTGTAAGCGGCAACAGCAGTAGGTGGTCTACAGGACATCTCACAGCTTTTGAAAAGGCACGCTAGGTACCTCCTCGTAGTCGTCGTAGTACGGTTTGATCGTGATGCTGGGCAGCCGCTATTATCGGTTCTTCAGGGTTTTCCGTGGGGAAACGAAGCCTGTCACCCTTGGAAATCGGCTGGTGGTTGGAACGGATCGATTTGAAGCCGCCGGTAGCAGCATCTGGTTGAGAGTGGAGCGGTGGAATTTGGGCCGGACCTGGATGGCTAGGCATATCGGTCGGCGGTCAAGAAGGCGAGGCGTGAGTTGGAGGTGTAGGTATGCAAAAGACGATAATTGAACTGACCCATTGGGCTGTGATGGAACGGCCGAACGGGACCAGACATATCATCGCAGACAGCAGAGAGCGCCCAAAACGCTGCCTCACGACAAAAATCCAAGATTTCTTTCCCGCAACCCAGCAGGTAAAAACTTGGGGGGATTATACCTACCAACTCGTCGGGCCGCCTTCTCCGTCTCCTGATGGCACTTGGGAGTTGGGGCAGCACTGGGACGGCAGGGATATCTCCGCTGACTTTGAAAGACAGATCGAGGCCGCAAAAGGAGGCGAAACCCAAAAGTAGTGAGAACCATCCATGAGTGGTTGGGAGGTATGAGTCTTCTCCGGTATCGAGTTTTTGAGCCACCTTCCGCGCCAGGAGTTGTGGCATCTCGGTTATTGCCCCCACGGAAAACCCTGAAGAGCCCTATTATCCTGGTTGGCTGACCAAAAACACTTGGTCCGAAGACTGGCGTCATTTCCTGTGTGACCGCGTTACGGGGGTGCCGGTAAAACTTATTTCGTTGACAGCCCCCCACTTCCCACTTGATGTGTCTGCGCCGTCCAAGCATTTATCAGTTCTCTACCAAAACGTTGACCTGTAAGCGTATTTGTACTATACCATTTTAATCTTTCACGATTTGCACAGAGCTTGTTCTGAGAATGGTGGTTCTTTATAGTTTCGGGTATTTACCATGGGTAATATACAGTGGCGCGCTACTCATGCCTTGGATCTCATTTTAATGGAGTTACCCCAGGCGAGTCGCAAACAGATCATGAGGCAAGTATGACGCCTGAAGCCAAAGCGCGCCTTAAAATTGATGAACAGCTCGATGAAGCCGGCTGGAAAGTGCAAGATTTCAAGCAGATCAATCTTGGGGCCAATCTGGGCGTTGCCGTGCGTGAGTACCCCACCGACACCGGTCCCGCTGATTACGTTCTTTTCGTGAGCCGCGAGCCGATTGGGGTGGTCGAGGCCAAAGCGTTTAACACTATCCTTACCTTTGTAGAAGACCAGACCGAGCGCTATGCGAACAGCAAGCTCAAATGGAAAGTTCGGGCGACCCCGCTTCCCTTTCTCTATGAAAGCACCAGTTTGGTTACTCATTTTACTGACGGCCGCGATCCGGCTCCGCGTTCCCGCGAGGTGTTCCACTTCCACCGGCCTGAGACGCTGGCTGATTGGCTGGGTCAGCCGAACACTCTTCGCCGCCGTCTTACCGAGCAAATGCCAGAACTTCCTGTCCGGAACCTACGCGACTGTCAGGTAAATGCAGTCACTGAGCTGGAGAAATCCTTTGCCTACAACAAGCCGCGTGCTCTGGTGCAGATGGCTACAGGCGCCGGCAAAACCTTCACCGCAATAACCTCAGTTTATCGTTTGCTCAAGTTCGGCGGGGCAAAGCGTATCCTATTTCTGGTAGATACCCGCAATCTCGGGAAACAAGCTCATCAGGAGTTTCACGCCTACACTCCGCCCGATGACGGTCGTAAATTCACGGAACTCTACAATGTACAACGTTTGGCAAGTAATACGCTTGATCCACATGCCCAGGTCTGCATATCGACCATCCAGCGGCAGTACTCCATGCTCAGCGGGGAGCCTATCGATGAATCGGCCGAGGACGTGTCGCTCAACGAGGTGATACAGACCGAGAATCAGGAAAAGGCCGTCGTCTATAACCCGGCCATCCCCATCGAGAGTTTCGATTTCATCTTCATCGATGAGTGCCACCGCTCCATTTATAACCTCTGGAAGCAGGTGCTTGATTATTACGATGCCTTCCTCATCGGCCTGACCGCCACACCCGACAAGCGCACTTTTGGCTTCTTCAACGAGAATGTGGTAGCTGAATACTCCTATGAACAGTCAGTTGCCGATGGTGTAAATGTCGGCTATGACGTATTTGAGATTGAAACCGAAATCACTAAGAAAGGCTCCAGGCTCAAGGCTAAGGAGTGGGTGGACCATCGCGACCGCCTCACCCGCAAGAAACGCTGGAGCCAGCTCGACGAAGATACCCTCTACAATGGCAAGGAACTGGATCGATCGGTGGTAAACAAGAGCCAGATTCGCAAGGTGATCCAGGAAATGAAGTCAGCAGTGGAAACGGTGATTTTCCCGAATCGACGGGAGGTTCCTAAAACCCTCATCTTTGCTAAGACCGACAGCCATGCCGATGACATCATCGCGAGTGTCCGCGAAGTCTATGGGCAGGGCAACGCCTTTTGCAAGAAAGTTACTTACAGGGCAGAAGAAGACCCGGACAGTATCCTTTCCAGCTTCCGCAACGACTACAATCCGCGTATTGCTGTCACCGTGGACATGATCGCCACCGGTACCGATGTCAAGCCTTTGGAAGTGCTGCTCTTCATGCGTGATGTCCGGAGCAAAAACTACTATGAGCAGATGAAGGGGCGTGGGGTGCGGAGCCTCGGTTTTGACGACCTGCACCGCGTCAGCCAGTCTGCCGACAGCGCCAAGACCCGCTTCGTCCTGATCGATGCCGTAGGGGTGGAAAAGTCTCTTAAGACCGACAGCCGTCCGCTGGAGCGCAAGCCCGGTGTGTCGCTCAAAGACCTGTTGCAAGGGGTAGCCATCGGTCACCGCGATAATGACACGGTGCTCAGCCTTGCCAACCGTCTTATTCGGCTGGCAAAACAGTTGGACGAAAAGACGCTGGGGCGTATAGCTAGGGAAGCCGGTGGTGTAAAATTGCCGGAGCTAGCCAAGAGACTGTTGTGTGCGCTAGACCCGGACAAGGTTGCCGAAGCTGCCATTACCGCCGCTCAGGTAGAAGGCACAAGTCGCACAGAAGAGACATTGACCGAGGAGGAATTACAAGTTGCCCGCACCCAGCGCCTTACAGAGGCGTGCGCCCCTTTTGATAAGCCAGAACTGCGAGAGATTATCGAAGCTGCTCGGCTGGAGCGCGAGCAGGTAATCGACCACATCAACCTCGATCAGGTAACCTTCAGCGGTTTCAGCGAGCAGGCAGAGGTCGCAGCCCACAAGACCATCCAGAAATTTACCGATTACATTGCCGCCCATAAGGACGAGATAGCTGCGCTCGACTTCTTCTACCAGCAGCCCTACCAACGCCGCCGCCTGACCTTCGAGATGATTGAGGAGTTGCATGATGCTCTCGCGCGACCTCCGCTATTGCTCACGACCGAGCGGTTGTGGAGCGCCTATTACCGTGTCCAGCAAAGCCAGGTGAAAGGAGCTGACAGCAAGCGGCAGATGACTGACCTGATTGCGCTTGTCCGTTTTGCCATCGGACTGGATGGCGAACTAAAGCCCCTTGCCGATACGGTCAACCTGCGCTTCCAGGAATGGATCTTCCGCCACAATGGCCAGCGCACAACGGCATTTACCCCTGAGCAGACCGAGTGGCTGCGGCTGATGAAAGACCATATTGCCGCCAGTTGTGGTATTGATAGGAATGATTTTGACTATGCGGAGTTTGCTGACAAAGGTGGGCTGCAGAAGGCTTGGAGGCTATTCGGGACGGAATTGGATATGTTGATGAATGAAATGAATAAGGAGCTAGTGGCGTAAGCCGCTGAAACGTAATGGCATTAACCAAAAGTTTAAAAGAGATTATTGCGGAAGACCAGACGGGGCTTCTTTCAAAGCACGAAACGTGGGAACGAGTGCGTCTCGGAGATGTTGCCGGTGTGCTTAATGGATTCCCTTTTGAATCTCGATTTTTTCATCCTTCAGCAGGAATGCCTTTGATTCGTATCAGAGACGTTTTGTCAGGTTCAACAGACACATTTTATACGGGTGAGTTCGAGAGACAATTCTTGGTTAATCCAAGTGAACTTCTTGTTGGTATGGATGGTGATTTTAACTCTGCGCGTTGGAAGAGCAGCCCCGGGTTGCTCAATCAGCGAGTCTGCAAAATCACGCCAAACGAAAACTTCTATTTGGGGCGTTTACTTGAATATGCGTTGCCTGGTTTTCTTGCGGCTATTAACGCGGCTACATCATCAGTGACTGTGAAGCACTTGTCTTCTCGAAGTATTGAAGAAATAGAACTTCCATTACCTCCTCTTAAAGAACAAAGCCGTATCGTAGAAAAACTTGATGAAATCCTGTCTGACCACGATGCCGGTGTGGCCGAATTGAAAGCCGCACAAAAGAAGCTGGCCCAATATCGACAATCAGTTTTGAAATCAGCTTTTGAGGGTGAGCTCTCCGCAGCGTGGCGAATGAAGCGGCCTAAACAAGTTAATTTTCAGGATACAGGCGCACAACTACTCGAAAAAATTCTTGCCGACCGTCGTAAACGTTGGGAAGAAAAACAGCTAATCAAATTTAAGGAACAAGGCAAAGTCCCTCCCAAAGGATGGCAAGATAAATACCTTGAACCAGCAAAGCAAGATGCCACAAATTTGCCTATATTGCCTGATAATTGGGTATGGGCGAATTTGGGACTTTGTTTTTATGTAGGTGTGGGAGCAACTCCGAGCCGGAAAGAGCCAGATTACTGGAATGGTGAAATACCATGGGTAAGTTCCGGAGAAGTTCAGTTCTCACGAATTAGCTCAACGCGGGAGCATATTTCCGAAAAAGGATTGAAAAACACCAGTACCCAGGTAAACCCTAAAGGCTCCGTGTTACTTGGCATGGTTGGCGAGGGCAAGACACGCGGACAGGTATCTATTCTCGATATTGACGCTGCTAATAACCAGAATTGCGCCGCAATCTGGGTTTCAGAAACTGGGATCATGCCGGAGTTCGTTTACTACTGGCTGTGGTCGCAATATGATGCGACACGTAGAGGAAGTAGCGGCAATAATCAACCCGCACTCAACAAGTCCCTGGTAGAGAAAATAGCTATTCCTATCCCGCCACTCGCTGAGATAGAAGTAATCGCTGACATGATTGATTCTGCTTTAATTAATATTTCGGATCAAGAATCCGCAATCATCAATTCCCTTAAACAATCAGAAGTTCAACGCAAGAACATACTAAAAAGTGCATTCTCCGGCAAACTGGTGCCTCAAGATCCAAACGACGAACCGGCTACTGTTCTGCTAGAGCGCATTCATGCCGAGCGCGAAGGACTTGCGAAACAGCCTAAAATGCGCAAGGCAAAGGTGAAAAAGGAGATCTCCGCTGCGATGAAAAAGTTGATCGAAGTGCTCGGGGAGACTGGCGATTGGATGCTTGCTCAAGACGCATTCCGTTTGTGTGGAGTGGCTGATGTTGGTGCAACTACAGATCAAATTGAGGGCTTATATGCTGAACTGAGAGAGCTAGACAAGGCAAAGCGTCTTATGGTGGAGGTGGTAACCGATGCTAACGGCCGCAAACAATACGATCGGCTGAAGCTCGCGGAGAAAGTCTAGTCATGCGTTTGGACAAAATCACAATAGGAAGTGAGAAAGATAGCCCGGCTCACCAATTCAAGAACCTGAAGAACGTCACCATTGACTTTGACCAAGATCATTGGGTGACAGTTGTGATAGGTTGGAATGGAACCGGGAAGTCCAATGTTCTGGAAGCTTTGGCGATAATCTTCCGAGAACTGATCAGCAGTAAAAAGCCTAAGATCGATTTTGCTTTCAAACTGGCTTACCGCATGGGTGCAGGTGGTACCACACGGCACATTCACATAGACGCTGATCCTGATCGCGATAAAGATCCCTTCATAATCCATGTTGCAACAAACAAAGAGGCTCAGGGTAAAGGGGCAGAGGAGGGGGTATCCGCTCTCCGAGGCAAACGAATAAGACTATCCACGTTTGTTGCAGAGGATGAAATAAATCTGCCACGATATGTGTTCAGCTACTATTCTGGTGAAAGTACTCGAATGTATGAAGTTTTTCGGCCTTACCTGGAAAACTTCGATAGTAAGCTGCGAAAGGGCATTGACCCTGGGTTAAAACGTCTTTTCTACGCCATGCCGGTACACAGTCAATTTGTTTTGTTAGCATTTTTGATACAACAAAGCGACGTAGTCCGGGAATTTCTGGATGAGCATCTTGGATTGGATGCGGATGAGGGTATTGAATCCGTGTTGTTCGTATTGCGCGAGCCACCATGGAAATCAAAGGACGGCGATCCGCGCTTTTGGAATGCACGTGGTGTGGTCAGCAATTTTCTTGCGAAGCTTTACGACATTGCTCTAGCTCCGATCAAAGTAAGCCGCAATGTGGCTACCTCGATCTGGAATAAGGAAAAGTTGGAGTTCAAATACCTTTATGTTAAAGACATCCAGGCATTACGAATGTTGGTCGGAGACCAGACTCCGGCGCAATTCTTTCGTGATCTTGAAAGTACCTATGTCTCTGAACTATTTGAAGAAGTACGAATCCGTGTACGGCTTAAAAAAAACGACGGCAGTGTGACCTTTCGCGAACTGAGCGAAGGAGAACAGCAGTTGCTTACTGTACTAGGACTGATGTGTTTTACTGCAGAAAAGGAAAGTTTATTCTTGTTAGATGAGCCAGATACCCACCTAAACCCAAAATGGTGTGTCGATTATTTTGGTTATCTTCAGAAATTTGCAGGTTCAGATGCAACGAACCGTGAGACCAGTCATATTTTGCTGACTACACATAACCCATTAGCCATAGCAGAATTAGTCAAAGAGCAAGTGCAGATTTTACAACTCAAACATGGCGATGATAAGCGGTGCATTGTAGCCACCCATCCGGATATGGACCCACGTGGTCAAGGTTATGCAGCTATTGTTACAAGCGACATGTTTGGGATAGCATCATCACTGGATAAATCGACACAGGAACTTTTAGAAAGACAACGTCTTTACGCTGGTAAATCGAAATTGAGCGAGGAGGAGTTGCGCTCCCTAGATGAAATTAATACAAAGCTTGAACGCTTAGGCTTTCGATTCTTCCTCCCAGATGATGAGTATTCGAGGTACCTTCGCATTAGATTCCAGGTGTTAGAAGCTAAATTCGGGGCTGATAATGCTGAGGTCACCGCTAAGGTGCTTGCGATGTCACGTATTGAAAGGGAGGAACTGGCAAGTGAACTTATTGATGCTCTTGTGAAAGACGAAGATAATGAGCCGAAAGGGCAAAAATGAGATACATCGATATTGACGACCTGGTCTTGCCCGCTAACTGGAATGCCCGCGCTACTGCCGCTGCGGCGAAGGTTGCGCTGGGGGGAGATCCAGATGTTGACAGCCAAGTTTGGCGAGATTTGAAGGACGGTCTTGGGGACCTGTCAAATGATAAATGCTGGTATTGTGAAACGCCCATCCCCCGCTCTGATAACGCCGTTGACCATTTTCGTCCCAAAGGACGATGCAGCGACGCGGCTACAACCCACAACGGTTATCGATGGCTAGCTTTTGAAAAGACCAACTACCGTTATTCATGTACTTTTTGCAATAGCCGCCGAAAGGATGTTTCTCACGGCACCGTAGGCGGAAAAGCAGACAGATTCCCACTACTAAATGAAGCTAACCGTCTGTATGCACCGGGGCCACTTCATCAAGAAGAGCCAGCCCTTCTTGACCCTTGCGCCTTGGATGACTGGGAGCTGCTTGGTTGCCGTCAGGAGGATGGATCGCCATGCGCATCTAGCAATGATCCGATTGTTGAACAACGGGTACGTGCTTCAATAGAAGTTTGTCATTTAGACCATGAACCTACTTGTAAACTTCGACATCCTCTGGTTGTAAAACTCCTTAGCGAAGTTGCTCAAGCAAAGCGATTTTTTCCTTTAAGCAAAACAGATCCGGCAATGCGTCATGAGTTTTATGAAGTAGCTAAAAGAATAAAAAAGTCCATCGACCGAAAGTCTCCTTTTAGTGGAGAGTTAATATTTATCCTAAAAGGGCAGCGCCACACTGACCACCCCTGGATACAAAAAATACTGGAGTCTTAACGTGACATCTTCTGCTCTTGTTCAAAAACTGTGGAACTTCTGTAACACTCTGCGCGATGACGGCGTTGGCTATGGCGATTATCTTGAACAACTCACCTATCTGCTGTTCCTGAAATTAGCCCACGAGTACGCCCAAGAACCTTATAAGCGCGACACTCACATTCCTAAAGGTTACGACTGGCCGACGCTGCGATCTAAGAACGGCGCGCCTCTCGAAGCCCATTACATAGAGGTTTTGCAGAAGTTGGGTAAAGAAACGGGTATGCTGGGGGCAATTTTCTTCAAGGCCCAGAACAAAATCCAGGATCCAGCCAAGCTCTCCCGCCTGGTGCAATTGATCGACGCAGAAAACTGGATCAGCGTTGACACCGATACCAAGGGAGACCTCTACGAAGGCCTGTTGCAGAAGAACGCTGAAGACACCAAAAGCGGCGCTGGGCAGTATTTCACACCTCGGCCTCTGATCGATGCTGTGGTGGCCTGTGTAAGGCCCGAGCCGATGAGGACCATTGCTGACCCAGCTTGTGGTACTGGCGGCTTCTTCCTTGGCGCTTATAAATGGCTCAACCGCAAGGGCATAACTTTGGACAAAAAACAGAAGGAGTTTCTAAGGCGCTCGACATTTTACGGAAATGAAATCGTAGCCGGTACTCGCCGACTTTGCATGATGAACCTGTTTCTGCACAACATTGGTGATCTCGACGGAGAGCCCAGCGTGGACCGTGCCGACGCCTTGCTATCAGACCCAGGTAATCGCTTTGACTACGTGCTGGCAAATCCTCCTTTTGGCAAGAAGAGCAGCATGACCATTACCAACGAAGAGGGAGGAGAGGATAAGGATGCCCTGACTTACCAGCGCCAGGACTTTTGGGAAACTACCTCAAACAAGCAACTCAACTTTGTACAACACATTTGCACTATCTTAAGAGATGACGGTAAGGCTGCCGTGGTTCTGCCAGACAATGTGCTGTTTGAGGGAGGGGCTGGTGAGAAGATCCGTAAAAAACTATTGGAAACCTGCGATGTACACACCATCTTACGCCTCCCCACTGGCATCTTCTACGCGCAAGGTGTGAAAGCAAATGTAGTGTTCTTCGATAACAAGCCGAAAGATGGGAAAGTGCATACAAAGGGTGTTTGGTTCTACGATCTTCGCACCAACAAGCACTTCACCCTCAAGACCAGGCCGCTCAAAATCGACGACCTCAAAGATTTTATAGCCTGCTACAACCCTGACAATCGACATGAGCGCACAGCATCTGAGCGGTTCAAGTACTTTCCCTACGATGACCTTATTGCACGCGACAAAGCGAGCCTTGATATTTTCTGGCTCAAGGATGATAGTTTGGACAACCTCGATGAACTGCCGCCACCCGACGTCCTCGCGCAGGAGATCATCGAACACCTTGAGGCTGCCTTGAACTCTTTCCGGGATGTGGCTGCTGGATTGGCCAGCAGTAAGTAGATAGGTTGTTAATGAAAGGTAATTTGAAGATTTGATAAAGTTCACGTACTCAGTGTTGTACTGCAAATGCCGCAGGAGGTGAATGTTGGTATGGGCTGTTTGTTCTGCACGGAGTAGTCAAACGAATACCTTGCCCTAAGCTTAACGATTTCTGTCCGCTAGGCTTGAACCTTCACATTGTTATGTCGTTCCCCTAAAGGAGTTGTTCCAATGGACTTGGACTTAGATTATACATCCCTTCTTGCAGGCATTAGCATCACAGCAGTTGCGGGGTGGATCGGTTCCTTCTTCGGTTTACGGAAGGATGAACGTACTGTTCAGATGGAGCAGGTGACGAAGGAACGGACAAAGTGGCGGGAAAACATACGTAAACTTACAGAAGAAATAGTCGCCACATACCTTGGACACACCCCCACCAAGCCACAGGCAGAAAAAATTGCAACGTGCAGAAGTCGGTTGGCCACCTCTCTTAATCCGAAAGACCATAGTGATAATGAACTATTAGAGCACTTTGACATGCTGTTTAAAGGAGAGAGGACGGACATAACTCTCTTTACACACCGAATTGCCCTTCTTCTAAAGCATGACTGGGAACGAGTAAAGTGGGAGTGCACACCAATCTACATAAAGCCTTTCCTGGTTTTCAGTAAGAACCAACGCCTTCGGCGAAGGTCCGATTATCGGGAAATTGGGCCTAAAATATAAGTACAAAGGCTGTGATATCACAAGGTAAGTATGGGCGGGGACACAGGAACTTTTAATGCCCCCGCATGCGACCCTAGTTATAAAGCTGGTTCTTTGAATGCATCCAGATTTTACGGAGCTCGTTGTGGCCGATGCATATCAGGAAAAACACTCATTTCCACCCTCCCTCATGTTTTGGCTAATAACCTGGACGTTGCTGCAAAACTAATCCACGCCTTTCATCGAGCAGAATGCAGGAGTAGCAAGAGAATTCTTGGCTACCCACGTGTTCCGTCGGGTGTCCTAGCCTGTTGCTTGGCGCGAGCTGCCCCTCTCTGATTTAATCAGTTGCGAGGTAACTCAAACAGTATCGTACCCCACTTCACGAGGGAGGTCACGAACGGAAAAAAAGAGTTGCCATGCGACGTAGGAGACTTCCGCCGCCCTGTCTGGCCCTGTATCCAGAGCTGTCTTCATGGTCGATGGCTTTGCCGCCGAGCCCGGCACGGTGGCGGGGTTCCATATCAAAAGCTGCGGCGTCAGCAACGCCAATGTTATCGACACCGTCAGACGCGCGGTTATGGTAATTGTCCTGGCCCCTTCCCGCCGACTAGGACGACACCACCCTCTAAACCCTCCACCCCGCAGTTCCTCTCCCAAATCGGTTCATCCGCAGCGGGAATGGCGCAGCCTTCCTGAAGCTGACTATGACAAAGACATGCCCCCTGTGTGGTTGATAGAGTTTTACGATATGCGAGGCATAAAAGTCAGCTGTCAAGGTATGGTGATGTGGCTGCAAGGGTGAAAGGCACTAATCGTGACGTGTTTCTAAATAAAACGCTCCCCAAGGTGCCGAGCTGATGGTAACCGCGCTCGATCGCCTTCTCGCTTATGTGCGATGGATCGGCACCGGCAAAGCATCCCCCCTCCTCGGTCATCTCCAGGTCCTGCTCCGTCGCGAAGCCGTTTTTAAGGCACCAGCGCGACCCCTGCTGCACCACGGTGCGGAAGTCGTCCTGCTTCAGTTTCACGAACCCCTGGCATCCCACACCGGTCGGGATGCGGGCGAAGAGGCGGTCGACCAGTTGGTGGAGCTTCGGTTGGACTTCTTCGGCGGTGAGGGTGGTGAGTACGAGACGCATGCCGCAGTTGATGTCGAAGCCAATCCCCCCAGGCGAGATCACCCCCGAGCCTGGATCCATGGCGGCGACCCCGCCGATGGGGAAACCGTAGCCCCAGTGGCCGTCGGGCATGCAAAAGGCGTAGCGTTGGATGCCGGGGAGGGTGGCTACGTTGCTCACCTGCTCGAAGACGCCGGCGTCCATCTCGTTGACGAGTTTCTCGCTGGCCACGATCCTTGCGGGGACGAGCATCCCCGTCTTGTAGCTCACCGGGAGCTCCCAGATCGTGTCGGAAATGCGCTTGAGCGCGGCTGGTACGTTCATGGTTCCTCCGTCTTATGCTCGGCTGACGCTGCACCCTGGAGATGTTACCACACCTGTTCGGGGTTGCCGGGCATGAGGAGGCGCGCTGGGGGAGGGGAGACGGCGGGCTTTCGTCTCAGGCCGAGCCGGATGCAAAAGAGTGAAGAGGCGGCACGGCAGGCGCCGTTTCCTGTTTCACCCAGTGTTCCGACCTGTCATAGCCCAGGATGCAGCCGGTCTCCAGCAGGTGTTCGAGGTAGTAATCGTTGATGACGTCGTAGGTGAAATCGTCGTAACAGACAAGCACGCCCATTGGTCTCTCCTTCATCCGTGACAGTGGCTGTTTTTTATTCCTATCGGAGCAGGGACGTTAAGGCTTTAACTTCTTTTCATGGCGGCCTCTTTCTTTCCGCTCCCCCTGGTTTCCATCCCCTTACTCTGTCAGCCGAAGCGGAGCGCCAGAAAGATCTTTCAAAGCAGCTCAAGTAGTTGACAAGGGTACGGGGTCCCCTGTATGCTCCTTTGGTGCTAAAGCGCAACAAAACGTTCAGAGGTATTTAAATGGATATCGATCACAGGGAAGAGATGGAAAACGAAGAGGAGAGCTTTGCCGATCTGTTCGAGCGGAGCCAGAAGGACGCCGGCCGGCTTGAGCCGGGTGCCAAGGTCGAGGCGACCGTACTGCAAATCGCCAAGGACTGGGTCTTTCTGGATACCGGCCGCAAAGGCGAAGGGATCCTCGACATCAAGGAAGTCCTCGACGCTGACGGCAATGTGACCGTCAAGGTTGGCGACAAGGTCACCGCCTGGTTCCTCTCTTCGCGCAACAACGAGATGCGTTTCACCACCAAGGTTGGCGCGGGGAGCGGTCAGGCTGCCGGCAACGCGCAGCTCGAGGAAGCTTTCGCGGCCGGCATCCCGGTCGAGGGCGTGGTGGAGAAGGAAGTGAAGGGTGGTTTCGAGGTGAAGGTGGCAGGCTCGCGTGCCTTCTGTCCGTTCTCCCAGATTGCCCTGAGAAGGGTCGAGGACACCGCGGCGCTTCTCGGCAAGCACATGTCGTTTAAGATCATGGAATACTCCGAGAAGGGGCGCAACATCGTGCTGTCGCACCGTGCCCTCCTCGAGGAGGAGCAGCAGGCGCAGAAAGAGGCGCTCAAGGAAACCCTCAAGGTCGGCGACCGCGTGAAGGGGACCGTGACCTCGCTGCGCGACTTCGGCGCTTTCGTCTCCATCGGCGCGGTGGAGGGGCTTCTGCCCGTCTCCGAGGTTGCCTGGGCGCGCGTGAATCACGTAAGTGACGTGCTCTCCGTCGGACAGGAAGTCGAGGTAGTGATCAAGGGGATCGACTGGGACAAGAACCGTATCTCCTTCTCCCTGAAAGACACCCTGGCCGACCCTTGGGAAGAGGCGGCGGGCGCGTTCCCGGAAGGTTCCTACCAAAACGGCAAGGTAGCAAGGCTCACCCCGTTCGGCGCCTTCGTTACCCTGGCGGCCGGCGTGGACGGCCTCATCCATATCTCCAAGCTCGGCGCCGGCAAGCGGATCCAGCACCCCCGCGAAGTCCTCGCCGAAGGGCAGGAGGTCGAGGTGAAGGTCGAGTCGGTGGACCGTGATGCGAAGAAGATCTCCCTGTCGCTTGCTTCCGTGAGCCGCGCCCAGGAAGAGCAGACCGCCAGCATGGACGCCTACAAGAAGACGGTTTCCGAGGCCCCCAAAGGGATGGGGACCCTGGGCGACCTGCTCAAGGCGAAGCTGAAGGGGTAGCCCGTGGAGGAGCTTTTCCCTGATACGGACCGGCTGCTGCAGTTGGCCCGCACCAGGATGCCCTATGGGAAGTACGCCGGCGTGCTGCTCGTGGACCTTCCCGAGCCTTATCTCGTATGGATGAGGCAGAAGGGGTTCCCCGGAGGGGAACTCGGGGCGATGCTCGCATGCATGTACGAGGTGAAGGCAAACGGCCTCGAGTACCTGTTCGAGCCGCTGCGACGCAGGTAGCAAGTCTCATCCATCAGCAATTTACCCAAGAAAAAGCCCCCCTCGCCTGGCGAGGGGGGCTTTTTCTTTCCGAGCGGCGCGCTTTCCTAGCGCGTCCAGTCGACCCGGACCATGCGCTGGTCGTGGCTCCACTTGTAGTGAAGCTCACCGCGCTGCGACTTGTACAGCTCTCGCCCGATCTTCTGCGCCAGTTTGTCCTCGGTCGTGGTCACCACGATACCGCCATTCTCCTCCCTGATCTCCATGATGCGCCCGAGCGGGTTCTTTTCCCGGTGCTTCACCTCCTGCTGCTTCACCGTGTTCAAGATCTCCTCACGGTGCTGCGCGAGGAACGGGCCGGAGAGCGTCACCACGCCGGCGGGGTCTTCTCCGACGATGCGCCGGCAGGCGGGGCAGAGGACGTCGCCCTTTTGTGCAGCGACGCTTCCCGCCACGATCTGCCAGCGTTTGTTGTGGTAGACGATGCCGCAACCCTTGCACACGGTTCCGTCCGGCAGTCCGCGCTTGGGCAGGTAAGGCTCAGGGCTGCGGGCGGTCATTTGTCCCTTTTCCTCCATGGTTATTCTGGCTCCGCGTGGCATGGCAACCTCCATTCTTTTAGATTCGCCATAATTAGCGCGCACCCATTATAACACCCGCTTGCACCGCTGCATGGCGGAGGTCCGGTTTGCGGCACGAAAAGGCCGGTTTGCGGCACGAAAAAGGCCCGGTGCTTGATGCACCGGGCCTTAAAAAATGTAACTGGCGCCACTTTATGAGATCCTTTACCCCTATCCGTCGGTGGAAGGCGGGTACCGGGGGCGGATAACGCGCTCCGGCGGGACCGTGTTGCCCGTTGCTCCGGGTTCCTTCCCCTTTTTGAAGCGGTTTTTACGCGCATGGCGGATGAGATTATTTTAGGCCAATCGGCTTGATCTCCGTAAGCGCCAGTTACTGGCTCCAAAGTGCCGTAAAGGTTTATGTGAGACCACGCTCTTTTGTGAAGCATCTCCCCGGAAAACGCTTTAGGTAATTCCGTAGAAGCATCGGGAACTGCACACCACGTCTGAAACCTGGGAAATCATAAGTGTGGAATAACCTGGCTACCTCACGCCACCTTTACCTGTACTCCAGAGCTTTTTTCAAAGAGCCTTTCATCTGATTTAAGTCTACGCCTGCCCCATATAAGAGTCAACAGGTTGAATGTTACGCATTGTGGCACGTAATTAGTGAGTTCTAATGCCTTTGCCGCGCTTGCTTGATACTTGGCTGCGCGCCGTTACCGGCTACCAGATCCAGTCGCAGGTCGTCCGGGAACGTTCGGTTGAGACGACCGGTCCCTGTGGTAACATTGCGCCTTCGGGGGGATGCCATGACCAGCGACCTCAAGAGAGAATTGATGGCGAGGAAAGAGCGGATGCTGACCGATCACCTGGCGGGGCGCGGCATCAGGGACGGCGCCGTGCTGAAGGCGATGCGCGAGGTGCCGCGCGAGTCGTTCTTGCCGCCGGAGATGAAGTTTCTCGCCTACGAGGACGGCCCGCTGCTGATCCAGGAGGGACAGACCATATCCCAGCCGTACATCGTCGCCTACATGATCGAGGCACTGGAGCTCGGTGGGGCCGAGAGGGTGCTGGAGATCGGGACCGGCTCGGGCTATGCCGCCGCCGTGCTGAGCCTCTGCGCCGCCGAGGTATTCACCGTCGAGCGCCTTTCGTACCTTGCTTGCAGCGCGGAGGAGCGGCTTCGGGAACTGGGTTACCGAAACGTGACGGTGCACCTGGGTGACGGGACGCTGGGATGGCCGGAGCACGCCCCTTACGACGGCATCGTGGTGACCGCAGGGGCGCCCGAGGTGCCCGACACGCTGCTGGAGCAGCTCGCACCGGGGGGGAGACTCGTGATACCGGTGGGGCGCAGCCAGCACCTGCAGGAACTCGTGCGGGTGCGCCGCCTCGACGGGGGAGAGCTCCGCTACGAGGAGCTCTGCGGTGTCCGCTTTGTTCCCCTCATCGGGGCCAAAGGTTGGGGCGACTAGGAAAGGGTTGCTGCCTCGGCCGCGGGAATCTCGCCGAGCGCTGCCAGTAGGGCCTCCTCCCCAATGGAACCGAAACGGGAGGCGAGACGCAGCAGCTGCTCGGGAAGCGGCGCCGGTACGTCGATCTCCTCGCCGGTGGCCGGGTGCATGAGTGTTGTGCGGAAGGAGTGGAGCGCGTGGCCGGCGAAGCCGGTGAGGCTCCTGCCGCCGTAGCGCTTGTCACCGAGGATCGGGTGCCCGATCATACGGAAGTGCTGCCTTATCTGGTGCATCCTGCCGGTCAGCGGATAGACCGCCAGCAGGGCGACCCCGCCCCCCTGCAGGAGTCTCACGTAACTCGTCTGCGATTCCTTGCCGTCCAGGGCGGCATCGATGGTCCCCTGCTTCTGCAGCTTCCCCTCCACCACCGCGAGATACAGCTTTCCGAGCCCTTCCTCCTGGATCATCTTGCCGAACATGCCGGCGGCGACCGCGCTCTTCGCGAGGATGATCGCGCCGGAGGTCCCCTTGTCGAGCCGGTTGACCGGCCTGAGCTTTCCGGAGCCGTCCCGCTTTTGGAGCAGGGCCTCGGCGAGATCGACCAGGGTGATCTCCTCCGGGTCTTCGGTGCGATGCACGGCGATCCCGGCGGGTTTGTTAAGGCAGAGGATCCAGGTGTCTTCGAAGAGGATGTCGAGCTCCGGGGTGAGGCGGGCGAGAAGCGCGGTCGTCTTCGAGCTCTCCTTGATGGTGATCTGGTCGCCCAGACGGAGCAGCTCGCCGGGGTCGGCTGGAGCGCCGTTTAGCTTCAGGTGCCCGGAGGCGATGAGCTTCTTGATGTAGGAGGACTGGGCGCTTGGGAGCAGGTTCCGCATGAAGCTGTCCACGCGCCGCAAGTGGTCTTTGGCCGCTATCTGGTAGGTTAACATGGGACGGAGTATACCTTCATGAGGAAGAAGGCGCAAGGGAATCCGGGGGAGGGGGAGGGGGAGGGGCAAAGAAAAAGGGCGCACCCCGGTGGGTGCGCCCTCGATGTTACCGGAAGGTGCGGGAGCGATCAGCCCCTACTTCTTCACGTTGTAGAACACCTCGTGTCCCCTGAAGATGGCGACCTCGTCGAGTTCGTCCTCGATCCTCAGGAGCTGGTTGTACTTGGCGACGCGGTCGGTGCGGCAGAGCGAACCGGTCTTGATCTGGCCGGCGTTGACCGCGACGGAAAGGTCGGCGAGGGTCACGTCCTCGGTCTCGCCGGAGCGGTGCGAGATGACGCAGGTGTAACCGGCACGCTTGGCCATCTCGATGGCGTCGAGGGTTTCGGTCAGGGTGCCGATCTGGTTCAGCTTGATCAGGATGGAGTTCGCGATCCCCTTCTTGATCCCTTCTTTAAGGATGGAGGGGTTGGTCACGAAGAGGTCGTCGCCCACGATCTGGATGCGCTTGCCGAGGCGGTCGGTGAGTTTCTTCCAGCCGTCCCAGTCGTTTTCGGCCATGCCGTCCTCGATGGAGATGATCGGGTACTTGTTGACGAGGTTCTCGTAGAAGTCGACCATCTGGTCGGCGGTCTTCTTCGACTCCGCCTCGTTCTCCAGGGTGTACACCCCGTTTTCGAAGAGCTCGGAAGAGGCGACGTCGAGGGCGAGGACGACTTCCTCACCCGGCTTGTAGCCCGCCTTCACGATGGCCTCCATGATCACCTGGAGCGCCTCCTCGTTGGATTTGAGGTTCGGCGCGAAGCCACCCTCGTCCCCCACCGCGGTGTTGTAGCCCTTACCCTTCAGGACCGACTTGAGGGCGTGGAAGATCTCGGCGCCCATGCGGAGCGCCTCCTTGAAGCTCTTCGCACCCGCCGGCATGATCATGAATTCCTGGATGTCGACGTTGTTGTCGGCATGCGCGCCGCCGTTGATGATGTTCATCATGGGCAGCGGCAGTTCCTTGGCGTTGGCGCCGCCGATGTACTGGTACAGCGGCAGACCGACCTCGTCGGCTGCGGCCTTGGCCACGGCGAGCGAGACGCCGAGGATCGCGTTGGCGCCCAGACGGCTCTTGAACTCGGTACCGTCGAGTTCGAGCATCTTCTTGTCGATACCTACCTGGTCGGTGGCGTCCATGCCGGTGATCTCGTCGGCGATGATGTCGTTGACGTTGGAGACGGCCTTCTCAACGCCCTTGCCGAGATAGCGCCCCTTGTCGCCGTCGCGCAGCTCAAGGGCCTCGCGCTCGCCGGTAGATGCGCCTGAAGGAACCGCTGCTCTACCCATGGCACCGGAATCCAGGAACACTTCGACCTCGAGTGTCGGGTTTCCCCTGGAATCAAGGATTTCTCTGGCGTAAACGTCGGTTATCTGGCTCATCTCTCCCCTCCCTGCAATGGATTTTGGATTGTGAACGGGCGGCACCGCCCGTCTTAATGGAGTTCCGTTATATAACATAACGTGCCTCAAAGGGAAGGAACTTTTGTAAAAATTTGCTAACTTGCCGTCGTGACAGCGGTTCCCGAGTTTTCGTTTAGATTGACAGTAATCGAATAAAAGGGATATATTGTGCCCTTGCTGCTAGCCTTGCAGTCTCTGTCCTTACGACACGGGAACCATTGAAATAATGCCCACTGAAAGCGGCGATAAACAGACAAATCAGAAGAGCTCGCTGATCCGGTTGTGTGACAGCTGGATGGAAGCGGTCGCCCAAGGTTTCTCCTGCGACCGTTATGAGAAGCGCAGCCGCTTCATCATGCTCTTCCTCACCGCCTTATTCCTCACCCTGTTCATCATCCCGAGCCCGCAGTTCCTCTCGGTGCACTACCGGGAGGGGGATATTGCGACCTCCGACATCCGCGCCACGCAGGACTACCTCATCGAGGACCTGCTCCTCACCGAGAAGAAGCGTGCCGAGGCCGAGGCTGCCGCCCCCTTCGTCTATACGCTCGCACCCAACGGCAACATCGACCTGGTGCGCCGCCTGGAGGACGCCCTCGAGCTGATGGACGACGCCACCCTGCACGGCGAGGCGAGGCGCAAGGCGGTGATCGCGGCGGTCGGCGTGGACGTCTCTGCGCAGGAGCTGGCCGCGCTCTCGCGGGTGAGGCAGCAGCGTGCCTTCCTCTCCGACCTCGGGCGGCAGCTAGCCCCCTTGTACCGGCAGCGCATCGTGGCGGACAGGGGGCACTTCGCCGCGGACCTGCGCCACGGCATCGTGGTGGTGGACGAGACGACCAAGCAGGACGTGGCGGGAGGGGACTACTCCGCCAGCCTCGATCTCGCCGGGGCGCGCCGCGCCTTTTTAGAGCTGACCCTTACCCAGGGTGCTGCTCCCCGTGACCTCGAGACCCTGAAGGGGCTCGCGCTGCGCATGATCGCCCCGAACCTCACCTTCGACCGCAACGGCACCGACGAGAAGAAGAGCCAGGCGCGCGCAGCGGTGCGTCCTGTCCTCTTTAAGATGAAGCGGGGCGAGATGCTGGTCCGTGTCGGTGAGCGGGTCACCTCAGAGCAGGCCATGAAGCTGGAGCGGGTCTTCAGTGCGCGCAACAGCGCCCCGATCCTCACCGGCCTCGGCATCTTCGGGCTCATCCTGGTGCTCTGTTACGCCCCCTTCCGCTTCGGTCGCAAGAACATCAGGAAATTCAACCCGAGCAACAAGGACATCCTGCTACTGTCCCTTCTCACCGTGGTGAACTTCGGGGTGCTGAAGCTGGTCTCCACCGTTTCCACCGCCATGGGGGGGCTCTTCCCTTCCATCGACACGGCGAACTACTTCTACCTTTTCCCCTTCGCGGCCTCCGCCATCGTCGTCAGGATCATCCTGAACTCCGAGGTCGCCCTGGTCTACTGCGCCATCACAGCGCCCCTGACCGGGATCATGCTGAACAACTCGCTCCAGGTCGTCGTCTACGCACTTCTGGGGGGCATCGTCGGCGCTCACGGCGTGCGCCAGTGCAAGGACCGGGGGACCATCTACAGCGCGGGTCTCAAGGTCAGCGCGGTGAACATGGCGCTCGCCTTCTGTTTCCACGTCTACAACGACAGCCCGATCTCGCTGCAACCGGTTTACGGCATCGTCTTCGCCTTTTTAGGCGGCATCATCAACGCGGCCTACGTGTCCGGCATGATTCCGCTCATCGAGGCGCTGTTCCAGTACACCACCGACGTAAAGCTTTTGGAGCTTGCGAACCTCAACTCGCCGCTGTTGCGCGAGCTGATGATCCGGGCCCCCGGGACCTACCACCACAGCGTCCTGGTCGGCAACATGGTCGAGGCCGGCGCCGAGGTGATCAACGCGAACCCGCTGCTAGCCCGCGTCGCCGCCTACTACCACGACGTCGGCAAGTTGAAGAAGCCGCAGTACTTCATCGAGAACATCCACGATGGGGAGAACCGCCACGACAAGCTCTCTCCGAGCATGAGTGCACTCATCCTGATCTCGCACATGAAGGACGGCGTGGAGCTCGCCAAGGAGCACCGCCTGGGGCAGCCGATCATCGAGATCATCCGTCAGTCCCACGGCACCTCGCTTATCAACTACTTCTATCTGAAGGCGAAGGGGCTGGAGACGCCGGGTACCCCCCCTGTGGAGGAACGCGACTTCCGTTACCCGGGGCCCAAACCGCAGACCAGGGAGGCGGGGCTCGTGCTCTTGGCGGACTGCGTCGAGGCCGCCTCGCGCACGCTTGCCGATCCGACACCGGCGAGGATCCAGGGGCTCGTGCAGAAGATCATCAACAACATCTTCATCGACGGGCAGTTGGACGAGTGCGAACTGACGCTCAAAAACCTGCACGAGATAGCCAAGAGCTTCAACCAGATACTCGTGGGAATCTACCATCAGCGTATCGATTACCCCGAGCCCGCCTACAAGGAGAAGACGATTGCCAGGAAGCAAGAAGATATCGATAGCGAACCGCCAAAGGCGGATGCCGGTCGTGAAGACGGACCTGCGAAGGGTGGCACAGAGGATCTTAGACGTCTTGGGATGTCCTGAGGCGGAACTCTCGGTGAGCATCGTCGGGGACCGGGCCATCCGGGTCCTGAACCGTGAGTACCTGGGGCGTGACAAGGCGACCAACGTGATCTCCTTTGCCATGCAGGAAGGGGAGTTCGGGGCCATCAACCCGGAGGTGCTGGGGGACGTGGTGATCTCCGTGGACACCGCGGCGCGCGAGGCCGAGGAGTCCGGCGACACTTTTCTGGGCCGCCTGTACTTCCTGCTTATGCACGGCATCCTGCACATCACCGGATACGACCACGAAAGAAGCGGTGAGGCCGAGGCCGCGCGCATGGAGGCGAAAGAGCGTGAGATCTTCGCCCTGCTCGTCGAGGAAGGGCTTGTCTAGCCTGGGAAAACGGTAGCATGAAGCCGACCCGCTTCATCGACTCGGTGAACTGCGCGATCGAGGGGATACTCCACGCGACGCGCACGCAAAAGCACATGCGCTACCACTTCCTGGCGGCGCTCGCCGTGCTCTTCACCACCCTTTTGCTGCGGGTCTCCTCCATGGAGTTCATGCTGCTCGCCCTGGCGGTCAGCTTCGTCCTCTTCGCCGAACTCATGAACACGGCGGTCGAAATCGTGGTGGACATGATTTCGCCCGGGTACCACCCGCTGGCAAAGCTCGCCAAAGACGTCGCCGCGGGCGCCGTGCTCGTGGCGGCCTTCGGCACCGCCATCATGGGGTACCTGGTGCTCGCCAGGTACGTGCTTCCCTGGCAGAAAGCGGGGCTCGAGATGATCGGTACCGAATCGGAGACGGGGATGGTGGTTTCGGTGGTCCTCGTGCTCATCGTCGTGGTGATCATGAAGGCGCGCGGCGGCACCGGGACCCCGCTCGAGGGGGGTGGCGTGAGCGGGCACTCGGCGGTCGGCTTTTGCATCGCCACCTCGGTCGCGCTGCACACCCAGGACCCGCTCATAGCGGTTTTTTGTTTCATCCTCGCCGCCATGGTGAGCCACTCGCGTCTTCTTTTGAGGATCCACCGTCCCAGGGAAGTCGTGGCGGGTGGGCTCGTCGGGGTGGCGATCACCGTGGCAGTGCATCTGCTGTTCCGCGCCTTCGGGTGAAAGTCTTGACCGACAACGCAGCAACAGTAAGGAGAAACATCCTTGGAAGAAGGTAGCGGACGCAAGGGACAGGGGCTCATCGAATCCCTGACCCGGCTCTTGTACGGCAAAAAGAGGGTCACCGGGGTCGAGATCCAGGAGATCATGGACGCCGGCGAGGAAGAAGGGGTCATCAACCAGGAGGAGAACGCGATGATCCGCTCCATCCTCACCCTGGGTGACTCGATGGTGCGCGAGATCATGCTGCCGCGCATGGAGATGTCCTGCGTTTCCATCCAGGACGAGGTGAGCGAGGTGCTGAAATCGATCATCGCCTCCGGCCACTCGCGCCTGCCGGTCTACGAAGGGACCATCGACAACGTCATCGGCCTCATCTATGCGAAGGACCTCCTGAGGTACTGGGGCGAGCCGGACGACGCCATCGAACTGCGGAAGCTGATCCGTGCCCCCTTCTTCGTCCCGGAGACCAAGAACCTGGAGGAGCTGCTGCACGACTTCAAGAAGCGGCGCGTCCACATGGCGGTGGTCATCGACGAGTACGGCGGCACCGCGGGGCTCGTCACCATCGAAGACCTGCTCGAGGAGATCGTGGGGGACATCCAGGACGAGTACGACCTCGAGACCGAGCGCCTCTCGGTGCAGGGGGACGGCTCCATCGTCGCCGACGGCAGGCTCACCATCGAGGAGGTGGAGGAGCACTTTCACGTCTCCATCGAGAAGGACAACTTCGAGACGGTGGGGGGGCTCATCTTCCACCTGACCGGCCGCATCCCGCTGGCGGGCGAGGTGATCGAGAGCGAGACCCTGATCCTCACCGTGCTCGAAGCGGACGAACGCCGCATCGCGAAGGTGCACATCGCCCGTAAAGAAGAGCTGGAACGGGAGTCCGAGGAGTCGTGACCGGCATTACGGTGAACCCCGGCGCGACGACCGCGGGGCGCTATCTGCTGGCGCTTTGCTCGGGTGCGCTGCTCGCGGTTTCCTTTCCGCTTCCCGGCATTTCGGTGCTGGCGTGGATCGCCTTCGTGCCGCTGTTTGTCGCCGCCGACGGCGTCTCCCAAAGGACCGGGTTCCGGCTCGGGTTCGTCGCCGGCAGCGCCGCTTACACGGCGCTTCTGTACTGGCTGAACGTGGTGATGATGGGGTACGGCAAGCTGCACTGGAGCGTGAGCGGCACGCTCTTTCTCCTGCTCGCAGGCTACCTTGCGCTCTACCCGGCTGCGGTCATGTGGATGGTGCGGCGCTGCGAGGAGAACGGCATCCCGCTTCTTTGCTCCTTTCCGCTTCTGTGGGTCACGGGGGAGGCGGTCCGCTCCTATGCGTTCACCGGTTTTCCGTGGGCGAACCTCGGGTACTCGCAATACCGCACCCTGCCGCTCATCCAGATCAGCGACCTGACCGGCGTGTACGGGGTGAGCTTCCTGGTCGCCTTCGCCAACGTGGTCTTTTACCGGATCTGGGGTTCCATGCGGCATAAAAAGCCCTACCCGGTGCGCGCGCTCATCATGCTGCTGCTGCTTCTTGCCGCCACCATGGTGTACGGCGTCGCCCGGCTCACCCGTGCCGATAAAGGTGTGACGCAGCGGGTGCTCATGGTGCAGGGGAACATCCCGCAGGACGTCAAGTGGTCCCCGGCCTGGCAGGACGCCACCGTGAAGACCTACGAGCGGCTGACCCGCGAGGGGTGCCGCGAACCCGGGACGCTCGTGATCTGGCCCGAGAGCGCCCTGCCGTTTTTCCTGCAGCAGGAGCCCGCCTATGCGGAGCGGCTCAAGAAACTCGCCAGGGAACTGAAGAGCCCTATCGTGGTGGGAAGCCCCGCCTTTGAAGAGGAGGGGGGGAAGGTGCGCTATCTGAACAGCGCCTTTCTCGTCACCGAACAGGGTGTCGTGGCCGGACGAAGCGACAAGGTGCACCTGGTCCCCTTCGGCGAGTACGTGCCGCTTGCTCCGCTTTTGCCGTTCGTGAACAAGCTGGTTACCGGGATCGGCGATTTCTCTCCGGGCAAAAGTGGCCAGGTGCTCGCCTCTTCCGCGGGAAAGCTCGGCGTGCTCGTCTGCTTCGAGGGGATCTTCCCTGAAATCGCCCGTGCCTACGTCGCGCAGGGTGGCGGGCTCCTGGTGAACATCACCAACGATGCCTGGTTCGGGCGCACTTCGGCACCGTACCAGCATCTCTCCATGACCGTGTTCCGGGCCGTGGAGAACCGGGTCCCCCTGGTGCGTGCCGCCAACACCGGGATCAGCGCGGTGATCGACAGCAAGGGGCACATCCGTGGGGTGACGCCGCTGTTCCAGGAGGGAACCCTGGCCGGGGAGATCCGCACCGGCGCGCGGGGGACCTTCTATACCCGTTTCGGCGATCTCTTCGCGCTGCTTTGTCTCTCCGGGAGCGCGGGGATGGCGGTCGCATGCTACCGTCGTAGAGGGCGGGACTGATTTTTGACAACAACCAATATCGCCTGAAGGCGATGCGACATGAGGAGCCGTACCGATGTTCAGAGAAGAAATAGCCAAGATAGAAGAGCTCGTGGAGCGTATCAACAACCTCCGGGGGTCTCTTTGACGTAGATGACAAGAGGGAGCGGATGCAGGAGCTCGAGGAGGTGACCGCCCGCCCCGATTTTTGGAACGACGCCGAGAATGCCCAGAAGGTCCTCAAGGCCAGGATGGCCATGGAGAAGGACGTCACCACCTGGGAATCGCTCGAGCGGCAGGCCGGCGACATCAAGGAACTGATCGAGCTGGGGAGCGAGGAAGAGGACGAGGCGACCCTTGCCGAGGTGCGCGCCATGAACGCGCAACTGGAGACCGGGGTGAGCCAGGCGGAATTCCGTCGCATGCTCTCCGGGCCGCACGACGCCTCGGGCGCCTTCGTTTCCATCAACTCCGGTGCAGGCGGGACGGAGTCGCAGGACTGGGCCGAGATGCTCCTGCGCATGTACCTGCGTTACTGCGAGAAGAAGGGGTGGAAGACCGAGATCACCGACTACCAGGAAGGGGATGGGGCCGGGGTCAAGGGGGTTACCTTCGCGGCGACCGGCGAGTTCGCCTACGGGTACCTGAAGGCGGAGGCGGGGATCCACCGCCTGGTGCGCATATCGCCCTTTGACAGCTCCGCCCGGCGTCACACCTCGTTCGCCTCCGTGTTCGTCTTCCCGATCCTGGAGGAAGAGGACATCGACATCAAGATATCGGAGAGCGACCTGAGGGTCGACACCTACCGCTCCTCGGGGGCCGGCGGTCAGCACGTCAACACCACCGACTCCGCGATCAGGATCACCCACCTCCCCACCGGCACCGTGGTGGCCTGCCAGAGCGAGCGGAGCCAGCACATGAACAAGGCGACCGCGATGAAGGTGCTCCGCTCCAAGCTCTACGAGTTGGAACTCAGGGAGCGCGAGGCCAAGGCGGCCGATATTGCCGGTGAGAAGAAGGAAATCGGCTGGGGTAGCCAGATCCGCTCCTACGTGCTGCATCCCTACAAGATGGTGAAGGACCTGCGCACCGGCGTAGAGAGCGGCAACCCCGACAACGTGCTGGACGGCGCTCTGGACGACTTCGTGGTCCCCTACCTCATGGGCGTGCGCCGCGAGACGAGCGACATCTAGGGGCGGGTTTCCGGGGCGGGAGCCCTGACAAGGAACGATAATGCTTAAGACGGTAAGACTTTTAGTCATATATCTATTGCTGCTGGCCCCCGCGGCCACCGGCTGCGCCGCCCAGCGTGCGGGGCTCACGAGCGTTGGCTTCGCCATCCAGGTGGGCGCCTTCTCCGACGTGAGAAACGCCGAGCGGCTGACCAAAAAACTCCAGGAACAGGGCATCGAGGCCTTCTACTTCAAAAGGGAAAACGGCATCTACGCCGTGCGCTTCGGGGACTTCCCCCGTCGCGACGATGCGCGCAAGGCGGCGCAGAAGCTCGTGAAGGAGAGGACCATCGGCTCCTACTTCATCGCCGCGCCACAACCCGAGCGCAGCGCCGCGCTGCGCGAGACCGTGATCGAAAAGGCGCCGTCCCCCTCGATCACCAAGCCGGCGAAGCCCGCGAAGAAGAAGGAAGAGCCGGTGAAGCGCGACCGCAGCGACATGGGCGGGATCGCCGCCCGGACCGCCGAGCGTTTCGTCGGTATCCCGTACCGTTGGGGCGGGGACACCGTGGTGGACGGCATGGACTGCAGCGGCTTCGTGCGCGCCGTCTACAACCTGTGCGGCGTCAACATCCCGCGCACCTCGCGCGAGCAGTACCGGGTGGGTGACGCCGTCGGGCGCGAGGAGTTGAAGGACGGCGACCTGGTTTTCTTCGGGGGCTCCCCGGACGAGATCAACCACGTGGGCATCTTCGTCGGCAACCGCCGTTTCGTGCACGCCCCGCGTCGCGGCGACGACATCAAGGTGAGCTCCATGGACGAATCCTACTTTCAGAAGAGGTTCGTCGGCGCGAAGCGATACTTTTAAGCCGACGCCGTTTCAAGCCGATGAGAGTGCGGTACCTGAAACAGAGACAACCTAGAACGTAGAACATAGAACCTAGAACATAGATTGTAGAACGAGAATTAAAAGACAGGAGCAGTTATGGCATTTATCAAGCCGTTCAAGGCGGTGCGCCCCAAGAAGGACCTGGCGGAGAAGGTCGCCGCTCTTCCCTATGACGTGATGAACACGCAGGAGGCCATGGCGATGGCGGCCGGCAATCCGGCGAGCTTTCTGCACATCTCCCGCCCGGAGATCGATCTCCCGGAAGATATCGACGTGCACTCGGACCCGGTCTACGTGCAGGGACGCGAGAACCTCGCGAAGTTCATGAAGGAAGGGGTGCTGCTGCAGGACGACACCGAGCGCTACTACGTGTACCGCCAGAAGATGGGCAACATCACCCAGACCGGCCTCGTGGTCTGCGCCGGGGTCGACGACTACCAAAGCGGCACCATCAAGAAGCACGAACTGACCAGGGCGGACAAGGAGGAGGACCGCGTAAAGCATATCGACGCGCTGAACGCGAACGACGAGCCGGTCTTCTACACCTACCGCAACGCCCCGGCCATCACCGCGACCATCGACCAGGTAACCAAGGGTGAGCCGCTTTACGACTTCACCACCGACGACGGCGTCTCCCATACCCTGTGGGACATCGCGGACCAGGCGCTCATCGACTCCCTGACCGCAAGCTTCGCCGCGATCCCGACCCTCTACGTTGCCGACGGCCACCACCGCAGCGCCGCGGCGAGCCGGGTGCGCGACCTGAGAAAGGACGCCAACCAGAACCACACCGGCAGCGAGGAGTACAACTTCTTCCTCACCGTCATCTTCCCGGACAACGAGATGACCATCATGCCCTACAACCGGGTGGTGAAGGACCTGAACGGCCGCAGCTTCGCCGAGTTCATGGCGCGCGTCGGCGAACGCTTCGAGGCGACCCCGGTCTCCGGCGCGGTGCAGCCCGGCGAGCGGCACCAGTTCGGCATGTACCTGGGGGGGAAATGGTACGTGCTCGTCCCGCGCGAGGACTCCTTCCCGGAAAACGATCCCGTCGCCTCCATGGACGTATCCATCCTGCAGGACAACCTCTTGAGCCCGGTTTTGGGCGTGCGCAACCCGCGCACCGACCAGCGCATCCACTTCGTGGGCGGGATCCGCGGCGTCGAGGAGCTGGAGCGGGTGGTGAACTCCGGCGAGTACATGGTCGCTTTCTCCCTGTTCCCGACCTCGATCGAGGAGCTCATGTCGCTCGCGGACGAGGACAAGATCATGCCGCCGAAGTCTACCTGGTTCGAACCGAAGCTCAGAAGCGGACTCTTTGTCCACCTGCTGGATTAAAACGATTAATCACACCTGACGGAGGAGATTGATGCGTAACGTTGAGAAGTTCCTCGTGCTGCTGCTGCTCATGGCGGCGGTGGCCATACCCGCCTGCTCCCAGAAGGAACCGACCAAGCCGGCGGCAGCCGAAAAGACAGAAAAGAAAAGTGCAGCCGGTGCGGTGACCACCGCTTCCGGCCTTTCCTACACCGATCTCGTGGTGGGGACCGGCGCGTCGCCCACCTCGGGCAAGAGCGTCACCGTCCATTACACCGGGACACTCGAGAACGGCACCAAGTTCGACAGCTCGCTCGACCGCGGCCAGCCCTTCGTCTTCCGGATCGGCGCGGGCGAGGTGATCCCCGGGTGGGACGAAGGGGTGATGTCCATGAAGGTCGGCGGCAAGAGGAAGCTCGTCGTCCCGCCGCAACTTGGCTACGGGGCGAACGGCGCCGGCGGGGTGATTCCCCCCAACGCGACCCTGGTCTTTGAAGTGGAGCTTCTGGATGTAGAGAAGTAAGCGGCGCGGCTCCTTGCAATGGCTCGATGGGGACTGTAAAGTTGTCCTCTGTCTTTTCATCCCAAGCCGTCAGCGAGGTGCCGCATGCGCCTTCTCCCGCTCGCCGTTCTCCTTCTTTCGTCCCTGCTCTGCCGGCAGGCGTGCGCCGGGACGAAGAGCGTCACTTACTTCACCGACGGAGCCCGGGTGGAGCAGGAAGTGGGTGCCCCCGGCGGCTACGCGGAGCTACCTCTTCCCGAGAGCTTTGCCCCCGGCTCGCTCAGGGTGAAGGCCCCCGGTGGGACGGTGCTGCGGGTAGAACTGGTGCCGGCCGAACAGGACCGGCGCCGCTCCGGCGAACTGGCGCGGCTCAAGGAGCGCCGGGGTGAACTGCTCGACCGGATGGCCGCGCTTGACCGGCGCGAGGAGATCTTCAGCGCAGCGGCCAAGTCGCAAAGCGGCAAGGCGCCGCGCAGGACCAAGACTAACCCCGATCCGGTCGCCGCCCTGCAGCAGGGTACCGACTTCGCCTTGAGCCAGATGGAGGCGGTACTGCGCAGCAAGCGCAAATGCCGCTCGGCCCTCGACGCCGTGGAGCGGGAGATCGCGACCGCCGGCAAGGGGGTGGCCTCGGCGCGCATCTGGGTGACCGGGAGCAGGGCGCGGGTCTCCTACCTGATGCGCGATGAGCGCTGGACTCCGAGCTACGACCTTCGCCTCTCCGGTGAGGGGCGCGGCGAGCTTTTGCTGCACGCGAAGCTTCCGCCGCGCGATAAGGGGGTGCAGTGCTTCGTGTCGCGCGGCAGCGCGGCGCAACCGATGAGCGCGGAAACGGTGCGGGGCGATTTCCCGGTCCTCGCCCGTTACCCGCTAGCCGTCATCGCCGCCACCGGGGACAGGCTTCCGGCACGCTTCACTTTCGCCGCAGTCGAGTCCGGCCTCCCTCCGGGCGAAGCCTCACTCTACTGGAGTGGCGAGTACCTGGGGAGTGCCCAGTTCCGCGGAGGAGGGTCCACCGAGTTCATCCTGGATCGGTAGCGAAGGCTCTTGCCTTTGCATGATTAAGATGCTATAAGGAAGCGGCTTTTTGCCATGAATTGCTATTCCCACCAAAAGGAGGAGATATGACTGCATTATCTTCAGATTTCGTCAAAGCGCTTGAAGTCGGGCGCCCCCCCAACGTAGCGAAACTCTTCCCTAACTCCAAAGCACTGCTCGTAAGCGGCAAGGTCATCGACCGCGCCATGAACGCCAAGGGACACGCCCTGGCCCTGGCCGCCAACGGCCGCAACCACTTCGTCATCCGCGGCGTGCTCGCCGCGGCCCAGAGGGCCAACGCTGCCGTCCTCATCGAGATTGCCAAGAGCGAAGGTGGGCAAAAGGCCTACTGCCCGGTCAACTACTGGAACATGGCGCGCCAGGTCGACGCCGTAGCCAACGAGCTTGGCATCACCATTCCGGTTGCCATCCACGCCGACCATTACGGCATCAAGGGCGAGGGGGACGTGAAGTCCGCCAAGGTCGAGATCCCGAGCATGTTCGACGCCGGCATCACCTCCATCGCCATCGACGCGTCCCACCTGCCGGACGAGGAGAACCTCCTCGCCAACCTCGAGCTGAACAGCGTGATCCCGGCTTGGGCCGGTCTCGAGACCGAGGTCGGCGAGATCAAGGGCAAGGAGGGGCTCTCCACCGTCCCCGAGGCGCTTTTCCTGATCCGCGGCCTGAACGCGCATGACATCTTCCCGGACTGGATCGCCCTCAACAACGGCACCACGCACGGCATCGAAGCCTCTGACGCCGGCATCCAGGTTGAGCTCACCGCCGAGATCCACGAGGCGATCAAGGCATACGGCGTGAACGGCGCCCAGCACGGCACCTCTGGAAACAGCTACGAGAGGCTGCGCCAGATTGCACAGAACACCCGCACCACCAAGGCGAACGTGGCCACCGCGCTGCAGTTCATCTCCTGGGGGCTCGAGGTGAACGAGTACGGCAACGCCAACCTCGACGCGAACGGCAACTTCATCAAGGTGAAGGGCGAGGGGATGAGCGAGGAGCTCTGGGCTGAGATGGTCGCCTTCGCCGATTCCAAGGGGTGGAAGAAGGGTGATTACAAGAACCTGAACCTCCAGTTCGAGAACAAGCTCCTGGCTCAGACGAAGGAAGTGCGCGAGCGGATGTGCAAGAGGGTTGAGGACTTCGCCTACAACCTCATCACCAACGTCTTCAATTCGGCCGACACCGCTCCGCTCGCCATCGAAGCCATCGTCAAGGCCGGTTCCTACGATCTCGGCCCGAAAGGAAAGCGCATCGAGAACCCGGCGGAGTGGACCAAGGAGCAGCTTCCCAAGCAGGCTAAGGGGCTCTCCCGTGACAAGGGGCCCGAAGGGAACTTCGAGGACTAGCAGCATGCAGCAGGCAAAAAAAGAGGGGGCCACGTGCCCCCTTTTTCCGCCGGCTGTCCGAAAGGGGAACATGATGAACGACAGGCGTAACTTCTCGCGGGTTGATTTCAGGGTTTCTGCGCTGTTGCAGGCGGAAGGCGTGGCCATAAAGGGCGATGTGACCGACATCAGCCTACACGGCCTTTATATGGAGACCGAGGAACAGATTCCGGTCGGTTCTCCAGTTGAGGTCACCATCTATCTATCCTCGGCCGCCGAGCCGATCGTCATCAACGTGAAGGGGACGGTTGCCCGCCTCGTTCCCGGCGGCATCGGCTGTGCCTTCGATAAGATGGACGTCGAATCCTTTGCCCACCTGCGCAGCATCATCTCCTACCAGGGTGGGGACGAATCGAAGGTCATGGCGGAGTTCTCGGAGTACGTCGTCAAGAAGATGCACGATGAATGATGAAGTGGCACTTCCGGACCTCTCGCCACTGCGCGACTGGTTCACCTCCTACTGCGACTCCTTTCGCACCGACGATCCGGCGGTGCAGCGTAACTACGACCTGAAACAGCAGCACACCAGCAACGTCTGCCGCGATGCGCTCATCGTGGCGCAAGGGATGCCCCAGCGTTTCCTGGTTCTTGCCGAAGTGGCCGCCCTGTGCCACGACCTAGGGCGCTTCCCGCAGTACCGTGACTACGGCACCTTCAAGGACAGCGAATCGCTGAACCACGCCCACCTCTCCGCGCAGATCATGACGCGGCACGCACCGCTGCATTTCCTTTCCGGTGAAGAGTTCTCCCGCGTCGATACCGCGGTACGCATGCACAACGCCTTTCATGTCCCAACGGGGCTTCATCCCGAGACCGACGCCCTGCTGAGGCTTCTGCGTGACGCCGACAAGCTTGATATCTGGGGCATCTTCGAGGGATATTTCGACGCCCCCGAATCGGAGCGCGCCTCGGCAGCGGGACTCGGCTTTCCCGATCTGCCAGGCTGCTCCCCCGAACCGCTTGCCGCCGTCGCCGCCGGGCGCATGGTCCATCTCTCAACCCTGAAGAGTCTCAACGATTTCAAGCTGCTGCAGGTCTCCTGGATCTACGACATCAACTACCTGAAGGCGCTGCGGCTGATCAGGGAGCGCGGCATCCTGGACCGCTTTGCCGCCATGCTCCCGGATGAACGTCCGGTCCGTGAGGTCCTGGCGCAGGTGCGGGAACATCTCGAGCGCAGGCTCGTGACGGAAGGGTAGGGGCACGCTTGGAACTGCACTACGCGAGACTCTGGTTCAGCTTCGCCCTCAGGGACGACGTCTCCGATCCCTACGCCTTTTTCGTCGGCCGTACCGAGTTTGAAGACGCCTTCCGCAGGGCCCTCTCCTGCAAAAGGGGCGACTGTCAGGGGTGTACCGCCCTTGCGCGCTGCGCCTTCCCGGCCACCTTCGGCCAGCAGATAGCGAAGGACCCGGAGGCGGTGCGACGCCATCAGAAGCCGCCGCTTCCTTTCATCTTCCGGTTTCCCGTTTTGCCACCCCTCCCCAATGCGGGTGCTGCCTGCGAGCTGACCCTGACGCTTGTGGGGAGTGCGGTGCAGCATTTTGCCGTCTACCTTGCCGCGGTGCGCTTTCTCATCGAGGCCAGACGCGGGACCGTGACCGCGGTGCAAGCCGAGTCTCCGGGCGGGGCGCGAAGCGTGGTCGCGGGGCAGGATCACCCCGAACTGCCGCTACTTGGCTCGCTCGACCCGGACATGGCCGGGCCGCTGTCGACCGAGACGCTCTCCCTTCGCTTCCTGACGCCGCTAAAGCTAGTTCAGGACGGCCGTCTGCTAAAAAACTACACCTTCGCGCATCTCGCCCGCTCGCTCATGCGCAGGATCTCCTCCCTTGCCTATCACTACGAGGGGGCCGAGCCCGATCTCGACTACCGGTGGCTTTCCCGGTGCAGCGAAGACGTCCGCACCCTTGCGTCTGACTGCCGCTTCGTCTCGTGGAACGGCCGTCCCGCCGGTATCGTTGGGGTGTCGCGGTTTCAGGGCGACCTCGAGCCCTTCCATCTTCTCCTGCAGCTTGGCGTTGCCACCCACCTCGGCAAAGGGGCCCCGTTCGGCTTCGGCAGCTACCGCCTGGAGCACTGAGCCGGCAACGCCCGGCATGTTCCACCCCCGTCACACACCCCCCTTCCTCCTTTCGCCACACCACGCTAAAAGATTAAAAACTTGTAATGCTTGTTGTCTTGGCTAGAATACCCTGGTGCCGTTTTACCCCCTGAGTACAGGAGCCGGTCATGGCCCAGTCCTTTTGGAGACCGCTGCTGATCACCGCACTGTTCGTGCTCTTGCTTGACCTCTTTTACGGGGCGATGGTGAAGCAGACGGCAGAGCGCGGGGTCGAGATCACCTACAGCAGGTTCAGGCAGGAACTCTCCGCCAACAACGTGAAGAACCTCACCCTCAGGGGGAGGAGCGCGAAGGGACAGTTCCGTACTCCCATCTCGGTCCCGGCTACCGCGGTCGAGGAAAAGGGGAAGATGGTCAGTGCCGCGGCCTTCAGTACCACCCTCCCTTCAATGGAGGACCCGAGCCTGCTGCCCGAGCTTAGCGCGCGGCGGGTCGACGTGAACGTCGTATCTACCGAAAGTTCCGCCTTCGGTTCCATAGTTCTATACCTGCTCCCCTGGGCGATCATCATCGGGGTCTGGCTTTTCGTCATGAGGGGGATGCGGAAACAGGGGCCTACCGGCATGATGGGAGGCTTCGCCCGCTCCGGAGCGAAGGCTTACACCTCGGAGCGTATCGACGTGACCTTCGCCGACGTGGCCGGCATGGAGGAGGCGAAGCAGGAGTTGCGCGAGGTGGTCGAGTACCTGAAGGACCCAAGGAAGTTCCAGCAGATCGGCGGGAAGGTGCCCAAGGGGGTGCTGCTCGTCGGGCCTCCGGGGACGGGGAAGACCCTGCTCGCAAGGGCGGTGGCGGGGGAGGCGGGGGTCCCCTTCTTCTCCATATCCGCTTCGGCTTTCATCGAGATGTTCGTAGGCGTCGGAGCGAGCCGCGTGCGCGACCTCTTCGCAGGTGCACGAAAGATGCTCCCGAGCATCATCTTCATCGACGAGCTGGACGCGGTGGGCAGAAGCCGCGGCGCAGGCTTCGGCGGCGGGCACGACGAACGGGAACAGACCCTGAACCAGCTTTTGTCGGAGATGGACGGTTTCGACCCGCACACCGAGGTCGTGGTCATCGCCGCCACCAACCGCCCCGACGTCCTCGACCCGGCCCTGCTGCGTCCCGGACGCTTCGATCGCAACGTGGTGATCGAGCGTCCGGACTGGCGCGACCGGGAGAAGATCCTGAAGGTGCACACCCGGAAGGTGCCTCTCACCCCGGACGTTGATCTCGCCATTATCGCGAAGGGGACCCCAGGTATGACAGGCGCCGACCTGGAGGGGCTCGTCAACGAGGCAGCCATTCTGGCCGCGAGGGACAACAAACAGGTTGTCGGGCTCGAGGAGCTTGAGCGCGCGAAGGACAAGATCCTCATGGGCGGGGAACGGCGCATGGTCATCTCCGATGAGGAAAAAAGGATCACCGCGTACCACGAGGCAGGGCATGCCCTCGTTGCCAGGCTGCTGCCGAGTACGGATCCGGTGCACAAGGTGACCATTCTGCCCAGAGGGCGGGCACTTGGCGTCACCCAACAACTCCCCGATGATGACCGTTACCACTACCCGCGCGCATATCTGGTGAACCGGCTCTGCGTCGCCTTGGGGGGAAGGGTCGCCGAACGCATCGTTTTTCACGACGTATCATCAGGAGCGCAGAGCGATCTGAAGCACGTGACCGAGCTTGCCGAAAAGATGGTCTGCCAATGGGGGATGAGCGAGAAGATCGGGGCGATGACCTTCCCGCGCGGGGAGGAGCATCCGTTTTTGGGGATGAAGCTGGCCGAGGAAAAGACCTTCTCCGAAGAGATGGCCTGGCTTATCGATCAGGAGATCGCGGCATTGATTCGTGCCGCTGAAGGGAAGTCGATGGAGCTTGTAACGGCAAATCGCAGCAAACTAGACGCGCTGGCGCTGGCCCTTTTGGACGAGGAGACCCTCGATGGCCGACGCGTGGACGAGATTCTCGCAGCAGATGCATGAAGCGGAGCCGCCGAAACCGGCCTTCACACACACCGCCACTTGCTCAATAGATGATGATGTAACCTTTCCTTGTAGCAATCCCGGTGATCTCGAGTGTGTCCTTGATCCGGAAAGTCTCGCCATCCAAGGTGAAGATGTACCCGTCACCATCAGGTACAGCCAGCTCCATCAAAGATTCGAACGATGCAGTCTTTATAGTTTCCATGGCCGGCACTATATCATGTGTTGAAAGTGCGGTAAAGGCTTTGAAGCATTGCATTGCAGGTGAATTGTGTCATAGTAGTGTCTGCTCAAATTCCAGAAGGATTCTGAGCGTTTATTCAATGCAATGGAGGTGTGGATGGCGAGGAAGAGAAAAAGCGGGATACTGTTGCACCCGACGTCTTTGCCTGGGCCGGGCGGCATAGGCTCTTTCGGTGACGAAGCAAAAAGGTTCGTTGATTTTCTACACAAATCAGGACAGTCCCTGTGGCAGATCCTTCCCCTTGGTCCTACCGCGTACGGCAACTCTCCATATTCGTGCTACTCGGCCTTTGCCGGAAATCCTCTGCTCATAAACCTGGAAGCCCTTGAGGGCGAGGGTGACCTGCTTCCCGGGGAGGCCAGGCCGGAACTCGATTCGACCCGCGTCGATTACGGGGCGGCAGAACTGTACAAGTCGGCAAGGCTCAAGGAGGCAGCGGCCCGCTTCTTTGCCGAGGCGCCGCAAAAACGCAAAGAGGAGTTCTGGCAATTCTGCGATACGACCTTCTGGCTGCACGACTACGCACTTTTCATGGCGCTGAAAGAACAGTTCAAAGAGGTGAGCTGGAAGGATTGGCCTGATGCACTGGCAAAGCGGGAGCCGGAAGCCCTTTCCACTTGGAGCGAGAAGCTCGGGAGTGCCATAGGCGAGCAGAAATACCAGCAATGGCAATTCGCGCGCCAGTGGAAGCAGCTCAAAACGTACGCCAATGTGCTCGGCATATCCATCGTGGGGGATCTCCCCATCTTCGTCGCCTACGATTCAGCCGATGTCTGGGCCAATCCGCACCTCTTCCACCTGGATGAGAAAGGAATTCCCATCGTCGTTGCCGGTGTACCGCCTGACTACTTCAGCAAGACCGGCCAACTATGGGGTAACCCGCTCTACAACTGGGACCGTATGGCCCAGGAGGGATTCGGCTGGTGGATCGCACGTCTGCGTAACGACCTCTCACTGTACGACATGGTGCGCATCGACCACTTCCGCGGTTTCGAGGCCTTCTGGGAGGTCCCGATGTGGGAGAAGACTGCAATCAACGGCCGTTGGGTCAAGGGGCCGGGCGAGGCGCTCTTCCATGCCCTGAGAAACGCGCTGGGGAACCTCCCCATCATCGCGGAAGACCTAGGCATCATAACGCCGGAAGTGGAGGCGTTGCGCGACCAGTTCGGTTTCCCGGGGATGAAGATACTGCAGTTCGCCTTCGGTTCCGGCCCGGAAAACCCGTATCTGCCGCACAACCACGTTCGCTCATGTGTCGTCTACACCGGCACCCATGACAACGACACCACCATGGGGTGGTTTCAATCGTTGAAGGGGAAGGAGCAGAAGAACGTGCTGGCCTACTTCGATCGGGACGGCGCCGACATCGTGTGGCACATGGTGCGCTGTGCGCTCGCTTCCGTGGCCGATTACGCCATTATCCCGATGCAGGACCTGCACGAGCTGCCGAGTACCGGGAGGATGAACGTGCCGGGTGTCGCGGGAGGCAACTGGAGTTGGAGGTGCCCGGCGGATGCCTTCACCGGAAAGCTTGCTTCGAAGCTCTCGCGGGCCACCGAGCTATATGGACGGCTACCAGACTAAAATGGTGGAGTTTTAATTCCAAAATTATTGACAGAGAGGGTGAAGTTTCGTTATAGAGAAAACACTCTATATTCTTTACGAAACAGCTTCAGAAAGGACGGGAGACATTATGTCAGAAAAAGAATTCGGATTTGACACCCTTGCGCTTCATGCCGGCCAGACTGTAGATCCCACCACCCTGTCCCGCGCCGTACCGATCTATCAGACCTCTTCGTACGTGTTCAAAAGTTCCGAGCATGCGGCCAATCTTTTCGGGCTGAAGGAATTCGGCAACATCTACACCCGTCTGATGAACCCGACGACCGACGTGCTCGAAAAAAGGGTGGCGGAACTGGATGGCGGTGTCGCAGCGCTTGCCGTAGCATCCGGTCAGGCTGCCACCACGTACGCAGTGCTGAACATAGCGAGCGCGGGGCAGAATATAATCTCTACCAGTTATCTCTATGGCGGGACCTACAACCTTTTCCACTACACCCTGCCTAAACTCGGCATCACCGTAAAGTTCGTCGACTCGTCGGATCCGGAGAACGTCCGCAAAGCCATCGATGAGAACACCCGCCTTGTTTACAGCGAAGCGATCGGGAACCCTAAGAACAACGTGGATGACTTCGAGGCAATCGCCAAGGTTGCCCATGATGCAGGGATTCCTTACATCGTGGACAACACGGCAGCGACCCCGTATGTGTTCAAGCCGCTGCAGCACGGTGCAGACATAGTCGTTTATTCGCTGACGAAATTCATGGGTGGCCACGGCACGAGTATCGGCGGTTGTGTCGTCGATGGCGGTACCTTCCCGTGGAACAACGGCAAGTTTCCGGAGTTCACTGAGCCTGATCCCTCCTACCACGGTCTCAAATTTTGGGATGCACTGGGGAACATCTCCTACATCATCAAGATGAGGGTCGAGCTGCTGCGTGACATGGGCGCATGCCTTTCGCCGTTCAACGCCTTCCAGATCCTGCAAGGGCTTGAGACACTGCACGTCAGAATGGCGCGTCACGTAGAGAATGCCCAGAAGGTAGCCGAGTGGCTTGAGCAGAATCCGCTGGTGAGCTGGGTCAACTACCCCGGGTTGCCGAGCCACAAAGATCACGTGAACGCGAAGAAGTATCTGCCCAATGGCACGGGAGCCATCATAGGCTTCGGTATCAAGGGTGGTCTGGAAGCAGGCATGAAGTTCATCGACAATGTGAAGCTTCTGTCCCATCTAGCCAATATAGGCGATGCCAAGAGTCTCGTCATACACCCGGCGTCCACCACGCACCAGCAATTGAGCCCGGCCGAGCAGTTGGCGACAGGAGTAAGCCCCGACTTCATCAGGCTTTCCATCGGCATAGAAGACGTGAAAGACATAATCGCTGACCTGGACCAGGCCCTCAAAGCAGCCCAAGCCTAGATACGCGGATAACAGTACTAATAGCAGTAAAGCTAAGGGCGATGCGCAAGCATCGCCCTTGGTCGTTCAGGCAACTGTCAGTCCACAAGGTCAAAGCGCTCTTGCAATTGTCACAGCTTATGCCTGTTGAGAAAAAACTAACAACAAACCCGTTGACGGGGAGGGGGGCATTTGTTATAACCACCCTCCGCTGACGCACGAGACACTTTCGAGTCAGCGGCCAACAAAAAAAGCATTGACAGCCGAAACGGCCT